>OY760505.1:0-977500 GCA_963663545.1 Candidatus Delongbacteria bacterium
TTGTCCTGTCGATTTAGGGAGTTGAAATTGCGAGGCCTAGTTCCGATTTCGACTCCGAAATCGATACCGATACCGATACCGATACCGATGAAGAGGAAGAGGATGAACAGCACCACCGGCGAGCAGCTGCGCGAGACGGGGATTGTAATTGCCGTGATACCCGCCGAGGGAAAGGACCCCGCGCGCGCACGCGTGCACCTGGAAGTGGGCGATCACTGCGAACACTGCGCGGCCAAGATCCTCTGCAAGCCGGAAGATGGCGAGCGCCGTGTGCTGGAGTGCATCGACACCATCGGCGTGCAGGTAGGCCAGCGCGTGCAGGTGATGGTGCCTGGCAATGAAGTGCTCAAGGCCAGCGCGCTGGTCTGGGGAATGCCGCTGCTGCTGCTGATAGTTGGAATCAGTCTTGGATGGCTGCTCTTGCCGGCCAAGGTGCCTGGCAAAGAACTTTGGTGCTTCCTGCTGGGCTTCGCGCTTTCGCTGGGCAGCCTGTTTGTGTTACGTAGCAGTCAACAGCGCAAAGGGGATGCCTCGACGCTACACGCCGACAGTCTGCTGAAGCCGCAGATCGTGGGGATCGTGGGGGAGTGACCGGACAAACACGTGCACACAGGGGAGGGCATCATGTACACATTCAAGTGGCTGCTGGCGGGCATCTTGCTGTCGCTGCTGGGCTCGGGCTGCATCAACACGGGTTGTTACCGGACAGGGCGATCCCTCGCACCCGGTGCCTTTGAGGCGGGCCTGAACATGACTCCCTACGTTGTATAGCTTGATTGCCAGCTCAAAACTGGGTCGATTGGAGCCCTACGCTTTTGCCACTTACTTTCGCGGCAGGGATCTGTTTACCGAAAAGGAGTCGCTGAACGATACCGCTCGCAATCACGCGCGGGCGTTTGGGGGTGGCGTACGGATTGAATTGGGCAGGGGGCTTGCACTCTATCCTGAATATCGGGTCCTGCACTTTCAGGAGAGCAATGGCCCCAGAGCCCGAGCCCATTTCGTCGGACTCGCGTTCAGTGGTGAAGTGAAGAACATCCTCCGCTACCTCGGCTTTCTGAAACACGACTCTCGTTGACCTCTCTCCTGCCCCTCTCTTTCTCGTGGATTCGTGACACAACACTGGCTACCTTCGTGTTGACACACGGATCACGGAAACAAGGATGCCAGGAAATCGGATGCACATCAAATCCAGGTTTCAGCTGTTGGCGTCGGGCGCTTTGGGACTGCTGCTCTGCGGCTGCCGTTTTTTGCTTAAGGGCTCCTGGATGCCGGAGTAGACTGTGTCACAAGAACAGCTTGGATCAGAGTCGCAATGATGCTAGTCTGAGAGCGCGAAGAGGAATCCGCATTCACAGGCGCAAAGGGGAGTGGGTCAGCATGGGGTGCCTTCCACGGAATACGCTTTGGTTACTACTGACAAGCTTGGGCCTGTTATTCCGTTGTCACGTGATACACGCCTTCGAGTTTGGAGATGAGATTGCGATTTCCGGCCAGCTGCAGGCACCGGGATTCTTGTGTCACGCCGATCTGGATGGGGATGGAGATGCGGACTTGCTCTGCACTTCAGGCTTGGACAACAAAGTGCTTTGGTACCCGTTTGAGGATGGTGATTATGCTTCACCGTGCGTTGTCAGTTCACAGATTGCCTATCCCACCAGCGCAGTTGCGGTCGATGTGGATCAGGATGGAGATCTGGATTTGCTGGCTACTGCAGCCGGGAGCGGTGAGCTTGTGTTTTGTGAGGCCTTGGGTGGCGGTAGCTTTCTGGCACCGCGACCGCTTCTGCAGGGATTAGGCTGGCCGCGAGCGTTGCTCTGCGAGGATCTGGATGGCGACGAACACCTCGATGTGGCACTGACTTGCGCTGACGATGACCAGGTGCTGTGGTGTTCGCTACGTCAGGATACACTGCTTTGTAACACACCAATTGTGATTGACGATAACTTGTATTCGGCCTGGAGTTTGGCGGCTGGCGACATCGATAACGACGGCGATCTGGATTTGCTGGCGGGTGGTATGCTTGATGATTGTGTGCGCTGGTATCGCAACGAAGACGGCGCGGGTTGTTACTCCCTGGCACAGCAACTCACCAACGAAGCCCACGGGCTACGCTCCGTGGCTCTGGCTGATCTGGACGGCGACAGCGATCTGGATGCGCTTTACGCTTCCGCGTGGGACGGCAGTGTGGCCTGGTTTCGCAACGCGGATTTCGCCGGACACTTTGGTGTGTGTCACATTCTGTCGGCACAGCTGCAGGGCGCCAGCATCGTTAAGCCGGTGGATCTTGATGCTGACAATGACCTTGACCTGCTGGTAGCCGTCGCTGATACGGGTGCGGTCGTTGCGCTTGTGAACACAAACGGCCAAGCCACTTTCGCGGCTCCGCGCGTGCTGATGAATGACATTGTCGGCGTGCGCGCCATTGCGAACTACGATTGGAATAGCGACGGACTACCCGACTTTGCCGCTGTCTCTGAAGAGACGGGGCGGCTGCAATGGACAACTGCACTGGGCAATCTGACCTACGATACTCCTCTGCGCATCGACACGAACCTGCTCGAACCAAGAAGAGTGTTGGCGGCTGATCTGGACGGTGATACAGATGTGGATCTGCTGGCCAGTTTTGCCGGTGAAGGTGCCCTGGCCTGGTTTGAGAACGATGGCGCTGGTGCGTTTTCAACAGCGCAGATCATCGCTACGCAACTCGATTCCGCTTTGGCAATCGATGTCTTTGACGTTGATGGAGATCAGTATCCGGATGTGATCGTCGGAGCCGCAGGCGCAGGCAGGGTCAATTGGTATCGCAACACAGAGGGACACGGCGCTTTTTCGACCGCAATCTGTCTGTGTGATACAGCACCGGGTGTGTGCTTTCTGGATCACGCGGATATCGATGGTGACGGGTATCAGGAACTGGCCCTGGCCTGCTATGCGGACAGCAGTGTGCGTATTGTGGACAACGAAGCCGGGACCTTCGCTTCGGTCGTGTATCACCTCGTCGGGATACCGAAGGTGAGCTGCGTACGTTTTGACGATCTGGATCAGGACGGCGATCAGGATCTAGCTGTTGGACGGCACGGGAGCTACACTTGCTGCGTGTTCAATGAGGAGGGTCTGGGTGGCTTCAGTGAGCTGACGCAGATCGCTTCCACGCATTGTAGCACCACGAGCATTGCCCTTTGTGATATTAACGGCGATGGCATCAGCGATCTCTTGCGTGTCACAGATTACGCCGGTGCTGTTTTGTATCACGCGGGCAGTGGGGAGGGCCAGTTTGGTCCCGAGACCCTCCTCGATCGCTTTGCGTTCGATCACCATGGCATCTGTCTGCTGGATGCGGACAGCGATGGCGATCTGGATCTGATAACGCCCTCGTATCACGAAGACTACAGTTTCCAGCAAGGCGGTGGTCTGGACTATTTTGAGTACCTGGGTCCAGCTGAGTTCGCGGAACCCCAGCGACTGCAAGCGTGCCTGCATGCGCCAACGTGTGTGGTTAGTGCTGATTTCAATGGCGATGGATTGCCGGACATTGCTGCTTGTTCCCGCGGTGACAGCAAGGTCGTTGTGTATCCGGGATTGGCCGAAAGCGAATTGCCTCATGCGTCGACGAAGCCGCAAGCTCTTGGCCTGCGCGCTTTTCCGAACCCCTTTAATCCTGTGACACGTATCGAGCTCGAATTGGCAGCGGGAGGACCCAGCTGCATTCGTCTGCACGATCTGCTTGGGCGGCGCGTGATGCATGTGCATCAGGGCTATCTACGTGCGGGTCGGCACGAATTCCTGCTGGATGGCAGTGAGTTGTCCAGCGGTTTGTATTTCGTAGCAGCGCGAGTTGGTGATACACAGCAGGTGTTGCGTGTGAGTTTGCTGAAGTAGTCCGAGAAGAAAATGCACAAGCTTGTAGGTGGACAGCATGAATCGTAGCCTCCTTTGCTGTTTGGTCTGGCTGGCGCTGGCGCTGGCGCTGGCGATGCGTTGTTTTGCTGCGGAAGCACAGTATGCTCAACTAGCGATGGATCAGAATCTGCAGCAATCGCCGAAAGCCAAGCGCTCGCTGCGGCTTCAGGCTGGCCTTGGTGGTAGCAACATCGGCTTTGGCACCAGCCTGGGCGTGCAGATTCCACTGTGGCAACGAGATTTTTTACACATCGCGGTAACTTCCGATCGAGAGGTCCAATTCTTGAGTGGGCTTTTTGGTGGCCCCGAGAAGCCCGATGATCGTGCCTATGGCTTTCAAGTCTATTATGGCAAAGAGCTGCGCTCCTCGATTTTACATCTGCAGGCGGCACTGGGAGGTGGAGTACTCACTGTCCAGCGCTATGAGCAAGTTGATCCGCATGATTCATGGCAAGGCTACTATCAGTCCCAGAATGAGTCAGCCTCCTGTTTTGCCACCCAGGTGCAGGGAGGGATTTTCATCCTACCCATGCTGGAACTGTTCACCCAGGGGGAGTGGCTGGTCACGCCTGATACAAATCTGTTTCGGGTGAGCTTCATGATTGGATTCGGGTTCTGATTTGTGCCAGCTACGTGACACACATCTTCTTCGGGAGGGACCGTAAGCAAAGTCTTAGGCTGTTGGGAGTATCGCTTCTATTCGTGACGACGCTCTCCAGTTTGGCCCTGGATCAGGAGCCGCAGCAGCGGAGAAAGGACAGCGAGTTGAGTTCGCGCTCGGCGCGTACGCAGTTTGGTGTTGGCAGAAGCCATTTGGGATCCAGTTTTGCCGGCTCCCTGCAGATTCCACTTCGCAGCGCAGACTTCCTACGATTTGAGTTTAGCCATGATCGCAAAACCCAGCTTCTTAGTGGTCTGTTTGGCAGTCCGGAGAAACCGGACGACTATGCCTGAGAATTACTGCTGTGCTACGGAAGAGAGAGGCGACAGTCCATATTGCACCTGCAGACCTCGCTTGGCGGAGGAGTCAAGTACCTCAAACGCTGGGCGTGGGTGGATTCGGACAATCACTGGCAAGGATACGCGAACTCGGTTGAGGGCTTCAGGCCTTGTGTCACACTGCAGGCCCAGACGGGATTGTTCATTCTGCCTACGTGGGAACATTCTCTTCAAGGGCAGTGGGAGGTTAGTTCCTGGGGTGATGTTTCTCGCGTTCTTGTAATGATTGGAACCGGGTACTAATTGCCGCTCCTGCACACAATGCGTTCTTGGAAAGTGTCCAATTTCGCAGTGTTCAAAGCTCGAGGTGTCTGACCCCCACCTGGCACCCCTCTGACCCCCTCCTGACACGGGTCAGAGCTTTTCCCAGCTGGCAACAGGTCCTTCGATGACAACAAAGAGCTGATGCGCAAGCGGAGTGCTTCCCGCGACATACTTCGCAAATCGCGCTGGATCACGAGTTTCCAGCTTGTTCAGCAAATGCCGCCATTCGTAGTCCAGTTGCCCCTGTGTCACGCTCAGGATCTCGACCGTCTCACGAAAGGGCAGGATGCGAGTGCGATCGAAGTTGTAGCCGCGCGCATCAGCCTCCTGCTGCACGAAGCTCAAGTAGCGTGACACATTGCCCAGCGGATCAGCGCTTTCGCGAAAGCGCTTCAGCTGTGGGTGGTGTGTGTAACCTTTTGTCTTTCCCGCCAGTACCGCCTGGGCCAGCAGGGTCTCACGCCAGAGGGCCACTAGTCCTTTGGCGTCCAGCAGCGAAGGATGCAGCGACCAGATTCGCATGAACCACTCCCCTTGATTCTTGATTCTCAGGGCCAGAGACCTAGCGCCTGAGGTGGATCCTGGAGAGAGTACGTGGCAAACAGTCTGTCGCCGCGGAGCTCGGCAAGTTGCATGGCGTCCATGCAAGCGGCGAACACGCGCGGTGCATGGCTGGAAACTGTGTCACAGACAACATCCAGCACGCCGTGGGGAAGAGACGTGTAGCGCAGGTCCGACATAGTGCTGCCATCGTAGCTCAGAAGCAAGCCTTCTTCTTCTCCTTGATTCAGCCAGCCACCAGCGGCCACCCAGATGCGGTTTTCGGCATCGACGGATAGGCGTCCTGGTGATGTTGCCACCTGCAGTGTGTCACAAGACTCGAGATGCGCCGGATCCACCCGCAGCATGTAGCCGGGACTTGTGTAATCGCCGGTGACAGATATCTGCAATTTGCCTGCTCGGTCGAGCAACAAAAACTGCGGATTGAGACCCAGCTGCAGGCTATCGAGTCTCGCACCGCTGGTGGCGTCCTGGACAAGTAGCTGGCCTGTGCCATAGGCATAGTGCGCAAAGTCGTAGCCGCTGCAAATGGTGTACACACGATCGTCGATCACCTGCAAACCGGCCGGTGCGACTCCGCAGGGGAAGGAGTTCCTCGCGCCCGTGTCCACGTCGACGAGACTGATACTTCCCGCCAGCAGATTACTCACCAGCAGATGCCCATCGGAGCGCCAACTGGCGAAGTAAGGGTTCAGTCCGGACTCCAGACCCAGGTCCACGCTGCGCACAACTCGCACACCGCTGCTGTCTCGAGCAAAGACCAGCAGCTCGGAGCTCAGGCTATGTAACACGAACAGCTCATCGCTGCGTACTCCCAGCCAGTTAGCCGCGTAGCCTAGCCCCAGGCTCCCCGACAACCATTGCTCCTCGTTCAGCTCTAGGCAACGCAGACTTTGCATCCCCGCCACTGCCAGTAGGGCACCGGTTCTGGGTTCAGCGATAGGCGCGAGGGCGTCGTCATCACAAGCACTCAGGCATAGCAGGAAGGATAAGCCCAGCAGCCATTGTGTTACAGCCTTGACTTGCATCCGATTTACCATGAACAGCTTACACCCGCATTCCAGCTTCGGCCTGGCTGAGGCATTCCGGCCAGCAGTTCCCATTGTTCATCCAGCAGATTTTCCACTCCGAGGCTCAGCGTATAGCTGCGATTTGTGAGGTTCCACTCTTGCCGTAGAGTGAAGTCCAATACTCCGTAAGGGGCCATACCGCCGCTCTGACTACCCGGGTCCAGGTTGCTCTCACTGGTGTAGCGGCGTCCAGCGGCCGACCACTCTACATTAAGTGCAGGTCCGGGGCTCTGCAGGTACAGCTTGGCGTGTTCGTACCACAAGGCAGCAAAGGGGAGCCGCTTCCCGAAGTAAGGAGAACCGGGACTTGTATTCAGCGCCTGCTGCCAACTGTGTGACACAGTGCATTCCACACTCCAGTCTTGTCCCAAGGGACGTGATACATGCACCTGGAGTTCAAGTCCACGCACACGCGCTCTGGCAAGATTGTCCGGGAAGTATTGCCCTAGGTAATTGCTGCGCCAGATGACCAGGTCGCTGCTGTTTCGCTGATAGGCTTTGGCGCCCACTTCGCATTTCGCACGATGGAAGCAGGGGCGCACCGAGGCTGCTGCCTCGCACATCAGACTGCGCTCTGGGCGAAGATCTGGATTGCCCCGTGCCAGCACGCTTTCGCTGAGGAAGCGGCTGTTGAAATCCGGCAGCGAGAAACCGCGTGAGACACCGCCCTCAAGATGATAGCTCCCATCTTGACCTCCCGTCCAGGCCAGGTGCAAGTCTGCCGAGTAACCCCGATCCTGTCTTGTGTGTGATACACTGCGGTCGCGAGACAGGGCTGCACCCGCCCCGGTGGTCATGGAGAACCCGTGATTAGCGTTCACTTGTTGCCGCAGTTCCAGCGCCACCCGGTCGCGCAGCACCTTGCCGTCGAGCAGGTCGGCGTCCACGTCGGCACGCTCGTCCAGCGAACGAAAACTCTGGTGTTCTGCCTGCGCCTGCACTTGAGGCCGGAAACCCGCTGCCGGCAGCAGAGAGGCGAAACGCAGTCCCGATTGGTATTCGCGCAGACGAGTCGGCAGGTGATACACAATGCTTCCGGTCCACGGATTCCACTGCAAGGCCGGGTTGTCCAAGCCATGACGTGCACGCCAGTACTCGAATTGTTGGCGACGGCCCGCCCGGTCCAACCATGACACACGAGCTCGTCCCAGAAACCGCTGTTGGCTTGCTTCGGTGGCCGGTGGCAGGTACAAGGGGCTGGGCGATCCTGTCTGCAGCAGATCCGCCTGTAACAGCAGATTCAGATCACCTTTGGGGCTTGTGTGATCCAACTTGAGCAAAGCCTGCTCGCGTTGTGTGTCATTGTTCAAGCGCTGTCGCTGCTCACCATTCTCGGCCAGATAACTGAAATCGTTGTCCGCTTGCGCGTGATGCAGCCAAAGTGCGCCCTGCAGCGAGCCCACCTTTGTCGAGAGTCGTAATCCGGCACGATGTGCGTTCCAGGAGCCCGAGTGCAGAGTCAGCTCACCGCGCGCGCTGGTTGGGCTGGAGTAGAGGCGTATCACGCCCCCGGCACCTGCTGCTGCACCTGGTCCAGCTTGAATCTCTACTCGTGACACAGATCCCGGTGGAAGCTGGTTCAGATCCGCGGCCTCACCTGCAGCCGTGGAAAGCGGGAGCCCGTCCAGCAACACTTGCACCTGATCGGGGCGACATCCGCGTAAACTGGCCACGGCGCGTCCCCGCGCATCACGACGCACTTCCACTCCAGGTAAGCGTTCCAGCGCCAATGCCAACGGCGTGGCACGATCTGCTGCCGATTCGAAAAGACTAAGACTGTACTGAGTCGCCGCCGTGCTTTCGCTATTTCCAACTACAACAAGTTCCGGTGCCAGAAGCGTGGCCGGTGTCAGCGCCAGATGCAATTCCTGTTGCTGATCAGCGGGGAGAGTTAGCTCTCTTTCGAGTGTCACATAGCCCAAATGCGTGACACGTAATAGACAATTTCCGTTGGCGGGCGTGTGTAACAGAAAGCGTCCCTGCGTATCACAGGCGCTTCCTTGATCGAACTCGGGTAATCTCACATGGGCGCTCGGTAGCGGTAACTGGGTTTCTGCATCAATAACGACGCCGCGCAGTTGGGCGCCGAAGCCTTGTGCAACGAGCAGAAGCCAACACAACAGTGGCAGCATCAGACGCAGGTTTTGCTTCATGGCATCAGCAGAATTCGCTGTTGCAGAAGCAGCTCGTCGCAGCTGGCACGCAGTAGATAAAGGCCTGAAGCGAGACCGCGCGAAGATAGATCCAGTCGTGTGTCACGCGAAAAGCTCTGAAAGCGGGCAACGCAGGCACCCTGCAGATTGTATAGCTCCAGCTGCCACCTGCCTGGTCGAGGCAGTTTCAGTGCAAGGATGCCGTGACTCGGGTTCGGTCCTGCAAAAAGCGAAGGCCTTGTCTTTGCCGGTGCAGGATTGAGCACGCTCGTGGCTTGGTGCAGGGCTGCCAGGGCGTCCAGATCAAAGGATGTTCCATCGTCATTAACACGGTCGGAGGCATCCGTGATACGCACATACCCAGCAGAAGAAAGCCCGGTGAGTGCCAGATCAAATGTATCACCGCCGCTCTGGCCCGGGTCAAGAGGATTGCAACTCCCGCAGGTGGGTGTTACACCAGCCAGGCCGTCGAAACTCTGCGCATCAAAGGGATATTCGATCCACTCCGCGCCGTCCTCGCTGAAAGCCAGAATGCCCGCCTCGATGAACGTGTCCCCTTCCTCACCCACCAGCATGGCGTTTTCGAAGACGGTCAAGTCGGGACCAGCACCGTCCGTCAGCGGAGGATCAAAACGTAGCACGATGCTGCCACCGGTTCCCAGCGAAAGCAGTTCCGCGGGATCTGCCGAAGGAACCCGCTCACTGGCTGTGCTGTCGGGCGGACCGAGCACGTTAGCAGGGAAGTAGGCCTGGCCAAAACCGGCTCCCGGACCGTACTCCACCGAGACCACCCCCACTGGCCAGGGCGAGGCCAGCGCGTGACACAAGGGAAACAGTCCCAGTAGAAGCCGCAACCTGCTGCGCATCAGCGAACCAGGCTGATACGTTCAACGGCGCTCTGACCGGCCATTTGCAGCTGAACCAGATACACACCGGAAGCAAGTTGTCGCCCATCCAGGGCCAGACGATGGGTGCCTGCTTCGAAATGGCCCGCAGCCAGCCGGTTCACACACTGGCCGCGCAGATTGTAGACGGCAAGTGTAAGCGATCCGCCATGCTGTAGTTCGAAACTCAGCCAGGTGCTAGGATTGAAGGGATTCGGCGAGGCAGGAGCCAGACTGAATTGCGCCGGTGTTCGATCGGGTCGAAGAGCGCTCTCGGTCTCCACCGCCAGCAGGTCGAGCACCGGTGCACCCGTCGTGTAACTCTGCAGCGGCTCCCAGAGTTCGCTGTAACACGTGATCTCGCCGACCAGCGTGCCCACCCAGATTCCGCTTTCGCCCTGGGCTACCTGGGCTGCGGCTGTCAACGGAGGCGTTGGCAGCAGGCTGAAACTGGCCAGATCCACCAGCTGCAGTGCGGGCGTGCCCGTCGCGTAGGCGTCGGCAAGCGCCAGCCGTTGCCCTGCCAGCTCCACCATTTCGGAGGGATTGCCTTCCAGCGCCAGGACGCCGTCCACTTCAACACCTGTAATGCGATACAAACTTGCGGCCTGAGGCGGGTTCGTCCAGGAGCTGCCCGAACAGAGCACGTAGAGGTAGCCGTCGCTGGCTTCCAGCACCAGCTGCGGATTTACCCCCACTGTAAGGTGTCCTTCCTCGTCGCTGTTCAAGTTGTGCCAGAAGAGGTGATTGCCACTGCCGTAGCCGCTTTCGCAAGCAAACAGACAGGCATCGCTTTCGCGGTAGTACACGCCCTGGGGTAGATTCAGATCGTTGTAAGAGGCGCTGATTTCGCCCAGCGCATCCAGCAGCACCACGCGGTTCTCGGCCAGCAGACTGACAAAACAGCCTGCGTCCGTCTCCTGTGCGCCCCAGGGGCTGGAGAAGTCGGGCAGTGCGAGGGCGGCGACGTCAAGGGCCACGCCTTCTTCGTTCCAGCTCAGCGCCCGCAGTCCGGCTCCCTCGCCGGTGTAGACGCTTCCGGAGTGGACAATCAGACACTGACTTTCGCCTTCGCGCACCGGACTGAAGGCATTGGGCGTGTCCGGCAACGCCAGGCTTTCACCACTGCAATTGACGGTGTGATACAAAAAGGAATTGCTGTAACCGCAAAGGGCCAGCAGGCTTTCGGCACGGGCCTGCAGACCCGCGCAGACGCAGGCCAGAACAAAAAAGCGCAACATGGAATCCTCCCGAGTTCCACCCGGAGGACACGACGCTGCGCTCAGAAGAATTCGGCTGCGCCACTCCTGTCCCCCGGGAGTGTCTGATCACCTGGGTCGGTCTCCGGACTTGCGCCTCGTCCTTGCGCGACGCCTTCCCACCGGCTCCACCCGATCCTTTTCAGGCGATGGTTTGCCGGCAGTGGCCGTTGTCGCGTTCGTCCGCGCTTACCGTGGCGGGGGCCGCTCCCGAATTGCACGGGATTCCCGTTACCCAGATGCTGTCAATGAAGGCCCAAGATAGCCATGCGGCAGGGCTTGAACAAGGAAGAAGGTGTCCATGCTGTGCAAAAGCAGGGGATTCAGTACCTTAATTGCTTCGTACGAAAAGTGGGATGACATGAAGATCGAGCTATCCTTTGAGCAGCGAGAGTGCCTGGCAACGGCCATCCGCAATGCGCCATTTCCGCTCTCCGTGTACAACTACAGCAACAACAAGCTGGAAGAGCTGGCCTCGCGTGAAGTCCACGAAGAGTACATTCGCAAGCAATTGACTTCCGAGGACGTGGACGAAGTCTGCGACGGCCTGTCCAATGTGCTTCTGTGGGGCTATTTGCGCAGCGACACCGAGTCCTTTCGTGTCTATGATTTCCGCCGGCGCGTCAATCGCCAGCAACTGATTCGTGTGCGCAACCTGATTCAGGAGATCAAAGGCCCTTCGCTCGTACCGCTGGAGCGGGTGCGTCTGCCGCTGTTTACCTGCCTGTCGCAGTTCACCCACATTCGCGCCTTTCTGGAGCCTGCCACTTACACTGTGCTGGATCCGGAGCTGATGACCTTGCACGAGACGGGCATCGCCACTGTCTTCAGCCGCATGCAAAACACGACCATCGCCATTCCCGCCAATCTGCGCAACGAGGCTGCCTATGATCGCTGGTGCAAAATCTGCGCTGTGCTGGGGAGTGCACTACCTCGCTCGGGTGTAACGCCGATGGATGTTTCATTGGGCATTGTGCGTTTGGTGCAGGTTCACAACCCGGATGATGCGGCGCGCCTGGTTCGTCTGGGCGAAGGCTAATCTCGGCGAAAGCGCAACGCCGCAGGCTTGAATCGACACCCAAGAACGCCGCGACCATGGCGTGGAACTCAGAGTCGGGGCACAATTTCTATATTGGCACGCATGGCAAACATCATCGCCTTAGCAAACCAGAAGGGCGGGGTTGGCAAGACCACCACCGCTGTTAATCTGGCCGCGTGCATCGCGGCAGCGGAACGTCGTGTGCTGCTGGTGGATATGGACCCGCAGGCCAACGCCACTTCCGGCGTGGGCGTGGATCGTGATCCCCAGCGCCCTTGCGTCTACGAGGCGCTGCTGGACGCCAGTCGCAGCCACGACAGCATCGTCAAGACCAGCATGAGTTTCCTGGACCTGATGCCCAGCGACGTTCGTCTGGTGGGTGCCGAAGTGGAGCTGGTCAGCGCGCTGGCTCGCGAGTATCGGCTGCAGAAGGTGCTGGCCCAGGTGGGCGCTGACTACGACTACATCCTTATCGATTGCCCGCCCAGCCTGGGACTGCTGACCGTCAACACGCTGACGGCGGCGGACGGGGTGGTGATTCCCATTCAGGCCGAGTACTACGCCCTCGAAGGGCTCAGCCAGTTGCTGAATACCGTTGAGCTGGTACGCGACAGCCTGAATCCGCGCCTTGTGATACGCGGCGTGCTGTTGACCATGTACGACCAGCGCCTGCGCCTGTGCAACATGGTCCGCGAGGAGCTGGAAGCGCACTTCGGCGAGCAGCTCTATCACACCATCATTCCGCGTAACGTGAAGCTGGGCGAAGCCCCCAGCCACGGCAAGCCGATCCTTCTTTACGACGCCGGCAGCGCGGGAGCGCAGAATTACATCGCCCTGGCCCAGGAGATCCTCGATGAGCAAAGCGAAGCCGCTGGGTAAAGGCCTAAGCGCCCTGATCCAGAAAAAGGAAGAAGCCCCCCATCCGCAACCCGCAGACCAGGGCGGCGAGCGCGTCCGCGAGCTGGCGCTTGAGGAAGTGCGCGTCAACCCCGACCAGCCGCGCCGTGATTTCGACGGCGAAGCTCTGGACGAACTGACCGCCAGTGTGCGCGAGCAAGGTGTGTTACAGCCGATTCTGGTTTTCGCCGAACACGGCGGCTACACGATCATTGCCGGCGAGCGCCGCTATCGTGCCAGTGTGCGCGCGGGACGAAAGCGCATTCCCGCCCTCGTGCGCCCCAAACCCGAAGCCCGCGAACTGCTGCAGTTGGCGCTGATCGAGAACATTCAGCGCGAGGATCTGAACCCCCTCGATCTGGCCTCAGGCTATCGTAGTCTGATTGAAGAATACGGCATGACCCAGGAGGAGCTGGCCACGGTTGTGGGCAAGAAGCGCGCCACCGTCGCCAACACACTGCGTCTGGTCAAGCTGCCCGCCGTGATCAAGGTCAGCCTCAAGAGCGGCGAAATCAGCATGGGGCATGCGCGCGCGCTGCTGGGTGTGGTCAGCGACGACGACAAAGTGCATCTGTGGCAGATCTGCGTTCGCAAGCATTTAAGCGTGCGTCAACTCGAGGATCTAGTTCAGCGAAGCAAGCAGGAACCCGCGCCGGGCAAGCCGAAGGTGGTCAAACCCTTCGATATCCTTGAGGCGGAAGACCGCATTCGCGACAGCCTGGGCACCCGCGTACAGATTACGCCCAATCGCAACCGTGGCGCCATCAGCATCAACTATGACAGCAAGGACGAGCTGGACCGCCTACTGGAGATGCTCACCAGCATATCCTAGTGGCCGCTTTCTTCGTCCGCGGAGCGCAACTTCACCCACCGAATCCTTGGGAGGTACCCGTGAAACTGATCCTCTTTGAAGACGATCGGGCCGGAGATTTCTACCCACTGACCGAGATGCACGCCGTCTGGGACTTGCGCGTCGGACTGGGTACGCTGCGTCAGCGCATCGAGTGGCGGCTGGCATTGCGCGCCGAGGGCGGCATCTGTCGCGATGAGCTTGCTGCTGTGGCGGCTGAGGAGGGTCTCGGAGCCCCCGAACTGAAGGCGGGCGAAGAGCTGCTGCTTGTCAACGCGCGCCTGCTGGACTTCGATCCGCAGATCGTCCAGTCGCTGGAGCTCGGTCAATGTCTGGTGCAGGAGGAGACGCTGCTGGCGGCGCGCCTGCACAGCGAGGATCTGGAGAGCTTCGTCGGCGCAGAGGGCGCGGAATCCATCGAGTTGGATGTGCTGGAACCGTCCGATCCGTGGCCGCTGGCATCTCGATTGTGGGAACTGGTGCACTACCAGCCCGAGGCTGTAGCCGCTGACTTGCCCTGGTGGGACGAGGCGACTGAATCCGGCTCTGCCGATCTTCCGGAAGGCGTGATCCACCAGGGCGGAGGCCAGTTGCGCCTTGGACGTGATACAAAGATTGCGCCTTTCGTAGTTATTGACAGCAGTGCGGGCGCTGTAGTCATTGACGACGGCGTTGAAGTAATGCCCTTCTGCTACATCGAAGGCCCGTGTTACATCGGCCCGAAGTGTCGGCTGAAAACGCATACGCGCCTCTACGGCGGAAGCCATCTGGGGCCCGTCTGCCGCATCGCCGGTGAAGTGGCCGAGAGCCTTCTTCTGGGCTACGCCAACAAGCAGCACGACGGTTTTCTGGGGCATGCGGTGCTGGGCGAATGGGTCAACCTGGGCGCCGACAGCAACAACAGCGATTTGAAGAACAACTACGGCAACGTGCGCGTGAGCGTGCGCGGCGAAAGCGTCAATACCGGCGAGCGCTTTGTGGGGCTGATGATGGGCGACCACAGCAAATGCGGCATCAACACCATGTTCAACACCGGCACCGTCTGTGGCGTCTTCGCCAACATTTGGGGCGGAGGTTTTCCTGCAAAGGAAATTCCGCCTTTCAGCTGGGGCGGCCCGCAGGATTCCGTGATCCAGTACAAACTGGAGCAGGCCCTGTCAACGGCGGCCACAGTGTGCGGACGACGCGGGCGCGAGTTCAGCCCCGCTCGCCAGGAACTAGTTCGCGTTCTCTTTCGTAGATACGGTTTTCAATTCTGGTCCCAGGAGGAGCAGGCATGAACAGGACGAGCTTGTATCACCACATCGCCCTTGTGGCGTTGATGGCGCTGACCCTTTTTTCTTTTGGTTGCAAGTCGAAGACCAGCCCGGTTGCGCTGAGTGACGAAACCGGTGTGGTGGCCGAAGTGGACAGCGCCGCGCTCGTACCACAGGAACTGGCCGTGGACAGCGCGTTGATCGCCGAAGAGGAACTGCTGATCAGCGAGCGCGAGCGTGCCCTGGAAGCCGAGCGCGTGCGCAAGCAGCAATACGATGCCGATCTGGCGACGATCAAGCCCATCTATTTCGACTTCGACCGCTCCCAGCTGCGCGGTGATGCCCGTGTTACACTGGACGCCAACGGTCGTGTGCTGGAGCGTCAGAGCGCGTTGGAGCTCCTGATCGAGGGCCACTGCGACGAGAACGGTTCCGTGGCCTACAATCTGGCCTTGGGTGACCGTCGCGCAAAAGCGGCGCGCGATTATCTGGTGAACCTGGGCGTCGATGCCAGTCGCCTGCGGACGATTTCCTACGGCAAGAGCAAGCCCGCGGTGGTTGGCAATAGCGAAGCGGCCTGGGCGAAGAACCGCCGCTGCGAATTCAAACCCGTTGAACAGTAGAGGCCTCGCATGCAGTTGCTGAGCATCCTGCGCGATGCCACACCCTTCTCACTGGCAATTCTGGCCTTGCTGGCGCTGGCCTCGCTTGTTTCATGGACGGTCATTTTTGAGCGCGCTGGCTTCTTTGCGCGCGCCAAACGTGCGGGTAGTGATTTCGCCCGGTTGGCAGCCAACTCAACTCGTATCACAGAGTTGCTGGAACTGGCGCAGCGGCATCCGGCTTCACTGGCTGCGCGTAGTTTGTATCACGCGTCACAGAGTATGCCGGAGAAGGCCTATGATGATTCGGCGCGCTGGGAGCAGCATCTGCAACGCGCGGGACTTCGCGAGCTGGAGCAGGGGCGTCGCTACCTGAGTCTGTTGGCTACCATGAGCTCGGCCAGTCCCTTTGTCGGGCTGCTGGGAACGGTCTGGGGCGTGATGGTGGCTTTTCTGCGCATCGGTTCCAGCCAGGGACAGGCTATGCTCGAGGTGGTCGGCCCCGGCATTGCCGAAGCGCTCATTGCAACGGTAGCGGGTCTGGCGACGGCCATTCCAGCGACGGTGGCCTACAATTTCTTCCTGGCCGCACTGCGTCGTCAACAGCGCTTCATTGAGGATGCCGCCTCGGGTCTCCTGATGCTCGCAGCCGCCGAGGAGGATCAGGCGTGAAGCTTCACGTGGAAGAAGGCGAGCTTAGCGAGATCAACGTCACACCGCTCGTGGATGTCTTTCTGGTGCTGCTGGTGATCTTCATGATCACCGCGCCCGTGCTGAAGACCGCGTTGGAAGTAGGTCTGCCGCCAGCGGACACCTCGGTTCCTCAGTTGGCGGGTGGTATTGTGGTAGAGCTCGATGCAGGCGGCAGTCTGATGGTGGATGGACGCGCTGTGGCACCCGTTGATCTGGTGGCGACACTGCACCAGAAGCACGCACGAGCAGCCGGTGATACAAGCGGCGTGCCCATCTTTCTGGCCGCAGACAAGCGTGCCCCTTACGGAGATGTAGTTGCAGTGCTGGATCGCATGCGCCTGGAGGGCTTTCCGGATGTGGGCCTGCTGACCGATGAGAACGGTACGGCAAAGCAGAACTCGCGCGACAGGAAGCGGCGATGAGTGTGATACAGGCAGAGCGCTCTATGCAAGACAAGGCCAGCGCGCGCTGGCCTTTTGTGCTCTCGCTGTGTCTTCACGCGGCAGCACTTCTGCTGTTGGGGCTGCGTTTGGAAATGCCTGCACCGGAGCCGCACTTCAGTTTGCGCATGGTGCGTCTTGCCGGTGGTGGCAGCGGAAAACCGGGCTGGGCAACTGAGGCACCTGCCCCGGCTCCCGTGTCACAGCAGACGCCTGCTACGAAACCGCTAAGGGACAGTCGACCACAGCCGGAAGCACCGGTCGCAAAACCTGCAGCGAAACCAGCCCCCAGACAGCTGCCGACGAGTACAGCAAGCGTAGAGCGCGAAGCGCCCGTGTTACGCGATGAAACCACATCTACCACGCCAATTCCGGCTGAAACAGTGCAGCGAGAAGAGAGAGAAGGAACCACTGCGGAAACTGTGTCACATACGAATGCGCCTGCGATAGCAAGTACAAACACTTCCTCCGACGATGCGGGCACAGGCAGGGAGCATACCCTGGTGACACAAGCCGGACCGGCCGGAGCGGGCCGGGGTGCTGTTGCCGATGAGCAGGGTCTGCCTGGACTCGGTGCCTGGCTAGGACGCGTCGAATCGCAGATTCAGCAACGCTTTCAGTATCCGGCACGTGATACGGGCGCGCGTGCAGTGTTCCACTTCTACATCGAACGCGACGGCAGCGTGAGCGATCTGACTCTGACCCAGTCCAGCGAGCTGCCAGGCCTGGATCACGCCGGTCGTAGCGCCATTACCCGCGCCGTCTGTCCGCCGCTGCCCGCCTCTTTCCGGCACAGCCGCTTGGGCGTCACCTTCACATTTGTGGACGAACGATGAGAACCACTACTTCTTTGATCCTACTGCTGCAGTTGTTCCTGTGCTGTTTGCCCAAGGGATTGACGGCGCAGCTCATTTTTTCCGAGGGCGTTCCTGAGGTGCAGCTTGAGGCGCGAACGCTGAGCTATTTTCGCCCTACTCTGGTGTTTGACCCACCCGCTGCAGACGCTCCTGTGCAGGAGTTGTTTACGCGCCGCCTGCGCGAAGACCTTGTGCTGAGTGGCTACCTGTACGTTGTGGATCCGCAGGAGATGGATTCCAGCCTGGCTGCGCAAACCACTGTGCTGCACTGGGCCTATGCTGATGCCTTTGACACGAGCCCGATGCCCGCCTGGCAAGCGCACGCCACACTGCGTGCCGCAGAGGACGAGCAAGCCTGGGGCGAGTGGTTGCAGCCGGTGGGCGGACAGGGGGATCCACTGCTGCAGGCGGACGGCTTGGCGATTACCCTGCTGCGTGAACTTACCGGCTACGAACCTGTGCTGGATAGCCGCCTGCTCTATGTGGAACCCGCTGCCGAAGCCAGTCAGCTAGTGGCCGTCGATTTGCGCGGGGGCGGGCGCGAATACCTGACCCGCTCGGCGAGCTACAAATACTCACCGGCCTGGTCGCCTGATGCAGAGTGGCTGGCCTGGATCGTGATACGGCCCGGCACAGGTGCAGATCTCTTTGTTGCTTCAACCACCAAGGGAGGCACGAGAGCCGTTCTGGCCGGACCCGATTCCGAAGCCGCTCCCGCCTGGTCACCCGACGGCGAATGGCTGGCCTATGCCTCAACCGTGAGCGCTAACACAGACATCTATTTGCTGAGCGGCGCTTTTGCCCGCGGCGAGGAATCTCAGCCGGGCAGCCGCCGCCTTAGTTTCAGCCAAGGCATCGATACCAATCCCTCCTGGTCGCCGGACTCCCGCAGCCTGGTGTTCAGCAGCGATCGTGGCGGAAGTCAACAGTTGTACCTTGTGGGCGTAGAAGGCCTGGAGGAACGTCGCATCAGCTACTGGGGCGGCGCCTGCGACTGCCCAAGCTGGTCGCCCGACGGCGAGTGGATCGCCTTTGTGATGCGTGAAGGGAAAGGCTATCAGCTCTTTCTGACGCGTCCCGATGGCAGCGAACTGGTGCGTCTGAGCGACGAAGCCGGCAATCACTTCGATCCTGTCTGGTCGCCCGACAGCCAGCAGTTGGCCTACGGGTGGCGCGATCAGGTCTGGATTTGCTTTGCCGACGGTACTGGCAAACGCGTGCTTTGCAGCAAGGGGTTCAACCCGGTGTGGAGTCCGCGTTCTGCGCTGCGTGATACAAGTCAATCTGAGTACGGGGAATAACATGAGCAGTGTTGTAGCACGCGTGATCCAACTATGTGGGCTGCTTTCCTTGATGTGGCTCGCTTCCTGTGCCAGCCGCGAAGAGGTGCTGGGTTTCCAGCAGGATCATCTGCGCATCCAGGAAGGACTGCAGGAGCAGCAGCACGCCCTGGCCCGCACTGACAGTTTGCTGCAGTTGCAGTTGGCCTACCTCAGCGAACGTGCCCACGAAAGCGAGTTGGTGTTACGCAGCCTCAAGGCCGATCAGTTGCAGACCGCAGAGGAGTTGCACACTCTCATTGGCACCATTACAGCCTCGCTGGAAGACGCCAGCGTCTACAACCGCCGCCTGGCGCAGAAGGTAGACGAGCTCAACCTGATCCTGGCGCGGCAGGGATTGAGGCAGGAGCGCGACAGTCTGGCTGAAGATCCGGCCTGGCTTTACAATCAGGCGACCTTGGATCTTTATCGCGGCTTTCCCGAGTTGGCCCGTGCCGGCTTCCGTGAGTACCTGGCGCGTTTTCCCGAGGGAGAAGAGGCGGCCAACTGTCGTTACTGGATTGCCGACACCTGGATTAGTGAGCAGCAGGCCGATTCGGCCCGTACTGTCCTGCGCGACTTCATTGCACAGTATCCGCAGCACAAGCGAAAACCCGCCGCACTCTTGCGCTTGGGACTGCTGGAAGCCGCTGCCGGGGAAGCCGACGCTGCCCATGAAACGCTGAATCTTGTGATACAGGAAGCTCCCGAAAGCGCCGAAGCGCGGCTGGCCCGGGAACGCCTGCTGGAGTGGCAGGAACAGACCGCAGCCGACGGCAACCAGGGAGAACACCCGACAACTAAGGAGCCCACACCATGAGCGCACCACGTCACGGTCTGGATTATGTCGAGATCACCTGCAAGGATCTGGAAGCCTGTCGCAGCTTCTACCAAGATGCCTTTGACTGGAAGTTCAGCGAGTTCGGCAGCGACTACCTGAGTTTCAACGATGGTCGTATGCGCGGCGGACTGGTTCGCGCCGAAGAAGCGAAACTTGGCGGTCCCCTGTTGGTGCTCTACAGCGACGATCTGCTCTTCTCGACACGCCGTGTGATTGCGGCGGGCGGACGTATCACGCGGGATATCTTTGCGTTCCCGGGTGGATTCCGCTTTCACTTTAGCGATCCGGAAGGGCGCGAGCTGGCTGTGTGGTCGGATCAGGATCCCAGCGATAGCACGCCCATGCAACCCTGAGGGTTATTCCGTCTCGTCGTCAACATGAGGCGGATCGCTTGGAGCCTGTTCCAGACTATCGCGCAATTCTGCCAGCAGACGGCGAACATGGGCGGCGTGTTCCTCGGGCACGAAAAGCTCCCCCCACCCCTGCTGGGTTTGAAACATGCCGTCGAGGGCTGAATCGTGATAGCTGCGCAAGGCATAAGGAATCTGCTCTTCGTGCAGCAGGGCCTCGATGGCGCTTACTTCCACGTCGTCATTGAGGATATCCACCCGTGTGGCGTGGTCTTGGTTCTGCATGGAGTGCTCCCGTAATCTTGTCCGAGAAAATGCTGATTCTGCTGGTATCAAGCACGCATCAAGCCCTGGCGGCTGAAGAAATTCTGCTGAACGCCGGTGTAGAGGTGCGATTGACTCCGGTTCCGCGAGCGATCGCCAGCGATTGCGGCATTTGCCTTCGTGTATCACAAGAGGAAGGCGAACGAGCAAAGGCGCTTCTGCGGGAGCGCAGTATTGAACTGGCCGGTACGCATCTGCTTTAGCTGGGTCCGGCCAGAACTGGAGAAAGATCATGTTGCAGTTGGACCTGCGTGGACGTCCCTGTCCCGAACCCGTTCTTGAAGTCCGCAAAGCGCTGATGGAGCACAGCGAGCTGGAAGTCCTGCTCGACAGCACTACCAGTGTGGCCAATGTGTCACGGCTTGCCCGCAGCAGTGCTTGCAGCATCGAGGAAGTGGAACGGGGTGATCACAGCCTGCTGATCCTGCGTCGCGAGGACAAGGCGGAGGCGCAGTCGACGCCTTCCGTAACTGAGACGCGTGAAGCGGACGCCGCGGTGCAACAGGGCCCGCATGTGTTGGTGCTGTCTGCAGACACCATGGGGCGCGGAGACGACGAACTGGGGCATGTTCTGATGCGTGCTTTCGTCTCTACGCTGCGCGAATTCGACCCGCTGCCAGCGCGCATCATTCTATACAACTCAGCCGTCAAGCTGGCGGTGCAGGATTCAGCCGCGCTGAAGGATCTTCAGGAGCTCGTCGAGCGAGGTGTTGATCTGCTGGCCTGTGGCACCTGCTTGAAGCATTTCGCGCTGACAGAACAGTTGGCGGTGGGCCGCGTCTCCAATATGTACGAGATCGCGGGCGAGCTGATCGGCGCTGCCCGGCTTAGCTCTCTCTAGCCACTCTTTTCTACCTTATACGGTTTGCAGCCGCCACAGAGCGTGGCAAGCACCCTCATGAGGATATGATGAAGCAATTCACTTTGTACAACCGGATCACGGCCGCAGCGATCTTTTTGATTGCCTTCGTGCTGTACCTCTTGACCATGTCGCCCACGGTGAGCTTCTGGGACTGCGGCGAGTTCATTGCGGCCAGTCGCAGCCTCAGTGTTCCGCATCCGCCCGGAGCGCCCTTCTTTCTGCTGGTAGGCCGGTTGTTTACCCTGTTTCCCTTCATCGCCGACATGGGCGCACGCGTCAACCTCCTGAGTGTGGTCACCAGCGCTTTGACTGTGGCCCTACTCTATCTGACCGTGATCCATCTCATTCGCCAATGGAAGCCCATTGAGAAAATGGGTCTGGTGGAAATCCTGGGCGCGGCGGTGGGCGCTCTTGTTTTTATGGCCAGTGACAGCTTCTGGTTCAATGCCGTCGAAGCCGAGGTCTACGCCATTTCAATGCTCTTTACCGCGCTGGTGGTCTGGCTGGCCTTTGTCTGGCAAGATTTCGAAGCTCGCGGCCACCACGACGGGGATCGCATTTTTCTGCTGATCTTCTACATCATCGGTCTGGCGATTGGCGTGCATCTGCTCAATGTGCTGGCGCTGCCGATGGTCTTCATGGTCATCTGGTTCCATCGCAGCCAGAGTCCCACCAAGAACATGAACCGCTTCCTGTTGATCTGGGGCGCCTGCGTGCTCTCGATTCTGCCCATCTATCCCGGCGTTGTGCTCTGGTTGCCCAAGCTGGTCGCCGCGGGTGGAAGTTCGGGTGACATTCTGTTGCTGGCCCTTCTGCTGGGTCTGGTGGGTGTGTTTATCTATGGACTGCGCAAAGGCAACCGCACCCTAAGCTTAGCTTCCGCGGCTATGCTGCTGGTGCTGCTGGGCTATCTGAGCTACATCCTCATCCTGGTGCGCAGCGGGCTCAATCCTCCGCTGGACGAGAACGATCCCCAGACCATCAAAGGCCTCATCGCTTATCTGAGTCGCGAGCAATACGGCAGCGAATCCATTACAGATCAACTCCTCAAGCGCAAAGCGCCCTTCTGGTCTTATCAGATCCAGTACATGTACTTGCGCTATCTGGGCTGGCAGTTCATCGGTCATGACGCACTCACTGGCGCGGTCAAAGTGGCTCAGCTCTGGGGACTGCCGATGCTGGTCGGTTTGTGGGGCGTTGTGCACCATTTCAACCGCGACTGGAAGCGCGCCTTTACGCTGACCAATCTCTTTCTGCTGACAGGTCTGGCCATTGTCGTCTACTTGAACCAGAACGATCCTCAGCCCCGCGAGCGCGACTACAGCTATGTGGGCAGCTTCTATGCCTTCGCGCTCTGGATCGGAGTTGGCGCCGCCGCCCTGCTTGAGGATTTGAGCCGCGTGGTGGGCAAGTACCGGCGCTTCCTGGTTCCTGCTGCCGCTGTGATTCTGCTACTGGCCTTGCCCGTGCGCATGGTCTACGCCAACTACTTCACCCATGATCGCTCGGGCAATTACGTAGCCTGGGATTACGCCCGCAACAGCTTAGCCATGCTGGAGCCCAACGCCATCCTCTTCACCAACGGCGACAACGACACCTTTCCGTTGTGGTACATGCAGATCGTCGAAGGCTTCCGCACCGATGTACGCGTTGTCAACCTGAGCCTGCTGAATACAGGCTGGTACGCGCGTCAATTGCGAGATGCCGAGCCCACGGTGCCTCTGCCCTCGGATTTCACCAACGATGATTTCATCGCCCAGGCGCTGGATGGAACCGACCGCGTGGCCTTTGCCTGGCGCTATTGGGGACCGGAAAGCTGGCGCGATCGCGACGGCAAGCCCCTGCCGCGAGAGAACTGGTACAAGGTGCCCTTTGCGGACGCGGACGGCAATCGCTACTCGGTTACGGTGGAGCCGACGGTGTTCATCAACCTGGGAGATGGCGGCAATGGCAACAACTTCCTGCGCGTGCAGGATCGCATGATCCTGGAGATCCTGCGGGCCAACAAGTGGCAGCGTCCCATTTACTTCGCCGTGACCGTGGCGCAGAACAGCTTCGTCGGCTTCCGGTCGAACCTGCGCATGGACGGCCTGGCCTATCGTGTCATGGATCGCCCGCAGCGCCAGCAGATCGCGGATCAGGTGCTGGACGAAAATCTGAGCCTCTTTGAGCAGAACATGCGCGGGCTCGATGATGCCTCCGTCTACTTCGACGACAACATTCAGAAGCTGGTGCAGAACTACCGCAGTGCCTATGTGCAGCTGGCCCTCGAACGCAACGACCGAGGCGACAAGGCGGGAGCGCTGGACCTGCTGCAGCGCATGGACAAGTACCTGCCCGAGAGTGTGGTCCCCCCCTTCAACTTGCAGCTCAGCTTGCAACTTGGCGCGCTCTTCTATCGCCTGGGTGATGAGGACGCTTTGCGCAGCCGGCTTGAGGCGGCGCCTTCTTATGAGGGCGGTTTGAGTCTGGACGATCGCTTCATGCTGGCCAGCACCTGGTTGGATCCCATGAAGGATCTGGACCGTGCCCTGCAGATTCTGGAGCCGCTAGCCCGCATGGAGCCCGGTGGACAAATGGCCTTCGACGTGGCCCTGACGCTGGATCAGGCCGGATACACCGACCAGGCCATTGCGCGCTACAAGGCTGTGCTCAGCGAAAATCCGGAATTCCAGAACGCGGTGGCAGCCTTGGTGCGTTCCTACGAGAGCCAGAACCAGTACGCTGAAGCCGTCGTGGTTTTGGAAGACTGGCTGAAGAGGCATCCTGAAGATCCGACCGCTCAGCGCCGTTTGGAAAACTATCGCGAACGCGCCCGTGCAGCGGAGGTGGAAGCCGGGGAGGCTGCAGGCAGCGGTGAGTGATGCGGCCCTTACGATGTCGCTCCTGAACGGGGAGCAGGTTCTTCCCGCCTGGTCCGCGCGTTCTGCCGAGGCTGCGGGGGTAATGGTTGTCATTCCCCACTGCGGCGGAATGCAGATCCTGGATGCCTGTCTGCGCAGTCTGGCGCAAAGTCGGCATCCTATGCGCGTGCTGCTGGTGGACAATGCTTCGCCCGACGAGAGCGTGCAGATGCTGCAGCGCCGTTTTCCCTGGGTGGAACTCGCTGAGCAGAAGCACAACCTGGGCTTCGCCGGTGGCTGCAACGCTGGTTTGCGTCTGGCGCTTCAGGAGAGAGACTGCCGCTGGGCGCTGCTGCTGAACAACGACACCACCGTAGAGGCCGATTGGCTGGACGAACTGCTCAAGGTGGGCGAGAGCCGCGAAGACATTGCCGCTGTGCAGCCGCTGTTGCTTTCCATTCCCAATCCGGGCATGCTGGATTACAGCGGTGCCGCCGGTGGACAACTGGACGTCTGTGCTTTTCCCTTTGCGCTGGGACGTATTGCCGATCGCATCGAGGAGGACAGCGGTTTCTACCACGAACCACGGGCCTTGGCCTGGGCTTCGGGCACTGCCTGTCTACTGCGCTGTGATGCCCTGCGCGAATCCGGACTACTGGAAGAGAGCTTCTTCATGCACATGGAGGAGATCGATCTGGACTGGCGACTGCGTCTGTTGGGCTGGCACCTGCTGTCGGCGCCTGCCGCGCGCGTGTATCACCACAGTGGTTACAGTCTGGGCGCCGGCCGACCGCTGAAGGTCTTTCTAAATCACCGCAACAGCCTGCGTATGCTTGTGCGCAACGCGGCTTGTGTCACGCTGTGGCGCCGTCTTCCGCAGAGACTGCTGCTCGATCTGCTGGCCATTGTTCATTATACCCTCAAAGGTCGTCCGGATCATAGCCTGGCGGCGCTGAAAGGGCTAGGGTCCTTTCTGGTGGGACTTCCCGCCACTTTGCGTGAGCGTCGACAGATTCAGCAAGGTCGTCGTGTGGCCGAGGCGGAGATCCAAGGACAGCACTATCCGGGTTCCATTGCACTGGCGGCCTTTGTGCATGGTGCGAAGACGTGTTCCGACTTGAACTGGCAGCCCCCGCTTGCAGGAGAGCTGCCCCACTTCAGGAGAGGCAATGAGCGCTGAGATCCGCTTGAGCGTCGTGATTCCGGCCTACAACGAAGAGCAGCGTATCGCTCCCAGTCTGCGCAAGGCCGTGGAAGTGCTGGCGCGCCTGGTGCCTGAATTCGAGGTGCTGGTGGTGGATGACGGCTCACGGGACAGAACAGTGGACGTCGCTCGTGCTGCGGTAGAAGAAAGTGCCGGGGGTGCGGGGCGTTTTCGTGCTTTGATCAACGAGAAGAATTTGGGCAAAGGCGGCGCGGTGCGGCGCGGTATGTTGGACGCACGTGGCCATTACGTGCTGTTTTGTGATGCGGACGAGAGCACGCCCATGAGTAGCATCGAACGCTTTCTGCCCGAGATGGACGCCGACAAGCCTGTTGTCATCGGCACGCGCAAGAATCAAGACGCGCACATTGCCCGGCATCAACCCTGGTTGCGCGAAACCATGGGCAAGGGCTTCACCTGGCTAGCCAAATGCCTCATTGGTGTACAGGTGAGCGATTTTACCTGCGGCTTCAAGGTCTTCCGCCGTGATGCAGCCCAGGCCATCTTCAGTCGCCAGACGCTGGCCGACTGGAGCTTTGACGCGGAGATCCTCTTTCTGGCCGGTCACCTGGGCTATGCCATTTGCGAAGTTCCCGTGACCTGGACCAACGACGAAGATACACGCGTGCGTCTTTTGCGTGATACATGGGACAGCTTGCTGGGGCTGCTGACGATTCGTCGCAAGAAGTTGCGCGGTGAGTACGGCGAAGCCCGGACCGGAGGTGCGTGATGCAGGAGACTCTGACACAGCAAGCCGGGAAAACAGCAGCGGAGCCTGGTACGTCGTCCCGGGAGTGGGCCTTGTGGCGGGTCACAATTCTCGGACGCCGTCTGCGCGTCGATCTGCTGCTGGTCCTTGTGCTGTTGCTGGCGGCTGGTGTACGCCTCTTTGCACTGAACTGGGGCTGGACGGATTTTTCGCCCCTGCCCGCGCAAGAGCGTCCCGCGCAGACCTTCAACAATTTCCATCCGGATGAGGCCAGCAACCTGCGTGTAGCACGCAATATGTACACCAGCGGCAACTGGCGTCCCACGGGCGAGCTCTACGGCCAAACCTTCGATTACAGTCTCTACGGCGCGGCGCCCATTTATCTGCACATTGCGGCCACTTGGGTCAGCAGCCTCTTTGGCGATTTCACGCCCTTCGACCTGGATGACGAATACAGCGAGATGCGCAGCTACGTGGCTGTGCGCTGGCTGACCGCACTGCTGGGGCTGGCTTGTGTTCCCCTCGTCTACTGGGCGGCACTTCTTTTGTATGGACGACGTGCGGCCCTGCTGGCGGCGTTGTTGCTGGCTTTTTCGGCCTTTCACGCTCAGAGCGGGCGCTTTGGCACCGTGGACATTCCGATGGTGTTTTTCTCCTGCTGGAGTTTTGCCCACAGCGCGCGTTATCTGCGCTACGGCAAATGGCGCGACATTCTGCTGGCTGCCCTTGCGGCGGGATTGGCGCTGGCCTCCAAGATCAACTCCCTGTTGATCGTTGTTCCCATCATCGCGGCGGAATTGATGCGCGGAGCCGAAGTGCTACATGTGCAACAAGGTGATACAAAACGCTGGTGGTTGACCGCTGGCTGGCTGCGCTACTTGTTTTCGCTACGCCTCGTTAGCGCTGGAGTGCTGACGATTGCCGTGTTCCTGATCCTCAATCCCTATGTCTTTCTGGACTTCCACAACTACCTCTATGGCAACCAGGCCTTCGGCCTGATGGACAATGTGCGCAACGTGCGTGGCGAATTCTTCAAGACCTTCCAGATCCAGTTCGAGCAGATCAACCCGTGGAGCTTCCTCGTGACGAAGGTACTGCCCTGGGCCTGTGGTCTGCCGCAGATGTTGTTGGCAGGACTGGGACTGCTGTTTATGCTGTGGCGTCGTAAGCGCGCCGATCTGTTGCTGCTGGCCTGGCTGCTACCCATGTTAGCGATGACGGGCAATGCGCAGGTCATGTACATGCGCTACGCACTTCCGCTGTTACCGCCCATTGCGCTGGCGTCTTCCATTCTGTTGGATGGCCTGATGGATGGACGCTGGCTGGAGCCAGGATCGGGAAGGACACTCGTTCGTGTATCACGCAGTGTTGGAGTTGTGCTGACGCTGGTCGCGGTGATACTAAGCGGAGCCTGGACCTGCGCGCTGGCCTCCGTGCACCGCGTCGAAGACAGCCGGATCAGCGCCGGTCGCTATCTGGCAGAAGTACTCCCCGACGGCGTCGGCCTCTTGCACGAGCGCAGCGCTAACAGCATCAAGCCCGTGATCCACATGCCGCGCTACAACAACGTGTGCCTGGAAGGTCCCACGGTGATACACGCCACGGGCAATCTGGCCGCCGATCAGCTCGACTACCTGGCCGGTCGTTTGGATCAGGTACAGTGGGCGGCCATTCTCGAGAGCAACCGCAAGCTTGGATTCGAGCGAAGCGGGCGTTATCCGGGTCCTGAACTCTTTTACCGCGACCTTTTCGCGGGCAAGCTGGGCTTTGTCGTCGACACCGTTTTTCAGACACTGCCGCGCATTGCCGGTATGGCCATCGACGATCGTCCGGCGGAGTTCAGCCTGCGCTACTACGATCATGATGCGATCTATGTCTTTCGTCGCACAGAGCCGACTCGGCTGTGGGAGCAGGTGAAGTTGCTGAAGGAGGAGTTACGCGGTCTTGAGCGCGCCCCCGACTTCTACGCTGCACGCGCGCAGAGCGCGCTCGCTGCCGGCAATCTGCAGCAGGCACGGGACCTGGCCGCGCAGGGTCTGCAGTGGGGACAGCAAACCATGGTGCCCGGAGAGCGTGCGCCACGCGGGGCTGCCGAATTCTATGGCCTTCTGGGCCAGGTCTTTGCTTTGAGTGCGGGACGGCAACTGGAAGCGGGGCAAGGGGCTCAAGTGCAGCAAAGCCTGCAGCAGGCGCAACAGTTTTTGCAGCAAGCTCTGCAGCTAGACGCACTCAAGCCCGGAAGTCGCGCCGCTGACCTGGGCTTCATGTTCCTGCAGTTTGGTCAGCGCGAAGCTGCTCTGGCGCTGCTCCAACAGGCACGCGGTGCCGCCCTTTCCGATCCGGCTTTGGATGAGCTGCAAGTGCAGCTTAGCCTGGAGATGCAACCATGAAGAAGGTTCTGACACGATTGATTCCGCTGCTGCTGCTTGTACTGACGCTTGGGTGCAGCAAGCCGCCGGCCTTTGGCGATATGTTTCGTGTCGCCATTTTTGCGGACGACGATACCTGGAAAAAAGTGCAACCGGCGGTGGAGGAGGTCTTCAACGCACGCTGGATCACGCCTCAGGACGAGCGCCAGATCGAGTTTCTGCGTGCTGATCCGGCTGAGCTGCAGGAGTTCTTTAATCGCCGCGACTTGCTGTTGATCATGTGTGGCGAGGCGGAAGGACCCGTGGGTGAGTTTCTGCAGCAGGCGCTTTCGTCCGATGTGCGCTCGCGCATTCAGCGCGAAGAGGGCTTTCTCTTCAAGCGCGATGATGCCTTTGCCCGCGGACAACGCGTGGTCATTTGCGCGGCGCCGAACCTGCTCTCCTTCCTAACGCAATTCAAAGCGCGCGGAGACGAAATTCGCGGTTTGTTCATTGAGCACAATCGTCAGGTGCAAGCAGAGTACTTGTGGCGGGAGGAGGCATCGCAGGAATGCGCCGACAGCCTGTTTAACTCCAGTGGTCTTAGCTTGCGCGTGCCGCAGGAGTGGTTCGTGGTACAGGATAGCGCCGAGCCGCGTTTTCTGCGCCTGCGTGCCTTGAGTCCCGAC
This sequence comes from Candidatus Delongbacteria bacterium, assembly GCA_963663545.1. Classification (GTDB taxonomy): domain Bacteria; phylum CAIWAD01; class CAIWAD01; order CAIWAD01; family CAIWAD01. Next base: position 29,217 of record OY760505.1, read on the forward strand.
CGCTGGATCACCGTGCATTGGGTTGACGGCGACGACAGCCTGCGCGGAAGCGAAGACGGCCTGCGTGAAGTACGCCAGCGTCTGGGGCGCGCTTACTGGGACAAAGACTACAGCGAAAAGGACTGGGGACGCTTCAGCGCCTGCGAACTGGCCGGGCATCCGGCGCAACTCTTCGAGGGCTTGTGGGGCACGGACGAGTATCTGGGGGGAGGCCCCTTCCTTTTCTGGTCGCTTTACATGCCCGCCGAAGGCGAGCGGCCAGCGCGGACGTATTATATTGACGCCGCGGTGCTTAATCCTGCTGGTCCGAAGTCGCCGCTTCTGCACCAGCTCAGCACCCTTGTGAATACCCTGCAAGTGCAACCGCTCAACGAGGAATGATGCCCGCATGACACATCGCGTCCTGATTCTCATCGGATCCGAGAGCGACCGCGAGACCTTCAACGCATCGCTGCCTTTTTACGAGTACTTCGGCATTCAGGCGGAGATCATCGTATCCAGCGCGCATCGCAATGCGGCTCGTACAGCGGAGTTGGCGATGACGGCCCGCGAAAAGGGGTATTGTGCCCTTGTCTGCGGAGCGGGTATGGCGGCGCATTTGGCGGGCGTAGTCGCCGCGCACAGCACGCTGCCGGTGATCGGCGTGCCGCTGGATGCAGGCGGCTTGGGAGGCATGGATTCGCTGCTGGCCACGGTGCAGATGCCGGCGGGAATTCCAGTGGCAACCCTGGCCATCGGCAAAGCGGGAGCTCGCAACGCGGCCGTATTGGTGGCACGCATTTTATCCCTGGGCGATCGCGCACTGGTCGCGCGTCTCGATGAGTTTATGGCGCAGGGAGCCAGCCTCAAGTGAAGGCGCGTGTGTTACTGACAGGCTGCCACGGGCGCTTGGGCCAGCATTTGTTGCGCAGATTGCTGCCCAGCTTCAGTGTGCTGGGCGTTGGCGTGGAAGAGCACAGTTTTGTCGCACATCCCGATTTCCACTATGCGCGAGTTGAGAGCGTGGGCCGACGCGATTTCCGCCCGCTCTTTCAGGATTTCCACCCGGACTACGTGCTGAACGCGGCAGCCTGGACCGACGTCGATGGAGCGGAGGGCCACCGCGACGCCTGCTGGAAGATCAACGTCGACCTGGTGCGCACGCTGCAAGAGTGCAGCCGCTCGCGCAATGTCTGGCTGGGGCAGCCCAGCACCGACTATGTCTTTTCAGGCGGCGGCGCCCGTGAAGTTGACGATCGTCCCGAGTCGGTGGGCGTGTATGCCCAGAGCAAGCTGGCAGCCGAGAATCTGCTGCGCGGCAGCGGACAGCCGGTGGGCGTCTTTCGCACCAGCGTACTCTACGGAAAAGGCTACCGGCTGAAGACCGATTTCTGCAGCTGGGTGGCCGAAGGCCTGAGCGAGGGACGCACCTTGCGTGTCGTCACCGACCAGATCTCCAATGCCTGTTGGGCGATGGAGTTGGCGACAGTCATGATAACGGCGATGGAACGCAGACGCACGGGCGTGTATCACGTCGCTTCGCCGGAAATTGTATCACGCTTTGCCCTGGCCCGGCAGATTGCCACTCTGCTGGGAGTGGATCCGGAACAGATTCAGCCCGCAGTGACGGCGGAGTTGAATCAATTGGCTGCGCGGCCGTTGGACGGTGGCCTTTTGACCCGACGCAGCGAACAAGCTCTCGGCCTGCGATTCCGTCCTCTGGCGGAAGCTCTGAAGGCCTGGCACGAGGATCGTCCCGAAACTTGGTCACTCAACTGAGGATGGTGAGTTGAGCAGTATCACACGCGTACTGGTAATTGTGCCGACCTACGACGAAGTCGACAATGTCGAGCGCATCGCTGCACAAATTCTTGCTCAGGATGAGCGACTCGACCTGTTGATTGTGGACGACAACAGCCCCGACGGCACGGGCGAGCTGGCCGACAACATGTCCGCCGCCAATGGCCGTATTCACGTGATACATCGCGCGGGCAAGCTGGGACTGGGAACCGCCTACGTGGCCGGTTTCAAGTGGGCCATTGCGCAGGGCTACGACGCCGTTTGCGAAATGGACGCCGACTTCTCGCATGACCCCAATGTGCTCAAGGTTTTCCTCAAGGAAATCGAAGACCACGACCTGGTGATAGGCAGTCGGTACAAGACGGGCGTGAACGTGGTCAACTGGCCGCTTTCGCGTCTGCTGCTGTCCTACGGCGCCAGCATCTACACGCGCGTGATCACCGGTCTGCCCATTCACGATCCGACGGCGGGATTCAAAATCTTCCGCCGCGCCACACTGGAACAGCTCGACCTGGACGAGATCCGTTCGGGCGGCTATAGCTTCCAGATCGAAGTGCACTTCAAAGTCTGGCGCAAAGGTCTGCGCATTCACGAAGTGCCCATCATTTTCTACGATCGCACTCACGGTACCAGCAAGATGTCCAAGGCCATCGTGCGCGAAGCCGTCTGGATGGTGTGGAAGCTCAAGCTGCTGGCGCTGCTGGGCCGCTTGTAGCGGGAAGGAGAGTTCCTATGGCTGTTGAGGCCATTCTTGATTTTGAAAAGCCCATTTTGGAATTGGAGCGCCGCCTGGAGGAGGTGCGTGCGCTAGCTCGCGACGCGGGCATCAATTCCACCCGCGAGATCAACCAGCTCGAGAAGAAGCTGGCCAAATTGCGCGCGGACACCTATCAGCGGCTGAGCGGTTGGCAGACGGTGCAGCTGGCGCGTCATCCGCGCCGCCCCTACACGCTGGATTACGTCGAGCGCATCTGCAGCAGCTTTCAGGAACTGCACGGCGATCGCGCCTTTGCCGACGACCACAGTATCGTGGCCGGTCTGGGACGCATCGGTGACACAAATCTGGCGATCATCGGACACCAGAAGGGGCGTGATACAAAGTCCAATATCTATCGCAATTTCGGCATGCCGCAGCCCGAGGGCTACCGCAAGGCGCTGCGTGTGATGCAGACCGCCGAGCGTTTCGGTCTGCCGGTGTTGACCTTGGTGGATACTTCAGGCGCCTATCCCGGTCTGGGTGCGGAAGCGCGTGGGCAGGCTGAGGCTATTGCCCGTAATCTCTTCGAAATGGCCCGTTTGAAAGTGCCCATCGTCACCGTTGTTGTGGGCGAAGGCGGATCTGGTGGCGCATTGGCGCTGGCCGTCGCCGACCGTGTGTTGATGTTCCGCCACTCGATTTACAGCGTGATCAGCCCCGAGGGCTGCGCGTCCATTCTTTTCCGCGACGCGGGCAAAGCCCAGGAGGCCGCCGAGGCCATGCAGATCACCGCTGGCAGATTGTTAGAGCGTGGCATCGTCGACGAGGTACTCGATGAGCCCGAAGGTGGCGCACATCGCGATTGGGACGCAGCTGCCCGAACCTTGCAAGCCGCAGTGATGGGCCATTTCAACGAGCTGAGCGCCCTGCCAGTGGACGAGCTGGTGACGCGGCGCATCGCCAAGTTTGATGCGATGGGAGAGTGGGAGCTTGCCTGAGTCCCGTCTTCCGGCCGCCGACAGTGCAGGCTTTCGCGTCATCGATCGCATTCGCGTGCGCTACGCCGAGACGGACCAGATGGGCTACGCCTACTACGGCCACGCGGCCACCTGGTTCGAGCTGGCGCGCACAGGCCTTCTCAGGCTTGCCGGGCGTACTTATCGCAGCATCGAAGAGCAGGATGAACTCATTTTGCCTGTGCTCGAAATGAATATTGTGTATCACCAGGCAGCCCACTACGACGATGAACTCACGCTGCTGGCGCGCTGCGATGTATCACAGGATCACCGCGGTCGTCCTTCCCGTCTGCGCTTCCGCATGGAGTTCCAGATTTGCCGTGACACAGAGCTGCTCTACGAGGGCCACACGCTGCACTGCTTCCTCAGGCGTGATACACGAAGACCGGCCAACATGCCTTCGTGGTTCCTGGAGCTTTTGCAGCAGTTGAACAGTAGCAGAGGAGATCAGACTCATGCATGACAAGCTCCAAGAATGGTTGCCTTTTTTGTGCTGCCCGTTGTGTCGCGGTGAGTTGGAACTGCAGCGGGAGGCACTCTATTGCTGTGCTTGCGAGCGTGCCTATCCCATCATCGACGGAATTCCTGATCTGGTGCCGCCGGAGCGAGAGGACTGAGGGCCGTTGGTCCGGCGCGCTTTGTTATCTTGACCGAAACTTTTCTGGAGAAGAATCATGCCCCTTTTTGCCCAAGCCGCTGCAAGTCCCAATCCGCTGGGAATGATGCTGCCCTTCATCGTCATGATCGCCATCATCTACTTCCTGATCATTCGTCCGCAAAACAAGCGGCAGAAAGAGCATCAGAAGATGGTCGAAGCGCTGGTCAAGGGCGATCGCATTTTAACCAACGGCGGCCTTTACGGCACTGTCAAGGATATCAAGGAAGACATCGTGATCGTGAAGATTGCGGAAGGCGCGAATGTAGAACTTGCCCGTTCGGCAATCTCTGCGGTTATTCGCAAAAAGGACTAGGCCGCCTGTCGGTACTGTGAAAGGAAGAGGATGGACTACGACGTACGTATCATCGGCGATCCCGTGTTACGCCGTAAAGCCGAAACCGTTACCGTCTTCGACGAAGAGCTGAAAGCGCTGGCTCAGGATATGCTGGAAACCATGGTCGACTCCGATGGAGTAGGTCTGGCCGCGCCCCAGGTGGGCATCAGCAAACGCCTGCTGGTGGTGGGCATTCCCGACGAAGAGGATAAGCTGCATTTCGCCGCCTTTGTGAATCCGCGCATTCTCGAGCAGCGCGGCAACGTGGTGATGGAAGAAGGCTGCTTGAGTGTGCCGGGCATCCGCGAGGATGTGGAGCGCCCTGAAAGCATCCGCTTGAGCTGGCAGGATCTGGACGGCGAGCAGTACGAAGGCTGGCTCACCGATCTGGACGCTCGCGTGTTACAGCACGAGATGGATCACCTCGAGGGCGTGCTTTTTATCGATCGCATCAGTCCCGCACGGCGCACTACGCTGAAGAGTCGCCTGAATGATCTGAAGCGGCAGGACTAAATGGCCGGGCTGGTTTTCATGGGCAGTCCGGGGTTCGCACTGCCAAGCCTGGATGCACTGGTGGCGGCTGGCCATGACCTTCGTCTGGTGGTCAGTCGGCCTGATCAACCTGCCGGGCGTGGTCGCAAGCTGCGTCCGACCGAGGTCAGTGCCCGAGCGCTGGAGCTTGGATTACCGCTATGTCGCCCTGTGCGCATGCGCGATCCTGGTTTTCTGGCCGAGCTGCGCGGCACCGAGGCCGAGCTGTTTGTCGTGGTGGCCTTTCGCCTGCTGCCCGGACGCATTCTCAAAATGCCAAGTCTGGGTGCCTTCAACTTGCACGGAAGCCTGCTACCCGCTTATCGCGGCGCGGCTCCCATTCAACACGCTTTAATGGACGGCAAGGCCAGCACGGGTCTGACCACTTTCCTGCTGGACCGCGGCGTGGATACAGGCGGCATTCTGCTACAGGAAACCACACCTATTTCTACCGGCGACGACCTGGGTAGCCTGCACGATCGCATGGCGGTTCAGGGAGCCGCTTTGGTGGTGCGCACGGTGGAGGGGCTGCTGGCGGGAACACTGACGGCGACTTCCCAACCCGAAGGCAACTGGCCCCTGGCGCCGCGCATCGAAGCCGATACACGCCGCATTGACTGGCACAGGGCTGCCAACATGCTGCACAATCAGGTGCGTGCGCTTTCGCCCGTACCTGCTGCGCTGTGCCGACTGCACGACCGCTGGTTGAAGCTTTTCGCCACGCGCGTTGAAGAATTGCCGACGGACGATAGCGCCCCCGCACCCGGCACGGTTCTGGAAACGGGAGGCGAAGGCCCCCTGGTGGCCTGTGGCGCACGTGCACTGCGTATTCTGGAACTGGCTCCCGAAGGCAAACGACGTATGCGCGCCGCCGACTGGCTGCGTGGTTACAAGCTGGAAATCGGCGAACAGATGGAGTGAACAACTGTACCGAGGAGGTAGCATGAAGTCTATTCTATTCTCACTGATGCTTCTACCCCTGCTGAGTACCGGGCTACAGGCAGCGACGAGTTTTGATGATCTGCTGGACGAGGTCATCGTCAACACCAATGCCGAATTGGAAACCTACGTTCAGCCGCTGGCTGACGCTCTGGCACAAGGCGCGAGTACGGCCACATTTCATAGCGCCGGATCCAAGGGGCTACTGGGCCTGGATCTGGGCGTCAAGCTGCAAACCCTGTCCTTCGGTTCTGGCGATCAGGAAGGCATCCTGGATCAGAGCGAGGCCAATGCGGCCGTGCTGCCGGTGCTCTTTGTCAACAAAGGCCTGGTGGCGGGCTGGATGGTGGGCGTGCGCGGCATGAGCCTCAAGCTGAGCGACGAGGTGGGTACGTTGACGTTGTTGGGCGGTGCGGTACGCTGGGAAGTGAATGAACTCTTCGATATCCCGCTCGTGATGCCGCGCATTGGTTTGCAGGCGAACTACAACCGCCTGAGTGTGGGCGAATACCTGCAAACGGATGCCCTTAGCTTCGACCTGTTGGTCTCCAAGCAACTGCTGATTTTGGGTCCCTACGCGGGCTACAGCTACGGCAAGGCGACGACAAATCTGGATTTCACCAGCCGCAGCAATCTGCCCGTAGACATGGATCTGGACAGTGATATCAGCCGCCTGACCCTGGGCCTGAACATCACGCCCTTCCCGCTTTTGCGAATCAATGCTGAGTACAGTATGGGCACCTACGATACCTATACCGTGGGCTTGCTGTTCGATCTCTTTTAGGACCGCGCGTGGCAGGAGTATTGATCATCGGTTCCACCGGCTCCATCGGTGAGAACACATTGAAGGTGCTGGAACAGCATGCGGAGGAATTCTCCGTTGCCGGACTGAGCGCGCATAGCCGCTGGCAGCGCCTGGTAGAGCAGGCTCTTGCTTACAAACCACAGTTTGTTCACATCAGCGAGGAGCACTTTGATCGGGTCAAGGAGGCGCTGAGCGGCAGCGGAATTGAAGTCCTCTGCGGTTGGCGCGAACTGGTCGAAGCGCCGGCACGTCCCGAAGTGGAGGTGCTGGTTTCTGCCATCGTCGGCGTACGCGGGCTTGAGCCTCTGCTGACGGGCATTCGCCACAAGCGCCGCGTCTGTTTTGCCAACAAGGAGCCGCTGGTCAGTGCCGGAGAGCTGGTGATGCGCGAGGCTGCGGCTTCAGGGTGCATTCTGCTGCCCATCGACAGCGAGCACAGCGCCATTCTGCAGTGCATTCAAGGTGAGGCGCACGAGGATCTGCGCCGCGTGATCCTGACGGCGTCTGGTGGACCTTTTCGCCTGGCCAGTCGAGTGGAGTTCCTCGGTGCCGGACTCGAGCAGGCGCTGAAGCATCCTACCTGGTCGATGGGGGCCAAAATCACCATCGACTCAGCCACCATGATGAACAAGGGGCTCGAAATCATCGAGGCCTGTTGGCTCTATCGTCTGCCGGAAATCTCCGTTGGCGTACTGTTGCATCCGCAATCGATCGTGCACTCCATGGTTGAATTCCGCGATGGCAGTGTAAAGGCGCAACTGGGGTTGCCCGATATGCGCATTCCCATTCAGTACGCGCTCAGCTGGCCCAGGCGTCTCGAACTCGAGATGCCGGTGCCTGATTGGGCGGCCATGGGGGCGTTGGAGTTTGCGGAACCCGACACGGACAAGTTCCGTTCGTTGACGATTGCGCGCGAGTGTTCGCGCCTGGGCGGTGCTTACGCTTGTGTCATGAATGCGGCCAATGAAGCGGCTGTAGCGCGCTTTCTTGAAGGCGGCATGCCACTGGGGCGCATCCTGGAGTTGGTCGAAGATGAGCTGGCCGCTTACTCGGGACAGCACAAAAGCCTTGAAGAACTCATCGAATTGAGCGAGGATATTCAACACCGGGTGCGGTCCCGGACTAGCTGAAATCACAGGAATCTCATGCTGACCCTGTTCTCCTTCATCATTGTCATCGGCATCATTATCACGGTTCACGAAGCGGGCCACTTCCTTGCTGCGCGCGCCGTCGGTATTCGCGTGGAGACTTTCTCCATTGGCTTTGGACCCGCCATCTATCGCTGGCAGCGCGGCGAAACCGAGTACCGTGTAGCCTGGATTCCGCTGGGCGGCTATGTGAAAATGGCGGGAATGATCGACGAAAGCCTGGACGAGCAGTCCGTCACGGGGGCGCCCGACGAGTTCATGTCGAAGAATTTCCTGCAGAAGAGCCTGGTGATTCTGGCTGGCGTGATCATGAACTTCGTTCTGGCCATCGTGTTGTTTACAACCCATGCCTGGTTTCAGGGAGTGCAAGAGCCCGTCGATCGGCCCTTGATCGGTGGAGTGGATGCGAATCAACCCGCCTACGCTGCCGGGCTGCGCGAAGGCGATCTTATTCTTAGCATCGAAGGCCGTAATGTGGACTCCTGGGTGGCCATGGCGGAGGAAATTCGTCAGCATCCCGAAGAACAGATTCAATTGTATGTGCTACGTGATACAGACTCGCTGCTGGTGCTCGTAACTCCCGCACTAGTGCCCGCACCCAGCGGCAAGGAACAGGTGGGCGCCATCGGCATCATCCCCACCTACGAGACGCATCGCGTCGGTTTGATCTCGGGTCTGCGGGCGGGTACGCTGCAAACCTACGGCGTCATGTCAGCGGTCACCGGTACTCTTCGTGCGCTGATGACGGGTAACGCAGGGCTACGTGACCTGGGCGGACCCCTCTTTATCGCTCAGCTTTCGGGCGAAAGCGCACGCAACGGCGTCTGGAGTTTTCTGGCCTTTTTGGCATTCATTTCCGTCAACATCGGTTTTCTGAACCTCCTGCCCATTCCCGCACTTGACGGCGGCCACATGGTGTACATCTTCGTGGAAGGCCTGATGCGGCGACCTCTTCCGGTCAAGTTGAAATTGTGGATCCAGCAGGTGGGCATGATCCTGCTGTTGGTACTGATGCTCATTATCCTGAAGAATGATGTTGTGCGCGTTTTCCAGCGGCATCAGAATACGTCACCTGCCACGGAGCAGCTCCAGGAGACGGGAGAGCAGCCGTGATTCGTGTGACGCTGTGCCTTCTGCTGGCCTTGTGCTTGCGTCAGGCCTGGGCCACACCTGATGCCGATACTCTGGACCGCATTGACCGCTTGGCGATCACAGCTTCGCTTAGTGAAATGGAGCAGGACTACGAGCGGGCGGCTGGCATTTGGCGACATCTGCTTCAGCTTGATCCCGAATGCGCCCAAGCTGTCGATGCCCTCTGGGATCTGGCGCTGGAGTTACGCGACGAAAACCTGCTGTTAAGCTGTGGCAAATGGTACAGCAGCCATTGGCCCTACAATCCAGAGCGAACCGCCGACTATGTGGATTTCTGCTACCGCAGTGGCAGAAGTCAACAGGTTGACGAGACACTGGACAGTCTGCCCGACTCAACCTGTATCCCCTTGCGCGTGCAGTTGCTGCTTGATCGCGACCGCTTGCGCGAGGCTGGCAAAGCGCTGGGGCGTTATTCGCGTCAGCCGCTGTCGCGTATTCTGGGTGACTATTATCAGGAAGACTACTTCTGGGAGCTCATCTTCGAATGGGGGCGTCGCGCCGAGCGGCTGAGCGCGGCCATCAAGCTCATTGATCGTTTTGCTGCTGCAGAATCCAGCGCGGCGGCGCAGATGACGCGCGCGCGCCTGTATTACCTGCTCGAGCGCGAGGACGCGGGCCGCGGTGCGCTTGAGAAGGCACTCAAACTGAATCCTGATTACCTGGAGGCATGGCTGCTTTTAGGGCGGATCCATCTCTATCGCAAAGAATACGAGCAATCGGTGCAGGCCTATCAACGGGCGGCGGACCTCGTCCCGGATGACCCGGAAGTGCTGCGCTATCTGGCCATTGCGTTGAGTTATGCAGGACGCAGCGCCGAAGCGGGTGAACTGCATGCGACACTGGTTAGCCGGTTTCCTATGGTGCAATCCCTCTGGGCCGATTACGGCACCTGGCTCGATCGGGCTGGCAATTTTGAGAAAGCACGCATCGTTTACGAGAAAGCGATTGAGGCTTTTGGTCAGGAGTCGTCGCCAGCGCTGCTGAACAACCTTGCCTTTCTGCTGGCCAATCAAGGTGTTGAAATGGATCGTGCCCTGATGCTGGTTACCCGCGCCCTGGATACGGATCCCGTTTCGGCCAGTTTTCTCGACACCAAGGGCTGGATTTTCTTCCGCATGGGACGGATGCAAGAAGCACGCGCTTATCTGGAGCAGGCCTTCCGGCAAATGCCCGAATCCGGCGAGATTCAGTATCACATGGGTGAATTGGAACTACAGGCCGGCAACGTGGATCTTGCCCGCGAATACTGGGAGCGCGCGCTCAAACTTGAACCTGGCATGAAAGTGATACATGAGCGTCTTGAAAGCCTCGAAGAACAGGACAGTGTTCCTGTGAGGAGTGAACATGATCCCAAGTGACCCCAAACAGCTTCAGCTGCAAATGGAGCAGGTCCTGGACCTGTGCAAAGAATGCGATCTGGCCGACGTCCGCATCGACACTTCCTACGAGGCACTTTCGCGTTTTGCCAATAACAACATCCAGCAGAATGTCGCCCAGACGGGCACCGGCCTGACACTGGTGTTGAAAGAAAACGGCCGTCAAGCTACCGGCAACACGAATCGCCTGGACAAAGACAGTCTGCGGCGTCTGGTGGAAAGCACACGCTTTGCGGCCAGCAAGCAGAAGCCGATGGCGGAGGATGTGCCGCTGGTGGCTGCCTGCCCGACGGCGCACAAAGATTCGTTGGACCCCGCCACGGCAGAACTGAGTCCGGAGGAGAAGGCGCGTGACATCGGCCTGATCTGCGAGGCCGCTCGCGAGCAGGAAATGGTGGCTCACGGTATTTATCGCAACGGCTACACTCAGTTTGCCATGGCAAACAGCGCGGGGCTGTACTGCAGTTTCCAATCCTCTTCCGCGGCGGTTTCGGCAACGGTCGAGGGCGTGGATTCCACCGGTTGGGCCGAGCAGGAAAACCGCAAGGCCTCCGTGTTGCAAGTGGGCCAGGTGGCGCAGGAGGCGACGGAAATCGCTTTGCGCAGCCGCAATCCCCAGCCTTTGGAACCGGGCGTGTACGAGGTTGTATTGCCGCCGGCGGGTGTGGCTGATTTGCTGATGTTTCTGTCCTATTCCGCCTTCAACGCAAAGGCGCTGCAGGATGGCACCAGCCCGATGGCGGGCAAGCTGGGGCAGAAGTTGTTTTCGGAGCACTTCTCGCTTAGCGATGACTTTGCTCATCCGCTGATCGACGGCATGCCCTTCGATTTCGAAGGTGTATCACGCCAGGCGGTCAAGTTGATCGAGCGGGGCGTCTTCAGCAATCCCGTGTACGATTTGAGCACGGCAAAGAAGGCGGGTACCGTCAGTACTGGCCACGGTTTGCCGCGGCCCAACTCCCACGGCCCGGTGGCGCTGAATCTAGTGATCGAGCCCGGATCCAGCAGTCTGGAAGAAATGATCGCCAACACCAAGCGCGGCTTGTTGGTGACACATCTGCATTACACCAACATGGTGGATCCTTCGGAGCTGACGCTGACGGGTATGACCCGCGACGGTCTGTTTTTGATCGAGAACGGCAAGCTCTCGCACCCCGTACGCAACATGCGCTTCACCGACAGTCTGTACCAGATTTTCGGCAGCATTAGTGCTGTGGGGCATGAACAGCAGTATCATGGCGGGTTTTTTGGCGGTGGTGGAGTGCTAAGCGCCATCAAGGTCGATCGCTTCCGCATGAGCAGCGAGAGCAGCTTCTAGTCTGCGCTTTGGTCGAGGATCCACTTCGGGAGATCACAATGCAACACCTTCTGGAACTTGCCCTGGAAAGCGCACAACGAGCGGGTGCGGACTGGGCTGATATACGCATTATCGCGACGCGCCAGGAAGGCCTGTTTACGCAGGATGGCGAGCTCGGCGCGCTGAACAATTCGGACGATCTGGGTTACGGTATTCGTGTGCTGGTCAAGGGCGCCTGGGGCTTCGCCGCCAGTGATCGCATGGACGCCGACTCGGTAATGCAAACCGCCAAGCTGGCCGTGCGCATCGCCAGCGCCAGTGCCCAACTCAATTCTGAAACCGTGCGCTTGGCCACCGAGCCCGCCTGGCAGGATATCTGGCAGACACCGGTTCAGCTGGACCCCTTCAAGGTTTCCATCGAAGACAAGTTGGCGCTGCTGTTTGAAGCCGACAGCATTTTGCGCAAAGATCCGCGCATCAAACGCGCCAATGGCAAGCTGGCCTTCAAGCGCGAGCATCAGTGGCACGCCACAAGCGAGGGCGCTCGTATCGAGCAGATCCTGCTGCGCTCCAGCGCGGGAATCACCGTAACCGCCATCGAGGATGGCAAACAGCAGATCCGCGGCTACCCTATGTCTCACGGAGGCGGCAACATGTGCGCCGGGTGGGAATACGTGCAGGCGCTGGATCTGGTAGGCAACGCGGAGCGCATTCGCGAAGAAGCCCTTGCGCTACTTTCTGCGCCGAAGTGCCCTTCGGGCCGCTACGACTTGATTCTGCTGCCGCGTCAGCTGGTGCTGCAGATCCACGAATCCGTGGGGCACGCTACCGAGCTGGACCGAGTGCTGGGCTACGAAGCCAATTACGCAGGCACTTCCTTTGCCACAACCGAGAAGCTGGGCCACTTCCAGTACGGCAGTTCCCTTGTCAATCTAGTGGCCGACGGCACCGTGCCCGGCGGGCTGGCGACCCAGGGCTACGATGACGATGGCGTACGTCAGGGACGCTGGCACATTGTGCAACAGGGCATTCTCAAGGGCTACATGACCAATCGCGAGTTGGCGCACCGCATCGGTGAAGACGCAAGCCGCGGCTGCAATCGGGCCGATGGTTGGAACAACCTGCCCATCACGCGCATCAACAATCTTTCGCTGATGCCGGGCAATTCCAGCCTTGAAGAGCTCATTGCCGGCGTGGACGACGGAGTCATGATGGACTGCAACAAGTCCTGGTCCATCGACCAACGTCGCCTGAACTTCCAGTTCGGCTGCGAAATCGGCTGGCGCATCAAGGGCGGTAAGGTGGTCGGTCTGGTGCAGAACCCCACGTATCAGGGTATGACACCCGAGTTCTGGAATGCCTGCGACGGCATTGCCAGCTTCGACGAATGGGAGCTTGTGGGCGTAGCCAACTGCGGCAAAGGTCAACCGGGACAGACGGCGGAGATGAGCCACGGCAGTGCGCCAGCGCGTTTCCGGCAGATTGAGGTGGGCATCTAGAACCGCCTATCCATTGAAATGCAGAAGCCCCTCCCGCGTGGAGGGGTTTTTTGCTGTGCTGGATTTCTTGATAGAGACAACAATAATAACAGAATGATCAGGTTGTTCAATTGCGGTCACCGGCGAGTGAATATCATATGCAGATGGCCGAATCTTTACGGTTGTCCTATTTGAAATCTGAACAATATCCAATGGCATACACATTGCGCTAGCAGCCTCAAGTATGTTCACCGAGCACCAAAGGAGGAAGCGTATGCAACGGGTTCGAGTGCTGCTCTTGTGGTTCACACTGCTATGCGGGCTGCCGCTTCAGGCGGCCATGGTTACAGGGGTGCTTTCCAATTTCGATGTGCACAACTTCACGAACGAGGACGCCAACGATTTTCACATGATCATTCGCGGGGTTACCTGCACCGATGTGATCAACACCATGAGCCCACCGGGGTGGCTTTTTAATTGCACGGAGTTGCCTGACGGAAGTGTGGTGGTCAGCTGGCGACATCCTACGGATTACATTCCCCACTGCACCATGGCACATTTTGGCGTCGAGTTCCCCGGTCAACCCGACTTCTTCATTCTGGCCGCGTATTGGACAAAGGATGGTCGTGTGCTCTTTCCCTGGCTGAGCTTCGTCAACCAGCGCTGGGAGGGGAGCGCTGAATGCTGGGTTGGGGACCTGGTGGATGGCTACGCACCCGGGATCGGTCTGGACGGTGTCATCATCGACCGCGACTTCATTCTGATGCCGGAGCCGCTGCCTTTGCCGGATCTGATGTGGGATGACCTGGCCGGACTCATGTGGGATCCAGGTCCGCCGCCCGAAGTGTTGCCGCTGGATCCGGGGCTGGCCGTGCCATTGCCCATTCCCGTGATACCTGAAGAGACCGGCGCCATACTGGTACGCTATCCTGTAACGGACGCGAGCACAGGCGCACTGGCCGCACGCTTTACCAACGAGCTGGTGTTGAATCCGGACTTCTACCTCCCACCGACGCGCATGTTCAGCAATTTCGATGTCTTCAACAATTCTGGCATTTGCGTGAATGACTTCCATTTAAGTCTGCGCGGTATCACCTGTCTTGAAGTGACGGACTTCTACCTTCCCGCTGGCTGGGTTGCCACCTGCTTTCCACATCCCGACGGCCTGGGTTGTGATCTAATCTGGACCTGCATTGACGGAAGCTGTGTGGATCCCGGCTCGATGGTTCACTTCGGCTACGGAATCAATGGACCCAACCTGGTGAACTTCAGCATTCGCGCCGCCTACTGGACCTACAACGGCGTACCCATTCCGCCGGCCATCAGCTTCGTCAACCAGACCTGGAACTGGCAGGACCCGTGGATGAGCGAAGACTTGGTCTGGGGTGGCACGCCACTCACCGATCCCTTCGGTGTGGAAGTGCGCCGCGACTGGGGTACGCTTGTCGATCCACTGCCATTGCCTGATCTGACCTGGGGCAATCTGGAGGAGCTGATTCCCTGGCAGCCTGCCGATCTTGAGCCGCTAACCTTGCCGCCCGATCCCAGCTACACCGTTCCCTATTACTTTGAACCGGAAATTACCGGTCAGGCGGGCGCGCTCTTCATTCGTTATGAGGTCATTGATTCCACTGGCGATGTGCAGTTGCGCTTCAGCAACGAGGCGCTCATTGAGCCGGTACGCATTCCTCCCATCGAGGACCTGACGATAACCTACATGGGAATGCCCACGCCCGAGCTGGCACAGTTCCGCCTGGAATGGACGCCACCGCCGCTGCCACTACCGCAGCCGATTCGGTTCACGATTTACGAAGGTCCTGAGCCCTACGAACCCATCGATACACCCATCGGCTGGACCGTCGACAGCTTCTTTGATGTCTTTGTCGAAGTGGATATGGCCGTTGAACCCGCCAACCGCCGTACTTTCTACCGTGTCACGGCGGATTACATTGAACCAAGTCGACGCGACTGATTTGGAGACGAATTCAACAGGGGCGGCGCAACCGCCCCTTTTCTTTGGAACGAAAATTCGCTGCAGCTTTGGTAGGCGGAACCATTTTTACGAGTTTGCTGTTGGCCGCCAGATCCGCTGAGAAGCGGACCAGACCATTGACACTTGGACTGGAAGGCTTGCTGATTCTGCCGATAGTAGAGCAAAAGGAAAAGAGGCATAGGATGCACAGCAAGTTTTCACCGAACGTGCAGAAAGTGATCCAGTACTCGCGCGAAGAAGCGCTGCGGCTGGGTCAGGATTACATCGGGAGCGAGCACCTGCTGTTGGGAATCGTGCGCCTGGGCGACGGCACCGCCTGGCAGATTCTGCAGCAACTCGAGGTGGATCCCGCGGCGCTGCGTGAGATGATCGAAGAGATCGTCGACAGCACCGACAACATCATGAAGATCGGCAACATCCCCTTTACCAAGAAGGCCGAGCGCGTGCTCAAGGTCACCTATATGGAGGGGCGCAGTTTCAATGCCGAGACCATTGGCACCGAGCATCTGCTCTTGGCCATCGCCAAAGAGGATGACGGCGTAGCCAGTCAGGTGTTGGCCAATTTCAACCTGAGCTACGCGAATATTCGCGCGCAGTTGGAATCCATGGACGCACCGGCAGGCAGCGGCAAGGCTCAGGGCGATCGCTCCAAGACGCCAGCGCTGGATCACTTTGGACGAGATCTCACACAGCTCGCGCGTGAGGGACGACTGGATCCGATCATTGGTCGCGAAGAAGAAATCGAGCGCGTCGCTCAGGTACTTGCCCGGCGCAAGAAGAACAATCCGGTGCTGATTGGCGAACCCGGCGTAGGTAAAACGGCCATCGCCGAGGGATTGGCGCTGCGCATCATCGAGCGCAAGGTCAGCCGTGTGTTGTACAACAAGCGTGTGATCGCCCTGGATCTGGGTGCCATTGTCGCAGGAACCAAGTACCGTGGCCAGTTTGAAGAGCGCGTGAAAAGTCTGATGCTCGAGCTCGAGAAGCACGACGATATCATTGTCTTCCTGGACGAGCTGCACACCATCGTTGGCGCGGGTAGTGCTTCCGGAAGCTTGGACGCCAGCAACATGTTCAAACCCGCTTTGGCGCGCGGTGAGATTCAGTGCATCGGCGCGACTACGCTGGACGAGTACCGCCAGCACATCGAAAAGGATGGAGCGCTGGAACGCCGCTTCCAGAAGATCGTAGTGGAGGCGCCCAGTGTCGACGAGACCATCAGCATTCTGATGGGGCTCAAGGAGCGCTACGAGCAGCATCACCAGATCACCTACACCGAGGAATCGCTGCGTCAGGCCGTGTACTTGAGTGATCGCTACATCAGTGATCGCATGCTTCCCGACAAGGCCATCGATGTGCTGGATGAGACCGGCAGTCGCATGCATCTGGCGCACATTGTAGTACCGGACCGTGTGGTGGAGCTGGAGCGCGAAATCGAGGAGCTCGCCCGCCGCAAGGAAGAGCTGGTAGAGCAGCAGAATTACGAAGGCGCCGCCGAGGTGCGTGACCGCAAGCTCAAGCTGGAAGTTGAACTGGCCACCGAGCGTGACGCCTGGGAGGAGACGGCCAGCGAGAACCGCATTGAAGTGACCGCCGAAGACGTGGCCGTTGTGGTCAGTCAGATGACGGGCATTCCCGTGGACAAGGTGACCGTGGACGAAAGCGAGCGTCTTCTGCGCATGCAGGAGGAGCTGGGGCGCCGCATCATCGGCCAGTCCGAGGCCATCGACATTCTTTGCCGCAGCATTCGTCGCAGCCGCGCGGGCTTCAAGAGCCCCGACCGGCCCATCGGCAGCTACCTCTTCCTGGGCCCGACTGGCATCGGCAAGACCGAGTTGGCCAAGGTGCTGGCGGAGGTCATGTTCGGCGACGAGAACGCGCTGATCCGCATCGACATGAGCGAATACATGGAGAAGTTCGCAGTCAGCCGTCTGATCGGTGCTCCTCCCGGCTATGTCGGATTTGAAGAGGGCGGCCAACTTACGGAGAAGGTGCGGCGACGTCCTTACTCCATCGTGCTCTTCGATGAGGTGGAAAAGGCTCACCCCGAGGTCTTCAACATCCTACTGCAGGTGCTGGACGACGGCCAGCTCACCGACAGCAACGGTCGCAAGGTGGACTTTCGCAACACCATCATCATCATGACCTCAAACATGGGGACACGCGATCTGGTGAAGGAGTCCGCCATCGGCTTCGGTGGCCGCTCGGGCGAGCCTCCAAGTCGCGATGTGATGCGCGGCGATATTATGAAGGAAGTGAGACGCCATTTCCGTCCCGAATTCCTCAACCGCATCGACGAGACCATCGTTTTCAACATGCTGGGCAAGGAATCCATTGAGCGCATTCTGGACTTGCGCATCGAGGAACTGAAATCCAGGCTGGCCAGCCGCGGTATTCATCTGAGCATCGATCAGGCCGCAAACATAAAACTGGTGCAGGACGGCTACAGTCCGGTTGTGGGTGCACGCCCGTTGCGCCGTCTGCTGGAGCGCGAGGTAGAGGACCCGGTGGCCGAGAGTGTGCTGCGCGGTGAATTCCTTGCCGGCAGTCACGTACAGGTGAGCGTGGACGGCGACAAGTTGGTCTTCACTCCCGATGAGCCCGTGGAACAGGAATAGCCTGTCAATTTGTGTCACGACAACACAGAGGGGCGGCTGCATGCTGCCCCTTTTCGTATTACCTTGTAGCTGCGCCGGGTTGGTGGAATGGTAGACACTGGAGACTTAAAATCTCCTGGCCGCAAGGCCGTGCGGGTTCGAGTCCCGCACCCGGTATTCTGCTAACAGCTTCAAAACAAACTATTTACACGGGATTTCAAAACGGAAGTGCGGCTTCTTCTGTGTCAGTCGTGGCGCGAGAATCGCCAGAAACACCCCTGATTTGAGTGATTCTGTGTGCATATTGTGTGCAATCTGTGCGCAGAATCTCCCGATTCACCAGGGTACCTCGATCATGTTTGCGACTCGTTTCAGGGTTTGCAGGTGCGCGTGGTCATAGGTGCCCGTGATCACCCCCCACGTTGCGCCTAGCAGACTATGCCCCACCCACCTGGCCACATCCTCCGTTGGAACACCTGCGGCACGCAGATCTGTGACCAGCGTGTGGCGGATTCCATGCAGTGGCTGAGCAATCTCAATTCCCAGTTCACGGACTGCGCCCTGGACGGCTCTGTAGTGTGCATCCTGTCGAACCGTCCATGTACCCGCCCAGGCATCCAAAACGCTTTCCAGGACCGGGAATAGGGCTACCACTGTGCTGTCAACTTCGGCCGGAAGAAGCAGCGCTGCAACAGCATGCTGCGCCAGTGGTGTGATACAGATGCCAACCTGGACTTCGTGGATGTGGCCACGCCGCTGCACTGAAAGTGGGCGTCCGCGTCCTGCGTGGTACCTAGCCGACAGCCTGCACTTGAGTGAGGCCGGCTATCCGCACTGGAATGAAGTCGTGGGGAAGTGCTAGGAGAGTAGCCGTGAATCGGTGAGGGGCATGCTTTCCAGTATTCGCGCACTGTAGCCGGTACGATAGTTGCCAGCTGCTCGCTGAGTTCACTTCATTCACGGGAGCCCCGCTGATGAGTAAAACGCCTACCAGTGCTGCCCAGGCCGCTTCAGCGACAGCACACAGTTGCATTCCCTGGCAGACATCGACGGATTGCCAGACGGTTTCTGCTAGTGAGAGCGCAAGTTTCGCCAGTGAGCTTCGGTCCGTACAGTCTGCGAACGACGCCACAGCAACGACTGCCAGACCGGATGCCGCCTGCATGACGCCCAATGAGATGATTCGCTATTCGCAGGAGCTCTTCGACGGCGGTGAAATCAGCTCAAAGCAACACCTGATGCTGCTTGCTGCCTGTCTTGTGTTCGGCAGCATTGACGAGGACGGGATCTACACACCGCCAAGCGATGCTGAGATAGAACGTTTCAACAACACGCCAATGGACTTCCTGCAGTATTCCCAGGACCGCATCGATTTCCTGGAATCGATTGGAGATACGGTTTCCGCGGAAAGCGGCTACGAGGAATGGAAGGAGCTGCTGCTAATCCTGAAGGGACTTTAAGTCGCCTAGATTCCTGCCAGCTCTTTTCTCCGAAAAAAGTTCCAAAACGATTGTACACGAGAAGAGGGAGCCAACTGTCTCCGCTCGGGCCTCAGCCCTTCTCTCGATTCACGTGGACAATGCCAATCAACCTCCCCATCCCATCACGCCCAAGGACGGAGACAGAGATCTCCTTGCCCAAAATAGGCTCTGGTCCTAGGTCCGCACCGCAGAACATGGGATGGACGCGCTCTGTAGTGCTATAGGCAGTGGTGTTGCTGCTGCGCTGCTCTGTCACTGTGATCTCAATGGTTTCCGCTTGAAGGACGCGTGTAACAAGTCCCCGTAGAAAATCAGGCATCCCGTCTCCCTAAATCCAACCAATGCAGGGAAGCGAGAAGATACCCTCTCGGCTCTTTGGTCGAATCACTTCATGATGTTATTCAAGATTCCGGTTGGGCGTAGCGATCACAATCCTGGTTCAGATAGGAGGAAAGTGGCCTTCAGCTGTGAATATATGTAGTAGCTTAGCTTTGAGCAAGAGATAGTTTTGTCATGATTCCTGCGCTCAGTATGCGGTGAAACGTGAACTCCCCAGACCGAAGAAGCGGGAGCTGTCGGTAGCATTTACTCCGTCATGGCCTGGAGAGGAAGAGGCTAAACCGCAGGCATTGGCGATAGGATGGAGGATCTAGTCTCCCACGCACCAGTCTGGGGAGCATTTCGATGTTCCCATTACGAACAGACAATATGACACTGTGGAAGTACACGTTGCGGGCATTGAGTTCGTGATTCACAGATTTGCAATGGGGAGAGACCATGCAGCGAAGTTTTAGTCGAACGATTCTTCTGGTTGTCTACGGCGTTGCGATGGCGATCCTGCTGTTCACGCGCTCGTTCCTTGAGGCAGGAATACTAACAGCGGTCTTTGCGTGGCAGTTTTACCGGATGAGTCGAAAACGCGAGAAGCGATAGCCAAGCAGAAAATCTCCTGGCCGCAAGGCCGTGCGGGTTCGAGTCCCGCACCCGGTATTCGAGGAAGCCGCGCGCCCGCCCTTTCTGCTTGCAGAATCACGCTGTAATCTTTAGTCTTAGGCTCACATTGACCCACGGTTCAGCCGGTGTCCCCCTGAAGCATGCGCGCCTCGCAGAAGTACCGGCGATACCTAATCTTCACTTCTCTTTGTGCTGCAACCCGATTCCACGAGGTGCAGGTCCGGCTGACCTCAATGTGATTACGCCCGACATGTTCATGCTGCTGCGTGATACAGGCTGAGGCTCAAGGATCTGCACAAAGGGAGGTCACCGTGTCCACTATTGGTGATACAAGAAGCGACTCCTCCGAACTTGATCGCTATCAGCGTACTACGGCAGCGCTCTTTCGCCTGCTGGAATACGCTACAAATCACAGTTCGCAGGAACTGCTGCAGGAGTTTCTGGACGAAGCCGAGACCCTTACCGGAAGCAAAATCGGATTCTTTCACTACGTCGAGGAAGATCAGGTCACTCTGTCACTGCAGACCTGGTCCAGCAACACACTGCGCAATTGCAGCGCGCCGGGCGCCGGGACACACTATCCGATCAACAACGCCGGTGTCTGGGTGGATTGCGTTCGCGTGGGTGCTCCCGTGATACACAACGACTACGCCACTATGTCGGGCAAACGCGGCTTGCCCGAAGGCCACGCAGAAGTCATTCGCGAACTGGTCGTTCCCGTGATACGCGGCGGAAAGCTCAAAGCCATCTTGGGCGTCGGTAACAAGGCGGAATTCTATGACGATGGTGACCAGCAGGTTGTATCACAGTTGGCGAGTCTAGCCTGGGAGACCGTTGAGCGAAAGCGTCGCGAAGAAGAACGTGACCATCTGCGTGGTGAATTGACTCAGTCCCAGAAACTGGAATCCATTGGTCGTCTGGCAGGTGGAGTGGCACACGACTACAACAATATGCTCACCGTGATACAGGGGCATCTTGATCTGGCAATCCAGTCCATTGACCGTGAAAGCGAATTGTATCACGATCTGCAGGAAGCCTACCGTGCAGCAGAACGATCAGCCGCTTTGACGCGTCAGCTACTGGCCTTCGCGCGAAAGCAGGCCACTATCCCCAAACACGTGCAAGTGAACGAAAGCATCGAGGATATGCTGGGCATGCTTCGGCGAATTCTGGGAGAGGGGATCGAACTCTGCTGGCAGCCGAGCGAACACCCGGCCTGTGTCTTCATGGATCCCACCCAGCTGGACCAGGTGCTGGCGAACTTGTGCGTCAATGCCCGTGACGCACTATCCGGACACGGGCGTATTCTGGTGCGTACTCGCGAGATCGAACTGGATGCTGTGGATTGCCATTCGCATGCAGACGCACGACCGGGCCGCTTCTTGCTACTCAGCGTCTACGATAACGGTTGCGGGATCGCTCCGGATCAGCTTCCGCACATCTTTGAGCCTTTCTACACGAACAAGGAATCTGGCCTGGGCACAGGACTGGGATTGGCTACCGTGTACGGCATCGTGCAGCAGAACGGCGGTTTCATCGAGGTGGATAGCACCCCCGGCAAAGGAAGCAGCTTCAACGTCTATTTTCCCCGTAGCGAGGGCGCCCCAGACCCGGAGTCAGAGGCACCAGTCCACTACCGGGATCAGGTGGGCGCGGAGACCATTCTGCTGGTGGAAGATGAACCCATGCTGCTCAGCCTGGCAACGCGCATTCTTCACTCATTGGGCTATCGCGTCTTTCCCGCTGCGGACGCCGAGCAGGCCATCAGTCTGGGGCATCGCCTGGGGCCAGTTCTCAATTTGCTGATTACCGATGTGGTCATGCCCATGCAGAACGGTCAGGATCTGGCGCATTATCTGCGGCGCAGGAATCCGGAACTGAAAGTGCTCTACATTTCCGCCTACCCCGCACAAGTGCTTGAGGGAAATGACAACCCTAAGGAGCAAGCCACTTTTCTGCAGAAGCCGTTCTCGGCACACGAGCTGGCAAGGAAAGTGCGCTTTGTCTTTGATGGCAGTTTGCACCGCGAATACAGAGTGATTCATAGTAATAACGACATGAAATAATTCGTATCAAAAATAGTTAGGCTGCAGGAACATTGTCGTTATGAAGTAGTTTGAGCTCCCATCTGCTGCACGAAGAGCCCAAGGGTGGTGCGCAGGAAAGTGAAACAACAACTTTCGGAGATGAAAATGGAACAGCAAGAAGTACACAGCATGCCCCGCATTGGTGATCAGGCCCCGTCCTTCAAGGCGGTGACCACTCAGGGTCCGATTGATTTTCCGGCGCAATACAAGGGGAGCTGGGTGATCCTATTCAGTCATCCTGCCGATTTTACACCGGTCTGCACCTCCGAGTTCATGACCTTTGCGACCCTGCAGGAGAAGTTCAACAAGGCCAATACGCAGCTTGTGGGTCTCTCTGTTGACGGTTTGTACAGCCACATCGCCTGGTTGCGCACCATCAAGGAGAAGATCGAATACAAGGGCATGAAGGATGTCGAAGTGACCTTCCCGCTGATCGAGGATATCTCGATGAATGTGGCCAAGCTCTACGGCATGATTCAGCCCGGCGAGAGCACCACCCAGGCGGTGCGCGCTGTCTTCGTCATCGATCCCAAGGGCGTGGTTCGTACCGTATTGTACTACCCGCTGAGCCTGGGTCGGAACTTCGACGAGCTCTATCGTATCGTAGTGGCGCTGCAGACGGCCGATGAGTTTGGCGTGGCCACGCCCGCCGACTGGCAGCCCGGCGATGATGTAATCGTTCCGCCAGCCGGTTCCTGCGGCGTAGCCAAGGAGCGCATGGAGAACAAGGATGATGTGACCTGCCACGACTGGTTCTTCTGCACGAAGCCCATTGACAAGGAAACCGTGTTGAAGCGTGTCCTGAAGAGCTGATGTGATACAAGACCTAACGCGAAGCCCCGGCCAACACCGGGGCTTTTCTATGCAAGCAAAAATGTCACCTACGTTGTTGAAGCGGGAGGTAGCAGGACTTTGAAGCTGCTGCCTATTCCCGGCTCACTCTCGACAAGAATGCGACCGCCATGTTGGTGCACGATGCCGTGTACCGTCGCTAGGCCCAACCCTGTCCCCTTGCCTTCTTCCTTTGTGGTAAAGAAGGGCTCAAAGAGTCGTGTCCGGACTTCTTCGCTCATGCCTATGCCCGTGTCACGAATCTCAAGCATTACCCACTCTGCATCGTGCTTGTCAGAGTCGCCGTTGTGATACATCGAAGTACAAATGGAGAGCTGCCCGCCTTTGGGCATTGCATCACGCGCATTGAGCACAAGATTCAATAACACTTGCTTGATCTGGCTGGCATCGGCGAAAAGCGGTGTGATACGGTCACCCAGTTGCATATCCAAATGCGTGTGACCCGCCAGACCACGGCGCAGCAGATCCAGCACTTCCAGGATGAGATCATTCAGCGATACGCGCATGAGTCGCAGTTCCTGCTGGCGACCGAAGGCAAGCAGTTGCTTCACTAGCGTTTGCGCCAGATCGGCACTTTGTCGAATGTGACTTAGCGAAGTGAGCTGGTCCTCTTCTTTCAGTTCATGGGCCAGTATTTCGCAGTAGCCGATAATGGGTGTGAGCAGGTTGTTCAGGTCATGTGCTACACCACCCGCCAGACTGCCCATGTTTTCCAGCCGCTGCCCGGCTTTGGCCTTTTCTTCGTAGCGTCGCAGTTCCGTTATATCCTGAAAAAGGCCGACCGCGGCAATGATTTTACCATCCTTGTCTCGTACTGGAGCCGCACTGCCGTGCAGTACTCGATGCAAACCCTGCGAATTCAGGATGACAGCTTCCTGGTTTTGTGTCACACAACCTTCGCGAATGGCGCGCACCAGCGGAGTTTGTTCCAGGCGCAGTTCCTCGCTCTGGCTGTTCCAGCTCTTCCAGATATGCATGAGTTCGCTGATGTGCAAGCCCTCGAAGGAGGAGCATTCAGAACTGAAGGATTGGTTGGTGGTAATATTGGTTAGCCGGACGCGCAAATCAGTGCCGATGATGATCATGGCAATGGGCGACTGCTCAAGTGCTGAGTGTAGCAGTCCTTCCAGCTCCTGGCGTGCACGTTCCAACTCGACCCAATCGCTGATATCATGGGCGACGATCATCAAGGCCTTGTCTTCTTCCCAATGAATCAGTGTGGCGCTAGGCTCAATCCAGTGCCCGTTGATGATCTTCACCTGTAGACGTTCCGTGAGCGCTTTGCCCTCAAGCAGCGCTTGCCTTTTCTGAGCCACAGCTTCTCTGAATTCGGGAGCCAGAAGACTGCTGTATTCCATACCGATCAGGGTTGCCGGATCCTGATTCATCATGTGTCCACACTTGGTGTTGGCAAAGACCACTTTGCGATCCTTAACCACCAGAATCGCCTCGTTGGCATTTTCGATCAGGCTGCGGTATTTGTCCTCGCGATGGGCGAGCTCGGAGTACAGCTCCTCGCGTTCTCTGCGCCTAAGAAGTGCGTGTGTCACAAGAATCGACGTGGTCGCCGTCAAGAGAGCGCCCAGGATGCTGACGAGGAGGCTAAGACCTTCCAGGTAGCCGGTCGGGGTCTGCGTACTACAAACGCGCAGGGCCAGCGTCTGACCGAACACATAGACTGGCCAAGTGGTGCAAGGCCCGATACCCAGTGGTCCACACGCCGGCACCAGGACCCGATTTGTGTTGTCAGGGCGAATCAATAGAAGCTCTTGCACGAAGGGAAGCGATCTGGAGCCTGGATGCGTCGGCATCATCAGTTCGCGATCCAGGTGCAACACTGCGCCAAGTTGCCTGAACTCGCCTTCCGGCGCAGGAAGGGGGAGGTAAAGGCGCAGACTAGGGCCATCGAACTCGCCGTCACTTGTCCAGCCGCTTAAAATCCGCCGAGGCCCACTCTTTTCAGGCTGCCTCCAGGGAGCCAATTGCTCAAGTGGTCCCTGCAGAAGCGTGAATGTGGTCAGCTTCGTGCGCATGCTGTCTTGCGAAAGGTGCGCTAGCGAGCGCGTCACAGTCTCGCCACTGGCCTCCTGCGTGGCTACTTCCAGCAGATTTGCCAGCCGAAACAAGTTTTGCTCTTGCTCCTGCAGTTGCCGGTTCAGCGTACCGACACATTGGCTTTCGGCCAACTCAACGAAATGACCTTCGCTCGTAAGCAGTTCGTGTTGGTGCACGAAGTACACACAACCTGCTGTCAGCGCGATACCCAGCAGCGGCACCAGCCAGCTTTCGGTCCAGCGGAGCCAGAAAGGAATAGGCGGATGCATCAGTTCGCGCCAGCTCAGCAGCAGCCCGCCCAGCAGCAGGATCAGTACCGGGAGCAAGACCAAACTTATCCCCGTCACAAGAGCGTCGCGCAAACGAGCTCTCCAGCGGCTGGCTTCTATGTCCATCCCCAGTACCAGCCGGTCGCCGTCGTGTGTCACATGGGCAGCGAAGGCTGAGACAAAGGTGCCGTATTCGTCGGTGTAGGGGCCCGCCGTGCTTGCTTCCTGTCCGCCGAAAATCGGGAGAATTTCGTCCGGCGGCTGGTGATACAATTCGCCCAACGGAGAAGCTTGGGGATCACTGCGCGAATAGCTTTCCGGGCCGAAGTGGATGCCATCCTCTTCGAGCTTCATCAGATAAACACCGCGGCAGCCGACAATGGAACGGCAGGTGGCAAAGAACTCGCAAAGGCGCTGATACTCAGCATTTGTGGAGTCGGCGGCGTCAAAGGATGGTGTTTTGTCGAGGCTCTGATGCAGTAGGTCGGTAACGGAGTGCAAGCGAAACAGCAGGTCGTCACGCATGTCGCGATCACACTCCTCCCGCTGCCACAATCCGGCCAGCATTGCGACTGGCAGGGTTATCAGTAGAAGAAGAAAGAGGTGTCGTGAGCCTTGAGCACCTGGTCCCTGGTGCTTTGCTGGCCAGCCGAAATTGGTCTGCATTCAGACTCCGAATAGGTCCCGCATGAAAGATGACTATGCTATCGGAATTGCTGAACTGAAGCTTGATGCAGGGACCAGCTTTCAAGAGAATGCGTGACGTGACACCTTTCGAAAATGAAAACCGTAGACAGCCATCGTGATAGCAGTCGGGAGTTTCTGTGGGCAGTGAAAAATGCTGTGTGCAAACAAACGCCAATAATACCATCTCGCATGATCCAGAATCCCCAGGCGCCAAATGCTTCGAACCAGTGCTTTCAGCATGGTTAGTGAAAACCGCGGACGCTGAGTGCGCGCAGGATGGAAATCTTTCAGAAATGCCTTGACGCGTCTGAAGTAGACATCTGGACGATACACGGTCTCAAGGATTTCCCGATATCCGCGTAACAATTCGCCATAGTCCATCTTCGGAATGAAGTTCATTGTGCCGTCCATGTTATTGCCAGTAATGCCGGTGGCAAGCAGCCGATTCTCGCTGAACATTCGCTTGTACAACCGCGTTCCGATGGGAGCATTCAGCAGTCCGATCATGGCGGTTACAACTGAGCTATTACGGATGAAGTCAATCTGTTGATGGAAGACCGAGGTGGTATCGCTGTCAAAACCGACGATGAATCCCGCTGCAACACGCATTCCGTAGCGATGGAGGGTCCGCACGCTTTCTATCAGGTTTACGCTGAGGTTCTGTGACTTGCCGCATTCGCTAAGACTTTCTGTGTTGGGCGTTTCGATACCAAGGAACACGCACTCAAAACCGGCTTCGGCCATCAACGACATCAGCTCATGATCCTCGGCAAGTTCAACCGAGGCTTCTGTAGTAAATAGAAAACGGGCACCGCTTGCTGCTTTCCAGCGGATGAGTGCTGGCAGCAACTCTTCCTTGAGGACGCGCGCCTTACCGATGAAATTGTCGTCCACGATGAAGATGTTGTTCTTCCAGCCAGCTTTGCGCAAGGCTTCCAGTTCGGCAATGAACTGAGCCGTTTGCTTTGTACGCGGGCGGTGTCCATTAAGCATGCCGATACTGCAGAACTCACAGTGATAAGGACATCCGCGGGAGTACTGAATGTTCATGCTGGCATAAGCCTTTATCTGCAGCAGGTCCCAGCGTGGAATAGGTGTGGCTGCAAGATCGGGGAAATCCGGTGAGGTATAGACCGTTTTTGCACAACCGGCCTCCAGGTCACGCAGGAAAAGCGGGAGCGTGATTTCGGCTTCATTTAGGACGTAATGGTCGATCCCTTGAAACCCCTCGCGGTTGGTGCTGAGCATGGGGCCACCAGCAACTACCTTTTTGCAGAGGGTCGTGCAGCGCACCAGCACCTTCTGGAAGGATGAGCGCTGAATGTCCATACCGGTCAGGAAGACCATGTCTGCCCATCGCAAGTCCTTGTCTGTCAGTGACTCAATATCCATATCCACTAGTCTGCATTCCCAGCTGACAGGCAGCATGGCTGCTACAGTCAACAAGCCTAGAGGGGGGCCCGCCGCGCGCTTGGCGACAAAGGGTAGAGCATTGTGATAGTTATGGAAGGTAGGAGGTGTTTTAGGGTTTACCAGCAGGATGCGCATGGGAATCTCCTTGGAATGAATACGACCGATAGTTGGCGCTGAAGCCGTACCCGGGGGGATTCATGTAATAGGAGTCCCAGATCCAACTTTGCGAGAACGCTGCGAGTGGAAGGTGACGATTCCAGTTGGATTAGACTATCCTTTTCCGAGGTATCGCAAGATTCCACTTCCCCAGAACCTACTACCAGTCAAGGCTGAAGCAGGGGTCTTGTGTAATTATTTAGGAGAAGGGAAGCTGCATGTTCGCATTCGTCCAGCATTCGGGGGCTTTCAGGCGCGTTCAATCTCATCGTGATAATCCTATGGTGCGGAATTCAGGGGATTGCATAGTGTGCCCAAGGATCGCGACAAACAGTCGTGATACCAGCCTTGCTGGCATAGCAGTAAACACAGCCGTGAGCGCACTGATTGTAAATGCCGATGTCGCGCGCGCGTGCGCATCCGCAACCAGGACGCGTTGGTGCGCTGGCAATGGCGCCGGGCAGAAGTGTGTTGGCCTCTTCGAAAAAAGTGGCATCGATGCAGGCGGCACGCCGAATGCCCGGAGTTTGCAGAAGCTCCTCTTCGCAGCAGGCCAGCGGTTGCAGTTCGTTTTCCAATGCAATCTGCACTAGCTCCGCTGCCAGAGCGGCACGCATTTCGTGCGCGGGCGTGAAGACCAGCGAGTTCCCCTCGCCGTCGCGTGGCAGGCGAGCCTCAATCTTGCGGTAGCGATCCAGCCAACTTAGGTAGACGTAGTGTTGGTGGCCGCGCAGTTCCTTTGCCAGCTCAGCGAAGCGATTCAGCAGAAACTCGACGGGCGTCAACCGCGAAAGCAGCAAAGGATCAAAGCGCCAGCGTACGGCCTCCGGGCCTAATTCGTCAGCAAGCCTGAGCAAGTCGTCACGCGTCTCCTGCATCGGAGGAGCGTTGACTTCGAGTTCGCGCGGGTATCCCAGCAGACTTACCTGCACCAGAATGCGCCGACGGCCGAAGAGCGCGTCTAGTTCGGGTAATGCCTGCAGGAGGGCGCCCGGGCGCCGCGTCCAGAAGACGACGCCGAGCAGTGCTTCGCTACGCAGGTCCACACGGGAGATCTGTCCGCCGATGGGATTGGGCACAGGAATCCAACCACGCCTGCACCAGCGCAGAAAGGCTGGCAGTTGAAATGCGGGCAGATCCATGCGTCGGCTGGCAGAGATGATCAGTCGCTTGTCCATAAGCTCTTGTGAACCCTCGACAAGGTCGGGCGACGTCAGCCCGTTGCCGGCGCCTCGTCCTGAAGTAACATTTCGCGTAGGCTCAATCCCTGGCGGTACATCAACCACGCTGCCAGGATCAGCAGGCAGGTGGCGCAGGCAAAGGTCGCATGCCAGCCGAAGGTGTTGCGCACAAACCAGCCCAGCAGCGGGCCCACCAAGCCACGCAATCCCGTCAGGGTGACATGGATTCCCTGATAGGTGGCGGCGCTTTCCTTGCCGGCAAAGACCAGGCTGGACATCGACCAGGCGACGGCCACGCCGCTCATGGCAATTCCCTGCAGCAGGAAGCTGGCCAGAAAGAGTGCGTTGCGCAAGGGGCCTTCCGGTACAAGCGAGCAACTCGCCAGCAGCAGCGGAAAGAACGCCAGCAGACCGAAGATGCGTGCGCAGAAACTGGCCGGGTCCAGCCGATCGTGGTGTGCGCCCAGGTAGGGCAGACTGAAGATGCTGGACAAACGAAATGCCGCCACCTGCCCCAGCGAGATCATCGCGTAGCTCAGCCCCAGACCGGTGACCAGATAGCCGGGCTGCACCGTGCCCACCATGAAGAAGGCCAGGCCGTAGAGCATGAACTGCATTTCCCAGCGAAAGAAGGCGCGATTGCGATTCAGCAGGCTGCCCATGCGCAAAATGGGCTGATGTAGTCGACGCCAGTGGGGTAGAGCCAAACCCATCCAGCGCGGGCTACCCAGGACGGCGGCTTCACGATGCTCGTCCACCGGAACGCTGAACTGCAGAATGCGCTCCAGCACACCGAAGAGGGCGATAGCGGCGAACACCCAGCGCCAGTTCTCGCTGCCCGCATCCAAGAAATGGCCCAGCGGATAGCTGACCAGCAGGATGGTCAACGCGGTCAACGAGGCCAGTCGGCCATAAAGAAAGCTGCGCCTCTCGCGCGGATAGTTGGCCTGCATGATGCGGTTGCGCAGGGGAATGTTGAGGGAGTTGTGAAATTCGTACAGCAGCAAGAGCAGCAGCAGAAGCCGCATACTGCCCCAGGCGTACATAAGCGCGAGAGGGGCAACGCCGGCAAAAGCGCAGAGCAGAAAGAGGCGGTTCCAGCGACGCAGACGCGCGATCAACTCGGCCCAGTAGATCGAGAGTAAAAAGCATACCGGTGCCACCATCATTAGCAGCATGATGTGCAAATCATTGGCGCCCAGGCTCTTGGCGGCTATGGTGGCGATCAGGCTGGTTCCAGCCTGACTGAGGCCATCGATGTGGGCAGCGGGGATCTGGCGACCAAGGGTGCGACGAGCCAACTCAGGCAGCGTGTCCCAATCGAATAGACGGCGCAGGAACAAGACGAACTCCCGGGCGGACTACGTACCACTTGCCCTTCGGACAGGAATCAGTTGCTGTATCACGAAATACGTCCACCACCTTTGAAACCTTAAGTTCGCGAACTACGGGCTAGGCGCAAAGTGGCTGAATTGTGTAGCGGAGGCTGCGGTTCGTATACCAAAAACTTTTTCAATCAAATCCAGAAAAAACAGAATTACGCCCTTGCTGTGTCGATAATGAGTGGGATCCAAGGAGAACTCGTGGAACGAAAAGACCTGTTTACTGTGGTGTTCGAGTCCATCGAACGGGACCTGGCCTACTACCGGGGACGGCAGATCAATGCACATTTCTACATGATCGGTTGTCAGGTGGTGCTCCTGGTTGCCTACATGGCCAACAGTACGCAGGGGAATTTGATTCTGCGCATCCTCTTCACCCTTGGCTTCGGCTTCATCGCACGCATCAGCCTGATGGTCACCAAGAGCTTTCTGGAACGGGTGCACGACTTGTGGCGCAGGCGCGAGCTCTTGTTGAAACAGCAGGGGCTGCCCGAGGAGCTGGAGTTGCAGCTTCTGCATCGCCAGCCCTCCATCAGTCACCTGGGCGACCAGGCCTCGGTGATTGTAGCTGTGCTTTTCATCGCCATGTGCTGGCTGACCTGAATCAATTCCTAGCGCTTTTCTATACGCACGAGTACAGCTGCCTCGTAGGCTCCCAGCTCAAGGCGCAGACTGCCATCAACCGCGCTTTTCATACGTCCGCCCTTGATAGCGTTGTACCACTCGCCTTCAGCTCCCGGACGCAGCTCGGTCTGGGCCAAACGGTTTGCCGGATTCATCACCACAACCACCCATTCGTCGCCCATGTAGCGCTCAAAAGCGTAGAGTCCGGTGTCGTCGTCCATGATCAGCGCATGGTAGTGGCCGCGCCGCAGTGCGATTTCCATGTTGCGAATGTGAATAAGCTTCTCGTACCACTTGCGCAGTTCGGCGTTGTAGCGGACCGGACACGCTTTTGGGCGTGGCGTACCGTCCGGCAGCAGCGTCTCGTCCTCATATGAGTAGTCGGGCCAGACCATGGGCTTGCGGCAATCGGGATCGTTGGCGCCCCACATACCAGCTTCGTCGCCGTAATACACCATTGGCGCACCTGGACAGGTCATCTGCAGCAGCAGCGCCATCTTGATGACTGCAGTATCGATGCGACCTGGAGCAGAGGTGTCGAAGTCGGGATTGCCGGATTGCGACCAACCGAAATAGGTGCCCCAATCGCGGAATGCGGGCCCACCGCCGTTTTTCACCTGGCTGGCCAAACGGGCAGAGTCATGACTGTCCAGCAGATTTTGCATCACACTCAACCCCGGCTCGCCGAAGGCCTTGATCATCTCCTGCATGCGCTGGTCGAAGCTCGTGGGGGAGGGGGTCTTACTTCTATCGTAGAGGAATTCAGCGACGGCAAAGGCGAAGTTGTAGTTCATCATTGCGTCGAACTCGTCGCCCTCGAGATAGGGTAAAAGCTCCGGCAACGGTTCGATGACTTCGGCTACCAGGTAGGCCTGAGGATTGAGGCTGCGTACGTGAGCGCGCCACTTTTTCCAGAAGGGGTGTGATATACAGAAGGCCACATCCAATCGCCAGCCGTCAATACCCTCGCGAAGGACGCCGTCAACCTCAGGCTTCAGCCAGCGCTCCGTTGCAGCAAAGATATAGTCGCGTACCGGCGGCACCAACCCTTCCGCATCCTCGCGAAGCTCCGGCAATTCGCGTACACCGAACCAGCCCTCGTAGTCCAGCTCCTTTCCTGTAGCGGAATCCGGCCAGGCCTTGACGGTGAACCAGTCGGCAAACTCGCTGGATCTGCCCTTCTGCTGCACATCGCGAAAGGCAAAGCTGGTCATGCCGAGGTGGTTGAAAACTCCGTCCAGGATGAGATGCATGCCGCGAGCGTGAACCTGCTCCACCAGTTCCAGCAGCAGCAAGTCGGCGCTCGTCCATTTCCAGGTAGCTGGGTCAACAGGGTTCTCGTTTGCCATCAGCGCACGATCACCGACCGGATCGGGCCCCAGGGTAGGATCAACGTGATGATAATGCGCGCCGTCGTACTTGTGACTGGAAGGCGCGGTGAAGACCGGGTTCAAATAAAGGGCGTTTACACCCAGTTCTTCCAGATAAGGCAGCGCATCCAGGATGCCCTGAATGTCGCCTCCGTAGCGGCGGCGCTGAATATTGTGGCCCAGATCGTGGCCGTTGGCCTTTTCGTAGTCGGCGAGCGCGTACCAGTCGCTGGTCCAGGAGTGAATCTGCCAGGGTTCGCTCGCGTCGTGCGGCCAGGCGCCTTGCTGATCGGCAAGAGTCGGATCGTTGCTTGTGTCACCATTGCGGAAGCGCTCGGGGAAGATCTGATACCAGATTGCGTCACTGGCCCAGTCAGGCAGCTGATTTTGTTGCACCATGGCGGTGTGTTCCTTTTTCGTACCGCAGGCGAGGCAAAGCAGACACAAGGGTAGGAAGATCCAAACGCTGCGATGCGCTAGGAAAGGCTTGAACAGCGGAAAAGTGGTAGACATGCTCGACTCCCGAAAATGACAATGCCCCAACTTACCAGCCTGAGCCGATACTTGCGCTTCTTAATTGATTCCTCCCTCTGGCCGATATAATTGTGTCAAGCTGGAAACCAAAGTGTGAGACACCTCGAGAAACTGCTTCATATTCCGGATCTGGACACCGCATCAGCCGCACCTTTGCATGTGCTGGGCGAGCGCGTGTTCCATTTGCTACTCAAGGCACTTTCACTGGTAGGACTGCCGGTAGCCGTGGCACTCTTCCTGCTGTGGCGGCAACACCCTGAAGTCGCCTATCTGGGAGAAGGCCTCCTCTTCTATCTGGTACTGAACTTCTTCGCCTTCATGCCTCGCATGGACCGTCGCCTGCGCCTGTATGGTGGTCTGCTGCTGATCTGGATCGCTAGCGCCGTCAGCGTGGCCATTCAGCTTCCACTCTGCAAAGGAACCCCCTGGCAGCTGTTTTTCAGTCTTGTAACGGCGGCCTTTGGCGGTACTTGGCTGGGGATCGCTTCGGTGGGTGTGAATCTGCTGACGCTTCTGGGTGTGCCCTGGTTGCGCGATCTGAAGCCGGTCATCTGCCCACTGCAGGAGGATCTGCTGGTTGCGGCTGGTTTTCTTCTGCTCAATCTTCTGACGGTAATCAGCGTTGGTCTGCTCATTCGCTGGCTGGCGCAGAGTCTGCACGCCGAGCGCCGTCTGAGTACCGAACTGAGGTCTGCCAATCTGCGTCTGGGCGAGGAAATCGAGCGGGGGCGTCGAGCACAGGAAGAGGTTGCCCTGAGTGAGCGTCGTTACCGCCAACTTGTGGAGCACGCACCGCTGGCAATTCTGGCGGTGGACGATGAGGGGCGGGTGCAGGAGTTCAACGAGCGTTTTCGCGAAATCGCGGGACGCGAGGCACTGGTCGAGCGAGGCGTGCACATTGGCGAGCTCTCGCGCTTATGGTCGCAGGAGAGTCGCGACGACATGCAGCGCTGCCTCACAGAGGGGAAAAGCCTGGTCAACCAGACGCTGGTGGAGCTTTCCGGAGAAGAACGATTGCTGCGCTATCACGTGGCGCCTTGGCCGATGGGGCAGGAGCGCTTCGGCATGCTTTCCGTAGTAGAGGACGTCAGTGATCGGCGCAATCTGGAGCGTCAGCTGCTGCACGCTCAGAAAATGGAAGCCATTGGTATTCTCGCCGGTGGCATTGCCCATGACTTCAACAACATTCTCGGCGCCATTCTGGGCTATGTAGAAATGCTCCTGATCGAGCTGGGCAGCGAGGGGCGCACGGGCGACAAGTTGGTCAGTATCCAGCGTGGTGCGCTGCGAGCGCGTGATCTGGTAAGCCAGATTCTTTCCTTCAGCCGCAAGCGCGGACAAGAAACGCGCGTTGTCGCCATTGATAGCCTGGTACGTGAAGTACTCAAGCTTTTGCGCGCCACCTTGCCCTCTACGATCGAAATCCGACAGCAGATTCAGCGCGACTTGATGCTGAACGCGGACCCGGCGCAGTTGCATCAAGTGCTGATGAACCTTTGCACCAACGCGCATCACGCCATGGCCGACAAGGGAGGTGTGCTAGAGGTAAAAACCGAGCGTCTTGAGCCTACAGATCCTCGCTTGCGCACTTTCCCGCGCCTGATGGGGCCTTGTGTCTTGTTGACTGTGAGCGACAACGGCTGCGGCATGACACCCGAGGTACGCGATCAAATCTTTCTACCCTTCTTCACCACGAAGGGAGAAGGAGTCGGCACAGGCATGGGGCTGGCTGTAGTACATGGAATTGTCCGAACGCATGGTGGTGAGATCTACGTTGAGAGCGAGTACGGCCAGGGCACGACCTTCAGCATTATTCTGCCGCTCGCGAGGGAGAACGAGGCCACGGAAGTGGAAGCGGACAGCGGAGCTGTGCGCGTCACTTCCAATCTGCCACTGGGCAGCGAGCGTATTCTATTGGTGGACGACGAGCGGGATCTGGTGGAGTTGGGACAGGTCTTCTTGGGCGAGTTGGGCTACACGGTGACCGGCGTGCAGTTGCCGCATGAGGCTGTGCGCTTGTTGGAGGCGGATCCTGCTGCTTATGATCTGGTGATTTCCGATATGACCATGCCCGGCATGCGCGGCGATCGGATGGCTGCGGAGATGCGTCGTTTGCGACCTGACCTTCCCATCGTCATCTGTACCGGTTACAGCGAGGACATGAATCAGGAAAAGGCGCGCACGTTGGGTTTGCAAGGCTTCTTAATGAAGCCGCTGGAATTACGCGAGCTGGCGATCGTGATTCGGCGGGTGCTGGATGGGAAATAGTGCCGGATCCGTGTCTGACCCCCACCTGGCACGTGTCTGACCCCCACCTGGCACCTCGGTGCTCATTTTGTCCAGTCCACGATACACTCAGCTTCAACGAAACCCACATGCGCTAGCAGACAGGGTAAACAAAACCCAGCAACGCTTCTTGGCCGCCAGGTGACTCGGCACAGCAAACGCGACCCTGACAGATGACGCATGGCACAGAAGTCTGCGTACCCGCACAAGCACATGCGCGTCAGGCGAAGAGTTCTGCAGGCAGAGTATTGGCGACAAGTTGCATATGCTCTGAACGTGGCCATGAAGCTTCAGGATGCAGAGCTGTATTCGGCTGGCAGCGGGATGTAGTGGGTCACAGCAATTCCTAGGAGTCTGTCGGACTTGACCGCTTCGCGGTCTTCATCGCCCCTGTCGGCCCGATTATCCGAAGGTTTTGCACATATCGCCCGATATGCACTGCAAAACCTTCGGATAATCAGCCTCGACATGGGCAAAGTTTGACGCAGTCAAACTTCAACGGACTGCCAACAATGGTGCGAAGCGCCATTGGTTGGAAGTACGCGCGAATTCCCCATCGAAGGTCCAAGCCCGACAGACTCCTTGGGGGAAGCGATAGGTGTTCCGTGATACGACAAGAGCAGCCTCGAACGCAGCGAGGACAGCGATTGATTCGCTGCTCCTTTCTCAATCGCTCGCTATTTCCTGAGCTGCCGAACCAAGTCGCAATGCGTGGGGGTTCATGAGTTCAAAAACGAGCAAAGCCCCTCACGGGGCGTTGCTCATGTATGCTGAGTTGCGGTTTACTTAATCAGTGTCATGTTCATCGTACGTGTGCCAGCGGCTGATTCAAGGGCAGCGATATAGGTTCCACTGGCCAGTCTGCCCGCATCAAAGACGACGCTATGACGGCCTTCACTAACCTCACCCTCAACCAGAGTTGCCACCAGCTGACCCTGCAGGTTGAACACGCGCAGACGCGCATGACCGGCCTCGAGCATCGTGTATTGCAGCTGGGTCACAGGGTTGAAAGGATTGGGGTAGCAGCCGTTAAGCTGGAATTCTGTCACGGTCTCGCTGGTGACAATCGTCTGGGATTGCAACTGAACAAGACTTCCACTTACCAGCTCCTGGAAGAGCGTGTAGGTGTTGCGTCCGCGCGGTGCTTCGGTATCCGTGTAGCTGTAAGCGGCACCCCATAACTCACCCTGAGCCAGGATCAAGGCGTCAAGCAGCTCACCGTTACGCTCGATGCGGTACCCTAGAACATTGGCTTCGGTGAAGGTCGTCCAGTTCAGGGTCACTTCACCCGCAGCACTTTGCACGAGACTATAGTCACTCAGGCAGGCCGCGGCGGTGCTACTGGGATCGTACTCTTGCAGACAGTCACCGGCCGTCTGACCCACCGTGAAACGTTCGTCCTGGGCGAGGACTTCCGTGTTTGCCGTGACGTCAAAAAGCGGGCTGTACGCATCACCAATACGGAAGCTCAGCAGATCCATGCCTTCCAGCAGCATGATCTCGTAGTAGCCGGGCTCAACCGGAACCACAGTCGTGCAGGTGCAGCCGCCACGGGTTAGACGCACAGAGGTGCCGCTGAGCCACTCGTCCTGCAAGTGTACGATCGGCGCGTTCAGTGTTACATCTGCACCGTGCTCAATCTCGCTGGGAATCACGGTTTCGGTGTAGGTGCTGATGTAATACATGTAGACGCGGGCGCGGTACTCGTTATCGGGCAGAACATCATGATGGGCCTCGCGCAGCGGAGAGCTGATGCTGAAGTCAGCGCGATGGCTTGTATCCTGGTAAAGTTTGATCGAGGAAACAGGCACGCTGTCGCAGTCGACGGTCGCGAAGTCTACGCAGAAGTCGGCGAGTTGGTAGACGATGTCCGCCGCACTGGTGGCTACGGGATCAACAGTGTCTGTGTAGTCGCTGGCGTAATCCTTGTACACGCGGGCACGGAAGTTCTGGTTCTGCACCACGTCAATGTGATACTGACCGGCCTCGGTGGCCTGGGCAAAGTCGGCGCGGTGGGACGTGTCCTGATAGAGCTTCAGGCCGTGATTCACATTCGTGGGTTCGCCGCCGGCGTAGTCGCTGGCCAGCACTTCCACGTGGAAGTCGACGAGCTGGTACTGCAGATCAGCGCCCTCATTCAGCGCGGGATCAACAGTGTCCGTGTAGTCGCTGGCGTAATCCTTGTACACCCGGGCGCGGAAGCTCTGGTTCTGCACCACGTCAATGTGATACTGACCGGCCTCGGTGGCCTGGGCAAAGTCGGCGCGGTGAGACGTATCCTGATAGAGCTTCAGGCCGTGATTCACATTCGTGGGCTCGCCGCCAGCGTAGTCGCTGGCCAGTACTTCCACGTGGAAGTCGACGAGCTGGTACTGCAGATCAGCGCCCTCATTCAGCACGGGATCCACTGTCTCTGTGTAGTCGCTGGCGTAATCCTTGTACACGCGGGCGCGGAAGCTCTGGTTCTGCACCACGTCAATGTGATACTGACCGGCCTCGGTGGCCTGAGCAAAGTCGGCGCGGTGAGACGTATCCTGATAGAGCTTCAGGCCGTGATTCACATTCGTGGGCTCGCCACCAGCGTAGTCGCTGGCCAGTACTTCCACGTGGAAGTCGACGAGCTGGTACTGTAAATCAGCGCCCTCATTCAGCGCGGGATCAACAGTGTCCGTGTAGTCGCTGGCGTAATCCTTGTACACGCGGGCACGGAAGTTCTGGTTCTGCACCACGTCAATGTGATACTGACCGGCCTCGGTGGCCTGGGCAAAGTCGGCGCGGTGAGACGTATCCTGATAGAGTTTCAGGCCGTGATTCACATTCGTGGGCTCGCCACCAGCGTAGTCGCTGGCCAGCACTTCCACGTGGAAGTCGACGAGCTGGTACTGTAGATCAGCGCCCTCATTCAGCACGGGATCAACAGTGTCTGTGTAGTCGCTGGCGTAATCCTTGTACACGCGGGCGCGGAAGCTCTGGTTCTGCACCACGTCAATGTGATACTGACCGGCCTCGGTGGCCTGAGCAAAGTCGGCGCGGTGAGACGTATCCTGATAGAGCTTCAGGCCGTGATTCACACTCGTGGGCTCGCCACCAGCGTAGTCGCTGGCCAGCACTTCCACGTGGAAGTCGACGAGCTGGTACTGCAGATCAGCGCCCTCATTCAGCGCGGGATCCACTGTCTCGGTGTAGTCGCTGGCGTAATCCTTGTACACGCGGGCACGGACAAGGGCTCCGGGTACGACTTCAATGTGATACTGACCGGCCTCGGTGGCCTGGGCAAAGTCGGCGCGGTGGGACGTATCCTGATAGAGCTTCAGGCCGTGATTCACATTCGTGGGCTCGCCGCCAGCGTAGTCGCTGGCCAGCACTTCCACGTGGAAGTCAACCAGCGAGATCGACTCACCCAGACCCTGTGCCGTAGAGGTCATGTAATTCTTGTAGACGCGGGCATTGTTGATGTTGCCGATATCGGCGAACTCGAACAGGCCCTCGCCCAAGAAAGTGGCCACACTGCGATAGCTATCGTTGTAGTAGCCTTTGACTTGAATACCGCTGGCATCCGTCACCGGGCTGCCGTCGGCGTGCAGCAGGAGCACTTGATTGGCGCTTTGCGCTAGGGCCATCACTGCCATCACAAGCACCAGTACAGGAAGAACGAGTATGCGGTTGCGCAGGGTGCACGTCAGTGAAAAAGTACAATCCATCCGTTCCATGGGAATCTCCTTATTGCTGTTCCTGCTTCAGCAATATCCAAGCCATGTTATAAGCTGTAGTAATAACAGCAACATAGAGCAAAAGGGCTGATGAGAAGAAGAGACGCGGTGCACATGCACCGGTTGATTTCCTTGATCTTGGTTTATATCCACCATGGACTAATGCAGGAGCCCCTTGCCTGTCCTATCTTTAGCGCATGAAATACTCCTACACCCGATTGTTGCCTGTTCTGCTGTGTGCATTTTTGCTGTCCTGCGCCAGCGTCCCCATTCCCACACAGGCTCCCCATGAGGCGCCCCTTGAGCGTTTGCCAGATAGCCTGCTGGTGCTCTTGCCAGGGCACGACGCTTTTCGTGTGGACGTGCGTTTGGAACAGAGTCGCGGTACTCCTGCGCAATACATGCAACTCTGGCAGGAAGGCCTAGCGCGCACTCTAGCACAGCGAACCGGCGTGCGATTCCTTACACCGGCGGTTTGTGACACAAGTGCCGAGTCATGCGGTTTCCATGTTGTACGGGACACGTTGAACGCCGAGCGGCAGCTGCTGGTCATCGATCAGTTGCTGTTGCAGGCTGCACCTGAATCGGGGCTCAAACGCACACTGCGTCGGTTTTCTCTTCACCGCGACGATTTTCACGAATGGGGCTGGGTGGAAACGCTGTATCACATAGAGACAGATGCAGGTGCTGTGTGTGATACAGTTCGCCTGATCAGCCGTGATCCGGATCCGTATTTCATTGGCCTGCATGCTGATCGTGGTGCACGATTAATGCTGCGTGCAGCGCGCGATCTAGCCGGTGACTTGAGAAAGCACAAACAGGAATCCGGATCAGTGGAGGCGGACGAATGAGGATTGCATGTATCACAATTCTGTTGCTGCTGCTGGCAGGGAGTTGTTCTGTTCGTCGCATGGCCGTGCACATGGCGGAGCCCGTGTTTGACGATCTAGTCGTCTCGCTCTTTGCCGAACCAGATCTTCAATTAGCCGAAGCTGCACTCGCCGCTGATCTTAAGCTGATCGAAGGTTTGCGCGTGTCACACGACAGCGAGCGTTTGGCAGAGTTGAATGCGATGGCGCTCACGGGATACGCTCTGTTCTTCTGCGAAGAAGAGAACCAGGATCGTGCAGGCGCCTTTTACATGCGAGCGACACTAGCCGGTAACACTTTGCTGGGAGTTAATCCGCACACGTTGCCAGCAGACGAGTTCAATACTTGGCTGGCAGACGAAGAAAACCTGCCGGGGCTGTTCTGGAGCGCCTTTCCCGAAGGTCTCTACATTCGCATGCATTTGAGTGATCCAGCAGCCTTGTATCACCTGGCGAGAGTTGAGCGCATGCTGGCACGCAGCGCAGAGCTGGATTCCGCTTATTTTCTGGCCGGTGCAAAACTGTTTCAGGGTGTGCTTGACTGTGCACGTCCACGGATGCTGGGGGGGAATCCGGAGCGCGGTCGTCGGCGCCTGCAGGAGGCTGATGCGTTGGCGCCTGCTGGTTTGTTGCTGGCCGAGCTTTTTGAGGCATGGTATTACTGTCCGGCAGTGCTGGATGAAGAGCGATTCGACGAGCTGATTTGCACGCTGCAGGAGGCCGTACCCGGGCAAGGTGCTTCCGCGCTGGTCAACGCCTGGTGCATCCGACAGGCGGAGGCTCTGGCCCGTCAGCGTTCCCTCTGGTTCTAGTGGACAATTCACGTGAATCGGTCCACTAGTTGCCGGACGTTGAGGCGGACTTGGCGCGCTTCCGCAGTTTTCGGCCGTCCGGATGCCTTTCCTAGATTATAGGCTCTGTAACACAAGCGGAGGCCGCATGAGACGATTCACTCCATTCTTGATCCTGCTGTTGCCCCTGCTGGCGCAGGCCACCCTCGAAATCAAGTTTGCCACACTCGCACCACGCAATTCCACCTGGATGAACATTATGGAGGAGCTGGATGCTGAGCTACGCGCTGCTACGCAGGACGAGGTGGGATTTAAATTTTATCCTGGACAGGTTCAGGGCGACGAGCCCGATGTGATACGCAAGATCCGCCTGGGGCAGCTTCATGGCGGTGGCTTTACCGGCGTGGGCATGGGCATCATTCAACCCGCAGTGCGAGTGCTTGATTTGCCGATGCTATTCAATAGCCCCGAGGAAGTGGACGCCGTTGACGAGGGCTTGTTCACAGAGTTCAGCGCGCTCTTCGATGAGAAGGGGTTTGTGTTGCTGGGGTGGGCCGAAGTAGGCCCCGTGCACATCTTCAGCGCTGAAACAGTCCAGAGCGTCGCCGAGCTGCAACAGCAGAAACTATGGCTGTGGGAGGGCGATCCTGTGGCTGGCCGTTTTTTCGAAGAGCTAGGGTTACGGCCGATTTCGCTGAGTCTCACCGACGTATTCACCGGGTTCCAGACCGGTATGATCAACGCCGCCTATGCCAGTCCCTACGCGGCGAGTGCCATGCAGTGGCAGTCGCATGTGGCTTGTATCACGGCCACACCCATTACGGTTAGTCACGGCGCCGTTCTTGTGAGCAAGCGTATCGTGAGTAAACTTGACGACGAGCAACGCCAGCACCTGATGAGCATCTCGCGTCGCCATCTTCGGCGTTTGACAGAGGCCAGCAGAGCAGAGAACGCGACAACGCTCGAGGTCTTTCAGCAGGCGGGAATTCATCTGCAGCCTTGGCCGGATGCGGAAGTGCTGCGATTGCGGGAAGCTGGCGTAGCGGTTCGCGAAGGTCTAAGCGCTGAACTGTATCCGCCCGAGGTGCTGGCAAGCGTCCTGGCAAGACTCAATGAGTTTCGGAACGCAGCGAAGGATGTCGCACCATG
The DNA here is from genome assembly GCA_963663545.1 of Candidatus Delongbacteria bacterium. Taxonomy (GTDB): domain Bacteria; phylum CAIWAD01; class CAIWAD01; order CAIWAD01; family CAIWAD01. The sequence goes on from OY760505.1 coordinate 70,867, forward strand.
AGCCTGTTGCGTCGCCTGCGTGATACACTCTTGCGCGTAGAGGTCGTGCTTCTGCTTGTCGTGCTGGCTGCAATGATTCTGCTTTCCGCAGCGCAGGTTTTACTTCGACAGTTGCACGGTGGTATTGTCTGGATCGACGTTGTCGTGAGACACCTGGTGCTGACCACCGCAATGCTCGGAGCCGCTTTGGCTGCCGGTCGTGGAGGCCATATCAGTATCGATCTGATCGGTCGTTTGGTGAAAGGCCGGTTCGCGACTTATATGCAGTCCGCTTCCAGTCTAGTGGCGGCCTGGGTTTGCGTGCGTCTTACTCTGGCAGCGGGCACCTTTGTGCAGATGAGCCGAGAATTTGGTGATACAATTGAAGCCATCAATCAGCCCGCCTGGTTGTGGCAGATCGTGATTCCCCTTGGCTTTGGTCTTTGCGCTCTGCATTTCCTGCTGGAGGTTCCATTGCGCCTGCTGCACAAGGACCAGGAGGAACAGGCGTGATCCAACCTGTACTCATCGCATTGGCCGCTTTGCTTGGTGTGCCGCTTTTCGCAATCATCGCCTGGATTGCGCTAAGTGCCTTTACCGTGGCCGAGATCGATCCCGCTGTAGTGTTAGTCGAGCTGTACAGGTTGGCCTCGCAACCCGTGCTGGTAGCCATTCCGCTTTTCACCTTCGCCGGTTTCCTCATGGCCGAATCCGGTTTGCCCAGGCGCATGCTCAGGCTCTCGCGAGCGGCTCTCTCCTGGCTTCCCGGCGGTCTGGCGCAGATGGCGCTACTCACGTGCGCCTTTTTCACCGCTTTCACCGGTGCGAGCGGTGTCACGATTGTGGCAATGGGCGGCCTGCTCTTTCCCGTGTTACTCAAAGAGCGCTATCCCGAACGCTACAGCTTGGGCTTGTTGACCTGCGGTGGGAGTTTGGGGCTGCTTTTCCCGCCCAGTCTTCCGTTGATTCTCTATGGACTCATTGCCGGCGTCAGCGTGGATCAGCTTTTTCGCGCCGGACTGCTGCCCGGTTTGCTGATTCTTGGAATTCTGGGAGCGCATGCAGCCTGGACTGCACGCAAGGCGGGAGTTGCGCGTCAGAGCTTTTCGCTGCAGGAGTTGCTGGGCGCCTTACGGGAAGCGCGCTGGGAACTGCCGCTTCCTGTTCTTGTGCTCTGGCTGATCTACGGCGGTGTTGTTACGGCGGCCGAGGCCGCTACGGTAACCGTCGTCTATCTGCTGATCGTTGAGGTCGTGATACATCGAGAACTTGGTCTGAAGGATCTGGTGCGCTTGACGCGCGAGAGCATGTCCATCGTGGGTGCCATCCTGGTGATTCTGGGCTGTGCGTTGGGGTTAACCAGCTATCTGGTGGATGCACAGGTGCCCCAGCACCTGCTCGAGTGGATTGCCGCCCACGTCGAAAGCCGACTGACTTTCCTGCTGCTGTTGAATCTTTTCCTGTTGGTGGTCGGCTGCATGATGGACATCTTCAGCGCAATCGTCGTCGTTGTACCGCTCATCGTCCCGTTGGCGGCCAAGTTTGGCGTGCATCCGGTGCATCTTGGCATCATCTTTCTGACGAATCTTGAGATTGGCTACATGACTCCCCCCGTGGGTCTGAATCTTTTCATCGCTGGCTTCCGCTTCAAGCGTTCGCTACTGAGCCTGTACCGGGCCAGCCTGGTCTTCTTATTGCTCTTGCTCTTGGCGCTTGCTTTGATTACGTACTGGCCGGGATTTTCATTGGGTTTGGGAGTCACTCCCTGATGTTGCGACGATTTGTATGGGCGCTGTTGATCAGCCTTCCTCTGTTTGCCATCAGTGGCCCGATTCTGCCTGCGTTGCACAAGTGGTTGGCCGGGGATGTTGCCGGGAGTCTTGAGCTTCTTGAGCGGCAGCGTATGGTTAATCCACTGGCTGAACTGAACCTCCAGATCGCGCAGGTTCTGCTGCTGGAGCGCGAGTTGGGCTCGTACCCCTTTCTGGGCCAGTACGGTGCTTTGGCTGCGGGTACACTCCAGAACGAGCAACTCGCCGACAGTCTGCATTGGCTGAGTATGTGCATCGAGCGAGCTTCGGCACCGATGGCGGAAGCCCCGCGCAGCCTGGGGAAACTCTATCAGGCTCGTGCCCTACTGATGCGAGCTGATACCCTTCAGGCTCTGGATCTGCTGGAAGAGGCGATGCGCATCAACCCGCATCCGCAGACAATTTCGAATCCCCTGATGTTGGGCTGCTTGTGCTACAGCGATTGGCGCCGACTGGAAAATGTGACACAGCTCCAGAAGCGTGAGCGACCTGACAATCCGATGGTTTGGTACAGCCTTGCCGAACTGGCGATTCGTGAGGGCGCCAATGAGCGGGCGCTCGAACATCTGCAGACCAGCATCGACATCTATCCGCTTGAACGGGCCCTGCTGCGCGGCATTCGCCTTGCTGCCAGTATGCACAGGCAGCCACTCACTCTCGACTGGCTGCACTTGCTCCGTTATCGATACGGTCACACATGGAGCAATGCGCGGCTTCGGGAATTCTGTGATACACTGGAACTGCCCGGCCTCTTCGGCATGCTTGGGCCCGTGCCGGGCGGCAACAGGTGGCAACGCAAATATCCCCAGTTCTTTCCCGTAGGTCGCGAGTGGGTTTACAAAGCCAGGTATGGCATCATTCCGCTGGGGCAGCTGGTTGTCGGTGTTCGCGGACACGAAGTTGTCGAGCGAGACTCTACGCAGATTGAAGCCTATCGCGTGTATTACAAAATCGACAGCAATCCGATCTATCGTCTACTGATCGACCTGCATGACACCTATGAAAGCCTTATTCCGGCACATTGTATGGCCAACCTCGAATTCAACATCAACAGCGTGATTGCGGAAAGTCAGTACGAGCTCAACTACAAGTTCGACATTGAACGAGGCGGGCTGCGTATTCGCGGTTACAACCAGAGCGGCATTTTGCTGGACGACGAGTATCAGATCGCCCGTGAGATGGTGGATGGATTGACGCTTCTGTTTGCTGGACGGCGACAGGTCGTCGAGCGCGAATTCGGGCCCGTGCTGACCATTGTGGACGAAGAACCTCACCGCACGGTAATCGAGGATGATGGTCGTGATTGGCAGCGGATAATGGGGCAGCGGCGCGCTGTGCGCAAACTGCACGGAAGAGCGGACTACGACGGTCTGGCCGGATTGACGGGAGAGTTTTGGGGCGCGCTGAGTGACGACGAAGAGGCTTTGCCTTTGTACGCACGCTTTCAGATCGGTCTGGGCAAGATTACCCTTGAGCTGAGCGAAATCCGGGAGCAGGAAGCCAGCGTGGAAGGACCGCGTCGCCCCTGACGCACACACCATTGTCGAACAGGAGAGTGTTGTGATACAAATGCACAATGGCCGCTTGATGAGCCTCGAGGAGGCCCTCCATTGGCGTCGGAACTTGGTCGTTGAGGGAAAGAGACTCGTGTTCACAAACGGTGTGTTCGACCTTCTGCACGCTGGACACGTTGAGTACCTGTCCGATGCGCGTTCGCGCGGTGACGCACTGCTGCTCGGTTTGAATAGCGACAACAGTGTCCGACGATTGAACAAGGGCCCTGAGCGTCCGCTGAATTCGCAGGAGGATCGTGCGCTGGTTTTGTGTGGACTTCGCGCCGTGGATGCGGTAGTCCTCTTCGATGATGACACACCGCTGCAGCTGATACAGACGCTGGAGCCGGACGTGCTGGCCAAGGGCGCCGACTACCAGGTCGACGAAATTGTAGGCGCACGTGAAGTCTTGGCGCGAGGCGGCCGTATAGAGCGCATTCCGTTGCGTCCGGGAAGATCCACGACTTCGCTGGTGGAGCGCATCCGCAACTCGCTGGACAAGGGCTGATTTTCGTTTGATAAAGGAGCTGGCGATGGCGCTGTTTCTGGGAAAGCAGGGGCGTGTGGCGATCAATACGGGCATCTTTGGTCAGCGACTTCAGGAGCTGCCCCCGACGGCCCTTCCCGTTGTCAGGCGAATGACCCTCGTTATTGCCCTTTTTGTTTTGATCGCTGCCAGTTTGCCGCATCAGATCTACTGGCGTGAGGAATATATCCTGATGCAGCAGAGCCCGGCATTGCTGCTGTTGCTGATTCTTATCTACGCGCTGGCATTAATACTGGTATACATGCTGACCTTGGTCCTGATTCGATGGGTTACCGGCCCATGGCGGAAGGTGAGCGACCCTGAAGGCTGGCGCCCTTTGCGCAAGTTGGCAGCCTTGAAGAAATCAGGACAATAAACGAATTACGATCACCGTACATCAGGAGTGATCATGGCCCGCGGAAAGGACTTGTCGGCACGCAGGAGCGCGTTGTATCACGCAGCTAGCGATAGCTTTCGCCTGCATGGATTTCAGCGCACTACGGTAGAAGATGTCTGTCGTCAGGCTGGAGTCTCCAAGGCCAGCTTTTATGAGTTGTTTGCCGACAAGTACCAGTTGCTGATTCTGTTGGAGCAGCGACGACTGGCGGATGCATTGGCCGCGTGGAAACACAGTTCGGAGACTCTTTCGGCCTCGGGGTTGTTAAGCTGGTATGCTCGCTGGCTGGATGCTGACACCCTGTTGAAAGCGGCTCATGGCGTGACACAATCGCCTTCGCCGGGCTACGCTCTACGCACCGCGCGACAGCCTTTGGCGGAAGAGCTTGCCAAGTGGCTGTTGCAAGAGAGCGATTCCGCGCAAGTCGAATGGGTCTTGGACGCGGTTGAAGGGCGAGTTCTTCTACACAGAGATAGACCCTGGATCTCCGCTGACGACGATTTCCTTCGCACTGTGATACATCGTCTGAAGAGTATCACACTCGAGAGTGAGCAGGACTGATGTGCGGCAGATACACTTTTAGCGGTGTTACAGCAACGCTTGCGGAACGCATGGGAATCGAGATCCTTTCGGACTGGACTCCTTCCTACAACATTGCACCAGGTTCTCTTGCGCCGGTGATACACGACAATGCTGGTACTTTGTCATGCGAGCAGAAGCCGTGGGGTATTGCACAGGCTGGACGGGGTGCTCTGATCAACATTCGTAGTGAGGGTAGGATCTGGCGTAGTGGCGATGTTTACCCGTGTTTGATTCCTGCCGATGGCTTCTACGAGTGGGACCGAAGGGGAAAGCCCTGGTACTTCTATCCGGCGGAGGGCAGCCTGCTAATGGCCGCATGTCTGAAGGACGATCGCTTTGGTATTCTAACTCGGGCCGCCGCTGACGAGGTGGGCACAGTGCATCACAGGCAACCCGTCCTTTTCACCGGTGACACATGGCGAAGCTGGTTTGAGTCGTTGCGAAGACGGGAGCAGTTGATTGACCATGAGGAAGATCTGCCAGCATTGCTATATCATCAGGTATCGGATCGTGTAAACCAGACGCGAGCCAATGATCCCGCGTTGTGCAGACCGGGCGGTCAAATCTCTTTATGGGGCTTGAATGAGTCAGAGTGAGCGAACCGCTTCGTCGGTCGCCATCCGCGACTGGCAGCTCTTTTTGGGCAGATGTTTGTTGGCCATGTATTTTATGCATGCGGCAGCAGGTAAAGCGATGCACATGAGCGTGATACAGGCGCAGCTGCATCAGCGCGGAATGCCGTTTCTGCTGCCCCTAATCGTGTTTGCTGCGCTGGTTGAGGCCGTTGGTGCTGTTTCTCTTGTTCTAGGCTATTATCACGCTTTCACCGCGCGAGTACTCTTGATCTACACATTGCTGGCGGTGCTCCTTGTGCATTTCGTACCGGGAGAGCCCGTGCAGATGATGTTGGTGATGCGCGATTTGAGCTTGATGGGAGGTCTGCTTCTGGTGGCAGCAGGTGATACAGGGGCGCTAGCCCTGAAAAGGAGTCCTTTGGTTTGAAGTTGCAGAACTGGGTGCTGGCTCGTGGCTGCTATTGGGGCGTGGAAGCCCGTTTTGGTGTGATACCGGGTGTTGTGTCGACTGAAGTGGGGATGGCGTCTGGAACGCTGATCGAAAGCACTTCAACAGGAACCGAAAAGCCGGCAGAAGCCGTATGTATCACGCTCAATCCTGAGATAAGTCCAGTGAGTGAGTTGTTGGCTGTGTGGCACGAGGACCTGCCCGTTGAGTTGCCCGCGCCCGATGCGTGTTACAGAGCTGCCCTGTTCGTGCAGGATCACGAACAGGAAGAAGTGGCCAGGGAGCTCATTGTCACTCTTCAGCAGGCACACTGCGGCCGCGAAATACACATCGATCTGTTGCAGCTTGAGAGTTTTCGACCTGCGCAAGAGCGGCATCAGAAATTTCTGTTGCGTCGTTTCTCTCATCTGTTAGTTGCGCTTGAGGCGGAGCATGGCCCGCGCGATAAGATCTTTGCCTCGCAGCTTGGAACACGGCTTAATGGTTTTCTTGCCGGGCATGGACGCTTTGAAGAGCTGCGTGATACACTTGACACACTAGCACTGGACGCGGAGATGAAGGATTTCATTTACGGTCGTTGGTTTGACGCTTGAGAATCAGCCAAGAAGGAAGTGCATAGGCTCATGCAAAACCAGTTCATCTCAGTCTTGAGCGAAGCCAATCCATGGTTGTTGGAGATTTTGCATACGCCTGGCCCGGCGCTAGCGCAAACCGCTGTCTATTTTGTTCTTGCCGGGCTTCTGTGCGGTGGACTGGTGAGTTGGTCGTTTGCGCATTATTACCCAGCGCATTTTGCTCTCAACAAGCTGGAGAAGCCTGGCTTCAGCTACTATTTCGCCCTCATCGTGCTCATGCTCGAGTTGACCCGCACCCTGTTTGCCTTGTGGGCGCAACTTCCTTTAATGCACATGGAGCTGTGGGAGATGATGGCGCAATCAGCGCGCCCGTTCTGGCCTCTCGCGTTGTTAAAGGGTAGTCTGCTCTTTTACGGCATGCGCTTGAGCCTTGGCGCAGGATTGCTGACGGGGATGATAGGCCGCCGTCGTTGGGTGCGCACACTGGGACTGATCTTTCTGTGTGTCACTTACCTGCAGTTCGCCTGGCAGGATTGGTCGCTATGTCAGTTTCTCGAACAGTACAACCGTGCCATTACCTGGAATTTCGAACTGATGAGTCACGTGTTGAATGCGGGCCTACTTGCTGGTCTTTGGCTGCTGTTGGCTCCCGACTCTTTCCGCAACTATCAGCGGTAGAGGCGACTCCTGGTCCCGCTCGAGCAATCGCAGCAGGCAGTCGCGGAGTTCTGAGATATTGAAGGGCTTGCGTAGTGCGGCAGCGAATCCGTGTTTACGCCAGCTGCGCATGATCCCGGCTGCCGCGTCGCCGCTAACCAGTAACACACGCACATCGGGCTGAATCTCTTGCAGTTGCGGTAGCAGTTCCTTGGCTCCGCTTCCCTTGGTGTGCAGATCGGCAACAACCAGCAGATAGCCCTTTCCCGCTTCGGAAGCCCGACGATAAAGTTCTACTGCACGTTCACCGTCGGCGGCGTGGTCTACCGCATAGCCCATTCGCTGCAGCACTTGTGCCATCAGCCGTCGCACCAGTTCGTCGTCGTCCATTAGCAGAATGCGCCCACGCGCACTGGAGACACCGGTACTTCCTTCGGACTGCGGAAGGGCAAAGGTCCAGCGCAAGGAGGCTGCGTCGTGCAATTGAGCGTCCAATTCCGCGCCAAGATCGCGCGCTTGCTGCTGCAGTCGCTCGGGGCAATGCAGAACCGCAGATTGGCTACTGTTGCCGGTTTCCAGCCCGGGCAATCCATGAGTAATCTCAAGCTGAACCCAGTTGCTGTGCTCGGTACTTGCCTGGACGCGCATGCGCAGAAGGCTTCCACGAGGGCAAATCTCGCGAATGTGTGCTCCCAGGCTACGCAACAGGTCCTGACGTCCGTCGCGCATAACAGGCAGCACAAGGCCCGCTGGCAGTTGAAGTTGTTGCTCGTATTCCTGGAAGACCTGCGAGAGCAGCTCCACCATTCCGCCCACTCGTGTCACAGCGGATTGCTCAAGTCCAAGTCGGATCTGCAGTAATCGAACTCCGGGGAACTCTTCGACCATTACACTGCCGGGAATGCGTTGTCCCGCGATGCTTGTGCACATCAGATTATGGCGCCCCGGGCCGGGAAGTTGATCGCGATCGAAGAGACTGTTTGCCAGCCGCATTTCATCATCCAACTGCCAGTCGGCGTACCCAAGTTGGACCTGAAAAGCGCGATTCGCCAAGGAAGGCCCGTGCGAACGCAACAACAGCAACGGTGAGGGCATAAGGTTAATCAGGCTGCGCAACAGTTTTGGCGGAAACTGCGCCAGGAGGGTCGCCCTGATTGTGGCGATTTGCAGGCTGCGCCACAGGACGGGCGCGGTTAGTTCCTCGAGCACAAGAAACTCGTTCGCGCCTGTTGAAATCATATCGCGCGCCTGTACCTGATCGAGCCCATCTCCCAGGATTAGAAGTGGAATGCCCGGCCAACGCTCGCGGATCGCTTCAACCAGTTCACGACCATACGCATCCAGCAGGCGGTAGGCGCTCAGGATATGGGTTGGATGGGCGCTGGGGCGACAGTCGACTAGGGAAGAACTGGAATACAGATCGTAGGAATGGCCGCTTTCCCTCAGGAGTTGTTGAATATACCAGCGGTGGTTTTCGCTTGGATGTAGCAGAAGCAGCTTCATGGTGCACCCCCTGAGGTGAAGCTCAATTTGCAGACGGGCAACATTGTATAACACTGTTTCATAACCAAGGAAATTTGGAGACTGGTGAATTGAAAAACGGACAGTGCCCCTTTTCGGGGCACTGATTGCTGCTCAGGAGGAGGGTAGCAGCATTTTCGTCACACACAGCAAGACAGAAGTTGGGAAGACGTTGGCTACAGGTAGTATGGCAAGACCCGGGCCAGTTTGAATGCGGGGAGATACGGTTGTCTATATTGTGAATTAACAATTGGATGAATCAATAATACTTAACTGTTGACTGCTGGTTGATCTGAATGATGATTGTTCAAATGCCCCGAAGTGGCTCATGTGCTCGAGGGCAACCAGCGCTGGTGCCATGCGATATCTTTGGTACATTGACGCTCCGCCCGTGCGGAAAGTGGAGGAGACACATGCTCGGTACCGTCAAACGCTTCGACGACAAGCATGGATACGGCTTTATCAGTTGCTTGGGAATTGAGCAGGATATCTTTGTTCACTATTCCCAGATCAAAGTGAAGGGGCGCAAAGCGCTGCGTCCAGGGCAGGAGGTCAGCTTCACCCTGGTGCAGGGCGACCGTGGCCCGCAAGCCGAAAACGTGCGTGTTCTGGAAGAGTGACATTCAATTGCGGAGAGACCATGCCCCAGAATCTCGTTGAGAAGATTGCCCAGCGCTACGCAGCCGGGCTGGATTCCGGACACATTGTCAGAGCCGGTGATTTTCTTTCGATACGGCCGGCCCATGTGCTGACACACGACAATACCGGTGCCGTGATGCCCAAGTTCAAGGAAATCGGCGCGGCCGCTTTCGCCAATCCAGATCAGGTCGTGTACGCGCTGGATCATAATGTTCAGGACACAAGCGAGGCGAATCGGGCCAAGTACGCGCGCATTGAAGCTTTCGCGAAAGAGCAGGGAAGCCACTTCCATCCTGCAGGTCGCGGAATCGGTCACCAGATTATGGTAGAAGAGGGATTTGCCTGGCCGGGGACCATGGTCGTGGCAAGTGATAGCCACTCGAACATGTACGGTGGTGTTGCAGCGCTGGGAACCCCCATTGTCCGCACGGATGCAGCAGCCATCTGGGCCACGGGGCGCACCTGGTGGCAGGTACCGCCGGTTGCGCGTGTTACTTTGACCGGCAAGCTGCGCACGGGTGTTACAGGCAAGGATGTCATTCTCACCTTGTGCTCCGTCTACGGGCAGGATGAGGTGTTGAATCACGCTATCGAGTTCACCGGGCCTGGCGTCGCGGATCTGAACATCGAACAGCGCATGACCATTGCAAACATGACTACGGAGTGGGGAGCACTGGCGGGGGTCTTTCCCGTGGATGAGGTTTTGCTGCAATGGCTTGAGCAGCGATTAGCCTTTGTCGGTAGTTCTCATCCGCGTATCACACGTGCCCGTATTGATGAGCTGAAGCATGACACAGTACGCGCTGATGACGATGCCGTTTACGCCGTGGATGTAACCCTCGATCTGGCCAGTGTCTCGCCATGGCTCTCTGGACCGCATAATCTGAAGAAGGCGCGCCCTGTGGCTGAAGCGGCAGCAGAAGGCATGAAAATTCACAAAGCCTATCTGCTGAGCTGCGTCAATGGCAGGGCCGGAGATCTGGAACAAGCAGCGGCCGTGTTACGCGACAACTGCGTCCACGAGGGTGTCGAGCTCTATGTGTCACCGGCCTCCAGTCAAGTCCAGGAACAGTGTGAAGCCTCTGGTGCCTGGCAGGTGCTGGTGGACAGTGGTGCCAAGATTCTGCCACCCGGTTGTGGTCCATGCATTGGTCTTGGCGTTGGTTTGCTGGAACCGGGAGAAGTGGGCATTAGCGCCACCAACCGGAATTTCAAGGGGCGCATGGGAAGCCCTGAAGCCGAGGCTTATCTGGCGTCACCCGCTGTTGTTGCAGCTAGCGCGGTTGCTGGCAGAGTTGCCCTGCCGGAAGGGGCTGCTGGAGTGGTCAAGCCTGTCAGCAGTATTGTGATCCATCCTGCCGGGAATGAGCAGGGCAGTGAAGTCAGTCTATTGGCGGGATTCCCGCAGGTGCTCGAGGGTGAACTGCTCTTATGCGATGTGGATAACTTGAACACCGACGGTATCTATGCTGGCAAGTGGACGTACAAGGACGACATGGGGCCAGAGGATCAGGCCAGCGTGGCCATGGAAAACTATGATCCCGATTTTCGCAGCATAGCGCGCAAGGGCGATCTGCTGGTGGGGGGATTCAACTTCGGTACCGGTTCAAGCCGCGAACAGGCCGCAACCGCACTGAAGTATTTTGGTATTGCGCTCGTGCTGGCGGGCTCTTTCAGCGAAACCTACAAGCGCAATGCACTGAACAACGGCTTCCTTCCGCTGGAGTGCCCCGAGCTGGTGCGCGACTTGCGTGAGCGCTTCCGCGAGAAAACTCTCAGCCGACGCACGGGTATTCAGGTTCGCCTTGATTTCCGTCGTGCCCGTCTAGAGACTGCCGATACTGCGTACAAGCTTGCCCCAGTGGGCGCAGCAGCCCAAGAGCTCGTTTTGGCAGGGGGGCTGGAGAACTGGGTCAAGCAGGAGCTGGCTCGCGGCTAACGCTTTGACAGAGCGAGAAAATGCGGGGAGTCTACGGACTCCCCTTTCTGTTTTTGTCGCTTCGGCTTGACTTTCCCTTTGAGATGCCATAGATTAGGTGTCCTATTCACTGCGGGGTGGAGCAGTTGGTAGCTCGTTGGGCTCATAACCCAAAGGTCGCAGGTTCGAATCCTGTCCCCGCTATTGATCAGCCTTCGGCGGATCCTGTGGCAGTGTAGCTCAGTCGGTTAGAGCAGCGGAATCATAATCCGCGTGTCCGGGGTTCGAGTCCCTGCACTGCTATTCACCACGGCCCCTTGTCAGGGGCTGTTTTCATTCTGGACAAAGCACAATAGCTAACTCGAGTCGAGGAAGTTCTTTTCGTGGACGGGACTGCAAATAGGGTCCGACAGTCTTGTGCAAGTGTCCGGGGTTTGCGTTTTTTAAAGCGCTCGGTTTCGTTCCGGGAAGGGCACGATCGAGCTGATCGATCGCTACTGACACGCGGTCGAAAGCAACTGGCTGAAGACCCTCGCCCTCTAGCCAGGTGAGGATCGAGAATCCCATCGTAAGCGTTTGACGCGTCGGAGTGAAGGTTCACGTTCGCCTTTTTGGTGCTTGGACCCCTCTGAAAGCAGGAAATTCCATGCGGAAAAAACAGAGCAATGCAACACCATCGGCCAGCAGCACTTCGGCCGAGATCAACCGTAAGATTAACGCACTGGTCATGCTGCTTGAGGAGCGCGGTGTCATCGAACCCGGAGAGTTTGACGATGCCGTGATGAACTTGAAGATCCAGTTGGCGGACCAGATGCCGAAGAATGGCAAGCCTCAGAAGCCGGTAAAACCCGCCGCCAAGCCCGTCAAGGGCGGAAAGCCGCAACCACAGGGACGCACCAAGGGCAAGGGCAATGAATACGTCGGCCCGGAGCGGCGCAATCCGCAAACCGTGACACCGGCCCGGCCTGGGCAGGACCGACGCAGCCCGGCCAAAGTGCCAACGGGACACATTTCCGGCACCATTACCCGCAGCAGTACGCACCAGAGCATTTCTGGTGTGCAGTTGATTCTTAGACGCAGCATGAACGGCAGCATGGCGCCTACGCAGTTCCGTTCCACGAAGTCCGATCTGCAGGGCCGTTTTGTGTTCCTCAACCTGCCACTGCACAAGGACAGCGACCCGGACGAGGCCTATCGCTATGATCTGGAAGTGCGCTATCGCAATCAGACCCTGCACAGCGAGACCAATTTGCTGCTGGTGGCCAATCAGACGCTGTTGCACAATATGACGCTCGATATTGAGGAATGAGTCCGCACACACACGGCTACTTCAGACCCTGAGCGAACATCTGCCCGCGGATGGAAGCCCCTTGTTACTGGCCCTTTCAGGAGGGCTTGATTCAACTTGCCTGCTGGAGCTCTGCGTGCGAGAACGAGCCCGGAGCGGTCGACGCTTGCGCGCATTGCATGTGAATCACGGCCTGCGTGGAAGCGATGCTGATGCCGATGAGGGGCTGGTGCGCGATCAGTGCCGTACACACGGAGTCCCCTTGCGGGTACTGTGCGCCGACCCCTCGGTTCTGCGTCAAGGAAACCTGCAGCATCAGGCTCACTGTTTTCGCCGTACTTGCCTGCTTGATGAGCGCGAAGAAGGGGAGTGGATTCTGACCGCGCATCACGCAGCCGATCAGACAGAGAGCCTTCTGGCTGCACTCCTGCATGCGAAACTCCCCTGGGGTCTGGCGGGAATTCTGCCGCTGGACAAGCCCTGGCTGCGTCCCCTATTGTCCGTATCACGTAGTGAATTACTAGCCTGGGCGCTAGCGAACGGGCTGACGTGGCGCGAAGACAAAAGCAATTGGGATTCCAGCTATGAGCGTAACTACATCCGGCACGCGATTGCGGCTCCATTGCGTGACAGACTAGGCGAAGAGCTGGAGCAGATCTTCGGGCGCATCTCGTGCCAAGTAGCCGCTGCGCGAGAGAGTTTGCAACAATGCAGCGAGGAAGTTCTTGATAATTCAACGCTTGGCAAGATAGAGGACTGTATCACGCTTGCGCGTGCACCCATACTTCAGTACCATGATCTGATTGTTCGAGAACTCTTGCTGAGGCTGTCCAGGCGCTTGGCCTTTTGGCCAAGACCACCGATTCAACAGCGTCTGCAAGAGATCGTTGACTTTATGCGACAGGGATCTCCCGGCAAGTGGAAAGCGCTTGATGCGCAATGGGAGCTTAGCCTTAGTCGTGGTCGTGTGCAGATCCATCGTGGATTGCCGGAGCTTCCTGCTGAAGCGGGACTAGCAGCTACGCCACTGACGTACGGCTTGGGCCGCTTTTTCGTTGCAGAAGCTCCCGTTTCCAATGGTGCCACCTCCTTGTGTCTTAGCGACGACCAGCTGAACCGGGCGCGCTTGCGCAGATGGTCTGCTGGTGATCGCGTGCGTCTTTCGTGCACAAGTGGGAAGTCGGTTGCCGACCTGCTGAGCGCCGCCGGCCTTACGCGCTATGAGAAAGCGTGTCAACCGGTCGTGGAGCTTGACCGTAAAATTCTCTGGATACCGGGTGTTGCCGCCGCGTGGCGGGAACCAGACATGGAATTCATTTCTTCAAACGGGATACGTTATGAGTCGTTTGCACATCGACAACATGACCTTCGAGGTCTTGATTGACCGTACGCGAATTGCCGAGCGCGTGCGTGAGCTGGCCCAGGAGCTGAGCGCTGATTTCGCGGGTAAAAACCCGATTCTGATGATCGTGCTCAATGGCGGCTTTGTCTTTGGCGCCGATCTGCTACGTGCCCTGGACATTGACTGCGAAGTGGATTTCATCAAGATTTCCAGCTATGGTGATGAAATGACCACTTCGGGCGAAGTGAAGATGAAGAAGGACTACGATTGCCTGGTGCACGATCGCCATATCGTCGTAGTGGAGGACATCGTCGACAGCGGCCTCAGTTTGAGCTTCCTTAAGCGCAAGTTCGAGCTGCAGGATCCTGCCTCCATCTCCTTTGTTTCGCTGTTGCACAAACCCGCCAATTCCCGCCTGGATTTCGAGCTGAATTATGTCGGTTTTGAGATCGGTGAAGAGTTTGTGTTGGGCTATGGGCTCGATTATCGCCAGAACTGGCGCAATCTGCCTGATATCTACGTGCGTGTTGAGGCTTAGACTCAGGCCGAAAGCCTGTAGAGAGGATAGAACCCCATGAGTGAAGGACCGCGACGCGAACAGCGGCCCCGCAAGGAAAACGGCGGATCCAATTGGCGCAAGGCCTATGGTTCGGTCATTTTCTGGGTCATGATGCTGGTGGTCATGATTCTGCTCGCCCAGGCCTTCGACAGTGAACCTGCCGTCGAGCACCTGACCTACACCAATTACCGCGAGATGGTAGAAGCGCCGGATACACGCGTCGAGTCCATCAAAGTAGTCGCGGACCCCGTGACGCCGGTTGGAACCCTGCGCGTACTCGAGGACGGCGGTGAGGGCGAGCGCAACTACAAGCAGTACACGGTCAATCTGCCTGAACAACTGGCCGACGATCTGGAGCTGTGGCGCACGCGCAACATTCCCTTCGATTTTGAACCTCGGCGCACGAATTGGATGGCCTATATCCTGACCTCCATTCTGCCCTGGGTGGTACTTTTCGGCGTCTGGATCTTCTTCTTGAGGCGCATGCAGGGAGGCGGCGGCGGTAGTCGCGGAGTCTTTAATTTTGGCAAGAGCCGCGCGAAGATGTCCAGCGAGAATCAGGTCAAGGTGACCTTTGCCGATGTAGCCGGAGCGGACGAAGCCAAAGAAGAACTGGCCGAGATTATCGAATTCCTCAAGGAGCCGCGACGCTTCAGTCGCCTTGGAGGACGCATACCCAAGGGAGCATTGATGCTCGGCCCCCCGGGAACCGGCAAGACACTGCTGGCCCGAGCGGTGGCCGGCGAGGCAGGCGTGCCTTTCTTCAGTATGAGCGGTGCGGATTTCGTCGAGATGTTCGTGGGCGTTGGTGCCAGCCGTGTGCGTGACCTGTTCGAACAGGGCAAGAAGAGCGCGCCCTGCATTATTTTCATCGACGAAATCGACGCCGTTGGCCGCCAGCGCGGTGCCGGTCTGGGGGGCGGACACGACGAGCGGGAGCAGACCCTGAATCAGCTTCTGGTTGAGATGGACGGCTTCGAGTCCAACGAAGGTGTCATTCTAATTGCGGCCACCAACCGTCCCGATGTGCTGGATCCAGCGCTGATGCGTCCTGGTCGCTTTGACCGGCAAATTGTCGTGGATCGCCCCGACGTTCGTGGTCGCGAGGGCATTCTGCGCGTGCACTCTGCCAAGGTTCCGCTGAGCAAGGATGTGGACCTGAAGGTAGTTGCCAAAGGGACTCCGGGCCTGGCGGGCGCAGAGTTGGCAAACATCGTGAACGAGGCCGCGCTTCTGGCCGCACGTCGCAATCAGACCGAAGTCGCCATGGAGGATTTCGAAGAGGCACGCGACAAGGTGCTAATGGGTACGGCGCGCAGAAGTCTGATGCTGACCGAAGAGGACAAGCGCATCACAGCCTTCCACGAGGCGGGCCATGCTTTGGTTTCGGCCTTGCTGCCCGACTCCAATCCGTTGCACAAAGTGACCATCATTCCACGCGGTCGCGCCTTGGGCTTGACCTGGCAGCTGCCGGAGGACAACTTGCACCAGACGCGCCGCAAACTGCTGGCAGAACTGCGGGTGCTGTATGCGGGACGCGAAGCCGAGAAGCTCGTCTTTGGTGATGTAACGACGGGTGCCCAGAACGATATTCAGCGTGCTACACAAATCGCCGAAGCGATGGTTTGTGAAGTGGGCATGAGCGATGCAATGGGCCTGCGCAGCTACGGCAAGAAGCAGGAAGAGATTTTCCTGGGGCGCGAAATCAGCCAACGGCGCGATTTCTCTGAGCGCACCGCCGAGCGCATCGATGCCGAGGTGGACCGGATTTTACAGGAAGCTCGTGAAGAAACAGCCAAGCTACTGCAGGAGAACGAAGAGCATCTGCGTCGTCTGGCTGAAGAACTGCTGAAGCGCGAGATTCTGGATCGTGAGGACATTGAGACCATCCTGCGAGGCGAAGAGCTTCAGCCCATGCCGAACGGTGATACAAAGCCCGAGACCTCCCCTGACGAAGAACCCGTTGCCGAAGCGTCAGCGGAGGCTGCGGTTGACAGTTCGGAGGAAGTCCTTGACGGAGAGCGCGCCTCAGGTTTAGGAGATGAAATAGAGGCGGACGAGGAGCGTGCATGAGCCAGTACAGCGAGGAGGAACTCCGTAAACAGATTCGCGAAGAACTGGCTGCGGAGGCCGCCCGCGCGAAGGAGCGCAGACAGATTGCCAGCACTCCACCACGTGATGAAGCCGAAACAATGCGACGTCGCATCCTTGAAGAGGAGCGGCGCCGTTTCTTTCAGGATTCCGCTGAGCACTTTGAGTACATCAATGAAAACGGGGATGTCGAGTGGCTCACGCGTGAGGAAATCACCGCACGTGAAGGGTATTTCGATTACGAAGAGCACGTCGAAGATCCTCTTGCCGGGCGGCGCCGCTTTTTGATCTGGATGAGTGTCGGTGTTTTCGTGATGCTGTCGGCCGCCTGGGGAGTGGTGAGCTGGGTTCTGCCAGCGACGGGTCAACTCAGCGTTGTCTGCAATGTCCCTGCAGCCACTATTTTAGTGGATGGCCAGGAAAGCGGTTATACGACCGATGCCATTCTGGAGTTGCCCATCGGCGAGCACCTGGTGGAAGTACGCGCCTGGGGATATCATGTCAGCGGTGATCCGGTGCGCGTTGTCACCGTGCAAGAAGACCAACTCAGCCTAAGTGAGTTCAGACTGGAAGCGGTCGGACAAGCGACGGAGCCCTGATGGGAAGGCAGCCCGAGCATTCCTCGACCAAACCTGTGTATTACGCCGGCGAGGGCTTTGACGATCAACCGCCTCGGCGGCGCGGCCTATTTCTATGGCTGTCCATTCTGTTGCTGGCATTGCTTGCTATCGGGGGAGCCATATTCTGGCTGCACGCGAGGCAGACGGCGAGTTTTATCGTTCACGTCGATAGTCAACCCCCGGGTGCCAGCGTCCTGCTGGATATGCAGCCTACGGAGTATATAACACCGGCTCGGATCGAGCTGAAGGCGAAGCAAGCGACGCTGCTACAGGTTCGCACCCCAGGGATGAACAGCGACCCGATGGCCGTGCAACTCAGTGTGGCCCGTGATACAAGCCTCTGCTTTGTGCTTACCCCGCTACCGCCGACTGTAGTGACACCAGCGGAATCCAGACAAACAAACGCTGGCAGTGTTAGGCCCGAAAACGTTGTGTCACGTGGTGGCGAACTTGCCCTGCTGGAGGCGCGACTCGGGGTTGATCTTGATGTGGCGGAGACCGGTACACGCATACAAGCCTCAGCTCCCGTCGCAGGCCAAAGCCGTGATACACAAACACGAAAGCCAAAGACTCAGGCCGCATCACGCTTTGATCTACCCACCATTCCGGCGGAGCGACCGGTAGAGCAGGATCCTCCTGCCCAAGAGACGCGACAGGGCCGCCTGCGCGTCGACAATTGGCGTGACGCTTTCCGATTGCGGTTGGATGATCGTGAAATCGGTTACCAGGGCGAGTTCGAGCTCGTGCCGGGGCCACATCGTCTCACAATTGATCTGGATCGCCAGCTATTGCTCGATACGCTCATGACCTTCAAACCCGGAGAAGTACACGCGCTGCAGTTGCCGGGTGAGGCGCATTTTGTCTCCCTGATCACCTTGCCGGTCGAAGGCGAGATCGTCAGTGGGGATGAAGTGTTGGGCACCGGCACGGCGTTGATTTCGCGCTCGCGGCTGCCAATGGAGATTCACTTCATGCCCGTCAAGGGCTTTTTGGAACCCGCCACCTTGGTTCTCAGCAAGCGCGATCCGCTCGAAGTGGAGGCCTTCTACATTGAGGAGCAAACACTTTCCTGGGATCTGCGACCGAGTGAACACCAGTTGCGCGCTATCGCGGCCGGTTATTATCTGCCCGGTCAGGGCTTTGTTGCCGATCGGGAGCGCGGGCCGCAAACCGATGGAGAGCGACTGCTACTCGGGCGAGCCTTCCATGACCGCAGGCCCGGTGGTAGCCAGCAGATCGAGTTCCTCTTTGTGCTTCCTGAAGGCGTGCATGAAGGCATGCCAGCGCGCCTGCGATTGCGTGTCGCGGATAGCGAAGACAGCTTTCCGATGCAGTTCACTGATCTGGCGACGCTCACCGTGGAGCTGAACGGCCAACGCCTCGCGGACGATGTCACGCTGGGGCAGGAAACCGAGACCCGCAATTGGCCCATCAGTCGTATGATTCACTCGGGCGAAAACCGGCTCAGCCTGCGTAACACAGAGCGAGCTACCAGCGCCAGTGCGATCTACAGTGTCGAAGTGGAATTGAAGCGATGACTGAGCTGCTGATTCTTTGGAACCAGGCCGGCGGAGCCGTTCCTGGCGGTCTGTGGCCTTTGCTGCTTCTTAGTCTTTTTCTGGCATTCCTGTTTTTACGGATGCTTCCGGGCACGGGTGTCTTTGGCGAGCGGGGTCCGGTGCCAGCCCTTCTGCTGGCGCTGGCACTTCTGATCGCAGCCCATCTGATTCTGCGTACGAAACTGACACCGCGTCCGGGCGAAGCGGTTCTGAGCTTGTGGCCCGTGGAAGGCCTTCCCGCTGCGCGCGCCCTTTCTGCAACGGCTGAAGTAGCGCTCTCGCGTGAGCATGAGCTGTGCTTCGCCGATCGAGATTTACGCTTGCAGGTAAATCGCGCTTTTTTACCGGCGGACCTCTTTCAGCCCAGGGATAAGAGCGGCATTGATCGTCTGATGAAGGCGCTTGCTGCGGATGTGCTGGTAAATGCGCGTTTGACCGAGGATACGCTCGTGATACAGGCATGGGAGCGTGTCTGGAGTGTGACACGTCAGCTTGATCAGCAGCAGTTGCCCCTCGACGGAGAAAGCGAAGAGGCCAGAGTGCTGTCGGCGCACACGCTCTACGATGGGTTCATACGTACTCTGCTGCAGCACGAGTTCGTGTCGGTGTCACTTCCCGCAAGCGATTTGCCGCTTTACGGGGCCGTAGTCGATTCTACTGAGACCTATCTGGCTCTTCCGGCCGAACCGGGAAGCGAATATGCAGCAGTGCGCATGGCTTCACTGCGCTTTCATCTGGGAGTGGATGAGGCACAGGTAGTTGAGGTGATCAATGCAGGACTGGAGCAGGGCGACGAGGCCGGCGTTGACTTATGGTTACTGGCAGCGGAGTGGTTTGCTGCACGTGGAGAATGGGAGCAAGTGATACAGGCGCTTGAAAACGCAATGGCTGTTGATCCGGCGCATCCCCAGATTTACTGGATGATTTCCCATCTGAACCGCGACGCGCGCAAACACTTTGGTTTTTACGATGAACCGGCTCCGCTACTGCGCGGAATCAGCCTGCATCCCGCCTATCTGCCCACGGTGTATCGCCTCTGCGAACGTCTTTCGGCACACCGCCGTAAGGACGAGGCTGCCAGCTATGCTGATGTGGCCATGATGATCTGCCCACGAGATAGTGAACTGCGGCTTCAGCGAGCAAATCTGGCGCTTAGCCTGATGCAGCACGGCTATGCCCTTCAGCTCTATCAGGGGTTGTGCACAGAGTTTCCGCGTGATCCGCGTGCCTTCATCAATTTGGGGCAGTTGTATTACATGCTGCAGGAGTACGAGGCGGCAATTGCGCCCCTGACCGAGGCGGTTGCGCTGGGTGCTCCGCCAAAACTACTGCACATTCTCGGCGTGTGTTACGACGAGCTGGGACAGGATGAGCAAGCTGTGCACTACTACCGGCGACGGATGCAATTGGGCGGTGATCGCCAGGAGCTCGAAGCAACCCGGCTTCGCCTGGCCGCCCACTTCCCGGAAATGCAGCCGGAGGTCCAGGAGGAGGCAAGGCCTTGAAAGAGGAAGAACGCCCCGCGCAGCGTTTGTATCACGGCAAGCGCATTGAAGTTCACTTTGATAAATCGCGCTGCAACCACGTCGCTGAATGCTTGCGTCGTCTGCCTAATGTGTTTGATCTGACGCGCAGACCCTGGATTCTTCCCGACGCGGCCGATGTGGATGAGCTGGCGCGTACGATAGAAGCCTGCCCGACCGGCGCCCTGCATTACCGTCGTCTGGATGGTGGCCCGCAGGAAGCGGCTCCGGACCGTAATACACTGCGAATCATGCCCCATGGACCCGCCTATCTGCACGGCGAGTTGATTATCGTCGATGGCGAGGGTCACGAGCTCTTTCGTGATACAAGGATGGGCGTGTGCCGTTGCGGAAAGAGCGCGCACCCGCCCCATTGTGATGGTCGCCATTTGTACGAGGGTTTTCGAAACCGGCCCGAAAAACAGCATGACGCTGAATCTCTTCAGCAGACCCCGCCTGCAGGACCGCTGCGTGTCACCGTTCGTCCGGGAGGTAGTGTCCGTGTGGAAGGAGCGGTGGAGATCCAGGATCGAAGCGGCGAGGCACTTGCGCGACGAGATCGTGTCTCGATATGCGCCTGCGGACGGACAAAGGCATCGCCCTGGTGTGACGGTAGCCACCGTGATACGGCCCCCGAAGAGTAATACGAAGCATGAGCAGACAGTACAGCCGCTTGAATCTTGCCGCACGCCTGTGTGAAAGCGGGTTGCCGCTGGTGATGGGAATCCTCAATCGTACTCCCGATTCCTTTTCCGACGGGGGCAACTACTACGACCATGAAGATCCAGCACAATTGGAGCGCGCGTTAACTCGCGCAAAAGTCATGATCCAGCAGGGTGCAAGGATCATTGATGTTGGAGGCGAATCAACTCGCCCCGGCAGTCTTCCCGTGAGCCAGGAAGAAGAGCTGACGCGTGTGCTACCTGTTGTGCGTGAGCTGGTTCGAGGTGACCAATGCTGGGTGTCCGTTGATACGCAACGTGCTGAAGTGGCAAGGTTGTGTCTGCGCGAAGGCGCTCATCTCATTAACGATGTCTCAGCCGGCGAGCGTGATTCGCGCATGTTCGATGTTGTGAGCGAGGCTGGAGCCCTCTATTGCGCGATGCACATGAAGGGCAGGCCGGAGAACATGCAGCACGATCCCCGCTACGACGACGTCGTTGATGAAGTGGCCGACTATCTGCGCACGCGCGTTTCACTGCTGGAACAAACAGGGCTTGCGCGCGATCACATTCTGCTGGATCCGGGAATAGGTTTTGGGAAAACCCTTGAGCACAATTTGCAGTTGATGGCGCAGCTCCGGCATTTCTCAGAAGGCGGATATGCGGTTCTGCTGGGCGCATCACGCAAGAGTTTCCTGCAACAGCTGGATGGTAGTCCCGTGGATCAGCGACTGGGTGGAAGCCTGGCTGTGGCGCTGATGGCCGCGGCTCAAGGAGTCCGTGTGATACGCGTCCACGATGTGCAGGAAACAGTCCAGGCGTTGCGGGTTCATTACGAGCTTGTGTCACGCTCAATGTGATACGCAGCGTGCCGTGCTCGTAGCCAGCGCACTCCCACCAGATCGTAGATCCCCACCCACAAGCGGTTGTGCAAACCGTACTTGGTGCGGCCAGCACCCCTTGGACGGTGATTTACATCGATCTCGCCCAGACGATATCCATTGAGCAGAAACAGGGTAGGAAGAAAACGGTGCATGCCTTTGAATTGCGGTAGGTGCATGGCGCATTCGCGACGAAAAACCCGTATCGAACAGCCCACGTCTCGAACCGAGTAGCCCACCATCGCATTGCGTGTACCGTTGGCAATGCGCGACGAGAGTTTGCGCAGCCAGTTGTCCTGCCGCTTTCGACGGTATCCATTAACCGCGTCCACTTGTGTGTCACGCAAGGTCCTGAGCAGGCGAGGCAAATCGGACGGATCGTTTTGTCCGTCTCCGTCGAGCATGCTGAATAGCTCACCCTTGGCTACGCTGAAACCTGCAAGAAGTGCTGCGCTTTGGCCGCTTCCAGCAGCGAGCTTCAGTAGTCTGTGGGGCCCTGCTGCATCGTGCATCTGTTGAAGCAAGTGGCGGCTGCCATCCTGCGAGAAATCGTCTACCCAGATACATTCCCAGCTCACCACTCCGGTCAGCGCCTGTTCCAGCTCTGCGGCCAGACCAGGAATGCTCTCTACTTCATCTCGCACGGGAATGACAATGCTCAGTTCAACAGGGCCGGTCATGGCTGGGGCCTCCAGTACACAAGAATCCAGGTGTGAGCGTGATCCGGCCGGAAGGGATCGGGGAAGACACGGCGCAAAACCTCTTCTGTAGGCAGCTGAAACTTGCGCAGTTCGTTCTCTTCGGCCATCAGATATCCGCCCCTTGGTTGTTGTTGAAACAGCTGCTCATCGTTCAAGATTTGTAACACGGGGCGATGCAGATAGAAGCTGGCAGAGTAGCGGTCATTGCGCCAGTTCGCCAGCAGAGCCTCTTCCGCGAGTGTATCACGCACAGCCTGGTAGAAGGGGCGTGGGCAGCGGTAATCGTTGATCTGAGGCAAGAGAATCCACGCTGCAGAGAAGAGGGCTACAGCCAGCAAGAATGATCCGCGCAGCCAATGCCCCCGAACCAACTGCGAGCGCAGCAGCCACCATGAGCTGCCCCATAGCGGGATCGCCGTTAGAAGCCCGGGAAGCCCCCACCCCTTCCATGCCGCCCAGGGCAACGCCAGCAATACGAGAAGTGCAATCCACTGTGGCAGGTGATACAAAAGTAGCAGCGGGTTTCGATTGCGCAACGGTCTTGCCGGACTCAGTACAAGGAGCAAACAAAGTGCCGGAGCAATTGATAACAGATAGTGCGCGCGCTTCGAGGTCGCCATACTGAGTAGAAGTATCGGTGCAACAAAACCCGTCCAAAGCGCAGAGATAGCACCTGCGGGAAGACCGGAGCGTCGTGTGTCACGCAAGGGAAGCAATAGTAGCCAGGGCAGAAAGCCGGGCAGCGCACCTAGGTAGTACCACCAGGCTTCGCGGTGTACGTTAAACTCCTCCTTGCCCACGCGATCTAGCGTTTCTCTGCGCCAGATATCCATCGCATCAGGAACCCTGTGTAGCACGGCCAAGAACCAAGGGAGGATGATCAGAAGCTGAATTGCCAGCAGCAGCAGCCAACCGCTGGCACCCAGCAAGGTTTTCTGGCCGTTGCGTACGCGCACCAACTCGCCCACTATCAGCGCTGGAAGAAGAAAAATCCAGATTAGCGGTCCTTTGATCATAAAACCCAGGGCAAGTGCAAGAGCGATCAAGGACTGCCAGCCGCGATGCCGAGCACCGTGCAGCACGAGCCGCATCCATGCCCAAAGGCCAAACATCGTGCAACTCATCAGCAAGGCTTCCAGCTCGGCCATGCGCCCCATGCCGAAAACCAGTGGGAAGGTGATCCAAACGAATCCACTGCGCCAGAGAACGGCCTGGGTGGCCTTGCGTCGCTGTAACAAATCCAGCAGCATCCAGAGGCTGAGCAGACAGGCCAACAGTGAAGGAATGCGTGCGGCAAATTCGCTGACGCCGAACAAGCTCATGCTACCGGCGATCAGCCAATAGGCCAAGGGCGGCTTTGTAATGAATGGGGTACCGTTCAGGTGCGGTACAAGCCACTCGTTATCCGCAATCATCTGGCGCGCCGTCTCGCTGCGGCGAGATTCACCATGAGCTCCCCAGAAACCCTGCATGGGAAGTGCAGCGGTCCAGACCAGCAGCGCCGTCAACAGGATCATCGGAAGAATGAGAGCCTTGCGCGTCATGACGCTTCTACCTTGGGGAGATAGCGGAGATAGAGGTTGCGAATGTAGGTCCATAATCCGAAAGCTGAGCCCATAAGGATCACCCAGTCATGACGATGGCCAGCGTAAAGAAGAATCAGGAGGGCGCCGAAAAGGGACAGCCACCAGAAAGGCGTTGTCAGCTCGGCTTTGCCGTCGGACTCTAGAGAATACCACTGCACGGGAAAACGCGACAGTAGAAGCGTTTGTCCGATCCAGCCTGCTAGTAAAACCAGCATGTGGTCTTCGTGAATGGAAGGCGCGTGATACATCAGTAGCAGCTCAACCAAAATCAACGCAATTAGAATTACTCTGCGAAGGTGAAGTCCGATACGTGGCGAGCGAGGGAAGTAGCGCAGCTGCAGATTGCGCAAATAAATGAGTGCGCCAACCGCTTGTCCAAAACTGATGATCAGATCGTGTCCCACTACCGCGTAGGTGCCCAGTAGCAGCGCTCCGCAGAGACTCATCTCCCAGTAGCCCGCCGGAACATGGCTTTTACCGGTTCGCTCAGTTTGGATGAGTTGCAACGCTTGGCGACCGAAGTAGCAGACTTGGCCTAAAAATCCCAGCGCCATGTAATACAAAGGATCTCTCTCCTCGAAGACGCCAACAATGTGTTAGTTTCTGTGTGACATCCAAAGGGACGAACATGACTGCTAACACTGATACGACACAAGATCACACTGGACAGGCTCTTCCCGCAGGTCTCCAGGGTGACTTGTTTTTCCTGCGAGCAAACCAGCAGGATCTGAAAGAACTGGTTGAGTTGGAACAGCTCTGTTTCGATGATCCATGGTCTGCGGATCTGATGAGTGAGAGCATGGAGTCCGCTTGGGCTCTTGCGATCCTTTGTCGCACACCCGATGGACAGCTTGCCGGAGCCGCGTTGGGACAATGTGTTGCCGGTGAGGCAGAACTGCACTCGCTTGCCATCAGGCCAGAGTTTCGTGGCCACGGCTGGGGGCTTCGGCTACTGAATGCCTTTCTGGATGAATGCCGCCATGCCCGTGCCGAAGTCTGCTATCTGGACGTGCGCGAAGGCAATCAACCCGCGCTCGCCCTATATCAGAAAGTTGGCTTCACGCTGGATGGCCGGCGTCGCGCGTATTACAGCAACGGCGAGGACGCATTACTGATGAGCCTAGTGCTCGATCACTGATTATCCAGGTCCACAAGCCGGCTCACCCTGTCCCGATACTGCCCCGGTCGTATTATCTTACCCCGTTCAAGCCTAAGCAACAGGAGGACGTGGCTTGTCTATCCAGGAACGTGCGCTTAGCTGGTTCAAACGCGGCGCGGATGGCCAACGCAAATCGACGCCCAGTGCGGTGCCGGACGGCCTGTGGATTAAATGCAAACACTGCGGACAGATTCTTTATCGCAAAGAAGTCGTGCGCAATCTGGATGTTTGTCCCCAGTGCAGCTTTCATATGCGCATCGGCAGCAGACGTTATGCCGAGATCCTTTTTGACGAAGGCAGCTTCCGTGAAATCGGCCAGGAGTACCGCAGCAAAGACTTTCTGAGTTTTGTCGACACCGAGTCCTACGCCCAGCGCTTGCAGAAGGCCACGGCCAAAACCGGGTTGAACGACGCGGTCCTGTGCGGTCAAGCTACAATGCACGGTTTGCCTGTAGCAGCTGCGCTGATGGACTTCACTCATTTCGGTGGAAGTGTAGGCAGTGTGGTGGGCGAGAAGATTGCCGCCGTACTCAGGCTGGCACTCAAAGAGAAACTGCCCGTGCTCATCCTCTCGGCTTCCGGTGGCATGCGCATGCAGGAAGGCACCATGTCACTCATGCAGATGGCCAAGGTGAGCGCGCTGTTGACTCGCCTGGCGGATCAGCGGCTACCTTTCATCAGCCTGCTCACCGATCCCACAACCGGTGGTACCTCGGCTTCTTTTGCCATGCTGGGCGATTTGATTCTGGCCGAGCCTGGAGCGCTGATCGGTTTCGCCGGACCCCGTGTGATCAAGCAGACCATTGGCGAAGATCTGCCGGAAGGCTTTCAGCGAGCCGAATTTCTGCTAGAACACGGATTTGTCGATCAGGTGCTGCCGCGCGCAGAACTAAAGACGCGCATTCATGAACAGTTCTGCCTGCTCCTGAACCGCGACCCCGAGTTGCAGGAAGGTGCTTTGTGAGGATTCTGCTGAGCAATGACGATGGTTATCTCGCACCGGGCATTGCGGCTTTGTATCACGAACTTGCAGCGGAGCACGAGCTTCTGGTCAGTGCACCAGCAGGTGAGTGCAGTGCTACCGGCCATGGCTTGACACTGCGCGAGCCATTGCGCGTGCGCAAACAGCAGGTGGGCGAGGGCCTTTTCTTTGGTGTTACGGGATTACCCGCCGATGCTGTGAAGTTTGGTCTGACCGTGCTCTGCGAGGATCGCCGGCCCGACCTGGTTATCTCTGGCATCAATCAGGGCGCCAACACAGGGCAGAACCTTTTTTATTCCGGTACGGTGGCCGCTGCCGCAGAGGGCGTGCTGGCGGGAGTTCCGGCAATCGCCATTTCGCTCGCGTCCTTCAAACAACGGGATTTCAGTGCGGCCGCCCGCGTCGCTGCTGGTCTTGTGCGTGAGTTTCAACAGCATCCCCTACCTGCCGATTGTCTGCTGAACGTCAACGTCCCAGAGGGGGAAGAACGGCAGTTCAAAGGCTATCGCCACGCGCGTATGGGCTATGCCCGCTTTCACGAGGTCTTCTACCGCCGCGAGGATCCCCAAGGGCGTGAATACTTCTGGCTCGATGGTGCGAAATCCGACCACGACAGTGATCCCGAGAGTGACGACCATTTGGTCCATCAGGGCTGGATCACGCTGACGCCGCTCAAGCTCGATCTGACCCATCCAGAGTGGAACACTCTGCTGAACTCCTGGAGACTTGGATGAAGGAAAGCCGCCAGATACTTGTGCTGGACTTCGGCTCGCAGTACACGCAGCTTATCGCGCGCAAAATTCGCGAGCTTCACGTTGAAGCCCTGATTCTGCCGTGTGATACAAGCCTGGAGGAGTTGCACAGCTATCAGCCGCGCGGCGTTATTCTCTCCGGTGGTCCAGATTCAGTGTACGCCGAGGACGCACCGCGCTTGAGTTTCGAGCTCAAGGAGCTGGGGCTGCCCGTGCTGGGTATCTGTTATGGCATGCAGCTGGTGTGTCACAATCAAGGCGGGCGTGTGGCTCCCGGTGAGGGGCATCGCGAGTACGGTCTGGCCAAGCTTGCCCTGCGCAGCGACGATGCGCTGGTCAAAGGGATGCCGGAGGAGAGCCAGGTCTGGATGTCACACGGCGACAGTCTGCGTGCGCTTCCGGCGGGATTCGAAATCCTGGCGTCAACGGACAGCATCCCTTTTGCTGCAGTACATGGGCAGGAACTGCGTTTCTGGGGGGTTCAGTTTCATCCCGAAGTGCACCATTCCATTCACGGGCGCCAACTGCTCGAGAATTTCATTTTCAGCATTTGTCGCTGCGAAGCCACCTGGACACCGGGCCGCTTCGTCGAGCGGCAGATCATGCAGATCCGTGCCCAAGTCGGCGGTAGTGCCAAGGTAATCTGTGGCGTTTCCGGCGGCGTGGACTCCACCGTGGCGGCCGCGCTGATTCATCGCGCCATCGGTCGCGATCTGACCTGCATCTTCGTTAACAATGGTCTGCTGCGCGCTGGCGAGTACGAAGCCGTGCAGCACATGTTTCGCGATAATCTGCAGATCAACCTGGTGGCAGTGGATGCCAGCGAGCTCTTTCTGGGGAGACTGAAAGGCATCAGCGAGCCCGAGCAGAAGCGCAAGATCATTGGTCACACCTTCATCGATGTTTTCGAGCAGGAGGCGGCCAAGCTCAAAGACGTGGAGTTCCTTGCTCAGGGAACGCTTTACCCGGATGTGATCGAGAGCGTGCAGCAGAAGGGGCCCAGCCAGACCATTAAAACGCACCACAATGTGGGCGGTTTACCCGCGCGACTCAACTTCAAGCTCATCGAACCTTTGCGTGAGCTATTCAAAGATGAAGTACGTTCGGTAGGGGAAGAACTGGGGCTCCCGCATTCGATGCTGTGGCGCCATCCCTTCCCGGGGCCGGGGCTGGGAATTCGCATTCTGGGCGCCGTAACCGCAGAGCGCGTCGCCGTTCTGCAGCAGGCTGATCAGATTCTACTGGACGCCTTGCGTGAGAGCGGTTGGTATGATCGCTGCTGGCAGGCGCTGGCGGTGCTCCTGCCTGTGAGCAGTGTGGGCGTAATGGGCGACCAACGCACCTATGAAAATGTATTGGCGCTGCGCGTGGTGGACAGCACCGATGCTATGACGGCTGATTTTTCGCGACTCCCCTGGGAACTGCTAGGCCAAATCGCCAATCGAATCATCAACCAGGTGACAGGCATCAATCGAGTTGTCTACGATATCAGTTCCAAACCACCCGCAACCATCGAGTGGGAATAATCTGAACCGGAACCAGGAGAGGAAGCATGTGCGGAATTGTTGGCTACATCGGAAAGAAGGATGCAATCCCCTTCCTGCTTGAGGGTTTGAAGCGCCTTGAGTACCGCGGATACGATTCCGCCGGCGTTGCCACTCTCAAGGAAGAGCTGGAAGTAATCAAGACCAAGGGCAAGATCAAAGACCTCGCCCGTCTGATTCCACTGCAGCACCACGCAAACGTGGGCATCGGCCACACGCGCTGGGCGACTCACGGAGAGCCAAGCACCATCAACGCTCATCCGCACGTAGCCGGTGAGGGCCGGCTCGCGCTGATTCATAATGGCATCATTGAGAATTACGCCACGCTGCGCGAGGAGCTTAAGCAGCAGGGCGTGACTTTTGTTAGCCAGACCGATACTGAGGTCCTCGCTCACTTGGTCAATTTCTTTTACAAGGGCGACCTGGTCGCCGCCGTCCGCGAGGCACTGAGCCGC
The DNA here is from genome assembly GCA_963663545.1 of Candidatus Delongbacteria bacterium. Taxonomy (GTDB): domain Bacteria; phylum CAIWAD01; class CAIWAD01; order CAIWAD01; family CAIWAD01. The sequence continues at coordinate 99,752 of OY760505.1, forward strand.
GTTGAGGGTGCCTACGGAATCGCCGTCTTGCATCGTGATCATCCGGACATGATTGTCGTGGCACGCATGGGATCGCCGTTGTTGATCGGTTTGGGCGACGGCGAGAACTACATCAGCTCGGACAAGAACGCGCTTCTGGGACACAGTCAGCGCATGGTGATTCTTGAGGATGGCGAACTGGCCATCGTCACCGCTGATCGCGTAGATATCAGCACTTCCGATTCGCAAGTAGTTGAGCGCGACATCGTGGAGTTGGAAGAGGAACTCGAGAGCATTGATAAGGGTGAGTTTGCCCACTACATGCTCAAGGAAATCTTCGAACAACCCCGTACGATTAGCGACGCCTATGCAGGCCGTCTGCTGCCCGAAGAAGGTGGTGTGCGTCTAGGCGGACTGGGAACCGTAACCGAGCAGCTACTCAATGCGGAGCGTATCATCCTGACCGCATGTGGAACCAGTTGGCATGCGGCCATGGTTGCCGAGTATTTCATGGAAGAGTATCTGCGCGTGCCCGTTGAAGTGGAATACGCCAGTGAATTCCGCTACCGCAATCCGGTGCTGGACCGCAACACGGTTGTCATCGCCATCAGCCAGTCCGGTGAAACAGCCGACACCCTGGCTGCCATGAAGGAGGCCAAGCGCAAGGGCGCGCTTGTGCTGGGTATCTGCAATCGAGTTGGTAGCGCCATTGCACGTGAGAGCGAAGCCGGTGTCTATATTCACGCAGGACCCGAAATCGGCGTTGCTTCCACAAAGGCCTTCACCAGCCAGCTTGTGGTTCTGTTGCTGCTGACCATTCATCTGGCGCGACTGCGCAATATGGGCTACAACATGGGCCGCCAGTTGGTGGATGAATTGCGCAAACTGCCGGAAAAGGTGGAGCAAATCCTTGCCCAGTCAGCGGAGATAGCGCGCATCGCCAAGGATCTGGCGCATCACCAGAACGCCCTGTATCTGGGCCGCGGCTTGTTCTATCCCACCGCTTTGGAGGGTGCGCTCAAGCTCAAGGAGATCTCCTACGTCCATGCAGAGGGCTACCCGGCTGCAGAAATGAAGCATGGGCCGATCGCTCTGATCGACGAACAAATGCCGGTCGTGGTCATCGCCCCGCTGGATGACAACTACGACAAGGTGGTCTCGAATATTCAGGAAGTGCGCGCGCGCAAAGGCAAGGTGCTTGTCATTGCCACCCAGCTTGACCACAAGCTGCGCGAGCTGGCTCACGAAGTGATTCAGATCCCCGACGCCCATCCCACTGTGATGCCCATTCTGGCGGTGATTCCGCTGCAGTTGCTCGCCTACTATATCGCCGTCGAGCGTGGCTGCGATGTGGACCAGCCACGCAATCTGGCCAAGAGCGTTACGGTGGAGTAATGATGCTCATACTGCGAACCCCACTCGTCCTTTTGCTTGCACTGGTGCTGTTCTGCTCTGCAGGTGCTGCGCAGGAGCTCCGGCGAACGGTCAATGCGATTCGACTGGGGGAATCCCCGGAGCTGATTCAAACCCTTGTCGAGCAGGGGCAGGCGGCGGCGGGAGCTGACGCAAGTTCCTGGGATCTGCTAGAGTTGTGGCTGTGTTTGCAGCAGACGCCCGGAGCGGATTTTCAGTTTGCCTGGGAGCGTTATCATCGCAACTGGCCGCGTAGTCGCTATCTGGGATATGCCGATTACCTTCGTGCACAGAATTTTTTAGTGACGGAAGAGATACACGCTGGCGTGCGTCAGCTGCTCGAGCTCCAGAGCAGCCCCGAGCCCGCCCTGGCAGACCGCGCCGGACGATTGCTGGATCGGGTGCTGGAGGAGTCACTGGGCCGCGAGGCAATTGGCGCGCTTTCCCGCGAATACACGCAAGGTGACGCGTGCAGGCAATGGCTGGACAACTGGCTGCAGACCCACAATCTACACTTTCGTCTGGCTGCCATTTTGCCGCTCAAGGGTGTCGACGCCGCCCTTGGACACCGATATCTCGCTGGCATGGAAACGGCCCTGGCGCTGGCCGACAGCAGCCTCGGCGCGTGGTCGCTTGAAGTTCACGATTGCGAATCGGACCCGTTACGGGCACGGCAACAGGCGCACCAGATCGAAGCCGAAGGTGGCGTCGATTGTGTGCTGGTCCCAGGGGCACCGGTATATGCGGCTGCAGTGGCGGGTTGTTTGAGTCTACCCGTGCTTTTCCCCTGGTACGAGGGCGACAACCTGCTGGAAGCGGACCCCGACTTCTACCAGTTGAATTCGCGTCCCCGAACCCGTGCGGCGGCAATGGCGGACCTGGCCGTTGACAGTCTGCATGTAAAGCGCGTGATCACTCTGGCTCCCGCCACACGAAGTGGAAAACAGCTTGTGGACAGCCTTAGTACGCGCCTCATCGAACTGGATCCGGAAGTAGAGCTTGGGCCACCGCAGTGGTATTTCCCCGGTGCACAAGACATGCGCCGCCAGCTTGAAAACCTGTCGATTTATGAGACAGCCTTCGATTCCCTGGATGCGGTGGTTGTTTTCTCGCGTCCGGAAGATGTGGCTGTGCTGGTACCGCAATTGGCCTATGCCGATCTGCAATGCACTGTGCTGGGCGATGCTTCGCTGATTAGTGCGCGGGATATCAAGGAACTGGGCACATTGTCCGACCAGCTGCTGGTTGTCAGCGACTGGTTGCCCAATCCGCGCAAGGCGGTGTGGGGCAGCTTCCTGGAAGAGTTTCGTCGTCGTGAGATGCGCAGCCCCGAGCTTGAAGAACAGCTGGCTTTTGAAAGCACGCGTCTGGCAACAGAAGTGGCTGAGCTGGCGCGGCGTTCCGGCGGCACATTTCGCAATTGCCTGGACACTGCCGATTTGCCTTCTGCATACGGTGGACGCATGATGCTGCGTGCGCGCAGCAATGGTCATTTATTGCTTCTACGTTGGGATGGCTGGGCTTTTCGCGCCATCGGTGGTATGGAGTTACAAGGGATTGAGCGCTAATGCTGGAAGCAATCATACTGGGCATTGTCCAGGGACTCACTGAGTTTCTGCCCATCTCCAGTTCTGGACATTTGGTGCTGGGACAAGAGCTGCTGGGGGTTCTGGATCACGGATCCAAGGACGTGCTCTTCGAGGTCGTTCTTCATCTAGGAACGCTGGTCGCCGTGCTCGTCGCCTTGTGGCGTGACGTGCTCCGTTTGTTGCAAGCGCTTCTGCCTGGAAAACCGCAGGAAAAAGCGCCTGCGCGCAAGCTGATCTTGTGGATTTTCCTTTCGACCCTTCCCACCGGGCTCATCGGTTTTCTGCTGCGCGACCAGTTTGAGGCAGCCTTCACGCGGCCCTGGTTCGTCTCGGCCATGTTGTTGGTAACGGCGAGCATTCTGTTCATTGGCGATCGATTGCCGCGAAAGAACGTAGTGGCCGAAGAGCTCGGTCCCTTGCGCTCGCTATGGCTGGGAATCGCACAATCGCTTGCCATTCTACCCGGTGTCAGTCGCAGTGGAACAACTATTGTGGCGGGGATTGCCGCTGGCGCGAAGCCAGAAGAAGCCGCCCGTTACAGTTTTCTGATATCGATTCCCGCAGTACTGGGTGCTTTGGTATTGGAGTTGCCAGATCTGTTTGCTGGCACGGCCGCGCTGCGCTACAGCTCCATGGAGCTCCTCGTTGGATTTGCGGCCGCCGCCGTTGTGGGCTATCTGGCTTTGCAGTGGCTATTAGTGGCGGTACGCAAGCGCAACTTGAGCTGGTTCGCGCTTTACTGTGCCGTTGTTGGAGTGGTCGCTCTGATCTGGAGCCTGAGCTGATGCGTCCGCTAGTTGGAATCAGTCCCGAACGCGATGCCAGCCCGGAGCGCGAATTCAAGGCCGGCTGGGTGCTTGAATTGCTCATCGATGAGTATGCGCACATGATCGCTCAGGCGGGCATGCAGCCCATCGTACTCAGTTCCGCAGCTGGTGTAACCGAGGAGCTGCTGGCACCCTTGGATGCAGTTGTCCTTTCCGGTGGTAGCGACCTTGATCCCAGCTATTGGAATGAGAAGCCTTTGCCGCCTGATCAGGGCGGTATCAATCTGATCGATACGGATAATGTTGAGCGCACAGCCTTCGAACATCATTTGGTGCTGGGATGTCTGCGTCGTGGTATTCCCATGCTGGGAATTTGTCGTGGCTTGCAGCAACTCAACGTAAGTCTGGGCGGCAGTCTAGTGCAGGATCTGGAAGTGCAACGCGGTATCAGCGGCCATTATGAACGATTGAATCCCTGCCGGCTCGTGCACAATGTTTCTGCTGTTGTCGGTTCACCCTGGCCGAGCGAGCTGGAGACCACCTTTGCTGTTACCAGTACGCATCACCAGGCTGTTGATCGACCTGCCCGGGGACTGCGTGTGCTGGCGTGTGACACACAGGATGGCCTGATCGAGCTTCAGGAGCGCGATTCCGACTACGGACCTCTTTGCGAAGGAGATCGTGGCGCGCTGGTGTTGGCCACGCAGTGGCATCCCGAGCGAATGGTCGGAAGTCCTAGCACGCAATGGCTGTTGGCGCGCTTATACAAGGCGGCAGCGGAAAGGGCAGAAGCACGGAGGACCGGGGAGTGAACGCAATTCCCGGCGAGGGCGAGATTCGCGCCGGCAAGCTGGCACCCATTTACTTCCTGCACGGTGAAGAGGAGTACTTGCTGGAGGCACAGCGAAAGCTCTTTTTCGACAACGTCGTTGACGAGAGCTTGGCGGCCTTCAATCGGGACAGCTTTCACGCGGAGGATCTGAAAGGCGAGGAGCTCTTTCGCCTTGCGGCCTCCTTTCCCATGATGGCCGAACGGAGGCTGGTACTCGTGCGCGGCTTGGAACGCGCATCGGCATCGCTGCTGGATCAGCTGTTGGTCTACGTCGAAAACCCCAGTGAGACGACCTGTCTGGTCTTGTGCGCAGGCAAGGTGGATATGCGCAAAAAGACCTTCAAGACCCTGAAGGCAAAGACGCAAAGTCACGAGTACACCCGCCTGAAGGTGGATGAACTGCCGCAGTGGATGATCGCGCATCTGCAGCAGGCCGGATTCACCCTCACACGTCAGGATAGCCTGGTGTTGGCTGGACAGCTTGAGGGCGCCCCTTTGCGCATGGTCGTGGGCGAGCTGGACAAACTGATGCTGTTGGCGGAAGGCCAAGGACGCAGCCAGATCAATAGCGAGGATCTGGCTTGTGCGCTGGGCGTCGATGCCGAGGCAAGCCCTTTTCATTTTGCCGACGCGCTACTGGCGCGCAATCAGCGTGGCGCATTAGCGATTCTGAAACAGTTGCAAAACCGTCCCGACAGCGTGTACATCGTGTTGCCCACTCTGCATCGCAGCTTTGGACGACAGTGGTACATTGCAGGCATGAAACAACGCGGAATGGGCTCCAAAGAAATCGCCGAGGGACTTGGTCTGACGGCATGGCAAGTGCGGGGTGCAATGACCCACACTGCGCGCTGGACTAGTTCTTCGCTGGCGCAGGCTTGTGACCTGCTGCTTGAGGCGGATTTTGCGGTAAAGGGCGGAAGTCCATTGAGTAGTAATGTGATCCTGACCAAACTGGTACTTGACTTATGCCGGACCTGAAGGACAAAAGCGACGAGCAACTGGTGCTGGAGCTGCAGCAGGGGCGCATAGAGTATTACGACGTTCTGGTGGAACGCTACCAGCATCGGCTCTTTGGCTACCTCATGCAACTGGTTCGCGATCAGCAGTTGGCGGAGGACCTGCTACAGGAGACCTTTATCAGGCTCTACCAGCACTACAATAGCTATCGCCCCATCGCCAAGTTCTCTACCTGGATTTACACCATTGCCACTAACCTGGTACGCAGCCACATGCGCCGACGCATGAAAATGACGACTGTGGACCTGGAACCGCGAGAAGCGGGTGACCGGCCCATTGAGTTGGCGGATGATGCCCCGGCAGTGGACGAGCTCGTTATGGGCCGCATGACAGTAGAGGCAGTGCGCGATGCCATGGAGAAGCTGCCCGAGGAGTTTCGCCAAGTCATAATCCTGCGGGAGATCGAGGAACTTTCTTACGACGAAATTGTTGAAATCCTAAATCTGCCCCTTGGGACGGTGAAAAGCCGTATCAATCGTGCCAGGGGACGCCTGAAGGAACTGCTGGCGAAGGATTACAGGGAGTGATGCGATGATGAAATGCAAGAAAGTTCGTGAAGAAGTCTGGGATTGGCTGATTGACGGCGATGACCATCCTGAAGCACAGGAAATCAAAGGCCACCTTGATCAGTGTAAAGGCTGCAGCAATGATCGCCAGCAAGTGGAGTGCATCAAGGGTGTGCTGCACGAGTTGGGTGATCGCGCGCCGAGCAACCTGCACGAGCGATTGCACGCACGCATCCAGCAGCTCGATCAGGAAGCGCATTCGCAAGCGCGGACACGCGGAACAGGATGGCAGCGCTGGCTACGTCCAGCAGCGTATCTCGCTAGTGGCGCGGCGGCGGTTTTAGTTGTCGGTTTGTTTGTCGCCCCCCAGCAGCCCACTTCGATCCTGCCGGGAGCGAGCGGTGTTATTGCCGAGCGCCAATACAACGAGAACGACAGTCTGAATGCCGCACCCCATGACCCCGCCCTGGAGGATGCTGCGCGCCTACAGGCCGTCAGTAGCCCGTCTTTGGAAAGCGGCGGGAATTGAAGTATCTTCCAAGCCTTGTAATAAGTGGGTGAACGCTTCACCCACTTCTACTCAAGGCTGTGGAGGACGCACATGAAGGGCATCATCCTCGCCGGTGGTACCGGATCCCGCCTGCACCCCCTTACCAAAGTCACCAACAAGCATTTACTGCCCGTAGGCCGCGAGCCCATGATTTTTCACCCCGTACGCAAGCTGACGGAAGCCGGCATCAGCCAGATTCTGATCGTAACGGGCGTGGAACACATGGGCGATGTGGTCAACCTGTTGGGCAGTGGCCGTGACTTCGGCTGTCAGTTTACCTACAAGGTGCAGGACGAAGCGGGAGGAATCGCACAGGCGTTGGGCTTGGCGGAGGAGTTTGTTGGCAGCCAGCGCATGGTGGTTCTGCTGGGCGACAACATCTTTGCCGATTCATTGAAGTCGGTCGTCGATACCTTCGAAAACGAAGAAGCCGAGGCGCGCATCCTCTTGCGCCGAGTTCCCGATCCGGGACGCTATGGCGTGGCAGAAGTGGCCGGCGATCGTATTCTCTCCATTGAGGAAAAACCCGCTCATCCCAAGTCAGACCTGGCGGTGACCGGCGTTTACTTGTATCGTCCCGAGGTCTTTTCCATTGTTCGCACGCTAAAACCTTCCGGGCGCGGCGAGTTGGAAATCACCGATGTGAATAACCATTTCATTCAGCGCGGAAGTCTGCGTTGGTCGCAGCTACAAGGTTGGTGGACCGATGCGGGGACTTTCGACTCGCTAGCATTGGCAAACAAACTTCTTGAGGAACAGGAATGAAGCTCACTGTCATCGGTACCGGATATGTCGGACTGGTTGCCGGCGTATGCTTTGCCGAAGTAGGCAACGATGTAACATGCGTGGATCTGGACCAGAGCAAGATTGATACCCTGAATCGGGGCGACATCCCTATTTACGAGCCTGGGCTACGCGAAACACTCGAGCGCGTCGTCCGCATGGGGCGTCTGCATTTCACCACCAGCACCGCTGATGCCATTCCCGGTTCCGACGTGGCTTTCATCGCCGTCGGTACACCCCCAGACGAGGACGGAAGTGCTGACTTGCAGCATGTATTGGCAGCCGCAAGGGATATTGCCAGGGCTCAGGACGGCTACCTGGTTGTGGTTGACAAGAGCACAGTACCCGTGGGTACCGCCGACAAAGTCCGCGAGGTGATGGCGCGTGAAGCTAAACACGAGTTTGACGTTGTCTCCAATCCCGAGTTCCTGAAGGAAGGCGCAGCCGTCAACGATTTCCTCAAGCCGGATCGAGTTGTGATCGGTGCCGACAACGAGCGCGCACGCGAGATCATGCTGCAGCTCTACGGTCCTTTTGTGCGCACGGGCCATCCCATCATTACCATGGACGTGCACAGTGCCGAGCTCACCAAATATGCGGCCAACAGCCTGCTGGCAACGAAAATCTCCTTCATGAATGAAATCGCCCGGATCTGTGATCTGGTGGGGGCCAACGTGGATAGCGTGCGTCGCGGCATTGGCAGCGATAGTCGCATCGGTCCACAATTCCTATTTGCCGGCGCGGGATATGGCGGAAGCTGCTTCCCGAAGGACGTCAAGGCTATTGTCAAGACCTCAAAGAATCTTGGCTATGAGTTCGAAATTCTCAATGCGGTCGAAAGCGTTAACGCCAAGCAGAAGCAGATCCTTGTAGACATGGCAAGGAAGACGGCGGGTGCAGATTTGAGCAGCAAGCGTGTCGTCTTGTGGGGGCTTTCGTTTAAGCCGCGCACCGATGATATGCGTGAAGCTCCCGCACTCGAGATTATCAAGGGGCTACACGAGATGGGTGCCGAAGTCGTGGCTTGGGATCCCGAGGCCATGAAGGAATGCCGCCGCCGTATTGGCGACACCATTACTTACGCGCCTACGCAATACGACGCTTTGAAGGATGCCGATATCCTGATGCTGGTGACAGAGTGGTCGGACTTCCGCGAGCCGGATTTCAGCCGCATCCAGGAGCAGATGCGTGGGCGCCTGGTGCTGGATGGCCGCAATATCTGGGATCCTGCCAAGATGAAGTCGCTGGGCTTTGAGTATTACAGTATCGGCCGACCCTAGGAACGCTGCATGAGAATTCTGGTAACAGGTGGCGCCGGTTTCATCGGTAGCCACCTGTGTCGCCGCCTATTGGCGGATGGACACGAAGTCACTTGCCTGGATAACTTCTTTACAGGCAGCCGCGAAAACGTACTTCCTCTGCTGGAGGATCACCGCTTTGAACTGGTGCGTCACGACATCACCCAGCCCATTTTGCTGGAAGTGGATCAGATCTATAATCTGGCTTGTCCGGCATCGCCAGTTCACTACCAGTACAATCCGGTGAAGACCGTGAAGACCAGCGTGATGGGTGCCATCAACATGCTGGGGCTGGCAAAACGAGTACACGCGCGCATTCTACATAGCTCCACCAGCGAGGTCTACGGCGACCCGAAAGTGCATCCGCAGACGGAGGATTACTGGGGCAATGTAAATCCCATAGGCCTCCGATCGTGCTACGATGAGGGCAAGCGTGTTGCTGAAACCCTGATGTTTGACTACCACCGTCAGAACAAGGTGGATATTCGTGTCATTCGCATCTTCAATACGTATGGACCGCGCATGGCGCTCAACGACGGTCGCGTTGTTTCCAACTTTATTCTGCAGGCGCTGCGCGGAGAAGATATTACCGTCTACGGCGAGGGGCAGCAGACGCGCAGTTTCCAATACGTGAGCGATCTGATCGAGGCGATGATTCGCATGATGCGGCAGGATGGTTTTATTGGGCCGGTGAATCTGGGTAACCCTATCGAGTTCACCATCCTTGAGCTGGCCGAGCTGGTGATCGAGATGACCGGAAGCGCGTCACGCATTCGCCACGAGCCACTCCCCGGTGATGACCCCAAGGTGCGCAAACCGGATATCAGCCTGGCTCGCGAAAAATTGAACTGGGAGCCCGAGGTTCAACTGCGCGAAGGGCTGTCCAAGACCATCGCCTACTTCGAGGACCAACTGACACGAGCATGAAAGCAGGATTCGCATGCTACGCGTTGCTGCTTTTGATCACGGCCTGTGCGAGGATCGAGACCCCGCCCGGAGGGCCACCCGACCGGCAGGCACCGCGCGTGATCCATTCTCAACCAGAGAGTGGCAGCATCGGCGTTGTCACCGACGTTGTGTTTCGCATTCGCTTTGATGAGTGGGTAGACCGCGCTCGCACAACGGCAGACACTTATCTCAGTCCGTGGTTCGAACCAGGCTTGGAAACACACTGGTCCGGCAAGGAACTGGTGATCCGCCCTCGAGAGCCCTTACCCACCGGGCGTACCTGGTTGCTGGAGATCGGCACCGGCTGCAGAGACCTGGCAGGAAATCCTCTTGCCGAACCCTTTCAGCTTCTCTTTTCCACCGGCACTACCATCGATCGCGGCGCGGTGCATGGCACCGTCATTGGTGCAAAGGAAACCGCCAATGTGCAGGTTTGGGCCTGGCCTGCAGCGGAGACTCCCAGGCGGGCTTTTGCCGAATCGCCCTGGCGAACGCGCATTGACGCTACAGGAAGCTTTCGACTGGAGGCACTACCAGAGGGCGAGTATTTTCTTTTGGCTGTCGAAGACGCCGATCATGATGCGCGCTGGGATTTTCTAAGCGAATCCGCAGCGGTTCCACAGCGAGCTTGTAACACGGCGGATCCATTGCCGCTTCGTCTGCGACTGAGCCCTGATCTTGGTTTGGATAGCCTGAGTCTGAAGAGCGTGATTGCACCTGATCCCTGGCACCTTTTGCTGCGTGCTGTACTGGAGCCGGTGCAGGATCGTGGTGTGCGTGTTACGGATCCTGAGCACTTGAAGCGCCTGCGCAAACAACAACTTCGGGCGTATCACGCCGATGGACACCAACTCATATTGTTGGATCTGGCCGCAGTAGGCGATCAGTGGCTACTGGAGACTACACGCATGGACAGCCTGGGCGGCTTTTTGTTGGCGCCTGCGATTGGTGATACGCTGCAGATTCCACCCGCAATGGCGGATACTGTGATCGCGCCTTTTGCCGGCCTTCCTCCGCAGAAGACAGACGAAGCTGGCGTGTTGGAGTGGCTTCCCCGGCGTGCAGTTCATGTGGACAGCAGTCTGCGCGCGCATCTATTTCAATCGGACGACAGTCTGGGGCGTGAGCTGCTCCCCGAGAGCGGTGGCGGTCTTCGTTTACGTTGGCAATTGGGCGACAGTCTGCGGCAGGCGCGCCTTGAACTGCCTGCCGGACTTCTGCGCCTCGCCGATGGCGGCCTATGGCCTGACAGCCTCTTAACCCTGCAGATCCAGTCCCCGCCGCGTGTATCACGCAAACATACAGGTGACGTTCAGTTGCTGATTCCCGGTATGGTCGACGACCGTCGTCGGCAGGGGTGGGTTCTCGTGAGCCGGCAAGGTGGAGAAGTTGTACGACAAGATCCCTTACACGATGAGGAGCTTCTACTGGAGAATGTTCCGGAGGGCTTCCTTACGTTCAGTCTCTTCCAGGATCGGAATCGTGATACACAATGGAATCCTGGTATTGTATCTCCTTTTGCAGCCGCTGAGCCGTGGATTCAACTCGCTGATACAGTTGAGGTGATCGCGGGTTGGCGACAGGAACGAAAAGTGCTTCACAGCCCGGAGGAGTGGGAATGACCAACAATACGTATGCGGTGATCATGGCAGGAGGCGTTGGTGCCCGTTTCTGGCCCCTGTCGCGCATGGAGCGCCCCAAGCAATTCCTGAGCGTCTTTGGCGAGCAGAGCCTGATCGAGGACACCGTGGATCGCCTGCGCAAGCGCATTGATCCGCAGCGCATTCTCATTATCACCAATCATTTGCACGAAGATCGTACCCGCGAACTGTTTCCCTGGCTGCCGCAAGACAATATCATCGGCGAGCCGATGGGACGTAATACAGCGGCCTGCGTCGCCCTGGCGGCTCTGATCCTCGCCGATCGCGATCCCGACGCGCGCATGATCGTGCTGCCTGCCGATCATTTCATCGGCGACGAAGAGGAATTCCTCTGCACCCTCGAACGCGCCATTTCAGCCTGCCGCTCTGGGCACCTGGTCACCCTGGGCATTCAACCCACAAGTCCTGAAACCGGCTACGGCTACATTCAGCACGAAGCCGAAGAGTTGGCCCCGGGCATTCATCCTGTGCGCACTTTTGCCGAGAAGCCCAATTACGACACCGCGCTTCTGTTTCTGAAGAGCGGCGATTTCTTGTGGAACAGCGGCATCTTCATCTGGGAGGTGGAGGCGATCATCGATGGATTCGAACGCTGGCTGCCCGATCTCTGGGAAGTGCTGCAGGAGCTGCGCCCTCACTTGACAAGCCCGCGTTTTCACGAAGTCCTGTTGGCGTGCTACCAGCGTCTGCAGCCAGTTTCCATCGATATTGGCATCATGGAACCGGCTTCGCGTCAGAAGGGAAAAGTACGCGTGATACGTGCCAGCTTCCCCTGGAATGATGTTGGTACGTGGGCGGAAGTGTACCGCATGCGTGATAAGGACGAGTTGGGCAATGCCGTGCACAGCCTCAGTCGCGAGTTTGATAAGCCGCCGGTGATCATGATCGACTCAAATCAGAACCTGGTCATGACCGAACAGCGAGCGGTCGCGCTGGTGGGAATTCAAAAGGCCATCGTCATTGATACCGCAGACGCGCTGCTGGTGTGTCACCAGGATCATCATCAGGACGTACGCCATGTGATCCAACGCTTGAAGGAAGACGGCTATCACGAATTGCTGTGATACAATACTACCTGCCGCAGAGCGTAGCCCTTTTTGTACATCTTCGGTACTTTAGTAAGTATGAATCGCAAGACGGAAACCCGGGAGGACCGGGCCCGGGAATTCCGGGAGCAGGAACTGCTGCGTGATCTGGAAGAAGCCGCCAGGCGTCTTGGGATACGCGTACGCACCGAACGAGGCACTTTCCGTTCGGATCTCTGCGAGGTCCAGGGTGAAAGCATGATCATTCTCAATCGCCGTCTGTCCACGGCAGACCGTGCCACAGTGCTGGCGCGCATTCTGTGTCGATTGGATCTTGAAGAAGTCCATTTGTCGCCAAGAACGAGGGAGTTTTTGGAAGAGTGTCGCCAGGAACCGGCCGGGGAATCGGGAAACCAGGGGGAAGAGGAATGACCGATCCGCTGTTTTTACGCAGTGTCCTGCTTTTTGAGGACCTTGAAGACGCCGACTTGATCAAAGTGGCCGATCGCTTGTCAGCCAAACGCTATCGAAAAAATAATCTGATCATTTTCGAAGAGGATGAGGGCCGCACGCTCTACATCATTCGTAGTGGGCGGGTTAAAATCTCGCGGGTCAATACCTCTGGCGAAGAAGTGATTCTAGCCATCCTGGGACCCAGCGATTTCTTCGGCGAACTATCCATTATTGATGCGGGCCCGCGCAGTGCAACGGTGACTTCACTGGAAGAGGTGGAGCTCTTGGGATTGCGCGGTGAAGACTTTTTCGACCTGATTCGCGCCTTTCCGCAAATTGCCATTTCACTGCTCAAGCTCATGGCAACACGTTTGCGCCGCACCGACGCCCATCTGGTGTCCTTGTCCACGTTGGATGCGCGCGGACGTGTGATTGCCACTCTGCGCAATCTCGCCACTGATCTGGGCTGCAACGACGGTGAGGACACGCTGCTGTTGTCCAATCTGCCGCTTCAACGTGACCTTGCCTCCATCGCAGGAACGAGCCGCGAAACCATGTCCCGCCTGCTGACGAAGCTCGAGCAGGAAGGTTGGCTCGAGCGAGTGGGGCAGGACCTCCGCATCAAACGATATAGTGAGTTTCAACGCCTGCGCGCTTGAGGCTGCGGGCGCCTTACACAACCAAAAGAGATCTGCATGAGCGATCAATCCAAACCAAAACAGGACAAGCTCTTTGCCGAGTTTCCTCCCAGCACCTATGCCGAGTGGAAAACCGAAGCAGAAGCTTCACTCAAGGGAGCGCCCTTTGAGAAAGTCCTGCATACGCGCACGCCTGAGGGAGTGGAACTCAGGCCCTTGTATTACAAAGACGACTTGGCGGAATTGCCGCACCTGGACAAATCCGGTGTGTCACTGCCAACAACCGCAGGGCGACGTCCAGCGGGTCCTCCCAACACCTGGTGGGTGCGTCAGCGGCTTGCGGCCGTTGACCCCGTCGAGTTCAATCGCATCCTGAAGCTCGACATGGCCCGTGGTCAGAATTCCATTGCCCTCTCGCTGGATCGCTGGAGCCGCCGCGGTGCAGATCCGCTGACCACGGGTTCGGCGGAAGCCAACATCGATCAGCAGTCTTTCATGGACACTTGTTTCACGCACATCAACCTGGTAACGAAGCTGTTTGAGGATGTGGATCTGCGCGATGTGCCTCTTTCCATTGACCCGGGCAGTTCCAGTGTGCAGACCGTGGCAATGCTGCTGGCACTCTGTCAACGCAACGATTGGTTGCCCAGCCGTTTGCGCCTGGATCTGGAAACCGACTTTTTCAGTCAACTAGCCTTGACTGGATCCCTGCCCAGGTCTTTCGCCGTCTTGCTGCCGCCGCTGGCCGATCTTTTCAAACTGGCCGACGAAGAGCACACCGATTGGGGACTGCTGCGTGTTTCCGGCGTTTGCTGGCACGAAGCGGGTGCGAGCGCGGTGCAGGAGCTGGCCGTGGTTCTGGCCGCTGGCGCAGAGAATTTCCGTTTGCTGGGCGATGCCGGTGTTAGCATAGATTCCATTGCCCGTCGCACGCGCATGAGCCTTGGCCTGGGGCGCGATCTTTTCATGCAAGTCGCCAAGATCCGCGCTGCGCGCCTGCTGTGGGCCAATCTCTGCCAGGGCTTTGACGTTGACGCTTCGCATCATCAGATTCCCATTCATGCACAGGGTTCTTCGGTGTATCACACGCGCCGCGATCCCTGGACGAATCTGCTGCGGGATACCGTGCAGGCTTTTGCCGGTGCTGTTGGTGGAGCCGATAGCATGCACTGTAGCACCATGGCGGATGGCCTGGGTGTTCCCAATGACTTCCAGCGACGCATGGCCCGCAACACGCAAGTGATCCTGAAGGAAGAAGCGCATCTGGACAAGGTTTTGGACCCTGCCGCGGGTTCATGGTACATCGAGAACCTGACGGATTCACTTGCCCGCAGCGCCTGGGAACGCTTCCAGGAACTCGAGCAGCTAGGCGGTCTCTTTGCCGCCATGCGCCGCGGTGTTCCCCAACAGTGGATGGCCGCTTGTCGCGAAGAACGTCGTAGCGGTATTGCCAGTCGCCGCGAAGTGCTGGTGGGCACCAACAAGTATCCGCTTCTGAACGAAGAGCCGGTTGCTTTCGAGCTGCCGGATACTTTCAACCTGCGCTCTGTGACGACGCATGATCAGCAGACGCCGCGCGGTGATACATGGCGCAGAGAGTTGAAACTGGCAGCAGAGCACACAGGACCCGCGCGCATTCGTCAGCTGGCACGTGCCCTGAACGCGGGCGCCGCACTATACGAGATCAGCGATCTGGTTTGGGCAGGCAGCGCCGACGATGCTCTGGGCGAGGCCGTTACTCCCGTTGCGCTTCAGCGTGCTTCCGAAGAAATGGAGCATCTGCGCGATCAAGCCGATCGTTACATGGCGGACAACGATAATCAGCGCCCCAGCGTATTCTTGGCCAATATGGGCCCGTTGAAGCAGCACAAGGCGCGTGCGGATTTCAGTCGTGGCTTCCTTGAATGCGGTGGTTTTGAAGTTCTTTCCCCCGCAGGTTTTGCAACGCCGCAGGCGGCTGCGGAAGCTGCTGCAAAAACAGCGGCCTGTGCGGTGGTGTTGTGTTCCACCGACGATACCTACGCTGAACTTGCCGGACCTTTTGTGGACGCCCTACGCAAGCTGGAGCAAGAGGGAGGCCAGATGCGCCGCCTGATTTTGCTGGCGGGATATCCCAAGGATCAGGTCCACGATCTGATCGACGCCGGCGTGGAGGAGTTCATTCATCTCAAGGCGGATCTACCCGCCGTTTTGGATCACCTGTTCAATCGACTGGGGGTGCAATCATGAGCAAGAAGCCTGATTTCACGACCCTTCCTTATGCACCACCCAAATTTCTCTCTCGCTCCACCGGCACGGTCTGGAATACGCCGGAGCAGGTAAAAGTGAAGCCTGCCTATACCGACGCCGACCTGCAGGAATTGGAACACCTGGACTACACGGCGGGTCTGCCGCCCTATCTGCGCGGCCCCTATCCGACCATGTATGTATCACGACCCTGGACGGTGCGCCAGTATGCCGGCTTCAGTACAGCCGAAGAGTCCAACGCCTTCTACCGTCGCAACCTGGCGGCTGGCCAGAAAGGGCTTTCGATCGCCTTTGATCTGGCCACTCACCGCGGTTATGATTCTGATCATCCCCGCGTAGTGGGCGATGTGGGCAAGGCGGGTGTAGCCATCGATTCCATTTTGGACATGCGCATTCTTTTCGATCAGATTCCGCTGGACCAGATGTCGGTTTCGATGACCATGAACGGTGCGGTGCTGCCCATCATGGCACTCTATATCGTAGCCGCAGAAGAGCAGGGCGTCAGCCGTGAGAAGCTGGCGGGGACCATTCAGAACGACATCCTCAAAGAGTTCATGGTCCGTAATACCTACATCTACCCACCTGAACCCTCGATGCGCATCATCGGCGACATCTTCCGCTATTGCAGCGAAGAGATGCCCAAGTTCAACTGCATCTCCATCTCCGGCTACCACATGCAGGAGGCGGGTGCTACCGCCGATATCGAACTTGCCTACACACTGGCGGACGGTCTGGAGTACCTGCGCACGGGTATTCGCGCTGGCCTAACGGTAGATCAGTTCGCACCGCGTCTGAGCTTCTTCTGGGCCATCGGTATGAACTACTTCATGGAAGTGGCCAAGATGCGTGCTGCGCGACTGCTTTGGGCCAAACTGGTGAAGCAGTTCGATCCCAAGAATCCCAAATCGATGAGCCTGCGCACCCACAGCCAGACTTCTGGCTGGTCGCTGACGGAGCAGGACCCCTTCAATAATGTGGCCCGCACAACCATTGAGGCCCTGGGTGCCGCACTGGGACACACGCAGTCGCTGCACACCAATTCGCTTGACGAGGCCATTGCCCTGCCAACGGATTTCAGTGCCCGCATTGCGCGTAACACACAGCTGCTCTTGCAGGAAGAGACGGGAATCTGCCGCGTTGTCGATCCCTGGGGGGGCAGCTATTACGTCGAGCATCTGACCAACGACCTGGCGCATCGCGCCTGGGAGCTGATTCAGGAAGTGGAAGAGCTGGGGGGCATGGCCAAAGCCATCGAGTCCGGTCTACCCAAAATGCGCATCGAAGAAGCCGCCGCTCGTCGTCAAGCGCGCATCGACGCTGGCAAGGATACTATCGTAGGCCTGAACAAGTACCGGCTGGAACAAGAAGATCCCGTCGAGATCCTCGAAGTGGACAATTCCGCCGTGCGCGAAGCGCAGATTGCCCGTTTGAACAAACTGCGCGCCGAGCGAGACAAGGATGAGGTTCAGAGCTGCCTGAAGGCACTAAGCAACTGTGCCGCCGATCCCGCAGGCGAGGGCAATCTGCTGGATCTGGCCGTCAAGGCGGTGCGCGCCCGTGCCAGCCTGGGCGAAATCAGTGATGCCTTGGAAGAGGTCTACGGACGTCACCGCGCTACTCAGCGCAGCATCGCCGGTGTATATTCCAGTGAGGCGAGCGAGATGGATAATTTCCAGCGCGTACGTCAGATGTGCCAGAAATTCGAAGAGCTGGAAGGCCGCAGGCCGCGCATTCTGGTGGTCAAGCTGGGACAGGACGGCCACGACCGCGGCGCCAAGGTCGTTAGCACGGCTTATGCTGATATGGGCTTCGACGTGGACGTGGGTCCGCTTTTCCAGACGCCGGAAGAAGCCGCGCGTCAGGCGGTGGAGAACGACGTTCACATCGTGGGCATGAGTTCTCTGGCCGCAGGACACAAAACTCTGCTGCCACAGCTGATGGCTGAGCTGAAGAAGCTGGGCCGCGATGATATCATGGTCATCGCAGGTGGTGTGATTCCGGCTCAGGATTACGAGTTCCTTTACGAAGCGGGCGCGGCCTGCATCTTCGGCCCCGGCACGGTCATTCCCGATGCCGCGCTGGATATGCTGTGCAAGCTGGCTACCAGTTTGGAACTCGAGCTGGAGTAACGCAGAGAAACAGACGCTGACGAGGAGGGCGGTTTGCCGCCCTCTTCCTTTCCGCAAAGGACTCCTCCCGTGACACAACAGCGCCCTCGTCGTGGGCCCGGATTGGATCAGCTTGAGCAAGGGTTGCGTGCTGGCGACCGTGGCATGCTGGCTCGTGCCATTACGTTGGTGGAGAGTCGCCGTGAGATCGATGCGCTGGACGCCGCCGAACTGCTGCGGCGAGTACAGGACTCGCCGAGCCGTGCGCTGCGTCTTGGAGTAACCGGACCACCCGGTGCAGGAAAAAGCACGCTGATCGACGCCCTCGGTTGTCGTCTTGTGGACAACGGGCATCGCGTGGCCGTGCTTGCGGTAGATCCCAGCAGTACACTTTCGGGCGGCTCGATCCTTGGCGATAAAACGCGCATGGAGCAGCTTTCACAGCGCCAAGAGGCCTTTATTCGACCCTCACCATCGGCGGGATCTTTGGGAGGAGTGGCTCGCCGTACGCGCGAAAGCCTGCGTTTCTGCGAGGTGGCCGGCTACGATGTGGTCATCGTCGAGACCGTAGGTGTAGGCCAAAGTGAAGTCCAGGTGCGCCAACTCTGCGATGTCTTTCTCTTGATCCTACTGGCGGGTTCGGGTGATGATCTGCAAGGCATCAAGCGCGGCATCATGGAATTGGCCGATCTGCATTGCATCAACAAGGCCGATGGTGAGAACAAACATGCCGCGTTGAAGGCGCAGAGTGATTTTGGCACCGCCGTCCACATGCTTCCGCCGCTGCATCCAGGGTGGTCTCCACCGGTGATGACGGCCTCCGCAATGACCGGCGAAGGGCTTGGCGAGCTATGGGAGAAGATTTCTGCCTGCTACGCCTTTCTGAGCGAGCACGAACTGCTGGCCGAGCTTCGCCGTGAGCAGGAACTCTACTGGTTCGAACAGCAGCTGCAAGAGCGCGTTCTGGCCGCCTTTTTCGCCCGACCCGAGATTGCGGGCAGTCTGGGTGAGCTGCGCCAGCAAGTGGAGCAGGGGCAATTGCCAGCGGAAGTCGCCGTGCATCGCCTGCTGCACCCTACCGCGACTCAGTTGTAGGGTAGCGCCTGCCGCAGGAACGCGGCAAGCTTTTCCCGGTAGGGCGGCCTCTGCCGCTTCGCGGGTTTTGTCTACGGCATAATCCTTGGCTAAGCCTAGAAATTTCAACAGGTGAGAACTCCTGAACTTCTGGCATTCCAATTGCTATTCCTCCGCTGAGCAGAATGGAGGACGCATGAATTTTTACACGAACGATCTAGTACGCTCCCGACTGAAGACGGAAAAGAAACCGCCTGATCACATTCCCAAATACCAGACTTTTGAAGCCAAACTCTCCATCCTTCTGACGGCGGAGCAGCACAAGTTCCTCGAGGATACGGTGGCCACGATCATGCGCAACCGTCGCGATAAGCGCGAGCGGATCACCAAGAACAGCGTGCTGCGCGTGCTCGTGGATTTCATGCAAACCCTTGATGTTGACCTTGAAAACGTGCCGGACGAGAAGGAGTTAATGAAGCGCGTCTTCATAGCGCGACTGAACAAAATGCTCTGAAGCCAGTGCTAGAGCGGCTTGAGACAAATTTGACACCGCTCTGCAGCTAAAGCAAGTTTATTGCACTTAGCCATATTCCCGGTTGCGTGGAACTGGCGGATTTGATAGCATTCCCCTGAATCCAATTCGTACGGGGAATGCAGTGTCCGCTCACTTGTGGAATCGAGAACAGTCCGTCGCCACAGCCAGCAGCGGCGCAGGTCAGCAGCGCTTTCCTGCCCGTGCGCGCTTTCGTGGATTGCTTTTCGTTCCCGCCGAGCAGGATGATGCTCTGCACGAAGATCCGCTACTTCGCGCCATCGAGCGCCTGCGCGCTACCGATGACACCGTTTTCCGTAAAGCTGCCGAGAATCCTTTGCCGAATCCTGGTGTGGCAAACGCCCTCCGGCGCATGGACGATCGTTTGCACTGGCTGCGCAATCTGCTGGATCAATCCGCTGAAAGCGTCACAAGCTACGGTGTAGTTGATGAGAAGCCGGTGGATGCAACTGTCGAACCCGATGCCATTCTGGAAAGAACTCCCAAGCTCACAGAGCCCATCGCGCAATCACCCGAGCCGCATTTCTCGAGTCAGGAGTTGCGCTTGGAGCAGCTTCTGCACGATTACTTCAGCGAATGGCGTCTGATGAGCGAAGACGAGGAACGTGATCCATCCGCTCAATTGCAGGCTTTTGCCCATTCGATCTACATGGAGCAATTGCTCCAGCACTTCCAACTTCCCTTTCTGTTGCTCAGTCAGGATCTACGCATTCTGCAGTACTCGCTCACCGCGACGCGACACCTTGCGCTGAAGGGGCTGCAGCTTGGTAGCAGTCTTGCCACGCGATTGCGCGTCTCACCTGCCGAATCCACTTCATGTCTGCTTTCCGACGAGGATGGCGCCACCACATGGTCCATCCACTGCTGCGCCGTAGGAAATGGACGCCTAGTCATTTTACCCGAGTAATATTGACAGGATTAAGTTAGCTTGGCCGAAATTTTGCAAACGGTTCTCCAGAGGAGGATTTCCCCATATGCTGCCGAAAACCCTGCGACTCCTGAGCCTGTTGCTGCTGATTCGACTACTTCCCGCAGTCCCCGCCATGCCCGGTTGGTGCGAGGGTGATGCCGCGGGCGTTTCTTTCCGTTTCCACCAATACGGTGACGAGTTCTACGCCTGGGCCGAAAGTGAAGACGGCTACACGCTACTGATGGACCAGCAAGGGAGTTGGGTTTACGCGCTTCCTGCGGCTGACGGTAGCTTGCGCCAAAGTGGCCAGGTTTATTTTCCTGGCGATGCATCCGCTCCTGCCTCTGCGCGCGGCTTGCGACCTGACTCCGATTGGCTGAGGACTTATGTGGGCGCGATGCGCGCACAACGGGACGCTATGTCTGCGCGTGTACGCAACGAGCGGGTTGAAGGCGAATGGAACGTGCTGCTGATCCTGATCCACTATCCAGACCAGAGTACGCAGGTCAGCTCCGAGGCCTTTGAGGCCATGATGAATGAGCCGGGCTACATGGATATCGGTTCCTTTCGCGACTTCTACCTAGACCAGAGCTATGGTCGTTTTGGCACGACGCACACCGTGACGCAGTGGTACACGGCGACGCACGAACACGACTACTATGGATATAACGTGGGCTATTGGGCTGCTCAGGAATTGATTGCCGAGGCTGTAGAGGCCGCCGATGCAGCAGTCGACTTTGCTGATTTCGACAATAACGGTGACGGCTACGTGGATGGCCTGATGGTTGTGCACAGCGGCCACGGCGCTGAAGAGGGGGATGAGACCAATATCTGGTCTCACCGTTGGAGCATTCCCGCGATCCAGGTGGATGGCGTCCTTGTAAGCGACTACACCATGCAACCTGAATTGCAGAGCCAGCACATGGCGCGCATTGGTGTGTATGTGCACGAGTTCGGCCATAACCTGGGTCTGCCGGACCTGTACGATACCGATTATTCCAGTTCGGGTGTAGGTTCCTGGTGCGTCATGTCGGGCGGTTCCTGGGGCGGAGCCGCAGGCGGTAATGCTGCGCGCCCTGTTTCCTTCAGCGCCTGGTGCCGCTACTTCTTGGGCTGGGCCACTGTTACGACCACGCAAACAGAGCTGGCCGATTATCCGCTAGTGGCAAAGGCATACAGCGATGAATTGATCAAGCTCACTCTACCCAGCGCACCGACACAGTATTTCCTGGTTGAAAACCGTCAGCGGCTGAAATGGGACCTCAATACGGCTGGTCCCGGCCTGCTGATTTGGCATGTGGATGAAGACCGCTGGAGCAATGAAGACGAGAGCCATCCGCACGTAGACCTTGAGCAAGCTGACGGTACACGTGACTTGAACAACAATGGTGCCGACGATGCTGGCGATCCCTTTCCTGGCAGTACGCTTAATCGCGACTTCTGCGAGACCTCGCTGCCTTCCAGTTGCCCTTACAGCCTCGCAAGCAGTCCGGTCAGCATTCGCAACATTCCCGATGCCGCCGACACGATGATCTGCAGCTTCTTCCAGGATTTTTCCCATCAGGATCTGGAGCAGGAGTCCTGGCTGATTCCCGCGGACGATGGCGGCGACAATTGGCTTGATCCCGGTGAAGAGGGTGAGCTGAGCTTGTACTTGATGAATCACGGCAGCGACATCGAAAGCCTCGAGTTACGGCTGCGTGTCCCCGCCGGATTCACCGTGTTGGATAGCCTCTGGACGGGCAGCGGCCTGGAGGCAGATGAGAGCTTTGATACCTCCGATGCGCCCTTCAGGCTTGCCGTGGATGCCGCATTGACTCCCGGTCACTACGAGTTCACCTTGTGGTCCCTTGACGACGGCGGATGGGAGCAGGAAATCCCGGTGTACGTTGTCATCGGTCGTGCCAGCGTGCTGGTGGTCAATACCGATTCTTCCGCGCCTGAGAATAGCGCATACTTCCTTGATGTACTGGCACAGTCCGGCTTGAGTTGGGAGAGCCGCTGCCTGAGCGGAAACACGCTGGTGCCGGTGGATCTGCCCTCCTATGAGCGGGTGATTTACTTCACAGGCACCGAAGAAGAGCCGCTATCGAACGATGAGCGCGACGATCTGCAGGAGTACGTATACAGCGGCGGCAAGCTGATTCTGAGTGGCCAGCACCTGGTGGACGATACCGATGCCGATTTCCTTGCCCTCATCGGAGCAACCCCCAACGTGCTCCACAATGATGGCTTGATCCTTGAAGGCGTCGATGCGAGCCCCTTGTTCTGGTCCGATTTACGCTTGCTGCTGTTTGGCGGAAATGGGGCCTGGAACCAGGAGTTGCCAACCTTGACCCTGCAGGCCACAACGGGCGTGCCGCTCCTGAACTGGCAGGATGGCTTGGCAGCCTCGGTTGCCATGGATCACGGCACGAACCAGGGCAGAGTCATCACCTGTGCCTTCAGCCTGGAATCGATTCACGCAGGTGGTTCTTTCCGGCCGCTGGGGGACGTGATCAATCCAATGCTGGCCTGGCTCGAGGACGGTACCGGCGTCGATGAGCCCGTCACGCAACCCGAGGCGATGGAAGTGCACCTGGCTCCCAATCCTTTCAATCCCGTCAGCAATCTCTTCTACACCTTGCCGCAGGCGGGGGAGAGTCAGTTGCGTATCTATAATCTGCGCGGCCAACTTGTTCTGCAGCTTTCGCCCGGTGTGTTGCCGGCGGGCAGCGGATTCCTGAAGGTCGACCTGAGTTCCTCCTCCAGCGGTCTCTATTTCCTCGTGCTGGAGGTGAAAGGCCAGGGAAGTGCTGTGACACGAGCCATGTTGCTGCGCTAACCGGACCAGCATGTCTTAGCGAGTATCACGCAGGCAGTCAGGCTAAAAGCAGGGCTGCCTGCTTTGTTGTTCGCGGCTTTTCTCGTGTATGCCTTGCAATTGGGCCCTTGGGTTATCGAAATTAACCGAACCCTACTCCTGACAGCGAAGGAGTGGTACTACGCCTTGCCGGCGCGCTTCAAGTCTTGACCTTGGACAGGTCGCGCGACGCCGCTGCAATCTGGAGATTCCAATGAGGCATGGGCCCTACCTGCGATTGAGTCTGTTTCTGTTCCTCGCACTGCTGCTGACCGGATGCGCCTATTTCAACACATACTACAACGCCGATCAGGCCTATGAAGAGGGCTTGAAAAAAGCGCGCGAAAGCACCACACAGCAGGCGGGTGCCAGCGAGTTCAGCAATTGTCTTGAGATCTCGTCCAAGCTCTTGCAGTTCTATCCGGATTCCCGCTGGGTCGACAACACGATTCTGTTGATAGCGAAATGCTACGTGCAAACAGGCCAGTATCATCGCGCCATACGCAAGATTGACGAGCTGGAGAATCGCTTTCCCAAGTCGAAGCTGCTTCCCGAAGCCCGTGCCTTTCGAGCTCAGGCCTTGCTGGGGCTGGACCGACGTGACGAAGCGCGTACCGTACTGGCTTCGATGATTCCCGAAAACCTGCGCCGTGAGGTGCGCATCGAGTACTATCGGACCTGGGCAAAACTCTACCGCAGCGAGAAGAACTGGAGCCGCCTGGTCGAGGTGCAGCAGAGCCTGCTGAAGTTGGCCAAGAGCCGTGTGACAAAGGGCGAGATCAACGCGGAAATCGGCAAGACCTACGAAACACTGGGACAGTACGAGGATGCCGTACGCCACTATTCCGCCGTGCGTCGCCTGCGTCCGGGTAAACGCATTCAGCTTGAATCAGAATTGGGCGCGATAGACAACTTGATTCGTATGCAGCGTTTCACGCGCGCCGCTTCACGACTGAAGCGTTTGAAGAAGGACGAACGCTATTTCGATGATCTGCATCGCATTGACCTGCGCGAAGGAAATCTACTGATTGCGCAGGGCGAGGTGGAAGCGGCCATGCAGAGCTATCAAGACATGTTGAAGAATCACGCCAATACCGTCAGCTCGTCGGGTGCGGCCTATGCCATTGCGCAAGTCTACCTCCTGCGTCTGGATAATCCCGATTCGGCCAAAGTGTACTACGAGCGCTGCAAGCGTGAACAGGGCAATAGCCAGTGGGCTGATTCGGTGGCGGCGCGGCTCGAATTGGTCAACGCCTACAGCGGTCGACTGCGCGAAGTTGTCCGGCTGGATAGTCTGATAGATGACACCGCCATTCGGCTGATTCCGGATTCTGCCTATGTGCGCTCGGTGTGGGCGCAGCTTCCCGATTTATACTTGCAGGCGCGCGCTGACAGTGCCCATCAGGACACGCTACGCTTACTGCAGGAGGTCGACAGTCTGCAGAGCGCTGAAGCGGATAGTACGATTGATCTGGCCACGCTGCTTCAGCGCCGTGCTCGCGAGGATAGTCTGCGCATCGCGGAGGAGGAGGACCTGAGCCGCACACCAACGCGGCGACGCCTGTTCCAGCGTTCCCGGCGTCAGCGCGAGAAGGAACAGGCCGATAGCCTGGCCGCCGCACACATCGCCGACAGTCTAGCGGCTCTGGTGGCTACAGGGTTGCGTCGCACGCAGGATTCACTGCTGGTGCACGCAGTACTGGATACAGCTCGATGGGAGATCGCCGTTGATTCTGCCGCCATTCTCAGCGAACGTGACAGTTTGTTTCGAGCGGAGTATGAAGAACGCTACATGTTGGCCGAGCTTTACCTCTACAAGCTGGAACAGGATGAGAAGGCCGACAGCTTGATTCGCGTGTTGGTGGCGGATTCCTTGCTGGCCACCGAATCACAAGCCGGACGAAGCCTTTATGCCTTGGGGACAATTCGAATTGCACGACAGGGCGATAGCTTGGCGGGTAGCAATTTGTATCACGAACTGATCGACCGCTATCCTCTCACCAATACAGCTGGTGCCGCCCGCGAATGGCTGGGGCTTCCCCCTGAAATTACCGTCGCCGATAGCGCGAGGGTGCTTTTGGAAATAGCCGAGGCTGCGCGTGATACGCTTTGGGACCCAACCGCTATCATGGCCGCCTACGATACTGTGATACAAACCTTTCCCGAAACAGAGCAGGCACGGCAGGCCAATGTGGCGGCGGGCTTGATCGCGTGGGAGTGGCTGGGGAATCGTAGTCTGGCCACGCCCTACTTTGAGCAAGCCCTGCGCTTTGATGCGGAGCATCCGGGCAACGCGCTTCTGCTACGCCTGCTTGGCCGTACGAGCGTCGAAGTGGCCGTAGCGGAGGAGGACATGGAGCAGACGCCGGAAATCGATCTGGCGGAAGCACTGGTTGACGCAGACGGTCGCTATTATCAGGACGCGCACCTCGATCTCGAGCACCAACTTGAAAACCTGCGGCAGCGCTTTCAACAGATGGGCGGTCGCCTACATTTGCAACGGATTCTACATTGATACAGCGTACGACGACAACCCTGACAGTGCGGGAAAATCGCCTTCTGGGTGGTGATTTGTATCTGCTCAGTCTAGCTGCACCCGCGGGTACAAGCCCGCAGTTTCATTTTCACGCGGGCCAGTTTGCCGAGCTGAAAGTGGCGGGCAAGGTGCTGCCACGCCCCTTTTCCATTCTACCCTCAACTGAGCGTGATACATTGCGCTTTCTGATCAAACGTGTAGGCGCAGGAACACAGTATTTCTGCGGCTTGCGCGCCGGTGACGAGCTGGGATGCACCTGGCCTCTCGGCTCGCACTTTGACGTAGCACGTATCAACTCCGAAGTCCTGCTGGTCGGTGGAGGTGTTGGTGTAGCCCCCATGCTGGCAGCTTTTGATGAGCTTAGCAGGCATGAGCGTCCTGCACCGGCACTCTTCGGTTTTCGCAGTGGAGCGGAGGCAAATGCGGTCGCCGAGTTGATTCCAGATAGCTGTGATACGCTGCTGGTCACGGAAGACGGAAGTCTTGGCTTGCGTGGACGGGTAACCGATCCCCTTCAGGATCGCCTGCCCGGTCTTCCCCCGGATGCCGTGGTGCTCTGTTGCGGGCCGGACCCAATGATGAAAGCCGTTGCCGCCATGTGTCACAAGCACGGGTTGCGCTGCTTGCTAAGTCTTGAAACCTACATGGGCTGCGGTGTGGGCATCTGCGCCGGTTGTGCTGTCAAGCGCAAAGAGAACGAAGGATGGTATCTCTGCTGTCAGCATGGTCCCGTCTTTGAGGCTTCCCTATTGGAGGAGTACCGGTGAGTGAGATGCGTACCTCGATCGGCACCCTTGGCCTGCGAAATCCAATCACCTTGGCCTCAGGAACCTGTGGCTTTGGCCAGGAGCTTGCTGATTTTGTCGACTTCGATACTCTGGGCGGCATCTTCACAAAAGCAGTAACACAAGAGGTGCGCCCCGGTAACCCCATGCCGCGTCTGGCAGAGACCGAACACGGGTTGCTGAACTCCATCGGTCTGGCGAATCCGGGCCTGGCGGGGTTTCTTCGTGATCGCCTTCCCTGGTTGCAGGCACAGTCGTGTGCTGTATTGGTTAACGTTGCAGGACGCTGCCCCGAAGAGTACATGGCCGTGCTTGAGGCCCTGAACGATCAGCCTGGGATCGACGGTATTGAATTGAATGTCAGCTGCCCTAATGTTCGCGAGGGCGGCATCGCCTTCGGTACCGACCCGGATGTATTTTCCAGGTTGGTGCGTCAGGCGCGCGAGGTGTATCACGGCTTGCTTGTTGTCAAAATGACACCTCAGGTCAGTAGTGTATCACGCATGGCGGCCTTGGCCGAAGACTACGGAGCAGATGCACTGAGCATGATTAACACCATTCCGGGGATGGCCATTGATGTCCACACGCGGCGTCCTCGTACCGTAACGAACACCAGCGGCTACAGCGGCCCAGGTATCAAGCCGGTAGCTGTGGCCCAGGTCTGGCAGGCAAGCCGGGCCTGCAAGCTGCCCATTGTAGGTATCGGCGGTATCACATGTGTCACAGATGTAATCGAGTTCCTGTTGGCGGGAGCCTCTGCCGTTCAAGTGGGGACAGCGAGCTTCCGTGATCCGGATCTTGCTGCGCGTCTTGTCATCGAGTTGAACCAGTGGTGCGATGAACAGGGCGTGAAGGAGGTAATGGAGTTGATCGGAGCTGTTCGTCCCTGGTGATACATTTCACTTTAACCTGATACCAGCACACTATTAGATTCTCCTCAACCATGGGGAGATCGATCATGCTGTCATCCAAGTTTACGCGGATGCTGCTGCTCGCACTGCTGACTCTGACGCATAACATCCTGGCACAGATGATTCTGGACGAAAGTTTCAATCACGGCGGCGCCCTGCCCGAAGGCTGGAGCGTGCAATCTATATCGCGCACCACGGCCTGGGCGCCCGTTCTGCAAGGTGGCACGGACTGGGCCTTGCAGTGCGGTCAGGGTCCCTTTGAACTGCCGGCAAGCGAATGGTTAATCTCGCCGATCCTGGATCTTGACGAATGCGAAATCCTGACTCTGAGCTGTATCACCGATTTCCAGCAAGATCAGTGCACGGCAACCTTGCGTCTCAGTACCAATGGTGGTTCAAGTTGGAGCAGCTACTACAGCTTTAGCCCGGACAGTGCCAGTGTGCACCTCGAGGGGATTCCCCTGGCGGGAGTCGGACAAGCGCGTCTCGCTTTTGTGCTAACGGGGCAGTTTGCCAACGCAAACGCTAGTTGGCTTCTCGACGATATCTGTCTGCAGAACACCTACGGGCCGGATCTGGAAGCGCCGCGTATCAGCAATCCCATCCCCACCCAACCGCCGCAGACGCTGCATACGATGGATCTGGAAATCGGTTGCACGATCATTGATCGCAGTATCGTAGACGCAAGCAGCGTTTCCTATCGCTTGGACAGCAACGGAGACATGGACTACGAGGACCCGGGCGAGGGGTGGCAGCTGATTCCGGGTTTGGCGGACGCTGAAACACTGAATGTCGTTCTGGCCTTCACCAGTCCACAGGAAATCGCCTGCATGTTCTTCGAATTCCGTGCCGCCGATCTTAGCCCGGACAACAGCGAAATGGCCTATAGCGGCACTTTGCATCAAGAGGGCGTCGCGGATGACTGGTATCTCTGTGTTCTAGTCGAGGAGGAGGCACCGGCCTTTGGCGCGGCTTTTCCAGGATCGCAGCCGGAGCCTGCCTGGACCAGTGCCGACAGCGTACAGGTAGGCGTGCGTGTTACAGACGCGGGGTGGTGGGTGGATGCGAGCACACTAGCCTGGCGACTGGATGCGAACGCCGATGGCGAGTACAGCGGTACTGCGGAGCAGTGGCAAACTCTGGACGGCTATGAGGATGCTGCTGATATCACCCTCCGGCAATGGCTGCACCCCGCTGCAGATGGTGTTTACAGCGTAGAATGGCGCGCGTGGGACAGGAATGGTTCCGGACCTGGATACAGCATGACGCAGGAAGGAATCGCCGACGATGTTGTGATACGCGTTGATCGTACGCCACCGCCAGCAACAATCCTCTATGTGCAATCCACCGGTGAGAGTGAGACACACTTGCTGTTCGCGCCCAGTAGCGAGGCGCATTTCTCACGCTACGAGTTATACCTCTCTAGCGACAGCCTGGTCAGCACAAGTGACCAGCTCTGGAGCGTCAATCAGGACCCGGCCCTCGCGCAACGTGATACATGGAGCACAGCGGTGACCGGGCTGGAGATGGGGCATCGCTACTGGCTGGCAATGCGTGTGCGTGACCTGGCTGGCAATGTTAGTCCATGGTCGAATCGCGTGAGCGTGCTCACGGAGGGATTCGCACCTCGTCCAATTATCGATCTGCGTGTGGAACGCGCCGGTGGGCCCTGGAAGCTCGTCTGGTCGGTGCCTTACTTTGATGTGGCGGGTGGAAGCCACGTCTGCATTGACCACTACGAAATCCACGCGTCGGATAGCCCCTGGTTCACCATCGACAACGATACGTGGATTGCCAATAGCACTGTGCCCTGGTTCAACTTGGCAGCGCCGACGGGAGGCAGCGTTTTTTACCAGGTCCTCAGCGTAGGGGCGGGAGACGGCCTTCTGGGCCTGGATCGTGTACTCATCCCCGCCGGAAGCTTCACCATGGGGCACCCTGCCGTGGACGAGTTACCGCATAGCGTGCAGCTACCCGCTTATACCATCGACCGCTGTGAGGTCACAAATGCGGGCTATGCCGAGCTCCTCAACTACGCCCTGGACAACAGCTTGTTCAATCTAGTGGCGGATGCGAGCGCCGTGTATTCGCGCGAAGGGCATCTACTGATTGATCTCACACGTAGCGATACTGGTTTGTATTACAGTGATGGAGTTGTCCTTGTCTATGGTGGCAAGGAGGATTATCCCGCGCACGTCAGCTGGTTCGGCGCAGCCTGCTGTTGTGACTGGTTGAGCGCTGCAGCCGCAAGACCGCTATTCTACGATGGTGATTATTCGGTCTCCGCTGAACACAATCCTTATACAAGCGGCAGTTACCGTCTTCCCACAGAAGCCGAGTGGGAACGAGCAGCCCGCGGTGACACAGATATGCGAGTTTTTCCCTGGGGTGATACATTCAACATGGAGATCAACGGCGTGACACAACACGCCAATGTCCTGGGATCAGCCGATGGCTTCAACGGGGATGCGCCCGTGGGCAGCTTTCCTACGGGAGTCAGTCCCTGGGGTTGCCTCGATATGGCGGGCAGCGCATGGGAGTGGACCAACGATTGGTGCTGCGAGGAATACACAGGCGCTGATGTCGAGCCTTTTGGCGCGGAATCCGGGAGTCAGCGTGTGACACGAGGAGGTGCGTGGAACTACCTCTACACGCTATCGCAAGTATCACGCCGCGGACAAAACCTGCCAGCCAACGCAAGTGGTAACGATGGCTTTCGCATCGTTCAACTCACTCAGGGGAGCGTCAGAATGCGGAACTCGACATCCGCCACGCCCTGATCGAGATAGCCGAGGCGTCGGGCAGCCTCGTAGCTCAAGTCCAGTACACGCCCACTTTTAAAGGGGCCACGATCGTTGACGACAACCTCGACTCTTTTGTCGTTGGCAAGATTGCGTACTTGAATCCATGTTCCCAAGGGAAGACTGCGATGTGCCGCACTCATGCCGTGCATATCAAAGGTTTCGCCGCTCGCGGTAGGGCGTCCGTGAAAATCGGCCCCATACCAGCTCGCCTTTCCGCGTAGAACCTGGTTCGCCTTGTACCCGCCGTTGTCACCACTGCCCTGCACCGATCCTGTACTGCGTTGCCCGTCGTCCGGATTGCTGGTAAAGCGCGGAGCCGGAGTACACGCGATCAACAAGAACAGCAGCGACAGCAGAAGAAGTGGTGTACCACGCTTCATCTCAGTGCTCCCGTAGTACGTAGTAGCAGGTAGATCCTGGCCAGATGCTCAACTTGTTCCGACAGATGAAAGGCATCCAGCAGGGAAGAAGTGCTGTAACACAGCATCCCGTGACGCTCTAAAAGTAAAGCGCGGTGCTTAGCAAGCAGAGGGCGAGCAGTGTAATACAACTCGTCACTGCCTGCGGGAGCCCAAGGCACCAGACCCACGCTACCAAAGGCTTGAGCCGCTTCGGGCAGGGCTGTTGTGTCCAGTCCCTCGGCCAAGGCGGAACACGCTGTTGCATGCGGCGAATGCGTGTGTATCACAGCTTGAGTTTCCGGCATCAGCCGGTAGACGCCCGTGTGAAGGGCTACTTCGCTTGTTGCCCGCAGCGATCCCGAATCTTGCTTACCGTTCAGATCAATCTCAACAATGTCCGTGGGAGCAAGCATCCCTTTGCAGAGACCGGCGGGGGTAATCAACAGATGTGATTCACGACCGTGCTGTACGCGCAAACTAAGATTACCCTCATAGCCTGCAATGTGGCCGCGTTCCCAGAGCAAACGGCCTGTATCACAGATAAGCTGGCGCTCATGCGGATGGCGCATCAGAACTCCCGCGAAATGCCAACCCAGAAGCGACGCGCACTCTGGTAGTAAGTGATCAACTCTGCATCGGCAGACAGTGCCGTACGCGTGACCTTGCCCCAAACCGGATGCTCACTGTCCCACACATTGCGACAGCCTGTTCCGATCCTCCAGCTCTGAACCTTCAGGGAGAGTGCAAGATCCAATTGGCTTCCACCGCCAATAACGACATCGTCCAGGATGCCGATCGAGAGCTTCGTTTCCGTCCACCAACTATGCGTTACCGTGGATGTCAGCTCGGCGCTGGCAACCCTGAGTTTCCAATCCAGGCTGGAAACTCCGCGCCACTCGGGTTCGCCGGGCGGCACTTCATCTTCCAGATCGACATAGACGATGGATCCATCACCTAAGGGCAGGCGTCCCCATTGTCCATACTTGCCGCCGCGCCAGCACAAAGACGAACGCAAACACAGACCAGCAATGCGCGGGCTTTCGGCCCACAGATCGTTGGCGTAGACGAGAAGATGATCGCCATTGACGCGTGCTTGTGTCACGCCGGATTCACCTTCCGATGCAACAACCCATTCCATCAAGTCGCAGTTGCGGTCCTCGACAAAGACACGCAGACCGGCAAAGCGATATCGCGCCTGATACTGATAGCGTGTGACCACGGGATTAACGAGCAGACTGCTACTGCCTTCGTCGGTGATATAGTCTTCAAGCAAGGGCCAGCCACCGTGCCACACGCCCTCGTCGACAACCGCATCGCCGATGTAGTCTTCAGGGTAGCCACTCTGATCCCACCATTCTTCAGGAGCAAAGGGCTGGCGCCGACGACTGAAGGAAAGCTCGTTAACAAGACCGGCCCAGCGGTGACGCAACGCGAGTCCAGGATCCAGGCTTTGCAGGTCTTCTTCGAAGCGCAGGCTGGCCAGATTGATTGTGCGGAATTCGCCTTCGCGCAAACGCTCAAAACTGTAATAGGTATATCGCAAGGCAACATCCGCATCCAACTCAAATCCATAGCCAAGCGAATACACGTCGCGGAGACGGCCTCCAAACTGCAGGATACGCTCGTGGGTCGAATACCAGGGATCCTCCGGGTAGTCGGCAATGCCGGCGTTTTCCGGTCCGGACAAAAGGCTGCCGTCATCGTTGCGCGTGATACTGCGCATATAGAAGTCACCGCGCAAGAGACCGCGACTATGCGTCTGTTGCATCCCGGCGTTCAGGCCAAATTCCAGTTGTCTTGCCTCGCGGACTGTGTGATACCAAGCTTCTTCGTAGCTGATGCTTTCGCCGCTCCAGTTGCCACGCCGCGCCGTGTAATCAAACTCCCGAGCGTTCCAGTCCTCGGTTCTTACTGCGAGGTGTGCGCCTGTCTCGAAGCGCAGCTCCGTTGTTGGCGAGTACCCTGCTGTAACACGGTACAAGAACTGCTGTTGCTCTTCTTCGATATCCGCCAAGTCAAGCGCCATCACACGACGTGATACAAGATTGGCGTCACCCCTTTCCCAGTCCGCTTGGCTACGGTTGAACTCGAGCGACTGCTGCAACAACACCTTGGGGAAGATGTGTTGATGGCTGATTCCCGCGTTCAGCCTTTGGCGAGGATCACCGCCATCGGTCCTGCTGAGCAGGCGTGTTGCCTCAAGGCTCAGGTGATCGAGCAGACCGGAAGCCACATGCAGGAGAAGATCCTGCTCCTGAAAACCATGGTTGCCCGCACTGAGGCTCGCACGTCCATGCTCGAGGGTGGGAATGCGCTCGCGAAGGGGATCCTCAACAAAAAGAGCCGTGTTTCCACTTGACCAGGTGAAACCGGGAGACCAATTGTCAAGCGCGTAGGCGGGGGAATTCCAAAGCTCAACTGAGCGCGACCACGGTGTGTCACGGCGCAACCCGCCGATGTAGAGCTCTTCGCTGGTATGCAAAGGATCGCTACCGGTGTGATCCACGATACCGTCCTGATCAAGATCGAAACTGCGCACAACCGGTAGCCAGGCGGGTAAAAGCTGAAGCTGATACTCGTCCGAGCCTACACACAAATCATGATCGCTGATTAACTGTAGCGGAAAGCGCACATCGTTCATGATGTTGAACGACTCCCGTCGCGGAAGGTAGCCGTGACACAGAACAATCATCTCGTGCGGCCCGCAATGCAGACTATCGCGTGACCAGTTTCCGCCTTCGTCTGTGACACAACGGAGTCCGTCGTTAAAGATGACTTGCGCCCCTTGAAGTGGAACGCCTTGTGCATTGGAAATAGTACCCCAGAAGCGAAACAACTCATCATGGCTTGTTGCCAAGCCCGCAGCGAGTAAAACCTGTGTCAATAGAAATGCGGAGAGAGTAAAGGTTAGGGTTTTCATGAGCACAAGATAGCGAAGAACAGGCTCTGGGGCTTCGTTCGAAACTTGCTAGATTCTACACCGTGAATCACGCTATCACAAACTCCGGCCGCATGGCCCCCAAACCCCTCGCCTTGATTTGTGGTGCCTCTTCGGGCATCGGTCGTGCGCTGTCGATCGAGGCTGCCCACCGTGGAATGGATTGCCTATTGGTGGCGCGCAGCGGTGAACGCTTGCTGGAATTGAAAACGCGCATCGAGCGCGAGGCGCCGGTGATGGCAACCATCCTTCAGGCCGACCTCTCACGAAGCGAAGGGCGCAGCGATCTACTGGAACTGATCCGCTACTGTGAGCTGAAGCCGGACCTGCTGGTTCTGTCCGCAGGAATGCTGGTCGCAGACAGCGTGTTGGCACAGAACGCCAGCTTGCGCGGTCAGATGCACGACCTTCACATCAGGGCATGTAACGAGCTCATCCACGACCTGCTACCCGTGATGCAGAAGGAGGAAAATGGCTACGTGCTGCTGATTTCCTCGCTTTCGGCGCTGGTTCCGTTGCCGGGATTTGCTGCCTACAGCGCAAGCAAAGCCTATCAGCTTTCACTGGGTCTCGCACTTGCGCCCGAGCTCGAATGCAAGGGCATTCACCTCTGCGTCTGTGCGCCAGGCCTGGTAGATACACCCCTTTTTGAACACGGGGGACTTCCGCGACCGCCACATGGGCTGCGCGCGGAAGAGGTTGCGCGGTCTGCGCTCAAGGCGGTTTTTGCCCGACGTCGCCTACTCATGCTCCCCTGGCGTTCTTCCTTGCGTAATCGTTTTTTCTGGCTGTTGCCTGAGTTTCTGCAGGCGCGCGTGTTACGCAATCTAGCATCCCGTATCACGGATTGGCAGAAACAAACGGAAGCTCATTTGTGATACAAATAGATGTGATACAAATAGAAACGGTACGTCGTCGAGGCTGGTGCTAGTTTCCAGGTATCAGGAGAAAGGAAGGACCCCAATGGCCAGCGAGTTGTTGCAAAGCCTGCAGAAACGTTTAGCTGAGCATGGCAAGGGAAACCTAGATCCCGCTCAAGCAAAACAGGAATTGGAGCTACTGCTATCCGCCACCGAGCGCATGCTTAACAATCTGCACCTCGATTTCGAAGTCCCAACAAGTGACCCGGGATTGCTGGAAATGCACGTGGCCCTGCTGGAGTTGCGTTCAGCGACGAATAACCTGATCAGCGACTTACAAGTGTAGAACAAAAAACCCCGCAAGTGCGGGGTTTCTTATGCCACCTCCCGGATTTGAACCGGGGACACACGGATTTTCAGTCCGTTGCTCTACCAGCTGAGCTAAAGTGGCAGATCTGCTGTGTCAAACAGCAGACACCCAATATAGCCTTTCGAATATTGGATGTCAAGCACGCCAGCTTCAGCCCTTAGGCCTTACGGTGGAAGCCAATGCGATCGTAAGGATTAACAATGCTGGTCAGCGCGTTCTGCCAATGGCTGTTGATCCGCTTGATGTAGCGCACATAGAGTACCAAACGCACCTGCTGCTTCGCTTCCAAATTGTGTACCTGACCCGTGGCCATCTGACGTGCAATCTCGTCACAGTCGCGATTGATCCAGTCGGCGCCGCGCAGCAACATGGCCGCAGCTTCGTAATCCTCGCCAACTAGAGCCTGACGACCGCGGGGAAGAAGCTCTTCGAAAACCGCGTGTTCGATCTTGGCCAGCATCTCTTCAAAACCACCCGTTGCAATGGGCTCGCGGCTCTGCCTGGCCATGGTGGACATGTTCTTGGCATAGTCGCCGACGCGCTCGATGTCGACAACGATGCTGGTAAGCACGAGCGCGGGGTAGAGGTTTTGCTTGGCACCCATGTTCAAGTGCGCAACAACGCCGCGACGCACCTCGGCCAGTTTGCGATTGACCATCTTGTCCAACATCTCGATATCGAGCTTGCTGGCTTTGCCGCTGCGGACTTCCTTCCAGGCAGCCAAGGCCATAGACTCAACGTCTTCTAGCATGCTATTGGCCAGCTTGATGGATTCGCTCAGCATCTCTTCCTTGCTGAAGAGCTTATTGATCAGGTTAGGCATAGTCCGGGATCCAATCCATTCACAGTCTGCAGTTTCGACTAGAAATCGCGCTTGAAGCCAATGCGATCAAAGGGATTCACCACGCTGGTCAGCATGTTGCTCCAGTGGCTCGAAATTCGCTTCAAGTAACGCAGGTAGAGGGTCAGGCAGACCTGATCCTTGGCGCTAAGGGTGCATTCGCAATCCCCAGCCGTTAGTTTCTCGGTGATGCGATCCACCAGGCGTCCCACCCAGCGGGTCTCGTGAATCAGACGCGCAGATTCACTCTTGTCGGAATTCAAGAAAGCCTGCCGTCCCTTGGGAAGCAACTCGTCCACGACTGCTTTTTCAATGCGCAGCACCTTTTTCTCGTAGATGTCCGCGTGCAGGCGACCAGGGTGATCCTTGGCCAGCTCGACGATGTTCTTGGCGTAATCACCGACGCGTTCGATGTCAATGATAATGCTGGTAAGCACCAGTGCGGAGTAGACGTTGTCCGTACCCACAACGGCAAGGTGCGTGAACACCTTGCGGCGCACTTCCGACTCGAAGCGATTGACCGCCTTGTCCATCTCCAGCACATCGATGTCCATCGTGGTGTCTTCGCGCTTGCGAAGGCTGATGGTGGCCGCGCGTACCATGACCTCGACGTTTTCCAGCATCTTGCTGGTGTCAGCCAAGGCTTGATCCAGCAGGCTTTCTTTGTTGAAAAAGCTCAGCATCCTATCCTCACTTGGTCAGAAAGATGATGGTCAAGGGCAATACGATGAACACGATCAGGATATAGGCAAAGGGCACCAGCCGGTTCCGGACAGAGTACTTGGCAAGAAGATCAGCCAGGAAGATCGGTACACGGCGAATAGGCCAGATGATAACCGTACCCATGAGATTGAAGAGGAAATGCACAAGTGCAATGGCAACGGCGTTTGCGTCCGTTGTCACCAGCGACGCCATCAGCGCAGTGACCGTGGTTCCGATGTTGGCCCCCAGCGTATAGGGGAAAATCTGCTGAATATTCAAAATTCCCGCGCCCGCCAGCGGCACAACCAGGCTGGTGGTAATGGAGCTGGATTGCACCATCGCCGTGATACCAAGCCCGAGCAGAAGTGCCTTGTAAGCATGGTTGAACAGCTTCTCTTGGAACCAGGTATCAACGCGCCCCATGAAAAGCTTCTTCAGCACCTTGGTCAGCAGAGTAATGGAGCTGAAAAGCAGCACCATGGCGATAATCAGACAAACCCAGGGATTGTGGCTGACGGTATCGGTAATAAAGTGTACAGCCGGTTTGACGATCATTTTCAGCGGACTGCCCAGCTTGATACCACCGGCATTTTCCAGCAGAAAGGCGATCTTATGGCCGAACTTATCCAGTATACCGAAGGCAATTTCGAGGGGGAAGAAGATCAGCACCGCCAGTAGATTGAACATGTCATGTACAGTACTGGCAGCAAAAGCTCGCTGAAACTCGCGCGGATTGCCGATGTGGCCAAGGGACACCAGTGTGTTGGTAATACTGGTACCGATGTTGGCACCCATTACAATGGGAACCGCCAAGGGGAAAGCCAGTGTGCCAGACGCCACCATACCCACGACCATGCTAGTTGTTGCCGAGGACGATTGCATCAGTGAGGTAGCTGCAATACCAATAAACAGCGAGACGAAAGGATTCTTCGTCAAGTGCATTAACGATGTGGCGAGATCCTTGCCGAAAAGCTTAATGGATGAAGCCAGTAGCTCAATGGATAGGAAAAAGCAGTACAGCACCAGGGCCAACAGCAGCAGATTCAGAATCAACCGCAAAAGGGGATTCTGACCCGATTCGGCTGGAGCATTGGGTGAGTTCATGGAATCAGGCACCTCAGTTGTATCACACTCGCTTTTCAGCGGATGCAACCTACATGAGAATGGTTAAATCCATGTTAGCGAATCGCTGCGGCAAGTAGAAATCGTCACGCCAACATTCGTAATTCAAGTTCGCAACAGCCAAGTAATAAAGGGGCGCAGGGGAAAGCCCCGTGTTATCGAGTCCCGAATCGTAAGTTTACATAATATCTATTATATGCACTCATAAGTGAACGAAGCCTAGAGCAGTTTTCCCGTTGGAGACATGTTCGGCGGCGGGCTTTCGCCGTGCTCGTTGAGATACTGAAGGCGTTTGCACGTGGGTTGCCCCAGCTCGCTATGGCAGTACATGTTGACCCAGCCGCGCTTTACGACTTCGCTGTCACCACTGAACTCTTTGAAGAAGCCACAGCGATGGATGATTGGACACTCGAACATGAAGGCTCCTGATAGGTAAACATAAGCAAACACTTGTTGCCATTATCGTCAATTTCAGCTTTGGAATTAGCGCCTCTCGCTATTCTCAAAGCTAAGGCTGGCGATACTGGATCTGGTAGAATAAATCCCATTGGCCCTCGTGGAATTCGCTCCAGACGAGGTATAAATCGTTCGCTGTTTCAAAAACGCATGGGGTTCGTTGCGGAACTGCTGCTTCTGCAAAATACGGCATCACTTCACCGAAATCGGCGTCAGCGGCAAACAGGACCGATGCAAGTTGTTCGTAACGACCAGGAAGGATCCAGTGATGAGAAAGATTGACGGGCCGCCCGTAAACCCCTCGATCTGCCGCCAAGAGACGCTGATCCTGGCCACTACTCGGATCCATGAGATGGAGGGCGCCATCACCGGCACGGTACACGAGGGTTCCATCGGCCATGGGTAAAGGCGCTGTTTCGTCTTCTCCTGCCGTAATCTGACGAAGTTCATCGCTGCGCAGGCTGTAGAAAAAGATAGCGCTACGGCGCTCTTCGTCTTCGATTTGCAAGCGCTCGTCGACACGATCGGATACGAAGTAAATGCCTTCGCCATCGGGCGAGAAGCGCGGAAACCAGTCGTCAGCACCATGCTGGGCGACAATGCGACGTTCCTTGCCCTCGGGAGACATCAGCAAAATGTCGCGGGGCGGGGCCTGCATTGCCGTCGCCGGGGCGACGGTGCATAGCACACGGCGACCATCGGGCGAAAAGCTCGGATCCTCTTCGTTCTCTGGAGAATCTGTGATACGCGTCATCGTACCGCTTGCCAGGTGAATGCGATACAGCTCCCAGTTGCCGTCGCCGTTACTCTGGTAAACAATGTCACTGCTGCCGGGAATTCCCATGGGTGCGAGCTGATCTGAGCTTGAAAAAGTCAGCTGTTGCACTTGCAGGTTCTGCTGGGTTTGAAGC
Organism: Candidatus Delongbacteria bacterium; assembly: GCA_963663545.1. Taxonomy (GTDB): domain Bacteria; phylum CAIWAD01; class CAIWAD01; order CAIWAD01; family CAIWAD01. The sequence goes on from OY760505.1 coordinate 138,585, forward strand.
CATGGGCTCAGCGCCGAGACCGTTTCCTGTTGGTCGGTGGTCTTTGTACCACTGCGGCCGCCGGAGCAGGCTTGCAATAGTACCAACGCACCAAGCGGAAGCGCACAGGTAATGCGTCTTGTGAATCTGGACATCTTCTCCATCCGCAATTAGAATGTCTGGCGCAGCGCCGTCTGGAACTGACGAATAATCAGCAGTGCCTCAGCCCCACTGACGGTATCGGTTAGCCCAAAGCGTCCAGTCCGCAAATCGGCTTCCATAATGCCTCTGCTCGTACACACGGCTACGGCATTGTAGGCGGGATGACTGGAAGGAACATCGGGGAACATGCTTTGCTCGCCGAAATGCTTGCTTGTCAGTCCGGGGTCATTGCTGATAATCGCCAGCAGATTGGTGATCAGCATGGCGTAGGAGGCGCGTGTCACTTTCTCTTCTGGAGCGAAGCCACCATCGGGCATCAATTCCATGCCGCCAGCCAGCACAACATCACGAATCCAACTTGCAGCCCAGTGTTGGTCAACGTCATTGGGCATACGAGTCGAGGTGGCGCTAGCACCAGCGCTGCCAGGAGCCTGAAAACCGCCATAGCCCTGCGCGGGTTTATGCTGTTCAAGGATCTCGGGCAGTTTTAGCTCTTCTACCAGTAGCACGGCCAAATCGGCGCGATCAATCGCCGGCTCCAGGGCAATCTTGCTGCTGACGCGAGTACCAGGACGCGCGCGGAGAATTGTGCTGCACAGCGCCATACGCTCGTCGGCTTTGCCCGCAAGATCACCGCGGAACGCGATCACCTTGGCGAATTCAGCATTGGCCTCGGCGAAGTCCAGGTGCGCGAGCATGGCCTCGGCACGATAGAAGCTGATTTCCTCGCTGTTTGCGCCACTTTGTCCCGCTGCGCGATCAAAGTCCTTCAGGGCACGCTCGAACCACTCAGCGTCCTTTTGCACAAGGGTTTCCACGCGCCCGAGATAAGTATAGGCCTGCCAGCGGTTGTCGGCAACGTCAACGGCTTTGTGTGCTGCGCGCAGGCCCTCTTCTCCATTGCCCTGAGAAGCAAACCACAATCCCTTGACGGACCAGGCGAGGAAGTAGTTGCCTTCCATATTCAATGCGCGGTCCAGTTCGCGTCCAGCGTCTTCCCACATGCCGCGATCCATCAAACGCAGCGCTTGATCCACGTGTGTCTGCGGTGTGTCCAGCACGGACTCCTGCTTGATCATCTGCTTGCCGCAGCTCACCAGGAGGATCAGCGACAACAGCCAGAGACTCAGGCCTTTGCGGGTCTTCATTTTTCCTCCTTGAGTTACTCGAGCACGAACAACACCCTGCACTCGCGCAGGAAGGTCAGATTTTCGCTCAACGCGTGCAGGATCTTGCCCTGCTCGTCATCCACGACAACATCGGATCCATTGGTGCCCTGCGCCTTCTTCGCCTTGACTACAAGTGGGCGCTCGCCAATGCGATCCTGCTGGCCGCGCGCCTGTTCCAGGTCACGCACGTAGCCAACCATGCCATATTGCATGGCCCAGTCACGATCTACCCAAGTGTTCCCGTAGATCTCGCTGCCCGATTCGCTCAGGATACGCGGTGCAAGGGCGGGGTGCACACTGAGCCCGCGACAATCAACAATCAGCCCGGTGTATTTGGCCGTGCTTGGTTCCAGATCGCTGTACTGTACGGGCATGACAGCGCCCTCGGCAAAGGCCATCTCGCCAATCAACACATCGTTGAACTGGGGACCCAGGATCATCTCGACATTCAGCTCAATGGAACCATCGCTCATGTAAACGGGCTCGCCCACATCGCGGAAATTGCTGCAGACACCGCGAATCTCAGTTGTAATGCGGTCGTTGCTGAGCATGAAATTCTCGACGGTCGTCTCGGAGGTCAGAATCATGCCTTCAACCGTTTCAATGATTTGCCGCAGTGCGTCCGCCCGGGCTGCGCGAATCTGACCGGCACGACCTCCTACCGGACTGGGCATGGCGATGCCCTTGGTTCGCACCACACGCTGTTCCCAGTCGATGCTGCCCACTCCTGTGTTCTGCACAATCTGGGCGGTCGCCGCCAAAACCAACAGGCCAAAGGCCAACGGGGCAATGGCGCGTCGCAAGATCGACCTCATGGTTTCCCTCCTTGATGCCCGTCACCGGCCGGGGTAGCTGGTGTTTTGCTTCGGGCGCTATTCCTGGCCTGGTTCCATTGAATCCAGGGATCCTGTTCTTGGTTGTCGGCAGCACTGAAAGCACCCGCTGCGGTTACCCGCCCTTGAGCGTCCAGTACTACCTGCTGCATGGCGCCCACAATGACAAGCCAATCTTCCAGACTGACCTGGTGCGGTCCCGCGACCGGAACCGGTCCGGCCACGGTGTGTGGTGCCTGAGCGTTTGCCGGCGATTGCAAGCGTGATCCCAACTCCTCAGCGCGCACGGGTTGCCCGGTCTTCAACGCCTCCGGACTTGCCGCCAACTGAACCTCGCCGTGATACACGCGAACCAAAGCTCCCGTGCGCTGATCCTGTCGAATGCGCAAGCCCGTACCTGTGATCGCCGCGCCCACAAGACCGCTACTGATTTCGAACTGATCTGCCTCTTCCAGGCCATTCAATTCGGCCCAGATCTCGCCCTCTTCAATGAAGATATCGCTGGTGTGTCCCGTTTGCGTATCCGCGCGGTCTGCGTGCAAATCGGCCTGTTCCTCTTGCAGCTTGCGCAGGTCCAGCGTTGTTAGGGGGGCCAGCCGAATAAGGTTGTCATCGCCCAGGTCAATCTCGGCGCGACTGCGCTCGACTGTGCGAACGCGATCGCCGCCATTTACACGCGAATGCAGATCCGCATTCCTCCAATCGGCATCGGCAGGAGGCATGCGCAAGAGCCGCCCGTCCAGATAGCTGACCTCGCCGCCACCTGACTCAGGTTGTGCAGCCAGACTATCGGCATCCTGCGGGTTCCGTGACGGCTCCTGTTCCATGCCGCGTACATGATCGAAAACCTGCGCGCACGCCAATGCTGCCAGCACGCATGGACCGGCGAGTACTGCACTTGCACGGGTGAATCTGCTCATGGAAGGATATCCAACTGTACTGACTTGCTCATGGGACGAAACTCAGAGTAACGAATCGTCGCTCTGCGATCAAGCATCCCGTACTACTTGCCTGTAGCACGAAGAATTTCAAAGCCATTTGCGAGTGGATTGTGTTTGAACAGCCAGGAGCCAGAAACCAGTACATCGGCTCCCGCAGTCACACACTCGGCACCATGTACTTCATCAATACCACCATCCACCTGAATTAGAGCCTCGCAACCAGCCTCCTGCAACAGGGCGCGCGTCTGACGAATCTTGTGCAGCATGGCCGGTAGAAAGCGCTGACCGCCGAATCCCGGGTTGACGGTCATCAGAAGCACCATGTCCAGTTTGCTCGCCAGATAGCGCAGCGGAGCTGGATCGGTGGCCGGATTCAATGCAATGGCCGCACGCTTACCCGCATCACGGATCAGTCCAAGCAACCGGTCCGGGTGGTGGCTGGCTTCCAGATGAAAGGAGACGAGATCGGCGCCCGCGTCCAGAAAGGGCTGCACGAAGTCCTCGGGACGACTCACCATCAAGTGACAATCCAACATCAGCGGGGTGTTTGCACGTAGCGCGCGTACCAGGCCGGGCCCATAACTCAGGTTGGGTACAAAGTGACCGTCCATGATGTCCAGATGCAACATGTCCGCGTCTGCGGCTTCGCAGGCGGCCAGTTGTTCACCCAGACGAAAGAGATCGGCAGACAGGAAGGAAGGGGCGATCATGGGCCTCATGGTTTTTCTCCCTTCACCCAAAGCTCAAGTTCACTACCGGGAGCTACGTGGCTCCCCGCGACGGGCTCTTGGCGTCGAATGCCGGCTTCGGCTTTTGCATCCAGTATGAGATGGGTTTTGCCAACGCGCAGCCCGTGTCGCGCCAGCAGATCTCTCGCCTGGGCGAGGCTCTTGCCGAGCAAGCCCGGCACCGGAACACTTGTCGGCTCAGGTCCAAGACTGAGGGTCACGCCAAGACGCTCCCCCGCCAGCAGCGAATCTCCGGCGGAAGGATTGTGCGCCAGAACGATGCCTGCTACCTGCAGCGAATCATAGCGGAAGTGGATACGCGTGCTGTCGACGCCCAGCCCCAGATCCGCCAGGCTACTGGCAAAGCGCCGCTCGGTTGTGCCGCGCAAGTCGGGCAGGATGATATAGCGGCCACCGGCACACACCGTCAAGTAGACGCGTCGTCCCTCCTTGGTGGCACCACCCGCGCGCGGAAACTGCTCCATAACCTGGCCGTTGTGATACACGCCTGTTGGATCGGGCTTCTCGCGTTCAACGAGAGCGTGAAAACCAGCTCGGCGAAGGGTGAGTTGGGCCGCGGCAAGATCCTGCCCCACCACATCGGGTGTGACACATTCATGGCCGTGTCGCGTGTAAAGCGGCATGAGGATGTTGTCGACGCCCAGCAGAATCAGTACTCCGCCCAGGCTCAGAAGACCGATTGCAGCAATCAGTCGCAGTGTCCTTTTCCAGGCCGCCACGCTATTTGCTCTCCCTTCGAGCGAGGGCCACTGCCCAGGCACCGCCCGCACCCAGTTGTAATTGCCAGGGAATCCAGGTCCATGCCGCGTCTCCATCGCGAAACTCAGCGGGAACCGCGTCCTGGACAATGTACCAATCGGAATGAGTATTCAGGAAGGCGTGAATCTGCTCGCGGTTCTCGCGCGGATCCAGGCTGCATGTGCTGTAAACAAGGCGTCCGCCGGGACACACCAGATCGGCGGCGTGATGCAGTAGCTCCGCTTGCTGGGCCAGCACGCTCTTCGTCACCGGATCTGTATCACGCAAAAGCATGTCTGGACGATGGATGGCGCTGCCCGAGCCCGAACAGGGAGCATCCAACAGCACGCACTGCCAGCTGCCTTCCACCTTGCGGCCATCGGCATGAATCACGCGCTTGCCCGCAAGTCGACGCTCAAGCTCGCGTGCGCGCCCCTTGTCGGCTTCCACCAGCGTAAGTTCCGCTGTGGGCAGTTGGTCCGCAATGGCCAACGCTTTGCCGCCGGGAGCAGCGCAGAGGTCCAGGAGGGTCTGCGCTCCGCTGGCAACCGCAAGTTGTACCGCGCCCGATGTGCTCAAATCCTGCACGTGGCAGCGACCGTCGCGCAAAGGGGCAAAGGCCTCCATGCCTCCGGTGGGCAACTGGGAAAGCGCGAACCAGGCGCCCTGCTGTACTGCCTGCACGTCCAGAGCGGCAAGCTCAGCCAGAAGCTGCTCCTCCGTCCAGCGCGTCGTTTCGCGACGCATCCAGAGGCGGCGCTGCCCGCGCCAGCGGCCTAGTGCGTCTACGATTTCCTCAAGAGTACCAACCCCGTGGGCATGCATCAGCTTTTGCATCCAAAGGGGAAGGCCGTGTACAACACGAAGGTAGTCGGCGTCGGTCGAAAACTCAGTGCGCAAAGGCTCCACCGGCTTACGCAGGTAGCTACGAAGCACGCCGTTGACCAGGCCGCGCTCGCGCGCGTCACACTCAGCTAGCGCCGCCAGTAGAGTGTCGACGACTGCGTGGGGCGCATGCCCGCAGCGCAGGCGGTAGAAGCCCAGACGCAAAGCCTGCTTGAGCAAGCTGCGGGGCCGATGGCGCACGAAGCGATCCATGACCCAGTCCAGCAGGCGCCGTTCTTCCACGACTCCGCGCAACAGGGCGGTTGCCTCGGGGCGTCGTGAGGCAGCGAGCCCGGCCAGCAGGCCGGGCTGCACTTTTTCCAACCAGGCACCGGCGTCAATGCGCGCCAGTGCGGTCAGTACTTTTCGTTGGTCTTCAGGACTCACATTCTGCTTCCGTGCAAATCCAGTCCGCCTCGACGCGCACCTGATCATGGCGCGGGTCGAAGCAGTCCAGGATGGACTGTACGCGTGCTTCCTCGCAAGCGTTGAGCTCTTCTTCCACCAGCTTGATTTCGTATTCCTTCTCGAAGCCGCGGGTGAGGGCTTCGGCCAAGGTGCGAAAGTCCGGCAGCGGATCCATGGCTTCGCGCAACCAGGAGGTGGATTCCTCCAGCTTGTGGCGTGCCTTGTCCTGCATGGCGGCATCGTCAAAGAAGAGCTCGCTGATTAGATGGTGGTCGCGATCCAGAATCAGGCTACCGTGCTGCATGATGCCGCAGCGCATCTGTCGTTGCGCACTGCCGATCAGCTTGCGACCGTCATATAGCACCTCGCTCTGAGCCGTAGCGGCGAAACAGATGCCACCCAGCTCCTTGCGATAGGCGGCTGCCAGGTCGATCTTGCGACTTTCCAGCTCAACAGGAACACCAAGCTCCGTCAAGCCATTGACCAGCGCGCGGTTGATGCGATTGTAGGCTTCGGGCAGGCTGCGCGTGTACAGCGGCGAGGCCACCGGAATGGAAACGCAGTAGGTCAGCTCGCGCGCATGTAACACGGCACGGCCTCCGGTTTCGCGTCGAACCACCTTGATGCCACGCTCCTTGCAGCGGCGCGCCAATTCCTCGTCGAAGCGCTGATTGTGTCCCAGCGTCATCGCTGGAGGCTGCCAGGAGTAAAAGCGAACGCTGATAGGCAGACCTGTGGTGCGCACTAGCATAGCGTCGACGGCCATGTTCCAGCTACCGTCACGCTCGGGGTGCATAAGAACTCGTCCCTGGGTCATAGTGATTTTTCCCCGGCTCCGACATCTCGAGCGACTCGCTCGGGGTGCATAAGAACTCGTCCCTGGGTCATAGTGATTCTTCCCCGGCTCCGACATCTCGAGCGACTCGCTCGGGGTGCATAAGAACTCGTCCCTGGGTCATCCGCGAATGATACCCCGTTCTGACGCAGTAATGAAGGCATGGATCAGGCGTGCGTCCTCGTCCATCTCCACCAGCCCGGCCAATTCGGCCAGTGCCAGGCTGACATTCTGGCTGTTCTTGCCGAAGAACAGCCGGTACATACGCTTGATACGGCGCTGACGTTCCGCGTCGAATCCCCGCCGCGCCAAGCCGACGGAATTGAGCCCGCAGTAGCGCAAGGGATTATCGTTGGCCATGATGTAGGGGGGCACATCCTTGCCGACTGCGGTAGCGCCGCCGATGAAGGCATGACTGCCGATGCGCACGAATTGATGCGCGACACTGGTGCCACCCATGATCACGTTGTCGCCCACTTTGACATGGCCTGCGAGCTGCACGCCGTTAGAGAAAATGCAGCCGTCGCCGATCTGGCAATCGTGGGCAACGTGTACGTAGGCCATCAAGAGGCAGCCAGCGCCGACTCGTGTCACAAGCGCTTCTTCCGTAGCACGGGCAAGGGTCACATACTCGCGTATCACGGTGCGCGCGCCTACTTCCAGGCTGGTCTCTTCGCCGTGATACTTCAGATCCTGTGGAAGACAACCGACGGAAGCGGCGTGATACACCTGCACTTCAGCACCAAGGCGTGATCCCCAGCAGATCTGCGCCTGCGGTCCGATGCGGCAGCCGTCGCCCAGCACCACGTTGTCTTCGATGACCGCGTAGGGACCGATTTGCACATCCTTGCCCAGCTGCGCCCCGGGATCAATGACCGCACTGGGGTGGATCAGCGGATTCATTTGTCTACCACCGAAGCCATCATCTCGGCACTGCAGACCAGTTCGCCATCCACATAAGCCTTGCCTTCCATGGTGCAGATACCGCGTTTGTTGCGCAGCATGTTCAGCTCCATCACGAGCTGGTCACCGGGTTTGACGGGCTTACGGAAGCGCACCTTGTCCAAGCCGACGAAGTAGACGACTTTTTCCTCAGGGTGATCCACGGAATTCAGCAGCAGGATGCCTCCCGTCTGGCCCATTGCCTCAACAATCAGCACACCCGGCATAATGGGATGTCCCGGAAAGTGCCCTGGAAAGAAGGGCTCATTCGTTGTGACACATTTGATGCCGCGCACAAATTCACCGGGCTTGAGCTCCGTGATACGATCGACCAGCAGAAAGGGATAACGGTGCGGCAGAATGCGCTCGATGGCCGCTGCGTCAAAGACAACACTGCCCGTGATACGCTGCTGATACTCCTTCTGCAGGCTCTGCTTGACCGCTTCCTGCTTGAGCATCTTGACCAGTGCCACATGGCTGGTGTGTCCGCCGCGTGCCGCCAGGACGTGGGCTTTCAGCGGTTGTCCCAACAAGCAAAGGTCACCGGCCAGATCCAGCACCTTGTGTCTCACGGGCTCGTTGTAGAAGCGCTGCTGGACATTGTTGAGAATGCCGTTGGCTTCGACGACGATTTCCTGGTTGTGGTAGCCGAAGGCGTCCTTCAGTCGCTCGACCTCGTCGTTGTCCGACAGATCGGCGAAGATCAGCGCGCTGTCCAGGCCTCCGCCGCGAATCAGGTTGCGCTCTTTCATCGCCAACAATTCTGAGAGGAAGCAGAAGGTGCGCGCCGGAACGAACTCCTCCTCGAACTCCTCCCAGCCGTACATGGACGTGTACTGCGTGCCCAATGCTGGATTCTGGTAATCGACCATGTAGGTGACACGGAATTCCTCACTGGGAAAAACCACGATGTCCACGCCCGAATCGTCGTGATACACGATGGTGGAATCCAGCTCGAGGAAGTTGCGTTCGACGGGGAACTCCTGAATGCCAGCTTCCTTCAGCGCCTCAAAAAAGGGTAGGCTGCTGCCGTCCAGGATGGGGGGCTCCGGTCCAGTGAGCTCGATCAGACAATTGTCGATGCCCAGTCCGGCCAGTGCGGCCAACAGATGCTCGACGGTGTGCACTTTCACTCCGTCAACGGCAATCACGGTACCGCGATCGGTGGAAATGACATTGGCCACATCCACAGGGATATCCAACGTTCTTCCCTCGACCTCGCGACGAAAGACCAGCCCCTCGCCCGGACCGGCCGGATTGAAGGTAGCGCGGCAGAGCTCGCCCGTATGCAGGCCGCTGCCTTCCACCGAAACCGCGCGCGCAACGCTGCGCTGCATCTTGTACATCATAAGCCTAGTCCTCTTTGTCCTGCGTCCCGCCGTTCAGGCTGCGCTCAAGACGCTTGACCCTCCGCAGCAGCTCGGGTAGCTTTGGCATGGCGGCGCTGATACGCAAAAATTCGCGCACCTCCACAGCGGGGAATCCGGCCACCTGCGCACCCGCAGGCTGAGCACTGACTACGCCGCTGTTACCACCGACGCGAACACCATCGCCGAGCTGAATATGCCCGTTGACGGCCACCTGGCCGCCCAATTGCACACCCGCGCCAATGGTCGCGGAGCCTGCGATGCCGGTCTGAGCTGCGATGACGGTGCCGCGTCCCACGCGCACGTTGTGTCCCAGCTGCACCAGATTGTCCAGTTTGCTGCCAGCGGCTACAACCGTGGCCTCCATGGTCGCACGGTCAATGCAGGTATTGGCGCCTACCTCCACGTCGTCTTCGAGGATGACAATGCCAGCCTGGGGAATCTTGCGATAACCGCCGTTGCCGTCGGGGGCAAAACCAAAGCCCTCGGCGCCGATGACCGCGCCATTCTGCAGCACAACACGGTTCCCCAGACGACAGGCTTCACGCACCTGGACGCCGCCATGTAAAAGACAATGCGAGCCGATTTGCACTCCTGCGTAGAGGACGCAGTTGCCAATCAGGCGCGTGTGGGCGCCAATGACGACGTCCGCCTCGACAATGCAATGGGGACCGATCCAGGCTGTGGGATCCACTTGCGCACTCGCATCAATGACAGCACTGGCATGACTCCCGTGGCGCTCATCCACCGGAACCGGATGAAAAAGTTCAAGCGCTCGGGCAAAATCCAGGTAGGGATCATTGCTGATCAGGGCTGCACAGCTTGTTGGCAGTAAGGGCGCAACGTCCTCCAAAATGAGAACAGCGCCCGCATGGGTCTGAGTGACAAGGTCCTGATAGCGGGGGTTGGCCAGAAAACTCAGATGCTCCGCCGTAGCCTTCTCCAGGCCGGCGGGGCCAGTAATCTGTCGCTCTCCGTCTCCCGTGTACTTCAGTCCAAGTCGCTCCGCCAGCTCAGCCAGGCGGAAAGTGGGCATCAGTTTTCACCCTGCAACTTATTGAGGATGCGCTCATTCAGATTCACGTCAATGGCGTCTTCGGCCACGTAGACAACGACCGGTACAGAGTTGTCGAGGATCAGGTCGTAGCCCTCCTCCTCTGCCACCTGCTGAATGGCCTCGTTGACGCGCTCGATCAGCGGCTCCATCACTTCCTGATTGCGGGTGTAAAAGCGACCCGATTCTTCGGAATAGATGGAAGACCGGAATTCTTCCAGCTCGGCAATCTTGCGATCGATCTTGGCGCGTTGCTCACTGCGTGCGGTGGGCGAGAGAGCGTTTTCCTGCAGCCTGAAGTCTTCCAGCTCTGCCTGGATCTCCGCCTCGCGGTTGCCGATCTGGCGATCCCAGTCCTGCTTTTCATCCTGCAGAATGCCCATGGCCTGGCGATACTCGTTGAAGTTGGCCAGAATCTGATCGGAGTTGATGACACCGACTTTCAAATCCTTCGCTTGAGCAATTCCCACGGAAAGCAGCAGAGCCAACAGCAAAAACAGACGGGTACATGCAGTCTTCATGCAAGGTCCTTTTGAACTGTGTCGGGGCTAGAATTCCCGACCAAACTGGAAATGGAACTGCCAATCGCCTTTTCGCAGGCCGGTGGCAGAGTCGATTCGATCAAATCCGTAGGCATAGTCCAGGCCAATCAAGCCGATCATCGGCATGTAAAGACGCATGCCTAGGCCCGCACTGTGATACAAGTCGTTCAGCGATGCGCTGTGCAGGTTCTTCCACACGTTGCCCGCTTCGTAGAAACAGAGGCCGTAAATGGTCGGGTTGGGCAGCAACTGCAGGCGCACTTCCGTGCCCAGCTTTGTCATCACACGACCGCCATCTTCACCGGTGCCCACGCTGCGATCAGAATAACCGCGCAGCGCCGTGCCCAGACTCATGCCGCTACCGCCCATAAAAAAGCGCTTGATCCAGGGAACGCTGCCGCCTTCGTGCAGGGCGTCCACCACACCTGCTTCCATAACGGTGTAGGTAATCAATTTGCTCAGGAATGTGCTGTAGGAGCGTGCCTCAATGGTGTACTTGTGGAAATCCTGATCGCCCTGCAACAGGCCACCACCGAACTCACTCTGCAGACGCAGCGTGCTACCGTTTTGCGGGAACTCGGCATGATCACGGCTGTCACGGGTAAGCGCGATGGCCAGCGTGCTGGCAATCTGCGGCTCGTCTTCAATAATGCCACGGCGCTCAAGGTCGTCACGCGCGTCTTCGTCAAAGTTGGTGTAAAGGCTCTCTTCCAGACGGTAGGTACTGGAGACGCGGAAATAGTTGTCCGGCCAATTGAGGCGACGCCCCAAGGTCACGCTACCACCGCGCAACCGCTGGTCGAAATCCCAGCTGTAGGAGCGTGTGCGCTGGATGTCGAAGATCTTGAAGCCCGCCAGGATGGGACGATCCATCAGGAAGGGCTCCTGGAATTCCAGCGAGAGACTGCGGTAGTCCTCGGCAAACTGCCAGTCGAAGATCAGCTTCTGCCCGTTACCCATCAGGTTGTTCAGCGTGAAGCCCAGCGAGCCCACCAGACCATCCTGCTCGCTGTAGCCGGCAGACATGTTGATCTGATCCGTGTTCTTCTCGCGCACCTCAATGGTTAAATCCACCTCGTCTTCGCCCGCGATGTCCACTTGCGGCATCGGCTGATCGAAGTAGTTGAGGATGGTAATATCGCGCAGACTTCGACGCAGACGAGCAACGTCGAATGTATCACCGGGATGCAGGCTCATTTCGCGACGCAACACCTTGTCTTTGGTCTTGTCGTTGCCGACGAAGTCCACGCGATGAACGCTGAAAATGTTGCCTTCGGTGATTTGAAACTCCAGGTCAATGACACTATCGCCACGCGGCACTTCCACTGGTTCGATGCGCGCTTGAATGTAGCCACGGTTGTAATACAAATCGTGCAGGCCTTCCTGCATGCTGCGCTCAAACTTCTTCAGACTGTAGACGTCGCCTTCGCGAAAGAGCAATTGGCTGGTAAGGAAGTCGCTGGCAAAAACCGTGTTGCCTTTCCAGGTGATTGCGCCGAAGTAGTACTGGTTGCCTTCGTAGACGCGCAAAAACACTTTCAGATTGCCCGACACATCGTCAACGTAGACGCTGTCCGCCGTGATACGTGCATCGCGGTAGCCCTCGTTGCGCAGAAACTCGACAATGCGGTCTTTGTCTTCTTCGTAAGCATCGGCGTCAAATTTGCCCGAGCGAAAAATGCGCCGCGGGCGTGTTTTTTTCATGCGATGAATCAGCTTGCTGTCGCGGAAGACGACGTTGCCTTCGACAATTACCTCGTCAATGCGTACACGGCGCCCCTCGTCCACGTTCACCAGCAGCGTTCCGCGACCGTCGGCGACATCGACCACATCCACGTCGACCTGGGCCATTCGATAGCTCTCTTTGGCGTAGGCCTGTAGCAGCTCTTGCTTAATCTTGTAGAGATCCAGTCCGGTAGCCGGCTGCTCGAGGGTAATGTGCTCATCGACAATTTCGCGAATACGCGAGGTGCGCAACTTGTCGTTCCCCTGGATTTCTACCGCGCTGATCCGGGGCAATTCCTCGACAAGAATTTCCATGTAGATGCCATCGGGAAGCTCGCGCGTGAGCAGCACCTCCACACTGGAAAAACGGCCCAGATCCCAAAGCTGGCGGATGGCGTGTTGCACATCTTCACCGCTAACGGGTTGGCCCGTGCGCAAGCCGCTGTTGATGCGGATCAGGTTTTCGTCGGTGGTAGTGTTTCCACTAACCGTGATCCCAAGCAGGGTTGTGTTTCGTTCGGTCTCCGTCTGGGCCAGCAAAAGAAGCGGTAACACCAGGAGGAGCAGGAAGCGGACGAGGCAATGACGCATGCGTAGTAGTCGCTTGATCTTGAACTAATGATTCGATCGAACTTCACAAGATAGGGCCGCCGTAGCACAATGCCAAAGGCAACGCGACTCCAACGTGCCAGAACAGCACAATGTTTCCTTGTTCTAAGGAAGGAGGTGTCTTAGCGCAGACTCTGCGAAAGCAGTAGTTGACCCGCGAGTACCGGCAGCGCGGTTTCAACACGCAGGATGCGCTCGCCCAGATGGATGGGATGGAAGCCCAGCGAACGAAGCAGCTCGACTTCGAAAGGCACCCAGCCGCCTTCTGGGCCAAGCGCGATGCAGGCAGGACCGCCACGAAGTAGATCCTCCCGCGTCAGTGTGTCACGGCTCCCCGGGTGCGGAAGGAGACGCAGCGCATTGGCGGGAAGCAACTGCGGGAGCCAGTCCTCGACGGCTTGACGAAAACGGTCGACGAGAACGATCTGCGGTTGTCGTACGCAGCCGGCCTGCATCAGACCGTCCTGCAAATGACGACGCCATTCTCCGTCGACGAGTAGTTTGCTCTGAAAAAAGGATTTCTCTACTCGTGCACTACGGCAGAGCAACAAGCGTGATACACCAAGTTGGGGTAGTGCGAAAAGTACTTTACGCAAGGTTTGTGGACGCGGCAGGGCCAGTAAAAGCGTGAGTTGAGGATCTGCTTCGGGCGTTGCTTCTCTGCGATAGGCCAGTAGTGCGTGAGAGGAATCCAGCTCCAGTACTTCGACGCTTCCCCGTGAGCGATTCAGGACTCCCGCGCGCAATGTGTCACCGACCTTGGCAGAAAGCACTCTGCGCAGGTGTTCCAGACGGGGGTCTCCCTGCAGTAGCAGACAGCGACCTTCCTGTGGTTCACCCGCCTCAAAGAGAAGCAGATTCATGGGAATTACTCGTCTTCTTCGTCCAGCATCAGCGCCTGACGCGCCGTGCTTAGATCGAGGAACTGCGGAATACGCACCGAGAAGGTGCTGCCTTCGCCCAGCTCTGAAAGCAGTTCGACGCGTCCGTCAAGCAGTCCGACAAGACGGCTCGTGATCGCAAGTCCCAGCCCTGTGCCCGTGTGAGAGCTTTGGCCGGAGCTACTTCCTTGGCGGAAGCGTTCGAAGATGAGGTCTTGTTCTTCCTTGCGGATACCGATGCCTGTATCACACACTTCAATCAGCACCGTGCCCTCGCGAACGGCGATGCTCAGGGTTACGCTACCCTTTTGCGTGAACTTGATCGCATTGCCCAGCAGGTTGATCAGGATACGCTCGATTTTCGCGCGGTCGCTTACGGTCTGTAGCTGCTCGGGGAGTTCAGCCTTTAACTCCAGGCCCCCCTCTTGTGCTAGTGCTTCAATCTGGACCACGACCTCACGGCAGACGGCGCTGACATCGATGTGCTCCAGATCCACGCGCATGCGGCCCGCTTCCAGGCGTGAGTAGTCCAGGATGTTGTTGATCAGCTTGAGCTGGTTGCGCGACGAGGTCAGCACGCGTTCGAGGCTCATGCGCTGGCGATCGTTCAGGTTCTGATCGCGTAAAACGATGCGCGTGTAGCCTTGAATTGCATTTAGCGGCGTACGTAGCTCGTGGCTGACGGAGCTCAAAAACTCGTTTTTCAGCCTGCGCGCTTCCTCCGCCTTGGCCTGGGCCAAGGTGAGCGCACGTTGCATGCTTTGGCTTTCGCGCTCGGCTTCTCGTAGTTCGGCGGTCAATCGCAACAACTGCTCACGCTGCAGCGAGAGAGTCTCTTCGGATTGTTGCACAGAATGCATGTAGCGCAAGCGCATGGAACACTCGCGCACCGTGTCATGCAAAGACAGAATGGCCTTGGTGTCGATTTCCTGGTCTGCACGCAAGCCGCACAGTAGAATTCCGGTTTCGGGGCTGTAGCTGAGCATGGAAATGGCCAGCAAAACGGCAATCTTTCGCTCACGCAGGAAAGCAACGGCGCTTTCACCCTTTACCAGATCGGCGCTAAAGGCCAGCAGTGGCTCTCCTTCAAAGTCGGGTACGGCAGATCGCAACTCCTCGCTCACGACAAAGGAAACCGGGTCTTCGTCCTGAAACAGGTCGCGTTTGGCGTAAGAGCTGTTCGCGTTGTCCGGCAGGAAATCAAGGAATGCAGGCTGGATCAACTCGCGAGTTACTCCAAGCACACTCCGCATGTGTCCCACTTCGTCACTGCCCATATCCGCCACGATTTCAAGACGCTGAGCGTATTGATGACGTAGCGAAAGCACATTGGCGGCGTATTCAGGAAGTGGGATGATTCCGTGTGTTCTGCTCTTCGTGTCCTGCTCAACTGGCGGATTCATAGAGGCTCGTTCTCCGGATCCTTAAACCGTCTCGCCTGCAACAATCTGATAATGGCCGTCAACTCATCCAGATTGTCTGAAGCCGCATCCAAGCGTGCGTCCAAATCCTGGCTCGCTGGCTCGATTCCGTCGATCAACTGGGTACACGAGTTCAGCGCCGGCAGCAGGCGTCGCAGAGCGTTATCGACTACTTCGTTGGCCGCATCCAGTCGGCGCAGCTCAAGATTCTCCAGTCGCAGACGATGCAGCCGCATGCGCGAACGAATGCGCAGAACCAACTCTTCCATCTGGAAGGGACGCACCAGCACATCATCCACACCATTGCGCAAGAGCTCGATGCCGGGTACGTTGGCGCCGATTTCCAGCGGTGTCGGCAATACAGCAAGCACCGGCGGGCAGGGGCAGTTTTCCTTTCTCTTCAATTGCGCAATAGCGTCTTGGGCACGCTCGATTTGATCAGGAATCGCCAGTAGAACCAGCCAGGGCTGCTCGTCCTTCTTGAGTTCGCTCATTGTGACGACGCTGATATCGTGTCGCGCAAGATCCTCGGCCAAACTTCTACCCGTGCCAAGTTGATCAATCATCAACACTCTGCCATCCGCTAGCGTTCGCGGTGCGGCTGCCGTAGGCGAGCCCTCAGGTGACTCTTCCTGAGCTGTGGAGTCAGCGTTACTGAAAACAGGGCAGGTCTTCTCAGCCGCTTCTTCTTTCTTGCCGTGAATGTTGACGATGTAAAGCCCGCAGGCGTAGTCTTC
This sequence comes from Candidatus Delongbacteria bacterium, assembly GCA_963663545.1. Classification (GTDB taxonomy): domain Bacteria; phylum CAIWAD01; class CAIWAD01; order CAIWAD01; family CAIWAD01. The sequence continues at coordinate 154,562 of OY760505.1, forward strand.
CAGTTCCACGCGCTGCAATTTGGTCATCTTGTCGGCCAAAGAGCGCGTTTTCAGCAGGCAGCTGCGTATCTGCTCCAGGCGATCGCGGATCCCTTCCGCCTGCAAGCGTCCGCTGCGCACGCCACTCTGCAGAAGCTGCAAGTAGCCCGAGGCTCCTGCCAACGGCTGGGACAACTCATGGGCGGCAGCGCCTACCATGGCAACCTGTGTCTGATGCCGCGTTATCACATCACGTTCGCGCTCAAGCTGCAGAATGCGCAACTGCACTTCGACACGAGCCAACACTTCTTCGATATCAAATGGCTTCACTAGGTAGTCGTCGGCACCACGGCCAAAGCCTATGGTTTTGTCGCCCAGCTCGCCTTTGGCCGTCAGCAAGATGATGGGCATGCGCGCCCATTTCTCATTTGCTTTGATGACGCGGGTCAGCTCAAAGCCGTCCATGCCCGGCATCATGACATCCAGCAGACCCAGATCAGCGGGTTCGCGCTCGAGCACTTTCAGGGCCTCTTCGGCATTGGCCGCCGTCAGCACCCTGTAGCCGCGATCCTCCAACTCGATCTGCAGGAGATCCACGTTGAAAGGCTCGTCGTCAACAACGAGGATTGTGGACGGTCCTTCCTGCTTGGGCAATTCGGGTTCGTCCTGCTGAAAATGGGCATCGATATCGATCACGGGGTCCGCCTTACCACTCGTGCGCCGCGACGCGTGATACGAATCTCACCCCGACCTGAGTCGGGAGCGAATTCCTGTTGAGCCTGGTTGATCTGCAGGCGCAGGTCCTCGATTCTTTCGACGATCAAGGTGAGTTGCCGATCGCAGACCACGTCAATGGCTGAATCCGCCCGCAGAATTCCGTTGTAATACAAACTGTCTTCTGAGAAGAGCATGACCGCACCGGGCAGGGTCAGCGAAAGGTGCGAGAGATAGTCGTCTTCGCTACTAAGCACCATCGTGCCGCTTCCTTCGGCTATTGGCGTCTCTTCAATTCGCTCATGACCAGTGGGATCGCTCGTGCAGGAGCGCACGCCCAGGACCAGCCAGATCAGCAACCCCGCCAGGATCACTGCGGGAAGGAAAAAGAGCGTCTTAACCCAACTGGGCAGCACGCCCCAGAAAGTGGGGATGCGATGCTCGTCCTCCGTCGGCTGCCAATCGTGCGCCAGAGGTCCCCCTGGTTGGCGACCTCCGTCCAAGGGCAGTTTTCCCTGAGTTCCGCTGGGCGCCGCGTGAGTCATGCCCTGGCCCGCTTCACGCAGTTCGCGTACGACAGAATCGGCCTGGGGCGCAGGAGCTTCGCTGATGGTCGCTGTTGGAGGCCGGTAATTCAGCTCGCCAAAGCGCTTCATCACCTTCTCAAGATTCATGCCGACGGCGTCAGCGTAATTGCGGAGGAAACCCGGCAGATAGGCGAAAGGGATTTGTTCCCATCGACCCGCCTCCAGCGCCTCGAGATAGAAGCGGGAGATATGCGTCTCCTCCGCTACCTGCTCGAGCGAAATGCGCTGGTACTCGCGAGCTTCGCGCAAGTCCTTGATGAAAGCCACAATGTTACTGTTCTGGTCCGCCATAGAAGCAAGGTACAAAGTTGTTTAGTTCCTGTCACACTCCAGGGCGAAGCCTAGCAGTGTTCTCCACAGATGTGATACAGGTAGTCCCATCACGTTGAAGTAGCACCCCTCGAGCCCGGCCACCAGTAGTGCGCCCAATTCCTGAATTCCGTAAGAGCCGGCCTTGTCCATCGGCTCACCCGACTCTACATAGGCTTCGATTTCGGCGCACGAGAGCGGGTGAAAGGTAACACCTGTGATACATGCTTCGCTGGTTTTTGTGATACCACCGCTTAGGGAGTCTTGATAATGCAAGCAGTAGCCCGTATACACTTCGTGCCTACGCCCCGCCAGGCGCGACAGCATGCGAATGGCATCCTCACGGTCGCGCGGCTTGCCCAGAATCTCGCCATCGATGACCACAATAGTGTCTGCCGAGATGATAATGCTACCCGGCGTTTGCTCCGCTACCGGACGTCCTTTGAGCTCGGCGAGCTCCAACACGAGACCGCGGGGATCAAGGTGTCCGGTGTGATCCTCGTCGACAGGAATCGTGATCACACGGAACTCAAGACCGATACGAGTCAGCAACTCTTTTCGGCGGGGGCTACCTGAGGCCAGCACCAGTGGTGGAAGCGGGGGATGAATGGAAGCCTGTGTCACAAAAGGTCTCCTACTAGCGCAGCGATGAGAAAGCTGAGGACGCCCATCAGCATCGCCAGGCGCAAACGATGAATCAAGGCCGCGAGCCGCTCTTTGACCGGGCCTCCGCCGCGAAGCAAATCCCACAACAACAGGACTCCGACGCCAGCGCAGAACAGCAGTGCCACACGCTCTGGCACGCTGCGCTCAGCAAAGAGTCCGTAGCCGATGGCGTAAAGCGGTGCCTGCACCAGGAACAGCGCACCCACCTGGGAAAGCTCTCGTTTGTCCAACAATGCGGCCAGACTCTTGCGTCCTACCCGTTGGTCGGCGTCCATGTCCTGCGCGTCCTTCAATAGCTCCCGCGACATGCTAAGTACGAAAGCCAGAAAGGCTACGTCCCAGGCTGCGCGCAGACTACCTCTCACCAGGGCCCCCAGGAGCAGGCTGGCACCGCAGAGCGCGGCCACCACCAGATTGGCAATACCGGGAATCTTCACCAGCAGAAAAGCGTAGCTGGCGAGTATCAGTAGGCAAGCCAGCACAAAAACACCCGGCGCGAATGGCAGCAACAAGGCCAGAGATGCAGCCAAAGCCGCAAAGAGCGAAGCAGCGATCCAGACTTGTTTCCGTCGCAGGGCGCCACTGGGTAGGGCGCGCTCGCTATGGGCGATACGGTCCAGCTTCTCATCCGCCAGATCGTTCCATAGGTTTCCCGCTGCCAGGGCACACGCACAGGATAGTGCCGCCACCCACACATGCGCGCTGAGCAGCGCCTGTCCGCCCATGGCCAGCACAGCGCCTGTGTGCACTGCCAGAAATGCGATCAGCAGATTGGGTGGTCGCAGACTGCGCCAGAAGGCCGATAGACGAGTTATAGATGCGGGTATGCTCATTTGTGATCCATCAAAACCGGGTCAGCAGTCGCAGGTGCAGCATTCCGCGACTCAGTTTCGTGCTTTCGCCCAGTGCGTACTGTAGCTCAAGTTGTCCACCGGCCGCCGGCAGTACCAGGGCCACTCCGCGCCCATGAGTTCGCTGATTGGTCGCCGACGGCGTGTTCCAGATCAGACTGTCCCAAAACACGGCAACACGGCTGCGCGGCCCAAGCAGGTAGCGTAGCTCGAGTTGACCTAACAGCCAGGACTCGGCAAACAGCGATTGCTCGCGCCATCCGCGCGGACCAGCAGTGCCGCCCAAAGTAAAAAACTCATCCACGGGTAGAGTGCCGTCCCCACTCAATAGTCCCCCGCCCAGACTTGGCTGAAGCACTACACGTGGCCTCAGCGGATACCAGAGCTTCAGCCGCATCTGTTGCCGGTTCAGCGTACTTGATTCTCCCAGCGGAGGCAGGTTTTTGTACTCTTTCGTCTGGCGTTGAATACGCTCCCAGCCCAGCGAAGCCATCCAGCCCAGACGCGGATTTCGCGGATCATCACGTCGATCAGCCTCGATACCACCTCCCAGAACCAGGCTACTGGAACGGTCCACTCTGCGCATGACGCGCCCATTCAGGCTGTCCGGCAGTACTTCCTGCTGATAAAGGGACGCCGACAGACTGAGCCATAACAGCAGGTCATAGTCCAGCTCGATACCCGCCGAGCGTTTCAGCCAAGAACTATCCTGGATCTGCTGCCGCATCTCCAGCGAGGCCGCCAGCGGTTGCCCGAAGAGAAAGGGCTCACGGTACTTGAACTGCAATTCCTGTGATACACCGTCGGGGCGGCTTCCTAGAAGATTCAGCCGACGCCCGGTTCCCAGAATGTTATCCAGGTCGAGTTGCAGATGGAAAGCGAAGCGGCTGCCTTTCTCGTCCGTATCCGGAATCAATCCCGCCATGCCGTCAAAATGGTAGGCGGGTAGTTCGTCTAGCTCGACCAGGACGAGTTCGCCCTCAGGGCCACGGCACAGAGTAGGCCCCTGCACCTGCTGGAACCAGCCCGTTGCCAACAGACGGCGATTTGCATCACGCGCTCGCACCGGATCCCAGCGCATGCCCTCCTTGAGACGACTCAGGCGCAGCAGTGTTGACTCACGACTCATCTTCTGTCCGCGAAAGAGAACGCGCTGCAATAGCACCGGGTCGATGTGACTGAGCTGGAAATCCAGTTCCAGGCTAAGATCCTCGCCTGCGGGCCACAGACGCATTTCACGCAGGCTGAGTGTGCTTAGGGCGCGGCCTTCTTGTTCGAGGTGATACAAGATCTCGTCGATTGCCTGCAGGAGCCGCGCTCCGTTTACGGGGCGTCCCTCACGGAACCAGCGTGATACAGGCGGAAAGTCGACCGGAGCACCGTCGATCTTTACGCGTCCCAGCAGGAGTTGCTTCCCCTCGTCCAGAGTGAGAGACACGATGCGCAGGGTGTGCTCGGCTGCGCAGACACTGTCCACATGTAAACTGCAGAAAGGATAACCCTCTACGGCGTAGACATCCAGCAGACTGTCTCCCAGGGCCAACCATTCGGATTGACTCATTGTATCACCGGCATGCAGCAATTCCCGCAGGCGGGATGTGCTGAAGTACTTACTACCCGTGATACGCAGGTCCGCGTTGACCGTGATACTCGACGCGAAGACCCCGTTCAGGACAATCAACATGAAGACTATGTGATACAGCATGCGCATCAGAAGAAAGCCTGTATCTGCGCCCGTGCCGTGTGAATGGCGGGGCGGTCCGGGAGTTGATTCATACGCCAGGAAAGAGTCAGTCGCGATTGTCTGCCAAGTTGAAAACTCCCCTCAAGTCCCGTGCGCAACGTGCGCCCCACGCGCCCTCCGCTTAACAGCTCATAGGGCAGTACATCTTCATCGGACCAGACCTGCTGCAAACTACAGTCGGCACGCAGTGTACCCCTTTCTCCCGGACGCCACTCCAGCACGGGGTGCAAGGTGGCGCGTCGTCCTCGCTGTTGCTGGTTTTCCTCGATGCCCTGTTCCAGATCCAGATCCGTGCGCAGGCTTAGGCTCTTGGTCAGCTCGCGATCCCATTGGGTGCTGATCATCCAGGCGCGCACCCGGCGGTCGGATTCCGGATAAGCCGGGTAGGTTTTGCGCTGCACGCGCAGGCTAAGTTCGAGTGAGTAACGATTGGCACCGTGCCGCCAACGGGCGCGCAGTGCACTTTTACGCAGCAGACCCCGCAGTGGATTCACTAGCTGAAGCTGATCCAGGCTGTGCTGTTCTTCGTAGCGCAGGCGCCAACTCAGGCTTTTCTCACCACCGGGACGCCATTCTAGATCCTGCCCAAAGTCGATTTCACCGCTGCGCGTGCTATCTCCAAGCAAGGCAGCGGGTTGCAGCATGTAGAGCCGATGCACATCTTCGAGCGTGCTGGTTTCCTCGATCGTCACACGTGTATCCGTCAGCAGATCTGGCACGGGCTCGGCGCGTATCACGGCATCTAGACTCACGCCTGCAACACGCGTCTGCCTGCCTGTGCTGGTGGTAAGCGCGATGTAGTTGCCGTCGCTGTCGGGTACAAAAACCTCGGGATTGAAAGGATCCCGGCTATAATCGCCCTGCAGCGAATCGGTCTCGATGTACTGTGTGATACGTTCTTGGACCAGCCGATTGTCTGCGCCGTAGGAAAGACTCCAGCTCACAAGATCACTACGCGAGCGCAACTCGAGCAGGGCCACATCGCGGACAGTATTGCTGCTGTCGGCATTCGTGTAGCGACGTACGCGATGACTCCAGTCGAGCTCACCCGAAATGGGGCCCGACACCTCCATGCGCAGACGGCTTTGGTCGATGGTCACATCACGCGCCCATTCCCCTTCTTCCATCGCAAAACGACCGCGATGCGTATGTGATACATCGGCGTGCAGCCAGTTGAGCAGCTGACGACCTGCCGCAGCGCCGTATTGGGCAAAGCGTTCTCCACTCCGCAAACCGCTCGTATAATGAGTATCAAGACGTTCGGCCAGATAACTGGATTGTATCACGGCGCGATGAAAATCCCATCCCAGCACAAGATCCTGTGTATGAAATCCCTGTTCCTGTGTACTGGAGCTGAGCTTGCGCCACGAACCCGTCGCCGTCATCCACGGCCCTAGCCCCGGACGTAGGCTCAACGAAGGTGCCAGGCGTCGACTTTTTGTATCACCGCGTTCAAGCTGCGTAAGGGCAAACTGCGCTTTCATACTATCTGAGCGCACTAGGCTTGTGCTCAAGTCTATGCGATCAAGCGCTTCACTACCCGATCGCGCCAACCCCCATTCCCGTTCGAACTCAACTTCGTCGGTGGCACTCAGTGTGCGAAAATCGGCGGCTTCACGGGTCAGCCGGGCACGAGCGCCCGGGCGTCCCAGGTTGTGTTCGCCCAGTTCAAGCCGATTACCCTGCCAGCCGAAAGCGCTACGCAGGGCCACGCCCACGTTGTCTTCGTCCTCCAGTCCCGAGAGCAGGTTCAGGTCGCGATTGGAAACAGCCCCCTCTAGATCCAGGCTGAATTGCCCGAGATCAGCGTGATACACGGCATCGTACTGTTCCAACGCGGTGGGTGCTACAAGCTCGATGACCGGCGCCCAGACGCCCTGACCCTCACCCGCGAACTGGAACCAAGCATTTCCGCTGCTCGTGAAGTTGCGACTGTAGTCGCCGCGCATCAATCCCTGACTATCGTAGCCCAGTTCGGTGAAGCGCAGCTCGTAAATGAATTCTTCCGCCAAGCTATCGGGGACATCCTCGGCATATTCGTATTCACCCCATTGGCCGAGATCAGCGTTGATCAGGCGGTAATGCCCCTCACCCGGGTCAACTTCGCGCACACCGCTTCCGTAGGCCACATCGATAGAGTCGCCCACGCTTGCCAGAAGGGTGCGATCCTCGTCATCGAGAAAGCTGTCCAGCGGATCGTCCGGGTCGTCGCGCTCGCTGACCACCGCCAAGCGCAATTCCTGATTGGGTGTGGGCGTGAACCAGGCTTCTGCGCCCGTCAGCGTTCGAGCATAAATGCGCTCGCTGTACTGGTACTCCACCGCAATTCGGCTCTCTGCACTAATGGGGCGCCGCGCAGTAAAGGTCAGCTGTCCCAGCGAGTAATCCATGATGTAGTCGCCGTTTTGTCCACGCGAAAGCGACTGACCGTCAAGCCAGACGCGCTCGCTGCCCGCCAGTACGACAATCAGATCGCTACCCTGCTCGCTCAGAAGCTGCCATGGGCCTTGAACGCCTTCGCTGCCGTTGAATTCCATGCGATGGTAACGACCGCGGGCTCCCGCCAGATGCACCCGAGCTCCGCCGTAGCGCGTACTGCGCCAGCCCGCCTGCACTCCATCGACGGTGCGCGCGTAGCGCAAATAGTCACCGCTGTTCAGGTCCAGGTCAAAATCGCCAAGAGTGGCCTCCCAGTGCGGACTGCGCAGCTTGATGTGAATGCGGTCGACCTCTTCGAGCGATTGACTGCGGCCCTCGGCCTGCACGGGCAGGTTACTGTCGCTCAGGAAGGCTTCCACGTCCACATCGCGGCCAACACAGCCCTCCACCTTCAAGCGCAATCCGGATTCCATTCCCACATCGCCACCACTGCCGATGCTGATGCCGCGCAGAAAGCTTCCGCTTGTGCGCAGACGACCGTATTCGCTATTGGTGGCAATAGCGCCTTGAACAGGAGCTTGTCGTGCGCTATCGCTGGCCAGAGTGTCGGCGCCGATCCAGGGCAGACGTGGGTATTGTTGATACTCGCCACGTAGATCCAGCCGTAGCTGACGCCAGCTAAGCTGCAATGGACTACCGAATAGTGTGGACGTGTAGAGGCGCACGATCCCGTCAACCTCGTCCAGGCTATAATCGCGCCCCTCGATGAGTTGCCGCCCGCTTTCGCTCAGAATGAAACTGCCCGGCTCGATGGGAACCGCCTCCACCCGCAATTCCGGTGCGCCCAACAGAATCAGCTGGTGTTCGTTGTTCAGGCTCAAAGAATCCAGCACGCTTTGCGCACAAAGGAAGGGCGCAAGGAGCACGAGCAAGAAAAGCGACAGCGCCGGCAATCTCACGGGTGAACTTGCTCCTGGGAATCGGTGTGGGTTTTTGGACTGGGCACCAATCGTGGCTCTTCTCCATGCAGCACCAGCAACAAACCGCCCGGCAAGAGCAGAAAATCGCGCACCTGCGCCTTCGGGGAGGGACACGTGTAGCACACGGGAAGCTCGCTACAAGTAACAGGCAAGCCATCGGCAAGCAGGGCACCCTCGAGCCGATGCAGGCGGAGGCTATCCGTAGACTGAACGGCGAACAGCAAACTGCGGTTATCCAGGCTGCGATGAACACTACTGAGGTAGGGCCAAGCGCGTGTTTGTCGTCGGGCGGCGTCGCAGCTCGTCAGGGCAAGTTCAGCATCCTGTCCCTTTCCGCGCACCAAAAGCACCGTCTCGCCCAGGCATTCCAGTGCCCTCAAGCGGCCCGCGAAATCGGCATCGCGACTATCCCAGAGTGGGCGCCACTGATCGAGATTATCCAGTAACAACACACCCCCGCGGCGACGATCCGCCAACACCAGCAGTCGCGTATCCGAAAGTGCCAATAGATCCGCCCCTAGAAAGTCGGGGCTAAGGGATGCGGGCCAGCGTACTTCGCCCTGAAGTGTCAGATGTGCGTCCAACCGACAAACGCGGTCGTTGTCGCGGTCCGCCAGTAGTGTCGCTACGCCCAATCGTGCGTCGGCCTCGCTCGGACTGCGGTAGCCTTCGCGCGAGCCACTGCCTCCGCTGCGCGACAGGATCTTAGCCTCATAGGAAAGCACCAGGATCTCATCGCTCTGGGCACTGATTGCCAGAATGCGATTGCCAGCAATTGCCTCAACGGAATAGAGTTCAGGCAGCTCAGCGCCACGCGCTGGCATCAAGCAGACAAGGAGTGCAAGAAACAAGTACAGAACGGGCATCGCGAGGTTCTCCTGGTGAACCAAAGTACCAGACTGGATTCAGCAGCGCCAGCGTAGTGTTACGCAGCAGGATAAAGCTGTAGAAAATACGACGGGAAATGCAGGAAGCCGGGACGAACCCTTGCGAATCATTCCTCATTCGCTAAATTCAGGGCTCTTGTGGGGCTGTAGCTCAGTTGGGAGAGCGAAGCGTTCGCAATGCTTAGGTCGGGAGTTCGAGCCTCCTCAGCTCCACTACAATGTCCGTTAGCGCGGACATTGTTGCTTTTTGCAGGCCCCGCCACGGGGAAACAGCTTTCTGATTCGATATCACCACGTTATATTCTGCATTCCTGACGAACCGCACTAACACCTGGAGTCGCGCATGGATGCCTACGCCCTGCTCTGCGAAAATCGCCACCACGACCCATATGAGTTTCTTGGCCAGCACCCCCTGGACGAGGGATGGGTACTGCGCGTCTGGGCTCCCGAATGCCGTAGCGTCGCGCTGCTGCAAAAGGCGCGAGGTGGCAAGCTCAAAGCACTGGATCTCGCTGCCGACAAATCGCGTCCCGGTCTTTTTGAGATCCAGTTGGAGGCCCGTCTGGAGCCACGCGACGCGCACTTGCGCTACACGGCGCACACGGGCGACAGTTGGGAAGCCATTACGCCTTACATCTTCGATCCGCTATTGGGCGACCTTGATCTGCATTTGATTGGCGAGGGCCGCCATCTGCGTCTCTGGGAAATCCTGGGTGCGCACCATGTATCGCATCAAGGAGTCGAAGGCGTGCGTTTTGCCGTTTGGGCGCCTACGGCCAATGGCGTGAGCGTGGTTGGTGAATTCAATCACTGGAACGGCCGCCGACATCCCATGCGCGCGCGCGGTGCCAGCGGCGTATGGGAGCTCTTCTATCCCGGCCTTTGCCCCGGCGATCTCTACCGTTTTGAGATTCATGGCGCCGACAGCCAGATTCACATCAAGAGCGATCCCATGGCGCGCTGTTCGGAGCTGCGTCCCAGCAACGCATCCCGCGTGGCTGCCAAACGCCAACACCAGTGGAAGGATGACGAATGGATCACTCGTCGACGCAGCAGTGATCCGCTGAATCGCCCCATCTCCATTTATGAAGTGCACATGGGAAGCTGGCGCCACCCCTGGGATGGCCGCAGCTTTCACAATTACCGCGAGCTGGGCGGCATGCTGGTGGAGTATTTGCGCGAGATGAATTTCACCCATGTAGAGCTGATGCCGGTGATGGAACATCCGCTAGATGCCTCCTGGGGATATCAGGTCACGGGTTACTTCTGCCCCACTAGTCGCTACGGCAGCGCCGATGATCTGCGTGCTATGGTGGATGAGCTGCACCAGGCGGGATTTGGTGTGATCCTGGATTGGGTCCCCGCGCATTTTCCAAAGGACGCACATGGCCTGCGCCGCTTCGATGGTAGCCCGCTGTACGAGCACGCCGATCCGCGACAGGGCGAGCACCCGGACTGGGGTACGATGGTCTTCAACTTCGGCCGCAATGAGGTGCGCAATTTCCTCATCTCAAATGCCTTGTATTGGGTTGAGGAATTTCACATTGACGGTCTACGCGTCGACGCCGTTGCCTCCATGCTCTACCTCGACTACAGCCGCAAGGAGGGCGAGTGGGTGTCCAACCGCTTTGGCGGCCGCGAAAACCTGGAAGCCATTGAGTTTCTGCGCGAATACAACAGCACGCTCTTTCGCGAACACCCGGGCATACTCTCCATCGCCGAAGAAAGCACCTCCTGGCCCGGTGTATCACGCCCCGTCCATCTGGGCGGCCTGGGCTTCAACTACAAGTGGAACATGGGCTGGATGAACGACACCCTGTCCTACATGCAGAAGGACCCGGTGCATCGTCGTTTTCACCACAATCTGCTGAGCTTCTCAATGGTCTACGCCTGGACGGAAAATTTCCATCTGGTTTTGAGCCACGACGAAGTGGTACACGGCAAGGGCAGCCTGCTGAGTAAAATGCCCGGCGACGAGTGGCAGCGATTCGCCAACCTGCGTCTGCTCTACGGCTGGATGTGGGCGCACCCGGGCCGGAAGCTGCTGTTCATGGGCGGCGAGCTGGCCCAGTGGCAGGAATGGCAGGACGAGGGTGAGCTGAACTGGAGCCTCCTGCAGAGTGAACCGCACGCGGGTGTGCAAAACCTGGTGCGGGATCTGAACCGTCTCATGCAGCAAGAGGCATCTCTGTGGCAATGCGACCTGAGTCCCGAAGGCTTCCGCTGGATCAATGTGCACGACGCAGAGAACAGCACCTTTGCCTTTGTGCGCATGGCCGGGGATCCGGCAGATCATCTGGTGGTGGTGGCCAACTTCACTCCTGTTCCTCGCACAACTCGCTACATCGGCGTTCCCCACGAGGGCGCCTACGACGAGGTTTTGAACACCGACGCTGCAGTTTACGGTGGCAGCAATCTGGGCAACGGCGGACGGGTGTGGGCGGAGCGCACGGCCTGGGACGGTTTCCCCTGCAGGCTGTGTATCACACTTCCTCCGTTGGCGATGCTCATTTTTAAACCGGGACACTAGTTTGCTGAAGTGGCGCAGAGATGTGGCGCGCGTTCGCCCGCCCCTGCTGCCGGCGGTACTTTTCTGCTTGCTGGCACTGACAGGCGTACTGCGCGCCTCCACCGAAGCCGTGCTGGTGCTGCACTCCTATTATCCCGACTACGTCTGGACCCAACAGCTCAACAAGGGCATCAGTGACATCCTGAATGCGCGAGCCAATCTTGAGCTTTACTACGAATACCTGGACTCGCGCCGTCGCTCTGATGACGAACTGAAGCGCGACTACTACAACCTGCTACAGCGCAAGTACAGCAACGTGCAGCTCAAAGCAATCATTGCCTGTGATAACTCTGCACTGGCTTTTCTGAAACGCTACCCCGATCTCTTGCCCGGCGTGCCACTCGTTTTCTGTGGCATCAACAATTACAGAGCAGAACTACTGGCCGACGACCGCCCGAGTACAGGAACGGCAGAAGTGCTGAAGATCCGCGAAACGGTGGAGCTTGCCCTTTCCCTTCACACTGGATGCAAGCGTGTGATTCTGATCAGCGATCACCACGTACTGACGGCGCAGCTCACCGAAGAAGAGGCGCGCAAACAGCTCGCTCCGTTGGCGGATCGTATCACGCTGGAACAGGTGCCCGATCTCCCCTTTCCTGCCATGTTGCGTTGGCTGCAGAAGCAGTCGACAGAGGATACCATTGCACTGATGCTGCTCTACAGCAAGGATAGTGACGGACGTAACCTGCCCGTCATTTTTGCAATGGACCGTATCCGCGAGGCTTGCCCTGTGCCGATCTACGCGGTTTGGGATTTCTATCTGGGCCATGGACCGGTTGGCGGAGTGATGCTTAGCGGCTATGAAACGGGACGCGACGCTGGCCGGCGCACATTGAATCTGCTCCTCGGGCGTGATACATCCACCATGCCCATCGATACACTGGAGGCCAGCCATCTCTGTTTCGACTGGGAAACTCTGCAAGCCTTGAATATCCCACCCCATCTGCTGCCGCCACAGGCGCACATCGAAGGACGCCCGCGCAGCCTGGCTGAGCGTTTGGGGATCTGGTATTACATCCTGCTTGGTGTGCTGGCCCTTGAGACCCTGCTGGTTACGGCTCTGATCAGCATGACTCTGCAACGTAGACGCACCATGGCGGGATTGCAACTGAGGCAGTTCATCGTCGATCAGGCAGACTTCCCCATTCTGGTCGTCGATCGCTACGGGCGCATCCAGTTCATCAATCACAGCGCCTGCCAAGTTCTGGGCTATCTGCGCGATCAACTACTGGACAAGCACATCAGCCTTGTGTCGCCAGAAGTCGACTTCTCGCCGGAACGCTTCCCCACCACCTATGAAGAGACCGTCAGCCATAGTGAAGTGGGGCGCACCACCTTCCTGCGAAACCGCCAAGGGCGCGATCTGCGCTATCGCCTGAGAATGGCGCCCATCAAACGCGGTTCCGAAACCCTATGCTCCATAACCGCCATCGACCAGCGTGACCTGCAGCGTCAACTGGAAGTGCTGCAATACGCGTTGAAGCACGCCGAGCTGGGCATCATGCTCTGTCACAAAGACGGCAGCATTTTCTACGCCAATGATATGCTCTGCACTCTCACCGGTCGCGATCGAGAAGAGCTTCTGCACCAACAAGTCAGCCAGCTGGATCCCCGCATCAGCGAAGGCTGGGTAGATCGCCAGTGGAAGCATCTGCGTCGCCAAGGCGTGTTACGCATGCAGATGAAGCGCAACGTGCCGCAACCCGGCAAGGGCCGCTGCGAATTGTGGCTCGAAATCACCATCAATTACGTGCAGATGGAAGAGTCGGAGTTTGCCTGTGTGTTCTTGCGCGACGAAAGCGCAAGCAAAGCGAGCGAACAAAGTCTGCGTTTACTGGCCGCCAAGAAAAGTCGTATTCAACGGGCTGCGCGCCTGGGTGATTTCACAATTGACATGGAAAAGCGCATGGCGACTCTTTCCGAGGTCGCCGCCGAGCTCTTCGGCTTTGAGGACAAGCCCGGAACTTACCCGCTGGAGGAATTGACACGGCGCGTCCATCCGGCAGACCTCGAAATGATCCAGCAATTCTTGTCGCTGCCACGCGAAGAGGGTGTACTGGAAATTCCGCCGCACCGCGTGTTCAGCGCCACGCAAGGCGAGGTCTGGCTGCGAATGCGTGGACGTATCTGCCGCGACGCTGCAGGTAAAATAGTCTCTGTCGAGGGCAGCCTGCAGGACATCACGGCGCAGATTCTCACGGAACAGGATCTGCGCAGACAGCACGATTTCTGTGTTTCACTGGTCGAGACACTGCCTCTGGGGGTCAGCGTGAAGGACTTGCGCCGCGATCTGGCCTATACTGTTTGGAACGCGGAAATGGCGCGTATCACGGGCAGAAGCGCAGGCCAGGTACTGGGCCGCAAAGACGAGGAGCTGCATAGCGAGGTCCTGGCCCGACGTATGCGACGCGAGGATTTGCGGCTGCTGGAAGCGGGTAACGCAAAGACCGAACGTACTCTTGACCTGTCGACAGAGAAGGGAACCCGCATCGTTCATCGCACGCGCATTCCGCTGCTGGATGCGCAGGGTGTTCCCACGGCGCTGATCACGCTTCTACAGGATGTCAGCGAACAGGTGACACAGGAGCGGGCGGAACGTGGCAGCGAAAAGATGCGCGCCCTGGAACAGCTCGCCAGCGGTGTATCACGCAACGGTGGTGAGCAGTTCAAGGCCATTCTTGGCTACGCCACGCTCCTGGAAGAGGAGCTGACGGAGCAGCGTATGCGCGATTACGCCAGTGCCATTGTTCATGCCTCGCAACAGGGTGCCGATTTCACGCGTCTATTACAGGCCTTTGCCCTGGATGCAAAACGCATGCAGGTTCACGTGGACATGCACCGACTCCTGCACGATACTCTGCGCACTTTTAGCGAGGAGTTGCGTCCCGGTATTGTGCTACAGCAGTTTCTCAAGGCCGAGGACGCACGCATTCTTGGAGATCCGGATCAGCTGCAGCTGGTATTGCAAAGCCTGCTGAGAAATGCCGTGGAAGCGCTTCCAGCCACCGGACGGGTCACGATGACGAGCGAGGTAGTGAGCATTAGCGCCAGCGACGCGCAGCGATTGTTCGGGGAAGAAATGAACCCGGGCCGCTACTTCAAACTTTGTATCACAGACACGGGTTCGGGAATCGAACAGGAGGTACGCGGCAGGATTTTTGAGCCCTTCTTCAGCACCCGTGACCCGCAACTCCATCTTGGCCTTGGCCTGGCCGCTGTGCGCGGCTGGGTCGGCGATCACGGCGGCTACATTCACGTCTACAGTGAAGTGGATCACGGCAGCAGCTTCTCGCTCTACCTGCCGCTGGCAACCCAGACAAGCTTGATGCAGGGAACTCAGGTCACCCATCGCCCGGGACGCATTTTGCTAGTGGACGACGAGGAGTTGGCGCGCACGACCTATAGCCGTATGCTGGAACGCCTCGGCTACGAAGTGGAAGCCTATGCGGACCCGCACAAGGCGCTGTTGCACTACGAAAACTCGCCCGAGACCTTTGCGCTGGTGGTGCTCGATATGGTTATGCCGGGGCTTTCGGGCAAAGAGTGCTTCGACCGCATCAAAGCGCACAATGAAACACAACCCATTCTTCTGATCTCCGGGTTTGCCCTTGACGGCGACATGCGCAAAATGCTGAGCCAAGGGCTGGATGGCTATTTGCAGAAACCCATTACCGGCGAGATTCTGTCCCGCAAAGTGGCTTCCATCCTGGGCAGCGACGAGTAAAGCACAAAAAGTCGATCCGATTTCCTCCAAAGACTTGCAATCCCGCTTTAAGCCTCTATCTTTCTCGGCTTCTTTTTCAAACGGATGGACGAATGGGAACTTTGCTTGACTCGCTGCCGGTGTGGGCACTGGCACTGACCATCTTCTCGCTGCGTGTGGTGGACATGTCCCTGGGAACCCTGCGAACCATCGCAGTGGTCAACGGGCGCATTCGCACTTCCTTCTTTTTGGGCATGATCGAGGTCACAGTCTGGATCGTGGCCATCTCAGGCGTGATCTCAAAACTGAGCACTCAGCCCATTCTCCCGCTCTTCTACGCCCTGGGTTTCGCCACCGGAAACGCGGTTGGCATTCTGCTGGATCGCCGTCTGGCCTTTGGCAGCGTAGTCTTGCGTATCATCGCCAACGACCGCGGCGAAGAAATGGCTGACCGCATACGCGAGGCGGGTCAGAAGGTCACAACGTTTACTGGCCAGGGACGCGACGGCGAGCGCACCATGATTTACGTCATTTGCCTGCGTCGTGAATTACCCAGACTGCTCGATGTCGCCTCCACCGTGGATCCGCAGATGTTCTACGTGGTGGAACCCGCTTCTGCATCCAATGCCAGCCGCGACGTGATGCAGCCTTCCGGGTGGCGTGCTCGCTTCAAGAAGAAGTAATCTGATAGTCGCTGCGCACCGCCCTGTTACGAGCACAAACGCGCCCCGAGGCACGTTTTACATCTCTGATTTCTGCAATGGATGAAGTCTTGTCAGGGTTGTAGCTGCAGCAAACGACGCTCCGTGTCCACAAGAGCCGTGGCTCCCTGAAGCAGACTGAGGCGCGGTTCGGCGTGACCGAACGGCAGGCCTTGTATCACGGGAATTCCCAGCGGCAGGAAGTACTGTTCGAAGAGCTCGGCCAGGCTGAAGGTGGACTTCTCCGCGTCGGGTTCCACGCAGTTGTTGAAGTGGCCCAGAAGAATTGCCCGCGTCCGCGCCAGTACTCCCGAATTCCTCAGCTGCGCCAGATAGCGATCCATGCGAAATGGATACTCGCCGTGGTCCTCGAGAAAGAGCACCAGCTCTTCGTCCTGCGGAAACCAGGGGCTCCCCAGAAGCGAGGTCAGTACACTGAAGTTGCCGCCCAGGAGGCTTCCTCGCGCACAACCACCCGCCAGCACTTGGCCTTCGCGCAGATCCAGGCTCATGGGGGTTCTTTCTCCGCGCAGCCAGGGGGCCAGTGACGCGGCGCTGAGAGGATCGAGCGCGCCCACCTCTGTGGCCACCATCGGTGCGTGCAGGCTATTCCAACTGAGCTGCGTCCATAAGGCGAGTTGCAGCGCCGTCAGGTCGCTGTAGCCGACAAGCATGGGCGCATGGGTCACAGTTTCCAGTCGCTGCCAGTCCAGCAGAGGCAGCAGGCGTGCACAGCCGAAACCACCGCGCGCAGCCCAGACCAGCTCGGCGCTCTCGTCGCAGAGGGCGTGCATCAAGTCGTCGGCTCGTTCCTGATCGCGTCCCGCCAGATGCCCCCACGTATCACGCAGGTGTTTGCCTTCGATCAGCTCGTGCCCTTGCGCGCGCAACCAGTTCATGCCGCGCACAAGGCGCGCTTCGTTTACCGGTCCCGCTGGAGCTACTACATGAATTCTCATCTGCCTGCCTGAATACGTGCATCAACATCGCGGCGCCTTGAAGCAGGGCTTCGAGGTGAAATGCTCGATACCGAACCCGACAACGATAGCGAAACCGAGCGGGCTGCGCGGAAAGCTATTGATTGTACGTGTCCACCTGACGGTATTCGCCGAAGCCGCGGGAATCGACAAAGAGGAACTCGCGGCCCGAGTCCTCATACACCCAGCGTTCCCACGGCGGAGTGTTGACGTCGCCGCCTGAACGCTCGACGTAATCGGGATCGCCGTAGATCATGTAAATGCGACCGCGGTCGCTGCGCCAGCCTGCAAAGCGTGCCCAACCGAAGCGAGCGTCGGCATAGGCCGCGCGGCGGTAGTACTCGCGCATCAACTCGTTGAGTTCGGTTTCGGGCGTGGGGTCGACCTTCTCCCAGAAGTCCCGGAACATGTCCTGCTTGAAGCCCTGCGGCGCATCACGCATGTTGCGGTAGTGGCGCCCGTGCATCACGTAATGAAGTTGCTCGACGGCCAGATTCAGATCAAAGCCTTCTCCGGGCGTATGCTTCCAGTGCACGCGAAACTGCTCGTGGCGTTCTTCACTGCGCACCAATTTGCCGTGGTCGAATTCTTCAACAAGCAATTCAAAAGTGTACTCGCCTGACCCCAACTCCCCACCGGGAATCCGCAGGAGATTGCGCGCCAATCCCGCCGGAAAATGGCGCTCGAGCTGACGACTGTGACGCACACGCTTGTGATGGTCGAGGATGCGCGTGCTTAGGCGCAGGCTCAGACTGTCGCGGGAGTAGAGTTCATAGAAGACGGCGAAGTCACGGCTTTGCTCGTTCAAACTGCCAAAACGCACCGGACGCGCGGTCAATGGATCGGGTTGGGTTGTGTCTGCGTCCTGAATCAGCCACACACCCGCCAGATCCCAGGGATCGCGACTGGGCTCGCTGACCTTGCACTCACCGTGCAGCGTTTGACGATGACGGGAGTTCAGGTCGACGAATTCCACCCACCACTCGCAGGGACCGGGGCTCAGTTCCACTTCGAAATGATGCCAGCGCAGACCATCCTTTGGCATCGTCTCATCAAAGATGGGCGTCTCGTGCTGAAAACGCTGGTAGCGCGACGCGAGCAACTGCTTGCCTCGGCGCACTTCCAGGCTGATCTCGTACTGGGCGCGATAACCCAATAGACCAGCTGCTCGATCCCCCGACAGGCTATCGTCGGCGATCTGAGCCAGACGATCCCCCTGGCACGGCCAGTTCTCGATGTGATCCAAACTGCGTCGCCTGAATTGCAGATCCGCCACATCCAGCATGCACGTGAACACCTGTACCGGCGGTTCGTCGGCACTGCGGTAATGCTCGTTGAACTGCACAGCAAAGTCGGGCTCCCAGGCCTCCATATCGCCCGGCCGGTCCTGCGCCAAAGCAACAGTTCCCATCAGCAACAGGAGCCATAAACAAAGGGGCTTCATGCTTCCTCCCGGGGCAGAGCGTGCGCAAAGAGATCGTAGTGCAGGGCGTCGGTGTACTCCACCTCGAGGAATTGCCCGACGGGATGCAGACCGGCTACTTCTACGCTATTGTCGATTTCAGGAGCGTCGCGCCAGCTGCGCGCCACGCTCGTCGCCGTGTCGAGGTCCTGCTCCTCCACCAGCACGCGCTCACGCACACCGATCAGCGCTTCGTTGGCAGCCAGGGCGTGCTCCGCCTGGCACTCCATCAGCAGGCCCATACGCTCCTCGGCAAGCTCCACGGGCACAGCGTCCGGCAGACGCAGCGCGGCGGTGTCCTCTTCCGGGCTGTAAACGAAGACGCCCAAGCGATCAAAATGCCCGGCTGCAACGAAATCGTAGAGTTCGCGAAACTCGGCATCGCCCTCGCCGGGAAAACCCACGATCAGCGAACTGCGCACGATCAGGCCGGGAACGCGCTCGCGCAGCATGGCAATTCGATCCGCCAGCGACTGTGCATTGTCACCCCGGCCCATCAGCTTGAGGATGCGGCCTGAAACATGCTCGACGGGGAAATCCAGATAGGGCAGCACCGAGCTGCAGGCAGCCATGGTGTCGGCGAAGGCTTCCTCCACCAGCGGCGGATGGCTGTAAAGCAGGCGCAGCCAGGGGAATTGCAACTGATCCAGCTCGCGAATCAGCTTGTCAATCATGGACTTTCCGTAAAGATCGAGTCCCCAGGACGAGATTTCCTGCGCGATCAGATTCAGCTCCAGAACGCCGCACTCGCGCAGCTTCTTCGCCTCGGCAAGCAATTCCTCCAGAGGACGGGAGCGAAAAGCACCACGCATCAGCGGAATGCTGCAGTAGGTGCAGCGATGGTCGCAACCGTCCGCAATACGCAAATAGGTGGAAAAGGGAGTGCTTTGCAGGCGACGCGCCAGATGCAGCGGCAAGGCTTCACGATCCGCGGGAATGGCATCGGCCACGCCCAGCGCCAACTCACCGATCATGCGTTTGTACTCGCCCACCCCGTAGACGCCGTCCAATTCGGGTAGCTCGGCGGCCAATTCCTTGGGCCAGCGCTGACTTAGGCAACCCATGAGCACCACGCGATCCACGCGCCCCGCCTTCTTCAGCTCAAGCGCTTCCAGCACCGCGTCAATGCTCTCCTCGCGGGCGGCCTCAATGAAGCCGCAGCTGTTGACCACAACCAACTCTGCGCCTTCGGCCTCATCCAGGAAGCGCGTACAGACGGGCAACTGCCCCGCAAGAATCTCGCTGTCCACCTGGTTCTTGGCGCAACCCACGGTGTGAATGTAGACGCCCGTGCCCATCAAGCCTCCTCCGTGCTACCGCTCAGACCTTCAAAGAGCGCGCGCACGTAGGCGGAGGGATCGAACGCCTGCAAATCCTCAACAGCCTCGCCCACGCCGATCCAGCGCACGGGAATGCCCAACTCACGATGAATGGCCAGCACGACTCCGCCGCGCGCCGTGCCGTCCAGCTTGGTCAGCACCAGGCCGGTCACGCCGGTGGCATCGGTGAATAAGCGAGCCTGCGAAAGCGCATTCTGCCCCGTGGTGCCGTCCAGCACCAGCAACACTTCGTGCGGAGAATCCGGTAGCAGGCGCGCGAGTACGCGGCGAATCTTGTCCAGCTCTACCATCAGATTCTTCTTGTTGTGCAGGCGACCGGCGGTGTCCACCAGCAGGAGCTCGTGGCCCTTCTTCAATGCTGAGGAAAGAGCATCGTAGGCGACGGCGGCAGCATCGGCTCCCTGATGACTGCGCACCATGTCAGCTCCCGCGCGCTCGGCCCAGACCGCCAACTGCTCGATGGCGGCGGCACGGAAGGTGTCCGCGGCGGCGATCATTACTTTATGTCCAGCAGCTACGTGGCGTGCGGCCAGTTTGCCGATGGTCGTAGTCTTGCCTGCTCCGTTGACACCCACCACTAGCACCACGCGTGGCGCGCCGGGGCGTCCAACTTCCAGCTCCTCCTGCGGAGCTGGAACCTCAGCTTTATCCATCATGGATAACAGCTGCTGCTCGATCAAGGTATCCAGCTCGGTGTCGGCGTCGTGGCGGGCGGCCTCGCGCAGCCCTTCCAGCACGCGCTCGGTCATTTCCCACCCCAGGTCGGCGCCCAGCAGGATCTCCTCGAGCTCGTCCAGCATCTCGCGATCGAGCCGACGTCCCTTGCCGGCCAGTTCGCGAATGCGATCGCCCAGGTTTTCTCGCGTGCGTGTTACAGCCTGCTTCAAGCGGCGCAGCAGGTTCATTCGTCCTCCACATTCCATTTCAATTTGCGGCGCAGCACGCCAATAAAGCCCGGAGGCGCCGTACGTAATAGACGCAGTCGTCGCGGGCTGCGCTCGACAATCAGGCGTTCGCCCTCGCTCAACGGCACGCTGACCTGGCCGTCCACCATGACCCTCAGCGGCCGCCGGTTGTCCAGGCTTTCGCTTTCCAGTCGAGACGTGGCGCTGGCCACAATGGGCCTGACGCTGATGGAGTGCGGCATGATGGGCGTCAACACAATGGCTTCCATGCGCGGATCCAGCACCGGGCCGCCTCCGCCCAGATTATAGGCCGTTGAGCCCGTGGGCGTGCAGTGGATCAGGCCGTCGCCGGCGACCTTGAAGAGATCCTCGCCGTCGATGCGAGTGCGCAGACGGATGATGTGGCCGGGGTCCTCGCCCGTGAGCACCACGTCGTTTAGCGCATCCATGATCAGCGGCTTTTTGCCGCGCGGAATGCGCAGCCGCAGCATCATGCGCGATTCTTCGTGCAGGCGACCTTCGGCCAGATCCAGCAGACACTGTTCGAGCTGTTCGGGAACGGCCGCGCTCAGGTAACCCATGGACCCCATGTGCACGCCCAGCAAAGGCAGATCGCGTTTCAGCTCGCGCGCGGCACCCAGGATGGAGCCGTCTCCGCCCAAGGCAACCACCACGTCGACGGCGTCACTCAAGCTGGCTTCGGGTAGAATATCGGCGCGTGCTACGCAGCCCAGTTCGCCCGCGCTGAACCCGGAGCGTTCAAAGAGCTCACGACCGAAGCGCAGACGCAGGCCCATTTCCTGCGCCAGACTGCAGAAGCGCGGCAGCACTTCACGCAGGCCTTGGCGATCTGCTCCGCCACGCAGTCCGAGAATCACGCTTCTCCCTCCGTGTCGAAGAAGAGGCCACCCACGGCGCCGCCGTCAAGATCGGGCTCGTCGTCTTCCTTCAGAACGCGCATCAGCTCCTGCTCCACCTTCGCCAGCTTCTCAGCACAATACTTGTGCAGGCCAATGCCTTCGCGATAGTGGGCCAGGCTGTCCTCCAGGCCGATTTCGCCTTCCTCTAGCTTCTCGACGATTTCCTCGAGCCGGGCCAAGGCCTGCTCAAAGCTGGGTTTCTTTTCCTTCATGATCTACCTCGCTAGTCAGCACGCGCACTTCGGCGCGTCCGTCGCTGAAGGTCAATGATAGTGTTTGATTCGCTTCCAGTTCCGCCGCACTGCGCACGGGAATCCCACTGGCATCGGCGACGAGGGCGGCGCCCAGGGCGTGCAAACGCTTCAGCACTCCCTCGCTGCCCGCGCTACGCAGTCTGCGTTCCAGCTCGCTCAACCGCCGGGAACTCTGTGATACACGCTGATGCATGGAACGCCGCAAGCGTTGCGCCTGCACGTCCAACTCGCGTGCGTTCTGCTGTTGAAGCCGCAACAGCTGTACGCGCATTCTGCGCGGCAGGGCGTCGAGACGAGTGGCACTTGTAGTACAAAGAGTGCGCAGCACCAGCCGTAGTCGCTGTTCAAGAGAAGGTAGTTGTTCCACTAGCCGTGACACACGCTGACTCAGGCTTTCGACAAGACGTTGCTGCAGCTCGTCACGCCGTTGCTGCTGCTCGCGCAGGCGCCGCAGGGGTTCGGCCAGTGCGCGATGCTCGATGAGCGAGCGCAGATGGCGCGCTTCGCGTGTGACACGGTTTTGCACGGCCTGCTGCAGGCGATGCTTCAGGTGACCCAGGTGTTGCAGGAGTTCGGCGTCGTCGGGCACAACCAACTCGGCGGCCGCCGAAGGCGTAGGTGCGCGCAGGTCGGCCACCAGGTCGGAAAGCGGTGTATCAACTTCGTGTCCCACCGCGCTGACGATGGGCAAGGGACATTCATGAATAGCGCGCAGCAGCGCCTCGTCATTGAAGCAGAACAGGTCTTCGAAACTGCCTCCGCCGCGTCCCAGGATAATCAGATCGAGTCCCGGCTGGCGCCAGAAACGACGGAGACGACGGGCAAGCACCGGTCCGGCCAACGGTCCCTGTACGGGAGCGGGCATCAGAACAAGACGAATGGAAGGATGCCGTCGCCTGAGGATTTTTTCCATGTCTGCCAGAGCAGCGCTTCCGGGCGCAGTCAGCAGTCCGATGCATTCGGGCATCTTCGGCAGGGCTTGCTTGTGAACCGCGTCAAAGAGGCCCTCGTCGTCCAGGCGCTGGCGCAGTTCCAGATACGCTTGCATCAGTTCGCCCAGACCAGCCGGGCGCATTCGCTGAATGTCGAGCTGCAGTCTGCCGCCGGGGCCGTAATACACGAGACGTACTAGGGCCTCCACCTGCAAGCCATCGCGCAGTGTGACACCCTGGCTTTCGGCCACTTGCGCACGCGCACGCCACATGACGGCGGAGAATTGCGCGCCGCCATCTTTGAGAGTCAGGTAGCGGTGGCCACTATGGTGGTGCTTGTATCCGGAGATTTCGCCGCGAACCCAGAGGGCGGGGAATTCTTCCTCCAAGCGCAGACTAAGTTCGCGAGCCAGCGCGGTAACCGTCCAGATACGACTGGCGGATTGCTCGCTGTTCGCTGTAGCCTCTGCGCCGGACATGGTTCCTCGCTTTCTGGCTGGCTGTGCAGGGCACTCCCCAAGGGCGGAAAGGGCGCCGGCAGAAGGATTCCACCGGCGCCACATCCCTGAGAGTCCACTTGGCCAAAGCCAGCGCGGACTCCCGGCTGACCATCACAAGAAGTTATTTCTTCTTATGACGATTCTTGCGCAGTCTTTTTTTGCGCTTGTGCGTCGCAATTTTGTGACGCTTGCGCTTACGTCCACAAGGCAAGGTTTGCCTCCTTCCAGTTTACCGGTATCTGGATTGTTCAATCCGTTGTTTCAACTCCGAAGCAGGGCGGAATACGGGGACCAGGCGATCCTCCAGCCAGACGGTCTCACCCGTTCGCGGATTGCGCGCCGGGCGGGCCTTGCGCTCTTCCACCTTGAAAGTACCAAAGCCACGCAACTCTACGCGACCACCACGCTCCAGCTCTTCGCTCATTGCGCTGAAGAGCTCGCGCACGACACCGCGTGCCTCGGGACGGCTAAGACCCAATTGGTCCATCAGATGCGTGACCAGTGTATCACGGTTCATTCGGCCTTCTCCCGGATCACGAGCACTTGACCGGGTAGAAGCGCATCCTCTTCACCTAGCGAGTTTATTCGCTGAAGATCGGCAACGCTCACCTCATAAAGACGCGCGATATCCCACAACGTATCACCGCTGGAAACGCGATGCGTCAACCCTGCGCCAGCTGTTTTAACCAGCAGGCGTTGACCGGGTTGTATCACGTTGCCGCGTAGATGATTCAAGGAACGCAGTTCCTGCAGGCTGAGCCCGTGCCGTGAGGCGATGGCGCTCAGATTGTCGCCGCGCCGGACAGTGTAATATTCGGCATCGCCATTCGCCTGTGTCACAGGGGCGATTTCTTCAGCGTTGGAAGCGGCAAGCTGCAAACGCTGACCGGGATAGATTTGATTTCCGCTCAGACCATTAAGGGCGCGCAACTCGCTTACACCTAACCCGTGACGGGCAGCGATGGTGCTCAAATTGTCGCCACGCTTGACGGTGTAATACGTGGGTTCGGCAGCAGGTGCGACAACCGTTTCGGCGGGCTGCTCAAGCATAACCGGCTGCAATACTTGCGGTTCAACCGTTGACGTTTCATGCCTATTCGCACGCACACGTAGACGCTGACCGGGTTGTATCACGTTGCTCTTTAAATCGTTCAGATCGCGCAACTCGGCAAGGTCCATTCCGTGCTTGGCCGCAATGGCACTTAGATTGTCGCCGCGCTGCACGGTGTACTCTTTGCTGCTGACCGGGGGCGATGTCGACTCCTGCTCAGAATCTTCTGCGCGCACCCAGAGATGTTGGCCCGGGTAGATACTATCGTTCAGATTCAAACCGTTCCACTCCAGCAGCGTACCCAGTTCCATACCGTGACGAGAAGCAATGGCGCTGGGATTCTCGCCGCGCTGAACCGTATGCGTGCTTGCATCATCCGGGCGTGTCACAGGTTTGCGTGATACACTCGCCGTCTGCTCAGCCTTTTCCGGATCGGCCAGCATCAAGATCTGTCCGGGGTAGATGCGATTGGAATCCAGTTCATTCCAGCGTTTGAGGTTGCGTACGCTGAGCTTGTGCCGTTGGGCAATGAGGGAAAGCGCATCGCCGCTTTGCACGGTGTAACACGGCACGCCGTCGGGGCGCACTTTGACCGGTCCCTGTGCTGCGCGCGGTGTGGCTCCAGGAGCCAGCGGAACCAGAATTTCCTGCCCCGGCCGAATCAGACTGCGGGTACTCAGTTTGTTGGCCGTCAGCACCGTACTCAGCGGAACGCGATAACGCGAAGCGATGCCGCTAAGTGTATCACCGCGACGTACTTTGTGACGGACCCAGTCCTGATATTCGCTATCGGGAACCTCGGCCAGCTCGGCGTTGAAGGCCTCCAGCTTACTGTAAGGCATATAGAGATTGCCTCCCTCGGGAGGCGTGCAGAAGCGCATCAGTTGAGGATTCCAGGCTTTAAGCTCGCTTTCGCTCACCGCAAGCATACCTGCCAGTTTTTCCAGATTCAGCGCGCCCTTGACCCATGCCGCTCCCAACTCCTCCTGCGGAGCCTCTTCCATGTGCAGCTCAAAACCGTACTCATCCAGATGCTGGAAGACATAGCGGGCGGCCAGGTACGTGGGAATGTAGTTGCGCGTTTCGGCTGGCATGCGCGGCAGCGTCCAGTAATCCTTCTTGCCGCCTGCGCGACGAATTCCGCGATCAACGCGGCCCGGGCCCCAATTGTAGGCTGCCAGAGCCAGATACCAATCTTCGTAGCGCATGTACAGGCTGCGCAGATAGCGTGCGGCGGCGTAAGTGGCCAGCTCAAGATGGACTCGCTCGTCCACCCAGTAATCGACGCGCAAATCGAAGACGCGGGCGGTTCCGGCCATGAACTGCCAAGGACCGGTGGCGCGCACACGACTGCGGGCCTCAGTGCGGAAGCCGGACTCGATCATCGAGAGGAAGATCAGATCCTCGGGCAACCCCTGTTCGCGTAGCACGCGGCGAATGGTGGGTGCCACCTGCGGGTAACGCTCCAGCCATACATTGTAATAGCGACGCCCTTTGCCCGTGGTGAAATAGTCGATCATCTGTGATACACGACGATGTTCGGCCTCGGGAATGCCTGGCAGCAGCGGATGTTCGGGGTCTTGCTCCGCCCGCAACTCCAACTCTTCCAGTTCCTGCAGCAGCGTGCTGTCGGCGAATTGCTCGTCCTGTTCCAGCAAAACGGACATCAGTGTATCACCGGCCAGACTGTCGGCAAACTGGGCGATGGTGAAATCGAGACTATGAATGCCGCCGGAGCTACTGTCTACGGGTGCATCGGGCAGCAGGCGGACAAGATCGACGGCCACTGCGCGACGCAGGCTGTCCAACTGTGGCAGCGCGTCCTCGCTGGTCAGACTGTCGGACAAATCGAGAAAGAGACTGCGCAACTCTTCCGAGGCCAGCGCGAGGCTGTCCTGAGCGATCCAGTCGCAGGCCTGCTGATGGCGCTGCGTGAAGCGGGCGAGTTGCAGACTGTCGGCGTTGAGTTCCTGCTCCATTGGCAGATCAAGCTCCACCGGGCGTGTGCGTGCGGCTGGATGCAGCACTCCACAGCCGACGGCGATGAAGGCGGTCAGCACAAGCAGAAAGCCAAGATGTCGGTAGACTGGACGCACTTTATTCCTCAACGAATCGGTCATAAAAAGAGCTTTAAGGTATTATGAAAGCACGTGTTTTTCCAGTTCGCAACCCTCTTGCTGCCGAGGATCTTGCTGTCTAAGGCCGAATTCGAACTGACCCTGGTCCGGAGTCCAAGCCAAAGCAGCAAAGCCCGCTACTCGCCAACCTCCGGCTGTAAGCAGCATCGCCAGATACTGAAAGGTGGCCCCGGTTGTAACAACGTCGTCCACCAGCATCACTCTCTGCCCCTTGCCGGGCTTGCGTAGTCGATACTGGCCGACCAGATTGCGCAAGCGCGCCGCCCGGTCGAGCGACTTTTGCTGACAGCCATCGCCACGTCGCTGCAGAACCTGAGCCACAGGCAACCGCCACTCGCGTCCCAGACAACGTGCCAGGAGTAGAGCCGGGTTTCCGCCGCGTTCCCGCTTGCGCACAGGATGCGCGGGAACCGGAACCAGCACCTCGGCGGGCCAGGCGGGACGCGACCAGTGACGACAAAGCCGCCGGCACAACGCAGCCTGCCCGCCATACTTCACCTGGCTCAAGACCTGACGCCCCACATCCGCATAGGCAAAACGGGCACATCCAGGCAGGGACTCCGTGCCGCAGCAGCTGCTGCCCGTGGCCAGCAGCTCCTCAAGGCAGGAGTCGCACAAAAAGGCCGCCCACGGCTCTAGCTCGCCCGCGCATTGCAGACACCGGGCAGGAAGCAACAGATCCTGCATTCCAGCCAGCAGAGAGCTGCAAGCTTGAAGTACCGACATGGACTCCTCCTGCGTGACACCTCCTGAATCATGGCAAGAAAAGAGTACTTCGGGTAAACCTGCAAGGAAAGGGCACCTCGCTGCGGCGGTTGTGTTTTCAATGGAAAGCTACGTGGACGGAATCGATGCTGCAGCCTTGTTCAGGCCCGGGATCGCTTGGGGCACAGTTCGCAATAGGGAAACAGCAGCTTGCTTTGAGTGCATCCCAGGCAGCGCAACTCCTCAAGAGAATAGTGGTGACCTTCGGCAGCCAAACGTTTTTGCGCTGCAAGCAGCGCCTGTGTGTCACCGCTTTGCGTGGCCAGATAAATGGGACAGCGGCTGCAATCAAAGCCGCAGGGTGATCGTTCCATGCACATTCTGGATGCGGCTTACTCCGACACCGACCACTCGTTCATGCGGCGAATGGCTTCGTGACTCACGGGAACAGCGCCCAGCTCGCTGCAGGCAACGGCCGCGCATAGTCCGGCGAACTGCGCCGCCGTAAACAGGTGCTGCCCTTGAATGCGTGCCAGCACCAGTGCGGCGATCACCGTATCACCGGCGCCAGAAACATCGACGATGGCGTGGCGCAAAGCGGGAAAGCTACGCAGTTCACCATCGCGAGCGAAACAGGCCATGCCCTTGGATCCGCGTGTTACAACCAACTCGCGGCAGCCGGTGCGAGCGATGAACGCCCGACCGATGCGCTCCAGGTCGTCTTCGCGCTTCAGACTTTCGCCCATCGCCTCGAGGATCTCCTTCTGGTTGGGCTTGAACAGATTCACCGGACCGTAGGCGCTGAAGTTCTCGAATTTGGGATCAACAGCAGTGTACACGCCGTGCTTCTCGGCTAGCTGGCGAATCTGGGCGATCAGATCGGCGGTGAGCACGCCCTTGTTGTAGTCCTGAAAGATGAGCGCGTCCAGGGTGGGCAGCCACTCTTCCAGCTGGCCAAGCAGGTTTGCACGCACCTGACCGCGTACCGCGTGGGTCTTCTCCTCGTCCACGCGAACAACGTGCTGTTCGTGAGCGATGATGCGCGTTTTGAGAGTCGTGGGCCGCTCGTCGTCGGCAATCAGGCCATTGGTCTCGATGCCGGCTTCGCGCAGCAGATTGGCCACCACATCGGCCTCGCTGTCTACGCCAACCACACCCAGTGGAAGCGCAACCGCGCCCAGTCCGGCCAAGTTGTTGACCACATTCGCACTTCCGCCCAGGCTGTGGCTGCGCCGCTCGACGCTGACTACGGGAACGGGCGCTTCGGGACTGATACGATTGACCTTGCCCCAGATGTAGCGGTCCAGCATGATATCGCCAACGACGGCTACGCGACGACCACGGCAACCCTCGAGTACGTTTTCAAGATCTTGCAGATACATGGTGTATTATCCTCGTCAGCAGGATGCCGGTTGACATCACTCGTTTGTACGATAACCGATGATCGTTTATCGAACTTTTTCCATCAGCGCAACGCATTCCACATGCGCCGTGTGCGGGAACATGTCCACGGGCCGCAGCCGCTTCAACTCATAACCGCCTTCGATCAATAGAGCAGCATCACGGGCCTGTGTCACGGGATTGCAGGAAACGTAGACAAGACGTGGCGCAGCGATCTCCAGCAGCTGCTGTACGACACGCGGATGCAAACCGGCGCGTGGCGGGTCTACGATAACCACCGTCGGATTCTGGTCCAGACCACCGGCTAAAAGGTCTTTCACGTCGCCTGAACTGAAGCGCATTTGCGAAAGGCCGTTGAGTTCCGCATTGCGACGAGCGGCCACGACGGCCTCCTCCACAAGCTCGAAGCCGGTTAGGTCGACGCCCTCCTTGGCCAGACAAATGCCAATGGACCCCGTGCCGCAGTACAGGTCCAGCAAACGATCACCCCCGTGAAGGTTGGCGAACTCTGCCGTCAGCGCGTAAAGTCGCTCCGCTTGCTCGGTGTTGGTCTGAAAGAAGCTGCCCGGTGATACAACAAAACGTCGGCCACAGACAACTTCCTCGAGCTCGCCGCTGCCGTGATGCACGCATGCCAGATCGCCGACCGCCGTCTGCCCGCTACCCGAGTTAACTGAACTGACGATGCTGCTGAACTCACCTGGAAAGGCGTCAAGGAGCTCCTTGGCAAGTTGCGCTGCCCGTGGATCACCGGGATGACTGACGACGATATTCAACAGCCGCTGACCTGTGCCGCGCGCTTCGCGTATCACAAGAAAGCGCCAGTAGCCGGTGTGCTGAAAACTGTGCCAGACCGACTCTGCTCCCCCACCTCGCTCCAGCACGAACTGACGGATGTACGCAAGCATGGGTGCTACCAGCGTGGATTGCAGCACGCACTCTTCGAGATTGAAGACCTTACTGAAGACACCACGTGGATGCTGGCCCAGACCGAACTCGGCTTTGTCGGCGTCCTTGCCGTCGGGATGCCAGGCCATGTCGCTGAAGCCGAATTCCATTTTGTTGCGATAGTAGGTCTGCGCTTCACAGGGCAGAATAGCTTCGACCGCAGGTGTTCCGACACCGCCGATGCGCTTCCAGGCTTCCTCAACAAAGGACTGCTTGGCCTTGAGCTGTTCGGCATAGGCCAGCATCTGCAAGGGGCATCCGCCGCAGTAGGCGGCGTGTTTGCAGAGCGGGTCGATACGATCGACCGAGGGGGTGATCAAGCTCAGCAGGCTGGCTTCCATGTGGCGCTTGCGCTTGCGTGTGATACGCGCCTCGACGACATCGCCGGGCAAGCCGCCATTCACAAAGACCACAGCACCGCC
This sequence comes from Candidatus Delongbacteria bacterium, assembly GCA_963663545.1. GTDB lineage: Bacteria > CAIWAD01 > CAIWAD01 > CAIWAD01 > CAIWAD01. The sequence continues at coordinate 184,586 of OY760505.1, forward strand.
AGGATGACGCGCAACGCCGCGACCGCCGATGGCGAGGGCTTCGATGTTCAGCTGCAGGATCTCGGTTTTTTTCATGGGGAAAAGGTAGCAAGCTTTCCGCAAACCCTTTGTGCACTTGGGCGCTACCCGATGCGTACAGCGAAAAATCGTGTATCACATCGGTAGCAGCTTGTGGCGCAATGACATTTTGATCCCTATATTGGGCGCTTTGCCACCCTAGCTCAGCTGGTAGAGCAACTGATTTGTAATCAGTAGGTCGTCGGTTCGATCCCGGTGGGTGGCTTTAAGAAATCAAGGGTTTACGAGAGATCGTGAACCCTTTTTCGTTTTCGGTGCTACGCTGGTGCTATTTTACAGTGGGGGAAACAGGTTGGGGAATCGCACTGGTGAGTTCCGGCATCCGTGCAACCTTCCAGCCATTGATCCGCTGTGTGATACATCTTCTCTACTGCGTTGTGTTAGGTGTGCCGGGTAATGATGGTGCGCTGGAGTCCGGGTTGCTGTCAGTCATCACTCCTTGGACTCGGCACGGTCAAGGATGTGTCACCGGCTCCCGGATGCTGGCTGCGATCAATGTATCACGAGGGTGCTGTCGGAGTGCGTAGGACAAGGCAAGGGGGTAGGGGTACAATTGTGTTCTTCAAGCTGATCCCTTTCATCGATGTGCCTAACGCCTCGGTTGTGAAGCCCTAAAAACGCCCTGACCGGGAGTGACAAGCCAGACAAACCACCAATACCTTAATAGCGGGCAATTATGCTAAAATTGCGCCGCGTTTTTAGGGTCGTTACCAACCGTTTGTTAGCGCTTCTCCTGATATGATCGTCTATCATCATGACGAATCTTCACGGCATTATCCCTAATTAAGATAGATTGAAATCTCCTCCCGTAACCTGTCAGCACCATCAGAGGTATTGCCCAAAATGGTGACAACCCTGTCGTCTTCTACGGTATAGGTTGATGAAAACGAGACGCCTGGATCTCCCCCCACGAGATAGTAGGCTGAAACCTGTCCTTCGGGGTTGTGTTGAATCCAAAACCCAAGTCCATAATGAAGATTCTTACACCAATCTCCCGTGACCGTGGCTTGAATACTTAAGACTTCAGCTAACAACTCGTCACATAAAAAGTTCCCAGAGAGCAGACCATGCCACATTTTTGCCATATCATCGGCCGTGGTAAAGAGGCCGCCATCAGCGGTGCAGACGATCGGAATCTCAAAGATATTGGAGTACCATGCACCGTTGTCGTCTTGTATGTACCCGTAGGCACAGTTTTTGGGGAGTTGGTTTGATTTATAGCACCCTGTTCTGGTGAGACCAAGCGGTTCACACACGTCTTGTTGAATGTAGTCAGCATACTCCATTCCTGACACAACTTCTATCAGCAGACCTAAGATCACAAACCCTGAATTGCAGTAGGTAAATTTCTCACCGGGCTGAAAATAGGCGTCTCCGTCAACAAGTAATGGCAACATATCGGTGATGCTGAGTATCTTATGCATGGGTAGCTTCTCAAAGACTGGTCCAAAATCGTCAATCAGGCGTTCATTGAAATAGTCATAGATGCCTGATGTATTACTTAATAAGTGTCGAACCGTGATGCGTGTATCCATATTGGGAAACGCATACGGAAGTATGTCAAAGACGCGATCCTCCAGTGACAGTTTTCCCTGATCCACCAGCCGTAAAATACCTAAGGCGGTAAATCCTTTTGTCCCAGAGGCAATACCAAAGGCCGTATCAAGGGTATTGGGTAATTCATCGTCTCGTTTTGCGTATCCGGCGGCAACATTCAAGGATATTGTCCCGTGTTCGATAATTTGGATCACCCCTGAGAAATACGTGGCGTTTTTGACGACCTCTGTGATCTTGTGTACGTCCATAATCATTAGTTCCCTTCTGATTGTATCATCCATTATCATCAATCACTGTACAGCTGATGGTACAACGTCACATGGCTCTATCGCGCTGTTCAGATATCGGCATATGTCTCATACTGAGCGATGGTATCGTGGTCGGGTTTGTCAAGACAAAAAAGAGGGATGATCGTAAAACTCCTCGGCACGATCTCATTGCTCTACACTCGCAGAAGCGCTAACGGTCAAGTTTCTATGGTCCGGGAGCGTGGCGCGGCGCTTGCGCCGAGCCACTTAGCTGTTTGTGAAGCAAACGGCTCTGAAGCGCCCAATGCGCAGCATTGTGGCGCTGGCAGCGGTGCCTTGCAAGCGACGTGACACGCCGCGGATCCATTGCAAACTTTTGTTATACGTTAACCTCGTATTGCGCCAATCACCTGATTTGTCGTGTATGAACGGCCATCAGGAACCAGACTATCTTGATCCCTGGCTACTTCCAACGATGCACCTGCTTCCATTCTAGAGCTGAGGCAGTTCTTCAAATTTTCATTGAGACTATCCCACCACTCAATAGATATTGCGATATTTTCGAACGTCTCAAAGCAAAACTGAATTAGTAAAGATCCTTTAACGTTGTCATCCGTATCTATAAATGATTGAATGAACTTATCGGCCGAAGTGTTCTCTCCTACCCATTGAAATACAGCCAATCCTCCGCTCTCCGTTCCACACATTGTAAAAGTTAAGGCATCTAATCTTGTTCCATGATTTGCATATTCCTCAATTCCCTGAAGCACTTTTCCGCCAAAATCATTTTCTAATTGAGTAGATCCACTGCACATTAGCTCCGGAGTTTTACTTAGCTCAACAGCAAAGAAGTGAGAATCCTCAAACGAGTTGCTTAGAAGCACATCATCATATCTTTTTTTGCTGTCATCAATATCCTCTAATCCCGCAATTACACCGCCGGAATAGAGTTTAAATTCCTGTTGATGAGCAACCTGCTGAATCACATCTAGACCACGATCTAGTGTCTTTCCAAATTTAAGCATATCCGTTTGTCTACGTTTAGCAAACAGCTCACGGCAGACCGCTCTATAGCCAAGTAGAAAGCAAGTCTCCTTCGTCACCTCCAGTGGCCTGTCCTCAATAGGCAGAAAGACAAGCTTGTCATGATGTGAGCAGAATCCCGTGAATGTGGTAGCTTTTCCTATTCCGGTTTTCAAAAGACCCAATGCACCATCACGCTTGACGAACCCGGTAGTCGATACGTCAATCGTATACACATGAGAATCAACAGCAATCTGCTTCAGACCATTTCCATTTCTCTGGATTGAGTGGGCACGAACAATATTCCCCCCGCAGACACCCTTCGCAGCTCTTGGATGAAGGCAGTACTTCTTATCTGCCCGCTTCTGCTCTGCAATCACTTCAGCGAGATCAACTCTCTTCTCCTCTGCCCGACGCAGATGGCAGTGTTTGAACTTCTTGCCTGATCCACACCAGCAGGGACAATTCCTCAATGCTCCAATGCTCATTGTCTATCCTTGTACGTATAACATCTGTGTTTCAACAGCGGCGTCCTGGCGCGCCTTTTGCCCAAACGAGTGTTACATCTAGCTTAATCCTGTATCACGCAAAAGGCGTGACAGGCGACCGGCTGTTGGAAACACTCGTTAGGTGCATAAATGGATTAATGCGAATGCAGCTAATGCTTGTCTAAGTGTTAATTCGCCGAAAGGGCAATACGGAAGCCAACCCAAGAGTAGCCGGAAGCTGGATTTCCGAAATTACGATTTGCCACACGACTGTAGTGCGCAGCGTGCCCAATTGCACCTCCGTGCCCAGTTTTAAGAGATCCTGCTTCTGGGCCATGAGGGTTATCCACAGGACTTACGTCGAAATAATCGGCATCATACCAATCCCAGCACCATTCCCAGAGATTGCCATTCATGTTGTAAATGCCCAACTGATTAGGGAGCTTTGTTCCAATCTCGCCCGGTCCACCATTGCTGCCATACCATGCATATTCACCTAAGCTGCTTTCTTCGTGACAGCCACTATATCTGAGATTATCCTCGTTATGTATTCCGCCCCTCGCAGCATATTCCCATTCGGCTTCTGTGGGCAATCTATACCCGTTAGTGTTCCAGCTTACATCTGGTGTAAAACTTGCAGGCCACAGAAGAGGATTAGATTCACCATCAACGGTGTAACACGGCGTACGGTTCTCTGCAATGCTTTTCAGATTACAGAATTTGATCGTATTGTACCAATTGACGTTTGCTTGTGGGTAGTTGGTCCCAGATCCACCATTCATTATGAGATTGTACTCATCATTTGAAACTTCAGTTTCACAAATGTAGTAGCTACTCAAATTGACAGTATGAACTGGCTGCTCATCATCGCCACCTTCTTGCTGTTCCCAGAAATGATCACCCATCTCAAAGGATCCACCTTCAACGAAAACCATATTTTCGGGGATATCAACAATACTGTCAATTGCTGTAACATGGAAGAACTGATACCCACTTACAGTTGCTAGTAGCTCAGCAGGGCTATCTAACGATGTTCTACCATAGATATTGTACCCATCTGCACCTGCAACCGGTTGCCACTGCAAAAGGACACCAATTGAGTCTCCGTTAACTGTTGCCTGAATCTGGACTTGGGGCGGATCAACCGCAAATGAGTTTCCAACAATGAAGAAAATGAATAACAGCGAATAAATTGTCCTCATAACACCCTCCAAATAATTGTGAATTTATGCACCTAACACGTGGCTAAGCCGCCATGCCCGCCGCTTTTGGGCGGGTATGGTCGGTCTTTAGCCTTTTGTTAACCTTTATGGTCTCCAAGTTTCAACTGTGCCATCCTTACGAATGGTAACAACTGTTCTTTTTCCACATTTTGGACATCCTATCCTTTGCTCTCCTGGGACAAAAGTAATCTCACCGATTTTTTCACCACAATGCGTACATCGAACAATTATTGTGTCTGCCATTTTCTCTCCTTTACCATGTTGGTTTCTTTAAATCTTTTGATGATAAAGCACTAAACTTCCTGTTTTCAAATGAAGGGAAATTTAGTGAGTTTGCGGAAAACCTTGGAATCAGAGAGCTTGCTATATAGATCCCCGATTTAGTTTTCTCAACTTGAAAAGAATGATTATTAAACTGAATTATTTTATCAAATGCAGCTTCAGTTAAACCACTAGAGATAACATCAACTCCAAACACGGAAAGATCTGAACAATCATTAACGGTTTCTATTGTATTTGATATATCTGAAACAGCGTCAATGACTGAATAAATTTCATAAGCAGCTGCAATAGATTTAATAATGCCGCCAAAAACTGCTTTTTTGAATATTGCTGAGGCAATTTTGAGAAGTAGAGATTCAATCATTTTTTTAGGTTAACATCTTATTCTACGGACCGTGTTATCCCGCACTTCCGCACTTCTCTGGGTCCTGTTAAGTCCGCTCTTCGCATTTCTGTAGTCCTGTGTATCCAGCCCAGCGCGACCCCAAGGTCGCAAATCCTGCATAGATACAGCAAGGAAAAACACAGTGTTGTCAAGAAAGGTCTACACTCGATTTCACCCCTCCCAGCAGAACGCATAACTCCTTGAACTGCCCTTGTTAATCTCTTATCCTGACAGCAGCTACGTACTTAACAGGGTGGAGTTAACGTGACAGGGCAAAGATTGCGAGACCTGTTCCATGCATCATGCCGTAAGCGACATCTTAGCGAAAGCACCGAGCGTGTCTATTGGCACTGGATCCTCAGTTTCTTGAGATTTCATGAATTGCAGCATCCACTTAGTCTGGGATCAAATGAGGTTGAACACTTCCTTTCACACCTTGCCGTCCAGCAAAGTGTGGCCCCTTCGACTCAGACCCAGGCCCTGTGCTCCATTGTTTTCCTATACCGAAGTGTTCTACACCACGACATTGGCGATTTTTCGAGCTTCACCAGGGCCAAACCATCGAAGCACCTCCCGGTAGTGCTTTCGCGACAGGAAGTTCGGTCGCTGCTGGACAACCTAGAAGGTGTCTTCCGTCTGCAGGCCTCGCTACTCTATGGTGCCGGATTGCGCCTGACTGAATGCATGACTTTGCGAGTCAAAGACATCGACTTCGACAGGAATACCCTGTTCGTGCGGCAAGGCAAGGGCGCCAAGGACCGCAGTGCAGTGCTTCCCGATGCCATCAAGACTTCGCTGCATCAGCACGTGCTAGACCTCAGCGAGAGACACAAACGCGATGTTGCACATGGCGTACATGTGCCTCTTCCTGGCGCTCTGGCACGCAAGTATCCCAATGCGAATCGGTCCTTAGCCTGGTATTGGTTGTTCCCATCTGCTGAAGTTCATCGATCAGAACAGGGTGGCGAACGCTGGCACCAGTCGCCAGCAACTCTGCAAAGGGCTGTTTCTACTGCCATTAAAAAAAGCGGGAATCTTGAAGCATGCGGGATGCCACACTCTGCGCCATAGCTTCGCTACACACTTGCTGGAATCCGGCACTGACTTGCGCACAATTCAGACGCTGTTGGGCCACGCCGACATTCGCACTACTATGATCTACACCCACGTTCTCGAAATGCACTCGTCTGGAGTTCGCAGTCCGCTGGAATTCGCACTTCGCTGATCGCGTATCGGACAATCAGACGTGCTCGGCTTGGACAAATCCTTTGGCTCGGGAAAGGATGACTGCAACAGTGTCTGACCTTCAGCCCTTCCTTGCTAGCCTTTTGAGCGCCATCCCCCAGCTGCATCCCAGGCTGGCATTCCAACAAGACAAGCTCAACAACCAGCGTATCAATTCATAACAGCTGCATCCACAAACACATGGCAACAGCCAGGCCCGGCCAGGTGTGATGCCCGCTTCGCGTCCATCACCTCGACGAAGCCCCGCATCTCATTCGACTGTATCCGCAACTCCGCTTAACTGCGGGTCTTCGTCCACAGGCATTCAGGGCTTTCTGTCGAAGATGAGAGGTAGAATCGGCTCCGCCGAATCTACACGCATTCCGGCCACTGTATCCCACAGCTTGTCTATCACACGAAACTAACCAAGTCCATTGATCCACGGCATCAGGAAATGTCGCACGTGAAAGCCGAGTTGACTCCGGGCTTTGTCCCGGCGTCAACTCGGGTTGAACAAGTTGGCGTATCACATGGCAACAGCCAGGCCCGGCCAGCGGAAGCTGACGAGTCGTCAGCTGACTCTGGACGGGCGAGCGTTTTCTTTGCGCCGGTTTCTTTGACGCGACAAAGAAAGCGGCATCTTTGGGCTTAGCGCAAGCGTACGCCCCGCGCCAGCGGCAAAGAGCACAAACAGCAACATGCTACTACAGCTGAATAGCGGCACTTCGACCCCAACTGAAGAAAAGAGCCCCGCGCGGGCATGGCGCTCGGCGAAGCCAAATCCTACATTGATTGCCATGAAAGGCTTCATCGGCATCGCAGGCAACATCGGCGTTGGCAAAACCACACTCACCGACTGGCTGGCCACCCACCTGAACTGGGACCCCTACTACGAGAGCGTGGCGGACAATCCCTTCCTGGCCGACTTCTACGGCAACATGGACCGCTGGGCCTTTCACCTGCAGATCTACTTCCTGCAAAGCCGCTACAGCAGCCATCTTGAGATGTGCGAAGGCGAGCGCGGCGTCATTCAGGACCGCACCATCTGGGAAGACGTGGAAATCTTCGCGCGCAACCTCACCGAAACCGGACGCATGAGCCAGCGCGAATGGCACACCTACCGCCACCTCTTCTACAACATGTGCCAGTTCCTGCGCCAACCGGATCTGATCCTCTACCTGCGCGCCTCCGTCGACACACTGAAGGAGCGCATCCGCAAGCGTGGCCGCGAGTACGAACAGAGTATCGATCCGCTGTATCTGGAGCAGCTGAATTCGCTGTACGAGCGCTGGATCGCCGGTCTGCGCGATCAACCCGTGCTGGTCATCGACGCCGACAAGCTGGATATTCTGCAGGACGACCGCAAAATGAAGCGTCTGCTGGAGGCCGTCGAGCGCGAACTCAGCCGCCACCAGCTCACCCTAAGCCTCGGGCACTCGCCCGCTCCGGCAGAATAGACGTACCACAGCCCAATCCATGTTTCTGCCACACTCGCCCTTTGGAAGGCGGCGTTTGCTGCACACCCGCATTCGCTTTTGCCGGCTTGGCCTCGTATCACGCCCGCGCCTCGCGGGTGCGCGGGCGTTGGGTGCTCTCCCTTGCTATCGCCACGATCCCGGCTGCGATGTAGCACAAAGAGAACTCCCGCCTCCAAGTGCTTCGTAAAGCCCTCAAAGGCGGGAGCGTGATTCACGCAGCAAAGCAGATCATTCGTCCGGCAGAATAGTGATCAAACGATAGAAGCCTTGTCCGCCCCGGTGCGGCTCTACATAGAAGGTGTCGGCGGTTTCCGTTAGCGTGGACCACGGTCCGTCGAAGCTGGAGGCCTGCTCCAGACGATAACTCAGCGCCAGACTGTCGGCCAGCCAATTGAACTCCAGGCGATATTCATTCGCATTGAAATGCAGGCGCAGCGGACCCATCGGCTCACTGTGCTGGCCCCAGATGGCAATGGCATGAGCCGCATTTGACAGGTTCAATCGCCCACCACTCACAGTGCAAGTAGCCAGCGTCGGTAAAATGTCCACATTGTCCAGGATCAACTGCTTCAGCACCAGCGCCATGCCAGCTGGATCGGCAGCAAAGGCCTCGCAGAATTCCAAACTCGCTACCGTATGCATGAAGGCGATGCTGCCGGTGACGTGAGGCGAACTCATGCTGGTTCCGCTCAGGTTCTGGGTTCCCGTTGGCGGATACAGCGAAAGGATCGTGGTGCCCGGTGCTCCCAGGTCGATCGTTGTCAGGCCGTAGGCGGCGCCTGAACTCAATGCATCCACGCTGGTTGTATTCGTGCAGCTGATCATCCAGTCGCTGCTGCAGGAAGTGGGCACGTCGCCCAAAACATCCACGTTGGCTGAAATATTCATAGTACTGGCCACAGACAGAATGCCCACCTGCCCCAGCGTGTCGAACATGTCATTCCAGGCGGTAAAGTTCTCACTGGTGCAATCGCCGTAGTTGTAGCCGAAACTGGAATTGATGGCAACCACATTTGCGCCTTCGCTACCCTCGGTGTCCAGCCAGCGCTGCTTCATGGTCAGCGCGTAGGTATAGGCGGCGACTGCAGTCGAAGTCAGGGTAGAACTGCCCGCGATGGGCAAGAGCGGCACGTTCCAGCACACGCCAGCAATCTGGTTGTCGTTGTCGCCGCGTGCCACGGCGATGCCCGCGACATGAGTACCGTGTCCGCCACTGGGCAACACGCCATCGCCGCCGTAGATATCCCAGCCGCACACATCGTCGATGTAGCCGTTCTCATCGTCGTCAATGCCGTTACCGGCGATCTCCGCCTCGTTGTGCCACAGGTTCGGCGCCAGATCCGGATGTTCGACCGCAAAGCCGTTGTCCACGACGCACGCCACAATTTGCTGCCCAAGGGCGTTCAGGCTGTCGGTGCCCAGCTCCCAGGCCTCCGGAGCATCGATATCCGAGTCAATGATGCCCTCGTTCTCGGTGGTGTTGTGCAATGCCCACTGATTGTAAAACATGGGATCGTCGGGTAACACAATACGCTCACTCAGAATGTGATCCGGCTGCGCCCAGCGAATAAGGCTATCCTGGCGTAGGAGGGCGCAGGCCTCCTCCACGCTCAGATCCACAGGCAAGGCCACCTGCCAGATTTCGAGCTGCGGACACAGTAGTTTCTGCGCCTCCATGTCCAGCGCTTTCAGAACCAGCTCCTGTTCCACTCGCTCGCCGCCGGGCTGCCAGCGCAGCAATACTCGCTGTGGCACATAGGACGCGGCCAGGGCAACATGGGCAGCGCAAAGGAAAAACAGTAGGTATGTTCTCATCATTTTCTCCCATCCAGCATTGCAGCATAATCTAGCAGCCAAAAGCGGAAGGCCAAGCCTTTTCTTGAGTGAAGGCAAAATCGCTGCCGTGTATCACAAAAAAGCCCGCCTCTTGCCGAAGCGGGCTTCTGGGTTCCTCTCAGGTCGAACTCACTGCGTTGGCAGATCGTCTGACGAAATGGAAAGCTGGAACAGGTAAATGGTGCTGCCCAGGCTGTCTTGATCGGCGACGAAAACCGTCTCGTCGTAGGTTGAAGTGCGATCGCTACGGTTACCAAACACCGCTACAGATTGGGGGCTGATCAGCTGATCGTACTCCCAGCTCTTGATGAAGCGGGTTTGCGCCGCAAGAATCAGCGTGCTATCCACAAGGGCGCCGTCTATGGTGTAGACCGTATCCAGCACCGCCACTGTTGTATCATAGCTGATTCCATCGATCACCAGAGTAGTATCGGTCAACACGCCCCGGTTGGTATAGAGCTCCGGTTCAAGAATACGCGAAGCGCCGCAGGGATAGAGGTAGTCGCCGCTGGTGTTGAACACTTTGATACAGCGCGCGCCCTCATCCGCCACCAGAATCTTGTCATTGGTGTAGGTTACATCCAGGGGCTTGCTGAAAAAGCCCAGAGCGGAGATTTCACCTTCATAGAGATTGGCATCGTAGGACCAGTTCTCGTTGCCGTAATACTCCCACTCCAAGCGCTGAACAGGGATGAGACTCCCCGTTGAATTGACAAGGTAGATATCGCCATAGGGATCAACCTCAAGAGCCCGAGGCTCCCAGACGCTGCCTGCGCCGGTTCCCGGATAGCCGATCTGGTCCTCTTCGCCCTCTTCGTACAAATAGACCAGCGGCACATCGGGATCGCTGGTAAAGAGCACAGCATAAGGCACCAAGAAAAGATGCGAGATCTCGTCGCCGGCGGGTTTGCTAACGCCGTAGAACAACTCTCGATGACCCGAACGGCCACCCGACACAGCGTCAATAGAATAGGTGCTTCCACCTTCGTAAAGCACCTGCAGTCCCGCCAGCGGCACCCACTCCGTAGGAGCCATTTCGGTACCGCCAACCAGGGTCAGATCTCCCAGTCGCTGATACTGCACCAGGTCCACCAGGAACTCACCCGTCAGGCCGTAGCCTTCAACGACACGGGCAAACTCCTCAATGCTCAGATCGAACTCGCCCGTTTCGTCGCTGCTGAAGCGCAAGTCACGATAGGCGGCGACAACGGGTAGACGATTGGCCTGCAGATTAAAACTGTAGATGCGCGCACTGCCGTCGGCCAGAAACAGAAGCTGCTCCGGCCCAACCGCCAGACTGCGCACACCCGGCAAGCGCAGCGTATCCTGAAAGGTCTCCATCGTGATATCATTCAAGGCCTGGTCCCAGACACGGACGATGCCCAGAGCCGAATCCGCCGCGTAGATATGGCCATCATCATCGATGAACACATCGCGAACGGCGCTGCCCAGCGGCAACTCGATGTTTGTGGTCAGCTTCAGCCAAGTGGTGTCCGCGCCCAACGTAGTATCGCCGGAATGCTCCACTTGCGGTAAGGACATGGTGTCGGGATCGCAAGCCGCCAATAGCCAAACAAGCAGGACCGGAAGTAAAATGCTGGCAAGCTTTTTCATCGTCCTGCCCCCTTGTTGATCCAGTCAAACTCGGCCGACATGCGGCGGCTGTTGTCCAGCAGACCAAAGTCGCTGTAGCTGAAATCCAGTCGCAGATTCATTTTTCCCAAACCGTACTTCATGCCCGCACCCAGCGACCAGCTCTCTTCATCGCTGTTGAGCTTCCAACCTGCGCGCAGAAAGGCCCATTTCATGAAGCCGTACTCTGCACCGAAGGAGTAGCTTTCGCGTGCGTCCACTGGATGATTCACCTGGGTTGCCAGCAGCAGCTGATGAATGTTGGCTGTATCACGCCAGACGGTCATTGCGCCCCCCAGACGGAACACCGTGGGCGGGCTGAATTCGTCGTACTCTTTGTCGTTGTCGTTGTTCTCGTAAGGGGGCGTATAGGACTCATTGGGGCTGATTACGCCGCCCATATTGACCAGAGCCACGGCCACGGTCAGATCGCGCCAGCCGGTCTGATAGAAGGTCCCCAGATCAACCAGGTAGCTGCTCATCTTGACTTCGGCAATGTCTTCGCGCACGTACTTCACGCTAAGGCCAGCGGAAAACTGATTTGTCATGCGCGCCGACGCGGTTAGCTGTAGCAGCTGGTCCGTGAAGTAGAAGGTGCGACCATCCCCGTCCGGGTGGGTCTCGGTGGTAACGGCCATCGCATCGGTAGCCAATTGCGCGTACGCCAGACCAAAAGCCAAGCGCTGGTTCAGGCGATGGGTCACGCCAATGTAATCGTAATCAATGTCTGCGGGCCAATCGAGATGAGTGAAGTAGACACTGCTGCCTTCCATCATACCCAATCCTGCGGGATTCCAATACAGAGCCGTGGCATCATCGGCCACACCCACAAAAGCCTGCGCCATTCCCTCGGCTCTCGCGCCCACGCCAATTTTCAGGAACTGCAGCGAGGTTGTACCCGCGCGCTCCTCACCAAAATTGCTGATCAGATCCTGACCGTTGACAACGGTGGCGGTCAGGAGCAGAAGCAGCGCTGCGTTCAGTTTCCTATTCATTCTGCTTTCTCCTGACTAGAACCTGATGGAAATGCCAAAGACCACCTGTCGCGGCTCCTTGTAGCGTGCGGGCGATCCAGGCGGGCGTACGCCCTCGCGCTGGAGCTCTTCCGTCCACTCGTAGTACACGCTGTTGTTTGCAATAAAGGGATCTCCGTCCTCCCAGGCGCTGCCCGTCAAGGGATTGATCCAATAGGACGATGACACCGTTTTCCAGTTGAAGAGATTCTGAATTTCCACAAAGACGCGCATGTCCGTGCTGCGGCCCAGGTCCATGTCTTTGTAGAATTTCAGATCGATGCTCTTGACGGGGTCCGAAAGTTCCGTGTAGGATTTGTGGCTATCTACGCGCTTGGCCTGATCGTCGTCGGGGTTTTCCTCGTTGCCGATGTCGATGTATTGCGGCGAGTATCGCTTGCCATTCTCCCATTCGAAGCGAAGGTTGAAGCCCCAATCGGTGGGCAGACGATGTCCATAGAGACTCAAGGGCTGATGTTCGGGCACGTAGAATACCAGGTTCGCACTGGTCACAAAGGGCTTATCCCAGCTCAAGTAGCTCTCGCCCAGCTCCTGCTGCTCGCCAACGGTGGCTTCGTGCAGCAGGTTCTCTGCGGGGGAAGAGCTCTTGCCGGTCAGCACGCTGGCCGTGGCGTTCCAGTTGAAGCTCCAGTACTTCTCAAAGCGCTGCCGCCACGAGAGTTCTACACCGCGGCTACGAGCGTAATCGATGTTCCAATACTGTGTATAACTGACCGTTGCATAGCGCGGGTTGTAGCGATCGATGCTTAACGCGGTGACGTAGTTGTACATATCCTTGTAGAAGGCGGTCACCTGCAGCACACTGTTGGCATTGAAGCGATGCTTCAACCCCACCTCGTAGGCCACCGTGGTGGTGGGGTTGAGGTTGGGGTTGCCGATCAGCGAATAGGTGCTATTGTTGTTGCTCTCCAGGTTCGCGTAGACATAGCTGTACTTGGGGCGTTGGCTGAAATGGCCGTAGCTGAAAAAGAGCATGTCGTTGTCGGTAACGGGATGGCTGATGCCCAGACGTGGCGAGAGCTGCGCTTTCCAGCGTCCGCCCAAGAAGCCGAAGGTCTCGTCGTAGAACAGGTCACGGGCAGCCTCGGTAACCAGCGTGCCTTTCGCATCGTTGGCGCGATCGACAATATCCTCCAGGTAGGCGCCTGGCCGCCAGAAGTCAAAGCGCAGACCGAGGTTCACGTTCATGCCCTGGTAGCTGATCTTGTCCTGAAAGAAGAAGGCGCCCGCAGTGGTGGTAGCATTGTAGGCATCGTAACTGCGGCCCAGGCTGTAATCGGTTGCCAGCCAGGGGCTGTTGATCTGCACCAGCTGCAACTCGGTGAAGTCAAGCTGGAAGCCAGATTTCAGCTCGTGGTTATCGCCACGGCTGGCGTTCCACTCGGCCTTCAATGTGTTGGTAATGCTGTAGTGATCGTGCCAGAAATCGGTGTCACCGTACTCGTAAAAGCCATCGCCCTGATAAATGGTGATCGATCCATCGGGATTCATCAAGTACCAGGTAGGATCGATGTCCAGATGGCGGTTGTATTCTTCCCAGTTCTTGTTCTGCGCCGAACTGTGCTGGTTGATGTAGAACCAGCCGTAGTTGAACTCCAGCCAGGTGCGCTGGCTCAGGGTTTCCACCCAGTTCAATCCCAGTTGACGGCTTTCCTGAGTGAAGGTGTTGTAGTGATCCAGGTTCTGCTCGTACTCGTAGGGGTAGAAGCGCTTGTCCTCCACCAGGGGCACGAAGTAGCCCTGGTTGATCTGCACGCTCTGGCCGTAATTCAAGGCAATCTTGCGCAGGGGCGTTGGCCGCCAGGCAATCTTGGCCATGGCGCTCAGGTTGTTCTCTTCGCGCAGGCCCAACGCGTCCATCCAGTCTTTCTGCGGCGCAAGTTCACGGGCGTGCGGTAGATAGGTATCACTGAAACTGCCGTAGGCGTTGATGAAGTAGGTGGCGGTGCCGGGCAGGCCGAAGGTGGACATCGGGCCGCCCATACTGGTCTCAACGACATCCTCGTTCTGGTTGTCCTTGGGAAAACTGGCGGTCAGGTTATCGCGCTTCCAGCTGAAGTTGCCAAAGAATTTCTCGGCGCCCTCGCGTGTTTTCACGTCAATAACGCCCGACATGGCCTCGCCGTACTCTGCGTTGAAGCCACCGGTAATCACCTCGATTTCCTTGATCGCCTCTGCGGAGAGGAACACGCCTGTACCCTGACCGCTGACGGGATCCTTGACCGAAAGGCCGTCGATGATATAGAGGTTCTCGTCGGCACGGCCGCCGCGAATGTGAATCTCGTTATCGCTCTCGGTCACGCCCACCTGCTGCTCCACCACGTCGGTGATGTCTTCCACCACTTGCACCTGGATTTCCTCCAGATCAAGACGCGTCGAAGAGCTGGTGTTGTCCACTTCATACAAGGGCTTCTTGCCAACGATAACCACATCTTCGCCCGCCAGCAGGGCCGGTTCCATTTTCAGATCCTGCTCGGTGATCTGGCTTTCCAGCACGGGAATGGCTGTGACCAGCATGGTGCGATAGCCCAGACAGGTCAGCTCAAGATCCACCGTACCCTGAGGAACATCCATGATTGTATAGCGACCGTCCAGGTCGGTGGCGGCGCCGCGGTAGGAGCCTTTTACCACCACGTTGACCCCGATCAGGGGCTCACCTGAATCCTTGTCGCTAACGATACCGGTGATCCGGCCACCGGCCAGCGCGGGCAGTGCCCAGGCCAGCAGGAGGAAAAGACAAAGCGCTCGGCGCAGTAGAAAGTGAGTGTTCATGCTTTTCATCCAAATCACCAGTTGAAATCGTTGGCCAGCAGATACTGCAGGAGTTCGTCCAGGTTCTCGACGTAGAAGAGGGGGAACTCTACGTAGACTTCGGAGGCGTGGCCGGCAATGCCGTCTGCTGCCGCCTGACGAGCGCCGAGCGTCGCCATGGGGAGGTCGCTGCCGGACCCGGCCGGCACGTAGTACAGCGGAACCACCGCCACCGTGTCTGCGCCCACAACGCCCACCGTATCCGGAACCACGCCAAACCAAAGGTCGCCGTCCGCCAGACCACGGCAGCTTACGCGAGTGGTCATGTGCAAGGTTGGGAATTCAGCGTAGTCCGACAGGATGTCATCGCTGCTACCGATGTACTTGCGATCGCCGGTTACGTCCATCAGTGGCAAACAGACCGTATCGAAGAGATAGGGATAGTAGTGGCCTTCGCTGCTGCTGACACGTCCGATGTCCGAAGTCGAGATCAGTAGTTTTCCCTCCTGGGCGAGGTAGCGATCCAGAACCGGGCAAGCGAGCTCGGTGTTGTCATTCTTCCACGCCGACCAGACAACCATGTGAAACTGATTGAGGATGGTGAAGAAGTCGGTCTCGTCGTAGGGAATCCACTTGTAGCCTTCCCAGAAGGTGTAGTCCTGATTTTCCACCTTGCCCATGGCGCTAAACGCAGAGCGGAAGGCCTCGATATTATCCGTGGCCTCAGTCAGCTCATCCAGGATCACCAGAATGTCTCCGTACAGATCACGCACCATCCAGGTTTGCGGCTCGCCTGTGGCCAGCGTGTCCTCGATGCGCGGATACTGTAGGGTTTCGCTCCAGGCTTCGGCGATGTCCTGCGCTTTCAGGAACATGCGATGCGGCCCCGGAGCCAGGTTTTCAGGCGTGAAGCTAATCATGCCCAGGCTGGGGTCAGCCGTGTTCCACTCGGTGGTATCATCCAGAGCCCACAAGACATCGGTCACCGTCTCCAGGCCGTCCAGATCCCAGACGTTGAAATGGAAGGTGACATAAGGGAACGTCCAGCTCGTATCCCCCTCGAAGAAACTGCTGAGGAGCTCCTGACTGTTGGCCACCCAGGCCACATTGGGCATGGTGTTGTACACGGGAAGACTGACCGCTGCCGGACTTGGATCTACCGCACCCTTGTCATCAAAGGCGCGTACTTCAAAGCGGAAGGTGTCCTGCTGAGTGGTCAGCAGCACGATGAAGCTGTCGCTTTCAAATGTCGTCTCGGTCCAGAGATCCTGACCAAGGCTGTCCACGTCGTAGTTCCACCGGTACTCGTAGTGATCGATGGTGCCATCGGCGTCTTCTCCCCACCAGGACAATTCCACCACCGCGTTGCTCAAAGACAAAGTGTCGATCGAGCTGCTGTCGGTGCGGAAATAGCCCATGGACAGGTGGGTTTGCGGCGGCAGATTTGCATCGGGCGTGTTGTCTCCCTCCCGCGGATCGCAGGCATTTAGGGCCAACAGACACAGAAATCCCGCCAAAGGGATCAGCATTGTGCGTCGCTTCATCGCTCTTCCAGGAAAAGGGCGGGGCCCGTACAAGACGGACCCCGCGTATGACAAGCTTACTTGATCAGCAGCATTTTCTGATCGGCTGTCGCACCAAAGGCGCTCAGGCGTGCGAAGTACACACCACTAGCCAAGGCGGAAGCGTTCCAGTTCAGCTGATGCTCGCCGGCGTTCAGCGTACCCTGCTGCAGCACGGCTACCTGCTCACCCAGCACGTTGTAGACCACCAGGCTTACCTCACCGGCACGGGTCAGGCTGAAGCTCAGGGTCGTGGTGGGATTGAAGGGGTTCGGATAGTTGGCGTGCAACTCGAACTTGGCAGGCTGCACCTGCGGGGCCAGATCCGTGAAGTTGTCGAAGTCGTCGTTGGTACGCGGCTCGATCTTCCAGGCACCGTAGTTGTAGGTGATCACACCAGTAAGGTGGTCGGCGTGGGCGCCCACGGCAATTTCCTGCTCCCAGATACCCGAATTGTCGACGACGATGGTGTTGCCGCTGGCGTCGGTGGCGCGCCACTCGCCGTAGCCCACATCCTCGGTCCAGGTGACATCACTCAAACGCACCAGCACGCTCTCGTAGGGCTCTTCGTCTCCCGCAAAGTCGGCCAGGCTCAGATCGACGCTCGGCGTGGCGTTACCGGTGGAGTTCACCGTCATGGCGCTGATATAGCTCAGCTCGGTGATGTTGTTGTACTCGGTGACCTCACCCGTTATGGTGATGTTGTCACCGCTCTGCACACCTTCCATCCAGACATCGTGGCTCTGGTTGTTGTAGATCAGGATGCCCGAATACTCACCGGCCGCATCAGCAAAGTAGTAGCTCAGCGAAGTGCGAGTACTGTCGTAACCGAAGTCATCGTAGCCCATGGTGATTACACCGGTAAGGGTAGCCTCGTGGCAATTGTAATAGGTGGAACCGTCACTGTAATGGTTCTCCTGAATGGTTGCCACATCGGTAACGGAAACGCCACTAACGAAGAACTGCGGAAACTCTGCGGAGTTGACGCCATCGGCGGGCGAGTAGCTGGTCTCGCCATCGTCGTCCACGGCCTCGATGTAGTACTCAAGCAGACTGCCCTCGGCCTGGGCCGGAATCTCGGTGGTGAAGAGAATGGGGTTCTCTGCGTCACGCTGCAGGTCGTACTGGCTCCAGTTTCCGCCATTGACGCGGAAGTAGACGAAAGCCTCATCAACAGCGGTATTGTCGCTGATGTTGGTGCTTACAGTCAGCAGGTCAGCGGGAGTCGCGCCACA
Source organism: Candidatus Delongbacteria bacterium (assembly GCA_963663545.1). Taxonomy (GTDB): domain Bacteria; phylum CAIWAD01; class CAIWAD01; order CAIWAD01; family CAIWAD01. The sequence goes on from OY760505.1 coordinate 202,622, forward strand.
GGGGCCGATTTCGCCGCCACTGATGATGGGAGGGCCAACGGCAATCACGAGATCGTCGATGTAGCGGGGCATTACGTTGTACTGGCCGTAGACCTGATAAACGACGCCGCGAATCATCTCGTAGGTGGCTCCCAGGGGCGGACGCCCCACATCGTTGAAGTCGGTGGCGGCTGTACGAATCACCGTTTCGTCGCCCTCATCGTTGGCGACGGTGAACTGACGATAGCTGGAAGGCGCGCTGATATCCACAACGTAGGCACCCAAAATCTGCACCAGACGAGCCTCGAGGTGTTCAGCCACGTGAGTATCGTGACGAACAGGATCCAGCTCCCACATGTCGGCCTCAACCGGGTCCGGCATGGGATTCTCGTAGTTGATTACCACCAGATCGTTGCCGGGATCGCTCACCACGATTTCCGTCATCTCACTGGTATTACCCAGATCGCCAGTGGTGTGATACTCGCTGATCGTACCTGTGACACGCACACTGTCGCCTACCAGCACGTCGAAAGCCTCGCCCGTGGTACCGAACACGAGAATGGCACCCCAGTCGCTTCCCTCCGCGTCGGTCATGTAGAAGGTACTGTGACTGCCGGCGTAGAACTGGCCTTCGCTGGAAAGGGCGAGACCCTCCAAGATCACGGTCTGTCCGCACATGGCAGAACTGTCAGGGCCGAACGCGCCCACGTACTGGGTTTCGGCAATGGTGTGGGTCGCTTCCTGGGCCAATGCCATTCCGGCAACACCCAACACAAGCAACAGAGCCATTTTGCGCATGTTTCTGTCCTTCCTATTTGATTACTGCAAACTTGCCGATTTCTACTTCGCCCGTGGCCTTGTCCTCTACCGCGAAGAGATAGAGGCCGGTGGCGATGGCCTGATCGTCACGGGTGACAAGATCCCAGGCGTGTTCGCCGCCCGAGAAAACAAAATCCGCGCTTTGCGAATCGGTATTGGCTGTATCGTAGGCTTCACGAATTTGCAACACGTCCTGTCCCTGGTAGGTGGCGGCGTCGTGCTCGAGTACGTCCACCAGATCACCCGCAAGGGTGAAAATACTGATGGTGCAACGAGCTGGCAGATGGGTAAACCAGATCACGCGATCGTAGGGGCCGGAGCCATCCCAGTTGGCGTTGCCGCGATAGGGGTTGGGATACACACCGGGTTTGGGGTCTTGTCCATCAACTGCCGTGTCGGGCAGGTTGCCGGGATAAATGAAAACCCAGTTTTCGCGAACGTTGGATTCCAGACTGGGCAACTCATTCTCAGGCATACCCTGGTCGTAGGCGGAAACCGCCAGCCAGTTGCCGTTTGGACGACCGTTGGGCAGGTTGGTCAGGTGAAATGCGTAGTGATAGTAGACGCCGTCAACCAGCACCGAGTCCGCATCGATTCCCAGCACATGGCGCACCTTGATTTCCTCAAGCCCCAGATTGGGCCAGATGTCATTCTCAAGATCGAACTGCGCCAGCAGCGTATTATCGTCGCCCTCGGCTTCGGTGATATTGCTGGAGTAAATGCGGTAGCCCTCAAAATCGGCCCAGCCCAGAATGGGATCCACAAAATCCTCGGGGGCGCGCGTCCAGTACAGGGTTGCCTCGTGGTTGCCCACTTCGACGTGCAATTTTGGGCTGGGCGGCGGCATGGGGAGCAGGTAGCGATCAAGAATGTCGTCGCCGTCCTGGTCTTCACCCGGGTCCAGCACACCATTGCGGTTCTTGTCTTCTCCGTCCCAGGCGATGCGCGCCCAGTTGGTTGAGACCACCAGATTGTGCGCCAACATCTGCAGGTACTCTTCGCCCGTGTTGGGGACATCGCTGGGCGAGATGAATTCCCACTCGGCGCAGCCGATGGCAAACACGGCGTTCAGGCTTTCGCCCGGCTCCAGACGGCCGAAATTATCTGCCGCGGTCAGCACCATCCAGGACTGCGCGTCCACCTCTCCATAGGGGAAAGCCGCGTCATCCAGCGAAGGCGTAGTGGCCATGGCGAAGAAGCGCTCCTCGTCGTTGGCAGGCATGATCAGGTCAGGGAAATCGCTGTTGTAGGTCGAGGTCCAGACCCAAACGCGCGAATTAGGAACGAGCGCCGTGGGATCGCTCAAATGCGGTGCACTGCCGCCGATGAACCGACAACCCACCATCGACTCGGCATAGCCCAGGTCACCGTCGGCGTCATAGCCGATGCCCATGTTGATGGTATCGCCTTCGGCGGTGGTATTGCCATCCGTGCGCACGATGCCTGCCAGGTTGTCCCGCCAGTCCCATTCGCCGGGCGTGTAGTAGTCGGTGTAGTTGAAATTGCCAACCGACTCATCCAGCCAGTAACCCACACGAACGCTGTCGATGGTCCAGCCGACGCTGTCCGGATCGTATTGCTGGCTGATATTGGTGATGGTCGCATCCAGGATAACGAAGCCTTCGGCGTAGGAGTAGTTCCAGGCCAGGCTGGTCAGATCCACCTTCAACCCCATGGGCGTGTGGTTCAGGATTTCAGTGGTCTCGCCCGGCACGACCGTAGCCGTGTCCGTGTAGCTGGTGTAGAAATCCTGATGGCTGATGGCGGTTGTGTCGTAGTGGGAGCTGCTGCGCAAACCGCTTCGCTCAATGATAGAGTAAGCGGGATTCGTGGCAATCTCCTCTTGACCGGCATTGTTCCACTCCCAACCGGGGCGCGAGGACGGTGATCCATCAACGCAACCGGTACTGACGCGGTGCACGCCTTCAACAATGCCGCCGACCCAAATGCCGCCGTAGCTGAAGTGCTCCACCTGCTCAAAATCCAACTCGGAGTACTGCTTGTACAAACAGGAGGGCTGGCCTTCAATGTTGTAGCCGTGTCCGATGAGCCCGAAGTTGGTCACCGTCATCCCGATCTGCCCCACCGAAGTGTAGTGGTTGTAATCGTCGGCGGCACGCAAACAAGGTGAAAGAAAGCCTGACGCCGCCAGGGCGCACAGGACCAGCAGTCGCTGAAGATTCATGTAAGTACCTGAAAGGATCTTTGTACTGGCTGCCTTGCCTGGAACGTCCAATTCCCGTTCGGAACTGCCCGCTACAACACCGGGACTTCACGCCCCGGCAAGTGACACTCCGGCAGAATAAGGCGTGTAAGTTAATGTAATGTGAGGCAATCTGGACAGACCTTTGACGCGGTCAAGAAAGGGCCTCACTCGCTGGCCAATGCCAGCATGCGTGTCATCAACGCGGCAAAGTCGACGCCGACTGCGGCAGCGGCCTTGGGCACGAGACTAGTGGCGGTCATGCCAGGAGTTGTATTCAACTCAAGACAGAAAGCTTGCTCGTCCAGATCCAACCTGAAATCGGTGCGCGTGACACCACGGCAACCCAACATGCGGTTCAGATCACAGGTCCAAGTAGCCAAGCGCTGTGCCAGCTCGGGACGAATCTCCGCCGGGCATTGGTACTCGGTTCCGCCCAAGTACTTGTGCCGATAGTCGTACCATCCCTCGCGCGGCTTGATTTCCACCACTGGCAGGCTTTCACCCCCCAGCCAGGAAACGGTGAGCTCGCGCCCGGGAATGTACTCCTCCACCAGAACGTCGTCGCCCAGCTCGCGCACGCGCTCGATGGCGCCTTCGATCTGGTCCTCGCGCTCGCACAGGCTGATGCCCACGCTACTGCCCATGGTGTTCGGCTTCACAATCAGCGGCAGGCCCAGGCGTGTTACAAGACTCGCCGGAGCCGGGTCGGAGTCGGTGGCAACAAGGGGCAGCAGCAGCCAATCGGGAGTCGAAATCCCCAACGCGGTCATCATGGCCTTGCTGCGATGCTTGTCCATGGCCAGCTGCATCGCCAGCGAAGGACCGGAACTGTGGCGCAACCCCAGCAACTCCAGCAGCACCGCCAGCTTGCCATTTTCGCCCATGCCGCCGTGCAGACAGTTGAAGACCAGCTCAGGCTGTTGGGCTGCCAGCGTGTTCATCAGGAGCTGAATCTGGGCTGCATCCAGAGAGCTCAGGTGTTCTTCGCGCTCGCTTAGCCCCTCACCGAAGGGAAACTCCGCCAGCGGCAGAACCCGCTCGGGCTCCAGCGGATCGAGCAGCAAGAGCTCGTGCCCCAACCCGGCCAAGGCCGACGCGCAAGCGCGACCACTAACCAGCGAAACATCACGTTCGCCCGATTCACCACCGAGCAACAGCAAGATCTTCATCGTGATCCTCCTCAGGCCTTCAGCCTGCGCTGAGCGGAAAACAGCGTATTACGCAACAACACAGCAATGGTCATCGGTCCCACGCCTCCCGGCACGGGTGTAATGGCCCGGCAGCGGGGAGCAACGGCCTCGTAGTCGACGTCGCCGACAATGCGATAGCCCTTTTTAGCGCTGGCGTCCTCAACGCGATTAATGCCCACGTCGATGACAACGGCTCCCGGCTTGACCATGTCCGCGCCAATGTAATGGGGGCGACCGATGGCGGCAATCAGAAGATCGGCCTGGCGGGTAATGCTGGCGATGTCACGGGTACGGCTGTGACACACGGTGACGGTGCAGTCAGCGTGCTTGCCCTTCTGCACCAGCAGGCTGGCCATGGGCTTACCCACAATGTTGCTGCGGCCAACGACAACAGCGTGCATGCCCGCAGTCTCGATGCCGCTGCGAATCAGTAGCTCGATAATACCGGCAGGCGTCGCGGGTGCGAAAGCATCGGGCAAACCAATGAGCACCTTGCCCGTGGAGACCGGATGGAAACCATCTACATCCTTGGCGGGATCAATACGCTCAATGACCTCCTGCTCATCCAAATGGGCGGGCAGAGGCAGTTGCACTAGAATGCCGTCGATGGCCGGGTCCTGATTCAACCTGTCCACCAGTGCTAGCAATGTATCACGACTTGTATCCACAGGAAGACGCTCTGTAACACTGTGAAAACCAGCCTGCAGACAGGCTTTTCCTTTGCTGCTGACATAGACTTTGCTGGCCGGATCATCACCCACCAGCACCGCGGCCAATCCCGGCGGGCGGCCATGACGTTCACACAATTCTGCCGCTTCGCGTGCGACTTCTCCGCGCAGCTCTTCAGCAATGCGCTTGCCGTCAATAATCAGTGGAGTTTGTGTCACGATGTTTCCTTTCGCTTGGCATCCTGCCATCTTGCGTAGGCGCCCGCGTAGTGCAGATACACAATCAGATCGTAGAGGCGGTCCGGAAAGAGGAAGCCGTTTGTCAGCTCTTCCATCCGGCAGAGCGCACGCTCCGCACCAAGGGCAGATAAAAGGCGCAGCGGGCTACTGAACTGCGCAGAGGAAGGATCCAGTCGGCCCAATTGCAGTCTATCGTACAGTTGGGGATGTGCTTCGAGCAGCAGAGGTATCACGCGCTCACCAAAGGTTACCAGGTTGCGACAGTGGGCGGTGAAGCTGCGTTCCTGCGCGTGCAGGCCAACGGCGCGTTTGCGATGTAATTGACGTCCGCCTGCCGCTTCAAGCCTCAGCCCCATGTCAATGTCTTCCCCGCCCCAGACGCGCAGCCGCTCGTCAAAACCGCCCGTACTCAAGAAAAGCTCGCGGTGAACCATGCTGTTGCAGGTGTAGAAGTACCGCGCAGGCACGCTGGCTCCATCGGGAAGCTTGGCTGGCCCCCTGCCCTGCAGGTAGCGCTGATAGCTCTTGAGACATCCGCCCTCCTGGCTCTCGTAGAGCATACTTCCAATGCCGATCTCATGAGGAGATGTAATACCCGCACTTAGTTGTATCACCCAGTCGGCGCTAACCCGCAAGTCGGCGTCAAGAAAGAGCAGCCACTCACCCTTCGCCTGTGATACAGCAGCGTTACGAGCTGCACTGCGCCCCCGGTTCTGTTCAAGATCGACAGGAATCAGTGGCAATGTGGCCCATTGTCCCGGTGATACACTTGCAGCCAACAGCCTTTGTCTGCTTGCCTCGGGCACACTGGCCTGTGAATCACGCGCCAACGCCAACAGCTCGCGCGTATCGTCGGTTGAGCCATCGATGGCGATGACGATTTCCAGCTCTCCTGCACACTGGGGAAGCTGCTCCAGCGAGCGCAGGCAGCGCAACAGCAGCGTACCATCATTGTAGGTTGGAACGATGACGCTGTAGCGGATCATGACCTAAAACACTCCAGCAATCGTGATTCCTCTTCTTCCCAGCACAAGTCCAGTGCGGCTCTGGCAAAGGCTTCTTCGCGTGCTACACGCCACGCAGGATCTAACAGCTGTGTCACAGCGGAGGCCAAGGCACTCTCATCCTGTGGTGATACACAACGTCCCAGGTCGCGCTGCTCGATGATGGCCTGCAACTCCGGCAAGGGGCTCGCAAGGAGTGGAAGTCCGGCCTGCAGATACTCGAAGAGTTTGTTGGGCAGAATGTAGCGATAACTCAGGCCGAGATCGGGAATGGGGATCAAGCCCAGATCAGCTCCGCGCGTCAACTCTGGAAGAAGATCGCTGCGCACCTTACCCGGTATATGCACGCGCTCTTTCCAGGGCAGTGTATCACGCAATTCGCGCAAAGCTGCCGCACCAGGTCCATCGCCCAGCAGCACCAACTGCGACCGTGCCGCATTTCCGGCCAGTTTACCCAGCATGCGCAGAAGCGGCGCAAAGTCATATCCGGGCCAGAAGCCACCCTGATAGAGCAGTACCGGCCCATCGCCCAACTCCGGTAGCAACTGCTGCAATCTCCGGCGATCGTGCACACTATCGCGGTTATAGCTGTAGCCGGGCATGTTTCGTACAACGCCCACATTGCGCACGCCGTAGAGACGCTCCAACTCACGGGCAATGGAGCTACACACGCTGAAGGCGCTGTCACTGCGTCGGATGCCGTAGCCCTCGATGCAGCGCCAGATTCCTCGTATCACCGGACGGCTTCGAACCGTGGGCAATTCGATGTAATACTCGCGACTGTCGTAAATGAGCCGGTAGCCCAGACGTGCCTTCGCCAGTGCGGCCGGCCCCAATGCTGGAGGATCAATCGCCAGTACAGCCTGCGGCCTTTCTTCGTGCAACAGGCGATACCACTGCCGCATGAAGCGAGCGAAATAGCTCTTTCTTCGACCGGCACGCGCATTGGGCAGACGGATCAATTCCGCCTTCGGCCAGGCTGACGAGGGTGGATGTGTGCCGTTGTCGACCCACGTGACACGCAGTTCGTGCCCCGCCCGGCGCAGGCTCTCCGCCATGCGCTCAAGACGGCGCTCGTGACTCAGCTCCGAAAGGATGCCGATCAGTATGCGCACGATTTCCTCAGGTCAATTGCCGACCACCGCGGCGGTAGCGTTCACGTCGTTTCCAGTGTTCGCCCACGGTGCCAAGACCGGCCACCCAGGCGTTGCCCTCGGCGATTTGCTGCAGCAGATGCTGGTAGTGGTCGCGTCGATCCGGAAAATCCTCGCGGCAAAGCACGTGCGGATGCCAGTTGATGGTGAGCAGGCTTCCCGTACGCCGCGTCAGATCCAGTAGGCGATGGCTGCTTTCAAGCGCCTCGTGGGCCTCGAGTTTCATCTCGTCGTAGAGCTGGCTGTCCATCAGCACCAGCGGAATCTCAAGCAGCTCGTGGGCGCGGCGCGAAGTCAGATTCCAAGGGTAAAAAGGCAGACCGGTCCCCGCGCGATAACCGGGCGAATCATTCCACCCCAGACTGCTGTCGACCGTCAGGCCCGACAGTTCCTGATCCTGCCAGGTCTGCTCCCTGTCACAGCGTAGCCAGTGCTGGCGAACTACGGTGATACGATCGCCGCTCAGTCGCTCGATGAGTGCCCGTTCGTCCTGCAGGCGAGCGCGATCCCCCATGGTGTACCAACCGGCGTGCAGGGCCACTTCACGTCCGCGTTCCTTCAGTCGTGTCAGTAATTCGTTGACCTGAGTGCGTGATACATGGTAGCGATAAGTCTGATGATCATGGCTTTCCGCCAGAAAAAGGAAACTGGACATCAAGCCCCAATGCTCCTCCAGATCCGCCATTTCCTCGACGAGAAACCAGGGATCACGACCACCGCGCAGGCAGTGTATCACTTCGCGCCACTCGGTGGCCAGCCTGCGCCAGCGCGTGGACATGGCGTAGAGAGGCGTACGTAAAAGCAGATGTAACACGCTGCGAGCGCGCCATTTGTAGAGCATGTCAACGTCGTGGCTCAAACATACTGCCCAACGATGATTCTTCGGCCAGCGCGGCATACACACGGGCGCACCAGCGGCATCGCTGCGCAGATCAAGCAGGTTCTGCAAAAATTGCAGCAGGCGGTCAATCCAGGGATAATCGACAACTTTGTGCGCCGCCATCCAGGAGCCTGCCGAGGAAGCAGCACGCGCCGCCTCGCGAAACTCGGGACGGGTTTCCTCTACCCGCGCCAACCAGCGGAACACCGGACCCAACGGATCGAAACCAAGCTCGATCAAGGTGGTGGCACCCTCCTGCCGCACCTGAAAAGGACTGTGGCTTTCGTGGTCGCGATAGCGCCAGGGAACACCATCGTGCCTGGCCCAGCCGCGGTATTCGCCAAACACGGGCAGCGGTCCAGGCTCGATCCAGGCTTTCTGCCGTGATGCATTTCGGTCATCGAACTGATAGGGAATCAGCAGCACAAGGTGCAGATCAGCAGGAAGACTCAGCCCTTCGGGCGCACCCACCACAATCAGGCGCTTCAGGCCGGTGCAAGGTTCAGTGGCGCGTAACACACGCAGATTGACACCCAGCGCGGAAGCGATGAAATCCATCGCGTACTGCAACTCGGAGCGACGATGTTCAGGGCAGGCCAGAATAAGGCCCAGGCTTTCGATGGCAGCTTTCACTGCCACAAGATAGCACCGGCGGAGCGTTCCCTGCTCCCTGTATCACGAATAACATCGGTATCACAGAATTTGTTAACGCTAAGCTCAATTCCAGGCTTCCGGCTGACGATAGTCCTGCCTGACGTTTCCTGCTAGCTATGAGGATGATATGCTTACCACCCTGCTCTTTTCCCTTGGTCTGCCCTTGAGTGCATTTGCCGGCTATGCCCTCTCCAAAAAATTCTCTGCCCGTTCCACGTGCGACAACGAAAGTGATACACAGGTCCAGGAGACCCTGAACAACGTACAATCGCCCATGATGGCCATTGATCGCGACTTCAACATAGTCCGTATCAACACCGCAGGTGCCTCACTCGGTGGACGACGCCCGGAAGAGCTGGTGGGTACGAAGTGTTATGAACTCTTTCGCACCGGCCACTGCAGAACAGAGAAATGCGCCCTGGCTCGAGCGATGAAAGAGGGAAAGGTGATCACCGCGCGCACCTCGGCGAAGCCAGGTGATAACGAGTTCCCCATTCTCTACAGCGGCTCACCTACATATGACAACGAGGGCCGTATCACGGGCGCCATCGAATACGTGCAGGACATCCGCGCACTGGTAGATGCCCAGAACCGCACCCTTTCCTGTGCATCACGCCTCAGTGGATCCGTTGACGAGCTGAGTGAAGTGTCGTCCAATATGAAGCAACGCACTCTGGAAATGAGCGCGGGCTCCGAGCAGGTCGCGGGTGCAGCGGTTCAGGTCCGTGGTAACTTCACCACAGTGACCGCCGCCGTGGAAGAGTCGCGCGCCATCTTCCACAACATTGCCTACTCGACACAGGAGCTTTCCTCCTCGATCAACGAGATTTCCCAAAGCACTCAGGAGGCAGCCACCCTTACTCGCGAAGGCGTAGATGTGGCCAACCGGCTGGCAAAGCGCATTGAAGAGCTGGACAAGGCCTCGCGCGAAATCGGCGGCATTATCCAGGCCATCGTGGCCATCAGCGAGCAGACCAAACTGCTTGCGCTGAATGCGACCATTGAAGCGGCCCGTGCAGGCAACTACGGCAAGGGTTTTGCCGTTGTCGCCAACGAAGTCAAGGAACTTAGTCAGCAAACCAACGATGCCATTGTGGATATTCAGGCCAAGGTGGGTATGATCACCGACTCCAGCCGCCTGACATCCAACGACATCAGCGTGATGAACGAATACATGCAGAGCATCTTCGGCACGGTTGAGAGCATCGCCGGCGCACTGGAAGAGCAGAGCGCGACGACATCAGAAATCAGTTTCAGCGTCAGCGAAGCCGTAACTGGCATGGATGAAGTAACACGCAACATGGCCGAAGCGAATCAGGCTGTGGGCGACATCGCCGATCAAACCGTGGAAATCAGTCAGCATTTGCGTGGCCTCAACGAAGCCAGCCTGACCGTTTCCGGCAATTCGAGCCTGCTTGTGGACTTGAGTATGGAGCTGGCCGTGGCCGCCGAGGACCTGACCAACTAGACATGACTACCGCTTCGTGGGGAAGCAAAACCCCGGACGCGAGTCCGGGGTTTTTGTGTACCCATCATCGTGTCCGTCAGCGTTGTTCCAGAAAAGCAGCGATTTGTCGTGATACGGCCAACGGAGCTTCCATGGCGGCCAGATGGCCCACATTGCCGGGAATCACACTCCAGCGCCCGTGAGGAATCAAGTCCGCCAGCTCGCGCATCATGGCAGGTGGAGTCAACTGATCCTGGGCACCTCCCAGACATAAAACGGGTTTCTGCCAGGCACTGAGCGCATCGCGCGTATCACGACGATCCAACATCATGCGATGCTGCCGGGCCATCAGTGTAGGTCCCAGACGCTGGCACATGGCGCGGACACGCGGAAACAGCTTGTCATCCTCCAGGCTCTGCTGGCTGAGGATCTTGGGCAAAAAGCCATCCAGTACACTCTGAAAGCGCCCGGCTTCGAGAGTGGCAATGACGGTTTCGCGTGTATCACGCGCTTCCAGAGTATCAGCGGCAGCGCGCGTATCCATGAGGATCATGCGATTCACCAGTGCGGGGTATCGCAGTGCCACTTCCTGGGCGATGTAGCCGCCCATGGAGGTTCCGGCAATATCGATGCGACGAAGAGCCCGTTTCTTCAACAGGTCAACAAGCTCGTCCGCTGCAGAGGGAATGGATTCCTCACCATCGCTGCGTATCACCAGCACACGTCGGCGACGCCCAAGTTCCTCGACCTGGTGGTGATACATTTCGCTGTCGCAAAGAAGCGCGGGGATCAGGACGAGTGTGTCGCCCTGTCCCCGCTCAAGTTCAATTCGCATGTCCTCTACCAGCTCTGGCTAAGACGGAAGAGCACCAGCAGATAGCTTTCGTCGCTGCGGTCGCCGCCGTAACTGCGGTAATCCAGATTGGCGGTCAGCTGCATGTTCTTCAGCAGCTTGTAACGCGCGCCCAGGACCACATCGAAACGCGAGTAGTCATTCTTCTCCGCGTTGGCCACCTCGGCTTCGCTACTCACCGATTGCATTTGCAGACGCAGGCTTCCTTGCAGCGTGTCGTCAAAGAAATCCTGCACCACACCGGCGCGCAGGTTGAAGGAATTGTAATCCATCATCGCGTCTTCGTCGTAGGCTACGTTGTAGATGCCAGCACCAAGGGTCGTGCGCGTAGCACGCAGAAGCTGGGTGCGCAGTCCGGCATCGAGTTGCAGCGTTGACGAAGACTGATCCTGACGCAAATCTTCAAGTACAAAACCGTCGTTGTCGGTCACGAAGAGATGGCCGATATCGTCGCTCTTCTGCTGCAAGCTGAAGTTCAACGAATAGCGATGGTCCAGATCCAGCAGCTTGGCTCCGCCGGCAACGCCAATCTGCACCTGCATGAGGGTGGCCTCGATCTGCTGTTGCTGCAGGTTCTGAATCTCATCTGCACTTGCGGCAGCCATGTCAGAAGCCAACAGGTCGTCGGCGCGATCACCGGCCTCGTTGCTTTCAGAGCTGACATCCACACCCAGGTTGAGCTGCAGGTCCATCTGCCGCGGGAACCAGCCGACACCGATGTGCATCTGGTTCTGGCTCAGGGTACCCACCGAAGCGTCGTACTGCTTGTCGAGGTTGTTGGTGGTCAGGCTGTAAAAAGCATCTACGTAACACTGATTCCGACCGAAGCGATAGCGCTCGCCCAGCTTGAACTGCTGACGGTCGGGAGCCAGGAAGCTGTTGCCCAGGCTGTAGTAGTTGGGGCCAACTCGATGCACATTCAAATAGATGTCGTGCCCGCCGTAGGTCAATCCCCAGTCGCTGAGCCAGGCCAGATTGCTGAGATAGTCACCATCGGCCAGGTCCAGCGGAGCGAAATACTCGTTCAGGACGATGAAGTCTTCGAAGTCAGCAGGACTGGGTAGGTCGCCCAGATCGAGGCTGTCCATCTCGGCATCGGTGAAGGGACCACCTGAGATGTCGCTGTTGTAGAAACTGAAACCCGCCTGGTTGAGGAAACGCAGGCGTCCCTGCATGGCGCGATAGTTCAGTCGCAGACCCAGGACGGCGTTGTCCACGGGGCGACTGGTGCTCAGGGTATCGACGGCGTCGGTGACGAAGTCGACCATGCTGTCCACGTCGTCCTTGGCCTTGAACACGCTGAGGCCGGCCTCAAAACCACCGGTCAGTTTGCCAAAGCGCATATCCAGGGCCATGACATCGCGGTCATAGGTGCCAGCGTACTCCAATTCCAGCTCGTCGTCATCGTTCAGCCCCGTGATGGGGTCACGGGCTTCGCGGCTCTGGCCGATGGTGAACCCCAGGCCAAATCGACGCGCCTGCCAATCCAGCTCGAAACCGCGTACGCGAGTGCCTGAAAGAACAGCGCGCCCGTAACTGGGACGGCGATCGCCAATGCCCAAGGTCAGTCCGCCGCGTGATACTTCGGCCTCGAAACGCGACTGAGGCTGCAGGATGTCGGATTCCCAATCCTGCGCGGCGAGCAGCACACGCCCCTTGTAGGTCCAGGGCTTGCTGGGATTTGCCGTGCTACCGCGGAAACTGAATTGCGCAGCGTGAAAGCGCTCCCACTCCTGTTCACGGCCTTCAACGCGCTCCATGTTGAATTCTTCCCAGGCGTCGGCGTGAAACTCTCCGGCGTAGCGCTTGGGCTGACGCGCACTCAGCGTGATACGCTGTGCGGGCAGGCTGCGACCCTGTGTATCACGCACCAGTACTTCCAGCACATGTTCACCGGCGCTCAGTTTCCCGCTCCAGGTTACCAGCCAGGGATCACTCTCAACTCCCGCCAGCGGACGGCCGTCCAGGCGCAATTCGACCTGGGCGGGATCCATCTCGCCCAACAAGGGAGACAGGGCGATAAAGGCTTCTTCTTCGGAGCTGAAGGACTCTTCGGAAAGCAGCTGATAATACTCGGCCACTGCCTCAGGAGCTAGGCTGATGCGGTAGTTGCCCGAGGCGGGCAAACGGTAGCGTTCACCTGCCTGGGTGAACTCTAGCGCGTACTCCAGCGAGGTCGTGCGTGTAATCGTGCCGGGCACGATAAACAGAATCTCGCCCGGACTTTGCTCGACAGGATCGAGCTCGTGGATCATGCCACCTTCTACCATGACGCGCAAGAGCGCGTCCTCGACCGCAGGTGAAGCCGGATCACGGAAGACCAGCTCCAGATCGCTTCCGCTGGTCGCCGTCGCCGGAACTTGATGCTGCCAGGCGGCAGACGCCGGCAGCACAGCCAGCAAAAGGCCGATCACCAACAAAACGCCATGCTTCATGGATTCTCTCCTTCGCGACCACCGCAAAAGGCAAGGCCACACGGACCTGGGTCCGCGTGGCTCTGCGAGGGGAATGATCGCTAGATTGGTCTTCCCACTACTATTCGTAGTACTCGATAATTAACACTCGCTCTTCGCCGCCATCGCTGACAGGAATGCGAATGGTCTTCAGCTGTCCGCGCTCCAGATCGCCCGTGTCGGCGCCCGTTGTCTCACGCAGATTTACATCGCCGCCTTGTGATACACCGGTGAAGCCCATCACCACATCGCGGGATTCATTGCTGCGCAGGTTGCGCAGGTTCACGATTCCCTCTTCGGTAATGACCGTGGTTTCGCCAGCACCGCCAACACGCGTCCACCAGGCGGTTCCCTTCACCGAGGCCACAGAGGTGGGGGTGGCAACGCGGAAACCGCCGCCCTCGCCCGTCACCTGCGTCCACAGGGTGCCCAGGTCCATCTCGACTTCTTTGCGAACGCCATCTCCGGCGCGATCGACGTGCAGTGTCAACTCCGTCTGCGGCTGCAGCTTGAGCTGGCTGCGATCGTCGGTAAAGACCAAGACCGCGCGTCCGTCTTCTCCGGTACGTACACGATCTCCGTCCGCCAGACGCATGCCCTGCTGCAGTGCGCTATCGCTTTCGCCCTCGCGCAGCAAGGTCACCTGCCCGGAGGATTTCACTACCACCGCCACACTCTGAGCCGCTGCATAAGCGCCCATACAAAGGACCAGCAAGGCCAAGAGGCCGGTCCGGATTTTCACATTCAACATACCCTAACTCCTGTCTTGCCTTGCCTACTCTACCCTGATACCGGCCACGTGAAGCTCTCCGCTGGCCAGGCGCTGCACGATGTCCTGCAATTCCTGCGGACTGATGAGCTGGCCGTCAACCGTTATGGCCCCACTCAGGCTCAGCTGCTGCAGAAGATCGCCCAGACCGGCGAGCTGGCTGGGGGTAAGGCCGCCCAGCAAGTCTTCCAAGGGCTGGTTGCCTTCGCCACTGCGATAGTGGAAAACGCGTACTTCACTGGGGAATTCCTGCTCACCGGAAGTGGTACTCAGCACCGTGTAGACGATCCACGCATAGTCGCCGCCGTTAACAAGCGGACTGCGCTGATTGCCTTCCAGGCCGTACACGGCGCTGGGCTGCTCTACCATGGCTTCCCAGACAGGCATGTCTTCTATGGCCTCCTGCGGACTGCTGTGGCGCTCCGTGTTGTACTCGCAAACGCGAATGCGATAGTGCGGGGCACGGCCGCTCCAGGCGAAGGCGGGCTGCTCGGTACCGATGACCGCGTCTTCCCAGGGCAACTGCAGCGTCAGATTGCGCTGATCGTTGACTGTAAAGGAAGTGCTGATCTGGTTGGAGCCCGTCGACCCGTCCATGTTGGTGTACGCAAACTGCACCAGCACCGTGTAGGTACCCGAAGGCAAGAGGTTGCCGCTGATGTTCTCCAGGAAATCCGCATTATATTCGCCGTTGGAATCGTGGGCGCTGTAGCTGACGCTTCCGGGAGCCGAGACACCGTTGCGGAAATCGGCAATGGAGTAGCTAGTGTCCCAGGAGCCGTAAATATCCTCAGCCGTGAACCAGCCGCTGGCAAGCTCCATGCCTGCATAGGTCAGGCTAAGATCGATGCGCAGGTTGCGGTAATGAAAATCCTGCGGCAGCATCAGATTCACTTCGACGCCGTCGGTAAGATCTCCTGTTCCTGCGGGATCCAGATCGCCGATGTAGTACAATTCATAAGGGGTTTCGATGGTGGCGGTGGGCTGAGCTTGCGCCCAGGCGAGGGTCGACATCAAGAGTAGTGCCGAGACCTGAAGAACTTGACGAACGCACATGGTCCTCTCCTTTCGTGACCTGTTTTGGCAGCTTCGGCGGAAAGTTGCGTGCCGCGGATCAACCAAGGTGTGACCGGGCGCAATGCACCGCTGTACGCAGCATCACCGGACAAGATACCGAAAATGACAGAACATCGAAGCAATGAAAGAGCCGCAAGAATGCGGCGTTTTTCCCTTCAATGTTATCGGAAAGGGACTGGCACAAGTTTGCCACCGGCTACTGGCGAATGAAGTCCTGAAAGAGGACGCGATCGACAGCGCCTGCATTCAAGAAGCCGTTAATGACTACGGTGACAGAGTCGCGTATCGCCTCGCGCTGGCTGATGTCCGAGAGTTGAGTCTCGGGCAGGGAGCTCAAATAGGAGATTAGTTTGTCACGAATGAAGGGCATGCGAGTGCCAAGCTCGCCCTGCAGGTCAGTGTTCTCAGGATCGCACTCCACCGCCAGGGTGATCTTGAAAATGCGGCGCCCGGAAGCATCGGAAGGATTGATAACCAGATCGTCCACGGGAATGATGGTGCCGAATTCGTACTCCTTCTCCGCATCGCCCTCGCCGTCCTTGCCCTTGTCCTTGGTCTTGCCCGGTTGCCCATCTTCCACGAGCTCGGTGCTGTCCTGATTGCGATAGTGATTGAAGAACCAGTCCATCACGAAGTAGGAGAGGACGATCTGCGCGATCAGGGCCACCAGAATTGCCAGAATGATGAAGTAGAGTTTCATTGCGTCTCCGGGCTATTGCCACCTGTTTGATCGCTCGCAAACCCCGCTCGTGCAGAGAGGCTGTAGTATTGTCGGCACAAATGCAAAAAACTACAGCGTCGGGGTCCGGTACAGCAGAAGCACACCCAGACTGCTGCCTCTAAAATGTAAGTTGTACGACGCTTCCCGTCCAATACTGCGGCCAAGATCCGCATGTATCACGCGCCCCTGCCCGGGCGGGAAACGAAACAACAGAGAACGAGGAGAACTCATGTCCTATCTAGCCGCCGATTTTGCAGCCGGCGACCCCGCCGCTATTCGACTGTGCTACGAAGAACTGCTTGGCCGTACTGTTCAGACAGAGGCGGAGCTGGTGCAGCTGATTCTGGATGCTAATGAGTTGGGCCGCGCCCTCGAGGAGGATTCGGCCTGGCGCTACAATCACATGAGCTGTGATACAACCAGCGCCGAGTACCGCGAAGCCTGGAACTTCTTCCTGCGCGAAATCGACCCCTTGTGTAAACCCTACGAGTTCAAACTGGCGGAACGCATTCGCAAGCATCCGGCTTTTGAAAATCTGGATCGTGAACGCTACGGCGTCTATGCACGCATTCTAGGCCGTGAGGCAGAGCTGTTTCGCGAAGAGAACGTGGCGCTCGAGGCGGAGATCGAAGAGGCCGCCAGTCGCTATGGCGAAATCAGCGCTGCCATGACCGTTCATCTGGACGGGCAGGAGCTGACCCTACAACGCGCCTCGCTGAAATTGCAGGAAAAGGACCGCGCTACCCGCGAAGAAGCCTGGCGCGCCGTGGCCGACCGGCGGCTGGCCGACGGCGTCAGGCTGGATGAATTGATGGACGAGCTGCTGGAAATGCGTCACCGCGTGGCGAAAAACGCGGGTTTCAACAACTTCCGCGATTACCAGCACGCCAAGCTCAAGCGCTTCGACTACACCCCCGACGACTGCATTGTCTTTCACCGTTCCATTGAACACGAAGTACTGCCGCACATCAAAGTCTGGCAGGAAGATCGTCGCCAGCGCTTGGGCGTGGACACTCTGCGCCCCTGGGATATGTCCGTGGACGTCTACGGTGATACGCCGCTACGCCCCTTTGCCGACAGCGACGACTTGATCGACGGGACCATTCGCGTGCTCAATCAGCTGCGCGAAGGGCTGGGCAAGACCATCGTAGAGATGCGACGCCTGGGTCACCTGGATCTGGCTTCCCGCAAGGGCAAAGCGCCGGGCGGCTACAACAATCCACTCTACGTCAGTGGCTATCCTTTCATCTTCATGAATGCAGTAGGCAGCCACAGCGATCTGACGACCATGGTCCATGAATCGGGACACGCCATTCACGCCGTGCTGACCCACGAAGAGCCGCTGTGCGCCTACAAGGATGTACCCAGCGAGGCGGCTGAGCTGGCTTCGATGTCCATGGAGCTGCTTTCCATGGCGCATTGGGATGTCTTCTACCCCGACCAGCAGGATCTGCGTCGTGCGCGCAGGCAACAGCTTGAACGCACGCTGACGGTGCTTCCCTGGGTGGCAACCATCGACGCTTTCCAGCACTGGCTCTACACGCACCCCGGCCACAGTCACGAAGAACGTCACGAGGCCTGGCTGCGTATCGCCGGACGTTTTGAAACGGGCATGCAGAGCTGGGAGGGACTGGAATCGTACGCCGCCTTGCAGTACCAGCGGCAGCTGCACATCTACGAAGTTCCCTTCTACTACGTGGAGTACGCCATCAGCCAGCTCGGGGCCTTGCAGGTATGGGCCAACAGTCTGCGCGACAAGGAAAAGGCCCTGGACGCCTACCTCGCAGGCTTGAGTTTGGGCTACAGCAAACCGCTACCCGAAATCTATGCGCGTTGCGGAATTCGTTTTGATTTTGGTGAGCAAACAGTGGCAGCACTGAGCGCCGAGGTAGCCAAAGCCTGGCAAGAGCTCTAGGCATTGAGCAAATCAGCTATGCATTGTGCACCCGTGATTCCCTGGGATCACGGGTGTTCCTCTTCGGTCAGTAGGTCGTCTCCATCAAGCGCCAACTTGATCGCCTCCTGTAGATCCTGTGGTTGCCAGGGCTTTGTCAATAGCGGCCCCGGAATGAACATCGAGTACTCGTCTTCCAGGATCTCCCGCGTATACCCGCTGCAGAAAAGAAGAGGAAGATCTGGGTTCCTCTCGCGAATCACCTCCGCCACATCCAGACCGCTCAAACTAGGCAGTACTACATCCAGAATTACCAGATCCAGCTCGTCGATGTAGTGTTCAAACAGTTCCAATGCACGAAAACCGTCTTCGGCATTGATGGTGCGCCACCCCATCTGCTCCAACTGGCGGACCGCCGTGCGCCGTACAGCGTCGTCGTCTTCGACAAGCAGCAATTGGCGCTGACGTGGCAGGAGGCTTGTGCTTCCAGGCTCTAAAACAGGCTGTTCTGCAGGCGTGCTCTCTTTTTCCTCGACGTGATGCAACGGAAGATAGACAACGAAACACGCGCCCTGGCCCTGAAGGGGGCCTAATTCAATACGACCGCCGTGTCGTTGCAAAATGGCGTAGGCCGTGGCCAAGCCGAGACCGGCACCCTGTCCGCTCTCCTTCGTGCTAAAAAAGGGCTCGAAGATGCGCGTGCGCAATTCGCTTGGAACTCCCGGTCCATCATCGCTGATCATCAGACATGCGTACTCGCCAGGCTCCAACTCACGCGCCCGGCACCACTCGCCTGCGCAAAGTTGCCGACTGGAAGTCAGTGTGATACGTCCTCCCTGCGGCATTGCATCACGCGCATTCAAGCAGAGGTTGAGCATGACCTGCTCTAGCAGGACACGATCCACGTACACCTGCAGTGGTTTGCGACATAAAGCCGGCTCAACGCGAACTCTTGCCTCCAAAAGGCGGTGCAGCATACCAATGGCCGAGTAGACGATTTCGTTCAGGTCCACGCTTTCCAGCCGGAGTTCCTGCCTTCGGCTAAAACTCAGTAGCTGCCTCACCAATCGCTGTGCGCGGTCCGTTGTATCACGAATTTCCTTCAGCAGCGGCTGTCCTGTATCACGCAAATATGGACGCAGCAGTTCGCTGGTGCCCGCGATCACCTGAAGCAAATTATTGAAGTCGTGGGCGATACCTCCCGCCAAGCGGCCAACGGCTTCCATTTTCTGCGACTGGCGCAACTCCTCCTCCATGCGCACACGTTCTCCGATGTCAACGAGGAACAGAATACCGCGGGGTTCACCCTCCATCTCGAGTACACTGAGACTCAGCTCCAGCACCGGTCCTTCTTTGCTCTGCTGCACAAGTCGGCTGATACGTGTAACACTTTCACCCTGTGCGGCTTCCTCCCAAATGGCCCTCCAATCAAGAGGCGGATTCGTGGGCAAAACGTCGGATAACTCACGTCCTAGCAGCTTGTGCATTGGTGTATTGCACAAACGACAGGCCATCTGATTGGTGTAGCGCAGCCTGAGTTCGGGATCAAGTCGTATCACAGAGATTGGAGCGTTTTCCATTGTCTCACGTGCCAGCTGCAGGCCACGTTCAGCCTGTCTTAGCTGAGTGATATCGATGGACGTACCCTGAAAACTGTGCACACGCTCGCCTTCATAGCGTGGACGAGCTCGCAGCAGCAACACACGTTTCTCGCCCGTATCACGCCGTTGAACTCGTACCTCTGTAGTAAACCCTGTGCCGTTTTCCAGGCAGTGCATGAGTTCGTGTTCCAACCGTTCCCGCTCTCCGTCAACCAACAAGGCAAGGATGGATTCCATGTCAGGGTCGTTCTCTTCGCCGGACAGTCCGAGAATAGCCTTGCCCTGGGCGTTGATGAAGTTTTCCCAGCCACCACCGGGGAGGCGGCGTCGCTCCCAGTAACCGATACCTGCAATCAGCACCGCCTCTTCCAGGCGAATGCGCATTTGCTCCAGCTCACGAACCTCTTCAAGCTGCCGGTCGATATCGCGGTTTGAGGTCACCACTTCGACATGATCGCCGTAGAAGAGCAGACGCATGGTACTCTCCAGCGTGATCCAGCGTCCATCGGCGTGTCTCACACGACCACGTACTACGAGCTTCTCATCAGAGGCACCATTTGCTTCCACCACCCTTTTCAAGCGTTGGAGATCGTCGGGATGCATCAACTCAATGGTGGTGTACTTGAGTGCCTCGGCGACTGTGTAGCCAAGCACTGATTTTACACTTGGTGACACATACAAGATGCGGCCGTCCGGTGCGAAGCGGCAGATGAAGTCGCCGGCTACCTCCAGCGAGACTTCGTATTCACGTATCACCCGGCTCAGATCATCAATCCGTGCAGCATCCTTTGCAGAACTTGCCCGTGTACGCAACATGGATTGTAGAGCGAGAAGCGCAAACAGCGGAAGAGTGGCCGCTGGCAAGCGCAGCCAGGGGGGCAGATTGGCTAAGAACAGCAATAACAAAGAGGCGCTCACGGCCAGCAGCCATGCCGCAAGGACGGGAGGATTGAGGTTTCCAGCACCTCGAGAAGCCATCACTCCCCCAAGGATCAAAGTGGGGCGACGCCGAAGCGCCGCCCCGCATTCGTATTACAGTTCCTTGACATCCATTTCAGGCAGCTTCGCCTGTGCGATTGCCTGGGCGGAAGCAACCACACAACGACTGGCCCGTTCCGGCCTCATCACAAAGGCGGCAGCACGTCGAATATCGTCAACGCTGACATCGATCACTGCACGACGTCGCTGCAAACGCAACTCCTGGGTGCGTCCCAGCAGCTTAGCGTGATAATCGCTGGTGGCATCGGAAACTTCCGATAGCGGGCCATCCAGCGTGCGTAACACGGCCAGCTTGGCGTTTTCCAGTAAATCATCGCTGATGCGACTCGCGGCTACCCACTCGGCGGCCCGAGCGAAGTCGTCTAATGTCGCCTCGATGCGTGGATCACGATATGACCAGCAGATCAGGTTGCCGAAGTGCAGGCGCAGCCCCACTCCATAGGCACCTCCCTCCTCGCGCACCTGGCGATGAAGCAGACCCTGCTCCAGAAGCTGGCACAGCACCATCAGCGCCGGCGTGAGCTCGTGCTCCGAAGGCGGCGCAGGCCAAGACATGAAATTGTAGGCAATCGCTGTCGCTCCGCTTAGAGCAACCTGCTGCAGTTGATGCTCGCTCGGCTTCCGGGAGAAGGAGGCTTCGCCTTCTGCGGCAAAGCCATTCACGGCTTCCGCCAGCTGACGCTTCAGCTCCTCTGCCCGGTCCTCCTCGGCGGCCAGAAAGATCCGCAGCTTTTGCTGTAACACGGCTTTCATCAGTCGCTTGAAATCATCGGCTGCTTTCTGAACGCTTTCGTCGCTTTTCAGCATCTCGCGCAGAGTTTCAACCAGCGGCTGTCCGTTCCAATTGTAGAAGAGATCCGCCGAAGCATTGCTATTGCGTGTCACAGCACTCATGCCATTCGACATCGCATTACCATTTGCGGCTTCGCGCTCGAGCAAGGTCAGTCGGCGGCGGAGCAGGTCTTTTAGTCGCGCTGTATCACGCAACTCTACACTCTCCAGTGTATCACGCATGAGTCCGCAATACTCGCTGAAGTTTGAGTAGAGGCAGCGACCGCTTAACGACAGCCACGCAACAGGCTTATCATACTCCAGGATATCGAAGCCCAACAGCGCGCTTGCTCCGGGAGCAACACCAAGCCGTTGTTGTCGCTCGGCTGTAGCCAGGAAGTCCTCACCTCCACAACCGAGTTTGTCCAAGGCCCGCAACAGGATCGACATGCGGGGCACATCTTCCGGCGCAAGTTCAGGAAGCGGAAACACCATTTCTATCCAGGCAATACCGTTGCTGCCACAGGGGTAGAACTGCATCTCATGCCCGGCCACGTTTTCCACGCAGGCCTGCGGATAACTAGGATCCTCGGTAACCTCACTCAAGCGCAGGCGGGGCAGCTGGTCGAGGTCTTCTTCCACCTGCTGTTTGTGACGCAACTCGGTAGCTTGTGATACAAGGTGTTCGCGCTCGCTGTCGCTCAGTGCCTGCTCGCGACTCTGCAACCACTCCTGTTCCACCAGCACTTCTCGTGCGGCCATTTCGGCGTCCGGTACCAAACTGAAATTTACACGGTGAGGGTTCTCCAGAAGCATGCGCTTGACTAAGGCAGGCAAATAGGCGGGATCCTTTAGTCGCTTGTGCAAGCGGTCCAACGCCGGTCCCTGATTGATGCCGTCCACCGGATCGCCACCATGTAACACACGCTCCCCGGCACGCTCTAGCAACTCCAGCAGGAAGGGCATCCAGTTGCTGTCCTCGGTGTTGCGGTGATCCAGCTCCAGCTGATGTAGGGCGCGATCCACATCCTCACGTGGTAACCCTTCTGCGGCAACCTTTTCCAGCACCGACAGGATCAGCTTTTCGATCTCCGCCGCATGCTTTTGGTCACTGCCCTGGAAGCCGGTGACAAACTGCATCTCGCTGGTATCAGTGCGCACGTAATTGCCAAACGGCGCCTTGCCCAGATCGCTGGCTTCCAGTGCGCGCATCAGCGGACTGGAGCTGCCGGTCATCAATACCTGTTGCAGGAACTCCGCGTCCATGCAGGCGTCCAGATCCGAAGCTGGCCCCAGCAGCCATGCCAGCGCGACATAGGCTTGTCCGTCTAGGGTTTCGCCGCTGAAGGGATACGTAGCCGAGCTTGTCACAGGTTTCTCGTGATACTGCTCCCGGGGAATTGTGAATGTATCACCGACTCCTGGGAAGCGGTGCAAGACAAGCTCCTGGAAACGTTGCTGATGTTCCGCTGCGGAGATATCACCGACCGTCAAGAAGATGGCGTTGCTCGGATGGTAATAGCGCGCGTGAAAAGCCTTGAACTCTTCGTAGCTCAAATGCGGAATACAGGCCGGATCTCCGCCAGAATTGTTGCGATAGAAGAGCGTCGGAAACAAGTATTGATCCAATCCCGCATAGAAACGGCGCACGGGCGAACTCATCGCGCCCTTCATCTCGTTGTAGACGACGCCGTGTACTACAAGTCCGCTCTCAGGATCTACCGGATCACGAAACTCCAGGCGGTGACCCTCCTGGCGGAAATCCAGCTCGGTCAGCAGCGGGAAAAACAGGCAATCCAGATAAACCTGCAGCAGGTTGTCAAAGTCCTTGCGGTTGCAGGAGGCAAAGGGATAGCTCGTTGCATCCGGTCCCGTCATCGCATTCATGAAAGAAGAGAAGCTGCGATTCCCCATGTGTGTAAAGACTTCGTGAACGGGAAATCTCTCGCTGCCTTGTAACACACAATGCTCAATGATGTGGGCTACGCCTGTGGAATCGGTGGGCAGGGTGCGAAAGACAACGGAAAAAGCATTGTGCGATTTACCGTTGTCCAGATGGATATGTCGTGCACCGGTAGTTGTGTGACGGTAGTCCTCGCAGACAAGTCCCAGCGCCGGGACTTCCTGGCGGGACAACAATTCAAAACTCATCGATCCTCCCTATCAGGAACAAGCCGGGGTGCGGGTGTGGGACTCGCGCTTCCTTCCCCGGCGGGATTGGGTTTCAATTGGAAAAACCAGATCAGCACTGCACCAGCAACGGCACAGAGCGCGCAGAGGGCGGCGGGCCATGCGTGCAGCAGCAGAAGGTGTCCCAGGAAAAAGGTTACACCATAGATCAACAACGCGCCGCCGATCCATGAAGGCAGAAAGGCCCTGAGCAGCGAAGGCTGTCCCACGGCGTGCGGGTAGCGTTCTTTCAGTTCGCCCCAGGCACCTCCAGGTCGTACGCGCTCATAAAAGCGTTCCAGTGTATCACGCGGCTCGGGTTTGGTCAGCAGCGTGACACTGACCCATACTACGATGGAAAAAGGCACCACAATCAGCGCCTTTACTGCCGTACTCACGGGCTGGCCAAAGAGCTCGGGCGCTGTTGCAAACAGGCGATACTCGCCCGGCGCACTCTGCACAAAGGCCAGAATCTCCAGCCCGAAAGTCACTAGAATGGAAGCTCCCAGCGCACTCAGCTCCGACCAGGCATTGATACGCCACCAGAACCAGCGCAGAATGAGCACCAGGCCAATGCCGGCCCCCATCGCCCAGACGAAAATCCAGGCGCGATCGATGGAACTCATGAAGAAAGAGAGCGCCGCCGACAGGGTAATGAGCACCAGAATGGTCAGCCGACTGATAAAGACGTAATGCCGTTCATCGGCCTGCGGTTTGAGAAAGCGCCGGTAGATGTCATTGACCACGTAGCTGGCGCCCCAGTTCAGGTGCGTGTCGATGGTGCTCATGAATGCGGCAAGAAAAGTGGTGACCAGCAATCCACGCAGCCCCGGTCCCAGCACGGCCTTGAGCACCATCGGGTAAGCGAGTTTATTGCCCGAGGCCTCAGTAGTGTCGGCGATGTGCGGGAATAGCACCAGGCTGACCAGCGCCACTAGAATCCAGGGCCAGACACGCAGTGCATAGTTGGCCACATTGTACCACAGCGAAGCCTTCACCGCATCACGCTCACTGCGACAAGCCATCATGCGTTGTATCACATAACCGCCGCCGTCGGCGTTGTGGTTGCTCCACCACATCAAGGTGATGAAGATGAAGAAAGTGAAGAAGCTGCTGCCCATGAACCCATCACCAAAACCATCGAAGGTGGGCACGAAGGAGGTCAAATGCTGCGGTGTGTCGGAGAGTCCGGCGAGCTTCTGTTGCAGCGCGCTTAGCCCACCCACCTCGGCAACGGCGAACCAGGCCAGCAGAATCGAACCCGTCATGGCCAGAATGAACTGGACCAGATCGGTGACCACCACTCCCCAGAAGCCGGAAAGCACGGTGTAGACCACGGCGATCGTTACCAAGGTCCAGGTAGTCAGTTGCGGACTGCTGCCCGTAAGCACTTGCACAACGGTGCTCATGCCGTTGATCACCCAGCCCATGACGATGAAGTTGTAGACAGTGGCAAACCAGCCCGCCTTGAAGCCGCGCAAAAAGGCTGCGGGACGCCCGCTGTAGCGCAGTTCGATCAGCTCATTGTCCGTTAACACGCCAGCGCGTCGCCACAATCGACTGAAGAGGAAAACGCCGAGCAACCCTCCCAGGGCCAGATTCCACCACCACCAATTCCGCCAGATGCCGTGACCACGTACCATTTCAGTAATGGCCAAAGGCGTATCGGCGGCAAAGGTTGTGGCCACCATCGAGGTCCCCAGCATCCACCAGGGCAGACTGCGTCCGGCGAGAAAGAAATCGCTCGTTGAGCGCGAACTGCGGCGGGTCAGGTAAATGCCCGTGCCCAGGGCAAACAGCAGATATGCAGCTACAATCAACCAATCCAGAATCGTCATCGAGGCTCCGTGTTGAAAGGATAGAAGGTATAAAACCGCATCCAGCCCTTCATTTCATGAACAGGATCCAGCTTTCAATATATTCAATCCTATTGCCGATATTATTGACGTTTCAGCTCTGGAGGCGCGATGTCAATCGGTTTTGAGTACAACGAGACAGAGAATATCCTCTTCATCCGCAGTGGCGAGACCCTTTGCATGCAGGATTATCTCGTCTACCGCAACGCACTGCGCAATCAACCCTTTCGCGACAACCTACGCTGCCTGGCCAACTATTTAGGCACGACGGTCAGTATGAACTACGAAGAAATGCTGTATACGGTAAAGCGTACTCGGGATATCTTTGAAGGTACAAAGCGGGTACGCGTCGTGATCTGTGTTACAGGCGCACTTTCCCTTGGCCTCGCGCGTATGTACAGCCTCCTTAATGAAAGTGATGACTATCAGGTGCAAGTAGTTGACAGCGTCGAAGAGGCCTTGCGCACGCTGAACATTGACCCGGAGCTGCTTCCTGAGCACTTCGAGATGCTGAATGCGGGTGCGCCAGACGGCGAGTGAGTCGGCTAACCGATTCACAGGGGCGGGTTCGTCAGTTAAAAGGCGTGATCCGATATCATCTGCACCGCGCCCCCCTCACTGCCCACACCCAGATCCACACGTATCACGAGCTGATTTACCAGTAAGCGCAGGCCCAACAGTCCGTTCACCTTCATGGCTTGATGCAGCGTGCTAAGGTCGTAGCCGGGCGCAACGCGACCCGCCTCCAGACCATAGACCAACTGCAGCCAGTCGATGCGCATGCCCAACTTCTGCAGCAAAGCGATCTTCTCCAGCGGATTCCAGCGCAAGGTCTGCCGTAGCTCCGCCTGATACACCAGCGCCGAGCGATCGTTGAAACGCGCCGGCGCATAGGCGCGCATGCGGTCCATACCTCCCAGACTGGCACCAGCGTAGGTTGGTGGCCGGTGATACACTGGATCACCATCTGCAGCATCGGCACTGTTCCATGTGAGACAGTGACTGGTCCACACACTTAACGCCAGGGTGAGTCGCCGTGTGTGTGTGCCTGATCCAAGTGGCAGGTAGCCTGTTGCACTGCCCATCGCCTGCGTCCATGAGTTACTGGAAGCGCCGCTCCCCCAATCGCGTGACACAGCGGCATAAATCCGGCTGCCGCGCGTGGGATCATCACTGAAGTCGGTGGCGTCGTACTCGACAAAGAAATCGCTGCCGATGGTGGTGGAGTTGAAATCGCCGACATGGCTCAGCGACAGGTCCTGGCTACGATAAAAGGGACGCACTCCCAGCATGGTGTAGCCGGTCTTCCAAGGCAGCGGGGGCCATGTATCACGGGCACCCTCAACCACAATGCCATCGCGTAATACAAGGCGATGCATCTTCTCGTAACGCCCCTGCCCCAGCGGTAACAAGTAATGCAAGCGAAGCCAGGCTTCCTGATCCAGGCCGTTGCCTTCCAGGTAATTGTCCGGATCCGAATCATTGGCCCCCGCACGCGCATCCGCAAAGTCGGGATGCCCGTCGCTGAACACCTTCATTGCGTCAAAGTACCCGAGGGTCAGCCGTGAGGTGGCGTACAAGCGCCCATGTGGAAAAGGACGCAGATCGCTGGCCTTGGCGTATAGGTAGTTCGTGCCTTTGCTGCCAGCGAAAGCCGTGAGAAACAGCGAAGACTGGGGTTGAGGCCAACTGCTGGTCACAGCGGCGAGCGCCACCGCCGCGCCCATCATGTCGTTGTAGAAGGCAAAGGGAAACAGGGCCAAGCCGGGCTTGCCACCTACTTCACCGGCGCGAACCAGTTCCTCCTGCGCGTGTGACACGGAACAGACGGACAACAGTAGAAGCAGTACCACGGCGGCGCGTCGCAAACAGGATTCCAGATCGTGGTTGGCTGGGGCAGGCAGAAGAGCGCTAGCAGAGTGAAGGGACATGGGAACCTCAAACGAAACGTGGCGGCGGGCACTGCCAGCATGCAGGCACTCGCGCATATCCTGGGTCTACGTTCCCATATTCTCGTTCCCCCGGCGCACAACTTAAGATGTTACGGGCTTCGTCACGCAAGCCGGGCCATTTTTGCTTCACAGTCTTGCCGTGAAGCAGTTGGCGAAACGGTTGGAATCATCCAAGAGCAATCGGCAGTGACACAGGTGAAAAGCCACACTGCCGGTCAACCTGGCTATGCAGACTGACTGGCAGTAGTTGAGGCGAAGATTAGGTCAGACCGTCGCGGCGGTGCCAGGAGAAATTCAGCAGCAGGCCCACCAGCGCCATATTGGTCCAGGTAAAACTGCCGCCGTAGGTGAGAAAGGGCAGCGGTAGGCCGGTCACCGGCGCCACGCCAATGGTCATGCCCACATTGACGAGGACATGAAAGAAGAGCAGCGAGGCGATGCCCGTCATCACCAGCCCGCAGAAGTTGTTACGGTGGCGCAGCGCAACGGTGAGCACGCGAATCAGCAGCACGGTGAACAGGCCCAGAACGAGTACGGCGCCAAGGAAGCCGAACTCCTCTCCCAGCACGCTGAAGACGAAGTCGGTGTGGCGCTCAGGCAAAAAGGCGAGCTGAGTCTGGCTACCCTGCAGGAAGCCCTTGCCGCTAAAGCCCCCCGAACCAATAGCCACTTTCGATTGAATGATCTGATAGCCTGCGCCCAGAGGGTCGCTTTCGGGATCGAGAAAAATGCGAATGCGCTGCTGCTGGTAGGGCTTGAGCAACCCCCAGAGCATGGGCAGCGCAAAGCCGATGCCCGCGTTCACCGAGAGCACGGCCGAGGTCACCAGCATGTTGGCTTCGGCCGCGTACAGCAGCACTCCCAGGGCAATGATGAAAGGCAACAGCAGGAAGATGTTCTGACTAAGCAGTGCCGATACGATGGGCGCGACAATGTAGAGCACCCAGGGCCAGGGAAGGCCAGCACGAATCAGCATGGGAAAGAGCACAAAAGCATAGACCAAGGCGGTACCCAGATCAGGCTGCACCAGCACGAGGCCCATGGGCAGCAGTGCCACCAGCGCCGCCATGATGATATGGGCCGGTCTGCGCAGGTCGATGCGGTTGTCGGCAAGCAACCGTGCTACAGCCAGGATCAGAGCCAGCTTGCCTAATTCCGAGGGCTGAAAGCGAAAGGCGCCAATTTGCAACCAGCGTTCGGCTCCCATACCCATGGCACCAGCCACTTTAACCGCCAACAGAAGCAGCAGGCTACTCCCGTACAGCAGCCAGGAAGTGGCAAACCAGAAGTTGGGCGGCAACAGTGCCGCTGTGAGCAGCACAGGCAATCCCAGCAAAAGCCAGATACTCTGTTTGGTAGCGTAGTCAATGGGTTGATTGGCACTGGCGCTGGTCAACACCAATAGTCCCATCAGCATTAGGGCAAAGGCACTGAAAAAGAGAACCCAATCGAAGCGTTTCAGGATCTGCGCCAACATGATCAGTCTCCTCCACCTGCCGATGCAAGTGCCCCGCTTGTATCAACAGCCGCCGGGCGTGGCACGTACACGCGTGAGACATGGGTGCCGGGGTGTTTGCGCTCATACCAGTAATCGGTGAGTTTGAAGGCGATGGGAGCGGCGATTTCGCTGCCGTGGCCAGCGTTTTCCACCAGCACAAAGACGGCGATTTCCGGATCGGGCTCGGGCATCCAGGACATGAAAAGGCTATGCTCCTTGCCGTGCGGATTTTCCGCTGTGCCCGTCTTGCCACCCGCCTCGTATGCATCACGTCGCAGATAACCGGCAGTACCTCCGGCGCGGACTACGCCCTGTGTAGCACTTTGAACCATTGCCCACGTACGTGGTGAAAGCTCAACCTGCTGGCGTTCGTAGACCAGATCCTCTCGCTCGCCCGTCGCACGATCCAGCAACGCCCGTCCGTAATGCGGCGTGATACACCAGCCGCCGTTGGCAACGATGCACGCGTAGCGCAAAAGAGAAATCGGTGTGGTCAGCACTTCGCCCTGGCCAATGGCAAGGTTGAGCATCACACCCAGGCTCCAACCTTTTTCGCCGAAGTTCAGGTCGTACCATTCCGTGTCCGGCAAGAGGTCGCGCGACTCTCCATCGATATCGATGCCCGTCGGCACTCCCAAACCGAAGCTAAGACCCGCTGCGCGAATATCATCGGGACTCATGCGCAACCCCAGTTGGTAGAACCACACATCGCAGCTGTGTATCACAGCCTGACGCATATTCATTGGGCCGTGGCCTTCCAGCTTCCAGCAGCGCTGTACATGGCGCCCAAGGCGGAAAGCGCCCTTGCAGTCTACGGTGAAGTTCTCCTCCACCAGGTGATGTTCGAGCGCGTAACCCGACACAGCGATCTTGAACAGCGATCCTGGCGGGTAGAGGCCCTGCACCGAGCGGTTGAAAAGCGGTCGCGTCTCCTCGTTGTTGAGGCGCTCCCAGACCTCGGGTGGCATGCGTCCGCTGAAATAGCGGGGATGAAAATCCGGCTTGCTCACCGAGGCCAGGATTTCTCCCGTGCGACACTGCGCGATCAGAATAACGCCCTGGCGATCGCCCATCAGCGAATCGGCCAGCGTCTGCAATTCGTAGTCGAGGGTCAGTTCAAGATCGCGACCGTGCAAGGGCGGAGTTGTAGGCATACCAGGCATGGGCCCCTTGTCACGTCCAAGGGCGTCCACCATGATGTACTCCACGCCCTTGAGCCCGCGAATCTGCGCATCGTAATTACGCTCCACACCCTTCTTGCCCACCAGATCGCCAGCTTCAACGCCGGGAAAACGCTCGGCGCTTAACTCCTGATCGCTCACTTCACCCAGATAGCCCACCGTGTGAGGCGCCAGATTCTCAGGGTAGTAGCGCTTCGGCTCGATCTGCACTTTGATACCGGGATAATCGCGCAGGTTCTCTGCCAACACCACGCGCATATCAAAGGAGATATCCGAAAGCAAACGCACGGCTTTCATACTGCCCCGTCCCGCCTGATGCAGACGACGGAAGAGACGGTCGGCGGGTGCATCACACACATCCGCCAGGCGTAATACAATGCTTGAATCACGCAGCAAAGTATGTGGCACACCGTAGACGGTGTAAGAAGGTCGGTTGTCCACCAGTACGCGGCCGTTTCTATCCAGCAACAAACCACGGTGGGGAGGAATTTCCTGCGTGCGTACTTGATTGCGACGGGAGCGGTCGATCCAGTCCTGCTGGCCTACGAGCTGCAATTGGAAGAGGCGTAACACAAGCAGCGCCATGCCCACCAGCACTAGTGTAACCAGCAGCGTGCCGCGCGCTTGAATATCAGAAAGCTCACGCATGAATCACTCCCGCCACCCCTCGCCGCGCAGTCCGGGAATGAGAAAGAGCACAAACCAGAAGAGCAGCGTATAGATGGCGGTGGGAAGCGCGTGATACAATGTGATACTCAGTGGCGTGGCGTCCATACCGGTGAAGCGTAGATTGGCCAGGAAGATCTCCGCCGGAACAATCAGGAGGATAGCACGCCCGATCATATGCGGCAGCGGCAGCTTGTCCGCCGGATTCAACTGCATGCTTGCCAGAAAGCCCAGTGTTGTACCTACCAGCGCCATTGCTCCCAGGGGGTCTTCGCTGAGGATGTCCGTCAGTGCGCCCAGGCAAAAGCCCAGCAGCGACGCTCGTGCGGGACTCATTCCGGCTCCCAGCAACAATACGGCCACAGTCACTAGACCAGGCGCCCAGCCGAAAACACGCAGCAGATCCCCTAACGCAAGTTGTATCACAACAAGGAAGAGTAACGGCACACGTCTCATTCCTGCGCCTCCTCTGCCTCTTCGTCAAGCACGCAAGCGTCGGGCGCGGATTGTTGTACTACGTAAAGCTCCTCCAGCCGCTCCAGATGCGCCAGGGCCTGCAGACGTATCACCTTGAACATGCCGCCGGTTTCGTGCACCGAGCTGACCACGCCCAGTGGAATGCCACCAACAAAGCGGCTGCCGTGGCCGGAAGTGATCACGGTATCACCGGGTATCACGCCGCTGGAAAGGGGAATATCCAGCAGTTCCATCTGCGGAGTTCCGTTGCCGGCCACAATTCCCTCTTCACGCGTTCGCGCCAGAAGAGCTCGCGCACGAAAGTCCCGGTGTGTCACGAGCAGCGCCCGGCTGTGATGCAGGTGAGGATCCAGCAGGCTTCCCGCCAGGCCGTCAACGGTCAGCAGAGCCTCGCCTCCGCGCACTCCGTCGGACAACCCCAGGTCGATGACCACCGTCTGCGGCTGTTGCGGATTTCCACGGGTAAGCACTCTTGTGGGAAAGTAGACCATGCCCGGCATGCGACTTATTCCTAACAGGCCCTCGAGCCGTTGGGCTTCGCGAGCCAGCTCGCGCAGACGGCAGTTCTCGGCGAAAAGCTCGATGGTGCGCTGGCGCAGATGCTCGTTCTCTTTGCGCAACTCCAGGCCCTGGGGAATCCAGTTTACCAGCACAAGCGGATAGCGGAAGAGACGAAAGATGGTCTCACGTGATACTTGCGCGGGATAGCTTTTGCCGGAGAGGAGCAAGATCAGCGAGAGCAGGCTGAGCAGCAGCCACGTGATCCAGCCTGCCACCCGGGATTGTTGGGCGCCAGCTTTCATAAGGGAGATCCCATTGCCGCTACTTGCGCAGCAGCACCTTGGAGAAGCGTTCCATGTTGTCCAGCACCATACCTGTACCGCGCACCACGCAGGTCAGCGGGTCCTCGGCGAGGTTGACGGGCAGGCTGGTTTCGTCGCGCAGTCGAACGGCCAGGCCCTTAAGTAGCGCGCCACCGCCTGTAAGAATGATACCGCGGTCGCGAATATCGGCGGCCAACTCGGGCGGCGTCTTCTCCAGACTCAGCTTAACGGCTTCCACAATGGCAGAGACGGGCTCCGCCAGGGACTCGCGAATTTCGACGCTGCTGATTTCCACCGCCTTGGGAATGCCCGCAATCAAGTCGCGGCCCTTGGCGATCATTTTCAGCTCTTCCTTCAGCGGCACAGCACTTCCGATCTGGCACTTGATCTGCTCCGCGGTGCGCTCACCAATGAGCAGGTTGTAGTTGCGACGCATGTACTGGACGATGACTTCGTCCATCTCGTCGCCACCCGTACGAATGGAAGTGTCCGTGACGATGCCAGAAAGGGAGATCACCGCGATTTCCGTGGTACCGCCGCCGATGTCGATGACCATGGAACCGACGGGTTGATCCACCGGCAGGCCCACACCCAGTGCAGCCGCCATCGGTTCGGCGATCAAGTACACTTCGCGTGCGCCGGCGTGCTCCGCCGAGTCGTTGATGATGCGCTTCTCGGATTTTGTAACAC
The DNA here is from genome assembly GCA_963663545.1 of Candidatus Delongbacteria bacterium. Taxonomy (GTDB): domain Bacteria; phylum CAIWAD01; class CAIWAD01; order CAIWAD01; family CAIWAD01. The sequence continues at coordinate 235,314 of OY760505.1, forward strand.
CGCTGGGCACGCAGACGATGACGCGCGGACGCGTCAGGCGATTGCGGCAGACGCGGCGTATGAAGGTGCGGATCATCTCCTCCGCCACTTCGTCGTCATCAATGACGCCGTCGCGCATAGGACGCACCACTTCCACGTCGGCGTGGGTTTTGCCCATCATTTCACGGGCCTCAAAACCGATGGCGATCACCTTACGATCGGTGCGACCGACGGCCACAACCGAAGGCTCGCGCACCAGAATGCCCTTGCCTTTGACGTACACCAGCGTGTTCGCGGTTCCCAGATCAATGGCAATGTCATTGGAGAACCAGCCGCCGAAAATGCTAGAAAATGAAAAGCCCATGGTTCCTAGTGCCTGAAATGCCTACGGCCTGTCAACAACATCGCCAGGCCGTGGCGGTCCGCTGCCTCTATCACTTCCTCATCCCGCACGCTGCCGCCGGGTTGTATCACGGCACGAACTCCAGCCAAGGCTGCAGCTTCTACGCCATCCGCAAAGGGGAAAAAGGCGTCGGAAGCCAATACACAGCCCTCAAGTTCGTGACCTTCGCGCCGGGCTTTGCTCACCGCCAGCTCACTGGCGTCCACCCGGCTCATCTGTCCTGCACCAATCCCTAGCGTGCGTCCCTGCGCCGCCAGTAGAATGGCGTTCGACTTCACGTGACGCACCACGCGCCACGCGAATAGCAGATCCTCCCACTCCTCCGCGTCGGGCTGACGCCGGGTCACGCAGCGGTAGTCGGCGGGATTCTCACCCAGAAATGTATCACAATCCTGCACAAGCATGCCGCCAAAGAACTGCCTGGCCTGCCACTCCTGTGCGCGGGGCACGGCAGGACTCCAGCTCAGCAAGCGACGGTCCTTCTTGCGCCTAAGCAGATGCAGCGCCTCCTCGCTGTAGGAGGGCGCGATTAGAATCTCCATGAAAGGCTTGTGAACGAGCTTGGCGCACTCGATATCCAGCTCTCGGTTGAAAATCACAATGCCACCGAAGGGGCTGATGGAGTCCGTCGCTAGCGCCTGTTCGAAGGCCAACGCCGGTGTATCACCCAGAGCCACTCCGCAGGGGTTGGTGTGCTTGAAAATGGCGCAAAGGGCGTGTGCGTCGTCGCGAAAATCGCGAGCCACTTCCAGCGCCTCGTCCACATCAATCAGGTTATTGTAGGAGAGCGTCTTGCCGTGTAGCACTTCAATGCCACCCAAGCCGCCATAAACGGCGGCCGCCTGGTGGGGATTTTCGCCGTAGCGCAGTTCTTGGGAGCGCTGCATGGTGAGAGAAAACCAGGGCGCGCCGACAATGCCGGGCGGATCGCGCAACTCGTCGCTCTCCTCTTTGGCGACCTCGAAGCGCTTGCTCAAAGTGGAAGCGATCAACCCGTCGTAGGCCGCAGTCGTGGCAAAAACCTTTACCGCCAGACGACGGCGCAAGTCCAGGCTTGTACCACCGGCAGCGATAGCCGCGTGCAACTCGGCATAATCATTTGTATCACAGACCACCGTCACATGCGCGTGGTTCTTGGCCGCACTACGCAGCATGGTGGGGCCGCCGATGTCCACGTTCTCCACCAGGTCCTCAAGACTGGAGCCGCGACGACGACTGACCTGCTCGAAGGGATACAAGGAGACAACCACCAGATCAATCATCTCGATGCCATGTTCTAAGGCGATTTCAACATCGGCACTGTGGTCACGACGCGCCAACAATCCACCGTGTACGCGTGGATGCAGGGTTTTTACACGACCGTCCATCATTTCGGGAAAGCCCGTCAGCTCGCTTACGTCGCGCACCTCAAGGCCTTCGCTGCGCAAGAGCGCGGCGGTTCCGCCCGTGGAAATGAGTTCGCAACCACTTTCAGCCAGCGCGCGGGCCAGCTCGACGATGCCGCATTTATCGTGCACCGAAAGCAAGGCACGGCGAATCGGGGTCAGGGTCTGGGACATAGTGTCACCCTTTGTTCATGTATCTGGATTTCATTGGTGGCCAACATCTGCAAAGCAGCCGGAAAGAGGCGATGCTCGATCTCCAGTACTCGCGCTGCGATTTGCTCCGGATCGTCCGTCGGCTTTAGCTCAACCGCCTGTTGCGCCAAAATGGGGCCTTCGTCGTAGCGCTCGTTGACCAGATGGACTGTCGCGCCACTGACCCGACAACCGGCGTGCCAGACGGCCTCGTGCACGCGATGGCCGTACATGCCCTTGCCACCGAAGGCGGGAAGCAAGGCTGGATGGATGTTGAGAATGCGATCCGGATAGGCCGCCAGCAGCGCCGCAGGTAGCATGCGCAAAAATCCGCAGAGCGCGATGAGCTCAACCGAATGCTCTCGCAGGAAGGACAACAGATCCTGTACGGCTTTCGCCTCGCCGCGCCACGTGGATCGTCCGAAAACGGCCAAGGGCAGACCGGCCCTTTCGGCGCGCGCCAAAGCTCCGATGCCATCGCGATCGCTCACCAGGCAAACCGGTGCGAGCTCCAGCTCACGTCGCTGATGGGCGTCGAGGATGGCTTGGAAATTTGAGCCTCCGCCGGAGGCGAAGACGGCGAGCCGCCTAGGACCCATGTGTGAAAACCTGTCTGCTATCGATGCTACCCGTGGCCCGTTTCACGCAGAGAATCAGTCTGCTCCACCGAAGCGGGGACCCGCGCTCCTCCTGAAATCGCCCACTGGCCGGCTTTTCGGCGTGGACGAAGCGCAAAGACATTGCAAGATAAAGAGTTAGCCCGGTACTTCCAATGTCGGCAGTGGAATGCTGGCGCAATGCCTTACATTTATTCCCAACAAAGGCAGGAAATCGGTATGAACAACAGCAAGAAAACGCGCGGGCTGAGCCCCGACGCCTATCGTGTCATGGATGGACGTGGCTATCAGCCCTATGTCCCGCCCGAAACTAGCATGCGCGAGTTCACCCTGCGAGCGCTGGTGCTGGGAGCCATTCTGGGCATCGTTTTTGGTGCCGCCAACGCTTACCTGGGCTTGAAAGTGGGCATGACGGTCACGGCCTCCATTCCCGTCAGCGTAATCTCGATGGCGCTTCTGCGGGGCCTGTTCAAGCGTGGTACAATTCTTGAGAACAACCTGGTGCAAACCGTGGGCAGTTCGGGCGAAAGCCTGGCGGCCGGTGTGGTCTTCACCATTCCCGCGTTGATTCTCATGGGCGAGAATCCGCGCATCCTCACCGTCTTCCTCGTGGCCGCCCTGGGCGGATTGATGGGCGTCTTCATGATGATTCCCCTCCGGCGCTGGCTGATCGTGCGCGAGCACGGCGCCTTGCCCTATCCCGAGGGAACCGGTTGCGCGGAAGTGCTGGTGGCAGGCGAGGAGGGCGGAGGCAAAGCCAAGGCCGTCGCGGGTGGCGTTATTACGGGCTTCCTCTACAAACTGCTGATGGATTCCCACGCCTTTGCGCTCTGGAGTGATGCGCCCGAGTGGACCTTGCGAAAACTGAAAACCGCCGTCGGCATGGACGCGCTGCCTTCGCTGCTGGGCGTCGGCTTCATTATCGGTCCGCGCATCGCCGGTTGGATGTTGGCGGGCGGTGCCCTGGGCTGGCTGGTGCTCATTCCTCTCTTCGGACTGATCGGCCAGGGTTTGACCACGCCGCTCTATCCGGCCAGCGTTCCCATAGCGGAAATGGGCCCCGGTTCCATCTGGAGCAGCTACATCCGTTACATCGGCGCCGGCGCCGTGACCCTGGGCGGTTTGATCAGCCTGGCACGTAACCTGCCGGCCATGTTCAGCGGATTCGCCGCTTTTATCAAGCAGCTCAGTACTAAGACTCCGCGAGTGAAGGCGCAGACGGACTCCGCCTCTGTACAGCGCACGGACCGCGACTTGCCCCTCAAACTGGTGCTCGGTGGCTGCCTGGCAGTGGCCCTTTGCCTGTGGCTGATTCCGGCCATGCACCTGGGATTGAGCGGTGCGCTGCTGGTGGTGCTCTTCACCTTCTTTTTCACGGTGGTCGCCAGCCGGGTTGTGGGTCTGGTGGGAGGTAGCAGCCTGCCGGTTTCCGGCATGACCATTGCCGCGCTCCTGGGCACCAGTCTGGCCTTTGCCGCAGTGGGCTTCACGGGCACACTTGCCAAGGTGGCTGCGCTGACGGTGGGTGCCGTGGTCTGTGTGGGAATTTCCACCGCCGGGGATATCAGCCAGGATCTGAAAACCGGCTTCCTGCTTGGTGCGACACCGCGCCGCCAGCAAATGGGTGAAATCGTCGGCGTGCTTTCCAGCGCCATTTTCATCGGTCTGATCATCTATCTGCTGCACGAAGCCTTCGGCATTGGTTCCCGCGAGCTCTCAGCTCCGCAGGCCACACTGATGAAGCTGGTGGTCGACGGTGTGCTGGACGGCAATCTGCCCTGGACACTGGTCTTCGTGGGGGCTGCTATTTCGCTGGTTGTCGAGCTGCTGGGCGTCAACAGTCTGCCCTTTGCGGTCGGTCTTTATCTGCCCATGAGCCTCTCGGTCCCGGTAATGCTGGGCGGTAGCATGCGTTGGCTGATGGAGCGTCACCCGAAGCGCAGTGAGGAAGACAAGCGCCAGGGACGCGAACGCGGAGTGCTATTGGCCAGCGGCCTTATCGCAGGTGAGGCGGTGTTGGGCATGTTCATTGCCGGTTTCATTGTGTTGAAGAAGCGCCTGGAATGGGATTTTGAATTGGCCATTCCACATTTTTGGGGCGCACAGGTAGAAGGCTGGCTGGGATTCCTGTTCCTGATGGGACTGGCCGCCGTGTTCTTCTACTTGGTGCAGAAACGACATGCCGAGTGATACAAATCAGTCGTGTGACACGGGGAGCTTCGGCTCCCCATTTTGTGATACAGCCGCCTCTGCGGCTGTCTTTCTCCAGGTAGGCAATAAATAGATGTGAGCGCTGACAGCCAGCACAACCACGGCCAAAAGGAGTTGCACCCACCATGCCACTGAGACGCGCCAGCATGTGAAGGCAACGCCTCCCCAGAGCAAGAACAGACTTCCCAGCTTGTGTGATACACTCATACCCAACCCTTGTTGATAACGTCTTAGATAAGGGCCGCACAATCGGTTGTGATACAGCCAATGGCTGAAACGACGGGAGGATCGTGCAAAACAGGCAGCAGCCAGTAGCAGAAAGGGTGTAGTAGGGAGCAGCGGCAAGAAGATCCCCAGGAAACCAAGAGCGACACAGAGGCCGCCAAGGGTGATAAGCGAGATACGCAGCAAGCGGGAGTCTGTAATACGAGGAGGGTTTTTCATCGGAAGTCTTTCAACACCTGTTCACCGATGCTGGTGCGGATACTCGGCTGCAAGCTGCTCTGTGATACGGGGAAGTTCGCCAAGCACATTGCGCAAACGATCCAGATTCAAGGGCAATTCGAGAGGTAAGGGTACGGGTAGTTGCGCAGCTGCAGTCGTGGAGGGCGCCAGGCATGCAGCATCCAATCCGAGGTGCGCGAATAACAAACGAGCAAACTCCTCACGACTAAGGTAATCGCAGCTTCCCACATTCAGCACGCCGCTAAGAGTCTCGTTCTCGAGCAAACGTTGTATTACACGGCACACTTCGCCAACTGCGATTGTGTGCCGGCGATTGTCGTTGAACACGGGCACACGGCCCTCGTGGTAACGCGCCAGCAGCCACTCGGAAAAACTGTTGCGTCCCGGTCGCGACGTGCCGAAAAGCAGGCTGAGGCGCATGACAAGAGCTTCCGGGCAGAGCTCGGCAATGGCCGCCTCGGCTTCCATCTTGCTGCGACCATAGTCATGCACTGGAGCCAGCGGGTCCGTCTCACACCAGGGTTTGCCACCGGAAGCAGCATCGGCATAGACAGTATCACTGGAGCAAAAAAGCAGGCGACGATCACGCCTGCGACACCAGCCAGCCATTTCGCGTGTGGCAACAACGTTCACTTGCCAGCAGGTGCGCGGATCCTCGGCAAAGGCAAGCGGCCGTGATACGGCCGCAGTATGCATGACGATGTCGGGATTCAACGCATTCAATCGATCGGTGATCAAATGCGTGTCCGCCAAGTCGAGAGTGAGCGTTTCGCACTCCGCATCGGACTCTTCGCGATTGACGATCCCGCTCAATTCAACTTTTCCTTGCAGGCGTTGCGCCAGTCGTGCGCCAAGGAATCCGCTGATTCCACTGATGAGCACACGCTTCATCGCGGCAGCAGATTGCAGTGTATCACAAGTCCGGGACGATTATTCACCATGCCGATCTCGGCCTGGGGAAGTTTCGTTTCCGTGATCTGATCGGCGGTGCCCACTAGACGCAGCGCGTGAACCGCAGAAAAGATATGGTTGACGACAAGGACACCCACCGTTGCCAGAGCCGCACTGTAGGCGTCCTCCGAGTAAGCGCGCGTATCACGGTACCGCACGCGCTCGTCACGACTCGTCCAACTCCACGCCTCTGCAGGATCCAGGATCCGCCTCGCTGGCGTATTGTTCTGCAGCATGGCTTCGTTGTACTCCTCCACGGAGTCGTACTTGCCAATATTCACCCAGAAGTCGCTATTGCGCGAATGACGGCTGACACCAGCGTAGAGCTCGGCCTGGCTCATGTATTCGTGCTCTTTCATGCGCGCGAACTCGTAGAAGCCCCATGTGGCTCCCGCCAACGCGACTTCCGCCCACAGCTGCCAGCGACCGCTGCCTTTGAGCTCCGGGTATGTCTTGGCAACGGCCCGTTGTCCCCACGTGGGAATCAGCAGGCTGCGTGAGAAAGCGCCGAATCCTGAAACCGCACCTGCACGCCGATGGGCATGCAGCTCCTGTCTGACTTCACGGCGCTGAGCCAGCAGACTATCGGCTTGTTGCGGATCGCCGTGGAAAATCACCGCTTGGGCTGGCAGCACACTCAGCAATATTGCAGCAAGCAGCAGTGTATGTGTGATACGTCGCATTTTATCTCCTCTGTGCCTCGCTCTCACAGCCCGCGAAATGACCAGGACAGCTGCACGGTCGTCACAGGTGCAACCTCCATCGGCAATTGCCGTGTCGACACCTGCCAGCGATCCAGATCGTACCAGGTATCCGCGCGCTGCTCGTGTCGGTTGTTACGAGCGCGGCGTATCACAACATCCATGAAGCTGACTACATGATTCACAACCAGCAAGCCCAGCCAGTTGTCGGCAGCGATCAGTTTATCGTTCGCCTCAGTACGCATGTCCATGTAGCGGCTGCTGTTGGGCGTGAAGTAGGTCACGGACCACTCGCTATCGAAGTCGGACCAGCCGCGCTGGAATTGCGCGTATTTGCCGATCATCTCGAAGAACTGCTGTGTCTCAGTGACGGTAAAGTGATTCCAGGATTGATAGTCGCCAATATCCCATCCCAGCTCATAGTGTCCGGGAAGCACATGGCTGCCCAGCCCGGTTCCGTCCTCTGCTTCATCGCCTGTTCCGTTGATGCCATCCTCACCGGGATTCATGTAGGCTTCTTCCAACGCATACTCGTGCCGATCTACGCGGTTGGTGATGAAGGTTTCGTAGCTCCAGTTCTCGCGGGCGTATTCCTGAAACTCGCGCTCCAGATCATGCCCCTCGTTACTGAGTTTGCTGCTGATAGCCAAAGCACCGGCCTCAACGGCGACGAAGACGGCTGTTTTCCACCATTCGCCATGCACGGCCTGATTGAAGCCGGGTAAGAACAACCCCTCCAGCAATTCCAACCCAGCGGGATGGCTGCTACCGGAGAACTCGCTCTCAGCCGCCAGAAGTTCACTGTCCAGGTGGAAGAGCTGGCTGTGCAGATCCTGAGCCATTACCGGCAGGCTACAGCTCAACAGGGTTAGCAGTAAGGACAAACGCATGATCTTCCCCTAGAAAGTATTGAAGTCGAAGAGCACCGTCAGATACCAACGCCACTCCCGACCGTACATGTCGTTTTCATTCAACTCGTTGACACGGAACTCATCGAATCCGTAGGCCGCTGTGAAGGTGATGGCGGTGGGCATGCTGTTCCATGAATCCAGCGCAAGCTTCAGATCAACGCCCGCCTCGCTCTTCAGATCAAAGCCCGTATTGATGAAGGCACCGTCGCTGTCGATGCGGTCTTCGTCACACCATGCCTCACCCGCACCAGCAAATAGATTCAGATAGGCGCGCTTGAAGTACAGTGTCCCCAGGCGGACTCCCGTGCGCTGAATCAGCGGGAAGCCAAGATTCGTGTGCAATACGGCACTGCGCGTTCCACCCAGGCTGTAATACGAATAGCCCTTCATTCCTGTCAGACCACCCGCATAGGTGTAGAAGAAATCGTCGACATCGTCCTGTGTTACATAGGAACCGCGGAAATCCACACCCACAGCGGCGCTGTGCCACCAGGGAACGGACCAGTTACGTCCCAGACGCAGATCGAGTTGGCCGAAATTGTATTTGTCATACACTTCCGCCAGCAGACCGGAGGGTGTTACCTCAAACTCGGTCATGAACTCGTCCATGCGTTGTTGATAGTCCAGGTCCAGCCAACTGCGATTGTGAGGATTGATGTAATCATCAACGCGCGTGCTGTGATCCATCTCCCAGTGATAACGCATAAACAGACCGAAGCCGCGTAAATAGTCGTAGTTGACCGTGAGATGGCTTTTACCCTTGTAGCGTGCCGAGTAGTTCGACCAGCGCACTCCCACTTCGCCCGTGGAGGTATCATTCAAGCGACGACGAAAACCGCTCTCCGCCTCATAGAGATAGAAGCGGTAATCCACACTGTAGGTATCGAAAATGGGATCGCCCTCTTCGTCCTCGTCAAGGATCACGTAAGTGTCGTCAAAGCTGTTGATGGCATCACGGTGCATCACGTAGAGATCGCCAAACCAGGTAAACTGTCCCAGCGCCCAGGTGGCACCCGTGTAGATGTCGAGATTTGTAACACGCGCGACCGCAAGTGCGGCACTGTAACTGACCCGTTCCATCAGATCGGTGTTCAGGACGTACAAGCCCGGCTTGACGACGCCATCATCGATCATCACACGCGGCATGATAAAGGGTTTCTCGAAAACAAGGCCCATTGGCCGGTAATCGCGTTGCGTCGGCGCGCTGTCGTTTTTCCTGGGCGGAATAATCTCAAGTACATCCTGCCGGTAGCTGGTCTTCTCAGCTGGAATCGCCGCGAAATCAGCCAACTCGTTCAAACGGAATCCGCCCGCACGGAACTCGGCAAAGTAGAGCGTGTCACGATAGCAGGCAGGTGTAAAGGCTCCGCCAGGAACGTTGGTGATACACTCGGCATCTGAAAGCGTGCTCCCTGTAATGCGGGCGCGATAAATGTTATAGATACCGGTGAGATCCTGACTGTAATACAGCCAACCGTCGACCACCTGCGGCGTGCGTTCGTCATAGTCGGTGGCCAACAACTCGCGCACTTCACCGCTAACGGCATCGACCATCACGAGATCACGTCCATGAAAGGCGTTGCGGGCAACAACAACCGTCTCGCCGTCGGGCATCCAATCCGGCTGATAAAACTGAGTGCCGAAGGAGGAATGCGTGAGGGCTCGCGGTTCCAGAAAGGAAAGGTTCTTACGCTGACGCTTGCTCATGGCTTTGTACTCTTCGCCACTCAGGTCATCCAGAGTCAGCAGCACGAGTTCACTACTGCCGCCGCCATTCTTCACGCAGACCAGACTGTGTCCATCGGCGGCCAATGCCGGCTGGCTCAGTCGCTGATGCTCTGTCAATTGGCGAGACAGCTTCTGCTCGATGTAGTACACGAAAATATCACGCAGATGACTGCCGTACTTGTCCGGACTGGAGAGCTTCGAGTAGATCAGCGCCTTTCCGTCCGAGCTCAAGCAGAATGCGCCGCGAGCTGTTGAAACGACTTTCTCGCGCGTGTGCTGCTCGCGATCGTAGCGCCAGATACCGGTTTGTCCCAGCCAATCGGCATCGCCGTTACTGAGGTAATAGACATAGCGGCCATCGGGTGATACAACGGGATACATGTTGTTGCCAGGACCGTATTCATCGCTGGGACCGCGCTGATCACCGCTCCAATCGGCAATAAAACTACCCGGCAGAAGGCTCTCTTCTGTGATACCACCACGCGGTGAAGTCAGCTGATCCCCGCGTCCTTCGGGACCGCTGGCCCCCTGTGATACAGGCACACTTGCGCTGATGCGTACACCGGAGACTTCGTTCTGTAGGACATTCGCCAGATGCGAATCGTAATACTCGCTCCGTTCGCGCTTCCAGTTTTCGTAGAGCTCACGTCCTCCAATGCCCACGGCGTCGCGAATCGCTTTATCCATGGAGATACGCAGGGGCTTGGAAAGTTCATTCATGATACGGCGCAGGGCGTCAGGGCCATAGGTGGCGTTGATGTAACTCACCAGGTGAAAGCCCGTATTGTACACACTCTCGCTACCCACCGTATTCTTGTCGAAAGCGTTAATCTCGTTCCACGGAAAGAAATGGTCGTGTATCACGCGGTCGCGCAGCAGCATATCACGCTGACTGTCCAGGTAGTCATAGTGCGCACCTTCGGCCTGAAACTGCGCCGTACCCTCGGCGAACCACATGGGGACTACGGTTCCCAGGTAGGGATAGCTGGCTACCACATTGGGAAAGCCCTGCAGTACGTCGTTACGCTTTTCCTTCTCGTAATCCATGACCTGCAGATAGAGCCCCGGCATCAGCCTACTGAACTTGCGCGCGGCACCCAGCGAGATAATATGTGTGAACTCGTGTGTCACCACATTGCGCAGCCAGTTGTGCTGACCGCGTAGGTCGAAGTCCAGACTCGTCGCCCAGATAATCAGCTTATTGTTGTAGAAGTAGGCGCCGCCGTTGCTGTAATCGTCCGTGTCGTAGAAGACGACCTGTAGCTTGGTATCGGGCTCGTAGTGATACAATTCCGTTACCGGCCCCCAGATATCCTCGACGATGTCTGCCACGACCAGACCCAGTTCATCCAGACCTTGGTGAACGTGTACTTCGCAGTGCTCTGTGCTTAGCGATTGCCAGTCAAGCTCGGGATGATTCCAGGGAACAGGCTGAGCCTGCAGCAGCGGGGGGGCACAAGCCAGCACAAGCGCGATGAGGATTGGAAGGGATATCGTGTACTTCATCTCAGCGTACCACCGCGCATTTTTTCATTTCCTTGAAACTCCCCTCAGGACCGTTCACTTCCAGCTGGAAGTAATACGCACCGGGCGCGAGTTGTGTCACAGGCACATCCCATTCACTCCACGGGCCTGTGCCGGAAGCGATTGTGGTACTGTGTTCCATGCGTAACACACCGGCAGTGTCGTACACACGCAGCGAAACTACGAGCGGACCTGGCACCTGAAAGCGCAAGTGTGCGAGTGTGGACATGGGATTTGGCCACAGCACCACCTTGCGCAGACTGGCGGCGTCATTGACGCCCTCGCTGACCACGCCAGTGCCTGATGGACACTGTGATTCATTACCCTCGGCACCTTGTTGTGTGTACACCAATCCGCCCAGATCCTGGACCAACCATCCCTCCAGGTGTCCATCGTCACCAACCGCACCCCAGGCGCCTGCACCGTCCGAGTCGATTGTATAAGCGAAAGCATTGGCGCTCCCGGTTGAGTGTATCACACGTGGCCAGGTACTACGCTGGTTCTGCTCATCGTAAACACTCAAACCACTGATACCAGAAGCCAGCAGCATGGCCATGTTGGCGCTTCCCGTCAAGAGCTGCAGCGGAGTCTCACTCAGCAGAAGTTCATCCAGCAGAATGCCATTCTGATCGTAGACGCGCACCTCTTCCCCTTCGCAGATCAGCAACTCAAGAGCCGCATCACCGCCGTACTGCACAGGCAGCGGATCGGCTCCAAGATCCAGTTCCCGCAGAAGCTGATTGTTGCGGAAGAGCCAGAGGTGCCCTTGATCCGCCAAAACAACCGTCGCGGCGTCCTCGGTGTCCGAGGCAGAATTCCATCCCAGGAGCTGGGCGTTACGGCTCAGGTTGCGTCCCAGATCCAGCGACTGGTTGCGACCACCAATCAATAGCAGCGGCGGCGTTGCATGTACCAATAAGGCCGGCTGACCACTTGTATCACGCGCGCCACAAAGCTGCACATCGGCTTCATCGGGAATCCCGCTCCAGCCCAGGCTGAATTGCTCGTCGAAGTCGAGGGCATCCAGCAACAGGAATTCACCATCGGCAATCAGGTAAAGCGCCGCCCCCGAATTGGTGATGGTTATCTGGGTTGTCTCCAGGAGGGGCAACAACGCGCGGATATCGGCCCCCAGGTCAATGGCATCCTCAAGCACAAAGAGCAGGCTGTCGCCCTGGGAATCCAATCGCCAGCGTCCCAGTTCGCCGTTGTGTGCGCTGAAGAGGTAATCGACACTCGCAAGCTGCAGATGGCGCAAGAACTCCACGCTCATTGCAGCACCCGGCAGAACACAGCGGTAGCCATCGCTGCGGGAGTACATTCTAAGGCCACTTCCCCCAAGTTGAGCAGAATAGAGCTGATTGTTTTCGTCAGTGACACACAACAGCCGCAGACTGTCCGCCAGGCTGAACAGCTGACTGCGAACTTCACCTGAAGGACAAATAGGCTGTTGATTCCAGTCCGGGCGCAGATCATAGCTGACCTGGAAGCTCATTGTATCACCGGCCACCGTTAGCGGCGTGATACGAACTCCCGTCAGAGCCCCGTCGTTACTGTCGGAATCCGGCCAGGTGTCATAACCGTAACTGACCGCCGACAGATGTGAGTTGACAAAGCGCCAGTCGCGATTCCCCAGGTACCACGGGTCATTGCTGCTGCCCAGCGCCAGACCGTTTCGCGAATTCAGGAGTGTATACTCGACGCCGATGTCCTGAACCCCGTCACCTTCTTCCAGCCGGACGCCGGGGCGGTCGGGATTGTCATTCACGCGATTCTGCTGGATCAACTCGGCGCTGGTTGAGCGTGTATCCACGTGCCAGATCAGCAAACCGGATCCGGGTAGATCATAATCCAGATCGCCCACTTCCACCAGCACACCCGTGCTATCACCGGAGAAGCTCATGTGATACAAGGAATCCAGATCGGCCTCGCGACCTTCGCGGTCCTTGCCCCAGGTCATGTTGTCGCCGTCGCGATCCCGCAGGCGACACTCAAGCAGCAGATACTCATTCTGGTTCAACGGCACCTGATACACACGGGGCAAGGTGGATTCACTGCCCAGACTGGCGATGCTGACGGTTGTATCACGCTCCAGGCTGACCACATCATCCCAACCCAGCTGCATGCGGCTCCAGGCGCAAGGCAAGGCGGGAAGCAGGCCACGCCAATTGGCGCTTCCCTGATCCATCAAACCCCAGCTTCCGATGACCGTGCTTCCGTCTTCGCTATTGTACAGGTTGGGCAGGCCGATTACATGGCCGAACTGCAACGCCAGCAGTCCCCCCAGACCGTGCATGAAGTCTTCGTGGTTTTCGCTTTCGGGCGCGATGATGCAATTGGGCAACGCAAACAGCCCCGCCTCATCGTGAAGCTGCACCGCCATGGTGTCCAGTTCCAGAGAGGTAAAGTAGGCCGAAGGAATATCGTGCGGCGTCGCGTCGTCGCCAAAATCCTGCCCCACACCCGCGTGGAAAATCACAAAGGCGTCAAAGCGCGGTGTACCCGTATCATCCAGGAAACTCAGCTGCGGATCCGCATCTGCGGCCTCCCAACTGTCGCGCAGCAGATCGCCCAGCTGCTCGCCGCTGCGCTCGCTACTCATGTTCCAGTTGTAGTGCCACATCGGGTGATCCAGCTGGTAACTGGCCGTGCTGCCGTGTGGCCAGACTTCCCACTCTAGTGCGAGGCGCCCCTCTGAGGCGCGGTCATAATAATGGGCGAGAAAGCGCAGCTGATCATCGAAGTAGAGCGAGTCGTGGGGCAGCGGATCGATGGCCCAAGGCTCTTCGAACTGAAAAGCGCTTTCAAAACTGCCATCGCCGGTCGTCGTATCCAGTGTATCACGGGAAAAAGCAACACGGATGGCAAGCAAACGCAGCGTGCCTGACACCGGACCCTCTCGCAGAGGAAGCTGGCCCGAATGCGCAAGCGACTGTCCCGCGATCAACATTGATCCCAGGACAGTCGCCGGCAGTGCGCTCTTGCAGCTATGCAGGAGACGCATGAAGGCTCCTAGAAGGTGATACCCAACGAGTACCGCATGGTGCGGTCGCGCGGGGACTTATTGTCGGAGTTGACGCTGGCTTCGTAGCTGAAATCGAAGGCGAACATGTTCACCAGAATGGAAAAGCCGCTGGTGTACGATTTGATGGAACCTTCCATGTCGTTCAGATAACCCGCACGAACACCAAAGGCCATGTTGCCCAGGTTACCGGCCGACTGGCTGCGATACCAATACTCGGCACCCATATTGTACAACCAGCTCTGGAACTCTTCCTTGGTACCATTGGGGAACCATGAAGTGAACATCGCCTTCATCACGTTGTCCGTGGTGTAGTACTCGTCGTCCGGATCATCCAGCGTATGATCGTCGGCCATACCGTCACCATTTCCGTCGTAGTCATATCCGCCGGGCTCGTAATCCCAGTAGTCACCCTGCTTGACCACGTAGTCCAGGCTGCGGTGGGTAAGCTCTTTGTTGATATCGAAAACGACGGTAACCTGATTGTTGGCATCGGCGTAGGGTGTCATCGCAAAACCAAACTTCAGGTTGGTGGGTAGCGGATCCGCCTGCGCCTCGTCCACATAACTGATTTCCGGACCGATGTTGGAGATATTGGCGCCCAGGTTCAAGGGAATATCCTTCAAGCCGAGGTACTCGGTCAAGGGAAGGCGCGCCTTCCACAGAATACCCAGATCAAGTCCGACGCTCCTGCCCACGCCCGCTTCCTGATTACCCACCATGTGGCCCGATGCCAGATCGCTGTGGATGTACTTGAAACCGACACCGAAGGCCAGATCGGGATTGATCAGCGTACCGTAGGAAACACCAATCGAGAACTCACGGCTCTTGATCGTGCCCAGGTCCGAACCCGTCTCATCCGTGTAGGCCTGCTCACCCTCGTTCATGTAGACGATATTGCCACCCACCGTACCCCCCAGGCTGGGCACGTAGGCGGAATAGGCCAGGAAATCGTAGAACAGATCATCCAGATTGAAGGCCGGTAGCCAGTCGGTGTGCATGAAGCGCAGGTCGCTGTTCTGCTGCCAGGCCAGACCGGCAGGATTCCACCAAGTCGCGCTGGCGTCGTCGGCAACGGCGACAAAGGCCTCTCCCATACCGGCGGGACGTGATCCGGGGCTGATCAACAACCAAAGACAGGCTGCCTCGGATAACGCCGCGTGCGCCGTGTACGGCAGGGCCAGGGTCAGAGCCGCCAGTGCGGCCAGGCTTGTCTTCCTCATGTCACTCTCCTAAAAAGACCGATTGCTCAAAAATGCACAACACCCGAGCTTCGCCGGACATGCCGGACAGCGGAAGAGTCATAGTAGGATCCGGGTCCAAGACCACCGTGGCGTGCGCCTGCAAAATCATCGTATCCTGACAGAACAACTTCTGCTGATCGAAACAACAATTTAGCAAGCGTCGATAGCGGTCTCCATTGTGCGGGCGGTTTGCCGTACATAATTCGTCAGAACCGCCGTAACATAGCGCCCGGATACCTGCATGTCAAGCATTTAGGTGCAAATTCCTTACGCACCCGGGTATTGCCTACGTGACACAGTATCGGCAAAAACGGAATTCCTATTCGCCAGCCGCCTGATAAAGCGTGTCTACAGCACGCAATCTCCCAATGCTGCGCTCACGGCCAATCAGCTCGATCATCTCAAAAGCGCCCGGTCCTGCCGCCTGTCCTGAAAGCACCGTGCGACAACCATTGATCAGCAGACCATCCTTGACCTCGTGCTCACTGGCGAAGGCGCGCACGCATTCTTCGATGGCATCGGCCTCCCACGCGGGCAACTCGGCCAGTACACCGGCCAGCTGCGGCAGCAACTCGCGCAGCACGGGTTGCTTCAGCAGGTTCTTCTCCATCGGCTTGGTCTCAACGGGATACTCGTCGACGAAATAGGCGCGCAGACGCTCGGCGAAATCCAACAGGGTGAACATGCGCGTGCGGTGCGCGTTGAGCACCCGCAGAATGAAGGGCCGGTTCGCCTCCGCCCAGGCGGGTGTGAACAGATCCGCGTCCAGCAGATAAGGAAGTGCGAGCTGCCAGAGCTCGTCGTCGGGCAGTTCGTTGATGTACTCGCTGTTCAGATGCAGCGCCTTTTTATCAGTCCACTCAAGCGGATTGCTCTCGCTGAAATTGAAGACCGCGTTGCTGCGGTTGATACGCGAGGGATCGAAGAGCTCGATCAGCTCCTCGGTGCGCAGGAACTCGCGATCATCGCCGGGACTCCAGCCCAGGAGCGCCAGGTAATTGCGCATGGCCTCGGGCACAAAGCCCCGGTGCTGGTACGTGGTCAGGCTGACGACTTCACCGTGAATGCGCTTGGACAGCTTTTTGCGCCCGGGCGCCATGATCAGCGGCAGGTGGCCGAACTTCGGCACGGCCCAGCCCATGGCCTGGTAAAGCAGAATCTGCTTGGGAGTATTGGACAGGTGGTCCTGACCGCGCACAATCGTTGTGACGCCCATGGTGTGGTCGTCGCAGGTAACACTGAGGTTGTAGAGCGGGCTGCCGTCGCTGCGTAGAATCACGAAATCCTCGATGGTGCTGCACTGAATGGTCTGCACGCCGTAGACCAAATCGGTCCAGCTCACACTCTGGCTGCGGTCTACGTTGAAGCGTAGTACGTATTCTTCGCCAGCGTCCAGCTTGGCCTGTATCTCTTCTTCGCTTAGTTCCAGGCAGGTCTTGTCGTAGAGCCAGTCTTCCTTGGCTTCTTCGTAAGCCTTGCGCTTTTCGGCAATGGTCTCGCGGCTGCAAAAGCAGCGGTAGGCGTGGCCCTTCTTCAGCAGGTCCTCAGCCACTTCGCGATGGTGGTCCGCATTCAGGCCTTGAAAGACCAGCTCGCCGTCGTGATCCAGGCCGAGCCAGTTCAGGCCGTCAATGATGCCCTGCACCATCTGGTCACTGCCGCGGGCCTTGTCCGTGTCTTCGATACGCAGCACAAAACGACCGCCGGTCTTGCGCGCCAGCAGCCAGTTGAAGAGCGCCGTGCGAGCGCCGCCGATGTGCAGGTAGCCGGTGGGGCTGGGGGCAAAGCGATAAGTCTCGCTCATGAATTCCTCTTGGGTAGTCGTACATCACAAACTGTAAAGCCGAATAAGGTAGGATTCTACAGGCAAACTCGATGTGAAGCCCGCCGTGTATCACGCGGTGGAAAAAGTAAAAAGCCCGGTGCCCCGCAGGACACCGGACTGAAAATGGCAAAGGGGAATCGGGATCAGAGACCGCCGACAACACCCAACAGCTGGTTCACGTCATAGGGCTCGATGTTGAGGTTCCAGCCCTCGTTCATCTGCTCGACGATGAAGGCCGTGATGCAGCCGTAACCAAGACTGGTGGGATGTACGCCATCCAGACTGAAGACGCCACCGGTAACAAACTCGGTCGTCAGGTTATGCGTGCCCACGGTGTAGCCGTCCGTCAGGATCTCATCGAAGAAAGTGGCCACATCCGCCAGAAGGATCGGTGCCAGGCCAAGTTCTACGCGCGCAAGATTGGCGTCATCCACCGCAGCAGCCAGCGCCGCGTTGAAAGTTGCCTGGGCGCTTTCGGCAGCGGCCAACTCAGCGCTATCCAGTAACAGATATTCTGGCAGAGGATTCGCAGGATGAAGACCGAATGTACCCGTTGTGTCCGCACTCAACAAGGACTGGGCGGGAAGCAGGATGTAGTTGTCCGCGCCCTCGGCAATGGAGTATTGCGTGGGTATCATGGCGTCATCGTAAGCATAGACGAAAGGCTCTGTAATGCCCGCCGCAAGCTCCTTCGCGCGCATGATGGGCGTCACGTAGGTCACAAAGGGAATGGCGGTGACAGCGGGGATATTGAGCACGACGACGTGTTCAACGCCCGCGAGACCAGCTGTCATGCTCTGTGCCAGAGCCGAGAACACGCCTTCATTGGTGATCTCAGCGTTGCCACCGGAGGTCACGAAGCCCAGTACGTCATTGTTGCCCAGCCAGACGGTCATGAAATCAGCACCGGAAGCCAGCGCCATCTCGAACTGCGTCATGGTATCGGTCGCGGCAGTCCGGTAGCAGTTGGCGTAGGGGTTGCCAGCTCCGTAGGCCGAAAGCGACGCGCCCATGGCGAACTGCAACGTGATGCCCGGAATGCCGAAGTTGCGCGGCGCGGCGAAACTCATGCCCTCTTGCGCACCGGTCAGATAAAGCAGATTGGCCTGATTCAGCGCACTATTGCTTAGCACAGGACTTCCCTCGGCATCGAAGCTCAGCACCATGTTGCCGCCGGTACCACTGCTGTTGACGCCGGTGTCCAGCATGCTCACCTGATCGAAATCGGTGATGCCCAGATGGCGCGCCAGCTGCGCGGGAAAGCTGTACTCGATGTGATCGGGGTTGCCCCAAGCGCCGCTCTGGTAGCCGGCGGTCAGGCTGTTGCCCAGTGATGCGTAATTCTGGAATGCAGCCAGGACACTGCTGCCGTCGTAACTCGGGCTGGACGGAATATCATCCTCGCTGCAGGCGCCAAGCAGCATCAGACCGGCTGCCAGCGCGCTCATGGTGATGTATCGTTTCATGCTTTACTCTCCTAGAAGCTCTTGCGCACACTGATGCCGAAAATGGGAATCGAGGCCTCGTAGGCGGCCGGCAGGTCTTCGAACGTGGACTGGCGATCCTGCTCCGTGATGTAGAGCGCAAATGCGTCCAGCCACAGACCCTCGGTGGCCTGCCAGGAAGCGCCCACGCTGAAGGAGTTGCGCACGGCGTCGGGCAGGCTGGGCTCGAGCTGCTCTTCGGGAACTGCCGCTGTCTCGTAGTAATAGCCAGCGCGCAGCTGCCACTTGTCGGAAAGGTGATACTCAAGGCCTGTGCGGAAGGCGTAGGTGTCGTCGTAATTCTTGGGCAGAACCGTATCCTGCAGGTTGTCCGTGTTCTGCGCAAAGTCGAAGGCCAGCTCTTCGTAGTCGCTCCACTGCATGTAAACCACGTCGAAGCGCCAGATCAGCGGCTTGTACTTGATCTCGGTGCGGTACTCCAGCCCCACGATGACCACATCGGGAATGGCCACATCCACCTCTGCGGTAGTTTTGGGCAGCTGGCTGTTCAACACGGCCACGTGAGTGGGCTCGGTGACTTCGGAATAATCGAAAGAGACATCGCCCTCGGCGGCCAGCGTGATCCCCGAACGGTAGCTGAGGCCAACGGTCAGCTTCTCGGTGGCATCCATCTGCAGACCCAGCGTGTAACCCAGTCCGCTGCCGTCGCCCTCGAGCTTCATATCCGCGTAGCTGTTGAAGGGCATCCCAAGGTAAACGTCCTTCGAAAGGTCCATGGTGCCAAACATGTAGCTCAGACCCACGGCCAGACGAATGCGCTCGTTCACGCGATAGCCATACACGGGGTTCAGCGTGAAGGTGGTCAGCGTAATCTCTTCGCTGACCTCACGGCCAACCCAATTCTCCTCGTACTTGGTGCCCAGACCCGCGTAGGAGAAAAAGCCCAGACCGACGGAGTGTTGCTCGTTCAAGCGCCAGGTCAAATAGGCGTTGACCGGAGGAAAGATCTGCTCCTCGGCATCGACAGTCTGATACTCGGGACGGTCGGTGGGACCGGTAAACGTAGCCTTGGGGGCAATGACGCTGACGCCAAGCTCAAGGTTGACACCTTCCAGATCCGCAATGCCGGCCGGATTGTAAAAGATCGAAGCCGCCGACTGCGCGGCTCCATAGGCGCCCGCCGTACCCATGGCGACACCGGACTGTTCGTGCAGTGCGAAAGCGGCCGCATGCGCATGCTGCGGAGCAAGGCTGGCTGCCAGTGCACAGAGCAAAATCGATTGAATCCGTCGTTTCATCCTAGTCCTCGCATTTCGGTCCGTGGGGACCGGACCATGAGACGTTCTATACGTGTGTAACTGTTTCTGGATTGTGCCCGGGGCTATTCTTCCTGGAAGCGTTGCTGCTGGGCCTGCAGATGCGCGTCGTCCGGCTCCAGCTCCAATGCGCGCGCAATGGTCTGTTGTGCAGCGCTCCGTTTTCCGCTACGAAACTGCACCTCGGCCAGAGTATCCAGCACATTTGCGTCGTCGGGCGCAAGGCTGACCGCCTTCTCCGCCATTTGCAGGGCCTGCTGCAGATCCCAGCCCAAATCCGCCGCTGTCCAAGCAAAGCTGTTCAGCAGATCCGCATTCTCGGGATAATCCTTGACGGCACGCTCAAAGAGCACGCGCATTCGCTCATGCTCCTGCTCCCGCGCAGCCGTCCCAATTAGCATCAGATAAAGCTGCGGTCCAGCCTCAAGCCCCGGATAGCGGAGCAGCACTTCTTCGATACTGGTGGTGCTACCCTGCAAACGGAATTCCGCCATCGCCAATGCGGTCGCAGCCTCGGCTGCTGCACCGGTCTCATTCAACGGGTCCTGGTCGATAATTTCCGTCAGTAGCGCATGCGCATCGCGCGCCCGACCCCGCTCATCCAGCTTCTGTGCCACTTGCAGTTTCAGTGGCAGATCGTGGGGCGCCAGAGCCAGTGCTTCCTGCATTGCGTCCAGAGTACCGATGCCGTTGCCGTAGTCGGTGAAGCGCTTGACGAATTCATCGCGCGGTAGGTATCCCACCAGTCGATCGATCTCGCTTCCGTCGGCGGCGACCAGAATCAGCGTAGGAAAAGCGCTGACATGAAAACGCTGCGCCAACTCCACACCTGCACCTTTTTCGGCGTCCACACTCAAGAGTAGGCGTTCTGCGGCAAAGGTCTGAAAGGCATCACTCGGAAAGACATCGGCTTCGATGCGACGACACCAACCGCACCATTCGGTACTAAAGTCGACAAGCATCTGTTTGTCCTCGCTGCGAGCGCGTTCAAAGGCTTGCTGCGGATCGGACATGAAGCCAAGCGGACTAAGATCCGTGGCAACGGCACTGAGGATACTGCCAAAGAAAACAACCGCCAGTAGCGGCAAGGTGCGGATGCTGATCATGATGAACCTCATTCAATAGAGACGGAAAAGGTAAGAAATCAGGAACGCGCAGCAAGTGAGGGCGTGTTAAAACTGAATCGAATGCTAATAAACGACGCAGCGATTCGTGGGATCAGGCTTGAGTGACCCGCGCAACCCTCGACCGGGCAGGAGGTAGCCAATGCCAGAAGAACCTACCGTCAGTGAAGTTGGGCTGGATTCCGCTGAGAGCAGAACAGCGGCCCTCAGGCCGCCGCTCTCATCCCCCTCACTCCCCTTGCTGGGAGGCCCCTCCCCCAGAAACCAATACGGTGTTGCAAGTGGAGCCAGCTTATAGGTCACAATCTTGATTCAGAATACGGCAAGAGTTGTGCCACTATTTGTCCATTTGGCCAACAGGTTGGGAGAAAAGCTGAATTGAACTTAAACAGCTTTGAATGAACCTCATTCGCAGGCCAAATAGCAGGTGTAAGCCAGAACTTGTTGAGGGTTTTGAGCGAGCGAGGTACTACGATTTGTTTGCAAAAATAGACATCCCGAACAATCAATCATCAGGGATACAGACTTGAAGACGATTCAATGCACTTGAATTCTTTTCAAGTCGAATTCAACACAACAAAGCTAGTGTCGTTAAGACTCCTGCTTTTTCCGCAGCTCATCCAGGTCAATACCGTATGATTTAACCTTGTGACATAGATTATCAAGGCCAATCTCAAGTGTTGCCGCCGTCTTCTTCATATTGTATTGATTACGCGCCAGGGCGTCGATGACAAGATTTCGCTTGAACAGCTCAACCTGCTCCCTAAATCCATGTCCCGGTGCCATGGGTGCAAGATCATCGGTGTCGACAACCACAGCAAGATGTAGATCCTGTTCATCCAACTCCCGCTTGGCTGTACTGAAGGGTGTCAGCGCAACAGCGCGCTGGATCAGTCCTTGCAGACTGCGCAGATTACCAGGGAAGCTCAAGGTGGTCAGATAGAGTTCCCCCTGAGCCGTGATGCCTGTAAAGGGTTTTTGCAGTTGCTTGCCCGCCTGTCGCAGGAAACTGTTTGCAATCAATGTCAGGTCTTCACGCCGGTCTGCGAGCGCGGGTAGAGAAATCGAAAAAGTGTGCAGCTTCATGTTCAGCTCTCGCTGAAACCGCCCCTCGTTAACGGCCTGCTTCAACTCATTGCTCGCCGAGGCAATGATACGCGTATCCGCGTGCTGCTCTTCGCACTCCCCTATCTTGCTGAACAAGCCTGTCTCCAGATAGCGGCGCAGTCGCGCCTGAATGTGTTGTCCAATTCGATGCAGGCCATCCAGGTACAGGCTCCCACCCGAAGCCAGCTCCAACAGACCAGGTTGCACCGAGTCTCCGCATTTTCCAAAGATCTCCTGAGCCAGCTCTTCTTCTTGAAAGCGCGAGCAATCCACCGTAATGTAGGGGCCGTCTTTGCGGTGGCTAAGGGCATGCAGTGTTTCGGCAAGTACACTGCAGCCGGTGCCTGTTTCTCCTTGTATCAGAACCGGCTGATCCAGCCCGACATAGTGCTGCACCAGGAAGTACACCTTGCGCATCGCCTCGCTCTGCCCGACCAGGCCACGGCTCTGCATGGTCAGATTCATCAGATACTCACGGTCCAGGCGAAGTGTAATGGTCTCAAGACCGTTTCGCAGGCTTTGCACAAGCTGGTGCTGGCTGATCGGCTTGCTGAAGAAGTTGGTCGCCCCGGCTTTGGTGGCTATGATCGCATTCTCAACGTTGTAGTTGTCGCCTGTTAGAATAAACAGCGGCGCCAAGGGGAACTGTGTCCGCATAAGGCGCAGCACCTCCAGGCCACTCAGGTCGGGCAGTGTGATATCAATCAGCGCGCAATCAAAAGGATCATCGCGTACGGCTTCCAACGCGCGAGCGCCGGTCGTGTAGCAGCGGGCAATCCAACCTTGCGCTTCGATGATCTCTTCAATCTCTGTCAGCAGTTTTGTGTCATCGTCCAAAACCAGAATGACCGGTGTGCGCGCCATGTCTTCGCCCCTTCCCTCGGTTGATTCCTTAGCCACAGCTGCCCTAAGACCGCTTTGGCTGACGATCAGGCCCTAGGCGCCTGTGGAATATCGATGATGAACTCGGCCCCTTCGCCTGACTCAGAACGAACCTGAAGCCTTCCATTGTGGCTTTCGATCACGCTTTGCACTACAGCGAGACCGATACCATGTCCCTCGCTGAAAAAGCTTTGGTGCTGGTGCAGAATCAACGGAAGTTGGTCCTTCTCGATGCCGATGCCGTTGTCGCGTACTATCATGCGTACCCAGCGGTGATCCCCCTCGACAAACTCGAAAAGCTCCACTTCAATCCTACCATCTCCCTGGACAGCCTTCAGAGCATTGTCCAGCAAGTTCGTCAGCAAGGTCAGGAAGTGGTATTCATCTACCAGCGCGTAAGGCAGTTCTTCGGGGAAGCGCACGTGAAGATCCACGTGCACCTCACGCAGAAAACGGTCGCGATAGGTCTCTGAGAAGCGCGAAACGAGCTTGCCCAAATCCAAAGGCTGGGGGTGTACGACTCGCTCGCTGATCTCAAAGAACTCTTGAATGATCTGATCGATATCGCGGGCCGTATCGAGGATGCGCTGCTGCTTGTCGCGGACATACTCACACTGCGGCGGTGCCTTCTCCAGCAGAAAAATCAGACTCCCTTCGGCCATCAGTCGCAACCGCTGCAAGGGCGTCTTGAGCTTGTGAGCTACGCTCTGCGACATCACACGCCAAACATGGCGTTTGGTCCCATCCAGCTGTAGCGTGATGTCTTGAACGATCAGGATGACGCCTCCGCCCAGAGCACGACGGCGAATGGGAACCACGCGATAGAACCAGATGCGCGGTCCATCCTCGGTCACCAGCTCGACCATGCCTTCGTCTGGCTGGTCCTTGAAGAGACTGAAGCGCAACTCTTCCAGCACCGTGCCTGCAAACAGAGCATCTGCGCCACAGCGTTTATCGAGCAGGCCAGGAACCTGACTGACAGGCGTGTTCAGCATGCGCCAGAACCTCTGATTGGCTGAATGCAGGCGTCGACGATCATCGAAGACAACGACGCCATCGGGAGCCATGCTGAAGAGCACATCGCTGAGGGTGTGAAAAAAGCGCCAGCGCAAGGTCAAAATGAGGATGTACTGCAGAAGCAGCAGAAGTGGCAGACTGATAAGCAGTACAGATAACCAGACGGGCAGATTCCAGGCTCGGGAAACCCGCAGGTTGAGCACTTCGTCCGTGAGATTGAGCATCCAGGCTGGCCCCTGTTCATCCTCGTAAAAGGGTAGCACCGCCTGTCCATCACTCGGACGACGAAACTGATTCTGCAACAGATGATTCGTGAGATGACTCAGCGCCAGCAATCGCAGTTTGCAATCCGCCAACACCAGATTACCCGAAGAGGTAGCCATTAGCAGGGCATCCTGCGAGCAGCGCTGGCTCTTCAGAAGCCCATGACGGTGCGGCAAACAGCCCAGCAGACGAATGGGCTCCTGCATGCTGACTTCACGTGTTACAGCGAAGTTCTCATCCAGCTGTAGGAGTCGTTGGCCATCCTCAACGGTGTAGTACCAATACTGGCCGTTGCTGGAACCGCAGCTCAACCAGTCCCAGCTTGCAGGCACATCCGCACTGCGCTCTACGCGGAGGCTGTCTGTGTTCAGCAGGTGCGCCACTGTCCAGACGCTATCGCCCTTCTGACTTGTCTGCAGCAGCAGGACCGTCTCCGGAACAGGTAATTCCATCGCCCGTGTGATACAGCCGTCACTGTTTGTATCACCGCTCGCGATGATCTGTACTTGACCGTTATGATCAAGTTGTGTCACACTGGCATCCAGGCAGGAAGAACTCCACTTGCGCTGTTGATGCGACTGCGTGCAGATCCATCCCTTTTCACCTATCGGAACAAGTGCCGTTAACGCTCCGGCCAGATCAACGTGCCACAATTCCTTCCAATCGCTGGCTGCCATCATGAAGAGCTTGTACTCGTTGCGATCAGAATCAAGGTTGGTCAGTTCGATGCTGTACAACAACTCCAATCCTGGACGCTCGGGGACAAGATCACCGAAATCGTGTAACACGGCATCGTAGCGCATAATGCCCGAAGTATCAGCGGGAGTGTAGAGGGTGCGCTTCGCGGAGTAATCGTAACACAGCTTGCCTCCGGCTTCCTCGCTGATGCCCACACACATGTACCCATACTCACGTCCGCCACCGTATTGCTCCGGCAGTGTGTAGCGTTTGTGATACAAGAGATAGGGAGTTTCGTGCGTGCAGTGGATCACGGTTGCGATATCCGGCCAACCGGATCCATCGCGAGAAATCACCGGAGTTGAAACGCGCTCAACAGCTTCAACCACGCGATGAAAGGGCTGTGTCAGGATCAACGAACCCATTTCTGTGAAGTGAAAGGCAATGTTGCCCCGCGAGGGACCCATCATCAGTCGCATGTAAGCGTCCACACCATTGCTGGTGCGATGTGGAATGGCAATCAGACGACAATCGACATCACTGCGTTCACGATCGACTTCCAGCTTCCAGCGCGTCTTCCCAACCGCTTCACGCCAGGTGGAAAGCGAGTCCATAGTGTAATGGGAGACCGCGTACAGCAATACCAGGCCCAGTGCTGCCAGGCTTGCGACAATCACGAATACTGTCTTTGACCGGTATCTCAGTCCGTACATACTCTTGCCGTGGACCCCTCAGACTACAGCCGCGCGAAGCCCTCCCGCATGCGGCGCCAGGAATCCAGCAGCCCCTCAGATATGACTTTTGTCGCCGCGAGTGCAGGCATGAAATTCGTATCCCCATTCCAACGCGGAACCAGATGCCAATGCAAGTGCTGATCGATGCCAGCTCCGGCTGGACGACCAATGTTCATGCCGATGTTGAAGCCCTGGGGGGTTATTGCGTCACGCATGATCCGCTGGGCATCCTGCAAGGTCTGCTGACATTCCAACAACTCCCCAGGAGTGAGCTGAAGAAAATCCCCTGTGTGACGGTAGGGGACAACCATCAGATGTCCGTTGTTGTACGGGTAGAGATTCATCAGCACAAAGCAATGCTCACGGCGTGTTACAATCAGGTTCTCCTGATCCTGGCTTTCATCC
Organism: Candidatus Delongbacteria bacterium; assembly: GCA_963663545.1. Lineage (GTDB taxonomy): Bacteria > CAIWAD01 > CAIWAD01 > CAIWAD01 > CAIWAD01. The sequence goes on from OY760505.1 coordinate 261,444, forward strand.
TCAAGCGGCTTCCAGCAGAAAATACAGCCCTCGCGCTTGGGTTTGTCAACCTGAGTGATGTACTGGCTGCGCCATGGCGCCCACAGGTGATCCATTCCATATCCTCGGCATCTGGTGTTGAGCGCGTCCAATGTAACAAAGCCCGTGACATCGAATCGGTCTCAATGCAAGGGGCGACCCGCGGGCCGCCCCAAAACCTTCTCCTGTTCAGGTTCATAAGCAGGAAAGGGTCTCCGCACCCGGCAGCACTGTCCGCCGGGAGTTTATCTTCTTCACGTCTATCGAATCAGCCTTTGCATTCCTCTGAGAGCTCCAGCAGAACGCCGGAGGTCGATTTGGGATGCACGAAGGCAATACGCTTTCCGCCAGCGCCCATGCGCGGGGTCTCGTCAATCAGCTTGACACCCTGCTCTTTCAAACGGGCTAATGCGTCGTCGATGTTATCTACGGTGATGGCAATGTGATGAATACCGGGGCGGTTCTTCTCGAGGTAGCGCGCGATCGGGCTGGCCGGATCGGTGGGCTCGAGCAACTCGATGTGCGTACGATCCACTTCACCCATGGCGACATTCACCTTCTGATCGTCGACATATTCACGCTCAAGAAAAAGCAGTCCCAGCGCCTGTTCCCAGAAGGGCTGCGCCTCGTCCAGACTGTTCACCGCGATACCGATATGGTCAATCTTGTCAATCTTCATCGGATTCTCCTTTGCTGGCGCCACTGTTTCAGGCGCCCACGAAGCACAATGTACAAAGCCAGGCGAAGGCTGTCACGTCTATAACAGGTTGAATTTCGCCCGGCGGCGATATCACCGTGTTATTTCCGCCAGAAATTATCACAGGCGCGCAGAAGCTCGCGTTCCTGGTAAAAGACCTTCGACGGCGCGCCAATACTGCCTGTAAACTGCTCGCCGTAGCGTTTTTGTATGACGCGTTTGTCCAGCAGTAGAAAGATGCCGCGATCTTGCTCGTGGCGAATCAGTCGGCCGCTGCCCTGACGAAAACGTATCACGGCTTCAGGCACACTGTACTCCATGAAGCTGTTGCGACCGCTGCGATCCAGCGCCTCCATGCGCGCGGCTACCATCGGCTCGCTGGGGACGGCGAAAGGCAACTTGGTCATGACCAGTAGCTGAAGCGCATCACCGGGCACATCCACGCCTTCCCAGAAGGAATCGGTACCCAGCAGAATCGCGTTGCCCGCCTCGCGGAAGCGGCGCAGGATCTCATGACGCGGACCGTCCATGCCTTGCGCCAACAGAGGCGTCTGCCGGTAATCCAGCCGCGCAAGGAGCTCCTCGTAGGTGCGGTTGAGCAAGCCGTAGCTGGTAAACAGCACCAGAGTTCCCTTTTGGAAAGAGGTCGCCAGCTCACCCAGCAGCTCCGCCAGCTGAGCCGCGTAGGCCCAGGCATTTTTGCCACTGGGCTCAGGCAGCCAGTTGGGAATGAAAAAGCGCAGTTGCCGCTCCAGGTCAAAGGGGCTGCCGTAGACGCGACACTCTACGGGACGCTCCTGCTGATTCAGACCGGTGCTGCCCAGGAAATAGTCGAAGCTGCCGTCCACGGCGAGGGTGGCGCTCACCAGCAGAAGCGAGCTGAGACGCGAATAAAGCTTGGCGGCGAGTTGACGCCCCAGGTCCAGCGGACAACGGAAGAAGGTAGTCTCGTAGCTGACCGGGTGCACCTCGTACCAGCAAACCTCGTCAGCGCCTTCGTAGGCAGCCAACTCGTTTTCGAGAGTGCAAGCCTCCAGCACCTGACCGCCCAGACTGTGGAACTCGCCCTCGACCTCCGGATGCGCATCGCGGAAATCGGCAGGCAACTCCTCCAGCAGACGCGTGGTTTGCTCTATGGCGCGCTTGAGCCGCGGCAGGTACTGGTCCAGTTCCTGTTGCAGCGCGTAATACATGCGCAGCGGGTTTTCCTCGGGCGTGTAGCGTTGCTTCTGGGTGAAGCGCGTGCGTGCAATCTGCTCAGCCCAGCGCTCACGTTGTCCCTCAATCAATTGCTCGCGCAGGCTGCTTAGCGGCTCATCGTAGGCGGCCAGCGCTTCGGCGCACTCCTCCAGGCTGTGTATCACCGTATCACGCGTTGCGCCTTCCGGCAAGCCCGTCAGCAGACGACTGCGCAGTTGACGAAGCAGACCACGTCCGTCACCAGGACTGTAGAGCGCGCGAGTGCGGTTCTGCAGCATGCCGAAACTGAAGCCCTTGCGCAGATGCCTCTCGGCGCAAGCCTGCAGATTGTGCGCCTCGTCCAGCACCAGGCACGAATACTCGCCCAGCACACGGCCTTCGACCTCCAGATCCGAAAGCACCAGGCTGTGATTCACCACCAGCAGGTGCGCATCGGCTGCCTGGCGGCGTGCGCGATTGACAAAACAACGCTCGCTGGCCCGGCATCGCGGGTTGGCGCAATGTTGGCTCTCGCTGCGCAGCTGCGCCCACAGAGCGGGCGCGTTGCGATAATGGAAGCCGACACACTCTTCCACATCACCCGTGCGTGTCTGCGCCAGCCAGACCACTAGCGGTAGCAGTTTCAGCCGATCCTTGACGCTCAGACGGTCCTGGGCCTCCTCCAGCAGACGTTGCCAGCGCTGGCCGCAGATGTAATTGCCGCGCCCCTTCAGCAATACCGCCTTCAGCGGACCGCGTAACAGGCGTCCCAGGCGTGGAATGTCCTCGCGAAAGAGCTGATCCTGCAAATTGCGTGTGTGTGTGGAAATCACAACTCCGCGCTCGCCCTGTGATACAAGCTCGCGTCCGCGCAGAATGGCGGGCACCAGATACGCAAAGGATTTGCCAGTACCCGTAGCGGCTTCGGCAGCCAGGAATCCCGGCGTTGCCTGCCAGCCCAGCGTGCGCGCCGCCTCCCGGGCCAACTCGACTTGAGCCGGGCGCAGCGTGAAACCGGGAAGAGCTTCCTGCAACAGGCCTGTATCACCGAACCAGTCGTCCATTGAAGCGGAGTCTTCTCCCTCCAAGTCCGCCTTGTGATACACGTTACCCGTCGTCTCGGGCAGAAAGCGGGCAAAGTCCTCCGGACCGCCGTGCTGACGATAGACTTCGTAAGCGCCAGCGCAAAGAGTCTCGAGCACATCGCCTGTAGCACGCGTCAGAATCACCAGCTCGCGCAATTGCACCAGCGGAAGTCCGCGTAACACGCGCAGCAAATGCAGAAGCAGCTCGGCAGTGGCGGCTGCATCGTCGCCAGCGCGATGCGCCTTGTCCAGGTTGATATCAAACCAACCGGCCAGTTCCGACAGACGATGATTGCTTACCGTCGGCAATAGTGTCTGCGCCAGCGGAACCGTGTCGACGGCCAGCAGCGGCGCTTCATAGGCCAACCCTAGCCGCTTGCACCAGCGCGTCAGCATGCCCAGGTCAAAGGCGATGTTGTGGGCCACAACTGGCGCTTCACCCAGGAAATCCAGAAAGTCGGGCAGGACTTCTTCGATGCGTCGTGCATCACGCACCATGCCAGGCTTGATACCCGTTAGTTTCGTGATACGCGGCGGAATGGCCGTCTGCGGATGAACCAGCTGATTGAAGCGCGCCTCTTCTTCGCCGTTGCGGTAACGCACCGCGCCGATCTCGATGATTTCGCAGTCGTCATCAAGCCCGGTGGTCTCCAGGTCGAAGCAGACAAAGGTGGACAGTCCAGTGGCGGCCAGCAGCTCGCGCAGTTCCCTCATGGTTCACATCCTTGGTTCGGCAGGCAGCAAAGAAAACGGGCGGCGCGAACGCCGTCATGGCGCGAACGCCGCCCGTTTGTATTTACAAATACAGGCCGTGCTTACATGCAGCAGCCGGGAGTCCAGGTGAGCTGGGCGCGTTTGACGGCCATTACGTCGTCCAGCTTGCGCACCGGCGCGTTATTGGGAGCCGATTCCAACTCGGGCGCCTTGCGCTCCGCCTCGTCGGCGATTTGCAGCATGGCGGCGATGAAACGGTCCAGTGTATCACGGCTTTCGGTTTCCGTGGGTTCGATCATCAACGCTTCAGGCACGATCATCGGGAAGTAGGTGGTCGGCGCATGCACACCGAAATCAAGCAATCGCTTGGCCACATGGCTGGCCTTGTAGCCCAGCTTCTTCTGCTCGACGGCGCTGAAGACCACCTCGTGCATCGGCATCAAGTCGTAGAAGAGACGGAAACGATCCTGCAGCTTGACGCGAATGTAATTGGCGTTGAGCACGGCGTTCTCGGCCACGCGTTTCAGTCCGGCGGCGCCCAGACGGCGCAGATAAACATAGGCGCGCAACATCACGGAGAAATTGCCGTGGAAGGCGTGCACCTTGCCCACCGACAGATCACCCACTTCCTGCCAGACAACGCCTGTATCACGGCGCACCGTCACCGGCGTGGGCAGGAAGGGCGCCAGGCAGTCCTTGACCACCAGCGGACCGGCACCAGGTCCACCTCCACCGTGCGGTGTCGAGAAGGTCTTGTGCAGATTGATGTGCATCACGTCAAAGCCCAGGTCGCCGGGGCGCACAATGCCCAGCAGCGCGTTCAGATTGGCACCGTCCATGTAAGACAGCGCTCCGGCCTCGTGCACCAGGCGATTGGCCTCGACAATCTGACGCTCGAAGATGCCCAAGGTATTAGGGTTCGTCACCATGAGCGCGGCAACATCGTCATCGAGCGCGGCCTTCAGGCTCTCCAGATCGATGCAGCCGTCGGCGCCCGACTTCAGCAGCTTGGGCGTGAAGCCGGCCATGGCGATGGAGGCGGGATTCGTACCATGGGCGCTATCGGGAATCAGCACGTACTTGCGCGCTTTGCCCCAGTGCTCGTGATACTTGCGAATCATGAAGAGCGCAGTCAACTCGCCGTGGGCACCGGCCACCGGCTGCAGCGTCACGGCGTCCATGCCGCTGATGCATACCAGCTGCTCGCCCAGGCTGTGCAAGAGTTCCAGCGCACCGGGCACTTGCTCGTCGGGCTGACACGGATGCAGATTGGCAAAACCGGGCAGGCTGGCCAGGGCATCGTTCACCTTGGGATTGTATTTCATGGTGCAGGAACCCAGCGGATAGAAATCCTTGTCCAGGTGGTGATTCAGCACCGAAAGGCCAATGTAGTGGCGCACCACTTCGGGCTCCGCCAGCTCCGGCAGGGCGATCTCGCTCGCGCGCAACCCCGTTGCCGGCGTGCGGGGCTGAAGGCCGCCAAAGGAGACACCGCCGCGCTTGGCGGTAAAGCTGCTGCTACCGGGGCGGCTCTTCTCAAAGATCAGCTTGCTCATTTCGCACCCCCTTCCAGCACCTTGCGCACAAGGGCCAGATAGCCTTCGTAGTCCTGCTGGTTCTGGACTTCGTTGACCGTTACCAGCAGGCCGCCATCGATGCCTTCCACCGGCAGACCGACCAGAATGCCCGTTTCGCGACCGGCCGCCAGTAGCGCCTCGCGATCGGGTACGCTTACAACGAATTCGCGGAAGAATTCGCGGCCAGCACGATGCACGCTCACACCGGGCAGCGCTTCAAGCTGCTCCGCCAGCCAACTGGCGCGGGTGTAGAGCGCCTGCGCTTTGTCGCGCAGCCCTTCGGGTCCAAGGAGCGCCATGTGGATGGTGGCAAAAGTGCCCACCAGCGCTTGGTTGGTGCAGATGTTAGAGGTGGCCTTTTCGCGGCGAATGTGCTGCTCGCGGGTCTGGAACGTCAGTACGTAGCCAGTGTTGCCCGCGGCGTCTTCGGTGGCACCGATCAGACGACCGGGCATGAAGCGCGTGAACTCAGCCTTGGCGGTAAAGAAGCCAATGTAAGGGCCGCCGTACTGCAGAGGCTGACAGAGGCTCTGCCCCTCGGCCACTGCGATATCAGCGCCCAGCTCACCCGGCGAAGCAAAGAGGCCGATGGAGAGCGGGTCGAAAACGTGAACCAGCGCAGCACCCACACCGTGCGTCAGCTCGGCCACCGCAGCCACGTCTTCCATCAGACCGTGGCAATTGGGGCTCTGCACGACAACGCACGCGGTCTGCTCATTCAGCTCGGCCTTGAGCGCGTCGATGGAGAGCGCTTCGCCCAGCGGCAGACGCACCAGCTCGATGCCCTGATCCAGCAGATACGTATTGATGACCTGATTGGTGTGCGACCAAAGTTCGCCCGCCAGCACAACGCGCGTGCGCTTGCGTACCAGCACCGCCATGCGGATGGCCTCGACCACGGCGGTGGAGCCATCGTACATGGAAGCATTGGCCACATCCATGCCCGTCAGTCCGGTGAGCATGGTCTGGAATTCAAAAATGGTCTGCAGCGTACCCTGGCTGACTTCGGCCTGATAGGGCGTGTACGCGGTGTAGTACTCGCTGCGCATGGCAACCGCCTTCACCGCTTCGGGAACCATGGTCACATAGGCACCGCCCCCCAGATAGCAATTCTGCGGCAGGGGACAGCAGTTGCGCGCGGCCAGTTCCTGTACGTGGCGTACCAGGTCGGGCTCCGCCAAAGGCGCAGGCAAGGGCAATTCACCCTGAACCCGCAACTCACCGGGAATGTAGCTGAACAGCTCATCAAGGCTGTTCACACCGATGGCGGCCAGCATTTCGCGCCGGTCCGCATCGGTATTGCTGATATAGGGCATGACACCTCCATGGTCGGCATGGCCGACAACCCGCTCTTTGCAGGCGGGGGACAAACAAGGACGGCGGAGCCCGTCAAGGGTCCGCCGTTACCAATTGAAAGCCGCCCGGGATCCTTAGATCTCGATGTGCTTCTCGTACTCGTCCGGACCCATCAGGTCTTCCAGCTCCTTGACATCGCGCAGCTTGATGCGATAGAGCCAGCCGCCGTGATAAGGATCGCCGTTGATGGCATCGGGAGTGTCGGCCAGCGCCTCGTTGACTTCGGTAATCTCGCCGCTGACGGGAGCGTAGATGTCGGCCATGGCCTTGACGGCCTCGATGGTGCCGATACTGTCGCCCTTCTCGAACTCTTCGCCTGCGCCGACGAGCTCGAGCATCACGATGTCGCCCAACTCACTCTGGGCAAAATCGGTGATACCAACAACGACCTCGTCGCCTTCAACCAGCACCCATTCGTGGTCGTCGGTGTAGAGCAGGTTGCCCGGTACGCTCATGATCATCTCCGAATAATATTGGCGGATGCGATTCCGCTTGTCCTATGGTTTGTATTCATGCTGCTCCAAAAAGCGAATGTCGTATTCGCCGGAGCGGAAGGTTTCGTTCTGCATCAGCCATTTGTGGAAGGGAACCGTGCTACGCACGCCCTCGACCACGTACTCCTCCAGCGCACGGGCCATGCGAATGATCGCGCGCTGGCGATCCGGCGCGTGAACAATGAGCTTGCCCATCAGGCTGTCGTAGTGCGGAGGAATGGTGTAGCCCTGGTACACGTGGCTGTCGACGCGCACACCGGGGCCGCCAGGCAGATTCAGCGCCTGGATGGTGCCCGCAAAGGGCATGAAGTTCTTTGCCGGATCCTCGGCGTTGATCCGGCACTCAATGGCGTGACCGTTCAGCTGGATCTGCTGTTGACTCAGGGCCAGCGGCTCACCCACGGCGCACAGGATCATCTGACGAATCAGATCGACGCCGGTCACCATCTCGGTCACCGGATGTTCCACCTGAATGCGCGTGTTCATTTCCATGAAATAGAACTCGCCGTCCTGCAGCAGAAACTCAACCGTACCCGCGCTGGAATAACCCACGGCGTGACCGGCGGCGACTGCGGCCGCACCCATACGTTCGCGCAATTCAGGTGATACAGCCGGGCTGGGACACTCCTCCACCAGCTTCTGATGTCGGCGTTGAACGGTGCAGTCGCGCTCGCCCAGGTGTAACACGTTGCCGTGGCGATCGGCGATGATCTGCAGCTCGACGTGGCGCGGCCGCTCGAGATACTTCTCGAGATAGAGCCCCGCGTTGCCGAAGCCTGCCTGTGCTTCCGCGCTGGCGGTCTTGAAGGCGTGCTCGACATCCGCCGCGCTACGAGCGACACGCATGCCGCGTCCGCCTCCACCGGCGGTGGCTTTCAAAATGACAGGATAGCCCACGTCCTCGGCCAGACGGCTGGCTTCCTCGGCGGACTCCAGCAGGCCCTCGCTTCCGGGCACCACCGGTACACCGGCAGCACGCATGGTGCGCTTGGCTTCGGCCTTGTCGCCCATGCGACGGATGGCTTCGGGCGTCGGTCCCACAAAGGTAAGTCCGTGCTCTTCGCACATTTCGGCAAAGGCCGCGTTCTCGGCGAGAAAGCCGTAACCCGGATGAAGGGAGTCGCAATCGTGAGTATCGGCGGCAGCCAGCAAGCTGCGCACGTTCAGATAGCTCTGCGCAGAAGGCGGCGGTCCGATACAGACAGCCTCGTCTGCGAAGCGCACGTGCAGGCTGTCGGCGTCGGCGGTGGAATACACAGCCACGCTCTCAATGCCCAGCTCCCGGCAGGCGCGCACCACCCGCAGGGCGATCTCTCCGCGGTTGGCAATCAGCATGCGTCGGAACAAGACGACCTCCTAGTGCGGATCGATACGGAACAGAATCTGATCGAACTGGACCGGGCTGGAATTGTCCACCAAAATCTCAGCGATGGTGCCGGAGATCTCAGCCTCGATCTCGTTCATGATCTTCATGGCTTCGATGATGCAAAGCGTCTGGCCCGCCTTGATGCTGTCGCCCACTTCAACGAAGGGCTTGGCGTCGGGGCTGGGGCTGCGATAGAAATTGCCCACCATCGGTGATTTGACATCCTCCAGTGTGCTGTCGACCACGGCCGGAGCGGCGGCTGCGACAACAGGCTGGGCGGGCGCTGCGGGCCCCGCACTCAGGGAAGCCGGCGCGGCAAACACGCTCTCGACCACCTGCGGCACGGCGACTCCGCGACTCTCCTTGCGGATGCGGATCTGCAGTTCGCCTTCTTCGATCTCGAGGGAAGAAATGTTGGCTCCCTCTACGAGGCGCACCAGTTTGCGAATCTCATTGAAATCCATCGGCTGTCCTTTTTCTGCTCGCTCGAGTTGAGCTTACTTGACGCGCTCGACGTACTCACGCTTGCGGGTGTCCACCTTGATTACCTCGCCCTCTCCAATGAAGAAGGGGACCATCACCGTGCAGCCTGTCTCCAGCTTGGCCGGCTTCTTGCCGCCCTGCGCGGTGTCGCCCTTGTCGTTGGGCTCGGTCTCGACAATCTGCAGCACGACGTGAATCGGCAGCTCGATGCCAAGCGCTTCGGTGCCATGGAATAGCACGTCCACTTCGGTGGTTTCCTTCATCAGATCGATGACCTCGTCCACCAGGTAATCGGGCAGAATCAACTGCTCGTAGGTCTCATTGTCCATAAAGGTGTAGCCGGTTGCGTCCCTGTACAGGTACTGCATCTGGCGACTCTCCAGGCGGACGATTTCGATCTTTTCGCCTGAGCGGAAGGTGGGGTCCAGGACCTTTCCGGTACGCACGTTCTTGATCTTGGTGCGCACGAAGGCACCGCCCTTGCCGGGCTTGACGTGCTGGAATTCGATGATGCGAAAAAGGTCGTTGTCGATTTTGATGGTCAGTCCGTTTCGGAAATCTGCAGTCGATGCCATAACGCGGGAGTTCTCCTGGTTCTTTTGCCAAGTCGCTTCCGGTGGGCCAAACAGGGGCAGTCAGCCGGGCGAATGCGGAATTTATTAATCGAGCCCTATCAACCAAGCCTTTGCGAGGCTTTTTCTTGCCTCTTCAAGGTTTCCAGCAGCTCTTCTTCATTTATAACGGGAATTTTAAGCTCAAGCGCCTTTTTCAACTTGCTTCCTGCACCGGGTCCGGCGATCACCAGCTCGGTGCGCGCAGTGACGCTTCCACTCACTGTTGCCCCCAAAGACTCCAGCAGACGCTTGACCTCGCTGCGCCCCATGCTCTCCAGGGTTCCGGTCAGCACCACGTGCTTGCCTGCAAAAACGCTGTCGGCGGCCGCACGCGCGATCTCACGACTCAAGTCAAAGCCCACATCACGCAAAGCCTGCAACTGCCCTTGCCCGCGCTCGGACTCAAACCAGGTTCGCAGACTGGCGGCCACTCGTGGGCCGACGCCGTCCACGGCCTGCATCTCTTCTTCGCCTGCCTGACTCAGCGCCTCGATGCTGCCAAAGCTCTCCAGCAATTGCCTGGCGACCGTGGCTCCTACATGGCGAATGCCTAGTGCGAAAAGCAGACGATCGGGGGTTCGCTCCCTGGCCGCCTGTAGGGACTGCAGTAGACGGGTCGCGCTTTTCTCACCCAGTCGCTCATAACCGGCTAATTCCTGCGCGTTCAGGGTGAAGAGATCAGCGGAGTTGCGGACTCTTCTCTTTTCCAGCAGCGCGGCCAGCACACGTTCACCGAAGCCCTCGATATCCATAGCAGCGCGTGATACAAAATGTTCAAAGGCAGCCTGGGCGCGGGCCGGACAGTCTTCGTTGACGCAACGCACAGCGACGGTGTCTTCATCGCGCTCGAGCTTGCTGCCACACACGGGACAGTTCACCGGAACCACCACGGCAGCAAAATCGTCTACACACTGCCCGGGGGCGGGTCCTGCCACCTTGGGAATCACTTCGCCGCCCTTCTCCACCAGCACAAGCATTCCCGGACGGACCGCCTTGCGCTCAAGCTCCTCCACATTGTGCAAGGTAGCGCGTGATACAGTGCTACCCGAAACGAAAACAGGTTCGAGCTCTGCTACCGGTGTTACAACGCCCGTGCGTCCAACCTGCCAGGTGATGGCGTTCAGTCGTGTCTCACGCATTTCGGCAGGAAATTTGAAGGCCATCGCCCAGCGCGGCACTTTTGCCGTGAAGCCCAGATTTTGTTGTCTGGCGCGATCATTGAGTTTGATCACGACACCGTCCGTATCCACCAGAAGCTCACGGCGTCCGTTCTCCCATGTATCACAATACTCTCGCACTTCATGCAAGTCGTGACACAGGCGTGCATGGGGGAAAACGGGAAAGCCCGCGGTGCGCAACCAGTCCAGCACTTCGCTCTGCCGCATCGGCTCCAAAGCACCCTCGAAGGCAGAGATCTCATAAAGAAAGACCTGTAGCCTGCGTGCAGCCACTTCAGCCGGGTCCTGCAGCTTCATACTGCCCGCTGCTGCGTTACGCGGATTGACAAAGGCGGCCTCGCCTCGTGATACACGTTCTTCGTTCAGGCTACGAAAGACCTCGTGTGACATCACCACTTCGCCACGCACGATCAGTCTGTGGGGCGCTTTGGGCAGATTCAGCCTCAGGGTCAAGCCCTGAATCGTGCGTGCGGCAGCGGTGATATCCTCGCCTTGATGGCCATCGCCACGTGTGGCCGCCTGCACTAGCCGCCCGTGTTCGTAGAGCACACTGATGCTGGCGCCATCCAGTTTGAGTTCGCAGAGCAGGTCCAGCGCTTTGGTTGTTGATTCATCAGCGAAAAGACTGGCTTGCGCGTCCGCCTCCTGTGTTTCTGCGGGACGCATACGCTGTGCCCATTCCGCCAGCTCAGCCTGCGAATACGCGTTGGCCAGTGAATACATGCGCGGTTCGTGTGTCACGAGCGGACGCTCGCCGCTGACTTTCGCACCAACGCGCCGTGTGGGCGAATGCGGATCGGCCCACTCAGGATGCACGGCTTCGGCCTCCTGCAGCAGCCGCAGCAGTTGGTCATATTCGATGTCGCCGATCTGCGGCGCGTCCTGCACGTAATACAGCTGCGCGTGATGCTCCACCTCGGAGAGCAATCGCCGATATTCCTCTTGTGTCTTCGGAAGGGGGCGCGGGTTATTCCCCATCGACGTGCACCAGCGTATGCAGGGAAATGTCCAGGTCGCTCAAACGCTCCCGGGCGCCAAGGAAGTCCAGTTCCACCAGACAGAAAGCGCCAACGGGCGTGGCACCTGTGTCACGCACCAGCTCGATGGCCGCACGAAGGGTGCCTCCAGTTGCCAGCAGGTCGTCGACCACCAGCACGCGCTGTCCAGGCGCAAATGCGTCCTGGTGCACTTGCAGACTGTCCTCACCGTATTCCAGCTGATAACTGCGCTGATAGGTCTTCCAGGGCAGCTTGCCGGGCTTACGTGCCGGGGCAAAGGGTTTGCCGTGGGCGTGTGCCAGTGCCGCTCCAAACAAGAAGCCGCGTGATTCAATACCCAGAATGGCGTCGTAGCTCTCCGGTGGGCAAAGCTCGTCAAGCTGCTTCAGGCACTCACGAAAGGCCTCGGGGTTTGCCAACAGCGGCGTGATATCAATGAAGCCAATGCCCGGCTTGGGGAAATCCTGCACGGTGCGTAGGACATCTTTGAGATTCATGCTTCCTCCTTTGCGCTTTGAAGGAGAAGATAAATCATCCCACCCTTCTACATCGCGATCGGAATCGCCAGACAGCGCCGCTCAACAGGTTCTTACTCCCCCCCCCCACTCTTATCGCTACCGGTATCGGTATCGGGATCGACTCCAAGGGTGTCGGACCGTGATTCCAAGCTAGCGCAGCCTCAGACAGTGAAATCAGGAGTGGGATGTATCACAGCATGATCGTGATACACGACAAATGGGACGTGCAATGAAGAGCTGGAAAGTAGGTGCGGCGTGATTCCTGCACCCAGTCCAAATCTGTAATACGAAAACGAGGCCCAAGCGGGCCTCGTTTCTTCTACACAGAAAAGGTGAATGAAAGTCAGGGCTAACGCACCAGCACCATCTTGCGGGTCTCCGTCAGCCGACCCGACTGCAGGCGGTAGAAATAGGTACCGCTGGGCAGGTTGGCCGCGTCGAAGGACACCGTGTGCTGCCCGCTCTCCATCAAACCGTTCGCCAGCGTGCTCACCAACGAACCATTCAGGTTGTAGACCTTCAGCTGAGTCATCTCGGTCTCGGGCAAGCTGAAGCTGATGGCGGTAGTGGGGTTGAAGGGGTTCGGATAGTTCTGGCTCAGGCCAAAGCTACCAGCGACCGGATCGGCGGAGGCTACTGGAGGTGCAGCAGGTAGGCCCTCGAGGGTGACGCTGTAGGCGATCTCGTCGGGGAAATCGGTACCGTAGCCGAAGAGACCCAGCAGCAGCCAGTACTGACCGGCATTCAGGGTGATATCGTAGCTAACGATGCCGTCGATTGACTCGTACTCAGAGCTCAAGTCGTAGCCCGGAACTGAACAGTCCAAAGTACCCACGCTGTTGCCATAAACGGTAGCGTAGAATGGGATCACGGTTTCCGTCTCGGCGTAGACGGTCAGCGTGGTGGTTTCGGTCAAAGTGATCTCGTACCAGTCCAGGTCGCGGAAGTTGTTGCCACTACTGGTAACGTAGGTGAACAAGGTGCCACAGATGTGGGCGTATGCCGGCTGTGCCATGTAAGGAATGGAGTTGCATGCGCCGTTTTGATCCGCGACTGGATCACTGTGCGGAGGCAGGTTTTCCAGGAAGGCGCCGTCGCAGCTCAGATCACGCGGTCCAGGAATGCAAGCCGCCGTCGGGGCGGGCGTGTAACCAGCCGGAGCCTGTACAGCGGAGGTTGAAGAAGCGAGGTTGGCGTTGGCGTTTAGTGAGAGGGCACAGGCCAGACAAGTGACGATGAGCATACGGTTCATTCTAAATCCTTCCTTCTCCCCCAGGGGCCGCCTGAGGTATGTTTGATGTTGCATTGCCAATTCGCCAGCCGCAGTGGCAAAGGGTGTGCCACGAATTTCAATCACCGGATATTACACTATTTAGGCCCATTCTTTACTCGTGCCGAGTCGCAATTTTGCCCGATTTTGAACACTTCCAAGCATACTGACAGATTTCCTGTATAAAACCCCGCCGTTGGGCGGGGGCTCTGGAAGCTTAATTGATTGGCTAGTGGACCGATTCGCGTTGAGGGCGAGCTTATTTAAGTAGCATCACCTTCTGGATTGCACTTTCATGCGGCGTGCTCACTTTGATCAAGTATAAACCGCTGGCAAGATCTGCGGCTGAGAAAGCGTACTGGTTCTCGCCGGCAGTGCACTCCTCGTCCAGCAGCAGCCGTACACGCTGTCCGCACAGATTAAAGACCTCAAGACGCGTGCGGGCCGATGCGGGCTGCGCCCAGCGCACAAGGGTCGTTGGATTGAAAGGATTAGGATAGTTGTCGTGTAACACCAGCGACCCGGGTATCACGGCCTGTTCCTTCACTCCCGAGGAAGTCAGGCCCAGCGCGGTCGATAAATAGTCGACGGCGCTCTCCGGCGTGTACTAGTGCAGCGAGAGAGCCGTGATACGACACTCGAAGGGCTCGTCGACCCACACTCCGGCAACGCGGCCATTGTTGTCGTCGCTGGTCTGCCAGACGCAGGCCTCGTAGCCCTCTTGCAGATAGTCCTCAGCCATGGGAGCTAAAGCGATGACCAGTGAATCGGGATTCTGGGCAGCCACCAGCTCTTCGTCTATCACCAGATTCGTTCCAGAGGGTGAGTGTGTCCCACCCGCGCGGATGCCTCTCAGAAGCTCCGTGAGGAGACCATACTCGGTGGGAGTCTCGTACACGAGCATTACCGGCTCCCCGGCTCCCAACTCCAAGTAGTCCATCCCAGGAATGCTGCCGGGCAAACACCCCTGTCCCGTCACCAGCACGCGTCCGCCAATGCGTGTGATGGGATTGAGCTGCAGCACAGCTGGTCAGCAAGCGATTTCACTCAGCTTTCTGCAACCATCTCTTGCAGGCAACTGCAATAGCCTGTACATCGCGGCCTCTTCGCGAGCATGGCTCAATTGGTAGAGTGCCAGCTTCCCAGTTCCTCTGCTGCACGCGGACGCGTAGCGTCTGAGGTGCAGCATAGCTGGTCAGCAAGCGATTTCACTCAGCTTTCTGCAACCATCTCTTGCAGGCAACTGCAATAGCCTGTACATCGCGGCCTCTTCGCGAGCATGGCTCAATTGGTAGAGTGCCAGCTTCCCAGTTCCTCTGCTGCACGCGGACGCGTAGCGTCTGAGGTGCAGCACAGCTGGTCAGCAAGCGATTTCACTCAGCTTTCTGCAACCATCTCTTGCAGGCAACTGCAATAGCCTGTACATCGCGGCCTCTTCGCGAGCATGGCTCAATTGGTAGAGTGCCAGCTTCCCAGTTCCTCTGCTGCACGCGGACGCGTAGCGTCTGAGGTGCAGCACAGCTGGTCAGCAAGCGATTTCACTCAGCTTTCTGCAACCATCTCTTGCAGGCAACTGCAATAGCCTGTACATTGTGACCCACTTGCGAGCGTAACTCAGTTGGTAGAGTGCCAGCTTCCCAGTTCCTCTGCTGCACGCGGACGCGTAGCGTCTGAGGTGCAGCACAGCTGGTCAGCAAGCGATTTCACCCGGCTTTCTGCAACTATCTCTTGCAGGCAACTGCAATAGCCTGTACATCGCGGCCTCTTCGCGAGCATGGCTCAATTGGTAGAGTGCCAGCTTCCCAGTTCCTCTGCTGCACGCGGACGCGTAGCGTCTGAGGTGCAGCACAGCTGGTCAGCAAGCGATTTCACTCAGCTTTCTGCAACCATCTCTTGCAGGCAACTGCAATAGCCTGTACATTGTGACCCACTTGCGAGCGTAACTCAGTTGGTAGAGTGCCAGCTTCCCAAGCTGGTCGTCGCGGGTTCGAGCCCCGTCGCTCGCTGTTTGTCAGCTTCGCTGACAACTCGCCGAAGACACCCGAGGGCGTCTTCGCCACAAAAGCAGCTGCCGTTCTCCGCTACGCGGAGAACAAACTCATCAGGGAACATGCTTCGCTGACAACTCGCCGAAGACACCCGAGGGCGTCTTCGCCACAAAAGCAGCTGCCGTTCTCCGCTACGCGGAGAACAGATCCATCGAAGTATGTGAACCGTGTCTGGGTTTGTGCCAGCTTCCCTGTTCCTCTGCTGCACGCGGACGCGCAGCGTCTGAGGTGCAGCACGGCTCTCCGATACCGATACCGATACCGATACCGATATCGATGGGAGCTACTCCGCGCTGTGTTTTCTCAGGCTGCCGGCGACATCGCCTTTCCATTCTGCGCTCGTCTCAAGCGGACAGATCTCGGGAGGAGTTTCGTACCAGCGCTGCATGCCTTTGCGCCAATGACACCAGCTGGTTTCCGGGCCAAAATCGTGGGTGCTGAGCACGCAGGTTTCGCCCTGCGGGCTGAGGGCGTGTATCACGACTGATCCCAGAAAGCCCTCGCGCAGCCGGGCCATATCGGCCATCGCTTCGTGACAGGCCTCCTCCACACTCAGGCCGAAACGCATGGCGGCCACCACTGCGCGCGCCGTGCCCGCTCGAATCGTCATCTCGCCGGTGTGGGTGCAGGCACAGGCTCCGTAGCGCTGATCGACGTAGAGGCCCGCGCCAATGACCGGCGAATCCCCCAGACGGCCAGGATACTTGTGCGCCCAACCGCTGGTGCTGGTGCCTCCTGCCAGCTGGCCTTGCTTGTTAATGCAGAGCAGAACCGTGGTGCCCTTGGCCATGTGCAGGCTCTCGCGCGGCCAGCAATAGGGCGCTAGCGGCTCACGACCAGAAAGCGCATTGCTCAGTCGTGCGCTCTGACGCTGTCGATGCCAGACTTCGCTTTCGTCGCTAAGCATCTCCGCTTCGGCAGCACCCACTTCACGGGCAAATCGTGCAGCACCTTCACCCACCAGCATCACGTGAGGCAATTTCTCCATGACACGGCGTGCTACACTGACCGCATGCAGGTAGCCGGAAAGCGCTCCCACACTGCCGCAGCAGCGTGTTACGCCATCCATGATGGCCGCATCGCACTCCACCACTCCTGCCAGATTGGGGTAACCGCCATAACCGACGGTACGCACAGCAGGATCGGCCTCCACGGGATGAATGCCCGCCTCAACAACGTCCAAGGCGCTCTTGCCAGCCTCCAGGGCCAGTACAGCGGCATCCATGCCCACGCGTCCTTCGCCATTCATCAGTACCAGCACAACAAGCTCCCTTGCCTGCAAGCGTCACTTATGTATCACACCCGCCCACGAATCAGCAGAAAGAGAAAGAAAGGGCCACCCAACAGCGCCGTTAGAATACCCACCGGCATTTCCGCAGGAGCCAGCAGACTACGGGCCAGTGTATCACAGGCCACCAGAAACAGGCCACCGGCAGGAAACACCCAAGCACCAAGGCGCGCGTGCGTCGGCCCCAGCAGAAGACGCAGAATATGCGGCACCATCATGCCCACAAAGGCGATGGGACCGCAGACGGCCACCACCGCGCCCACAATCAGCGCACTGGTTCCCAGCACAACGCGTCTCACACGGCGCAGATTCACGCCACGACTGGCGGCCAGCTCCTCGCCCGTGCACAACAAATCCAGCTCTCGGTGATGCAGTAGTAGCACAACGGATCCGCCAAGCACCAGCAAGGCCGTGAAGATCAGCTGCACCGTACCCGGAGCCGTGATACTCCCCATCAGCCAGCGCAGCAGACGAAAGGTCTGGGTGTAATCCGCCAGATATTGGGCCAGCATGACCAGGCTGCCGCAAATGAAATTGAGCGCCACACCCGCTAGAAGCAGACTGTGCTGCGTCAGTCCACCGGCAGCGCGTCCCACCAGCAGCACCAGGCCCATGGTGGCAAGCGCTCCCCCCATTGCGCCCGCAACACTCAAGCCTCCTGCCAGGCCGACTCCCAGGCCGAAAAGCGTCACCATCGCTGCGCCCAGCGACGCACCGGAAGCCAGTCCCAGTGTGTAGGGTGTGGCGAGCGGGTTGCGAAACAGCGCCTGGTAGACCATGCCCGCGACCGCCAGGCCGCCTCCAGCCAGAAAGGCCAACAACACGCGCGGCAAACGCAGGTGCAAGAGGATCATCTGCTCATAGCCCGTGCTCTGCCAGAATGCGGGGGAAATCCAGGGCACACCGGCACTCACCGCCAGCAGCAGAAGAAAGGGCAACAGCACGTAGAGCAGAACCAGAGGCAGTCGCTGACTCACGCCGGACCTCCTTCTCTGAAGCCCTCCGGCAGACGCCCGTAGAGCTCTTGCAGCATCTGTGGCTGCAGCAGCCCCTGCACTTGGCCGAAGTATACCCTCTCACCCTGCTTCAGTGCGATGGCTGTATCACAAAGCGCGCTCATCGCACGCAAATCGTGACTCACCAGCAGATAAGAGCAGGCACGCTCGGCATGGATGCGTCGCAAGACCTCGGCAAACTCGACACACTGACCAGGGTCGAGAAACGCGGTCGGCTCGTCCAGGAGCAGCCACTCGGCTTCCTGCGCCAGTGCTGCGGCCAGCATCACGCGCTGCTTCTCGCCACCGGATAATGTGGACATCCGACGCTTGCGCCACTCCACACATGACGTCAGTTCAAGGGCGTGACACACCGCCGGGTGATCGGTGGCCGGCGAGCTGAAACGCGGCTCGCGAGCGTAGCGTGCCAGGGCAACGAAATCTTCTACAAGGAAGTCGCTGCCCTGACGATCAGCTTGAGGAACCCAGGCCATGAGCCCTGCGCGTTCACGAGCCGTGATCCGTGGCAACGCACGCCCCGCGAACTGAATCCCGCCGTGATACGGAAGCAGTCCCAGCAGGCAACGCAGCAGCGTGCTTTTTCCTGCTCCGTTGGGCCCTGCCAGCAGACAGCGCGAACCCGCAGGCAACTTCAGGCTGAGATCCTTCAGCAGGAAACGCCCACCGCGCTGCACACTTAGATGCTCGAATTGCAGCTCGCTCAAGGACACAGCGTCTCCCGCTTCAATTCAGGATGCAGACAAAGTGCCAGTTCACACAGAGCTTGCCCCAGCCGCGGGCCCGGAATCGTCAAGACAGGATCGCTGAGCACAAAGACGTGCCCCTGTGTCACGGCAACAATGCCCTGCAACAGCAGCCAATCCTCGCGCAGGCTCTCCTCTGAGCGTGCACCGTTCTCTGGAACCAGCTCGAATATCACCTCCGGTTGCAGGTGATACAAACTCTCGCGATCAACCTGTGGCACGGCAGGAAGACTGCCAGCATAAACGTTCTCGCCACCCGCCAGTGTAAGTAGCTCGCTCAAATAACTACCGCCACCGGTCATGTAGAGGTCGCGGGGTAGTCCGGGAGCCGGGTCTCGACCAACGCAAAGTGCCGTGCGTATCACAGGGAAAGGTGCACAGAGCTGCTGTACGTGATCCAGCTGTGTCTGCAACGCCTGTTTCAGTGAGTCGGCGCGGGTTTCCCCGCCCAAGTAGAGTTGCAGGCTATCGAGGGAGGACAACAAACCGGCCAGTGTGTCGTGTTGCAGCAGCAGACAGCGAATGCCCATCGCCCGCAGACTCTGGGCGGCATCGGCGCCCTCGCGCAGCAGTAACACCAGATCGGGTTGCAGTCGTACAACGGATTCGATGCTCAGATCCAGGTAGCCGCCCACACGTGGCAGCTCCTGTGTTTCCGTGGGCCAATTGCAGTAGCGTGTCACGCCCACCACACGATCCCCTGCTCCGCAGGCGAAAAGGCACTCGGTGATACTTGGTGCCAGGCTGACCAGCCTCTGCGGGGATGTCGATACTGGAACAGAACCTAGCGCGTTCACCGGCTGTGGCAGCAGGCAAAGCAGCGCGAAAAGCAGGCTGAAAAGGGTGATACGCACGCGGCTACCTCGAGAATGACTCCTGCAAGGTAACAATCGCGGCAAGGCTTCAGAGGAAGCGCGTGAGTAGGGTGTCGATCTGGCCAGCCCAATAGGGAATCTGGTCGCCGACGAAGATAGCGAAGGGCGCCATCAGCAGGCCGAGCATCACAATGCCCACGCCGATTTTCAGTGGAAAGCCGACGATAAAGATGTTCATCTGCGGCACGACGCGCGCCACCACCCCCAGCCCGACTTCGGCCAGCAACAGAGCCGCCAGCACCGGTGCCCCCATGCGCAGCCCAAGAATGAGCACCTCGCCCGAGATGCGAATGGCGTCGTCGCGCAGAAGCCCGCTCAGCTCCACACCGCCTATGGGCAGACGCTGAAAGCTCTCGAAGAGCGCACTCAGGATCATGTGATGCCCGTCCAGAACCAGGAAGATTAGTAGTAGCCCCCAGCGCAAGAGTTGGCTGATCAGACTCTCCTGCGAGCCCGACTCGGGATCCAGCACCGCAACTACGCCGAAGCCCATCTGCACCCCGACGAGCTGTCCCGCAAACTGGGCCGCCCAGAAGAGGGCCTGTATCACAGCGCCCAGGAACACTCCCAGAAAGACTTCGTGAAAGGCCATGCCCAGCCAGGAATAAATAGAATGCGGCCCCGGCGGCAGGTGATCCACCGGCAGTAGCGGTATCACAATCAGGGTCAGAATGATACCGAAGGAGATCTTCCATCTTGTATTGGTGGCGCGCGAGCCAAAGAAAGGTGCCGCAATCAGCAGCCCCAGAATGCGCATCAGGACCAGCAAAAAAAGCTCGACCAGCGCCAGGGGAAACTCGAAGAAGGGCATCAGCTAAGTCCCGTGATCAGCGAAAATAGGTTGGTGGTGTACGCCAGCAGGGATTGCATCATCCAGGGCATCAGAAACAGAAGCGTAAGTGCAACGGCGACGATCTTGGGGATGAAGGTCAGCGTCATCTCGTGTACCTGTGTCACGCTCTGCAGGATGCCGATGACCAGACCCACCACCAGACCGACAATCAGAATCGGTCCGGCAATCAGGAAGGAAATCCACAAGGTTTCCTTGATCAGGTGTACGACGAGTTCCTGTGACACAAGACAGGTCCTTCTTTAGAATCGGAAGCCTTCCACAACCGAACGTATCAGCAGATTCCAGCCGTCCACCAGCACAAAGAGCAGCACTTTGAAGGGCAGACTGATCATCACCGGCGGCAGCATCATCATACCCATGCTCATCAGCACACTGGCGACCACCATGTCGATGACCAGGAAGGGCAGGTAGATCATGAAGCCGATTTGAAAACCAATGCGTAGTTCGCTGATGACGAAGCCCGGTATCACAACGGTAATGGGCAGCTCTTCAGGCGTGCTGGGACGGTCGATGTGCGCCAGTCGCACGAAGAGCGCCAGGTCCTCCTGCCGCGTCTGCCGCAGCATAAAATCCTTGAAAGGCTGCTGGCCAATGACAAAGGCCTCTTTTTGCGTGATGTCCCCGTTCAGATAGGGCTGCAGCGCCTCCTGATTCATCTGATCGAAGGCTGGTCGCATCACAAAGAAAGTCAGAAAGAGCGCGAGGCCCACCAGCAGCTGGTTGGGCGGCAATTGCTGCGTTCCCAGCGCCTGGCGAATGAAATGCAAGACAACGATGATGCGCGTGAAGCTGGTGGTCATGATGAGCAAGGCGGGCGCCAAGGCCAGCAGCGTCATCAGCAGCAGGATTTCCAGCGCGACGACAAAATCCGGCGAAGCGCCTTGTCCTCCCGCACCAAAACTGATGCTCAGACCGCCCGGAGCGGCCGCAGGCGCTTGGGCAATAGCGGGCAGCGCCAGCAGAAAGAGCGGCAGGAGTTTCAGCAGGCCTTTCATTTTGCGCCGCCCCCGGCCGATTCAGCCTGGCTCAGAAAACCGCTGAAGGGGCCGCCTCCGCGGCAGTCGCGTATCACGGCTTCCGCCTCCTCGCCCTTCCAGGTTTGCAGCGAGCGAATGCCGCCGTCGCTGATTCCCAGCAGAAGCACACGATCGGCGGCGCGTACCAGCAGCAGTTGCCGACGCGGTCCAAGCCCCAGTGCCTGCAGGCTTTCCAGCGGTCGTCGCGGTGATCCCGGTTTGACGCGCGTGTGCAGATAATCGCGCCCCAGGCGTAGCACCCAGTAGAAGACGAAGAAGAGCAGAAAGACCAGCGCGGCCTTGATTCCCAGCATCCACAGGCTTTCGCTGGCGCCTGACAGATGCCGGAAGGCGCCCAGACTGTCGGCGAATTGTGTCACGGGGGAAGCTTGTCCCAAGCTGTCGGCGGCGGGTATCATTTACTGCGTAGCCTGTCGCATGCGCTCTTCCATCTTGACCAGATCCGTGATACGCACGCCGAAATTCTCGTCGATGACCACGACCTCGCCCAGCGCGAACTTCTTGCCGTTGACAAAGAGATCCACCGGCTCGCCCACCAACTTGTTCAGCTCGACGATGGAGCCCGGGTTCAGCTCGACGATATCTTTGATCAGCATGCGCGTGCGGCCCAGCTCGATGGTCACCGGCAGATCCAGATCCAGCACCTTGCCCAGACTGTGGGTCATGGTCCCATCAAAGGCATTGCTCGCAGGCTGAGGCGCAGAGCCGAAATCGGTGAACTCGGCGCGCTTGACCTCCCGCTGGGGCTCCTCGTCGGGAATAGTGTCGGGCATGGGGATCTCGATCTCGCGCGGTGCGTCCTCCTGCGGTTCAGACGCACTTGCTCCGTCAGCTCCATGCAGCAGCACCTTGCCCAAGGATTCAAAGGCTTCGGGGCTGTAGGCCTTGAGCAGTGTGGCAGGCGCCTGGCCTTCGATGATGACTTCAAAGCGCACCAGCACCCAGTCGGCGTATTCGGCAGCCAATTCGGCCATGGTCATCAGCCGCGCGGCCTGCACCTCGTTACGCAGACTCAGCCCCAGGCGCAGCGACATGTCGGTCATCTCCGCGCCCATGAGCTGATTGATGGCTTCGACGATGCCGTCCAGATGCTCGTCGGGCATGAACTCCACTTCGCCGTCGCCCATGATCATGAAGTCGACGACCTTGGCGGTGAGGATCTTGCTGAGCAGGAAAAGAATGCTGCCCGAAAGCCCCTTCACAAAGGTGGATTCCACCTGGACCAGCTCGTCCTCGCCCAGACCGTTCAGGTAATCCGCGTCCACCTTGACCAGCTCGAGCAGATTGACCTTGGTCTCCAGGTTGATCACCGTGCGGAAGATCTCACCCGCGCGCTCGGCGAAGCCCGTCTCCAGCGTCTGATAGGCTTCCAGATTGGGAATGCTCTCTGCCATAATCCTGCCTTGCTCCTGCCTATATCAGGCCTGTGCCAGCCGCCTGGCTAGCCAGCGTGAAACTCATTCCAGATCGGATCGTGCAGACGATCCACTTCCTGTGTGATACGAAAACCACGGCGCAGGCCCAGCTTTCCGGGGCGCCCGAGGAATTTCACTTTGTTGCCGACGTACATCGGCAGCTCATCCTGCTCGCGTACGTCGAGAGTCAGCACGTCGCCCTTCTTCAGATGGAAGAACTCCGCCAGACTGACGTGCGCCTCGCCCAGCACTGCGCGCAGATCCAGTTCGCCGCAGAGAATGCGGTGCGCCACCGGCTGCCGCGCCTCGTCGTCCATGCGGCGGCCTTTGAGGTTCATGCGGCGGCCCATCACCAGATTGGGCACGGCGGGCTCGAGGACGAAATAGGGCATGCACACGTTCATCGGGAAGGTGAAATTGCGCACGCGGATCTCGAAGAAGACCACGGCCACCGTTTCGCTGGCGGGCGCGATCTGCACGAACTGCGGATTACTTTCGTAGGATTCGATGCGGAAGTCCATGGGAAACATGATCGACCAGGCCTCATTGAGGGTGTCAATGAGCGTGTTGACGGTGCGCTCGATGACGTTCTGCTCGATGATGGTGATTTCGCGCGGGTCGCTGAGCTTCTCGCCATGACCACCCAGCAGACGGTCGACCATGTAGAGCACGAACTGCGGTGAGAGCTCGACGATGATGGCGCCCTCGACGCGCTGGCTGCCCAGTACGTACATGCAGCTCAGTTCCGGCAGACTCATGGTGTATTCGGCGTAGGTCACCTGGTCCATGGAGAGCAGGTTGATTTCGGCCATAATGCGCATGGTGCTGGAAAGGTGCGTGCCCATCGCGCGCGCCAGCCCCTCGTGGATCGTGCGCAGGCTGCGCATCATATCCTTGCTGATGCGCTCGGGATGTTTGAAATCGTAGGGAGTGACCTCTTTCAGGTCCTCCGGGACGATTTCTTTGGCGCTGGTGCCTTTGTAGCTGGCCAGCAGACTGTTGATCTCATTCTGGGAGAGGATCTTGTTCATGCCACGCCTGTCCTCGCGCTCTCGCTCCCGGGAACCCTGCCGGACTCCCGCCCTGGCTCGCGAAGCGTTTCTTCGCAGAGCAATGCCCACTGTTCATGGCAAAGCGCGTGCCGACTTGCGAAATCCTGAACTTCGGCACTTCAGTCTAGCGGCAGATGGCTTCAACAGCGGGTTTGCAGAATCAGGCGCAATCAACGGGCCGGTTCGCGCGAAGCTGAGAAAGAAGCTCGGGGGGCAAGGTCTGCAGGGTGAGCTGGGCATCGCTTGCCTACAGCCAAGCAACCATGAGCAGCACGCGCTCTTAATCGGTATCGGTGCCGACTCCTTTGGAGTCGGATCGAGTCTTCTCTTCTCCCTTCGTCCTTCTGTCACTACCAGCACCAACGAATGCTTCGCCAGCCTCTCTGATCGGACGGTGATACAACCGATTGTCGGAGAGAGTGGAAGGGAAGAAGACAAAGACTAAGACTAAGAACGATACCGATACCGATACCGATAGCGATACCGATAAAGTGTATGAGGGATCGTAACATGGGCTTCACGAATGCCTATGGACGAAGCCATGCCGCTTCGTAGAGTGACGTGTTGAGCCAGGTCCTGAAGCATGGCTTCGTCGAGGTGTCGCGCACGAAGTGCTCGACACACCGATAGCGATTAAAAGATGTGCTGGGGGGTTACTTCTGCTTGAGAATGTAGATTTCCACGCGCCGGTTGCGGCCACGGTTCTCTACGCTGTCGTTGGGCACATCGGGACGATATTCGCCAAAACCGACGGCGGCCAACTTGCGGGGCTCAAGCACATTGGTGGCTTCGATGTAGCGCAGCACGCTTGTGGCGCGCGCAACGGAGAGTTCCCAGTTGCTGGGAAAGCGGATAGTGCTGATGGGCACGTCGTCGGTGTAGCCTTCCACCCGCACTTCGGCAACCTGCATCGAGCTGATCATGCCGATGACGCCGTCAAGAATCGGGTAGAACTGCGCTTTGATTTCACTGCGACCGGGGTTGAATAGGATGGCGTCCTGCATCACGATGCGCACGCCCTCGGTGTCCCAGTAGACATTAAGCTTGTCGGCCATTTCCGACTGCTCGAGCTGCTCAATCAGCTGTTCCAGCGCCTCTTCGAAAGCCTCGCTCTCAATGGGATCCGTCTCGATCGCCGAGGAACCCGCGTCCGGCTCCATGAATCCGGTGCCGCCCTTCATGGAACCCATCGCCTTGCGGAACTTGACGATCTCCATGGTGGAAAAACTCACCAGCAAAATGAAAAAGACCAGCAGCAGGCTCATCAGGTCACCGTAGGTGGCCATCCAGCCTGGCGCGGTCGGCGCTTCCATTTTTGGCGGTTCTTTTTTCTTCCCCATTATCCTGCTTCGCCGCTATTGCGCTGTGCGGGCGGCAGGAAGGTATGCAGCTTCTCCGCCACCAGACGCGGATTGTCACCGTTCTGAATGGCCAGAATGCCCTCGACGATCAGCGTCTTGCGGGCAATCTCTTGTTTGGAACGCATCGCCAGTTTGGCGTTGAGGGGCAAAGCCAGCAGGTTGGCGATAAAGGCGCCATAGAAGGTGGTAAGCAGGGCGACGGCCATACCGCCACCAATCTTGGATGGATCGTCCAGGGCCTGAAGCATCTGGATCAAACCGATCAGTGTACCGATCATGCCGAAGGCCGGTGCATAGGTGGCCATCTGCATCCAGAAACTGCCTCCGTCCGCATGGCGATCCATCAGGCTGGACAGCTCGATATCCATGATCTGCTGAATGGTGTCGGGCTCGGTGCCGTCCACGGCCAGGCGCAAACCGCCTTTCATAAACTCGTCATCGACGGCTTCCAGACCCTGCTCAATAGCCAGAATACCCTCGCGCCGCGCCTTCTCCGCGATGGCTACGAGGGTCTCGATGGTTTCCTGCATCGTGGGGTCTTTGTACAGGATGGCCTTCATCAGCGAGCCGTGAATGCCAAGTACCTGGCTGAGGGGAAAGGACATGAAGAGAGCGCCTAAGGTTCCGCCCACCACAATCATGAAGGAGCCAATATCGATGAAGAATACGGCTCCCGGCTTGGACGCGATGGCAAAGATCACGAAGCCGTAGCCGAGTACCATGCCGATGACGGTTGCCAGATCCATAGTGTCCTAAGCGACCGCGCGCTGCGGCCAGGTAGATTGACGGTTTTCGGGACCCTCACTTTATCGGCAAGCGCTACGCTTCCTTGATAGTATGGAAGCAGAAAAGGCCGCTCCAGGCCGAAAAAAGGGCAACGACCCGCGGATTCAGGCCGCGAGCCGTCGCCCGGACAGCATCAATTTGCGTTCACCGAAGACTTATCGCTTCAGGTTGATGACGTCGCTCAACATCTCGTCGGAGGTGGTGATCACCTTACCCGAGGCCTGGAAGCCGCGCTGGGCAATGATCATGTTGGTGAACTCCTCGGAGAGGTCGGTGTTGGACATTTCCAGATAACCGGACTGCACCGTCGAGCCGAAGGTGTTACCCGGCAGACCGATCACCGGCGAGCCGGCGCTACCGTTGGCCTGGTAGCTCGAAGTGCCGACGGCGTCCAGACCCTGCGGGTTGGTGAACTGCGCCAACAGAATTTGAGCCAGCGTCTTGAGCTTGCCGTTGGAATAGACGCCCTGAATGGATCCATCGTCGAGGAAGTCGAGGGATTCCAGCACGCCCATCGGGCTGCCGTCCTGGTCGATGGCCAGGGTGGTGGTGGAAGACTCGGTCTGGGTGATGCCGTTGAAGGTACCCGGCTCGCCCACATCAAAGGCGATGTCCATCATCGAGCCCGTGCCCGAATCGAAGGTCAGGCTGCCGCCGCCCGAATCGAACTTCCAGCTACCCAGCGATCCATCGTTGTTGAAGACCACCGTACCCGAATTGCCGCTGAAGCTGCGGGCAGGGAAGGGAATGTCCACTTCCCAGGTCCAGGTGTTGGCTTCTTCGCTGCGGGTGAAGGTCATGGTCAGCGTGTGGGCCGAACCCAGACTGTCGTAGATGGTGATGGAGGTGTCGTGGTTGGTATCCGTGGTGGCAACCTGGAAAGTACCCGCCTGCAGTCCCTCCGGTGCGTAGACCGTCAGGCCGCCATCGCCCAGATTGGTGATGTTGGTGATCTGACCGGTCAGGGGATCCATGTCACCCAACTCCAGCACGACGGGATCCATCTCGACGCCGCTCGAGGTGGTGAAGATGCTGGTGGCCACCAGGGTCTCGTCCACACCGTCGTCGGCCACCACATCTGAGGTGCCGAAGACCTGTGACAGGATGTTGCTGGTGGTGGCGTCCTCAGTGAGTTCCACGTTCAGGTCGCTGCCGTTACCGAAGTAGGTACGATTGATCACCAGCTCACCGTCCACCAGACGGGCCTCGACGCCGGTCGAGGAGTTCTGGATGGTGCTGATGAAATCGCCGATGGTCGTGTCGGCCGTCAAGCCGTCGATGGTCACGTCGCGCTGTCCGTCGATGGTCAGGGTCAGGTCACCGAAATCGGTAATGCCCAGCTCCTCGAAGGTCGTGGTCACCAGCAGTTCCATGCCCATGGCATTGGTTCCGGTGAAGGTCGACTGCGTGGCGGCCTCACCGGTGACAGTCACGTCGTACACTCCACCCAGGCCGTTGTAGGCCGTGCCACTGACACCCGTCACACCGGCGGTGTTGTTGATGTCGACCAGCGAAGCTTCCGAAGTGCTCTCGGTGGCGTTCAGATTGCACTTGAACTTCACTTCGGTGGTGGCTTCCGGCGCAATCTTCTGGCCCAGCGGGAGGGAGATAGCACCGATCTCGCTGATGTTGGGCAGCGCGCCATCCTGATCGGCCATCAGGCCCATCACGCGGTAGCCATTGGAAGAAATAAGGTTGCCGCTTTCATCCACCTGGAAAGCACCGTTGCGCGTGTAGAGGCGCTCGTTGCCGGCGGCGGTGATGAAAAAGGCGTCGCCCTGAATCGCCAGGTCCGTGTTTGTACCCGTCAACTCCAGGTTGCCCTGCTCGAAAATGCGGTCGATGGAAGAGACCTTCGTACCCAGGCCGATCTGGATCGGCACCAGGGTGGAGGCTCCACCGGCCGGCTTGAAGCTGTTGCGCAGCGTCTGCGAGAAGGTGTCGGTAAAGTTTACGCGGCTGCGCTTGAAGCCAACGGTGTTTGCGTTGGCAATGTTGTTACCGACCACATCCAGCTTCTGCTGGTGGGCCATCAAGCCAGAAATTCCTGTGAAGAGAGAACGCAACATGATGCTCTCCTTTCAATCCATCCAATCTGCGTTAATTGATTTGTCAAGTTCGTGTATCACGGCCCTTACCCCGTGATACAGCCGGAGTCAGGATCAGAAAAGATCGCCAACAGCACTGGAGCCATTGGCCGTTTCGTCGCCCGTCTCATCCGGTTCTATGATTTCAGCCACGGAGGCCATCTCAACCTCCTGGTCGTCGATGATCAACAATGCCAGACCCTCACTGAAATGCACTGCGGTTACTTCGCCGCGCAACATGGCACGAATCTCTACTTCCTCACCGGCTGAATCCTCAGCGGAGATCTCGATGGTGTAGGTGCCATCGGGAAGCTGCGTACCCGCGCTATCCTTGCCATCCCAAGAGACCGTGCCATCTCCATTGGGCTCCGTTGTGAAGCTCGCAAGCTGCGCACCCAGCGAATCCAGCACCTTCACCGTTACCTCAGATGGCTCCACCAACGCTTCATAGGAAAGGGTGGCTTCGCCATCACGCAGCAAAATGCCATCGTGCACGGCAACCACTTCCTTACCGATCAAACCTGTGGCCATCTCGCTCTGAACGGAGCTAGCTAGAACCGTGGTCATCTCGATCTGGGTTTCCATCTGATCGTTCAGGTTTTCCATCTGCTCAAGGGAGGAGAATTGGGCGAGCTGCGCGGCGAACTCTTGTGACTCAAGTGGATTCAGCGGATCCTGATTCTGCAGCTGCACGACAAGCAATTGCAGGAAGTCGTCCTTGCTCATCACGGAGTTGTCACTGACGACGGACGAGGCGTCGTAGGTGTAGGTGTTACTACTGATCGCGGTGATGTCACTCATCTCAATGTCTCCTCACCAAAGGCGGCCATTTCCGATGCGAAATCCGCATCGCCCTGTTTCACGCCGACCTCTTCAGGCCGACTCTGACCCTGCTCCTGACCGGATTGCGATCCGGTCTGCTGCCGCCTGGCACTCTCATCCTGCACCGCCAGCTCCACCTGATCCAGCCGAATGCCGGATCGCTGCAACTGCTCGCGCAGTTCGTTCAACCCCTCGCGCACTGTGTCACGTCCCGCGTGACTCTCAGCAATCACACGCAGACTTACTTCGCCCTGCTGTTCACTCAACTGCAGCCGAATTCTGCCTAGCTGGGCGGGATTCAACTCCATCAGGGCTTCGCGACGACCGCTGTACTGCATCAGCCGCATGCGCGCCGATAGGCGCTCCATGTTGGCTATCACCTGTCGACGCTGTTCCGCGCTTTCTTCCGTGGACAGTGAGCGGCTGTCCATTGTCTGCGCAGTACCTTGCCCGTCGCTGCTGTCAAAGCGCACACGCTGAAGTCCGCTTGTGGAAGCATTCCAGACCACTTTTGTCACGTCTGCAACCGGCATCTCCGCAGCCTGCCGTTTCACGCTTGGCAAATCCCGCGCCTGTTTCTGCGAATTGTCTTCCTGTTGCTGTCTCTCGGCGTCTGTTGCGCCAAAAACGCGATCCATTTCGCGGCGCAAACGGCTGCCTTCTCCCTGGCTGAGTACACTGTCACGCTCGTTCTGTGTCACAGATGTATCACGGGAATTCGCTTTAACTCCGCCGTCTCCACTGTCCAAGCGGTTTCCAAAGCTCGTCGTCTGAAGCGAGTTCACAACTCCCGCCATCTCAGCGCTGCGCATCATTCCCTCGCGGCTGACCGCAATCAGCACATCCATGTCCTGCAACAAAGCGCTGATGGGACGCTGGCTAATTTGTGCGGACTGAGTTGGTGTCGGTTCAGGAGCTGCAACTAGGGAAGTTGCGGACTTCTGAAGGGAAAGCTCTTCCGACATTGTTGCAGGCCTTGTGGCGCTTTCTGCCCCTTCTACTTCCTCGGCACTGCGTGCTATATCCAGCTCGGGCACGGTCCACTCCGTATGTGCAGTGGAGCGATTGCCGGTTTGATTCGCCCAGCGCACAGCGTCAGGCCTAAGCTCATCGTGGATTAGCGATGAGGTAGCGGTCTGTGTCCCCACGGATGACTGGAACTCATCGGGATTCCCTGTCGCTTTCACGGAAGTAGAATCGTCAGAGGGACTGTCTTGCGCCTGTGTCATTTGCTGAGGCTCAGACGGCGTCGCGCTCTGAGATTGCGGCTCAATCGGCAGGGTCGTTGGCTCCGCGACGATCCGTGTCACGGGCGTAGGAGCTGACTCCATATCAGCAATGGCCTGTGTCTGTGGCGGTGTCACAGTCTGCGGCTGCAGTTCAGTCGGCACGGTCGTTGGATCAGCGGCAACTCGTGTCACAGGCGTGGAAGTCGATTCGCCAGGCACGCTTGCCTGTGCCTGCGGCTCAATCTGCGATTGCGTGGCGTGTTGCGGCGCAGAGTGAATTGCCTGTTGCGGCTCCGTCGGCACGACCAACGGCTCAGCGGCAACTCGTGTCACGGGCGTGGAAGTCGAATCGCCAGATGCACCTGCCTGAACCTGCTGCGCGATCTGCGATTGCGCGGCTTGTTGCGGCGCAGATTGAGTTGCGTGTTGCGGCTCCGTCGGCACGGTTGTTGGATCAGCGGCAACTCGTGTCACGGGCGCGGCTGTCGATTCCGCAGATACACTGGCCTGTGCCTGCGGCGCAATCTGCGATTGCGCGGCTTGTTGCGGCGCAGATTGAGTTGCGTGTTGCGGCTCCGTCGGCACGGTTGTTGGATCAGCGGCAACTCGTGTCACGGGCGCGGCTGTCGATTCCGCAGATACACTGGCCTGTGCCTGCGGCGCAATCTGGGATTGCGTGGATTGTTGCGGCGCAGAGTGAGTTGCCTGCTGCGGCTCCGTCGGCACGGCCAAAGGCTCAGCGGCAACTCGTGTCACGAGCGCGGCTGTAGAGTCGCCTGACACACTTGTCTGTGCCTGCGGCACGATCTGCGATTGCGCGGCTTGTTGCGGCGCAGACTGAGTTGCCTGCTGCGGCTGCGTCGGCGCGGCCACCGGTTCAACGGCAACTCGTGTCACGAGCGCGGCTGTAGAGTCGCCTGACACACTTGTCTGTGCCTGCGGCACGATCTGCGATTGCGCGGCTTGTTGTGGCGCAGAGTGAGTTGCCTGCTGCGGCTCCGTCGGCACGGCCATCGGCTCAACGCCAACTCGTGTCACGGGCGTGGAAGTCGACTCGCCAGATG
The DNA here is from genome assembly GCA_963663545.1 of Candidatus Delongbacteria bacterium. Taxonomy (GTDB): domain Bacteria; phylum CAIWAD01; class CAIWAD01; order CAIWAD01; family CAIWAD01. The sequence goes on from OY760505.1 coordinate 292,667, forward strand.
CACCAGCCTGAACATGCTGCACGATCTTCGATTGCGCGGCTTGTTGCGGCGCAGACTGAGTTGCCTGCTGCGGCTGCGTCGGCGCGGCCACCGGTTCAACGGCAACTCGTGTCACGAGCGCGGCTGTAGAGTCGCCTGACACACTTGTCTGTGCCTGCGGCACGATCTGCGATTGCGCGGCTTGTTGTGGCGCAGAGTGAGTTGCCTGCTGCGGCTCCGTCGGCACGGCCATCGGCTCAACGCCAACTCGTGTCACGGGCGTGGAAGTCGACTCGCCAGATGCACCAGCCTGAACATGCTGCACGATCTTCGATTGCGCGGCTTGTTGCGGCGCAGAGTGGGTTGCCTGCTGCGGATCAGTCGAAACGACCGATGGCTCGACGGCTACTCGTGTCACGGACACGGCTGTCGATTCGCCAGACACGTTTGCCTGGTCCTGCTGCGCGATCTGCGATTGCGCGGTTTGTTGCGGCGCAGATTGAGTTGCCTGTTGCGGCTGCGTCGGCGCGGCCACCGGTTCAACGGCAACTCGTGTCACGAGCGCGGCTGTAGAGTCGCCTGACACACTTGTCTGTGCCTGCGGCTCGATCTGGGATTGCGCGGCGTGTTGCGGCGCAGAGTGAGTTGCCTGTTGCGGCTCCGTCTGCACGGCCAACGGCTCAGCGGCAACTCGTGTCACGGGCGCGGAAGTCGATTCGCCAGGCACGCGTGCTTGAACCTGCGGCTCGATCTGCGACTGCGCGGCGTGTGGCGGCGCAGAGTGAATTGCCTGTTGCGGCTCCGTCGAAACGACCGTTGACTCAACGACGACTCGTGTCACGGGCGCAGCAGTCGATTCGCCAGGCACGCTTGCTTGAACCTGCTGCGCGATCTGCGATTGCGCGGCTTGTTGCGGCGCAGAGTGAGGTGCCTGTTGCGGCTCAGTTGGCACGCCCAAAGGTTCAACGGCTGCTCGTGTCACGGGCGCAGCAGTCGATTCGCCAGGCACGCTTGCCTGGGCCTGCGGCTCAATCTTCGATTGCGTGGATTGTTGCGGCGCAGAGTGAGTTGCCTGTTGCGGCTCCGTCGAAACAACCGTTGACTCAGCGACAACTCGTGTCACAGGCGCAGCAGTCGATTCGCCAGACACACTAGACTGAACCTGCTGTGCGATCTGCGATTGCGCGGCTTGCTGCGGCGCAGAGTGAATTGCCTGCTGCGACTCCGTCGGCGAGGCCAACGGCTCAGCGCCAACTCGTGTCACGGGCGTGGAAGTCGACTCGCCAGATGCACCAGCCAGAACATGCTGCGTGATCTGCGATTTCGTGGCGTGTTGCGGCGCAGAGTGGGTGGCCTGTTGCGGCTCCGTCGGCGCGGCCATCGGCTCAGCGTTAACTCGTGTCACGGGCGCAGAAGTCGATTCGCCAGATGCACCAGCCAGAACATGCTGCGTGATCTGCGATTTCGTGGCGTGTTGCGGCGCAGAGTGGGTGGCCTGTTGCGGCTCCGTCGGCGCGGCCATCGGCTCAGCGTTAACTCGTGTCACGGGCGCAGAAGTCGATTCGCCAGGCACGCTTGCTTGAACCTGCTGCGCGATCTGCGATTGCGCGGCTTGTTGCGGCGCAGAGTGAGTTGCCTGCTGCGGCTCCGTCGAAACGACCGTTGACTCAACGACGACTCGTGTCACGGGCGCAGCAGTCGATTCGCCAGGCACGCTTGCTTGAACCTGCTGCGCGATCTGGGATTGCGCGGCTTGTTGCGGCGCAGAGTGAGGTGCCTGTTGCGGCTCAGTTGGCACGCCCAAAGGTTCAACGGCTGCTCGTGTCACGGGCGCAGCAGTCGATTCGCCAGGCACGCTTGCTTGAACCTGCTGCGCGATCTGGGATTGCGTGGCGTGTTGCGGCTCTGTCGGCGAGACCAACGGCTCGGCGGCAACTCGTGTCATAGGCACAGCAGTCGATTCGCCAGGCACGTGTGCTTGAACCTGCGGCTCGATCTGCGACTGCGCAGCGTGTTGCGGCGCAGAGTGGGTGGCCTGTTGCGGCTCCGTCGGCGCAGCCATCGGCTCAACGGCAACTCGTGTCAAGGGCGCAGAAGCAGACTCGGAAGGCACGCTTGCTTGAACCTGCTGCGTGATCTGCGATTGCGTGGCGTGTTGCGGCGCAGAGTGGGTGGCCTGTTGCGGCTCCGTCGGCACGGTCGTTGGATCAGCGGCAACTCGTGTCACAGGCATTGAAGTCGATTCGCCTGACACGCTTGCCCGTACCTGCGGCGCGATCTTCGATTGCGCGGCTTGTTGCGGCGCAGAGTGAGTTGCCTGCAGCGGCTCCGTCGGCACGGCCAAAGGCTCAGCGGCACCTCGTGTCACGGGCACGGCAGTCGAATCGCCAGATGCACCTGCCTGAACCTGTTGCGCGATCTTCGATTGCGCGGCTTGTTGCGGCGCAGAGTGAATTGCCTGTTGCGGCTCTGTCGGCACGACCAACGGTTCAGCGACTACTCGTGTCACGGGCGTTGAAGTCGATTCGCCAGACATGCTTGCCTGGGCCTGCGGCTCAATCTGCGATTGCGCAGCGTGTTGCGGTGCAGAGTGAGGTGCCTGTTGCGGCTCCGTCGGCACGGCCATCGGCTCAGCGGCAACTCGTGTCACAGGCGCAGCAGTCGATTCGCCAGGCACGCTTGCCTGGGCCTGCTGCGCGATCTGCGATTGCGCGGCTTGTTGCGGCGCAGAGTGAGGTGCCTGCTGAGGCTCCGTTGGCGCGGCCAACGGTTCAGCGGCAACTCGTGTCACGGGCGCAGAAGCAGACTCGGAAGGCACGCTTGCCTGGGCCTGCGGCTCAATCTTCGATTGCGTGGCGTGTTGCGGCGCAGAGTGGGTTGCCTGTTGCGGCTCCGTCGACACGGCCAAAGGTTCAACGGCAACTCGTGTCACAGGCGCAGCAGTCGATTCGCCAGACACGCTTGCCTGGGCCTGCGGCTCAATCTTCGATTGCGTGGATTGTTGCGGCGCAGAGTGAGTTGCCTGCAGCGGCTCCGACAGCACGGCCACCGGTTCGGTGGCAACTCGTGTCACGGGCGCAGAAGTCGATTCGCCAGGCACGCTTGCTTGAACCTGCTGCACGATCTTCGATTGCGCAGCTAGTTGCGGCGTAGGTTGGGTTGCCTGCTGCGGCTCCGTCGGCGCGACCAAAGGTTCAACGGCAACTCCAGTCACGGGCGCGGAAGTCGACTCGCCAGATGCACCAGCCTGAACATGCTGCATGATCTTCGATTGCGTGGCGTTTTGCGGCGCAGAGTGAGTTGCCTGCAGCGGCTCAGTTGGCACGGCCAACGGTTCAACGGCAACTCGTGTCACGGGCGCAGAAGCAGACTCGGAAGGCACGCTTGCTTGAACCTGCTGCGCGATCTGCGATTGCGTGGCGTGTTGCGGCGCAGAGTGGGTTGCCTGTTGCGGCTCCGTCGGCGCAGCCATCGGCTCAACGGCAACTCGTGTCACGGGCGAGGCTGTCGACTCGCCAGAAGCACCAGCCTGAACATGCTGCACGATCTTCGATTGCGCAGCTAGTTGCGGCGTAGGTTGGGTTGCCTGTTGCGGCTCCGTCGGCACGGCCATCGGCTCAGCGCCAACTCGTGTCACGGGCGCGGCAGTCGATACGGCAGACACACTGGCCTGTGCCTGCGGCTCGATCTGCGATTGCGTGGCTTGCTGCGGCGCAGACTGTGTTGCCTGCTGCGGCTCCGTCGGCACGGCCAATGGCTCAACGGCACCTCGTGTCACGGACGCGGCTGTCGATTCGCCAGATGCACCAGCCTGAACATGCTGCACGATCTTCGATTGCGCAGCTAGTTGCGGCGCAGAGTGGGTTGCCTGCTGCGGCTCCGTCGGCACGGCCAATGGCTCAACGGCACCTCGTGTCACGGACGCGGCTGTCGATTCGCCAGACACGTTTGCCTGGTCCTGCTGCGCGATCTGCGATTGCGCGGCTTGTTGCGGCGTAGGTTGGGTTGCCTGCTGCGGCTCCGTCGGCACGGTCGTTGGATCAGCGGCAACTCGTGTCACAGGCATTGAAGTCGATTCGCCTGACACGCTTGTCTGGGCCTGGGTCTCGATCTGCGATTGCGTGGCGTTTTGCGGCGCAGAGTGAGTTGCCTGTTGCGGCTCCGTCGGCGCAGCCAACGGCTCAGCGGCACCTCGTGTCACAGACGCGGCTGTCGATTCGGCAGACACGCTTGCCTGGTCCTGCTGCGCGATCTGCGATTGCGCGGCTTGTTGCGGCGTAGGTTGGGTTGCCTGCTGCGGCTCCGTCGGCACGGTCGTTGGATCAGCGGCAACTCGTGTCACAGGCATTGAAGTCGATTCGGCAGACACACTGGCCTGTGCCTGCGGCTCGATCTGCGACTGCATGGATTGCTGCGGCGCAGAGTGAATTGCCTGCTGCGACTCCGTCGGCGAGGACAACGGCTCAGCGCCAACTCGTGTCACGGGCGTGGAAGTCGACTCGCCAGATGCACCAGCCTGAACATGCTGCACGATCTTCGATTGCGCAGCTTGTTGCGGCGTAGATTGGGTCGCCTGCTGCGGCTCCGTCGGCACGGTCGTTGGATCAGCGGCAACTCGTGTCACGGGCGCAGTGGCAGACTCACTAGAGGCGACGGCCTGTGTCTGTGTCTGTGTCGTTGCTCGCGGTTGCGGCGCAGGCTGCGCACTAGCAGTCGCGATCTCCTGTCTTGCCATTTGCGGCATCGCAACTGCATCTGGCCGACTTGTTGAACGGGAAGCAGAATCGCCGTCAAGCTGTGACACGTGCGTTGGCGAAGTTTCTGCAGCCCCAGCCCGCACGGCAGGATTCACAGGCTCCCGCGAGATCGTGGTCGACTCTTTCGTAAAGACATCGCTTGTCCGATAGCGAATCTGCGCGCTACGCTCGCGCTGCCAGTCCTCCAACGCATCGGCCTCGTCCTGGAGCTGTTTGAAAGCAAGCACGCCCGATTCTTCGTCAGCGGAAGAGGCTTCGGTCTCGGCACTGGAGTGTGTCACAGCTTCTGCAGGCGATTCGCTTGTCCTCGGGACATCTGCACTTGTCTGCAGCGTATCACCGGCTTGCGACCGGTCCTGCCGGGTCAAGGTCTGAGCAAGACTCTGCTTCTGAGTCTGCTGCTGTGCCAACGGTTCCGTCTTCAGCAGCTGCACTTCAGGCCGTGCTTCTGCTGTAGCACGTGGCAGGTTCACGGGAGCTGCATCACCGCGCTGGTATTCGTCCGGAGCAGCAACACCACTCATCGAGTCGTTGGCAGCTTCCTCGCCGGTCTTTTTGGCTAGGACGTCAACGCCCTCAGTCGCAGGGCGCGAAGTGGTGTTTGAGGAGACACTCCACAGCAGTGTGCCTGCCGCATCGGACGATGGTTCCTGCAGCAACTCATGGCTAGGCTCGGATTCATCTTCGCTACCGAAAGATGGTGCGAGGGAAGCGTCGACAGCCTTTCGTGACACGGGCTCATCCTGAATCAGCCACTCCTCCAGTAGTTCGCTGGCGCGTGATACGCCGACCGCCGGTCGTTGCGTGATCAACTGAGAAGTCTGCTCAGGCAGGCTCGAGTTTTTTGTCTTCTCTGCCGATTGATACTGCGCCAGCGCAGCAGCAAAGCTCGTGGCTTTCCCGCCCTCCTGACTGCGCAGTTCGGCAAGCAGCTGCTCCAACTGGCGACCGGGTGACGCAGAGACGCCTGTACCGGCTTGTTCGCCGGTAGCAAAAAAGAAGAAACTGCTCTGCGAGTCGACCCTGCCCTGCATGGGCAACTCCTAACTCTTTTCCCGTTGCTCGATGGCCAAGGCCCTTTCACGAATCAGGCGCGAAATTCCGGCGGCGCGCTCGGGGGGCATTGCCGCAAGGATTTTTGCGGCAGTTCGCTCTTCGATCTGCAGCAGAATGGCCGCCACGCTGCGATCGTCCATCTTCATCATAACGGGAGCCGCCTTGCGCGGCTGCATCGAACCAAAGACGCGCGAGAGGCGCGCGATGTCGCCGGAGGTCAGCTCCAGCTCGCGACGTTCCATTTCATCTAGCTGTTCACGCAGGGAATCCAGCCGCGAGATCATGCGAGCGGTTGAATCCTGCATCATGGCCAACTGGGTATTCTTCTCGACGACGTGATCCACCAACTCGCCAATGGCCATGCTCAGACTGTCGGCCAGAAGCGAATCCATGGCGGCCTCGTACAGCGGATTGGGCCGGTTCTGCTCCAGCTCCGTCTGCGTGGCCTCCAGCTCTTCCATGTTCTTCTGGAAAAAGAAGAACATCATCATGTTGATGATGGCCATCGAGGTAAAGAAAGCGCCGACGACCAGCAGAACTTTCCCACCCTTCTTCTTGCCACCCTTTTTCGGCGGCTCCTGAGCCTCGCCTTCAAGGCGTTCTTTTTCGGCCATTGCCGGCTCCTCGCGTGGGGCGACTAGCGCCCGGACCGCTTGCTGCCTAGAGTTTTCGACTTCGCGCGCTCTTCGCCCGGTCGCGTGTGATCCAAACGCTGCCAGGCCTCGCGCAATCCGATATCATCCAATACGACCCGTTCGGCATGCGCTTCTTCGCGCAGCCAGGCTTCCTGCCATCGTTCGTGGAGGCGATCGAAAGCCTGCCGATCGCGGCCAGCCTCCACCAGTCGCTCGCGCGCCTTCTGCAGCGGCTCCTGTAGCAACTCCATCTTGGCTGAACGCCGACGGATATTCAGCTCCTGCCACTCCAGATACGCGTTCACCAGCGTCCAGCGATCTGAGGAAATTCCTGCCGCCATTTCCTCGCCGGCGCGCTCGTTCATCTCACAGAGCAATTGACGGGCCTCTTCCAGCGAACGCCGCTGGAGCTCCTGCTCCTGCAACAGTGCGCCCAGCTCGAGCTTGCGCTTTTTCTCGAGGCGCTCTTTGATGCGTTGCACACGCTTCAGCCGAAAACTGGCGCTCATCGCGCGCCCTGGGCCTGCGTGCTACGCGCCGCGCTTTGTGCTTGCTGAGTCAGAAGGCGCAGTCCCTCAAGGGTGTCTGCGAAGCGTGTGCCCTCGTACATATCCTGCTGTAGAAAGGTGCGAATGGATTCCATGCGACGTAGCGCTTCGTCCACATCGGGATCCGCCCCGCGCTGGTAGGCGCCGATCTGGATCAAATCCTCCGCTTCCTGATGGGCGGCCAGCCAGCGCTGCAATCTGCGGCTGGACTGCAAGTGCTCGGCGTCGACCAGATCGGTCATGACGCGTGATACACTGGCCAAAGTGTCGATGGCCGGATAATGGCCGCGGTCCGCCAGTCGCCGCGAAAGCACCATGTGACCATCCAGGATCGAGCGGGCCGAATCGGCAATGGGATCGGTCATGTCGTCGCCATCAACGAGCACCGTGTAGAAAGCGGTAATGGCGCCGTGCTGGTCGCGACCGGTACGTTCCAGCAGCGAAGGCAGCAGCGCAAAAACCGAAGGCGTGTAGCCCTTTGTGGTCGGCGGCTCACCCGCTGCCAGACCAATCTCCCGCTGCGCCATGGCCACACGCGTGAGACTGTCCATCAGCAGCAGCACGTCCAACCCACGATCGCGGAAGCTCTCCGCCAGTGCCGTGGCCATTTGCGCGCCGCGCCGCTTCAGCAGCGGTGCCATGTCGCTGGTAACCACGACGACCACGCTGCGCGCCAGACCCTCAGGCCCCAGGTCGCGCTCGATGAACTCGCGCACTTCGCGACCGCGCTCGCCGATGAGCCCGATCACGTTGACCTGCGCACTGCTCATGCGCGAAATCATGCCCAGCAGCACACTCTTGCCCACACCCGCACCAGCAAAGATGCCGACGCGCTGGCCGCTGCCGCAGGTGAGTTGAGAATCGATGGCGCGAATTCCGGTGGACAGTACCTGGTCGATACGCGGGCGACTGAGAGCTGCGGGTGCCAGGCGATGCAGCGGAACGGATTCCACTGTCGCCAAGGGCCCCAAGCCATCCAGTGGCCTGCCGAGCGGATCGATAACGCGGCCCAGGAGCTGCATGCCCGCAGGCACCGTGGGCGGCAGCGGGCTGCGTCTCACTGTATCACCAGGACTAATTCCCGTCAAATCGCCCAAGGGCATCAGCAGTGTGTTACCGGCGCGAAAGCCGATGATCTCGGCCTCAATGCTGCCGCCGTCACGGGCGCGCTCGATGCGGCAGGCGTCGCCCAGACTGCCCTCCGGGCCACGACTCTCAACCACCAGACCCGTGACACGATCCACGCGACCCAGCAACGGCCAGGCCTGCTGGTGGATCACGCTCTCGTAGAGCCCGCTCAGTGCCAGCTCGCTCACGCCTCGTCCTCGGTAGCGGGACGTCGGACAATGGCCGCCAACGCCTGTTCCTCGAGATGGGCGAGCATTTCAGCAGGCAGTGTGTCGACGACGCCGTGCGCCAACTCCAGACGGCAGGAGCCCAGTGGGATCTCGGGACTCGCTACCCATTCAACACGCCCCTGCAAGCGCTGTCTAAGCTGTTCCATGCCAGGGTCCGCACTCAGACGACGGCGGTCCTCGGGGTGCAGACGAAAGCGATACACGTCCTCGCCCGCCCAGTGCTCCACCAGCTCGCGCACTTGACGCCCCAGCAACTGTTCGTCCAGCGGCAGTTCGCGCGCCAGCACACGTTCGGCCATCCAGCGCACCAGGCGCACCAGCTCACGATCTGCATCACGGTGATACTCGCCGGCTGCACGACGGAACTCCGTCTGCATCAGCGCAATCAGGCTGAACTGCTCGCGCATCTGCGCCAGCATTTCCTCGCGTCCCTGCTCGCGTCCCTCCTCGAGGGCCTGATTGGAGGCGGCCTCGAGACGACGATCCTCTTCAGCGGCCATCTCCGCCAGACTGGCCATCAGGCGACGATTATCCTCCTGCAAACGCTCGATGCGGCGCTGGTAGACGCGCATGGCGGTGCGCTCGCGCTCGCTGGCTTCGGGCATGCGCTGTGTGACACGCACTTCCTCAGGGCTTGCGGTATCGACGTAGCTCGCGCCTCCGGCTCGTATGCGGTCGGCGGGAATGATCACAATGCGCTCCTGATTAGACCATCACATCGCTGTTGTCGGAGGTACGGCTGATATGGATCTGGCCCTCCTCCTCGAGGCGACGGATGACGTCGACGATGCGCTGCTGCACCTCTTCCACTTCGCGCAGACGCACCGGCGGCATGAATTCGAGTTCTTCGCGGATCATCTCGGCGGCACGGCTGGAGACGTTGCCCAGCATCTTGTCCGCCAGATCCGAGGTACAGGCCTTCAGCGCCAGCGTCAAGTCCTTGTTGTCCACCTCGCGCAGCACCTGCTGAATGGTGCGATCGTCCATGTTGATGATGTCTTCGAAGACGAACATCAGGTTCTTGATTTCGGCGGACAGATCCGGATCCTCGCGCGAAATGCCCTGCAGCACGCTCTTCTCCACACTCGAACCCGTCAGGTTGAGGATGTCGGCGGCCGCCTTTACGCCACCCAGCACCGAACCCATGGCGCTGAAGTCGATGCGGCTCTCGAGCACGCGCTCGACGCTCTGGATGGTTTCCGGTGATACACGCTCCATCTTCGAGAAGCGCAGGAGCGCCTCCGTGGCGATGTCCGTGGGCAGATTGGCCAGAATGTCGGCCGCCTGGGGCGGACTGAGCTGAGTCAGCACTAGCGCGATGGTCTGGGGGTGTTCACGCTGCAGGAAGCTCAGCAGCTCGCTGGAGTCCACATCTTTGAGCACGTTGAAGCCCTTGATTTGCAGACTGGCTTTCACTCGCTTGATGATGTCGATGGCCCTCATTTCGCCCAGTGCGCTCTGCAGCACATTCTGAGCGTAGTTCATACCGCCTTCCTTGATGTAGTCGGAGGCGAGAACCATTTCGTAAAAATCCTCTTCGGATGCACTCAAAACATCGGCGGGCATGTTTCCGAGCTGGATGATCTCCTTGGTGATCAGCTCCACTTCGTCGTCTTCGAGGTGCTTGATCACTTCGGTGGCCGACTCGGGACCGATGCTGATCATGAAAGCGGCCGCCTTCTGGATGCCGCTAAGTTCCTCGTACTGGGTCAGTCTGTCCTGTGACATGGCTCAGGCCTCCAGCAGCCAGGTGCGCACCAGGCGGGCTGCTTCTTCGGGACTTTCCTTGCAGAACTCCATCACCTTGCGGTGCGTGCGAATCAGCTGCCGCTGTTCGGGCGAACGCTGGTTCTCCGCCTCGGCGGAAAGCGGCATATCGTCCTCGGGTTCGTCGCCACTGCGACCACGGGCGCTGGCCAGAATCAAGGCACGCTTGTCGTCGAAGGCCACGCTGATGCTGCGATTGACGCGCACCACCACGTTGCGCAGCGTGATCAGAAAGACCACGATGCCAACCACAAAGATGATCTTGCGCAGAATATCCACACCGATGTTCTGGTACTGCATGCGACGCAGGCCGCTCATTTGGTCTTCGCGCTCGCTATTGTCGAAGGCGATGTTCATGGCGCTGATTTCGTCGCCGCGTGAGGCACTGAAACCGACGGCGGCCTTGAGCACATTGCCCAGACGCGCCATCTCGTCATCGCTGCGCGGCATGTAGGTCATGACCTGATCGCCGTCCTGCTCTACTTCCACGTAGGTGCCGTCCACCACCAGGGATACCGTGATACGTCGCAGGGCGCCCTGCTGGCCACGACTGTGCTCGAGGATCTCGTTCACCTCGTAATTCGTGATACGCCGCTCCTGATTGGTGGCGCTGGTATCCTGGGCGGTGCTGCTCTCTTCGTTGCTCTCCTGACTGCGCACGCTGCGCTTCTCAGGATCGAAGAGGCGGCTGGTGCGCTCGAGATAGGTGAAGTCCAGCTCTGCGGCCACGCGTACTACACTGCGACCGGCGCCCAGCACCTGGTCCATCACCTGCTGGCCGGCGCGGGTCAGATAGGCATCGACGCGGCGATTGAGCTCGAGCTGCTTGTTGGTGACGGTGAAGAACTCGCTCTGGTCGCTGGCCTCGTTGAGCAGACGGCCACGGCTGTCCACGACGGTGACACGCGTGGGATCCAGGTTTTCGACGCTGGCGGCCACCAGCGCCACCACGCTCTGCACTTCGGCAGCGGGCGCCTGGGCTCCGACGGTGACCAGTGTGACGCTGGCGGTAACGGGCACGTCCTCGTCGCTGAAGAGGCTGGGTCGCGGCTGCACGATGTGTACGGTGGCGGCCTCGATCCAGTCGAGGGCGGCCAGCGTGCGCGCCAACTCGCCCTCGAGCGCGCGCTTCTGCATCATCTCCAGTTCGCGATCGCTGATGCCCAGTCGCTGCTGATCCAGCAGCTCGTAACCCGCGATGGGTTTGTGCGGACCTCCGTCGGCGGCCAGTTTGATGCGCAGACGGTAGAGCTCGCTGCGGGGCACCATGACCGTACCGCCGCCCGCCGTCAACTTGTAGGGCACCTTCTGCGCTTCGAGGCTCTCCACCACCTTGCCGGCTTCGGCCTCCGCCAGGTTCGAGTAGAGGGGCGCCCAGTCGGGCTGGCTGGCCCAGACGCCCAGCAGCACGATCAGCACCAGACCGCCCACCAGCGCGGCGCCCGTCAATACCAGGCGCACGCGACCAGGGCCGTTCCAGCTCTCGCGCACATAATCCAAAAGGCTTTGTAGGAACTTGGGCACGGTTCAACTCCGCCTTAGATCTGCATTCTCATGACTTCCTGGTAGCCTTCCATCAGCTTGTTGCGGACCTCCACCAGAAAGCGGAAGGAGGTGCTGGCCTTTTCCATGGCCAGCATGGCGTCGTGGACATTCTCCACTTCGCCAGCGATGAAGCGCGCAGACATTTCGTCGCTGTTCACCTGCTGCTCGTTGACCGATTCCACCACCTTCTTCATGGTGTCGGTGAAGCTCGGCCCGTCGACGCTGCTGCTGCCTTGTGATACACCGGTGCCACTCGTTCCCGTGCGGATTCCGGCGGTCTCGTTGCGGTAGCCGGAAAGCAGCTGGTTGAAGCGTTCGCTGGGACTGATTACCGCCATACTAGATCTCCAGAGCCTTGGCAGCCATTTCCTTGGCGGCCTGAATCGCCGTCAAGTTCGCCTCGTAAGCGCGACTGGCCGCAATCAAGTGCGTCATTTCTTCCACCAGATTGATGTCGGGATAGGCCACATAGCCGTTCTCGTCCGCGTCGGGATGGTCGGGATCGAACTCCATGCGCGGCTTGCGGTTCTGGGTCTGAATCTCCGCCTGGACGCCGTGCAGGGATTCGGGATAATCGCCCGCCTCGGTGGAGTTGATGTGATCCGGATGCGTGGTCAGGATCTCCACGCCCTCACGCTGCTCGGGATCGAAGTACTCCTGCTGCAGCTCGCCCTCGCGCATGGTGGTTACCAGCGGCTGAAAGGGACCGCCGTTGGCGCCGCGCGTGGTGTGCACGTTGGCGATGTTCTCGCTGATGGCGTCCATGCGGCGACGCTGGGCCTGCAGCCCGCTGCGGCTGATGTCCAGATTGAAGAAAGCGGTGGGGTCCTGAATCTTCATTCTCTACACCTTGTGACTAGTCCTGACCGGTGATGGCCAAACGCAGACTGCTGAATTTCTCTTGTGTCACACGCGTCTCAAAACGCCAGGTGAGCATCACACGCGCCAGCTCGGTCATTTCGCGGTCGATGTCGATGTTGTTGTGGCCGTTGAAATAGTCGGTGTTCTCGTCCACCGACAGCTTGGCCTGCACCACCTCGGCGTCGCCCGGGTGCGGCAGATGCTCGGGATGCGTGCGGGAAATCTCGCCGGAACGGTTTTCCTCCAGCGCTTCCTTCAGCTGCTCCTCGAATTCCACCACGCGACGCTGATAACCGTCCACTTCGGCGTTGGCCACGTTGTTGGCAATGGCCTTCTGACGCAGCGCGGCCGCGTCCAGCGCGCTGTCCAGCAGGGGCAGCAGGCTGCGGCGGAAGAGCAGGTTGTCGCTGATTTCGTTCATCATTCTCTCCAGGAATTCCGGTCCACGATTGCCCACGGGACCATGATCCGCGATGCTTTCGGCAATTCCTGTGCCATGTAGCTAAGGCTAGGAGAATTCTGGTGTAAGTTCCGGAATGCAGAACTTCAGGAGTGGTGGATAGGGGGGCGTGCTTGCCCCCCTATGGAATTTGTTTCCCCCCGCTCAAATCGGTATCGGTGCCGACCCTGCGGGTCGGATCGCTATCGGTATCGAGGCATTGCCGTGCAGCCAGCCGTATGTATCCTATGGACGAAGGCGTGCTACTCTGTGGAACGACGCTGACAGCTGAGTTCATTTGCACGACTTCGTCGAGGTCACGTGCGCAGCGCGTGACACGCCTAGCGGCGGGGCTCTCGTCTGCGACGCAGCGAAAGAGCACCGCCGACGCGGTGCAGGACCTACTTTTCTTTGTCGCAACAAAGAAAAGTAGGGCAAAAGAAAATGCTCGGGCTCTCCGACCCGAGGACGCTTGTCCGCTGGACAACCGCCGCGGGCGGGTACCATATGCTTGCAGCAGGGCTACGCTCATGTGTTCACACCTTCGGTGTTCACTTATGGCCTTACGGCCATTTGGGTGTGTCTGCTATAGGGATGAGTGGCTGTATGGTTGAAGAATCGGGGCCGATTCTTCAGCCTCTTCTGACGGGAAGCCCAGTGTACACTATGGACGAAGACCCGCAATTTAGCGGAGTTGCAAATACGGTCGCACGAGATGCGGGGCTTCGTCGAGGTGCTGACCGCATAGCGGGCAGCACACCTGTATGGCTGAAGAATCGGCAGCCGATTCTTCGGCTTCTCTTCGACAGGAAGCCATTGTACACTGTGGGCGAAGACGTGCAGTTTCGTAGCGATGAGATTGCAGCAATTCATGATGCACGGGTTCGCCGAGGTGTTTTGCGAAGCAAAACACACGCGGGCGGGCACCATTTGATGGCTGAGGGGCTACGCTCATGTGTTCACAACGTAGGGCAGAATTCGCAAAGCGGATTCTGCGAGCGACTTGACCCGAAGCAAAGCTAAGGGGCAAGTCGACGTTCACCTCTGGCCTAACGGCCATCTGGGTGAGCTGGCTTAGGGGTAGAGTGGCTGTATGGCTGAAGAATCGGCAGCCGATTCTTCGCCTTCTCTTCGACAGGAAGCCATTGTACACTGTGGGCGAAGACGTGCAGTTTCGTAGCGATGAGATTGCAGCAATTCATGATGCACTGGTTCGCCGAGGTGTTTTGCGAAGCAAAACACACGCGGGCGGGTACCATTTATTGGCTTCTGGGCTACGCTCATTTGTTCACACCTTCGGTGTTCACTCTTGGCCTAACGGCCATCTGGGTGAGCTGGCTTAGGGGTAGAGTGGCTGTATGGCTGAAGAATCGGCAGCCGATTCTTCGGCTTCTCTTCGACAGCAATCATTGAAGGCCAGGAGGAGATTTCTCGCGAATTCGCAGAGCGGCGCAAGCGGCTCAAACTGAATGCGAGGAATCTCCGAGGTGTCGAGCACGTCGTGCTCGACACACGAGTTCAATGCTTGAGCAGTTGCTTCAAATCGATGGTGCTTGCAGGGAAAGCGGCAAGCAGACCTTTGTCGGACGTGAAGAGGGGCACTTCCAGGCGCCGGGCCAGGGTAAGAAACTCGCAGTCGTAGGCCGGGCACGCGGATTCGTCGACACAGGAAAGCACATCAGCCGAGGCAGGCTCGTACTCCCCGCCGCTCATCAGTTCTTCCGCCTCCGTCATGAGTTGCAGAGCGGCACTTCTGCTTAGCTGACCGCCGCGCATGTACTGCGCAAGTACGTTGCGGAACTCGCTGCGCCACAGCAGGGGAGCAAGCCAGTGGGAATCGCGCATGAACAGGGCTTCCGCATGAGGTGTGTACTCGCCCTCAATCAGCAGATAGGCAATCACATTGGTGTCCACGACAATCATGAGCGCCCCTGCGTACGCGCCTGGTCCAGTAGCTCCTGGGTCAATGCGGGCAGTTTGCGCCGACTACGAGCGGCCGCCAGACGCTCGAGCAGCTCGTGCCTGCCCGAGGGACACGACCCCAGCGATGTGCTCAAGCGGTATAAGATTTCTCCTGCAATGCTGCGGTAGTTGGCTTGGGCACTGAATCTGATCCTCTCATACAAATCGTCGGGAATGTTCTTCAAGGTGATGGCTGGCATAGACGGCCTCGTGGTTCCATTTCGGTTGTGATTCGGAACCTAGTTTCAGCCTTGCACAAACACAAGCTACTTCCGCCTTGCTGGATTCCCTCCAGTATTTGGTCCTGAGGAAGGGGACGAGATCGTGGTGTCAGCGAACCTGCACACTTTTCTGCTCTCGTTCACCTGTTCTTTCTCATGACACGAGCGGGGCAATGGATCGGTATCTCTTTCGGCAGTGGTTTCGACTTCCCGGAACACGTGGTCTACCGGCAATTTGGAGAAGTTGGCCGTTGTCAAAGCTGCGCCAGCCATTGTTTAACCAAACTTTGGATATACTCGCACTTTGCGACTGCATCCGAGTCAGACGCAAACGAAATGATGCAGCGATCCTTCGCTACCCACTTCACTAAACCCAAAACCCAGCGAATCATCCAACTGGAATTGCACTGAATTGTCCTTGGTCTTTGCACCTCTATGAAGGATGAGCTGGAACATAGCGCCTGGATGGATCCGAAACGTTGCAAAGTGATCATCAAGGTAGAAGCTTGGAGCATTCCATTTCACTTCTTCTTGAATTCTCGTGTCTATGCCAAGAACTGCAATGCGTAGTGCTTCAATGCCCTTCTTGTACGGGTGCTGCAAGGCTACAAGGAATTCTTCAACTGACGAGGATTCTGACTTCTTCTTTGCCATCGATCATCTCATGTGTTGTTGGCTAACGTCGGCTTCTGCGGCACACGGCTAGTGGGTGTCGACTCGAAGCGAGTCGGGCGACGCTTGCGTCGCAAGATCTACGGGTTCGCGAAGCGAACCGGCTTTCGCTGAACCGTAACTTATGCATGCTCACCTTCTTTGCCTTGGAGCGCCAAGGAAACCGCTACTTGTCGATAGTTCCGGAATTGTAGCGTAATTTCGCTTATAGCCAAGAAAAACAGTGTGGCTGCCTGCTCAGTCGAAAGATGCATGAACTCTGAAAAACTGCCGGGGCCACGTGTGGGAATCTAAACTGAAAGTTGTATCGGCTGTAACTTCAGCTAGCAAGCCCCATTCCTCAAAAGGAGCATATGAATCAACGGAGCTATAGATTTTATAGCCTGCGGCATACTGAACTGGATGCCAAGAGATTCTTAGACCAGTTGAGTCCTGCGAGGTGAAACTAAGTGTCGGGGCGTCTGAAAGCGAGTGTGGAAAAATCTCATCATGTAACTCGTTCAACCATGGCGTGAAATTACAGCTTCCGGAAAAGAGGTGAATCCCATCTGCAATGGAGGATGAATCCGTTGTGCCCCAATACATGAAGCCGAGATCCAGCTCAGCGGCATTGTTGTGGTAAACATTAAAGAGCCCGTTTGAATGAATATCGTTCCATTCAGAAACCGCTCCACCACCGTTCAACCCGCTGCTCTCGTTGTACAAATAGACACCATGAGTGCCATTATCAACTATGTAACAGTTTATCAATGTCGGAGTGGAGTTTGGCCCCACATAGATCCCCGCTGTCTCGCTGTATCTGACTAAGCAGTTTGCGAAAGTGACTTCGTGGGAAGTTGACAGTCGGACACAACCAGTCGAAGAACCCGCATATTCAATTACACAGTCGGAACATCTGCAAGTTGACATCCCAAATGAATTATTAAACTGGATACCCTTCCAATCACCGGGAGCAGGCGTTTCGCTATTTGAAGTGAAAACTATTGGTTCAAACTCGCTACCAATTGCCAGTAATGATCCCTGAGCATTTAAAAGATAATCGCCATTGAACCTAAGTGTGCACCCGGGCGCAATCTCCAGACTATCACCCGCCTGAACAAGTAAATCATCATCAATGATGTATGGAACATTGTAGTTATTCCAATATCCGCGACAACCATCTCCTTCGACTACTAGAATACCCTGAAAGGCATTATCATGCAAATTGAGCGGACCTGTGATGTTTGAAACACTTACAGCCTCTAAAATTATCGGATAATCATCACAGTCCATGATTTCGCAATTATTCATTTCGACTTCGCAATCTATACCCAAACATATACCTGGACCAGAGCATTCGCCTATTACACAATCATCGAAACATGCACGCGAGCTACTTATTGAAAACCCTCCGTACAAAGAAAACTGAATGTTGGAATTGCTAATGTTAACATTGCCCTGGGAAACTCTGACTGATCCGTTGGAGCTTGAACCGGCGTAGAAAATATCACAGAAGTTTAACCTTGAATCCCGTGAACCTGGATTGAAGGTAAAACCGGCCCAATCACCTGCCGCTGGTGATTCATTATCAGAAGTGAAAGTAATCCTGGCTTCAGGTGTGCCTTCCGCAATTAGGGTTCCCGCAACGTTGACTGAAGCCGGATTAGTTGATACACCAGAAAGCCGTATGATATTGCCTGGATCAATTATTAATGTATCACCTCCTGCAATGCTAACAGATGCGTTTTGTATAACATACGGAACGCCAAAACTTGCCCAGCGCCCCTCAGTTAAACCATTTGCAGTAACAAGGATTGCATCTGTTGCATTTCCATAGATTTCCATGTCTCCGGTAATTTCATTCACTCCAGATGCTGATGTCTCAATAGGGTACCCGCCGTTGTTGATAATGGTGCAGTCATTTATGTATGGTTCGGAATAGTAAACGCTTGTACCTCTACAGATAACGCCGCCTGCTGCATTATTCCGTATCACGCAGTTCGTAATGGATGCATTATGGACTGTACTAGGCGTGCCGGTGTGAGCCGCGATTTGTATTCCATATGATGATGAATGCTGAATCGTGCTGTTGGCAATGAGTTTGTTGTCATCGTCGCCGATAACATAGATACCGCTACTCCCAGCATAAGAAATGTCGCAATAGTCGAATATCACACTATCTGAAGTTGTAGAGTAGAAGCCATTCCAATCTCCAGGATTTGGATTGGGAGAACTGGAGGTGAAGATAATCCGCTGAGTTAGAGTTCCGATTGCCTGAAGTGACCCGTGTATATAGACTGTTATCCTAAATTGTGCCTCAGCATCAAACTGAACATAGCATCCTGGTAAAATGATCAGCGTTGCTCCCGTTCCGATCGTTAATCCTGCCCAGACAACATGTGGATTATCAGCTGGCGACCACACCTCATCCTCAAACAAATGACCGGAATGATAGGTTTGGGCCGATAGTGTAAGAGGCAAGAAAAGCAGACTCAGTATAACAACTAATTGCTGGACACAAATGCGATTCATTTGGACACTCCCTGAGATAGACGAAAATTGAGAACACTGCAATTCCCAGACCTACGCCATCTCCATATGAATAACAATTGTTTACTGCCGTAATCTGTTTAATTGGAAGACCCAAAATGTACATTTTCGTTCACCGTATATAGGTATGTAAATGATATTTCACTGGTATTCTTTGATTGCGGATTCTGCTTCTCTGCCTAACGGCGAGCATGAACCGCGTCGTGAAGGCCGTCGGCGGCCTTCACGTCGCGTTCCATGCTCTTGTTAGCTGTCCGTCTTCTTCTCCGCAATTGCACATAGCCAAGGAATGCTCTTACTTCCTCTCTCCTCAATCTCTCGCGCTATCTTCCTGACGAGGAACCCGTTCCTCTCAAGCACTCCAGTGAGAGAGCCGAAAGTATGAAATTGAAAAAAGCGTCCGCCGAGCCCCTCTTCAGTATCAAGAAAAGACAGACCATCTCCCTCTTTCGTCATCACAAAAAGGAGTCCGTGCGGTCGAAGAACGCGGTTGGATTCCGCCAAAGCTGCATCAGCCATAACTCCTTTTGCGATCACAGGCAAATGAAGAAGGGAAGCATTCTGCCTAACGACATCGAATGACTCCCCCTCGAAGTGGGAAAGATCACGCATGTCGCATTCGACCACGCTTCCGTCAGTAAGAATACCAACTTGGATTTTATCCTCAATCATCCTGACAAAGGCAGGGCACTTCTCGATTCCCACTGCGTCGATCTTTAACACGTTTTGAGCGTAATCGAGATCGCGACCGTTACCCGTCGCCACGTCAAGGATCCGGGGGCGTTCGAGCCCAAGGGCAGAGGCACAGTGCGACAACATTTCACGCCACAGCCTCTTGTCCAAATCGTGAGGCTCCGTCCAGCGTATCTCCGCGTAACGATTAGCTCCGCAATCGTATGTTGATACTGTCAGGTCAATCAATCGCTCTGCAAGAGCTACTGCGGCGCTCTGCGCGGCATGCCTGTCAGCGGGGTGACATTCGGTTATGCCTTGCAGAAGGTTCGCGAGTTCCGCTGTCATGTCATAACCAGATGTCATGTTTCGTCTCCTTATTGTATCCATGATCGTAGATGTCGTGTGTTCTCTTCCGTCGACTTCCGGTGTCTCCCGGAAAAGCCCCCAATATGCGCACTCCCTGGGACCCAATTTGAACAGGACGGGTGGTGACTCTCGGGCACTCAGCCCCGAGATCCGCTCACTCATTGTGCGGGCCACAACAAAAGCGTTGTATAGCGGAATATCCAGGATTCCGTGTACTAGCTCAAACGCACGGCATCCCTTAATCAAGGCGAGGTCAGCGAGGCGCACGAGGCCGCGCACCTCTGGCGATAGCTTGGTCCAGTTCAGGGCGGCCAGCGAAGGACCACTGGCAGTCCAAAAGAAGCGACCAGTGGCCGACAAGCCCCGCAGTTCACGGTATGGCGGAAGATGGAGAATCTGCAGTAGCTGCTGCAAACTGAGGTCATTACCATATTCTGCCCTTTTCGGCACCACGCACACGCTGGTGTGCCTCGCGTGACGGAGAAGCTCTTGGACAACCAGCAAGTCGAAGAACGACTCTATCACATCATCGGTGAACCACAGCACCAGTGCGGAGTGACCGAAGTCCTCAACAAACGCCTCAAACTCGAAGAGTGGTGTTGGGTGCAGGGCGCGTGATATGAGCTGTTCCAGGTAGCGCTCCGCGTCCTCGTCCGTGAGAGGTCTACCAACGTAGTCGGCGAGTGGTATGCCCACATCGCGAACAGTGGAGGCCGCGCTCGAGGCTCCCTTTAGATCGAGGCCAGAACACCCTGCTGCAATAGCCAATCGAACGAACTCCGAAAGGTCATGTTGGCCCGCCTCGCGCAATCGAAGAACGACGCGCGGAAGCAAGTCAAAGGCAAGGCGGTTGAACTCCGCATGGGAAGGCTTGGTCTCGTAGCCGTCGCGTAGAGCTGTGGCCCGCACAACCCGGCAGACTACATCCGGAATCTCTTGATTCCAGAGGGAGCGCGCGAGGATCCTTCCCCGGTGGGACAGGGCCAGAAACCGCTTCAGTTCGGCTATGCACGCGTCGGATAGGCGATGTGTCTCTTTCGAGCCGATCCCAGGGATGCACCGGTTGATGTACTCAAGTACTTGATCGCGGATCCAGTCGTCGGCGGATGGCTCACTGTCACCAAGCTCGACGAGATGTGTGCGCCGGTCATGGAGAGTAAAGGACATGGGCAAGACTTCCGCGCTATAGCTTCCAACCTCACTAACGTCGAAGAAAGGGAAGTCATCACCCAGGAGATCCGCGAGTTCATCCATTGTCTTGATCCCCATCGTCCTTCATCTGATCACCATTGCCTTGATCCCACAGGTGGTCGAAATACGTGTTCAGCTTCGCGTATCCATGAGATCCCTTTCGAAAGACGATCATCGGCAACCTCACTGGTGCGTCGCAGGAGAGGATGTTCGGCGAGAAGTAGCACCTATCGCTGAAAATGATGCATGTGCAGTACGGAGCTTGCATGTAGAAGCGATGGCTTATGGGGTGTTTGGAGAATGTCCGGTTCAAGTTGCCGATAGAGGCGACGGTGCTCTGTATGTCGATTGCGATTAGGGGCTCCTTCTCAAACTCAGGGGTCTCAATTCTGGCCCGGTTGGTGGTCTCTGGCGCTTCTGGATGGGACAAGAGTGCCTTGACTGACACTGCTCCCGTCTCCTCGCTGAGTGAACATATCTTGTAGATTGATCTGTAAAATGGGCCTGTTTGATTGAAGAAAACCCGAAGGGAAACTCCCACAAGCTTCACCTCGCCAGTAGTTGCATTGTCGAATGCCGATTTAAGCGATATGAACGCGTTGTCAGGATACTCGTTCTGTTCGCGATCCTTGTAGACCCGGATGATGCCACCCTCCGCCAAATCCCGGAAAGCGGTCCAAATCGTGTCGGCGTCCTCCCGCTGCTTCACATGGTCGTAGAAGAAGCCCACCAAGAGGGGAAAGAGGATGCATGATCCCACCTGCGCGACAAGAAGAAGGACAATGGCCTTGAGAAGGCTTACGCTTGTCAACTGAGTGTTGAAGAGGGGGATCAGTAGGGAGATCGAGACGAGAAGGGATGAAACGGTTACCCAGAAGATGAACCAGTATCGCGTTTGCTTCATTGTATGTTTCCCCACAGCTAACGTGGTGTCCAGTGGGTGGGCGTCGAATCGCGACAGCCGACCAGAGAACGAAATTTGTTGAGTGAAGACAGTGGTTAACAAAGGCGCGCTGTCGCCTGATCCACTGCAACACATGGTTAGCCATCATGCAGAAGGCAAAGTAAGTTTGTTAAGCTTTTCTACAAACGAGGAGGCTGAAGACCAGAAGAAGTCAGCGACTTCGTCAGCGAAATAATGCCAATTACTTCCCTCCTCTATGTGTCTTGATTCTAGAAGACCTTTCTTCAACAGGAAGTCCTCGACCTTTTTGTAGCCGCCGGAAAACTCTTCTTCCCAGAAGCCCCCAACGGCTGGTGGAAAGCACAGTTTATAGCCAACCGCCCGACCGTGAGCAATGACATTCCTGAAATAGAACAACGTCTTTACGTTTTCCCAAAGCGCTGGATCACCGATGGTTTCGCTGGCTTTTTTTCCAACAACTAGCGAAAAGACTTCATCGTAGTTTTCGCTTCCGGTTGTTTTGGCAACGCGAAGACGAAGATCGTCTATAAGGCGCTTGTATAGAGGTAGAGAGTGTTCGCCACCTGTATTGATGTTCTTAATCAGGATGCGTTCGAAGTTGCCTTCGATAAAGTATGCAGAAGCAAGAATGATGGAATAGTTTATTCCCGATCGGATCGCCTCCGAGAGGTCTGGAGATGTTCTTTGCGTCGTTTGCCATTCAATCCACGGTGGGATGCACTCGAAGACATGAAAAGATTCGTGCGCTACCGACCAGTTGCTAGGAGTAGATGCCATGATTCCCTCTAAGGGCTAACGCTGCTTTTCAGCGGGCGCAGGCTTTTTGCGATCCTCTGCAAAAGCCTTGTTAGATTTATCATCTCCTAATTTCCCGTATTATCCCTGGTATGTCTGAATGTTCGTTAACCCAAATCACAGAAACACCGAGTTTATTGAATGTTGACTCCTCTAACCCTCTAAACACGTTAGATATCTTATTTATGTCTCCAATATTTTTCAGACTTTTATTAGGTTTCCAGTGGTCTTTTAGGATTGCGTAATGGCGTACCCCAGGTCTCTTTCTATGAGATATCTCCAATAATCTGCGTAAATTTGGATCGGTCATGCTTAAGCCCACAAAAAGACAAACATTATTTCTGAGTAAATTCAATTGTGTAATGTTTGTCCAGGCGTAAGGATCATTAAACTGAGAATGGTATGCCTCTTCACTTAATACCAATGATTCTCGGTATTTAGTGTTCAATTTCCCCTTAAAGGGAAGAAAACCATGGGGATGGAATACAGGTAGCTCGTTTTTAGATGGAATATCACCTTCAGAAACAATTACATAATAATCAACAGACCTCTTCTGCAGTTCAATTTCTAAAATTTCATCGTAGTTGTATGTTACTAACCCGACCAAGCCTTGGCGCTTTCTTCCTGGCACACACAAAGCGCCAATCTCTTCGACTAATTCAGAGCTTTTTGTGGAATCAAAATTTAAATAAAGACTTCTTCTAACATACTCTGGAAAATTATTGCCCAAGCTGTCTCTCAAAATTCTAGCAGTTATCAAAGGGGATGCAGGAATTTCAGATTTGAAATAATTCACTAAAGAGCCTTTGCTACTCTTTAAACTTTTGAACGCAGGGTTTTTTCCAACAAGTGATATAGATAAACTATTTAGCAGACTTTCCCATGATGGGAGCCCCGATGCCAATGATATTCCGGCACCAAGAAATAAAACTAATTGGTCCTCAAGATATGCAGACTTAAGTGAAGCTAAGTTCTGTTTTGTAATTGCATTTACATCTCGGTCCTCAAATATCTCTACTGCTTGGTTTAAATATTTTCTATCGTAAGTGAATGCGGCTTCAGGATTTTGCGAGGATAATCGCTCTACCTCTTCTTTTCCGTAGATTTCTATGACATTATTAGGAAACCGATCATGCAAATTGGCTTTTAATTTATTCAGGCGAGAGGAACTCTGATTTGTAACTAAAAGGATGCTTGCAAAATTATAGTTGGTTCTAAATGACCTGTCTATTACTTTTCTCAAGCTTTCCCATGATGCTAAATACTTAATCTCAATTACACATGGCCCCGGCAAATTTAAAATTCCGTCTGGTGCGATTGCATTGAACCCATAGTCCGAACCTGTTTCAGGGCCGGCGAGAAGTATCTTATTTTCTTTTCGGGATACTGCCCTAAGTATATTAAGAACATAACTTTCAAATTGGAAAGCGTGCAAAATATCTTGCATTCCTATCACCTCTATCATTTCACGAAATCTAACGTTTGGGCTCAGGGGCGTCAAAAAGCGGAGCGAGGAACGAGCGCAGCTTTTTGACGTCCCTTTGAGCCCATTGTTATGCAAATTCTATTTCTTGGTGTCGTTTTAGCCAGCTTATAATCTCTGTTTGATCTCGAAGGTCTAGGCGCCATTGATGGTGCTCCTTTGCTTGTTGCTGAGCTGCCGAAGTGAAGCGACTGGTAGTTGCAATCATTCCCATAGTTGCCCTGAACTCTTCATTTACCCAATACATTACATTTCTTACTATCGATATATCCACGGGATTACTTTGTGAGTGTCTTTTGCACTCCACGATTAATTTCACCGGTACACCCTCAATAAACTTGGACGATACAGCAATTATATCAGGACCTGGTGCATTGTTTCGTTTTACTAAATCAACAGCCCATCCATCTGCTTTAAGCAATTCGGCCACCATATTCTCAAAATCGCGTGGTGATACTATTTCCAACTCTTCAGGGTGCTCAATTAAATATTTAATATCCTTTTTTGTAATTTTAGACAGGAGTATTACAGAAGTTTCATCTCCTTCAAAAGCAGGCTCTTTTATATGCTTTAGTGCGAGGATTACTTGCTTTTTGAACTCAGCCTTGCTGTCGTAGCTGCTAATAACTCTTGACTCGGCAATCTTACCAAGTAGCGCACCGTAACTTGGACGGTTATCTATTGCGTGCTTCGTAGATATTAAACCAGAGCGCCGTATAAAAAAGAAAACAGGCTTCCCAAAACTTTCCGCCAATTGAGTTTCAAATATAACTCCAGGAACATTAACGTCATGTACCATCGTCCCCATTCTTGTTCCCAGAATGGTTAACACCGCGTCACATTGTTGAATAGAGCGGTTTAGGATTTCTTGAACAGTGAGTGTG
Organism: Candidatus Delongbacteria bacterium; assembly: GCA_963663545.1. Taxonomy (GTDB): domain Bacteria; phylum CAIWAD01; class CAIWAD01; order CAIWAD01; family CAIWAD01. Next base: position 317,315 of record OY760505.1, read on the forward strand.
GTAGCTGGAAAATATTCCCACATTACCGGAATGTGGCCAGCCGATAATATCGCATCTCTTGCGATTTCCCGTTCTTCCGCCATTTCAGACGTAGAACTGATGAAGATTCTCATTCCATTTCGGCTCTGGTTTTCATGCATAACATCTGATTCTACGGACCGTATAAGAACAGCCCTTGTGCCTTATGCGGGTCCTGATAAGTACGACAACCACATTGCTGCTTCTCTGTGCTTCCCATCCAATGTGTCCCTGAGAGTAGATATTCGGAGTAGGCAAAACAAGAGAAATCACGGCTTTGTCCAGAATACATATCACCCGAAGTCGGCCCTGCAGCCTTCTCCAGGAATCTGTTTGCCTGCCCTACATAATCTCTTATCCCGACACAGAACGCGTACTTATCTGGGCAGACTTATCCTGACAGAGCCAGAGCTCCCGCCCTCCCTCCACGCCACCAGCCAATGACCATTTTCAGATTTCTGCATTCGTACAGAAAGCAAGCCATTCATGTGCGTGCTGAGGGACATCGGGCCTTCCCTGTCATTGGGACGCGCACTCGACACCGTCGACTAGACTTCGGACCTCGCACATCGTCTAGTCGTTCGACGAAGCCGTGCTTCAGGTCTTTGCCATCTGCGCCTCGCTGCGAATATGCACGGCTTCAGTCCGTGTGTGTCCCGCGCTTTCACGCGTGACTCCTCGGAGACTTCTCGCATTCGGTTTGAGCCGCTTGCGCCGCTCTGCGAATTCGCGAGAAATCTCCTCCTGGCCTTCAACGATTGCTGTCGAAGAGAAGACGAAGAATCGGCTGCCGATTCTTCAGCCATGCAGCCATCCTACCCAACAGCAAGCCCACCGAAATGGCCGCAAGGCCAGAGGTGAACGTCGACTTACCCCTTAGCTTTGCTTCGGGTCAAGTCGCTCGCAGAATCCGCTTTGCGAATTCTGCCCTTCGGCGTGAACCAATGAGCGCTGCCCTCCAGCCATCAAATGGTGCCCTGCCCGCGTGTGTTTTGCTTCGCAAAACACCTCGACGAAGCCCCGCGCAAAACGTACCCGTACATGAAACTCCAGCCAATTGCGGGTCTTCGTCCATAGGATACAATGGGTTCCTACCGATGAAAGGATGAGACATGTCCCCTGCAGCCAGCCGTCTGTGAACGTCGACTTTGCTCGCAAAGTCGATCCGTCGACTTTGCCAAGCAAAGTCGATCGTGAACTCGTTAGCGTATCCCAAGGCATCAGCCATGCCCGACCAGGCGTCCTCGACGAGTCGTCGAGGGCCTCTGGGCGGGCGAGCGTTTTCTTTGCGCCACTTTCTTTGACGCGACAAAGAAAGTGGCATCTTCTTCGCTTAGCGCCAGCGTAAGCCCCGCGCCAGCGGCAAAGAGAGGACATCAGCCGAAAGGCAGCGCCTCGATACCGATTCGACTCCGATAGGAGTCGGCACCGATCCCGATACCGATACCGACTCAAGAAAATGGTGCAGAAGGGGCGCCCATCCCCTTGCTTTTTGCCCAGCAAAACCTGTTCTTTTGTTCACCTTTTATGAACGCCAACGACTCGACATTCTGGCTCCACCTGCGGCTGCCCGACTTCGCGGTGCAGGTCGAAGAGCAACTGAATCCGGCCCTGCGCCGGTGTCCCTTCGCCCTCTGCACCAGCCTGGACGGCCACGGTCGCGTGCTGGCGCTGAGTCCAGCGGTGGAGCTGCCCGGCTTTCGCAAGGGCCATTCGGTGGGCGAGCTGCGAAGGCGCAGCGGCGAGGTGGAATGCCTGCCCTTTCAGCCCGCGCGCCTGCGCGCGGTTCACACTCGAGTGCTGCAACTGCTGCAGGAGCGCGTGCCCGCGGTCAGCGCCAGCGGCAGCACCGGGTTCAGCATAGCCCTGGCGGGTTGCCGTCACCTCTTCGCCAGCGCCGGGGATCTGGGACTGGAACTGCGCTCGCTTCTTTCGTCACGCGAGGGACTGCACTCGGCCATCGGGCTGGCCTCCAGTGCCCTAGGTGCGAGGCTGATCGCGCGGCGCGCTGAGGCGGGCGAAATCTGCGCTCTGGAAGAGGAAGAAGTGCAGAAGCTGCTGGATTCCTTTCCGCTGACCTGGCTGCCGGGGGTGGGCGGCCTGCGCGAGGAGCTGGCGGAGCTGGGCCTGCACCTCATCGGCGACGCACGCCTGCTGGATCCGGCCTGGCTGCGCCGCGTCTGTGGCGACCGCGCCCGTCTGCTCCTGCGCTCCTTGGGCGAGCTGGAACCGGGCCCGCGCCTGCGTTCGCTGCAAGTGGCCCGCCTACAGGTGAAGGACGCGCACAAGGCAGCGACACACAAAACGCCCCTGCGCGTGGAGCGTTCGTTGCCGGTGGCCCAGAGCGATCCGGGCGCTCTCTGGCAGGAGCTTTTCGGTCTGCTGGACGAGGCCGCCCAGCGGCTACATGCGCTGGATCTGGAAGCGCGTCGTCTGCTATTGGCGGTGGAATGGGACGATGGTCGCGTCCTGCTGCGAGGCGCACCTGTGCTGCGGGAGCCGGGCGATAGCGCGCTGGCCGCGTTGCGTCACTGCGGTCGCGGGCTGCTGAGTCGTGCGCTGGACAGTCGCCGTCTGCGGGTGCGCGCCCTCAAGGTGGAGTTGGGATCGCTTTCGCAAGCGCCCCACACCGTCGACCTGTTCGCGGCGGCACAGCAGGAAAAGCTGCAGCGGCTGGAGAGCTCCCTGGGCGGCATCCGCTCGCGCTACGGCGGCAGCAGCATCCGACGCGGTATCTGTGGCGGGGCGGAATCGTGAGCGCGTGCAGCAAACGACCTCCTGAAGCGGAAAGGACGAAAGCTCCGGACCCGTGCTGTGAAGGCTCACCGCGAGTTGCAGAAGCGGCTTCTCCATGGGGCAGAGCGTGCCCGAGCTCTCACGAAGAGACGCTGCATCCGGCTGCTCACGAAGGCGCGTTGCGTTTGCCGGTGCTCAGGCTTCCCTTTCTGAGGCTTCTGCGTGATACAGACAGGAGCGGGAAGGCGGATCGGCAATGAGAACCGCTGCACCAAGGCGTGTGTGCTCTGCGTGGAAGCCACGGCGAGTAGATCTGCCAAGGAGAGATCTGCGGCGTGACACGCCTAAGCGAGTGGATACTTCGCGGAGGAAGCGCCTGCAGATGTAGCATCGCAGACATAGCCTCCATGAACTTGTGTCCGCACGCCGTATAAACCGGAAGGGAAGGTGATGGCCCGTGCTGCTGGAAGCCCACAGTCACTTCAGCTTCGGCGAAGGTTGCCTGTCGCCGTTGGAGCTGGCACAGGCGGCGGCCAAGGCCGGTCATCGCAGTCTGGGCCTCTGCGACAACGACGGGCTCTATGGCATGGTGGAGTTCTACCGTGCCGCCCTCGCCGAAGGGCTGAAGCCCGTGCTGGGGCTGCGGCTGAGTGCGCTGGCGGGTGCGCTGCTGCTGGCGCGTGGTGAGACGGGTCGCCGTGAGCTCTGTCGTCTGGCCACGCTGGCGCAACTGGGTGACGAATCACCCTGGCTGCGTCAGTCTGAGGATTCGCTGCCCAAGCGGGGTCCGGGTTCGCCGCTGGATCACGCCAGTCCCTGGCAACGCACTCGCGCCGAGGCCACCGGCACGGCTCAGCAGCTGCGTGAGGCCATCGCCGAGCTACAGGATTGCGAGCTGATCCTGCCTTCGCTCGAGGCACTGGCAGCACTGCGCGAGTTGCCGGGGGGCTTGAATCCAGCCTGGGTCTCCGTCGGCGTGCATCCCGTGCTGGGGCGTCAGCGGGCCAACGAAGTCTGGAGTGCCGCCCGCGCTGCGGGCCTGCCCTGTGTTCCGCACCTGCCGGTGTATCACGAAACGCCGGTCGATCAGGAGCTGCATCGGCTCTTACGCGCCATCGCCACCGGTGATACACTGGCGCGCGCGCGTCCCGTCTGCGCATCGGGTCATCTGGTGACACCAGAGGAGCTACGCCGCCCCTTCTCCACGTTACCAGAAACGCTGCGTCGTCTGGACGAGATGGAAGAACGCTGCCGGCTCGAGCTGGAACTGGGCCGTCTGCACATGCCCGATCCCGAACTGCCTGCGGGCGTGAACGCCACCGACGTACTCTGGGAGCGCTGTCTGCGCGGCCTGCGACAGCACTATCCCGCTCCCGGCCCCGATGGGCTGCCGGTATCACAGGAAGAAGCCGCCCTGCGCCTGCAGCGCGAAGTGCGTGTGATCGACGCCATGCACTTCTCCGGCTACTTCCTGGTGGTGGACGAGATTCTGGATTTCGCGCGCGAGAACGGCTTGCCCTGGGTGGGGCGCGGCAGTGCGGCCAACAGTCTGGTGGCCTACTGTCTGGGCTTCACGGAGGTGGACCCCATCCGGCACAAACTCTACTTCGAGCGCTTCCTCAACCCGCAGCGCAGCAGTCCGCCGGACATCGACCTGGACTTCAGCTGGACCGACCGCGACCGCGTGCTGGCCAACGTCTACCACCGCTTCGGTCACGAGCGCGTAGCGATGATCTGCACCACCATCACCTTCGGTCCCCGGGCCGCGGTGCGGGAGACAGCCAAAGCCATGGGCATCGGCGGTGACGGGCTCAAACGGCTTACCGACAATCTGCCCCACTCGGCGCGCGACCTACAGGAGATGCTGGCTGAGGAAGGACAACCGCGCCTGCGCGCGCGCGGCCTGCGGCCGGATCTGGAGCCCTTGGCGAGCGTGCTGCCTTTTGCCTTACGACTGATGGGACGCCCACGCCACCTAGGTATTCACGCGGGCGGCATCGTGGTCAGTCCGGATGCGGTCTACGAGCGCATGCCGCTGCAGCGGGCCAGCAAGGGACTGTGTGTCACGCAGCTCGACATGCACCCGGTCGAGGAGCTGGGCCTGGTCAAGATCGACCTGCTGGCCCAGCGCGGTCTGGGCGTCTACAGCGATCTGGTCCGCGATCTGGAGCAGCGCGGGCTGCCGCCGGTGCCCTTCAGCGTCGAGGAGCTGGAAGCCGACCCCGCGGTGCAGTCGATGATGGCCGAGGGGCGCAGCATGGGCTGCTTCTATATAGAAAGCCCCGGCATGCGCGCGCTCCTGCGCAAACTGCGCTGCGCCGACTTCGGCACCCTGGTGGCCGCCAGCTCCATCATCCGTCCCGGCGTGTCCGAATCGGGCATGATGCAGGCCTATATCGAACGGCACCTGGATCCCGCCAAGGCCCACTACCTGCACCCGCGCCTGCAGGAGGTGCTCGCCGACACCTACGGCGTGATGGTCTACCAGGAGGACGTGATCAAGGTGACCCACGCGCTGGCGGGCATGGACCTGGCCGAGGGCGATCTGCTGCGGCGTGCGATGTGCGGCAAGAGCACCGAACCCGGCGCACTGGCCCGTACCCGCAAACGCTTTCTGGACGGCTGCCGAGGCAACGGAATTGAAGACGCCATCGCACTGGAAGTCTGGCGGCAGATCCGCAGCTTCGCGGGCTACGCCTTCTGCAAAGCCCACAGTGCCAGCTTCGCCGTGCTCTCCATGCGCGTGGCCTGGATCAAGGTGCATCATCCCGCCGAGTTCATGGCCGCCGTGCTCAGCAACCAGGGCGGCTACTACGGCTGCGCCGCCTACGTGCAGGAAGCGCGCCGCATGGGACTGCGACTGTTGCCTCCCGATGTATCACACGGCGACGGTGTCTGGAAAGGAAGTGGCAACACCTTGCGCGTCGGACTGGCCCAGGTGGGCAGCCTCAGCTCCGCCGCCCTGCGACGACTGCTGCGGGAGCGTGCGCGAGCGCCCTGGCGCGGAATTCGAGATCTGCGCCGCCGCACAGGGTTGGCCCAGGACGAGTTGGAAGCGCTGATCCTTTGCGGTGCCTGCGACAGTCTGGGGGAACCGGGCGAGGACAGCCGCCACTTGCGTCCACGCCTGCTCTGGGCCGCCCGACTGGAACAGCAGACGCCCGCAGACGAAGGCTTGCTGCCTCTGGACGATCTTCCCGCTGTGCCCTCCTCCCTGATGCTCAGCGGGCTGGAGCTCTGGCAGCACGAGCGCCGCCTGCTGGGCTTCGGTGTGCATCACCATCCGCTGGCGCTCTACGACTTCGGCGAGCTGCCCGCGCACTGCGTCGACTCCCGCGAACTGCGCAACAGGCCCGCCGGGACGCGCGTCTGCATGCTGGGCTGGAACTACTCGCGCAAGGTGATCCTCACGCGCAGCAAGGAGCAGGCGCAACCGCTGCCCATCGACGCGAACGACGATGCCCGTGCTCCAGCGCGTCTACCTACCGTCGCTGCGGCCCCAGTCTTAGCCGAATCCGCCCGGCGTCGCGAAGCCATGTCCTTCCTTTCTATGGAAGACCTGCAGGGCACCTGGGAGGCGGTGCTTTTTCCGCGCGTCTACGAACGCCATCAGCTCCTCTGCCGCGAACACGGTCCCTTTCTGTTGGAAGGCAAGGTCGAGTACGAGGCGGGCGAGGCCATGCTCATCGTCAGTGACATGCGCCGCATCGGGCGATTACGTCAACTCAACAGAACGCTGGCACATGGACAGGTTGAGGAATCTTTGACAACTTAGGCGCGACCCGAAACCAAATCCGGAGCCCTCGTGAAGCATCTCGCCCATTCCCTCCTACAAGTCTGCCGCAAGCATCCGCGTCGCACCGCCATGCGCTGGCAGCAGGATGGCCGCTGGCATCGTCTGCACTACGTCGAGGTCAGTCAGCGTGTACGCCGCATCGCCCGTGGTCTGCGCGAAGTGGGCGTAGCTTCCGGCGATCGCGTCGCCCTGCTCTCGGCCAACATTCCGGAATGGAGCCTCTGCGATTACGCGCTGATGAGCTTGCACGCCGTCAGCGTCCCCCTGTTCACCAGCACATCCTCCGCGCAGATCACCAGTCTGCTGGAGGACTGCGACGCGCGCATTCTGCTGGTGGCCGGTGAGGAGCCCGCGCGCCGCGCGCTGGAAGTGCTGGATCAGGGCAAGCTGGACTACCTGGTTTTCCTGGACGGCGAACCTGCTGGCCTGACCCCCGAACAGCATGTACGCGTGCGCACGCTGGAAGAGCTCGAAGAGAAGGGTGAGCTGGACGAGGAGGAACTGCTTCGTGATCTGGCGCAGTCCGATCCCGAGGAGCTGGCCACGCTGATCTACACTTCGGGCACCACCGGCAATCCCAAAGGCGTGATGCTGAAGCACAGCAATTTCTTTCCCGAGATACACGCCATTCGCGAACTCTTCAGCATTGATCATCGCGAGCGCAGCCTCTGCTTCCTGCCGCTGAGTCACGTCTTTGAGCGCGCCTGGACGCTACTGATGCACAACCACGGTTCCTGTGTCACCTACCTGGCCAATCCGCGCGACATCGCCGAGGCGCTACCCCGGGTCAAGCCCAACGTGTTCTGCAGTGTGCCGCGTCTTTTCGAGAAGGTGCACGATGTGATACACGAGCGTATGGACGCTGCGCCTGCGCGCAAGCGCCGCATCTTCCAGTGGGCCACCGCCCAAGGCCGCATGTATCACGGACTGGAAGGCGCTCCCGCCGACCGCAGCCTGCGCAGGCGTATCACCTATCGCATTGCCGATCTGCTAGTCCTGCGTCGCATTCGCGCTGCACTGGGCGGACAGAAAAAGGTGTTGGCCGCAGGCGGAGCCGCGCTGGCACCCCATGTATCACGCTTCTTCCACAGCGCCGGTCTGCTGATTCACCAGGGCTACGGGCTCACCGAAACCGCGCCGCTGGTCACCTGCAACACGGCGGCCGATCACCGTCACGGCAGCGTTGGCCGACCGGTTCCCGGCGTCGAGGTGCGCATCAGCACCGAGGGCGAGATTCTGGTGAAGGGACCGAACGTCTCCACCGGCTACTGGAACCGCCCAGAGGAAAACGCAGCCACCTTCCGCGACGGCTGGTTCCACACCGGCGACATCGGCCACTTTGACAGCGAAGGCTACCTGAGCATCACTGGCCGCTGCAAGGAGTTGATCGTCACCTCCGGCGGCAAGAACGTCGCCCCGCAGCTCATTGAAGAAGCCCTGACCCGCGATCGCTACATCGAGCAAGCCAGCGCCGTCGGCGACGGCCGCCAGTTCATCGCCGCGCTGGTGGTACCTACCTTCTCCGCCCTCGAGGAGTTGGCGCGCGAGCAGCAGTGGCAGTTCGCCAACCACGAAAGTCTGTTGCGCATGCCCGAGGTGCTGGATTTCTACCAACAGCGCATTGCCACCGCCTGTCGCGACTTGGCCGATCACGAGGCCGTGCGACGCTTCACACTGCTGCCCCAGCAGTTCAGCGAGGTCGCCGGCGAACTGACGCCAACGCTGAAGCTGCGCCGTCACGTCATTACCAGACGCTACGAAGAGCTGATCGAGTCCATGTATAAGCAGTCGCGCCAGATGCTGGGCGAGAAGCAGCGTGGTCTGGATTCGCAGGCAAGTCGCTAATCCGCCCGAGGCGCATTTTCTGGCAGAGTTTACACTGTGCAATTTCCTGCAGTGGAAGTCGCGCAGCTCTGGGCGCCGACCTACATTCTATTGTTGTTATTTCATCACTTATCTCACATTGTTTTCCCACTGGACAGGGCACGAATTTTGCGCCCTACTTAGCCTACTCTGAATCGTGGGACGTTCAGAATAAAATCTAGCCACAGGGAGACGCCATGAGAGGTCGTTCTCTACTGCTCTGTGCAAGCTTGTTCTGCCTAAGCGCTCCGGCTTGGGCTGATCATCTGCAGTTCAGTTATCAACTTCCCGATCCGCAGGTTGCAAACAGCGATACAGGCATGATGCTGAATCTGCCGGGCGCCCATCGTCACGATGTGGCCGGCGCTCCGGACCTGCCCGTTTGGCCGATGCGTCTGCTTCTGCCAGCGGGACACGAAGCCCTTTCGCTCAGCGTGCGCTACGAGGACGTGGAGCTTCAGTCCATCGACCCGCTGCGCCCGCACCAGCAGGACTTCCCCATTTCGCAGCGCCAGCTGGCCACTCGCACCGCACCCGATGCGGACCTCTACGGCAGCGACGCCTTCTGGCCCGCCGTCGACAGTGCGAACCTGAGCACTTCGGCCGAGGACGGCCACTGCATCGCGCTTGCCGACCTTTACCCGCTGCGCTACAATCCGGTGAGCGGCGAACTTTCCATCGCGCATCGCATTGTGGTCGAGGTGGAAACCGCAGCCAACGAGCGCTTCCTGCCCCCGCGCGCGGATCATTTGCGCGAGGTGCGCGCCCACGTGGACAATCCCCAGGCGCTGGCCACATATCAGTACGCGGACGAGGCTTCGCGCACGGACGATGTGGAAATGCTGATCATCACCGACGACTATTTCCTGCCCGCCTTTCAGCTCTTGGCCGACTACAAGAACAGCCTGGGCCTGAGCTGCGAAATCCAGTACATCATGGACATTCTGGATGCACAGGATGGACGCGACAACGCCGAGCGCCTGCGCAACCATCTCATCGCCCAGTACGCCACGCGCAATGTGCGCTACGTGCTGCTTGGTGGTGACACGGAGTACATTCCCCTCCGCAGCCTTTACGTGGACACCGGCGGCGGAACCGCCGACCACCTGCCCTCCGACTTCTACTATGCGGCGCTGGACGGCGACTGGAACGCCGACGGAGACAGCCGCTGGGGCGAGCCCGGCGAAGAGGACTGGTACGCCGAACTGGCCGTTGGCCGTGCGGGCGTCAGCACCTTGGCCGATGCACAGAATTTCGTGCATAAGCAGATTTCCTATCAGGACGATCCGGTTACCGCCGATGTGTCAAGCTACCTGCTTGTGGGTGAGCAGCTGAATGACGATCCCGTCACCTGGGGCGGCGACTGCAAGGACGAAGTGGCCGACGGCAGCAGCAATTGGGGCATGACCACAACAGGTTTCCCAACTACGGTGGGCGTCACCACCCTTTACGATCGTGACCACTTCTGGGCCAACACCGAGCTTTTCTCGGCCCTGTCGGCTGGCGTGAACTTCAGCAATCACCTGGGCCATTCGAACTGGAACTACGTGATGAAGTTCAGCAATGACGACGTCACCACCAGCAATTTCCCCAGCAATGGCGATTCCCACAGCTACCATTTGGGCTACAGCCAGGGTTGTATTCCCGGTGCTTTTGATGAAGATGCCTGCATTCTGGAGCGCCTGACCAACCTGAGCACCGGCTACGCGGCCTTCATCGGCAACTCGCGCTACGGCTGGTACTCGCCCGGCCAGACCAGCGGACCCAGCCAGCTCTTCGATCGCCAGTTCTTCGATGCCCTCTTTGGCGAAGGCATTCGCGAGCTGGCTGCCGCCAACAACGACAGCAAGCACGACCTGGTCAGCTGGGCCAACAGCCAGGGCACCATGCGCTGGTGCTACTACGAACTGAATCTCTTCGGCGACCCCAGCCTGATTCCCTGGAGTTCGCCCCCCTGCATGCTGCAGGTGTTCGCCGACAATCAGGTTCTGCCCGGCACCAACAGCATCGACCTTTCGATCAGTGTGGCAAGCCAATCCCCCGAGGGAACCCGCGTAGCGCTGCTGAATGAGGACGGCACCCTTCTGGGCGCAAGCACCGCAGACGCCGCGGGCGATGTGCAGCTGCTGCTGGACACTCCCATGACCGAGGTTGTCGACTACGAGCTGGTGGTTTCGGGCTTCAACCTGCGCACTCATCGTGAGACGATTACGCTGATCGAGCCGGAGAACGCGCACCTGGCCTCTTCCGCCATGAGCTTCACCGACAGCAACGGGAATGGAGTGATGGAGGCCGCCGAGCCCTGTGCCCTTCAACTGACGCTGACAAACTACGGAAACACCGATGCGCACAACGTAGTGCTGACTCTGCTGACCAGCGACAATTATGCTGTGACACAGGGCAGTCTGATCTGCGGCACCATTGCCGCCGGTGGCAGTGCAACCCCGGGTGGCACGCTGCAGCTTATCCCCGCTTTCTCACTTGCCGATGGCGCCGTCCTCAGCTTGCAGTTTGAAGCCGTGGCCGACGAGGGAAGCTGGGAGTTCGAACTGCGTCAGACGGTGCAGAGCCCGGTCTTCGGTCTGGGCACTCTGCTTGCCCAGGACGGCAGCAACGATCACCTGGACCCGCAGGAAAGCACAAGCCTGGTTCTCGAGCTGCTCAACAACGGTGAAGGCAGCTACCTGAACGGCAGCGCCACCCTGCTCTGCAGCACTCCAGGCGTGACAATTACCAGTCCGGCACAGCAGGTGGGCAATCTGGCCTACGGTGAAAGCCAGTCTTTGAGTTTTGCCATGAACATTGGTGGTGCGCTGCAAAACGGCGACAATCTGGAGTTCACCTTCCAGGTGCACGACGCCCAGAGCAACCTGCGCTACGAGCAGGTGCTTCAGCTTCAATTGGGCGATGTGGAAGTGGGCTACGAGAGCGGTGCCCTGGATGAACTCAACTGGGAAAGCGAGGGTGCTTCCTGGTCGGTGACATCCAGCGGAGCCGCGGAGGGCAGTTACTGCGCACGCAGCGGATCCATCGGACACAACAGCCGCAGCGTGCTCTACGTCGAGCGTTGGTTTGATTGTATCACGCAGGTTGCCTTCCAGTACAAAGTCAGCTCCGAACAGGGCTTCGACTTCCTGCGCTTTGAGGTGGATGAAGTTCCGGTGGCTTCCTGGTCCGGCGAAGTGGACTGGTCGGAGTACAGCTACAATGTATCACCGGGTTTCCATCGCATCGGCTGGCGCTACGCCAAGGACGGCGGAGCCGTTGAGGGCAACGACTGTGCCTGGCTGGACGCACTGCAACTGGGACCTGCGCCCCAGGCACGTATTGCCTGTGACACAGAATCCATCAACCTGACCCTGGCAGCGGGTGCCAGCACGACCCTTGAACTGGCCCTCAGCAATCCGGGTAGCGACGAACTGCACTGGCAGGCCATGGCCCTGGCACAAAGCGTGCGCTCCTTCTCCGACGATATGGAAGACGGTGACGGCGACTGGACGCACGATGGCACCCACGACAACTGGCACCGCAGCACTCAGCGCGCCTACTCCGGCAGCACCTCCTGGTACTGCGGCGTTGAGGGCGACGAATACCAGAATGACACCCACTCCTGGCTGATTAGTCCTGCCTTCCTTGTCGAGCCCGAAGCCACTTTCGGCTTCCGTCACTGGATTGATATGGAAATTGCCAGCGCCACTCACGCCTGGGACGGTGGTCTGGTGGAGATCAGCCTTGAGGGCAGCGACACCTGGACGGTGATCAATCCGCTGGGCGGTTATCCCTACCTGGTGGAGCCCAACGAAGACTCGCCCTTTGACGCCAACACGCCGGTCTTCTCCGGTAGCGTAAACTGGGAACTGGCCGAATTCGATCTGGCGGATTACGCCGGGCAGATCGTGCGCGTACGTTTCCGCTTTGGCAGTGACGCAGCCGTCACTGAAGAAGGCTGGTACATCGACGATGTGAGCCTCAGCGGCATTGGCGTAGATTGGCTGAGCATCGATCCCACCAGCGGCACGGTGCTACCCGATGGATCACAGACGCTAACCCTTAGCGTGGATGCTACGGATCAAGAACCTGGTGCACTGGAAGCCGTGCTGCTTTTTGTTAGCGACGCGGTCAATGCACCAAGTCTTGCGGTGCCCGTGAGTCTGGTGGTGGGCATGACCGATCCCATCAGCGATCTGCGTATCACGCTGGCTACACCAATGCTGCAGCTTCAGTGGTCGGCACAGAGCGGGGCGCTGAGTTACCTCATTCAGCGGTGCAGCGAGCCCTACGGCACCTACAGCACTGTGGGCACCACGACTGACACTTTCTGGCAGGAGCAGATCCCGCGCTCTTCTGCCGCCTATTACCGGGTAATTGTCGAGCGCTGAAGCGCGTATCACACAAGTCGAGTTCCCCGGGGTCGCGAGGATTTCCTTCGCGGCCCCTTTTGCTTCATCGATACCGATCCGACGCCGATGGTGTCGGCACCGATAGCGATAGCGATTTAAGACAGGCTTAACACTCCCGTCATTTCTCCGTGCAGAGCAGCAAGAGTCCAACCTTCGCAGAACTCGTTCAATACTGTAGTTTCAGCACTTAGCAGCGACCCGCGCCTCCAAGCTGAGGGCATGAAATTTGCATCATTAATGGATCTACTCTGAATCGTGGGACATTCAGATGACATTCATAGACACGGGGAGACCTCATGCCGGGTCGTTCGTCTCTTGTACTCTGTGTGACACTCGTAGGCTTTGCGCTACAGGCACACGCAGACCATCTGCAATTCAGCTATACCCTTCCAGCAGCGCACTTCACGCGCAGTGCGGAAGGCGGCACCTTGAACCTTCCGGGTTCTCATCGTCATGGTATTGCGGGTGCTCCCGACCTTCCCGTCTGGCCGCTGCAGCTACTGTTGCCAGCTGGTCACGAAGCGATTTCGCTCAACGTGCGCTATGAGGACGTGGAGCTTCAATCCGTCGATCCACTGCGACCCAGCCAACAGGCTGTGCCCATCTCCCAAAGTCAACTTGCCCGTCGCACACGGCCCGACGAGCAGATCTACAACCGAGATGCTTTCTGGCCGGAGTCCGACTATGCGCACTTGAGCACTTCTGCGCTGGGCGGCCACTGCATCGCCCTGGCGGATCTTTATCCCCTGCGCTACAATGCTGTCAGCGGCGAATTTAGCTTCGCGCATCGCATCGTCGTGGATGTGGAAACAGCACCCGGCGAGCGCTTCCTGCCGCCGCGTGCGGAGTTCCAGCGCGAGCTCAGCGGTCGCATCGACAACGCGCAGGCGATGGCCGACTACAGGTATTGCATGGACGCCAGCCGCACTGATCCTGTGGAGATGCTGATCATTACCGACAGCTCTCTGGAATCCGCCTTTCAGCCGCTGGCTGACTACAAAAACAGCCTGGGTCTGAGTTGTGAGATTCAGTCGATCGATGAGATTCTGGCCGCCCAGAACGGGCGCGACAACGCCGAGAAGCTGCGCAATCACCTGATCGCCCAGTATGAGGAGCGCAATATCCGCTACGTGCTGCTGGGCGGTGATACAGAGGTCATTCCCTACCGCAGTCTCTACGTGGATACGGGCTATGATACTGCCGATCACCTCCCCTCCGATTTCTATTTCGCCGCCTTGGATGGCGATTGGAACAGCGATGGCGACAACCGCTGGGGTGAGCCGGGCGAAGAAGACTGGTACGCCGAATTGGCTGTGGGAAGGGCCAGCGTCAGCACCACGACCGAAGCGCAGAACTTTGTACACAAGCAGATTTCCTATCAAAGCAATCCGGTCCTTGCCGATGTATCACAGTACCGCATGGTGGGCGAAGAACTGAACGATGATCCCCAGACCTGGGGCGGCGACAGCAAGGATGAAGTGGCCGCAGGCAGCAGTACCTATGGAATCACGACTGCGGGGTTCCCGCCCTCGGTCACCACGAGCACTCTCTACGATCGCGACCACACCTGGGTCAAAACCGAACTCTTCTCTGCGTTGGCCAATGGCGTGAACTTCAGCAATCACTTGGGTCACTCCAACTGGAACTACGTGATGAAGTTCGGCAACTCCGATGTGACCACGGCCAACTTCCCCAGTGATGGCGTGAATCACAGCTATCATCTGGGCTATAGCCAGGGCTGCATTCCCGGCGCCTTTGAATACAACGATTGCATTCTGGAGCACCTGACCAATCTGAGTACGGGCTACGCGGCCTTCATTGGCAACTCGCGCTACGGCTGGTACTCGCCCGGCCAGACCAGCGGCCCCAGCCAGTTCTTTGATCGCGAGTTTTTCGACGCCCTCTTCGACGAGGGTATTCGCGAATTGGCTGCCGCCAACAATGACAGCAAACACGATCTGGTGAGCTGGGCCAACAGCGATGGCATCATGCGCTGGTGCTACTATGAATTGAATCTCTTCGGCGACCCCGGACTGATCCCCTGGAGCTCAGCCCCCTGCGTGCTGCAAGTCGATGTGGAAAACGAAGTGCTGCCCGGCACAAACAGCCTTTCGCTACTGCTGAACCTAACCGGCCAATCACCCGCTGGCACGCGTGTGTCCCTGCTGGACGCAGGCGGCAACATTCTGGGCACGACTACGGCTAACGCTTTCGGGGAAGCGACCCTGCAACTGGATGCGCCAATGACCGAAATCGCCGACTACGAGTTGGTGGTATCCGGTTACAACCTGCTGGTGCATCGGGAAACCATCCGTCTGAGCGAACCTGCGGAGGCGCATCTTGTTGCCAATGCCATGCTCATTGAGGACACGAACGGCAACGGTGCACTGGAAGCCGGCGAAGAAGCCAGCCTCTTTCTCAACCTGCACAACTACGGCGGGGCTGATGCCACGAATGCTGGGCTACAGCTGCTTGAAAGCGAGGACTACGAAGTTGTCCAGGGCTCGCTGGCCTTCGAGAATTCCATTGCGTCGGGTGGAGACGCTACGCCTGCCACTCCTCTGGTGATACGCCCCCGCTTTGATCTTGAGGACGGCACGGACCTGACCCTTTTCTTTGCGGCAAGCGCGGACAATGGATACTGGGAGTTTGAACTCTCCCGAACGGTGCTGAGTCCGCTCTATGCACTGGGAAGCCTGACGGCTGAGGATACCGCCAACGGCCATCTGGACCCGCAGGAAAGCTCACAGCTCATTCTGGAATTGCAGAACGAGGGCCAGGGCAGCTATCTGGACGGCGAGGCTGAACTCCTGTGCAGCATCGGCGGTGTCGACATTAGCACGAGCATTCTGCCGGTGGGCGATCTGAGTCACGGCGCTAGCCTGCAATTGCCCTTTGCCCTGAACATTGGTGGAACTCTCCAGGCGGGTGATCTACTGGACTTCAGCTTCCGCGTCCGCGACGAGCAAAACAACCTGCGCTTCGAGCAGGACTTTGTGTTACAACTGGGCGAAGTCGCCGTCGGCTTCGAGAGTGGTGCGCTGGATGAACTGAGCTGGGAATCCGAAGACACAGTCTGGTCGGTGATCTCCAGTGGTGCGGCGGAAGGCGGCTACTGTGCGCGTAGCGCTTCCATCGGTCACAACAGCAGCAGTGGGCTTTTCTTCGATTTGGGTTTCGATTGTATCACACGCGTGGCTTTTCAGTACCGTGTCAGCTCTGAAGAGGGCGACGACCTTCTGCGTTTCGAAGTGGATGGGCAAACGGTGGCCTCCTGGTCGGGCGAGGAAGGCTGGGACTCATACAGTGTCAATGTATCACCCGGTCTGCATCGCATCGGCTGGCGCTATGTCAAGGACAACGCCTACAGCAGCGGCCAGGATTGCGCCTGGTTGGACGATATTCAAATCGGTCCCGCGCCCCAGGCTCGCATCTACTGTGACACAGAATCCATCCATACTACTGTTGCCGCTGGCAGCAGTGGCAGCATCGACTTGGTGCTAAGCAACACCGGTAGCGACGATCTGCACTGGCAGGCGGCGCTCCTGGAGCAAATTACGCGCTCCTTCAGCGACGACATGGAAGAAGGCGAAGGCGGCTGGAGTCACGACGGCAGCAACGACGATTGGCACCTTAGCACTCAGCGCGCCTACTCCGGCAGCACTTCCTGGCACTGCGGCATTGATGGAGGTGACTACCAAAACAACACCCACGCCTGGCTGGTTAGCCCGACCTTCTTCGTGGAACCGCAGGCCACCTTCGGCTTCCGTCACTGGCTGGAGATGGAGCTAGGCAGCCCCACTCACGCCTGGGATGGCGCCCTGGTGGAGATCAGTCTTGCGGAAAGTGATACGTGGACGTCGATCAATCCGCTGGGCGGTTATCCTTATCTCGCACAGCCCAATGTGGATTCACCTTTTGATCCCTACACGCCGATCTACTCCGGTTCGGTTGACTGGGAGCAGGAGGAGTTTGATCTGGCGGATTACGCTGGCCAGCTTGTACGTGTACGCTTCCGCTTCGGTAGCGATGCTGGAAACAGCGCGGAAGGCTGGTATATCGACGATGTGCGCATCAATGGTCTCACGGTGGAATGGCTGAGTCTCGATCCCGCTGCGGGCACAATTCTGCCGGAAGAATCCCAGACCTTGACCCTTGCCGTGGACACGAACGACCTGGATCTCGGTGTGCATGAGGCAAGACTGTTCTTTGCCAGCGATGCGATCAATGATCCCAGTCTGGCCCTGCCCGTGACCTTGATTGTCGGCGTGGCCGAACCGGTCGACGACCTGCAAATCAGCTGGACGGCGCCCTACGTTTGTCTGCACTGGACCGCCCTGAGTGGCACTCCGGTTTATCGGATACAGCGCAGCGGCGAGCCCTATGGCGACTACATAACCGTGGGCACAACCACCAACGCCTTCTGGCAGGAGCGCATGCCGCGCTTCCCCGTCGGCTACTACCGGGTGATCGTCGAGCGTTAGGTCTTGTATCACACGAACAAACAGAAGGGGTCGTGAGCAGTTCACGACCCCTTTTCTTCTCCAATCGATGGGAACGGGTGCGATCACTTCAGCAGCAGCACCTTCTGCGTTTGTGTTACGTCAGCGGCTTGAAGCCGAACGAGGTAAACGCCGCTCGCCAGACCGCTGCCATCAAAGGCCAGACGATGTTCTCCCGCCGGGCGCACTTCGTCACACAAACACGCCACTTCCTGCCCCAACAGGTTGTAGACACTCAGGCTCACGCGGGACTCGCTCCCCTGTTGCCAACGGATCTGTGTCACGGGATTGAAGGGGTTTCCGGATCGCTTATGGTCAGTTCTTGTGATAGGATTCGAGTGATTGCGGTGCTGCCCAAGTAGCTACAGAATCAGCAACTCATTAGGCGCAGATACTACTATTGCCAACCTTGTGATACGAGAGGAATTGCACCTGCAACTAGCCTATAAAAGTCAGGTACTGGTTTTGAACTGAGCGGCTACATGGAAAGAGGAGGCAAATACACCCAGCGCTCGCGAAGAAGCACTCCATCCTCGTCCTGCAGTTCGTCACGCAGGCCGATCTCATTCCAGTCGGTCGGTGATACAAATCCTAGTTCACGGCTCAGTCTGCGCTCCGTGATACGCATGGTGCGTCCAAGATCGGTGCTGGATTCGGTCACAAGTGGTTGCAGGTATTCTTCACCACGCAGCAACAGCAGCTCGCAATCAAAGAGTGTAGGCCAGGTGATACAGCACACGGGGATCAGCGCGGAAGCCTCGCCTTTGAGTTTGCGCTGCAATAGAGCGGATGCCCTGAGCACTTCCTGTAGCACCGTACGCTGTATCACGAAACGCGCTCGCGGGCCTTCCACCATTGCCGAGTTCACCGGCAGACGCCAGTAGTAGCCGGCGTCGTCCACACCATCGGGCGCTGGCGGGTGCTGTGCAAACCTATCGGCCCAGGCAGCCAGCGCACGCAGTCGGCGTTTGAGGCCGCGTACACGTTTGTTGCTGATGGCAAGCTCTCGCATGATGTCACCTCACTATGCCCAAACTTCGTCCCATCGCATCGCCTCCAGCACGCCCTTGCGGTACTCCTGCCAGCGGCCCTGCTGAAGGGCCAGACGGGCGTCGCGCAACGCCTATTTTAGCAACAAAACCTTCCGTGTCTGCGCCACATCTTCTGTGCGCAAGGTGATGAAGTAAACGCCGCTGGCCAGCGCTTGGCCATCAAAGCGAACCTGATGCTCGCCGGGCATGAAATCCCCTTCGGCCAAATCGGCCACAAGCTGCCCGCACAGGTTGTAGGCGGAAAGACGCAGATGCGTGGGTGCCTGTATGATAAAGGGAATCGTCGTTACCGGATTGAAGGGATTGGGATACGCGTCACCCAGTGTCGGCGAGGCGGGAAGCGTGGCCGCCTTGAGCGGCGGCACCGCCAGCCAGGGATCACCCGGAGCCAGCGGACCGCCGGTGTAACCGATATCACAGCGCAGGCCGCCCAGCCCGGGCCACAGGGCAATGGCGGGAATCTCGCTATCGGGAAGATCCTGCCAGCTAGGATCTGGATCGCCCGCATCCACACAGGGCGAGTTGCTCGCTAGATACGGCACACCACGCTGCTCATCGAAGCGCGCGTCGGCCACCACGAAATTACCTTCGCCGGGCTGCGCCTCCTGCAAACAACTATAGGTGAATGGCGGCGTGTACTTATCGCCGGCGTACCATTCATGCAGCTCGTGCCCCAAGCTGATATAGCTGCAATTGTTCACCAGGATGTTGCGCCATACCGAATACCTTGGGCGAATTCGAATATTGTACGTGTTGCTCTCGTGCGTGAGGAACTTGGTGTTGCAGTCCACCAGAGTGACGTTTTCCACATGAACGCTATCGCTACAGACACAAAAGGGGTCCTGCTCACCGACATCGTAGGCTACGCCAGGAAAGATTCTTAGCGTATCTGTGTTCTGAATCAGAACGTTTTGCACCCGCGCAAAACAGACAGAATCGTAGGGTGCGGGAATTCCTGAAGCACGCAGAGCATAGCGGTTGTTGTCGATGTATTGACAATTGCGCACCGTCAAACGCCTGGCTGAAAACTCGCTGGCGCCGTCGTCATTGTCCACAAACAGGCAGTCCTCCACCAGCATGTCGCCCTTTGACAAGCCCAGCATCTGACGAGCACCAGCGGACACCGTGCTGCCAACGTGTATTAGGCGCAAATTCGGGTCAAAGGGCCAGGTATATTCCATGTTCTCGTACCGGTTGTGTAGCACACGCAGATTGCGCAACTCGAGACGACAGGGATGGCAGTACGCATATACGGATATTGTAAGCACTCGAAATGGGCAACGGGTGCCACGGCTGAAGTAGTTGTAGGGGTCATCTAGGTCAATCACTTCATTGCCCTCACAAAGCAAGTCCTCAAAAACAAAGGTGCCTTCAGTATCTGAAAACTCTGCCTCTAACAGTGCTTTGCTAACAGCGTGCACTTCATGAAGCACGCCATCACCGTAATCGACCAAATACTTCGGCGCAACGGAGGTGTTCCGGCAAAGCTCGCCATGACGCAGATTCATCCGCCTAGTGGCCATAGCTCTGCCTGGACCGGCAGAGTACAAAGTGTCCTCATCTCCTGGATCAGTAACATTGTCGTTAAAACGAAAATTGCTCAACTCGCCAAGCCGCCCACCGACGATTCCGAGCAGGCGCCAGGATCTACTTGAACAACGTTCGAAGACCAGCCCGTCCACGGTGGTCATACTTTCGCAATGGATCATTGCGTAGAAGCTCGCGTCGTAGTTAAGCGGATCGTCCGAAACCGTGTTATCACTAATCTCAACATCTCGCACGCGCACATCCCGATCCGATGCGATGTTAAGAAGGGGGCTGTAGTTGTGAATGTGCGTCATGCGCACGCCCTGCACATCAAGATCAAACTCGCTTCCCACATTAAACACAGAACAGCCGGAGTTACCGAAAAGGTGAAGATTGTGGAAGTCGACGCCTTCTACGCGAGTGTAGGTATCGCTACCGAAGCTGAACTCTGCTTCGGCTACTGAATCCCCCTCCATGCTGACCTGCAGATCTCGGACTTCAAGGGTATCCTCAACACCGATTCGCACACTGTATGACGAATACTCAAAGGATCTCGTGTCATCCATTACAAAGTGGCTGTTATACAAGCGAGTAGAACGTGGCGTTTCCGTGATCTGCACATGGGTGGAATCCACCAAGTACACATGGGGTTTTGCCATCAGATCTCGAGCAGCAACCCCAATCTCTGTACGGTTCCAGCGAAAACGCAGATGCTCCAGACGGGCATCGGCCAGTTCCCGCTGATGAATACCGCCTGGGAAATCGTAAGGAGGTTCATCTAAACGCCTCATCCCCATGCCGTGCTGTATGGTAAAGCCCACAACGCGGCAGAAATGCGGATCTGTATTGCGAATAGTCAGCACGGTGCCCGTCAGTTCTCCATCGAGCTGAGTTTCCAGAATGTCGGTGGTGTCGCCGCTGAACAGATAATTGGAGCACAGAGTCAGATCCCGGTCCGGCGTCACCAGATGAACCGGCCAGCAGCCACGGGCCACCAGCACCGTATCGCCAGGCTCGGTCTGGTCCAGGGCCTGCTGGAGATTGTCGATCTGGGAAGGGAACTCAAGAACAGCCGCACGGGCACAGAAGCAGCAAACAAGCAACAGCAGGTGGCGTATCATGATCTCTCCTCCTTGCACTCTTTCGCAACTAAAGGGAAAGCGCGGCCGCCGCACGAAGCGGCGACCGCATCAAGTATCACCTCAGTTACTTGACCATCAGCATTTTCTGCATGGCCAACTGACCGCCACCGGCGGCGCGCACCAAATAGCAACCAGAGGCCAGGGCAGAGCCATCAAACTGGAACTGATGGCTGCCGGCGTCCAGGTGTCCCTGGTGCAGTGTGCTCACAAGCTGTCCCTGCAGGTTGTACACCTCGACCGTCAGGGTCTGGGCAGTATTCACCTGTAGAGTGATGCTTGTTGTCGGATTGAAGGGATTGGGATAAACCTCACCCAACTGGAATGCCGCAGGCTGCGCAGTGCGGCTTCCCGGCTCGGCTCCCGCGCTGGACAAGGGGCGGTAGTCAAGCATATTCTGCACGGCTTCCTGCTGCCGCTGCGCTTCGTGTCCGCCAAGGCTGCTGGTAGCACCCACGGAGGGATAAGTGGCAATCTCAAGCAGGGCCAGAGTTGCTGTTTCCACCGCGGCCTCGTTTGCCCCCTCAAGAAGGACGGCCTGCAAATTGGCGCGGGCTCCTTCGACATCGCCGGCACGGGCCAGCACGCACTGGGCAGCGCTGTACTGCATGGCGGCCTGCCAGCTCAGATCGGCCTCGGCGGAACCCACGGCAGCAGCTTCAAGAGTGCTGGCAATGGCAAGCTTCTCATCGGACTGATACTTACCCAGCTCCTTCAGTCGACTGGCGGCTTCAGCCGCGTACTTCGACTGAGGATAGAGCAGCACCAGCTCGGAATAGTACCATACGGCATCCGAGCTAAGACCCAGCTCTTCTGCCCCATTGCCGTCGTCCCACAGCTTCACATCGTCGATATTGCCGTTGGGATCGGGACAGAAGGGGGTGTAATTCAGGGTGGGACCCCAGAAGCCGATGCACAGGCTGCCATCGGCATAAGCGGGGATTTCTCCATTTGGATTGTGATCTAGAATGCTGCAGTCGGGAATCGAAGTATTCTGGTCTTCACCCCAGAAATTGTTGCGCCAGTAAAGAGAGACAGGATCCGGGGATTCGGAGTAGAAAAAGCGTGAATCACTGTCTAGCCAATCGCGGTTGGCAAAGCCGTTGTAGCCACAGTCCATCAGGGTGTGCCCATGGATCTCGTGTACTAGACAATCGACATCGTGTACTTCTACAGAAAAGCCATTGCAGCCTTCATCGCTCATATCCGTGGCATTGCAGAGCAGTCCCAGTTGAAGCTCCTCGCCTCCCGTAAAGGTGTTGCGCAGCATGCGCGTGGCACCATTGCTGAGTTGCGCAATGGGGCGATCTGCATAGCTTTCACTGCAATTGAAGTCGCAGTCAATGAGGCTTGTGTTCGTTCCGCATAGCGCATACAGTGGGTAGTAGTTACCGGCGGGGGTCTGGTTTTCAACAAAGCTGCAATTTTTCACTCGTAGCTTGCCGCCCAGCACAAGGGCCACTGAACGAACGCCTATCTTGTCGTACATGTAAGGCGTATCCAAGAACTGGTTATGCCCATTATCATCAAAATAGAAGTCCCTGAGAGTGCCCGTAACGTCAACGAAGTGCAGGTTGGCGTGCCCCAGGTTGGCCAGCTGCAGGTTCTCATCTTCGGCGTCCTTGCTGCCCACCAAGCTCAGGTTCTTCATGTACCCAAAGGAGAACGCAGTGCTGGGGGCCACATTCAGCAGAAGGCCGTGAATCGTCGCATTGCTGCGAGTAGAGGTATTGCCGCGCAAACTGAAGTAGCTACCTGCAATGAGGTTGTAATTGACGGGATCGAAGTCGCCGCCAACAAAGGCCACACGGGGCTTGCCGCTTTCGCCAATGACAATATCGCCACTCGTATTCAAATAGGTATTGGCACCTGCGGAGGTCACGCGGAGCACCACATCCGACTTGATCTGCATTCCCGTCGGAAAATCATGAGTCGTCTGTGTGTCGACGGTGTACCAACCGGGCTTCACCTGCTCGCCCTGGAAGGACTCGCTGATCGGGCGCACAGGATACTTCTGCTTCCAGCCAATGTCGGCGTAGCTCAGGTCGAAATCGCGAGGGAAGCTGGGATCGCCTGCGTCTTCCAGCACGCTCTTGAAGCGAGGACGGTAATCGTGGTTGGCCAGGTTGGTGAAGCCAAGGTCTGCCACTTGCAGCCATCCGCGAACACCAGGCACAGGACTGTAGCTTCTATCCGAGGCCAAGAAAGCAGCATCCAAAGTCCCGGTGAATTGAAGACAGGGAGTTTGCCCAGTGCCTTTATAACGGCTGAACACACAGTTGCGAACGTGGGCATGGCCCCCGCGAAAGCTCACGTCGGCATGATCGCCCACAGAGTTGTTATCAAAGGTGCATCCTGCCACAATCGCACCGTAATTCGCTTCGAGAATACACTCATCAGCCTCGTTCTCGTAGAACAGACAGTTCTCAAACCTAGGCGGCGTGCCATGGGCCGGACGATGAACGGCTCTCAACATACTCCTGGCCGCTTCACAAGAGTTGCCGTAGAATCGGCAATCGCGCACTACGCAATCGGCGCCTGAAAGTCTGAGCACCGCACCTCGACTCCATCCACTGAACGTAATTCCCTGTAGTGTCAGCGATCCATTGTCCCAGCAATCCACCAGGAAAACGCCCCCTGCACTTCCGTCCATGACTACGGAACCATCGTAGCATTCCTGATGGCTCTGCGGAGTCCCGGCGACGGCGCGAATTCGCACCTTGGCGCGATTCGAGACCAAGAAAACAGGACCGCGGGGTTGGTATTTACCGGGGAAAACCAGCAATTCACAGTCAGAGCTCTGGCTGTCAATCCAATTCGATGCCGCATCAAGGTCGGCAAAATCGAAGATCGGCGGACCACCTGGCCCCAGGGTCTTTGACACATCCGCGGCCAGGACCGTCGTGTGAATCCAACACAACACGATCAAAGCGAATGAATGAATCAGTCGGCTCTCCGTGCATTAGAACTACGCTGTGGTGGCTGTGTGACCACCTCTCGACCCTAGAGTAATACAGTGTTTTGCCATGCACAAGGCTTATTTGTCTTGCGTATCACCTTGCGCCCTCTTCTATCGTGTGACACAAAAGGAGGCGAAATTCTATCAAGTACTGCTGCGATATAGGACGGAGCTCAGCGCTCGCCCTCGTAGGCAGCCAGCACGCCCTTGCGGTACTCCTGCCAGCGGCCCTGCTGAAGGGCCAGACGGGCGTCGCGCAACGCCTATTTTAGCAACAAAACCTTCCTTGTCTGCGCCACATCCTCTGTGCGCAAGGTGATGAAGTAAACGCCGCTGGCCAGCGCTTGGCCATCAAAGCGAACCTGATGCTCGCCGGGCATGAAATCCCCTTCGGCCAAATCGGCCACAAGCTGCCCGCACAGGTTGTAGGCGGAAAGACGCAGATGCGTGGGTGCCTGTATGACAAAGGGAATCGTCGTTACCGGATTGAAGGGATTGGGATACGCGTCACCCAGTGTCGGCGAGGCGGGAAGCGTGGCCGCCTTGAGCGGCGGCACCGCCAGCCAGGGATCACCCGGAGCCAGCGGACCGCCGGTGTAACCGATATCACAGCGCAGGCCGCCCAGCCCGGGCCACAGGGCAATAGCGGGAATCTCGCTATCGGGAAGATCCTGCCAGCTAGGATCTGGATCGCCCGCATCCACACAGGGCGAGTTGCTCGCTAGATACGGCACACCACGCTGCTCATCGAAGCGCGCGTCGGCCACCACGAAATTACCTTCGCCGGGCTGCGCCTCCTGCAAACAACTATAGGTGAATGGCGGCGTGTATTCATCGCCGTAGTACCATTCATGCAGCTCGTGCCCCAAGCTGATATAGCTGCAATTGTTCACCAGGATGTTGCGCCATACCGAATACCTTGGGCGAATTCGAATATTGTACGTGTTGCTCTCCTGCGTGAGGAACTTGGTGTTGCAGTCCACCAAAGTGACGTTTTCCACATGAACGCTATCGCTACTGACAACAAGTGGATCCTGCTCGCCGATATCGTAGGCTACGCCAGGAAAGATTCTTAGCGTATCTGTGTTCTGAATCAGAACGTTTTGCACCCGGGCAAAACAGACAGAATCGTAGGGTGCGGGAATTCCTGAAGCACGCAGAGCATAGCGGTTGTTGTCGATGTATTGACAATTGCGCACCGTCAAACGCCTGGCTGAAAACTCGCTGGCGCCGTCGTCATTGTCCACAAACAGGCAGTCCTCCACCAGCATGTCGCCCTTTGACAAGCCCAGCATCTGACGAGCACCAGCGGACACCGTGCTGCCAACGTGCACTAGGCGCAAATTCGGGTCAAAGGGCCAGGTATATTCCATGTTCTCGTACCGGTTGTGTAGCACACGCAGATTGCGCAACTCGAGACGACAGGGATGGCAGTACGCATATACGGATATTGTAAGCACTCGAAATGGGCAACGGGTGCCACGGCTGAAGTAGTTGTAGGGGTCATCTAGGTCAATCACTTCATTGCCCTCACAAAGCAAGTCCTCAAAAACAAAGGTGCCTTCAGTATCTGAAAACTCTGCCTCTAACAGTGCTTTGCTAACAGCGTGCACTTCATGAAGCACGCCATCACCGTAATCGACCAAGTACTTCGGCGCAACGGAGGTGTTCCGGCAAAGCTCGCCATGACGCAGATTCATCCGCCTAGTGGCCATAGCTCTGCCTGGACCGGCAGAGTACAAAGTGTCCTCATCTCCTGGATCAGTAACATTGTCGTTAAAACGAAAATTGCTCAATTCGCCAAGCCGCCCACCGACGATTCCGAGCAGGCGCCAGGATCTACTTGAACAACGTTCGAAGACCAGCCCGTCCACGGTGGTCATACTTTCGCTATGGATCATTGCGCAGAAGCTCGCATCGTAGTTAAGCGGATCGTCCGAAACCGTGTTATCACTAATCTCAACATCTCGCACGCGCACATCCCGATCCGATGCAATGTTAAGAAGAGTTCTGTAGTTATGAATGTGCGTCATGCGCACGCCCTGCACATCAAGATCAAACTCGCTTCCCACACTAAACACATTATAGCCGGAGTTGCCGAAGAGGTGAAGATTGTGGAAGTCGACGTCTTCTACGCGAGTGTAGGTATCGCTGCTAAAGCTGAACGCTGTTCCCGCTACTGAATCACCAACCATGCTGACATGGAAGTCACGGACTTCAAGGCTGTCCACAACGTAAATCCTCACATTCTGCCTGAAAGAAGGTGTTGTTTCCATATCATCGAGGACAACATGACAGGCTTTGACGCGAGCAGCCCTGGGATACAAGCCTATATACTCACCATCAATCATGAAATAACCACCGATTGAATTGATATCAATGGCCGCAGATGAACTCTGGGTACGATTCCAACGAAATCGCAGGTGCTCCAACTCCCCCTCTGACAACTCCCGAATGTGTATTCCACCGGCGAAATCGTGGGGTGGATCATCAGGACGCCTCATCCCCATGCCGTGCTGTATGGTAAAGCCCACAACGCGGCAGAAATGCGGATCTGTATTGCGAATAGTCAGCACGGTGCCCGTCAGTTCGCCATCAAGCTGAGTTTCCAGAATGTCGGTGGTGTCGCCGCTGAACAGATAATTGGAGCACAGAGTCAGATCCCGGTCCGGCGTCACCAGATGAACCGGCCAGCAGCCACGGGCCACCAGCACCGTATCGCCAGGCTCGGTCTGGTCCAGGGCCTGCTGGAGATTGTCGATCTGGGAAGGGAACTCAAGAACAGCCGCACGGGCACAGAAGCAGCAAACAAGCAACAGCAGGTGGCGTATCATGATCTCTCCTCCTTGCACTCTCTCGCAACTAAAGGGAAAGCGCGGCCGCCGCACGAAGCGGCGACCGCATCAAGTATCACCTCAGTTACTTGACCATCAGCATTTTCTGCATGGCCAACTGACCGCCACCGGCGGCGCGCACCAAATAGCAACCAGAGGCCAGGGCAGAGCCATCAAACTGGAACTGATGGCTGCCGGCTTCCAGGTGTCCCTGGTGCAGGGTGCTCACAAGCTGTCCCTGCAGGTTGTACACCTCGACCGTCAGGGTCTGGGCAGTATTCACCTGTAGAGTGATGCTTGTTGTCGGGTTGAAGGGATTGGGATAGACCTCGGCCAACTGGAATGCCGTAGGCTGTGCAGCACGGTTTCCCGTCTCGTGTTCCGAAGTGGACAGAGGCTGGTACCCAAGCAAGTTCTGCACGGCTTCCTGCTGCCGCTGCGCTTCGTGTCCACCAAGGCTGCTGGTGCCACCCACGGCGGGGTAGGTGGCAATCTCAAGCAGGGCCAGAGTTGCTGTTTCCACCGCGGCCTCGTTTGCCCCCTCAAGAAGGACGGCCTGCAAATTGGCGCGGGCTCCTTCGATATCGCCGGCACGGGCCAGCACGCACTGGGCAGCGCTGTACTGCATGGCGGCCTGCCAGCTCAGATCGGCCTCAGCGGAGCCCACTGCGGCAGCTTCAAGAGTGCTGGCAATGGCAAGCTTCTCATCGGACTGATACTTACCCAGCTCCTTCAGTCGACTGGCGGCTTCAGCCGCGTACTTCGACTGAGGATAGAGCAGCACCAGCTCGGAATAGTACCATACGGCATCCGAGCTAAGACCCAGCTCTTCTGCTCCATTGCCGTCGTCCCACAGCTTCACATCGTCGATATTGCCGTTGGCATCGGGACAGAAGGGGACATAATTCAGGGTGGGACCCCAGAAGCCGATGCACAGGCTGCCATCGGCATAAGCGGGGATTTCTCCATTTGGATTGTGATCTAGAATGCTGCAGTCGGGAATCGAAGCATTCTGGTCTGCACCCCAGAAATTGTTGCGCCAGTAAAGAGAGACAGGATCCGGGGATTCGGAGTAGAAAAAGCGTGAACCGGCATAGGACCAATCGCGGTTGGCAAAGCCGTTGTAGCCACAGTCCATCAGGGTGTGACCCAGGATCTCGTGCACCAGACAATCGACATCGTGTACTTCTACAGAAAAGCCATTGCAGCCTTCATCGCTCATATCCGTGGCATTGCAGAGCAGTCCCAGTTGAAGCTCCTCGCCTCCCGTAAAGGTGTTGCGCAGCATGCGCGTGGCACCATTGCTGAGTTGCGCAATGGGGCGATCTGCATAGCTTTCACTGCAATTGAAGTCGCAGTCAATGAGGCTAGTGTTCGTTCCGCATAGTGCATACAGTGGGTAGTAGTTACCGGCGGGGGTCTGGTTTTCAACAAAGCTGCAATTTTTCACTCGTAGCTTGCCGCCCAGCACAAGGGCCACTGAACGAACGCCTATCTTGTTGTACATGTAAGGCGTATCCAAGAACTGGTTATGCCCATTATCATCAAAATAGAAGTCCCTGAGAGTGCCCGCAACGTCAACGAAGTGCAGGTTGGCGTGGCCCAGATTGGCCAGCTGCAGGTTCTCATCTTCGGCGTCCTTGCTGCCCACCAAGCTCAGGTTCTTCATGTACCCAAAGGAGAACGCAGTGCTGGGGGCCACATTCAGCAGAAGGCCGTGAATCGTCGCATTGCTGCGAGTAGAGGTATTGCCGCGCACACTGAAGTAGTTGCCTGCAACCAAGTTGTTACCGTTGAAGTTGCCACCAACAAAGGCCACACGGGGCTTGCCGCTTTCGCCAATGACAATATCGCCGCTCGTATTCAAATAGGTATTGGCACCTGCGGAGGTCACGCGGAGCACCACATCCGACTTGATCTGCATTCCCGTCGGAAATACATGAGTCGTCTGAGTGTCTACGGTGTACCAACCGGGCTTCACCTGCTCGCCCTGGAAGGACTCGCTGATCGGGCGCACAGGATACTTCTGCTTCCAACCAATGTCGGCGTAGCTCAGATCAAAATCGCGAGGGAAGCTGGGATCACCGGCGTCTTCCAGCACGCTCTTGAAGCGGGGACGGTAGTCGTGGTTGGCCAGGCTGGTGAAGCCGAGGTCTGCAGTTGAGAAAGAATGCACTGCGCCCATTCTAGAGAAACCACCATCAGTAGCGATGTAGTCCGCATTCAGGATACCACCACAATCAATGTAAATTGACGATCCCGTTCCATAACGACGACTAAATACGCTGTTTCGAATGGTGGCATTTCCCGCCGATGAGACTACGGGCTCATAGCCATTTCCGTTGTAATCAAACGTGCAGCCGTTCATCGTAAGAGTTGACGTCTCGACAATGTACTTGTCAGGGGTTGGAGCACTATTCTGGTAAAACAGGCAGTTGTTCAGACAGAGCATACCTCCATAAACGGCTCCATGACAAATGATCTGGTCACTCGACGTATTGTCATGAAACACACAGTCGCTTAACTCGAGGTAGTCACCTTCACTGTCGATAACCCTATTTTGAAAACCAGCAAAGGTTACGCCCTGCAACTTGAACGATGAGTTAAAGGCAATGGTGATATGACACGGGCTGTTAATGACGACGGCTCCATTATAGCTATCCTCATAGTCGGCGGGCGTACCTGATACAGCACGGAACGTAACTTCGTAGCCACTGGCGACGAAGCCTGCCCCGGCATATGTTCCTGGGAAAACAAGGATCTCACAATCGTCGGTCTGATCAAGAACCCAATTGTTTGCATCATCCAACGTTAGAAAGTCGTAGGTTTGGTCTCCACTTGGCCCCACGGTCCTGGTTGTGAGAGCCATTGATTGGACGGCCATACAGGACAAGCCGAGTACGGCCAGTACGAGTGTGTTTTTCATGCTGTTCTCCAAATCATCTCTTGTGTTGCTGTGGTGGCTGTGCTACCACCTCTCGCGGGACAGGATAGTACAGATTCCGGCGTGGCGCAACAGAAATCTGTTCTTATTCAAATTCTCACACACTCTGCCAAAGCGTACCTTTCAAAACCTGTACGTCATGAATTCTGCTATGTGATCTGTTCCATCTTGCAGACTATCCAATTGCCCCCTTCATTACCTTCAGCTCGAGTACAGCGCGTTGGTCGCGGTGACCGAACATGAATATCCATCTTTTCCGCTGCACAATGAAGCAGCTCAGCGCTCGCCCTCGTAGGCAGCCAGCACACCCTTGCGGTAGTCCTGCCAGCGGCCCTCCAGGATGGCCCTGCGTGCATCACGCACCAGCTTGAGGAAGTAGTTGAGGTTGTGGATGGTGCCCAGGCGCATAGCGCTGAACTCCTCCACGTGATACAAATGCCGCAAGTAGGCGCGGTCGTAAGTGCGGCAGGTGTAACACGAGCACTCGGGGTCCAGGGGCTCGTTGAAGCTGCGGGCAAAGCGCGCCGATTTGGCGCTCACGCGTCCCTGGCTGGTAAACAGCGTCGCCTTGCGCGCATTGCGAGTCGGTAACACGCAGTCAAACATGTCCACGCCCAACTCGATGCTCTCGATGAGGTCCACCGGCGTGCCGACGCCCATCAGATAGCGCGGCAGATGCGGCGGCAGGCACTCGCAGCAGAGTTGCGTCATGGCGCGCATGTCCGGCTTGGCTTCGCCCACCGAAAGGCCGCCAATGGCCACGCCGGGCCACTCCTGCTCCAGAATGTGCTCCACACTGCGGCGGCGCAGATCTTCATAGACTCCACCCTGAATGATGGGAAAGAGCGCCTGCCGATGGCCGTAGAGCGGCTCACTGTCCAGCCAGGCCTGGCGGCAGCGGCGCGCCCAGCGCTGGGTGAGGCCCAGGCTGTTCTCAGTGTAGGCATGGTCGGCGCGTCCATCGGGGCACTCGTCCAGTACCATCATGATGTCGCTGCCAAGCGTGCGCTGAATGCCCACCACTGATTCGGGTGTGAAGCAGTGCTTGCTGCCGTCGAGGTGGCTGCGGAAATGGGCGCCGTCTTCGCGCAGTTTGCGCAGCGCGCCCAGACTGAAGACCTGAAAACCGCCGGAGTCCGTCAACATGGGACGCGGCCAGCGCATGAACTGGTGCAGGCCACCTGCCTCGTGCATCAGCTCGGTGCCAGGGCGCAGGTAGAGGTGATAGGTGTTACCCAGAATGATGGGCGCATCCATCTCGAGCAGGTCGCGGGTTTCCAAGGTCTTTACGCTGGCCCGTGTGCCGACGGGCATGAAGATGGGCGTGGGGACGGTTCCGTGGGGCAGTACTAGTTCACCGGCGCGGGCGCGTCCGTCGGTGGCGTGCACGCTAAAAATGTCGCGGAGTTCCATTAGGGGTGGCAGTCCTTGCTTTCAATTGGGCTGTCAAGGTAAGGAAGAAGGAGCGTGCGCGCAGTGGAAAAAGCAAAAGCCCGCCGGGCAAGACGGGCTTTCATCTCCTGGACACTTGGTCCCCTAGGGCAAACCGAAAGGGCACATCAGTAGTAGCGGCTACCGATGACCGCAGGTGTCGCACTTCGTCGGATTCCATTTGGGCTCCCCACAAGCACCAGAAGCCGATGAAAGGGGTTATTGCGACTCCCCGGTTCGCACACACCGACAGCACGAATTGTGCCAGAATCTACGCAGCTTGTGTTTTAAGCCTTTAGCGACTGTACAGGCCGCATCAGGAGCTGGAAATGCGTTCCAGTTGTTCAAAACCCGACAGGCGCCATGTCGCCGTGGTCGGCGCCCGGCTGCCACATGGCCAAAGACATGTCCACTTGGTGCGCCGAACGCAAGGGGACGTCCTCTTCCCACAAGCGCGCGAACTGCTCCTCCTGCCCATCCACACCGGGCATCCGGCTGCGACCATCGGACGACAGCACGCGGTGCCAGGGGAGGTCCGGATCCGGCAAATGACTGCAGAACCAGGCGGCCAACCGCGCCTGTCCGGGCACACCGGCCAACTCGGCCAAACGGCCATAACTAAGGACCCTGCCGGTGGGGATGCTCTCCACCAGCAGGGTCATACGGTCAAGAATCGTCTTGCGGTCCACGAATACGTGCCTTCTATTTCAACAACAACAAGCGCTGCACTCGCATCTCACCCCCGACCTGCACACTGAGCAGATAGACACCGGAGGCAAGCATGGCACCGTCCACTTCCAGATCATGATCACCGGCGGCCAGGGTGCCTCGCAGGATCTCATGTACCAATTCACCGCGCAGGTTGTAGAGACGCGCGTGCACCTGCGACTGCTGTGGTAACGACAAGCTCAGGTGACACACGGGATTGAAGGGATTGGGATAGGGTGTTCCCAGGCGGAAAGCCTCCGGCGTGGCCAGCGGTGCAGCCACATCCAGTGCACCGTCCACCAGCGAGAGTTCGTCCACGTAGTAGCCGACGTTCAGCCCGTTGGTGTCGAAGTCGCTGAAAAGCCGGAAGCGAATGCGCAGCGTTTCCTCGCCCACAAACTCACCCAGCGAAATCTGGTTGTTGTGCCAGGTCGAACCACCCGTACGTGTGGCAACCGTGTTCCAGCTGCTGCCCTGATCGGTGCTGACTTCAACAAACACAAAGTCGTCGTCCTGCTCGAGGAACCAGCATTCCCATAGCTCCAGACATACATCGTCGGGCGCGCCCACCAGACAGAAGTCGTAGTCCAGCTCAGCGGTGCTGTTATCGTTGGCACTGTAGAAGCCGGTGTCGCTGGTCCCCAGTGCCCACTCGCCCTCGTGCACACGCATATCCTGGGCGGTCCAGCCACCCTGTAGCGACCAAAACTCCGTCTGGTATTCGGGGAAGTTGTCGATGAACTGGTACTGCCCCAAGCTAATCTGCACCGTGTCGCTGTGACCCGCGTTCGGAATTTGTGCCTGATCATCGGCACCAAGACGGAAGAAGAGCTCGTCCTCGGTGGCTTCGTCCAGCGCAAGCTCGTAGGTCCAGACGCCAGCCTCTTCGTCACACTGCAAATCGGCGACAAACTCCCACTCGCTGCCGTTGCTGCTGCGTTCCAGCCAGACTTGGTTCACACCCAGATTGTCATAGGCTTCGGCTTGAATGTCGAAGCGGCCCGTGTGGCCGATGAGATCGTGCGGTGCTTCTACAAAAACGGT
The DNA here is from genome assembly GCA_963663545.1 of Candidatus Delongbacteria bacterium. Lineage (GTDB taxonomy): Bacteria > CAIWAD01 > CAIWAD01 > CAIWAD01 > CAIWAD01. Next base: position 350,268 of record OY760505.1, read on the forward strand.
CACTGGCGGAGTGGTATCGGCGCCAACGCGGAAAGAGAACCAATCTTCACCCGCGGGCAGCGAACTGAAGAAGCCCACCGTATTGCTGACTTCCAGCCTGTAGTCGATGCTCTGGTCATTGAAGGGGCCAGGTATGGCGGCGTGATACAAAAGTTGCGTGGAATCGGGCAACATCTCCACATCCTGAGTTTCACCGCCGTCCACGCGATAACGCAACAGGAAGGAGTCCACCGGAATGGCCGTGCTCAGCGTAGCATAAATCTCAAAGCTGGTTTGCGTCAGATCCTCGCTATCACAGAGGGGCTCGTGCTGGATGCTCGCAGGACTGGCAAAGCCCAGATACTGCAGATCGTCGATGTACCAGCCCGGCGCAGTCACCTCTCCATCCGAGAACAGATTGAAGCACAGGGCTACTTCATCTCCGGGTTCAACCAGCTCCGTCAGGTCCAGCACATCGCGCACCCAACCATCGCTGTAACCGTTGAAAGCGGGAACATAGGACCAGATATTGCTCTCCGGCGTTGTGAAATCGTAGCCATCAACAGGTGTGATATTCTGCCAAGGACCTTCATTGATGGAAATCTGGCAGTTGGCACCATCCCAACCCTCTTCGATAGCGTACCAGTGGTGGAAGTGAATGATCGCGCGCTGGTCGCTCTCAACGACCTGGGATGGGAAAATGAGCTGATGCAGCGAGAAGTCCTCGTAGTGACCGCTGAGATTGGTCGCCCAAACCCGGTCTCCCGAGTGCGCTCCCCAAGGTCCGCTTTGCGGTTCACCCCAGGCCCAGACGCCATCACCCTCGGCGGCACCGTCCTCGTCTTCAAAATCAAGCAGCAAGCCATCCGCGTAGCCATAAGTGACCCTATAGACGCTTTCCGGCGCATCTGCAGGCAAGCGCAACACTTGGTCCAGTGAGTTCAGCACATCCAAATAGAGACTGACCATCGTACCGAGAGCTTGACCGGGCAGTACGCCCTCCCAGCCGTCCTCCAGCTGGACACAGGGCGTGTACTGCGTGTCGGCGTCGCTGGTCCACCATACAAGCTGAATGCCCTCTGGTTGCAGGATGGTGGGCAGGCTGAGCTGCACGTGTAGCGGCAGGTCCTCCATTGGCATCTGGAAGAAGGGCACATCATCCTCGACATAGAGCTCAGCGCCGATCCAGGCGAGATCCGTGCCAATACCATGGTTGTTGAAGGCCTCGTTCAACTGTGCGAAGTGTGGCGTCAAGTTGCCCAGGTCGCCGTCGTCATCATCCACCACCAACACTTCGAGAAAGTAATCGAAGTAGCAGCGGCCAAGGTCCACATCGTCAGCGGTTCCCCAACGGGCAAAGTGCACCAAGTTGCTGATCAGGTCAATGTCACCGGTCAGCAGGCGCGCATCCCAGATGGCGCCACCCATGAAGCGTCCATCGGCGTGGCTCTCGCCTTGCATGTCTTCGGGATAGTGCAGCGTGTTGCTCAAGTCGCGTAGCGCCCATCCGGGAGCAACATAGTCCACGTCCATCTGCAACACGGCAGTCGCGTCGGCCAAGCCCTCGTGAAGTGAAGCATTGGCCATGCCACCTACGCCCGCCTGCTGGTAGACGCGATCGTTGATCCCGTGACCATACTCGTGATACAACACTCCCGCAAGCTGCGCCGTGTTGGGGCAGCCGCCGCCTTCACGATAGAAATTGATGGAGCTGCCATCCCAATAGGCATTGCATGTAGCATTGATGTTGACGTTTACCGGCAGGCTGGAGTCGAGCAGGGTGAAGCTGGAATCCATGTCCTTGATGTACTTGTGTACGCGGTTGGTGGACGCGTAGCCGTCCAGCTCGGCAATGTGCGCGTCGTCTTCGGTGAGGGTAAACACCTGGCCATCTGCGCTGAGCTGCGAAGTAAAATCCGCATCGGCACCGTCCGTGCGATTGGCGTCGGCATAGAAACCGCGAAGTTCCGTGCTGAGGCTCCAGGGGCCTTCGCCCTGCAGGTTCACTGTGAAGTAGCCGTCGGCATCGGTGCTGGTACCCACTCCGCCAACGGTGACGTAGGCGTAAGACAAGGGCTGTACCAGGGAGGGATCGGAGGGCTGCTCGAGCTCGCACTCCAGCATCATGCGGCCGGTCATCTCGACATGGCGTACGCGGTTGTAGCTCATCAGCAGTCGGGCGTCATTGGCGGAAAGCCAGACCTCGTAGATTTCCTCCGGGGAGTCCAGACGGACCGTTGCGTGACGGACGGGCTCAAAGGTCCATCCGCTCTTCAGATAGCGTGGCAGCAGCTGCAGCTCCTCGTCCAGCTCCACCGAGCTTATGGCAAGGGCCTCGCTCGGCAGCTCGTAGCAGGCGCGCTCCAACTGTGCCGCAGAAAGGCGCGTGGCGTTCAGCGAGTAGTCGACGGGCAGATCGCTACCCATCAAGAGCAGGTGGCCCTCTTCGCTCACGCGGAAGTTGACTTCGGCCTGTTGCAGCGCCATGCCGTCCACCACCAGCTGGTAGTCGGCGTACCACACCTGTCCGTGCAAGGTCAGCTGACGCGCCCGCAGTTTGCCCACCTGATGACTCTGGCAGAGCAGATCCGCGTGCTTGCTCATAAATGAGCGCAGGCGCGAATCCAGGTCCTCCGCCGATTTCACATGGCCGCCCTCAAGCGGCGACTGGCTCATCAGAACGCGGTGCGGGTAGGGGTGGTAACGGTCCCAGTCCATGATGCGCGTGCCAGGGTGAGTGCCAAGGTAGGCCTCCCAGGAAGCGCTGACCCCCATGTGATCCGCCTGCAGCGGGTGAAGCGGTTGTTCGGGGAAAACGACCGGCAACTGCGCCAAGGCGGAGACACTGAGAGCCAAAATCAGAACAGAGTGATGTAGGAATCGCATACTCCCTCACAAGTCGTTGGTGGCTTGTTGGCACTTGTGTTGAGGATCTGACACCGATTCTTCAGCAAGTGTGAGGCAAGCCTATGAATATCAAGCACACCCGCGCAAATCGGCTCGATGTGCGGCGGGAGGTGCAGGTGTATTGAGCAAATTGTAGGCCAATGCAGCTGGTGCTGCGCTCGTGCTGGGTATCGCGGGAATCAGCCGCGCAGGACGTCAACAAATTCCGCAAGCAGCGACTCATTCAGGTGCCCGTCCAGGCGCAGACCCGAACAGACATCGACTCCGAAGGGATGCACTCCGCGCAGCGCGTCCGCCAAGTTGCCGGGGTTCAAGCCGCCAGCCAGATAGACGGGCAGGGGAACACGATTCACAATCTCGGCACTCAGCGACCAATCGTGGGTCTTGCCGGTGCCTCCAAGCGTTGGCGTGGACGCTAGTGGATTTCCGGAATCCAGCAACAGCGCGTCCACCTTCTCCTGCAGCCGTAGTGCCTCGGTCACCGCATCGGGACCGCAAACGTGGACCACCTGCACAATGCGCAGCGTAGGATGGGACTCGCGCAATGCCGCGTACACTCGGTCTTCAACGCGGTCCACCAGTTGTATCACCGAACAACGACAGCGCCTAACCTGCTCCACAACTTCGATGGGCCGGGTTTCGGAACTCAGAAGAAAGCTATCCACCCCGGGAGGCACCAGCGGCGCAAGACGGGCGATTTCGGACTCCGTCAAGCAGCCCGGTCCACTGGGCATCGGCCCGACCAATCCTATGGCGTCAGCGCCATAGGCGACGGCCAGCTCCAACTCGGCGGGCGATGTGATACAACAGACTTTCAGCCGTGTCACACTGAATTCCTTAACGAAAAGCTGTCGGAGCAGAAAAGGCGCCTACTCCTCTACGCGGCTACGCACGATCCAGGCGTCGCGATAGCCCAAACGCAGCGCCTGGCGGCGCAGAACGTCAGCGTCATCGCGACGGGCAAACATGCCCACGCGCACTTTATAATTGGGCGCATCCCAGACCACATTCACGGACTCACCGGGAAACAGGTACAGCGCCTGCTCACGGTACTCGTCCGCCTGGCTTTTGCTGGTGGAAGCGAAGAGCTGCACCTGGAAGCCTTCGCGGAGCTGCGGCGCGGCGGGGGCGGCTTCCTGTTCGGCCACTTCGGCGGCTACCTGCTCGGGGTTCTCCACCAGATCAGCTTCAACCTCCTGTGCAGGAGCGGGCGGGCCAGTGGCATCAGGCAGCGGCAGCGGTGGCGCCAAGGGCTGCATTTCTTCGATGACCGGCACCTCGCGAGGACGAAACACCAGCTCGGCGTCGGGCAGCAGGAAGGGATCCAGGCTCTCCTCCTGTGTCACGGTTCCGGCGGGACTCAGGACCAGGCTGTCGGCAGACTGGTCGACGGGCAACTCGGGTTTGTCGGGACGGACCGCCGGAGTCATGCAGGCGGCCAGAAGCATCAGCGTAGGCAGCAAGGCGTAAGCAATTTTCCTCATCCATCCCTCCTGTTCCGTCCGAGTAGCGGCGTCATCGCGTTTCGATGGCTTCCAGCGCCTCCAGCGAACACCAGCCCTCGCGACCGTCGGGCAAGCGCAGCTGCTGCCAGCCAGCACTCTCGCTGCGTCGTCCCAGGGCGACGACAGTGCCTTCGTGCAAATCAAACAGATTAGTGGCCCCTTCGCTGGGCGCGGCTTGCACCACTACCTTGTCCACCAGAATCACGCCGCGATTGCGTTGTCCGGCCAGATCGGCTCGCATAAGAAGAAAGCCAAGGGCCAGCAGCACCAGCGTGAGGCCAGAAGGTAGCAGAATCCGGTGGAAGCTGTTCAGTCGACCGCCGGGGAGCCAGGGTCTGCGCACCAGCGCCAAAGAGGCAAAGGCAAGCCCCAGGCTGAAGATCCACCAGGGCAGATCACGGGGCAGCAGCAGAAAGAGGCGATCCAGCCAGTCCCAGAGCGGCAGGCGAACCGTGGGCGGCAGTTCGTCCACCAATCCCGTGCGGGCCAGCTCCAAATTAGCGCGGACTTCGCGATCGAGCGGAGCAATGAGCAGCGCGCGTTCCCAATGCAAAATAGCCTCGCCCAGCTCGCCACGCCGGTACCAGGCGTTGCCCAGATTAAACTCCAGCTCGACGGAGCTCAGCCCCTGATCTACAAGACCTTGCCAGAGCTCGACCGCCTGCTCAAAGTCCCCATTGTTGTAGGCGACCGTAGCCTGCTCGAATATGGCGTGCGCGGCGTCCTGATTCACTTCAGCAGAAGCGCAAAGAGCGAGCGCGCACAGCAGGCAGAGAAAAACAAAGCGTCTCATCGTGCACCTCCCCGCGACGTGGACTCCTGTTCGAGGGCGTGGAAGGCCTCCTCCAGCATGGGCAGCAGTGCGGTCAATTCCTGCTGCAGCACTTCGGGCTGTCCACCGCCGTAGCGGATCAGCTCCAGCCTGCGCACCAGCTCGCGCAGCGCGCGGGTAGCACTCTCGCTCAGGCCGCGTGTCACCAGCTGTTCCACTTGTTCGCCCAGCACCAGCCCCGCAGCGGACAGATTCTGCTTGTCGGCCAGATACTGCAGGAGAATAGCCTCCACCAGACCGGCCTGCGTGTCAGCTTCCTTGCCCGTCAGTTCCTTCATACGACGACGCGCCTGTGATAGGGCCAGACGCCGACGCTCGCCGGGCAGATTACGGCGCTTCTCCTGCAGACGCTGCGCCCAAAGGTGCGAGCCAAGCGGCGCAGCCAGCAGCATGAGAATCAGCAAGCGCCACCACCAACGGGCACTCAGCGGCGTGCCAAGCTCTTCGAAGCGCTCCGGCGCGGCCAGCAGATGGCGGATGTCCTGACCATAACTGCGCACGCGCTCGGCGGCACCCACCACGAGCGCGCCTCCTGCGCTGGATTTGCCTGCGCTGACCTGAATGCTCCAGGGCCCCTGACTGAGCACCTTGTACTGGCCCTTGTCGGTATCGTAATACACAAAACGAACGGCCTCGATGCGCTGCTCGCCAGCGGCGCGTGGTACCAGCAGAGTTTTGAATTTGCGCTGGCCGCGCATGCCCGTTTCGCCGGGGCGCAGGCTTTCTTCGGTCTGCGTGTCGTAACGCTCGAAATCGGGAGAAAGCACCAGCTCGGGCGCCTGCAACATGCCCACATTGCCGCGACCACTCAAGGTCACCGTCATGGTCAAAGCCTCGCCCGCGGCCAGACTGTTGCGATCAGGCTCGGCCTGCATGCGATACACGCCCACAGCTCCACTGAAGCCTGCGGGTGCGCCCGGGGGCAGGTCGCTCACCTTCAGCGTCACCACATCGCTGGCCAGATTCAGCCGCTCGTTGCGATCGAAGACCGGCGAATCAAACAACGAGCCAAAGGGATCCCGGCTGCGCCGCGCCTTCTGTGCTGGCACGGAAACCGTCGCCGTGGCGGGCTCCAGCGTCAGCTCTCCGGAGCGGGTCGGATACAGCAGGCAACGACCGATGACGGCGCTGTTCCAGGTCTGTCCGTCCAGATCGCGCTGCTCGATCTCGGGCTGTCTCACGGGTTCGAGCTCCTGCACCAGAAAACCGGGCAGGCGATCGATGCGCGGTGGCTCGTAGGAATTCACATTGCTGTTGAAGTAGAGGACCCAGTTCAGCACCAGCTCCTGGCCCACGACGGCCTCGGTATCGCTCAGCTCGGCGCGCAGAAAAATCTTGCGGCTGCCCGAACCCGCACTCTGTCCGGGAGCCGCCGCACGTATTTTCAGCGGTCGCGAACTCAGCGTAGTACCGTCGTATTGCACACGCGCTGGCGAGACACTCACATCGCCCGCTTTCAGCGGCATCAGCACGTAGGTCCAGGTGCGCTCGTTGCTGGAGCGACCGTTGATCAGATTGACCGAGGTCGAAATGCTGGGACCGGCCAGAACGCGAAAGCCCTCGAAATCCGGGGCAATGAGGTTTGTGTTACGCGGAATGCTCTTCTCGGAGCGCAGTGTCCAGCTCAGCTCCCAGGTGCCGCCGTTCTCCTGCGCCTGTCCCGTCAGCGAGGCGGCACACGCACCTATCGCCAGCGTCAGCAACAGCGCCCAGCACCAGAGTGTCCGTTGTATCACGGTGTGGCCGATCACCAATCCTTCTCCACTTTTCGCCTGGGGCCGGGAATGGCCTTCAGTTGCTCTTCCATCGTCTCCCGCTCCATCTCCTGCACTGCCTGCAGAATTTGCTGTACTTGCTCGGGACTCATGACCTGCGTGCTGTCAACCGGCTGGGGCTGGGGCTGCTCTTCCTGCTCCTGCTGCTCGCTCTGCTGCCCTTGCTGTTGTTGCTGGTCTTGCTTCTGTTGATCCTGTTGTTGCTGGTCCTGCTGTTGCTGATCTTGCTTCTGTTGGTCCTGGTCTTGCTGATCCTGCTGTTGATCTTGCTTTTGCTGATCCTGGTCCTGATCCTGCTGATCCCGATCAGGATCCCGCTCCTGGTCTTGCTGTTGCTGCATTTGCTGCAGCGCCAGTTCCAGATTGTGCTTGGCGTCAAACATGCGTGGATTGCGTTTGAGCGCTTCGACATAGGACTTCAGCGCTTGATCCGGCTGCTGTTGCGCCAGCTGCGCGTTGCCCAGATTGTACCAGGCGTCGGCGGCCAGGGAAGCGTCCTCGCGCGAAAGGGCAGCCTCCTGATCCAGCAAGTGCTGCAGGGTTTGCGCCGCTGCGGCTGCATCTCCGCTCTTCAATTGCGCATCGGCCAGATTGAAGCGCGCCACGGGGTCATCGCCTGCATCCAGCACACTCTGATAAGAAAGCACAGCACTGCCGTAGTCGCCCTGATCGTAGGAGCTGTTGCCAGCCTTGATTTGGTCGACCGCCTCGCTGCTACGCGCAGCCTGTGATACAGCCGGAAACAGCACAACAAGCAGCAGTGCCGCTCCAAGTCCGCTACGTGATACCCGCTTCAGTGGTGGCAGCCAAAGACCCAGCGCCAACAACACCAACGCTGGCCAGAGGAACCAGGTATAGCGATGCTGCCAGCCGGAATACACACGACTGCCCAGCAACGCACGATCCATCTCGTCCAGACGGTCGCGAATGTCCACCAGTTCGCCTCCTCCGGGTGTGGAGCGATAATAGGCGCCGTTGCCCATGCGTGCCAGCTCGATCAGCGCCTCTTCGTTCAGACGACTGAGTACGATGCTGCCGTCGCGGTCCTGTTTGTAGGCGCCGGTCCTGTCGGGGTCGGGTACAGGGGCGCCTTCGGGGGACGCCATGCCGACGGTGAAAACTCGTACGCCCTCGGCAACCGCCTTCTCCGCATCCGAGCGCCAATCGCCGACGAAGTCTTCGCCGTCGGACATGATGACAATCACGCGCTCGTGGTCAGCGCCCTCGGCAAAGGAATTCATGGCCAGCCGAATGGGCGCTCCCAGATCGGTGCCGGGCACGGGAATCAGTCCGGGCTTCAGTAGATCCACCAGCATGCCCACCATGTTGTAGTCGGTGGTCAGCGGATTCTGCAAATAGGCGCTGCCAGCAAAGGGCAGAAGCGCAACGCGGTCGCCGTGTAGTTCGGCCAGCAGACGGCGGATGCTGTGACGCGCGCGCGCCATGCGGTCGGGGGCGAGGTCCTGCGCCGCCATGGACTGACTGACGTCCACTGCGAGAATCACATCCACGCCCTTGCGCTCGACTTCCATCAGCTTCGTACCCACTTGCGGGCCAGCAGCGGCCACAATCAGCAGCGCTAGCGCCAACAACTGCAACAGCAGACGCAGACGCTGTCTGCTGGTGGACCAGCCGGGCAGCATGGCCTGCAGTGTATCACGGCACCCCTGGGCGTTGAGCTTGCGTTTCAGCCCGCCCGCACGCCGCCAGCCCAGCACCAGCAGTACCGGCAGCAGCCAACCCAGATGCAGCAGCCAGGGATAGGCAAAACGTATCATAGGACCTGCCTCCTCATCAGCAGGGACAGCATCATGGCACAAGCCAGAAGCAGCACGGCGGCCTGCAGCCAGGGCGCGAAGCGCTCCTCCACCAACCGGTATTCGGTGACTTCAATCTCGCTGCGTTCGAGCTTGTCGATCTGTTCGTAGACGGCCTTCAGCTCCGAAAGGTCGTGAGCACGGAAATAGCGGCCACCGGTTTTGGTGGCGATCTCGCGCAGCAGCTCCTCGTCGATGTGCGCCTCAATATTCTGCAAGCGCGTTCCAAAGGGCGTCTGCACGGGAATGGGCGCCATGCCATCGCGGCCCACGCCGATGGTGTGCACGGTAATGCCTTCGGTAATGGCCAGATCCAGCGCGGTGCGCGGATCGATGCCGCGATTGTTCTCGCCATCGGTGAGCAGAATCAGCACGCGACTCTTGGCATCGCTTTCACGCAAACGGTTGACGCCCGTTGCCAGCGCCAGACCGACGGCGGTGCCGTCCTCCATCTCGCCGATTTCTACCTGATCGAGCTGGGAGAGCAGCAGGTCGTGATCCAGCGTCAAGGGGCACTTGGTGTAGGCTTCGCCCGCGAACACCACCAGCCCCAGCCGGTCCTGCCCGCGACCGCGAATGAAATCGGCGGCCACCGCACGGGCGGCATCAAGTCGATTGGGCTTCAGATCCTGCGCCTGCATGGAACCAGAAAGATCCAGCGCCAGCACGATGTCGATGCCCTCGCTGTGAACTTCTTGCTCGCTCTGCACGGCAATCGGCCTGGCCAGCGCGACCACGGCAGCGGCCACGGCAAGGGCCAGCAGCACAGGCGAAAGCCACAGTTTCAGCAGACTCTTGTAAGACAAGCGCACGATGGACAACTCTTCGCGCGAGGAAGTCAGCAGGGACGGTCGACGCACTCGTTCGCGCCCCAGATGCCAGACGGCGGCTAGCGGAATCAGGAGCAGCAATAGCAGCAGCCAGGGATGCATGAAGGTCATGGGCGCACCTCCCCGGGTTGTGATTCAGCCCTTGTCTCATCATCAGCTGTGTCACGCTCCTGCTCCGCGAGTTCGCGGGAGTGATACAGCGCCATCAGACCCGGCTTGACGCTTTCGGCCCAGCGTGCGTAGTCGTCGGCAAGGTGACGGTTACGCTCGTCCGTGGGCCACTGGCGCGCGTACTTCACCAGATCGTTCTCGCGCAGCAGCTCCAGCAGCCGGCGGCGATCCGCCTCACCAAAGGGCGCGTGATCCAGCAGCTCCTCGATTTCGTAGGTGGTCATTTCACGTGCCGGACGTCGCATGCTGTCTTCCAGCAGACCACGCACGGCCAGGCTAAGTTGCGCCCAGTACTCGACCACGTCGCCGCTGCGCCAGAGTTCCTCAAAACGGATGCGGGTCATCGCGGCGCTGAAGATCTCCCAGGGATCGCGCTGCGGTTCCGGCTCTACCCGTACGCCAGCGAGGGCTCGCGGTCGAGTCCACCAACGCCAGCCCAGCCAGCATAGTAGCAGAACAGCCAGCAGCACAATGGCACGTATCACAAACCACAGCGGGCCGTGATGCACATTGAGCGGCGGCACGATGTCGCGCGGCAATGGCGCCTGCTGCGGCTCTCCGGCGTTCTCTAGCGGAACGCCACGGGGCAGGACGCTGAGCACTTCCAGACGCAGGCTGTCACTAACCAGCTCGCCCGAGTCACCTCCGCGCGTCCATGTGACACCTTGCGGCGGAAGTGTCACTGTGCCGATTTCGTAGGCGGCCAGGGTCAGAATGCGACGCTCGCCGCCTCCCTCAATCGCGACCAGGGTATCGGCCAGCAGGCCGCACGAGCCGAGGCGCAGCTTTTCGACGGCGGGCCAGTTGAGCTCACCGCCTTCGCCTGCGCTGGCGTCCATCCACAATTGAAAGGGATCGCCGACCGTGATGCTGTCGACGCCCACCAGGTTGTACTCCAAAGTGGCTCCGCGAGCGAGCAGCAACGCCGGCCACAGCAGTAGTGTGATCCAGAGTCTCATCGGCGACGGCTCCTGTTGCGGAAGAAATGATTGAGTGGACGCGCGTAGTCTTCGCCTGCCACCAGCTCCACCTGGTCGATGCGCAGACGGCGCAGAGTGTGGGTGAGCTCTTCGCGGCGACGATGCGCGGCGCGTCGATAGGCGTCCCGTGTGCGAGGACAGGCCGTGTCGACCCAACGGCGCTGGCCGCTTTCCAGATCCTGCACGCGCAGAAGACCGGCCTGGGGCAGTTCATCCTCCCAGGGGTCGCGCACGCTCATGGCCACAAGATCGTGCTTTTGGCGCAGTGCGCGCAGAGCGGGCGTGTAGTCCGTATCACGAAAATCACTGAGCAGGAAGACAATGGCCTTCTTCTTCTGCACGCGCGCCAAGTGTTCCAGACCAGCCGTGATACGCGTCCCACGGCCCTCGGGCTGGAAATAGAGCAGGTCGCGGATCAGGCGTAACACATGACGATTGCCCTTGGCCGGTGGCACGTAGTGCTCGACGCGGTCGCTGAAGAGCAGCAGGCCCACACGATCACGATTACGAATGGCGCTGAAAGCCAGTACCGCGCCCAACTCGGCGATGAGTTCGCGCTTGCTCTGGCTCTGGCTGCCGAAGTAATCGCTGGCCGAAAGGTCCACCGCCAGGATCACCGTCAGTTCGCGCTCTTCGCGAAAAACCTTGATGAAGGGCTGGCCCATGCGGGCGCTGACATTCCAGTCGATGGAACGCACTTCGTCGCCGGGGTGATACTCGCGCACCTCGTCGAAGTCCATACCGTGGCCCTTGAACGCGCTGTGATACTCGCCGCCGAAAAGATTCTGCACGATGCTTCGCGTGCGGATCTCGATGCGCCGGATGCGCTTGAGCAATTCTCGCGGAATCATACCGCGCCCCCTACGCGACTTGGATAGTGTCCAGGATACGACGCAGCACGTCGTCCGCCTTCAGTTCCTCGGCCTCGGCCTCGTAGCTGAGTCCGATGCGGTGACGCATCACGGGCAGCGCCACCTGCTTGACGTCGTCGGGTGTCACAAAACCGCGACGACGCAGGAAGGCCATCGCGCGAGCGGCGCGGGCCAGATAAATTGTAGCACGCGGACTGGCACCGTACTCCAGCAGCGGGGCTACATCCTTCAGGCCGTAGCGTTCGGGCTCGCGAGTGCAGAAGACCAGATCGAGGATGTAGTCTTCGACCTTCTGCTCCAGCAGAATCTGCTGAGTCAGCTCGCGGGCGGCGATGATCTTCGCCGGATCACAAACCGCGCTCACGGCGGCGGCAAAGGCGCCCGTGTTACGGCGCAGAATCTCGCGTTCCTCGTCGCGTTCGGGGTAGTCGATGAGCACTTTCAGCATGAAGCGGTCCACCTGGGCCTCGGGCAGCGGGTACGTGCCTTCTTGCTCCAGGGGGTTCTGGGTGGCCATGACCAGGAAGGGCTGCGGCAGCGGCATGGTTTCACCGCCGATGCTCACCTGGCGCTCCTGCATGGCTTCCAAAAGCGCGCTTTGCACCTTGGCCGGGCTGCGGTTGATCTCGTCGGCCAGCACCAGATTGGCGAAGACCGGTCCTTTGCGCGTGTGGAAATCGCCGGTGCGCTGATCGTAAATCTGCGTTCCCACCAGGTCGGCGGGCAGCAGGTCGGGGGTAAACTGGATTCGCGCAAAGCTCGTGTCGATGGCCTTGGAGAGCGTGGCGATGGCCGTGGTTTTGGCCAGGCCGGGAACGCCTTCCAGCAGAATGTGGCCGTCCGCCAGCAGCCCCAGCAGCAGGCCTTCGAACATGCGGCGCTGCCCCACCAGCACCTTGCGCACTTCCTGATCCAGCTCCGTCAGAAAGCCCGAGGCTTCCTCTACGCGACGTGAAAGTTCCATGGCATCCAGTTGCATCCTAGCACCTATCTACTTCTAAACTGTTTGTGTAATACAAACAGCCCCCGGTTGGAGGCTGTGAAAGAAATTGCAGGCTTGTGTACGCTCTCTTGCGGCGCAAGTTCCCGCTCACTCGCTTTCGGAGTCCTGCAGGAAATCCACCTCGCTGATATCGCTGCCAAGATGCTGCAACTCCCACTCCGCAGACGCGCGCAGGCCCTCGTCGGCGGTGGGGTATTTACTCAGGAATTCCTGATACGCCTCACGCGCCTTCAGAGTATCCTGCAGATCATTGGCATAGATGAAGCCGATCATGAAGGCACAGCGGGAGGCCTGCTCGCTCTCAGGGCAGTTCTGCACGTGCGTCTTGAAGGCTTCCAGTGCCTCCACCAGCTTGCGATCCTGATAGTATTTCTCAGCCTGGGCGAAGAGCTGGTCGCAATCGGGCTTACTGCTGCAGGCGGCAAGCAGAACCAATCCGCACAAGAGCACTGACAAGTGCACCAAACGCTTCCGAATCATGACATCTCCCGTTCTTTCACGAAGCCATGCCGATCCCCATGCCGGGGCGGACGGAGGTCCAAGATACAAAAGATGAGCAGAGGGGAAAACAGCCGTGATACAACGCCCCTCCCATCGGTATCGGTATCGCTGCCGACGCCCAAGGCGTCGGATCGGTATCGGTGCCGACGCCCAAGGCGCCAGGCCGACTCTTCGAGTCGGATCGGGATCGAAATCGACTTCGGAGTCGCAATCGGAAGGAAGAGAATCACTCTCGCCAAGCACGCGAAGCACGCAAAGAAGAAAGTGACGGTTCAAGAGCGCTGTATGAGAGTAGGAGCTAGCTGAAATGCGATTGCTCAAAACTCGCCAAGAAAAGGATGGTTGAGCGGTTTCGGTCAGTAACAAAGCAACCTTCACCCAGTAACCAGGGGCGTAACAAAACCCCCGACGGCACACGGTGCCATCGGGGGCAAGAATCGTTCTCTCAAGAACCAAGGGGACAAAACCCAAGGGTCAAAACACCGTGCGGGCGGCGCGGAAACCCACGCTGCCGGACGTGTACGTCGGGTAGTTGTCGATGTGGGGCGCACACCGAACGTACGCGGCATCGTTGTACCAGCCGCCACCCCGAAGCACACGGGTGGAGCCGCCTGTAATTCCGTATGGGTCAGATTGAGTGGAGCTGCTGTAGCTCCCATACCAATCACCGCACCACTCCCAGACATTGCCCGCCAGGTCGTAGAAACCACGACCCGTCGCAGGATAACTGCCCACAGGGGTGGACCAGCCCACACAGTAGTTGTAGTTCAACCGCTCGCAGGTCGGCAACTCACTACCCCAGGGGTACTCTCTCTCATCGTCCCACTGGGCGGCGTACTCCCACTCCGCCTCCGTGGGTAGGCGGTAGCCCTGGGCGAGATAGGGATCATGGCTGGCGCTTTGATTCCAGTTGCCCTGGTAGAATGCTGGCAGACCTTCCATCAGACTGCGCCAGTCGCAGTAGCAGGCGGCACCGCACCAGCTGACTTCGATCGCCGGGTGATCGGCCGGGTCGTAGCCGTCCGGGTAGGCAAAGCCGGGTCCCCAGGTGCCATTGTTGTACGTACGCGCCACCAGGTAGAACTGCTGGGTGCCCGTGTTAAAGGCGATCTCGCAGTAGTTGGTGTCATCCAGATCGAACAGCTCTACCCCGTAGGCCTGCACGCTGCTGCTGCTGGCGCTCACCAGGCCCTGGCCGAGCGCCCACTGCAGGGCGTCCATGTACTCCGCGTTGGTCACTTCGTGGGCGTCTAGGTAGAAGTCGTGGGTCAGGTGTACCGTGTGTTCGGGTGTGATTACACCAGCCTGCCCCATCATGAAGCTGCCGGCGGGAACGAGCACCATGTCCTCCGGAGCCATTGCTTCCGCATCAACACGCACCACCGCATTCTCGTGATACACACTGCCCAGCCAGGCCTGCAGGTTGATGCTGGCGAAGTGTTCTCCGACGAGCATCTCGCCGAAGTCGCCCCCAAGGTACGGGTCGGGAACGGCCGTGAAGCTCACGCCTCCGTCCAGGGAGAGCAGCAGGCTGATGTTCGCGTCCTGGTCCGCCAGCCGGTAGTGCACCTGCAGCCAGCCGGGCGTGTTGCTGTCCTGGTAAAAACTTACCTCAGACACCGTCTGCGCCGCCACGAAACCTGCCAGCAGCAGCGTCCACAGCAGGGCGATCATTGTACTCCTGTTCATCTTCCCCCCCTACTTCAGCAAAGTGATTTTGTGCTGGGCGACACAATCACCCGCCTGCAGACGTACGATGTAGATGCCGCTGGCCAGCGCGCTTCCGATAAAGAGCGCCTGGTGCTCGCCGCTGTTCTGCAGGCCGTGATACAAGTCCGCCACCCTCTGTCCACGCAGGTTGTAAACGCAAAGGGAAGTCTCCTCCGTCTGCGCCAGCACATAGTGGATCACCGTGCCGGGGTTGAAGGGATTGGGGTGTGCGCCCAGCAGCGCAAAACTGGCTGGCTGCTCATCGGCGGAAGCAACGGCCTCTTCGATCACCTCGAACTCCGTCGACCAGAGCTCGCCTACATTGCCGCAGGCGTCCTGTACGTGAAAGTGAAACTGGTAGAAGCCCAGCTCCAGCTCGCAGGGCCAGTCGAAGTTGGCGCCGTAGCCCAGGGTCGTGTGCATGGGAACGCTGAGGCCAGCGCCCTCGGCAGTAATCGTGACCAGCGGCGCTTGCGCGCTCTGATCCGTCACACTGTATTCGACATAGATATCGGTGCCTTGGACGATCTGCGCGTCCAGCACGCTGTCCAGCGAAACCTGCGGCGCGACGGTGTCAATGACGCCGGGTGCGCTGTCGGCATAGCTGGCAAAAAGGGACGGGCAAGCGAGAAGGCTCGCCAGCACCAGAGTGCGGTAGTACATACTCTCTCCTCGAACCTGGGGTGAATCCCTGGCACACGGTGTTGTGCAGTGCTTTGTTGCTCCTGGGAATGGATGATTCTGCTATAACTGTCCGAGCAAGCCGTATGCCAACGGAGCATTATCGTTTACGGGCGCTAAGTGTTTGTTCCTTGCTTTAATATTTCCTGGGTGTGTGGGCGTGGAGCGCGCGCTGGTGCCGGATCTGGTACAATCTCCCCGACAGTCCAGACACAACAGCGCAGCTGTAGCCGATGCCCGGGCAACCATCGCAGCTCCCACAGAGCGCAACGGCAAAGGCTCGGCCAGAAGTTGTTGCTTCCATCAGGCGTGCGCGACTGCCGGACAGAGGCAAGCGGCCCGTCGGCTGACGGGTCGCTTGATTTTTCTTGCGGGCCATGCCCGGCATGTGATACAAGATCAGGGATTGGCGGTACGGCAGACGCGGAAGCCCACGTGGCCGCTCGTGCGCGACGGGGAGTAGTGGCCGTCGCGATACGCACACCGGACGTACTCGGCAGCGTGGTTCCAGCTGCCACCCCGAATCACGCGGTAGGAGCTGCTCGATATTCCGTATGGATTCGACTGTGCCGAACTGCTATAGTTGCCATACCAATCACCGCACCACTCCCCGACATTGCCCGCCAGGTCATAAAACCCGCGGCCAGATGGCGGATAGCTGCCTACGGGCGAGGTCCAGCCCACGCAGTAGCTGCTGCCGTTGTAGTAGTTCAGCAACGCGCAGTCGGGTGGTTCATTACCCCAGGGATAGCTGCGTTCGTCGTTCCACTGTGCCGCGTACTCCCACTCGGCCTCCGTGGGCAGGCGATAGCCCTGCGCCGTGTATGGATCATGGCTGGCCGACTGATTCCAGTTGCCCTGGTAGAATGCCGGCAGACCCTCCATCAAACTGCGCCAGTCGCAATAGCAGGCTGCCCCGTACCAGCTCACTTCCTTCACCGGGTGATCGGCCGGGTCATAGCCGCCGGGGTAGGCAAAGCCAGGACCCGAGAAGCCGCTGGTGTACGAGCGTGCCACCAGATAGAACTGCTGGGTATTGGTGTTGAAGCCGATCTCGCAAAAGCTCGTGGCATACAGGTCAAGCAGCTCTACCCCGTAGGCCTGCACGCTGCTGCTGGTTACGCTAACCAGCCCCTGGTTGAACGCCCACTGCATCGCGGCCAGATACTCGGCGTTGGTCACTTCATGGGTATCCAGGTAAAAATCTTGCGTCAGCGTGACTGTGTGTTCGGGTGTGGCCACATCAGAATCAGACTCGCCCATCACGAAGCTTCCGGCGGGAACGAGGATCATGCTCACCAGAGCCGCCGCTTCCGCATCAACACGCACCACCGCATTCTCGTGATACACGCTGCCCAGCCAGGCCTGCAGGTTGATGCTGGCGAAGTGTTCGCCGACGAGCATCTCGCCGAAGTCGCCCCCGAGGTACTGGTCGGGAACGGCCGTGAAGCTCACGCCGCCGTCCAGGGAGAGCAGCAGGCTGATATTCGCATCCTGCTCTGCCAGCGTGTAATGCACCGTCACTAGCCCGCTGCCGTCCTGCGCCTGAGCAAAGCTCACATCTGACACCGTTTGCGCCGCAGCAAAGCCTGCCAGCAATAGCGTCCACAGCAGGGCGATCATTGTATTTCGATTCATGCTTTCCCCCTACTTCAGCAAAGTGATTTTCTGCTGGGCCACGCGCTCGCCCGCCTGCAGACGTACGATGTAGATGCCGCTGGCCAGCGCGCTGCCGTCAAAGAGCGCCTGGTGCTCGCCGCTGTCCTGCAGGCCGTGGTACAATTCCGCCACACGCTGACCGCGCAGGTTGTAGACCTCGAGCGAAGCCTCGGCGGTCTGCGCCAGTGCGTAGCGAATCACCGTGCCGGGGTTGAAGGGGTTGGGATGCGCGCCCAACAGCGCAAAGCTGGCCGGCTGCTCATCGGCGGAAGCAACGGCCTCTTCGATCACCTCGAACTCCGTCGACCAGAGCTCGCCTACATTGCCGCAGGCGTCCTGTACGTGAAAGTGAAACTGGTAGATGCCCAGCTCTAGCTCACAGGGCCAGTTGAAGTTGGCGCCGTAGCCCAGGGTTGTGTGCATGGGAACGCTGAGGCCAGCGCCCTCGGCTGTAATTGTGACCAGCGGCGCTTGCGCGCTCTGGTCTGTCACGCTGTACTCAACGTAGACGTCGGTGCCGTAGACGATCTGCGCGTCCAGCACGCTGTCCAGCGAAACCTGTGGCGCAACGGTGTCAATGACGCCGGGTGCGCTGTCGGCATAGCTGGCAAAAAGGGACGGGCAGGCGAGAAGGCTCGCCAGCACCAAAGTGCGGTAGTACATACTCTCTCCTCGAATCCGTGCGAATCCCTCACAGTGGCGCTGCGGCAGGATTCTGTGTTTGCTGAAAACGAAATCTGATTTTGCTGCTACGCTTGATTGCAAGCTTCATACCAATTCCTGCAATGCGTGCCGGAATTGGCAACTGTTATAATTCCAAGTAGATGCTTCGCTAATTCGGTGTTGCAGAAATGCAAGTGTGCCGGATACGCGACAGAAGTACAGAACAGCGCGAACACTATTACGCCTGCGGCGGGAATGGGACACGGCTTTGGAGGGTGGACCGATTCAGGTGCCTTGTCTGTGCACACAAAGAAAGCGACCCGCCGACTAACGGGTCGCTTGATTTTCCTTGCGGGCCATGCCCGGCATGTGATACAAGATCAGGGATTGGCCGTACGGCAGACGCGGAAGCCCACTTGGTAGCTCATTCCATTCGGGCTGTTGCCATTGCGGTACGCACACCGGACGTACGTGGCAGAGCTGCTCCAGGCTCCACCTCGACGCACGCGAGCATTAATGCCATCAATTCCGTATGGATTGGATTGAGGGGAGCTGCTGTAGCTTCCAAACCAATCTCCGCACCACTCATAGAGATTGCCCGCCATGTCGCAGAAGCCAAGGTCTGTAGCCGGATAACTGCCCACCGGGGTGGTCCAGGCCACACAGTTGTTGTAGTTCAACCGCTCGCAGATCGGCAAGTCATTGCCCCAGGGGTATTCTCTATTATCGTCCCACTGGGCGGCGTACTCCCACTCTGCCTCCGTGGGTAGGCGGTAGCCCAGGGCCAGATAAGGATCATGGCTCAGGTCTTGATTCCAGTTGCCCTGGTAGAAGGCGGGTAGGCCATCCATCAGGCTGCGCCAGTCGCAATAGCAGGCGGCGCCGAACCAGCTGACTTCCTTCACCGGGTGATTAGCCGGGTCGTAGCCGTCGGGATAGGCAACGCCGGGCCCCCATAAGCCACCGCTCGTGCGCGCAACCAGATAGAACTGCTGGATGCTGGCATCGAAGGCAATCTCGCAGTAGTCGGTAGCGTTCAGGTCCAGCAGCTGCTTACCATAGGCCTGCACGCTGCTGCTGCTGGCGGTCACCAGGCCCTGGTTGTACGCCCACTGCAGCGCGGCCAGGTACTCGGCATTGGTCACCTCGCAGCGTCCCAGGTAGAAGTCGTTCGTTAGTGTGACCTGATGCTCAGGTGATGAAAAATATATGCCCTCCTGCCCCATCATGTAGCTGCCGGCGGGAACGAGGATCATGCTCACCAGAGCCGCCGCTTCCGCATCAACACGCACCACCGCATTCTCGTGATACACGCTGCCCAGCCAGGCCTGCAGGTTGATGCTGGCGAAGTGTTCTCCGACGAGCATCTCGCCGAAGTCGCCCCCAAGGTACTGGTCGGGAACGGCCGTGAAGCTCACGCCTCCGTCCAGGGAGAGCAGCAGGCTGATGTTCGCGTCCTGGTCCGCCAGCCGGTAGTGCACCTGTAGCCAGCCGGGTGTGGTACTGTCCTGATAAAAGCCCACTTCCGACACGGTTTGCGCCATCGTGACACACGCCATCAGCAGTCCGAGCAGCAGGGCGATGCAGGTAGTCTTCTTCATTTCTCTTCCCCCCCTACTTCAGCAAAGTGATTTTGTGCTGGGCCACGCGCTCGCCCGCCTGCAGCCGTACGATGTAGATGCCGCTGGCCAGCGCGCTGCCGTCGAAAAAGACCTGGTGCTCGCCGCTGTCCTGCAGGCCGTGATACAAGTCCGCCACCCGCTGTCCACGCAGGTTGTAGACGCAGAGGGAAGTCTCCTCCGTCTGCGCCAGCGCATAGTGGATTACCGTGCCTGGGTTGAAGGGGTTGGGATGTGCTCCCAACAGCGCAAAACTGGCTGGCTGCTCATCGGCGGAAGCAACGGCCTCTTCGATCACCTCGAACTCTGTCGACCACGTGTCACAGAAGTTGCCGCAGGCGTCCTGTACGTGAAAGTGAAACTGGTAAATGCCTAGCTCCAGCTCGCAGGGCCAGTTGAAGTTGGCGCCGTAGCCCAGGGTTGTGTGCATGGGAACGCTGAGGCCAGCGCCCTCGGCAGTAATTGTGACCAGCGGCGCTTGCGCGCTCTGATCCGTCACGCTGTACTCAACGTAGACGTCGGTGCCTTGGACGAGCTGCGCGTCCAGCACGCTGTCCAGCGAAACCTGCGGTGCGACGGTGTCAATGACGCCGGGTGCGCTGTCGGCATAGCTGGCAAAAAGGGACGGGCAGGCGAGAAGGCAAGCAAGCATCAACGTGCGAACAGTCATGATCACTCCTCGATTCCGCACAGTCTTACACCTAGCTGTAGGCTGCGGTGAATGCTGTTGTAGGTTATAGATCGATTTTGCTGAAGCGCAGAGCGCAAATGATGTGCCATTTTCGTCACACACCTTCGCGTTTGAACAATTGTTCAAATTTCAAGCAGATAGCAACCAGAGAATTGAGGAAGAAAAGGCCTCGTGTGCCGGATTTTCTACAGAATTAGGCTCAGACTGAACAATATTTCGCGAACCTTTCCATTGCTTGGTGGATATCGAGCCAGAATGCCGAAGCTCCATCCATGTACGCACAACGGGCACTTCTACTCGTGCACAGAGCAAGGCGACCCGCCAGCTGACGGGTCGCAGAAGGTTCGAATTCCAAAACATGAAGGCAGCCAACTGTATCCGGTCACGGCTGGAAGCCCCTCCCTCAGGCTTAGCCAGTCGCAATAACAGGCGGCGCCGTGCCAGCGGACTTCCTTCACCGGGTGAGAGGTGCTTCCAGAGCGCGGGTGAGCCCCGAAGCCAACAGCAGAAGCAGAGCAAACAGTGTTGTGAGCTTCCTCATGGTCTCCTCTCAAGTCAGGGGTTGACAGTTCGGGCGGCGCGAAAACCCACTCCGCTGCTCGCGTACAAGGGGTCGCTGTTGCGTCGATGCGCACACTGGACGTTTGTGTCATCGCCGGTCCAGCAGCCACCCCGAATCACTCGAGAGGGGCTACCAGCAATTCCGTATGGATTGGTTTGGTTTGAGCTGCTATAGCTGCCATACCCATCACCGCACCACTCCCGGATGTTCCCCGCGAGATCTGAAAAACCACGTCCCGTCAGCGGATAGTTGCCAACCGGGGAGGTCCAGCCTATGCAGTAGCTGCCGCCGTCGTGGTAATTCAGCAATGCGCAGGTGGGGGATTCATTTCCCCAGGGGTAGCTACGTTCATCGTCCCACTGCGCCGCATATTCCCATTCAGCCTCCGTCGGCAAACGGTAGCCCTGCGCCAGATAGGGATCGTGGCTGGCGCTTTGATCCCAGTTGCCCTGATAGAACGCGGGCAAGCCCTCGCGCAGGCTACGCCAGTCGCAGTAACACGCGGCCCCGTACCAGCTGACTTCCTTCACCGGGTGATCGGCCGGGTCGTAGCCGCCGGGGTAGGCGAATCCAGGCCCCCAGCTACCACTGTTGTATGAGCGCGCCACCAGATAGAACTGCTGTGTACTCGTGTTGAATGCGATCTCGCAGTAGTTAGTGGCATCCAGATTGAGCAGCTCCACACCGTAGGCCTGTACGCTGCTGCTGTCAGCAGTCACCAGGTCCTGCCCTAGAGCCCACTGCAAGGCTTCCATGTACTGCTGGTTGGTCACCTCATGTGCGTCCAGGTAGAAGTCGTAGGTCAGGTGTACCGTGTGCTCCGGCGTGGCCACACCAGCCTGTCCCATCGTGAAGCTACCGGCGGGTACGAACACCATGTCGCCTAACTCGCCGATAGCTACAACATTGAAGCTGCCGAATCGAGACGGCTGAAACAGCGAGTCCCACCCCGTAGGCAGGGCGAATTGGCAGCTAGTTGTATCGGTCCAGGCCAGCAGCGAGTCGGGGCCCGTCCACTGGGTTCTCCCCCGAACCTGATAGGAGACCGCCCCTGCTACGGAAATCCAGTCCAGCCTGACGCAAGTAGTGTCGCCGTCACACGCGGCAGTGATGGAGACCTGCGGAGCGTCCAGCGCAAAAACAGCCACCAGCGGGATCAGCCACACAGCAGCCATGACAAGCACATTCCTCATCATTCTCTCCTGTTTCTTTCGTCGTCGTGTTTTGATCTCTGCTCGGGTTTCTGCTCTGCGCCCTACCACTCGCCAGCGATCCATCCGCCTACGGCCCTATGCGCAACGCGTGTGCGGCATGGCAGCAGATGTACTCAGCGGGTACGGCTGTTGGTCGGCAACTCAACGTGACTGGTAATCAATGCCAGGTAGAACAGCATGGCCGTCCGCGAAAGTGTCCACGGGCGTGTCACCCCATGTACTCCCGCGACTCCCCGTCTTGCTGCAAAACGGGACGACTCTGTGATTTCGTTGCTATTTCTGGTCTTGCTGCAATACTGTTGCGCAATCGGCAGACCAGTTTGCCTCCGCTGCGTGCTTGAGCGTAATGACACTATTTTCAGTCAGATATCAGCTGCGGTCAGACCGGCTTTTCCTGTACATGCCGGATATTCACCAAATTGGGCGTCGGCATGAACACCTAGGAGCAGCGTTCTCCAGCAATCACACTTTCAGTCTGGTTGCTCATGGGACAAGCAACCC
Organism: Candidatus Delongbacteria bacterium; assembly: GCA_963663545.1. GTDB lineage: Bacteria > CAIWAD01 > CAIWAD01 > CAIWAD01 > CAIWAD01. The sequence goes on from OY760505.1 coordinate 372,740, forward strand.
GTCAGCTAGCAAGTCGAAGTGGGAACTCTATCGTACCAGGCAGCGAGGCTGTCCGCCGTGACACACGCTCACTCGCGTCCTGTCTACCCTGGACATCTTCAATACGCGAGAGTTGGCGCAGCAAACTCCAACGGACCGGCGATTGTGTCACGCGGTAACACTAATCGACGGTACGCACGCAGCGAAAACCGCAGTCGCTGTACGCGCTCGTAGGCGTTTCGTTGTCGCGGTACGCACAGCGGGCGTAGCTGGCATTGTCGTTCCAATCTCCCCCGCGCAGCGCACGAGCCGTGCCGCTCGCATTTCCGTATGGATTAGTCTGAGTCGAGCTGCTGTAGTCCCCATACCAATCGCCGCACCACTCCCAGACATTGCCCGCCAGATCGTAAAACCCACGTCCCGTCGCCGGATAACTGCCCACCGGGGTGGTCCAACCCACACAGTTGTTGTAGTTCTGCCGTTCGCAGGAAGGGGATTCATTGCCCCAGGGGTAGCTACGCTCATCGTCCCATTGCGCGGCGTACTCCCACTCCGCTTCCGTCGGTAGACGATAGCCCTGTGCCATGTAGGGATCGTGGCTCGCGTCAATATTCCAGTTGCCCTGGTAGAAGGCGGGCAAGCCTTCCCTCAGGCTGCGCCAATCGCAGTAACACGCGGCTCCGTACCAAGTGACCTCGATCACCGGGTGTTGCTCGCTCCCCGCATCCACGCTGAACTGGGACCCGGAGTAGGAGATCTCGCAATCAATATCATCCAGGTCCAGCAGCTCCAGTCCGTAAGCCTGCACGCTGCTGCTGCTGGCAGTGACCAATCCCTGGTCGTACGCCCACTGCAGGGCCTCTACGTATTCCTGGTTGCTCACCTCGTACTGTCCCAGGTAGAAGTCGTGGCTCAGGGTCACGGTGTGTTCCGGCTCGGCCACGCCCACCTGTCCCATGACGAACTCACCGGCAGGCACGAGCACCAGCGGCATCTCCTCCACCGTCGTCACCGCGCGCACGGAAAAGAGCCGCGCCACGTTGGGGCGTACGCGACCGACCTGCAGCATGGGCACGCGCAGACTGTACTCGCAGTTGGTGGTCGTGGTCAGCAGCGAGTCCGTCTGCCAGGCGGCGTTGCGCGGGTCGCGGTGGTAGAGCTCGTAATACTCAGCGCCGCTGACGCTGGGCCAGGAAAGCTGCACCTGCACGCAATCCAGATCCGGGTTGTACTGGGTGCTCAGGCTGAGCTGGGGCGTCTCCAGAGCGTGCGCGAGCCCGGCGGTCAGCAGCAGGGCAAACAAGGTGATACGTCGCAGCATGATGGATCCTTTTGAGTTCAGGGGTTGGCGGTGCGACAGACGCGGAAGCCCATGCGGCTGAACGCGACCGACGGGGCAGCGAAATGGCGACTTGCGCAGAGCAGGTACGACGCGTTGTTACCCCAGCTGCTGTCCCGGCTCACACGGAGGGAGCCGCTTGGGGGCCCCGTCGGATTGCTCACGCTATCGCTGCTGTAGCTGCCAAACCAATCGCCGCACCATTCGGAGACATTACCGCCCAGGTCGTAGAAACCAAGGCCCGTCGCTGGATAGCCGCCTACCGGAGTAGTCCACCCCACGCAGAAGCTACTGCCGAGAAAGCAGTTCACCACCTCACAACTGGGGGACTGATCGCCCCAAGGGTAAGTACGCTCGTCGTTGAACTGGGCCGCATACTCCCACTCAGCCTCTGTGGGCAGACGGTAGCCCTGAGCCAGATAGGGATCGTGGCTGGCGCTTTGATTCCAGTTGCCCTGGTAGAAAGCTGGCAAGCCCTCCCTCATACTGCGCCAGTCGCAGTAGCAAGCGGCCCCGTACCAGCTGACGTCCTTCACCGGGTGATGGGCAGGGTCGTAGCCCTCGGGGTAGGCAAAACCTGGGCCGAAGGTGCCAGTGTTGGTGGTGCGTGGTACTAGAGTGAACTGTTGAAGGCTTGAGTCGAAGGCAATCTCGCAGGACTCGACATCACCAATGGCGAGCAGCCCCGCGCCATCAGCCTCGACTCTCGTGTCGGTCACCGTTACCAGGCCCTGATCGTAGGCCCACTGCAGGGCCTCCATGTACTCCTGGTTGGTCACCTCGTAGCGTCCCAAGTAAAAGTCTTGCGTCAGGGTCGCCGTGTGTTCCGGCTCGGACACGCCCACCTGCCCCATGAGGAAGCTGCCCGCAGGTACGAGCACCAGCGGGGACAGCACCGCCCGCACGGAAAAAAGCCGCGCCACGTTGGGGCGCACGCGGCCGATCTGAATCATGGGCACGCGCAGGCTATACGCGCAGTTGGTGGTCGTGGTCAGCAGCGAGTCCGTCTGCCAGGCAGCGTTGCGCGGGTCGCGGTAGTAGACTTCGTAAACCTCGGCGCCGCTGACGCTGGGCCAGGAAAGCTGCACCTGCACACAATCCAGTTCAGGGTTGTACTGGGTGCTCAGGCTGAGCTGGGGTGCTTCCAGCGCGTGCGCGAGCCCGGCGGCCAGCAGCAGGGCAAACATTGTGATGCGGTGCGTCATGGTGGATCCTTGGCCGTGGAACACCTCTGGACACGAGTGAGCGCGCCACGTAGCTACCACCGCGCGCTGGCAATCGGACGATGTCGTGCGTGCAGGTGCATTCGTGGATTCTGCTCCATTTTTCTTGTTGTGCTGCAAGCTTCGCACCAAAGCTGCAACGAGCGCGGCCTTGCTCGTATGTTCTATAATTTCAATTCATGTCACTTCAGCCTGGAACCTGTCTGCCCGCCGGATTCTCGACATAGATAACAGGAATAGAACAGTATGAATCCAACGCAGACATCGGCAGCCTGGGGCGCGAGACGCGGGGTCCCTTCCCCTCCCAATCGGTATCCGACTCGCCCCGAGTCGGCGGGATCGCTATCGGTATCGGTATCGTTCCCCCTTCCCCCCCCAATCGGTATCATTCTTCCTTCTCCTGTTCCTTCGCGTAGATTCCAGCAACAAGCAGGTTTCCGAATCCGACTCCGAAATCGACCTGCCCCCGTGACGAGCTGGGTCGGCACCGATCGAGATGAGGAAGTGGATGAGACCACGCATCCCGTGATCTTGAGAGCGAGCCCTGTTCGCTTCGATCCTCCCGCTACGGGGCCACCGTCCGACAGATACGGAAGCCGAGGTCCTCGCTCGCGTTCCCTGGCAGGGCATTGTAGCGAAAAGCGCAACTCACCGTACCTGCATGGGAGTACGACGAATGGCATCCTCCGCGAGCCACCCGTGCACCCCCCTGACTTGGGCCTGCGGGGTTGATCGCGTAGTTCGCATTGGGATAGGCGGCAAACCAGTCATTGCACCACTCCCAGACGTTGCCTGCTAAATCATGCAAGCCCAGCGCCGCGTCGCCGGCGGGATAGCTGCCTACGGGCGCAGTCCAGCGCGCGCAGTTACCGTAGTTTGCCTGCAGGCAAGGTGTGGGTACTGTGTCACCCCATGGATAGAGTCGCCTATCGTTGTATTGCGCTGCGTATTCCCATTCGGCCTCCGTCGGCAGGCGGTACCCTTCGGCAGCGTATGGATTACCGGGGTCCGGTATTTGTGACCATTGGCCATTGTAATAGGGAGTGAGTCCCTCCAACTGACTGCGCCAGTCGCAATAGCAGGCAGCACCGTACCAGGTCACGTGCATGACGGGGTGCGTGGCAGGATCGTACCCGTTCGGATAAGCCGCCCCCGGACCTCGGCCCTGCGCGCTGAAAGTACCCTCATGAAGGACAAACTGCGGGGAATCGTAGCGGATCTCGCAATTATCCACCCCTGTGTACCATACCAAAAGGATCTGCCCATACTGCACAACCCTCCCACCACTGGCATTTGGTATCACCAGCCCCTGCTCCAGCGCCCACTGCAAAGCCTCCAGGTATTCCTCGTTGGTCACTTCGCTACGCCCCAGATAGAAGTATTCCGTCAAGTACACGGCGTGCACGGGCTCGGCCACACCGGTACGCCCCATGACAAAATAGGCGGCCGGCGGCATCAGCACCATGCCCTCGGGAGCCGTGTGTTCTGCCAACACGCGCACCACGGCATTCGTGCAGTACAGACTGCCCAGCCAGGCTTGTATGTTGATGGCAGCGGAGCCATTCCCCGCAGCCACCTCGCCCACATCGCCGCTGGTGTACTCTGCTGGTACGAGCGTGAAAGAGCTTCCGCCATCCAGCGAGAGCTCAAGGCTGACGTTGGCGTTCAAATCCGGCATCCAGTAGTGCACTTGTAGCCAGCCGGGTGCATTTGCATCCTGGGAGAAGCTCACGGACATCACGGTCTGCGCGGCGGCAATCCCCGCCAGCTGGAGCGTCCATAGCAGAGCGATCGCGGTAGTTCGGTTCATGCTTCCCCCCTACTTCAGCAAGGTGATTTTGTGCTGGGCGACGCAATCACCCGCTTGCAGACGCACAATGTAGATGCCGCTGGCCAGCGCGCTTCCGTCAAAGAGCGCCTGGTGCTCGCCGCTGTCCTGCAGGCCGTGAACCAAATCCGCTACCCGCTGACCGCGCAGGTTGTAGACGCAGAGAGAAGCCTCCTCAGTCTGCGCCAGCGAATAGTAGATCACCGTGCCGGGATTGAAAGGGTTTGGATGTGCGCCTGAAAGGGCAAAGCTGGCCGGTTGGTAGTCCGCAGAGGCAACGTCCTCTCCGATGACTTCGAACTCCGTCGACCAGAGCTCGCCTGCATTGCCGCAGGCGTCCTGTACGTGGAAGTGAAACTGGTAGATACCCAGCTCCAGCTCACAGGGCCAGTTGAAGTTGGCGCCGTAGCCCATGGTTGTGTGCACGGGAACGCTGAGGCCAGCGCCCTCGGCAGTAATCGTGACCAGCGGCGCCTGAGCGCTCTGATCTGACACGCTGTACTCGACGTACACCTGTGTGCCAACCACGATCTGCGCGTCCAGCACGCTGACCATCGTAATCTGTGGCGCGACGGTGTCAATGACGCCGGGCGCGCTGTCGGCGTAACTGGCAAACAGTGCCGGACAAGCAAACAGGGCCGTCAGCACGAAAGTGCGGCAGTGCATACTCTCTCCTCAAATGCGGATGTCCTCCTGCGAGGCCTGCTGCGGGAAGATCAATTGCTTGCTGATGATGGAATCGGATTCTGCCGCGCACAGCACATGCAAGCTTCGTACCAAAACAGCCCAGGAGATAAGACAACCCTTAATCTCTATCTAAACAAGCAGTTCCAATGAATAGTACCGGGTGTTCACTCCGAGCCAGCAAGCACATATGTCGGATTTATAACAAGATTCTCGGCAGACTGAACAAGGCTGCAGGCTACTCGGCCGCTTTAGCACACGGAAGCCCAGATAGTCCTTTGCGTAGGGTGGAGAATAGCTGACCCGATAGGCGCATTTCACGTAGGACGCAGTGGCCTTCCCAGGTACCACCCCGGAAGAAGCGGGCAGAGCCGGTGCTTGCACCGAGGGGGTCGGACGCGGCACTCGAGGGATAAACCCCATAACAGTCGCCACACCACTCAGCGATGTTACCCGCTATATCATGCAAGCCCAAGGTGCTGCCCCCACAGGATAGCTGCCCACGGGTGCTGTCCAGCCCACACACCTGGCCATGTCTGCATGGACGCACTCCACGGGTAAGTCATTGCCCCATGGATAGGTACGTTCGTTCTCTTACCGCACCGCGTACTCCCACTCCGCTTCTGTTGGCAGTCGGTAGCCATCGGCCAGGTAGGGGTTGTGGCTGGTTGTCTGATCCCAGACTCCATAATAGAAGGGCGACAAGCCTTCTCTTTGGCTGCGCCAATCGCAGTAGCAGGCGGAACCGTACCAAGTGACATACTTCGCAGGATGTGATGCGGGATCATAACCTTCTGGATAGGCTGCCCCTGGGCCGGAGATCCCATTGACGTAGGTTCCTGCTTGTAGGAAAAACAGCTGCGAGCTGCTATTGAATTGAATCTCGCACCGATCAGCAGCAGTTCATCGATGCCCAGCAGGTCCTGTCCGTACTGGCACACGTACTCCCCATCTTCAGAAATCGTCAACAATCCCTGAACCCAGGCCCATTGCACAGCTGCCAGGTACTCCTGATTGCTCACCTCATACTGGCCAATCAGGAAGTCATGGGTCAGGGTCACTTAGTGTTCCGGCGGAGCCACGCCATTCTGCCCCATCATGCAGCCGCCAGCAGGGATGAGAACCATGGCTGCTTCATCGATCGCCGCTCGCACGTGGAAGGTGCGCGCCAGGTTCGAGCGCACACGGCCAGGCTGGCGCCAGCGCAGGTGCAATTCAAAGCCACAGTCCGTGATTGTAGCCAGCAGGAAATCCTCCACCCAGGTAGAACTACGCGGATTGCGGTAGTAGACTTGATACTGCGTGGCACCAGTGACGCAGGGCCACTGAAGCTGGACAAGCGCGCTATCCGTCCCCTCGATGCACTGCGCAGCAACACTTATCTGCGGAGCTTCCAGAGCACAGGCGACTCCTGCTGTCAGCAGCAGGAGCACCCCAACCAGTTGCTTCAAGCGTGTCATTTCCAGCTCTTCGTTTGTTGCCCCCTCGTGTTGCCAGCAGTCCGGTCAAAGGGTTCCAAAGACCTATCGATCACTGACTTCTTGACGCCAGGTGCTGTTCTCCCAGCAGTGGCCAATCGCGGCTCACGCTATTCCCAAGGCAGAAGTTCAGGGTGCGCGCACTCGATCATGGCGTGGCCAGCCGGCAGATACGAAAGCCATGGCGGGGGTGCCAACTTGACGGGCCTTGAGCTTCGCGATAGGCACAGCGCAAGTAGAAGGTGCTGCAGAGCCAGTCCCCGCCTCGCACCAAGCGATTGAGGCCAGCATCCGAACCGCAAGGATCCACTTGGGCGTCGCTGCTATAGACAGCAAACCGGTCGTTGCACCACTCCCCCACATTGCCCGCCATGTCCAGCAAACCCAAAGCGTTCGCACCTGTCGGGTAGCTGCCCACGGGTGTCGTCCACCCCACACAATAGCCATTTAGACGAAAGTTCGCCCCACTAAGATCCGGTGTATCCTCGCCCCAAGGGTAAGTACGTTCGTCACTGTATTGCGCCGCATATTCCCATTCTGCTTCCGTCGGCAGGCGATAACCTAGGGCCAAGTATGGATTGTGACCGGCAGACTGATCCCAGACTCCACTGTAGAAAGGTGTTAATCCCACCATTTGGCTGCGCCAGTCGCAGTAGCAGGCGGCGCCGTACCAGGTGACTGACTTCACAGGATGCGGTGCCGGATCGTAGCCTCCAGGATAGGCTGCCCCCGGCCCATAGATATCATCTGCGTAGGTCCCTGCATAAAGGAAAAACAACTGTGTGTCGACGTCGAATCGAATTTCGCACCAGTCAGAAATGTCATCGTTGATGTTCAGGAGGTTCTGGCCGTACTGACATACAAAGTTCCCATACGCGGAGATCGTCAACAACCCCCGATCCCAGGCCCACTGTAAAGCTTCCAAGTACTCCTGGTTGGTCACCTCGTACTGGCCCAAGTAGAAGTTGTGGGTCAAGGTTACCTGGTGCTCGGGTGTGGATACGCCGTTCTGGCCCATGACGAACTGCCCGGCGGGAACAAGAACCATGGCTGCTTCATCGATCGCCGCTCGCACGTTGAAGGTGCGCGCCAAGCTCGGGCGCACACGGCCAAGCTGGCGCCAGCGCAGGCGCAATTCATAGTCACAGTCCGTGGTCGTAGCCAGCAGAGAATCCTCCACCCAAGTAGAACTACGCGGATTGCGGTAGTAAACTTGATACTGCGTGGCACCGCTGACGCAGGGCCACTGAAGCTGGACAAGCACGCTGTCCGTCCCCTCGATGCACTGCGCAGTAACACTTACCTGCGGAGCTTCCAGAGCACAGGCAACTCCTGCAGTCAGCAGCAGGATCACCCCGACCAGTTGCTTCAAGCATGTCATATCCAGTCCTTTGTTTGTTGACCTCTCGTGTTGCCGGGCGCTTGGAGCCACAGAAAGTGAACACGCCCTCTCCTGCAATGAAAAATGATTCAGCAGTTTTTATGCCAGTTCTGACGCAGGGGAATTGAAGTAATCACTTTAAATAACAACAGCTTGTTACGAAGTGAATTGATCCAAATCTGGAAAAGTGTTCAATCCGCCTGAAACAGAACAAGTATTCTGTTTGGTAGCCCCCAAAGCCAGCTGACCGCAGCGTGGCACGCGGGGCACGTGTGCTTGTAAAGCATGTGCATTGAACGCTACCCTATCTGTAGAAAGCTGCAGATGGCGCGGAATCTGTGCTGGCTGGCGTAAGTGTTGCCCCCTGACTGCATTTCCTCCAGCCTGAGGTCTTCCACGATGCCAGCGCAATGGCACAATCTGCATCAGAAGAGTTGCAGCAGGCAAATCGAGCAATCTTCCTATCTTGATGAAGTTCGCGTTGTGATACATGGAGATGTCGTGCAAGCCATTCCTCCGCTTTTCCCGCTTGATGATTGGAAGGATAGCCGCTACCGTCGCGATTTCCCGCGCGTCCCCGAATTAGTCAACGAGCTGCCCGACGGCCTGCGCAACCGCATCTTCGCGGGCGACTGTGCAGAGCTGTTCGCCCGGCTTCCCGACAACAGCATCGACCTGATCCTCACCGACCCGCCTTACAAGGACTACCAGTCCAACCGGCCCGTAGCGCGCGAAAAGGTGAAGAAGATCCACGTCAATACCTTTGACCTGGGGCTCTTCATTCGCGAATCCAACCGTGTATTAAAGCCGGGCGCGCACTTCTACTGCTGGTGCGATCATCTGACCTTCGCGGGTATTTATGAGGAGCTGCGCGCACTGACAGCTGGCCTCACCTCCAAGGAAGCGCGCAACCATCTGCACTACAAGAACATGCTGGTCTGGGTCAAGAACAACCACGGCTCAGGCGACCTGAAGGGCAATTATGCGCCGCAGCACGAGGTCGTGATCTACGGAGCCAAGGGCGCGACGCGGCCCCTGATCGGTAGTCGCCCCACCAACGTCTTCTTCGATCGCGACGAGCAAGGCAACATCAGCTTCTATAGCAAGGTCAGCAACTACCGTTTTCAGCACGGCACCAGCAAGCCGCTGGCCATTCTGCGGCAGATGATCCTGAAGAGCACGCATTTGGGCGAAGTGGTGCTGGACCCCTACGGCGGCAGCATGTCCACCGCCGAGGCCGCCATGGAAGAGGGCCGCGCGTTTATCATGGGCGAACTGGACGGCGATCACTGTCGACGCGGGCTGGAACGTTTGCAGGAAGTACGCGAGCGTCTGTTGGCAGGTGGGCATCCAGACCGCTTTCCGGGGCTTGAGCTGATTGAGATGGATCAGCCAGTCGAAACACATCCACTGCTGTTCGCACCGGATGAAATTGCCGCTCAACCCATTCAGATTCCTAGCGCATAGTGAGCTACCGGCAAAGCTAAAGGTTGGCAGGCTGGACAGATCCGGCGTTGAGGTGCCAGAGGGGGGTCAGACACTGCTCTGACACGGGTCAGACACCAACTCCCCCAAAACCACTTCGCCCTCCACCCGCATCAGCCGCACATTCCACACGCACCCTGCTACTTCCGCTACGTTCTCCGGTGATACATTCACCTTCACTCGAAGATAGTTGGAAGTGAAGCCACTCAGTGCCCCATCTCGAAAGTCGCGCTCCAGCAGCACGCGCTGGGTCGATCCCAGCCAACGCTGCTGCCAGTCCGCCTTTTTCTTCCTGCCCAACTCCAGCAGCTGATTCGCGCGCTCCTTGCGTATCACGCGAGGTACGACTTCGCTCATCTCGACAGCGCGAGTTCCCTTGCGCTCGCTGTAGGGAAACACATGCAGATTGGAAAAGGGCACACGTTGAATCATGTCCACCGTGGCGGCGAAATCCGCATCGTTCTCGCCGGGGAAACCTGTCATGACATCGGTGCCCAGACCGATGTGCGGAATGCGTGAACCAATCTCCTCGAAGAGATCCAGCAGACCCCGCCGCGTGATACGCCGCCTCATGCGCTTCAGCACACGCGCGCTGCCCGATTGGATGGCCGTGTGCAGGTGAGCGCACAGACGCGGCTCCCCGGCCATCAACTCAATCAGCTCGTGTGATACATCCCAGGGTTCAATGGACGACAACCGTAGGCGCTTCAGATCCGGCAGCTGCAGCAGGCACTTGCAGAGCTCCGTCAGCGTGATCCCCCCAGGCAGGTCGCGGCCATAGTCGCCAATGTGTACGCCCGTCAACACGAGCTCCGGATGTCCTGCCGCCACAAGGCGACTCGCCTGCGCCAGGACCTCGCCCGGAATCAGACTGCGGCTGCGCCCTCGTGTCAGCGGCACAATGCAGTAACTGCAGAAAACATCGCAGCCGTCCTGCACTTTGAGAAAAGCACGCGTCTGCTTGTGAAAGGCGCCAACAGGCAACAGCCTGCGCTCTTCACGGCTGGCGCTGGGACCGACGATCACTTGCGCCTGCGCTTGTTTGCCGTGATACAATCCAAGATGCTCAAGCAGTTGGCCCTTCTCCAGATTGCCCAGCACCAGATCCACACCCTCAATGGCAGCGATCTCTTCTGCAGCCACCTGGCAGTAACAGCCCGTCACGACCATCATCGCCTCGGGATACCTGCGCAGCGCGGCGCGTATCACCTGACGCGCTTTCTGATCTGCGCGATCCGTGACGGTGCACGTGTCCACCAGCAGCAGCTCGGCCTCTGTGTGCCAAGGCACAATCTCCCAACCGGCCCGGCTGAGCTGTTCCAACATGGCTTCCGTCTCGTAGGTGTTGAGCTTGCAGCCTAGGCTATAGGCGCTCGCTCGCAGCACAGGCGCACTCATGGCAGCTCCAGAAAAAAGCCGGCCCGCAGAGAGCGGACCGGCTGGATCACATGATTGTGCGACGGGGACTATTCCTCGTCGTCACTCATCAGACCGGCCTTGCGCAGAGCGTCGCCCATGGCACCGCCAGCACCACTGCCACTATTGCTGGCGGCGGGCGCAGACTGGTTCTTGCGGGAGTATTCGGCCACGGCCTGGGTCTCGTCGTTCAGACGCGGCGGAGTGGCCAGAATGACCTTCTTGTTGTTGCGATCGTACTCGATGATTTTGAAGGTCGAGGTCTCGCCCTCATTGAACTGGACCTTGTTGCCCTCGTCATCGGTCTGACGCAGCTTACTGTTGGGAACGAAGCCTTCGAGGCCGTGCGGCAGGGTCACAACAAGACCCTTGTCGATAACCTTGGTGATCTCGCACTCGGCCATGCTGCCCACGTTGTACTCGCCTTCGAACTTCTCCCAGGGATTCTCCTCGAGCTGCTTGACACCCAGCGCGATGCGACGCTCGTCGCGATCGAACTGCAGCACCTGCACCTGAAGCTCCTGGTCCTTCTTGACCAGCTCGCCCGGGTGACGCAGCTTGCGGGTCCAGGAAAGGTCGCTGATGTGCACCAGGCCCTCGATGCCAGCTTCCAACTCGACGAACACGCCGAAGGGAACCAGGTCACGCACGACGCCGGTGTGCACCGTACCAATGGCGTACTTCTCAGCCAGCTCTTCCCAGGGATTGGGCTCGGTCTGCTTGAGACCCAGGCTGATCTTGCGCTCTTCCTTGCGCACCTCGAGCACCATCACCTCGACCTCCTGGCCGACGCTCAGAATCTGACTCGGATGCTTGACGTGCTGGGTCCAGCTCATCTCGCTGATATGAATCAGGCCCTCGATACCCTCGGAAAGCTCCACAAAGGCACCGTAGCGGGTCAGGCTGACCACCTTGCCCTGAACGCGCTCGCCCACCGGATAACGCTCGTCGACGTCGTTCCAGGGGTGCGGCTGCAGTTGCTTGAGGCCGATGGAAATGCGATTCCGGTCGCGATCGAAGTTGAGCACCTTGACGGTGATCTTCTGATCCAGCTTGACCACGTCGGAAGGATGATTGACACGACCCCAGGACAGGTCGGTGATGTGCAACAGTCCGTCCACACCGCCCAGGTCGACGAAGACGCCGAAGTTGGTGATGTTCTTGACCACACCCTCGCGGATCTGGCCGACTTCCAGCTCGCCCAGGACCTTCTCGCGGATCTCGCGCATGTCCTCTTCGATGAGCACCTTGCGGCTGACGACGATGTTCTTGCGCGCGTCGTTAATCTTGACGATACGGAAGTCCATCTTCTTGCCGATGAGGCCGTCGAAGTCGCGGACCGGATGAATGTCGATCTGGCTGCCGGGCAGGAAGGCGTCGATACCCATCAGGTCGACCACGAGGCCGCCCTTGATGCGACGAATGACCTTACCCTCGATCACGGCACTGTCGTTCTCGAGCGTCTTCAGGGACATCCAGGTGCGCTCCACGTCGGCGCGCTTCTTGGATAGCATCAGCGTGCCGCCGGGACCTTCGAACTTCTCGATGAAGACTTCGATGGTGTCGCCGATGGTCAGCGCCTTGGGATCGTCAAACTCGTCCAGGGGAACCCAACCTTCGGACTTAAAGCCGATGTCCACTGCCACGTCACGATCGGTGATGTTGACAATGCGGCCCTCGGAGATCGAATTCTCCTGGTTGTCCTTGAAGGTCTCGTTGTACAGGGCTTCCAACTGGTCCCGCTCATTGGCGGAGTAGGAATACTCTTCCGCAAAGAGGTCTTCGTCGCTCAGCTCAAACTCGGACTTCACGGGTGTCTTGGCGGCTGCTGCAACCGGCTGGGTCGCTTCAACCTGCGGGGTGGCCTCTACCGGGGTCTCTTCCGGTGCGGGATTCCTGGTTTCTTCGGACATCAGGGTTGTTCCTTACTTGCTTCGTTTGGGGTTGTACTCGCCCGACCGCGCCCAGTTCGCGAGCGGGGAAACCGCATAGTATAACACATGAAGATGGAATATGCCGCAAGTTCTCTCATACAATAGGAAAGGGCCGGTTGCCCGGCCCATAGTTGATTGCGTCAATCCGTTTGGATCACGATAGCGATCCGACTCCATTTGGAGTCGGCCTCGATACCGATTCTAAGAGTTACTTCAGCAGAACCATGCGACGGGTCTGGCTCAGGCCATCCGCCTCAAGGTGATACAAGTACACACCGCTGGCGAGCGCACTGGCATCAAAGCTCAGCTGATGCTCGCCGGCTTCAAGCAGACCCTTCCGAAGCACGGCCACCGTCGCGCCGCTGAGGTCGTAGACGGTCAGCTTGACCTGCGAAACTGCGGGAAGCGTGAACGCAATGGTAGTGCTGGGATTGAAGGGATTCGGATAATTTTGATGAAGCGAGAAGGTGCCAACCTGCTCATGGGCGTCGGCGGTCTGGTTGGTTGAATTGGGTGCGCCGGGAGTGCCGCCAAACACGTAGCTGGTGTACCAGTTGTCGCCCTCGTTGTTGTCCAGTGCAGGATCCATCAACTCAAGGCTGGATCCATCGCCGTCGGCGGCTCCGCCGCCCCAGCCATCGCCGTAGGCCACCAGGTCGATCTGCACGCCGCAGGCGTTCTGCAGCTCCACGCTCTCACCACCGTTGGAGAGATTGCCATCGTCCCACTGCAACGGCTCAAAGCCGTACCAGGCCGCAAAGGTGGTCGCGTTTTTGGCGATTACCAGATAGTCTTCGGCAGCGATGCTGCAGGTGTCGGCAAAAGTGAAGTCGATGCCCTGGGTGAAAGCCCAGCCCGCCAGACTGACCGCGTAGGTATTGGGATTGTAGAGCTCGATGAATTCGTAATCATCATCGTCACCCTGGTCGCCGCTGGGATTGAAGTGCAGCTCGTTGATCACGATCACTTCAGCCGCAGCGCAAACGGTGTAAGTGAAGCCGTACTCCGTGTGCATGCTGTTGCCCGAGTAAGCCGAGATTTCGTAATACACTTCGGTGCCTGCGGGCTGTCCGGGAATGGTCGTGGACCAGACATTGTCGGCACCTTCGGTCATCCACAAGCTGTCGTAGTCATAGACGCCGGGAATGAGGTTGTAGGCCAGTGCCACGGAATCGATGCCAAGAGCACAAATGGCCGTGCAACTCACCTGCACCGCCTCGAACGCTGTAGGTTGAAGCGGATCCTGGCTGATGCTGCTGATGAGGATCTCGTCACTGATCTCCTGATACACGGAGTTCTGCGCACCGGGAGTACCATCGTCCACCAGGGAGGCGGCCCAGTTCACACCCGCATTATTGTCGAAGATCGGGTTGATCAGCTCGCAGCTGGGGCCGTCGCCATCCGCCGCGCTGGGCCAGTCGTTGCCATCATCATAGGTGACGCTGTCCAGCAGCAGATCGTCGCCATCGTGTAGTTCAATGGTTTCGCCGCTGTTGTTGATTGCCTCTCCGGTATCCCACTGGATCACACCGCTGATGCCGTAGTAGGTCTCCACTTCGCTGGCGGTCTGCGCAAGAACCAGATAGCCATGCGCGCCTATTGTGGTGCCCGCAGGAATGACTCCTTCAACGCCGTTGGCCAGATAAGCCCCGCCAAGATCCACGGCAAAGTCAGCGGTGTTGTAGAGCTCGATGAACTCATAAAGAGCATCGTCGCCCTGGTCGGGATTGTAATGGATCTCGTTGATCACGATGTCCGCCAGCGCTGCAGTGCAGAACAAGGACATCGAACAAAGCACGAGCAAGCTTTTCATGGCTTCCCCTCATATGGTTAGTAGATGATTTGATCACTCAGGTAACGCCTGATCCGGACAGAACTGGCGTTGGGCACAACGGAGGGTACCTTAGTATTGTTAGGCTAGTATGTCGAGTTAAAGCTAGTGCATGTGAAAATATCTGAAGACCCGAACAATGGACGAAAGTCACGTCCCGCTCCAGCCGAAGTCAGCCTGAGCGGGTTTAGCACATTGCCTCAAGTGGATCACAGGGGAAGAGTGCCAGCACTGCGAATCACGCTCATGTGACATATAAGAAAAGGCCGGATCGCGCCGGCCATTTCTTTTGTGTCACGATGATCATGCTAATGTGGCTTTTGGGATAGGCCACTCTCCGATACCGATCCGACTCTGAAGGAGTCGGCACCGATCCGGGTGCAACGCAACCGGCAGCGATATCAATGAAGGGCGGTTACTTGAGCAGCAGCACACGCTGCACTGCGCTTTGCTCCTCGCCCGCAAGATGCACCAGATAGAGACCGCTGGCCAGCGCGCTGCCATCAAAGCGCGCTTCGTGCTCACCAGCGAGGAACTGGCCCTCAGCCAGAGTCTGCACCAGGCGGCCCTGCAGGTCGTAGACCTTCAGGCTGAGCTCCTGAGTGCGCTCGGTGTCGAAATTGATCACCGTGCTCGGGTTGAAGGGATTGGGAAATGCTGTTATCGCAAGACTGCCAGGTTGCGTGATACGAGGGTTGCTCACCCCGACATCTGACACGTTCTCCAACCATCCCAGATGCTGTCCCTGACTCGCACTGTACACGAGGTCGATCAAACCGTCGCCGTTGATATCACCCGGTTTCATGGCAATCCGATAGGGAAGGTTGCATACAATGGACTCTTCATAATCGCTTTCCGGAGTGTAGCAGTGTACGTACCAATACCTCATCGCAAGGACTTCAGCACGAGAATCGCCTGCCAGGTTTGCATAAACAACAGATTCGACCTCGCGATATGCGTGCTGTGGACCAAGGAAATGTACACCCCCAAAGCCGTTTCCGCTGTTAGTGTTCTCTATCCATTGAAAATTGTAGACTATTGTGTATTCAGGAATTACGTCCTTGGATATTAAAATGATATCAGGATCGCCATCGAGATCCAGGTCGTGTGTTCCAAAGTAGTGACAGTAGTATCCCCCTATCCCTACTGAAGAGGTCACTCCGCCATAAGACCCGGCTCCATCCTCGTTCAAATAGAGGCTCATATGACTACCCGAACAGAGAACCAGGTCATTATCATCATCCTGATCGAAGTCCACAAGTGCAGCGTAGTCAGCTCTTGGGACTTCGAAAAGCTCGATGTAGGCAGCAAATGTATCAGCCTGATCAACATGCGGATAGTACACCAGACGTTGCGAAGGTATCTGATACATGAGGACATCGGGCAGTTGATCGCCGTTTACATCACCACATGTGAGATACCTGACGGTCTCACCACCATCAAGGTATTGTACATTTTTCCGGTATTGCCCAGTACCCAAGTTCTGCAGCCAGTACACTTCGATCCCACTGCTTTGGCCGTAGGTGTAGTAATAATAGAAATAGTCCAGGTCGCCATCTTGGTCAAAATCCAGCACCTCGCCAGACAGGGGCACTGGTCCATGGGCATTTCGGTCAAGGAGGATCGCTGGGGAAAAAGCACCGGACGCGTCCTGATTCTCGTACCAGAAAACCCTGCCCTTGTTGGCGGCAATCAGGTCCAGATCTCCGTCCTCGTCGACATCGAAGAGGTCGAACTCTGAGCACTCAGGGGCCGAGAAAGTCAGATCCGCCTGCCAGGTATATTGCGCGTCCACACAATTGTAGACCGTCACCATGCCCTCATTTGCAGCTACTGTGAGCAGCTCACAAGCGCCATCTCCCCACAGATCTGCAGCTTCTGCATAGGAAGCCAGCAGCACATCGTCCGCAACCACTTGAGCGGGTTGAAAACTACCCGCGGGAGTAGCGTTGGCGAACCAACTAACCGTATACTGATCCCCAGAAACCAAACAAACGTCGTAGTCGCCGTCCGCGTCCAGATCGCGCGCCAGCAAGTGCGAAAGCTGGCCCATTCCGGTCGCAATCGAGTGACTCTCTGAGAAGCCACCACTTCCATTGTTCTCGTACCAGAGAGCTTCTCCCGCTGTAGCATCGGCACACAGCAGATCCAGATCGCCGTCTGCATCCAGATCGGCGACGTCCAGCTCCGGGATGTAGGCCAACGCAGCACTGATCTCGTGGACAACCAGGAAACTCATCTCCCGGTTCTCGTACCAGAACAGCTGATCGGGACATGCGAGCAGCACGTCCGCGTCTCCGTCACCATCCAGGTCCACCACATGGAGCGCGCTCACTGCCGAGTACTCTCCACCCACAAGCGTAGGCCCAACAAACGAACCCATGCCATTCACATTTTCATATAAGGACACAGTATCACTGAGCAGCAGCAGGTCCAGATCACCATCCTCGTCCAGATCAGCCAGTTCTACGCGCGAACCACCCGCGTCACTGAGAATCAAGTACCACAGTCCCTGTCCTTCTCCAGTGCCTAAGTTTGGATACCAACGCAATCCAGCTTGACCGGAAGAGACCGTTACAACGTCGGGATACTGGTCTCCATTCAAGTCGGCCACCTGCAGATCCGTCACATTTCCGGCACTCTCGCCAAACAGATGTTCCTCGGCACAAAAACTGGTACCGAGATTCTCAAACCACAGGACCTTGCCGCTGGTCGACGCGCACACCAGATCCAGATCACCATCCAGATCCATGTCTGCAGTCTGTATTGCACGCGTGATGCTCAGATCCAGGCGCTGGATGGTTCTAGTATCGCTGAACTGAAAGTCCTGTGAATTGCTTATCTGAATCAGCAAGAAGATTGCCAGCGCAGACAGCGTCCATTTATAGCAATTCAGCACGACTCCAAGGCTGTTTGCCAATTGGCTGCGGTTCTCCATTTCACCCTCCGCTTAGTAGTTGGTCCAACAAAGAAGCCTACTTCAACAACAACAGGCGTTGCGTTTCAGAAGCCTCTTCTCCAAGCAACTGCACCAGGTAGATGCCGCTGCTCTGCGCGCTGCCATCGAAATACACATGGTGCTCGCCCGCAAGAAAGCGGCCTTCTGCAAGAGTCTGCACCAGTTGGCCGCTGAGGTTGTAGACCTTCAGGCTGAGGTTCTGGCTGCGCGCAGCACTGAAATGGATCACGGTGCTTGGGTTGAAAGGGTTGGGAAATGCACTCATGGACAGGCTCTGTGGCGAACGATGCGGGGCTTCGGGAAGATCGAGGATGGTCTCGTTGCGGTACCAGGTGACGTTGCCTGCGCCCCCATCGGCGACGATGACCAGATCATTGTCGCCATCTCCATCCAGATCCAAACCTGCGGCAGTGCAAAACTCTGGTATCTGTGTTTCCAGGTAGGAGGAAAATGCAATGCTACCTGATGTTGTACTAATGAAGGCTGCAATCCCATCGGGATGAGCTTCGTAGTTCCGCTCTGACACTAGAAGATCGAGATGAGAATCGCCATTCAAGTCCAGCAGAACACCCCACTGCGGATCCATTCCGTATGTGCCTCCGATCCAATAACGATCGAAGTCTCCGCTCTCCTCCTGCCAGCTGTAAACTGAATAATCAGCACAAGAAAACGGGTCCCCATAAGGATCGAGCCCATAATAGAAACTCAGTACAAGCACATCTTCTTTACCATTGTCATCGAAATCCGCGACTTGCAATACAGGAACAGGACATCCCCTTGACCGGAGGATTCGGGTTTCGCTGAACTGGCTGCCCCCGTCCAGGTTTTCCTTCCAACAGACACCACTGAACTCTGGATACCCAGTAGATATAATCGAGTACACCAGGTCGTCATCGTGGTCTCCGTCCAGATCAGCGAATAGAGTTTTGCTCATAGCAAGACCTTCGAAAGCAGCTGGTACGTCAGCTTCGACAAACTCCCCGTCCTGCTGCAGAAAGAAGCGGTAGTCCGGACCGGAGGAATACAACAGCAAATCGGCCAATCCATCACCGTTGAAGTCTGGCATTTTGACTTGATCAACACTGGTATCCAAATTGAGCATGATGCTTTCCTGCGGAAAGCCGACCTCGCCGGCCAGCTGCTCCAGAAGTATCAAATCCTTGGTGTAAATGTCCTGGGCCAAGAAGTCGCCCTGCCTATCTCCGTTAACATCTATATAATCAATAACATCGATTCCTTGTTTGATCAGAATCGGGTCTTCAAGGAGACTCCACGAATTCCTGTTCAGATGATACTGAATAGTACAACTCTCACGCGCATAGGAAATACAATCCGGATCGCCATCTCCATCGATGTCATCAAAGTAAACGGCAGCTATTGGCTGGATAACTTCACTGATCTCTACTCTCAAATACGAAACCGGCGCATTTGCCGACCTGATGTATACTTGTAGGCCCTCCTGACAGGCGGTGACAAAGTCGTCGATCCTATCATAATTGAGGTCACGAAAGCACAGCGATCGACATTCATATATGTCTGTCACCAAGTACTCCGGAGTTCCAAAGCTGCCGCCCTCGTTCCAGCTCACCATCAGTCCATAGCAGTCAGTGGCATCCGACAGGGCCAGGTCAAGATCTCCATCGCCATCCAGATCCCGTGGTTCAATCACTCGAAAAGCCCTGTTGGGGCTGATTTCCACCGGAGCAGCGTACTGGAAAGGACTGTTTACACTACGGTGAAGGAACGTGAACTCAGCTCGGGACGAATACTCTCTCCCCGAGCTCAGTAGATCGGGACATCCATCGCCATTCACATCTGCAACCGATGCGCCATAGATTCTGGAGCCTTCATATGAATACGCAAGACTGAAGCTTCCGCTGCCATTCGTGTTTTCTATGACATACAATCCACGATTACTGTCATTGCAGCTCACAACCAGATCCAAATCGCCATCATTGTCCATATCAGCGGCAATGTGGCGACTCGCCAAACTTGAAAAAGCCGGTCCCGAGCCAGAAGGTGTAAACTCGCCCGTGGCAGAACCAAAACACACTCCCAATTGATAGTCCGTCAGGTGATAGAAGCCTGCAAGATCAGCGACACCGTCTCCGTTGAAATCAGCGATCACCGTAGTGATGAAGTAGTCGGGGACACCAGGTAGCGGCGCACGGTCTTCAAAACTGATTCCGCCCACCGAAGTGGTGTTCTGCAGCCATCGCGTACCCTGGTTCGTACCAATGACGATATCCAAGTCTCCATCCTGATCAATATCCCCGGTCAAGAATTTCTGGACATCATTCGCTGGTGTTCCAATGAGCCCACGTATATAGTCTACGGTACTATTGGGATTGACGTGACGCTCGTACCAACACACTTCGCCGCCTTGCTCTAATGACAGAAAGTCGTAATCACCATCACCGTCCAGATCCACTGGTGTTGCAAACAAGGCAACATGAGGTCCACTGACTGCTGGGGTCAAGGGAAAGGGACCTGAGTACTCCGGCCATTGCGCCTGCGCCGTCTGCAACAGCAGCAAACAAAGCCCACCCACGATTGTCCAGAAAGGAATCGATCGATGACAACACCGGCTGCTGTTCATTGTGCCCTCCCCACGGCCCAAGGCCTGTGCATTGAAAAGTGTGATGTGCTGTCGTCCATAGTAGGGTTTTCGCTGCGGGAATGGAAGGGATTTTCGTGACACAAAAGAAAAGGCCGGATCGCGCCGGCCATTTCTTTTGTGTCACGATGATCATGCTAATGTGGCTTTTGGGATAGGCCACTCTCCGATAGCGATCCGACTCTGAAGGAGTCGGCACCGACAAAGCTAGGCTTCTGGATGGTCCAGCGCGAACGCCGCGAGACGCTCCTCCATTTCGGCAAAGCGCGAAGCATCGGTGAAGCTCACGCAGGCGCGCAGGCCCTCGCTGCGGGTCGATCCGGTGATCTGCAGGGTGATCATGCTCACACCGTAACGCAGCAGTTCCAGCAGCAGCTCGGGACCGTCGAAGCCCGGATAGCTGACGGTGAAGTAGAAGCCGTCGCCGATGGGCTCGCCCAGGTCGTTGTCGTAGACCAGCTTGAAGCCGTGACGCAAGAAGCACTCCTTGAGCCACTTGGCGCGCCCGGAATACTCCTCCACATTCTTGCGGAAACTGGTCTCGCCCTCGCAGGCAGCATTTAGCAGCGCGGCCAGACCGTATTGCCCGCCGTGATTCACGCCCGCCGTCGAGCTGTAGATGCCGCCGTGGATGAAGGCGTGTAGGAAATGCGTGGTGGCGTAGTGTTCCTCCAGGGCGGGGAAGCGGCGATGGGCCAGCTCAGGCGCAATGGCCAGCACGCCCACACGGCTGCCAGCGAAGCTGAAGAGCTTGGAGCCGGAGAGCAGCATCACCCAGTTCTTGCCCTTGTGCGCCACCGTCGGCACGTAGGGCTCGCGACCGGGCGTCAGATAGTCTTGGCGCAGATCCATGCCGAAGTAGGCCATGTCCTCGATGAGTAGCACGTCATGCTTGTTGCTCACCTCCGCCAGCCCGTCCAGCTCTTCCTGCGTGAGACAGACCCAGGCCGGATTGTTGGGTGAGGACCAGATCACGCTGCCGATGTGCCCCTGTGACACGCGGCGCTCCACCTCGCGCACTAGCTTCTCGCCACGGAAATCGTAGAAGTCGACGCTCTCGGCCTTCAGCCCGAAAAAGCGCGCCTGCAGCCTGTTTACCGGAAAGCCGGGATCCAGGAAGAGCACCGTATCACGGCCGGGCAGCATGCGCACGCCCAAAACCTGTGATACAAATCCGCCCTGCATGGCGCCGCAGGTGGGAATGATCACTTCCGGCGGCAGTTCGATGTTGAGGAAATCCTTGATGAAGCGGACGCCCGCCTGCTTCAGTTCGGGAATGCCGTCGAAGGGCGGATAGATGCGCTGACTGTCGCACTCGCGAATGGCGCGGCACTCTGCTTCAATGGCCACTTGGGGCGTTGGCAAATTGGGAATGCCGAACTCCATGCGAATGAAGCGCAGCTTGGCGGCCTCCTCCAGGTCATTGGCCAGCTTGACCAGCTCACGAATTGCCAGGCGGCGTGGGTTGAAGCCCAGGTGGTTCAGGCACTGGGTAATCAGCTCTGCAGGTAGCGGTTGAAAACTCATGCGTCGCCTCCGCTCGATCTATTGTGGGTCTGCGTTCGTCATCATGATCTGGATTTCAGCCAGTACGCGGTCAGCCACTCGCTGGTAGGCGGCTGCTTTTCCTCCCTCGACAGCCTGATCCTCCAGAATGGCGCGGATCTCCTTAGCAGGAATGGGATGCCCGTACTCCAGCAGCAAGCTCGGGCGATGGCGCAGGAAGCGCGCCTTCTGTCGTGATCCAAGTACCAGGACCGGCAGAATGTCGCAGTTGCAGCTGGCGGCCAGCATACCTACACCGGCACGCGCTTTCCCCAGCTTGCCGTCACGACTGCGGGTTCCTTCAGGAAAGACCAGCAGGTTGCGACCTTCCTTGAGCAGCCCGGCCAGCCGATTCATCGCCTTGCGATCGCTGCCTTCGCGGTCAATGGGAATCGCATTGAAGTAGCGTATCACGGCACCCAGAAAGCGGTTTTCGAAAAGCTGGCGCTTGGCCACGATAAACAACTCCACCGGCAGCCAGCTGCCTACCAGCGGTGGATCGAAATTGGACTGGTGATTGGAAGCCACAATCAGCTGTCTGTCTCGCGGCACGCGTTCGCGACCACGCACGTCGACGGCGAACAGGCAGCGTATCACGAGTCGCAGTACGCCCTGCGCAAAGTAGTACGTGGGGCGGCGACGGCTCACGGATTCTGCTCCAACTCTTCGCGTACTCGTGACACGATCCAATGAACCTGCTGCTCGATGCTCAGTCCGGTGGTATCCAGCTCCACTGCATCCACAGCCTTTTTCAACGGCCCCACTTCGCGAGTGGAATCGATATGGTCGCGGCGAGCGATCTCATCCATCAGCTGCTGCAGGCTTACACTCTGGCCGCGCTCGCTCAACTCGCGCTGGCGTCGCAGAGCGCGCTCCTCCAAGCTTGCCACCAGGAAAAATTTGAAGCGCGCGTCGGGAAAGACCACTGTGCCGATGTCGCGTCCGTCTACAATTGTAGCACGACGGCTTCCCAGTTCACGCTGGAAGAGTACCATGTACTCGCGCACATCGGCCATGGTGCACAGCGGACCCATCACTCGTGATACTCGATTCTCACGAATGCGCTCGCTCACATCCGTATCACCTAGACGCACACAGGTTCCCTCGATCGTGAGCTGCAGAGTTTTCAACAGCGGCACAACGGCTTCTGCACGAGCAGGGTCGGCGCCGTGATCCAGCACATGCAGCGTGAAAGCGCGGTACATCGCGCCCGTATCGAGGTACTGAATCCCCAGCTCCTTGGCGACCGCCTTGGCCGTGGTGCTCTTGCCCGAAGCTGCCGGTCCGTCCAGAGCGATCTGGTAGATGTCCTGTGTCACGCCTTCTTCCTTCCGGTGCCACGCTCTTTGCCGCGAGTACCCTGGCGCGGACGATCCGGTTTGGCGGAATACTCGCCGGGAGTTCGCTGTCCGCGCTTGGCTCCGCTATCGCGCTCCTTGCCACGTGTCTCACGGCTCGGACGATCCGGTTTGGCGGAATACTCGCCGGGAGTTCGCTGTCCGCGTTTGGCTCCGCTGTCGCGCTCCTTGCCACGTGTCTCACGGCTCGGACGATCCGGTTTGGCGAAATACTCGCCGGGAGTTCGCTGTCCACGCTTGGCTCCGCTGTCGCGCTCCTTGCCACGTGTCTCACGGCTCGGACGATCCGGTTTGGCGGAATACTCGCCGGGAGTTCGCTGTCCACGCTTGGCTCCGCTGTCGCGCTCCTTGCCACGTGTCTCACGGCTCGGACGATCCGGTTTGGCGGAATACTCGCCGGGAGTTCGCTGTCCGCGCTTGGCTCCGCTGTCGCGCTCCTTGCCACGTGTCTCACGGCTCGGACGATCCGGTTTGGCGGAATACTCGCCGGGAGTTCGCTGTCCACGCTTGGCGGTCTTGCGTCCTGTATCACGGGAGTCGCTCGGACGCGATCCCCGGCCGGAGCGACCCGATCCGGGGTTTCTACTCTCTGCAGTCTCCTCATCTCGATTCCGCACTTCGCCGCCACGTGTGTTAGGTGATACGGATGATCGTGATCCACGCTTCATCCTGTCAGAGAAAGGCGCAGCTGCTTCCTTTGCCGGAGTGCTGCGCTTGCGTGCTTCGCGATGTTCTGCATCACGCTTCGCATCGGCAATGGCGATTTCGGCTTCGTCCCTGAATCTGCGCGCGGATTTGGGCTTGGCAGCGCGATAGGCGGCAGACTTCTTTGTGGACTGTTTCTCTACACGCGCAGGCTTGATCAGCCCAGTGGCACCTTCTTGTTGCGCACGCGCTCGCTCACTCAGGTTCTCCTCGCGTGTCATTTGGGCTTCACGCTTCAAACGCAGCACTTCGGCTCCGCTGAGAATGCGCCACTGGCCGGGTTCCAGGTCGCTGATGCCCATGCCACCGATGGTGCGCCGGGTCAGTCGCTTGACCTTGACATCCAGGCTGCCCATCATGCGACGGATCTGCCGGTTGCGACCTTCACGCAGGGTAATGATGTAACGCGGCCGTCCGCGCCCGACGCGTTCGATGTCAGCAGGTTTGGTGCGGCTGCCATCCAGCTTGATGCCGCGCTGAAAGCGGCCGAGTTCGATTTCCGTCAACTCACGGTCGGTGAGCACCAGATAGGTCTTCTCCACGTGGCTGCTAGGATGTGCCAGCAGTTGGGCCAGCTCACCGTCGCTGGTCATCAACAGCGCGCCGTTGCTCTCCTTGTCGAGGCGCCCGATGGGAAACACTCGCTGCGGCAGTTCCACCAGGTCGCGCACAGTTTTGCGTCCGTGGGTGTCCTGCATCGTGGTCACGACGCCGCGCGGCTTGTTGAGCAGTATGGTAATGTGCTTCTCGGTAATCTCCACGACGCGACCGCGCACCGTGATGTGATCCTCGACGGTGTTCACCTGCGATCCAGGCGAAGTACAAACAGCTCCATTCACGCGTACTACGCCCGACAGTACCAGTTCATCCGCGGCACGACGGCTGCAGACGCCACAACGGGCGAGGTACTGATTGATTCTCATGTAGTCCTTCTTTCCAGGGAGGAATCCGCCTCGTGATCCGTTGTCGGCGGGATATGGTTGTGGACCTGTGATACATCATCATACTCATCAACCAGAGGGGAATCCTGTGTCACAGATGAATGCGCCACGCTCTCGTCCTCGCTCGATTCCTCTGGTACAGCAGACACGCCTTCGTCAATAGGCGCGTCGTCACGTTTATCGCGACTTGGATCCACGGGAAAATCACTTGGATCAGCTTCCATGGAGTCTCCCTGTATCACGCCGGAGGAATCCTTCTCCTCGTCGACGGGATTCCGCTCCCCCAGCAGCTCTGGCGGCAGATCCTCATCACCGTGATCGCGTCCCTTCAGCAGGTCCTTGATCTCTTTCAATCGCGGCAAATCATCCAGCGCGCGCAGACCGAAGTACTCCAGAAACTCGCGTGTAGTACGGTAGAGCAAAGGGCGGCCAACGGCATCACTGCGGCCACCAATCTCCACAAGTTTGCGATCCAGCAGAGTGCGTATCACGCCGTCCGCCTTGACACCACGAATAGCTTCGATCTCGGTTTTGGTCAGCGGCTGTTTGTAGGCCACCACAGCCAAAGTCTCGAGGGCCGCACGGGACAGTCGCTGCTTGACTCGCGTCTTCAGCAGCTTGCGCAACAGCTCGCCGTAACGACGTCGGCTGACCAGCTGCACTCCGCCCGCCAGTTCGCGCAGAGTAAAGGCGCGCCCCTGCTCCTCGTAATCGCGGTTCAGGGCTTCAATAGCCTCGCGCACATCTTCTGGAAAGCAGCCCAGGACCGCAGCCAGGCCCTCAACCGAAAGCACTTCCTCGCTACCGAACAGCAGCGCCTCTACCAGATCGCGTCCATCTTCGTGCATGGCCGAGCCCAGCAGTTGAGTGGCGGCCACTTCACGCAAAAAAACGGCGGGCAGGTTTTCTTCGGCATCTTCAACGGAAGCAGCCATTTCCTCTTCCGCAAAAAGATCCTCTTCAGCCTGCGCCCGCGCCTGCTTTCCGTCGTCCTCCACCGGGCCCGTGCCACCACCAACGGCCTGCGACTCCGGCTCATCTGCTGATCGTCTCAGCATGCTGATTTCCTCATTCATGCGTTTGTATCACGGCGCCTAAGCGCTCTCGCGCAGCATGCGCAGCCAGTCGTCAAGTTGGCTCGGATCAAAAAGCCAGATCTCGCTACGCGGATTGTGCTGGCGTGCAATCACCTCCTGGTGACGCGCCAGATCCAGAACAGCCAGGAAACTGACCACCATCAGATTGCGATCCTCCGGGTCGTCAATGACGCGGCCCAACGGAAAACACGCCTGCTCGCGTAGACGGTCACGAATGCTGCGAATCTGATCCTCAACCGTGAAGCGGAAGAGTTCCACATCGTGTGTCACAACACCGCGGGGACGCTCCTGCATCTCGGCAAAGCAGCAGGCCAGATCGAAGAGACTGACGTCCTGCAGGCTTTCATCGCGGGTTTCAGGCTCCACCCAATCCAGATTGAAATAGCGGCGTGGATGGATGCCGCGCATCTCGTGCTCAAGATCCTGCAATCGCTCGCTGATTTCACGGAACTGGCGGTACTCCAGCAGCCGCTCGACGAGCTCGCGGCGCGGATCTTCGGATTCTTCCTCCTGCTGCTGTTCGCGCGGCAGTAACATGCGCGCCTTGATCTGCAGCAGGGTGGCCGACATCAGAATGAAATCGCCAGCCAGATCCAGATCCACTTCGTCGATCTGCTCCATGTACTGCAGGTACTGGCGCGTGATGGCAACGATGGGAATGTCATAGATGTCGATCTCGTTCTCTCGAATGAGAAAGAGCAGCAGATCGAGCGGACCTTCGAAGTCCTGCAACATGACTTTGTACGCGGGCACACGGCCTCCAAATTCCTTGACCGGGCAAGGTAGCAAACCCATCCACATGCGACCAGTGCTGCTTGATATTGGTCGATATCAACAAGTGTACGTCAACCAAATCACTGCTCATATAAACCACTCCTGCTTCGTACGCGAGCAGGATCGGCCCAAGTCAAAGCTAATCCTCGACGATGTCCCGATTGGCATAGGGCTTGCCCCATGCCATAAAAAAGGAGAGCCTCATGCGACGCAATTACGAAAGCGAGAATGCAGATGCGGCCCTGTGGATGGAAGAGGAATGGGCCCTCAGTCGGCGCGATCTGTGGCGCACGGGCTTTCATTATCTGCTTTGCTGTATTGTGGCGCCTCTGGTTGTCGGGCTGAGTCTGCATCAGCTGTTTCTTGGCTGAAGAGCATCTCGGTCGATGCTTGGCGCTTTAGTGCCGCTAACGGAGTGGTGCCAGTACCCGGAATACCCGGCTTTGACTCCCAGTCTTCCACTCCAGGAAGTAGAGGCCCGCTGCCAGAGAAGCGGGCAATTGTAGCAGCGCGCTGCGCTCACCGGCCATTTGCTCGCCTAGCCGATATCGGTGGATCTCCTGCCCCAGCAGATTGTATAGGCGGCCGTCGACCCCACCCTGATTCGCTTGCTCCCAGTACACACGAAACACACTCTGCGCATTGGCCAGCAAAGCGTCCGATTGGCGCTGTGGAAGGATTTCCTGCGGCGGATAGTTGTTCTGTTGTAGGGCGTCCCAGGCGTGCACGGTCCAGGCATCACACCATTCGGCGCGGGCGGCGCTGCTCAGCTCAAGGGGCCTATCGGCGTCCCAAAACTGAGCGAAGGCTTGATCACAAACGGGCATCCAGCCCGGAAGGTCCTCGGGATGCAACCAGCAGACGCTGCTGGTGAAAGTCATCAGCTCTTCCACACGGTCCTGCACCAGATCAGCCCACTGTCCGCCCGCGTCCAGGCTGCGGCACACGGCCAGTGGCGGATGCCCCGGCTCAACGGCCAACGGCGGACTGGCCGCAGGAAAGCCCAGGCGCGCCAACATCATACCCGGGGAGGCATTCTCATCTGCACCGATTAGAACGGCTGCGCTACGCGTCCAGCGTCGGCAAATGGTTTCCTGAAGCGAGCGCCCCAGCAAGGGGTGGTCTTGATCCGGTGAGACAAGATCCGTGGTGCATTGCCGCAGCAGAAACAGGGCATCGAGGGAGTCGACGCGTTCGGCCTGTCCAAGCATGGCCTCGGCACGCAGTCGTCGATCAATGCCGTAGCTGGAAAGCGGTGTAGTGCCGCTGTCGAGGTAATTGGTTCGCACCAGCCAAGTAACACCCGCCTCTTCAGGGCGATAGCGCAGCCAGTAGGTGTTGTAGCACTCGTAGATGGCGCACGCACCGCTAGCGTCAAAGGCTCCGAAGTTTGACAAGCTGCGACGTCCAACCTGGTTGGTGGAGTCGAGAAGCGCCTCGAATTCGGCCAAGGTACTGCACTGCCTCAGCGCAATAGCCATCAGCTCGCCATTTCCCACACCCTCGCTCAAGTCATCGGGACCGTTTTGTGGCAGCGTATTGGCCACAGCAAAACTGGCGCTGTTGATGCCAGCCCAGTATTCGCTGGGATCGTCTGCATCGACAATGCCACACCAGGCCAGCCCGCCGGCCTCGGCATCGGCCTCAAGGGCGTGCAAACGCTGAGAAGTATCACGATTCTTCCACAGTAGCGGTCGACCATCCGGAGTCGACGCACCGCCGATGACAGCCATGGTGCATTCGTCATAGTCGACAAGTGCGGGCGGCAGTTGGCCCTGAATCAGCAGTAGCAGTGTCAGCGATAGCAGCACGCCACAGAGACGGCGCCAGGCACCCATCCTGCGAGTGATGCAATTTCTGATTCCGCTGACCAATGGTAGCTCCCTAGTGCACAGATCTATGGCCAAAACCGGACCCCTGCAAACGCAACATGAACACACCTCTTGCCAGGTTCGCCACAAACGCGCGGTGTTTCTCTACTCGACAACGTCGTATCCCGCTTTGCGCACCAGATCGGTCAAGGCTGCGCGCGTCGCCGCAGGATCGGCGGGCATCTCCAATACGCGAAGGATTCCGCTGGAAAGCTCCAACTCAAACTCTCCAATCAGGCCGCTCTTCTTCAGTGCATCTTGTACGCGCCCCAGACAATGGGGACAGGTCATGCCTGCTATGGTCATGCTGAACTCGCTCATTCCAGCCTCCTTTGGTCTGGTGCTAAAACGTCCACGAAGGGTAGCAAGGTAATGCAGCAGCATCAGCCCGCCGACAAGGATGAAGCCAAGCCAGTGCCACCAGGCACCTCCCGGTCGATGCAAGTGATGCATTGTTTCGGTCGTCTGCTTCACCGACTGCGCTAGCGGTCCATTCACCAGTGCGCCGGCAGCCAGCGCCACCAGAGCGATGCTACTTAGGTAAATGGCCGTGGGGCGTCGCCCGAGCGAACTGCGCATCATGTTGAGGGTCACCATGTTGGTTGCGGGCCCGCTAAGCAGAAAGACCAGTGCAGCTCCGGGACTGACACCTTTCATGATCATAGCTGCAGCAATGGGCGTTGAAGCCGTCGCACAGACGTACATTGGAATTCCTGCGGCCAGCATGACCAGCAGCTCCAGCCAAGGTGCGTGGGAAAACAGTCCTTCAAAAAGCCCATCGGGCACCAGGACGAGAATGGCTGCTGCCAGCAGCAATCCGATCATAAGGCTGTCCGCCAGACCGCCAAAGAGCTCCAGCAGAAAGCGCGGCACTCCTCGTAACCTGTCCAGAGCGTGCTCTTCCCTGTTGTCTCCCGGTGGTGATTCTGGTTTGATCCCTTTGCCACTCAGCGTGTTCTCAGCAAGACCGCCCAAGAGCGCGGTCACAAGAGCAGCTAGAATCCGGTACAGGGCAAACCAGGGACCGAGCAAACCATAAGTAAGTGCATAACTGTCAGCGCCAATCTGTGGAGCCGCTGTCAGAAAGCTCACACTCGCACCCGTTGACGCGCCCTTACGTCGCAAAGAGGCCACAACGGGGACTACACTGCAACTGCACAACGGCAAGGGAATGGCCAACAGAGTCGCCTTGATCACCGCAGATCCACTATTGCTGCCCAAGTGTCGAATAACTGTAGCCTCACCCAAAGCGACGTGCAATGCGGCTGCCACCAGCAGCCCGATGATGAGCAGAGGTGAGATTTCCAGGCTGAGCGTGAGGAAGGCCCTCAGGAAGTCCGCAAACATAGAGGGCTAATATGGAGTGGAAACGGCAAAGGTTCCAGGGGAATTGCAGTTTGTTTGGCGAGTCTCACTTTACTCGCAGTTAAGGTTCTACCCAATTCAATTCCACGCTACCCATCCCAACAGACAAATCGAAATCAAGATTACCTGGCCCGGCCTGCCAGTTATCTGAATACCATGTATCCTCGCTGATACGTTCCAGGCGCGTGAAGTCATGATTGGAAAGGAAGCTGTCATCGTGGCGCATCTTCACACCGACATCCTCGGGCACCTTGAGGGCGAGGGATCCCATGCCCACATCCAAGGAAACATCCACATTGGTCCGGTAATGACCGTCAAAAGCAAGAGTAGCGGAGCCCAGGCCCCCAACGAAGCTAAGCTGTTTCATCCAGACGTTAGCAAGGCCACGTACTTCCATCGAGCCAAGCCCCGTGGCCAGTTCCATCTCATCCATCTCACCTTGGCAAGGTGTATCAAAGGAAATGGCCACTTCCGACAAGCCCGTAGCAAACGACAAATGATGCAGCTGCATTCCACCCAACTCGACCTGGCCCGGGCCGAGACCGTAGGCAACATCCAAATCAATGGGCAGACTGCGTGAGAAACTCAGCACCCAGTGGTCCTTGTTCTTACGACTGCCCAGGATCGAGTAGCCTTCCTCATCGTCCTCGCCACTGGAAAGGATCAGATGCCCGACACGGCTGCTTGTGGAAAAGTGGATAGTGGGCTCCCAATCTTCACCGTTTGCATCGGTGACTACAACGTCCAGCTGCATCGAAACGAGAGGCTCACCATCGTGGGTGCGTATATCCAGCTGCGCAGCTCCCAGGTGCAGCTCGATTGAAGCAGAGTCCAGCCCATGTAGCGGGATTTCACGCTCAACTCGCTTCACTTCGGCCGCCCGACTCAGGCCGATCAGACACAGGACGAGGGCTAAGCTACTTCTAAACATGGTGTCCTCCGATCAGAAACGAGCCTTCAGGCGGAACATCAGGCGCCAGTCAGCCTCACCGGACTCGGTGCTGCGCGACATGATTAAACGCCACTCATCAAAACCACCGGCAATACCAAATCCTATATCATGTTGGAACTCGTCCAATTCCAGGTCTCCCAGGTCACCACTGTAGAGACGCCCCGCGCTACTGGTTACGATCAAATCCAAATCCTCAAGCGGAAAGGGGATGTTCAACCGCTCTTCCAGCGCTTCGCCGTGGATCACATATTCCAGCGTGCCCAACACCATACCAGGCGCTCCTGCATCAAGAACGAGCCTGGAATCGTTGGCCTCGGAATCTCTGTAGTCCAGTTTGCCATCTGCGTTGTCGTCCACCAAGTCAATGGATTTCGGGCGATAGCCAGGCAAAGCGTCCGGACCGCCCAGGCGGTACAAATAGGGCTCGGGAATGTGTGCGCCCCAAGTGTTGCCAAGCAGGATTCTGCCATTCAAGTTCTCACACTGGTAGGAATCGAGCGGCAGATGAAAATGCATGCTCCCCATCCAGCGTTCGTACTCATACTCGGATTCGTCGCCTTCAAAATCACCCAGTCCACGCTCCCATTTTGCAGCAAGGGTGAGGCCGTACTGGTCGTACTCGCGCTCCTCGATCATGTCCAGCAGGAGCTCGGCGCGCAGGCCACGGGCATCGCCTCCCTTGAAGCCAAAGAGCTTGGAATAGAGGTTTTCCTGATAATCGCGAGAGCCGTTCCAGCTCCACTGCGTATTGCGATCCAGAGGATCCATGCTTTCGGCGAACCATCCAAAGCCAAAGTTGATCCGGCGTTCCCACAGTCGTGTATTCACAGTGACATCATAGCCTTCGCTGTCGTAGTGATCGAAGAAATCCATATGCAGCAGCCCACCTGCCAGGGTGTTCTCAGTGGAGGTCAACATCCAGTTATCCTGGCTTTCGGTCAAGGTGTGCCCACCGATGCCCAGTGTGAGTAGCGGCTTGTGCAGCAATGCACGGCGCATTTGCATTTCGGCTTCGACGCGATGCGTGCCAAAGGCATAATAGGCTGTTCCGTCCAGATCAAAAAGGAGGGAAGGATTCTTCTCCAGATCGACGGGCAATAGCTGAACGCCCAATTGCAATCCCGCCACACGATTGAAGGCAACATAGACATCCGTGTCGTCGTCCAGGTCTTTGCCCTCATCCTCCTCTAGATCCTCGTCGACGTCCTCGCGATCGCCCAAAGCGAAAGGAGTAGCCTCATCGCGATTGGTACTCAAGTAGTCCTTTTGCGAAATGCGACCGCCAACCTGATCCTTGTTGTCCAAAACCAGTTCGCCGTGGATGACCACCAGGTCGCCCTGGATGTAGGCACCAGGCTGTAGCACACAGTCACCGAAAACGACGAGCACTTTGCCCGTCACCGTGCCTGCCAGAAAAAGATCGCCACGATACACCATTAGGTCGCCGTCAACGGTTTCCTCGGCTGAAATCACGATATCGCGCAGATAATGAGTTTGGGATTCAGCGTGAAGAGCCGTGCACAAGGCGAGCAGCAGCACAAGCAGTAGAAAGTGTCTCATCGAGTGCCTCCTCCAAGCGGACTTGCGCTACCGCCACCCGCTGATAATACACGACCAGCCAAGCCACGCAATTCGGGTGTGGGATCGTCAACCAAGGCTTTCAAAAAGGCCTGGCGTACGACGGGCAGATCGATACTGGGAGCGAGCGCGCCAGCAGCCGCATAGCGGACATCCTGACTGGGATCGTGCGAAAGCGCATACACGAGTACATTCAACGTGTTGGGTGTAAAAGCACCGTCTTCCAGAATACGGATTGCCTTCAAGCGCCGGTCGCTGTCACGATCGTTGCGCACGATGTAACCCAAGTATTCCTGAATCTCGTCGTCGGCCGCAGACCCGTTGATCTCGTACCGGGAAGTCTCGTCCAGCAGGATGCGTACGCCAGAACCCGACTCGACTTCAAGATCCTGCACCGCATACTGCCGACTGCTGGGGCTACCCACGGCTTGGCTGTTCAGGCTGGCCGCAGTCAACTCACCACCGCCAAAGGGGACAGGCGCCTCTGCAGTAGTGTTTAGCGGATGCTTGTTCAAAACCATCATCATCGCTATCACAGTGCACGCGGCTGTGGAAACGGCATAGGCTGCCAATCGCCAACGACGAACAGGACGCACGCGCGGCTGAGGCACAGGCTGGGCCGGACGAGTATCGGGGATGGCTTTTAGGTCGGGTGAGGCAGTATCGAAGTTGGCCGGATGCCGGGGATGGCGCGCCAACAAAGCACTCAAGCCTGCGCGTGCCAGATCAAGCTCACCTTCATCCACACAGGCTTCTTCGGTCTCGGTCAACTCAGCCTGCAGCACTTCGATCTGGCGTAGCTCTTCGCGCAGTCCGGCGTCCTCGTCCAGAGCGGCGGCCACGAATTGATAACGAGCTGGATCAAGTGTGCCTTCAAGCCAGGCGATGAGATCGTGCTCGGTGGGTTTATTGCTCATTCGAGGTCATCCTTCAGTTGGTCCCTGATCGCGCGTACGGCGCGAAAGGCCAGGATTTTGACGGTGCCTTCGGGCATGTCGAAAATCTCGGCAATCTCCTTCACTCTCAGCCCGTGCTGGTGGCGAAGGCAGAAAATCAGTCGCTGCTTTGGCTTCAGGGTTTCAACTGCGGTCCAGATTTTCTTTAACAACGCTTCCTTGCCAAATGTTTCCTGTTGATCCTCGATGGGGTTCACCGCCTGGTGCGCCACCACCCGGTCCATCCAGTCGCCGTCTTCCTCGTCATCCAATAGCGGTTGGAGGTGTTTCTTCTCTCTGCGGCCACGCTGATCGAAGTAGGTCATGCAACGATTGACGGCAATCCGATACAGCCATGTGAAGAATCCGGCTTCTAGTCGAAAATTTGGCAAGCCGAGCCAGGCACGCAGAAAGACGTCCTGATAGACGTCGCGCGCGTCTTCGGAATTGCGAACCATACTGCGAATAAGACCCATCAACCGTCTGTCATAACGACTGACCAGCATCTCAAACGCCGTCTGATCCCCTTGCTGGGATTTGAGAATAAGTTCTCGCTCGTCCTGCTCCAAGGTCTCTCCATTACTGGCGAGTTGGTGTGACACTGCAAGATGTAAAAATACAGAAGGACGGCCAAGCGCTATAGACTACCTGTTACCAGCTCACAGCGACGGCGCGCATTTCCCATTCGCTCCCTGTATGAACCCGCAACAGATACGCACCTGGCTCGGGCAACTGCCCGTTCTCCAGTCGACCATTCCAAAGATAGGAGGAAGATTCAGTGTAGCGTTCGAAAAGCCGTTCTCCCAGTCGGGTCCACAGTTGTATCACAAGAC
Source organism: Candidatus Delongbacteria bacterium (assembly GCA_963663545.1). Taxonomy (GTDB): domain Bacteria; phylum CAIWAD01; class CAIWAD01; order CAIWAD01; family CAIWAD01. The sequence continues at coordinate 406,848 of OY760505.1, forward strand.
GCTCCGACCCGGGACAGGAAATGCGTAGATGCGCATTTTCGTTGGTTGACAGCGGCAGCAGCAAATCACTCGAAAGCTGCAATCCAGCCCGGTCAGCGGAGGGAATCCAGCAGGAATTCTGTCCTCCAGGAGTTCCGCCCGTCACCGAACTGCAGCTCCAACTCTCGGGCAATTCTGCTTGCAGCTCAGGGCCCAGTCGCTCCAGGCTGCGAGCACGGCAATGCACGGGCGTATCCCATTGCACTTCCTCCACTCGCTCTCCATCGGGTGACTCTAGTACTAGAAAGCCCTGAAGATTCAGGTGAGGAGCACAGACAAAAGTGCGGCAGTCTTCCCTTGTCTGTGTATCACGGCCAAGCAGTAGATAGCAAGCGGCTGCCAGTGTGCCCTCCAACTCCTGCGACCAGCTATCCGCCACCAGCTCCATGCCATCCAATACCAATTCACACTCGCCTGCATTCCACAATTCGATCCAATCGCGGCCTTCTTCCCCGTCGGCCATGATTTCGTTGATACAGAGGCCATCGCGCGCAGGCCGCCACAGCAGCGTGTCAAGTAGCAGTCGTGATCCACCGGGCGACGGATGGCTCAGATGAAATGGATTGTTGCCCGCCAAAGGCAGAGGGGGCAGCGTTTGCTCCCAGCATTCTCCCCCGTTCAAATCCGGAAGCACAAGCTCCGTTTCAAGCGCGCACGAGCCCTGTCCAGCACAAAGAGTGACAGGGCCGGACCAGCCTGCATAGCCACAGGCCCTAAGCAGAAGCCGCTCCAGCTTGATCTCGAGCAGTTCCAGCTCGTAGTCCAGTCGCTGCACGCTGTTTGGTCTTCCCAGACTATGGGAGCCCAGTCGATGCGGAAGCCAGCTCGCGCTGCTGCATGGATCACGCTCGCGTCGTTCGCAACTACAGCCAGCGGGCAGATCGCCTCGGGTCCACAACGAATCCAGGACCTCGCCCTCGGCAGACAGCAACTGAAGGCACTCCCCACCGCCATTGGTCAAGCCGCCGGACCCGAACGAGGTGTCGCCGATGTACAGCACGACAACCGAATCGGGCAGTCCTTGTAAATAGGCACCGCTATGGTCTGGGTCCAGGATCAGCGCAATTTGCCCCGGTGGCAGGCTGTCTGCATCGCTGACAAGCTCATCGATCCCGCTTCCATCACTCAGCCGCAAGTCGTCAAGGGATACAGCGCTGGCGCCCGGATTCCAGAGTTCGACGCATTCGTCCTCATACTCAGAACCCAATGGATTTGACAAGTATTCGTTCAACAGAAGCTGTGCTGCACACAGCCTCGCCAACAAGAGCAGCAGCAGATAGCGCATGGTTCACCTCCGCAGGGCAAACACGCAGCTGCGGTATGAGTTTCCAGAAAAGCGGCTCTTGGCGGAAAGGAGATCGCAGGTGTCAGTTGGGCTGGACATCTTCGTCGCCCCGGGCGGAGGCGCGCAGATCCAGCATCAAGCTATCAGCAGTGTAGGTTTCGGTGACGGGTTTGCGAATGTTCGCCAGCATATTGAGCACACGCCCCAGGCGGCGGACTTGGGCGAGAATTGTCCGCAGCTTGTCCTGTACTCCTTCGTCAGAGTCAAGCAGCTGCAGTGAAAGCAACTCGGCAGAACCGTTGATAATGGTGAGCGGATTGTTGATTTCGTGATTCATGGTGGCAATCAGCTCGCCCACGGCCTTGAGCCGTTCGCTCTCCACAAGACGTCCTTGCATGTCTCGCAGCTGTCGATTTCGCTGCGCCAATACCGCATTTGAGGTGCGCAGATCGCGTACCAGGTGCATGTTATGGATGAGCTGGGCCAATTGACCGGCTAGCAGTCTCAGGGGTGTTTCTTCCAACTCATGAAAAGCTCCGCTGGTGCTGTGGCCGAAATTCATTACTCCCAGCAGCTCGTCCTCCACCACCAGAGGTAATCCGACGTAGGACTGGACCCGATGCGCATCAACGTTTCGGCGCCGCCCCAGTACAGGTAGAATGATCGGGCGACGCTGCTGGGCAATCCACGCACTAAGGCCGAAACCCATGTCGAAGCGCACGACGTCGATCAGGTTCACCGGTGTATCACCGACCATCTCGTCCTGCACAAGTTCGCCACTCTCATCGTCCAAGAGGTACAGTGTGGCGGATTCGTAAGGGATGATGCGTGCTACCAAATCCAGCACCGGGCGAAGACTCTGCTGTTCGGCTGTACTGGCCTGCAGCAGGCTGGTCAATTCCAGCAGAACGCTGAGTTCTTCGCTACGGATGCTACCCATGTCACAACGGTCCTTAGTCTTCGCGCAGTTCCAGTATCAGGCGGACCTCATCAACACCCATATCCAGCGACTCGGCAATCTCGACGATGGACTTCTTCTGGTCCGCCAAGCGGTACACAGCCTCCTCGCGGCTACCGCTTCCCATGGGGATATCGTCATCTTCCGGAGTCTCTGGAGCGGGTTCTGGCATCAGATCGGAAACATCAGGTATTTTTGTGTCACGCTTTGGAGCGGGCGGCGCTTCCGCCTGACTGCGGCTCAGTTCCGCCAGTTCCTGTTCAAGCTCATCCTGCACACGACGTGAGACACTGCTGTAATCGTTCAATTCTTCCGGGACTTCAGGATTGCTATCTCCTAAAGCATCTGCAATGATTCGTCTGCGCTCACGAGCCTTTTTCCGCTGTGATACAATGAACTGGCCCAGTAAAAAGGCCGCCAAACCCAGGGCGATTCCCAGCATCAGGCCAGGCAGAAAACGGCTGCTCTTCTTGACAACAACGGGTGTGGTGTATAAATCCGTTGCTGTCAGCGGACGCCCCTGGCGCAGGACTTCGAGATAGTAGGCCAGATCGTCCTGATTGATCTCCCCGCCCGGCAGGACGCCGTTGACTTCCTGCCCATCGAGCTGCATCACAACCAGGCGCGCGGCGTCGCTGTAGATGGGGTTCTCCAGCAAGGGGTCCAGCTGCTGCTTGGCGCGAAAAAGATCGCCGAGATTGTAATACACCTGTCCCAAGCGGTAGCGCACCATCGGATGCTCGCTACTGCGATCGCTTAGCTTTTTGAGCTGTTGCAGTGCAGTGGGATAATCGCCCAGTTCAAGTAGTAGTTCACCGATGCGCAGTCGCTTGTAATCGCGGTTCGAAAGCCCCTGGTAGTTCTTGGGATCTTCAATTCCACCCGTCGGTGCAGTCTCTTCCTGCAGTCGCGGTTCAGGTTCATGCTGGGGCTCCTGCTGCTCATGTTGTGATACAGTCCGGTTTGCGAGCGGGTCTGTATCACGGCTCGTGTGGGTAGCTGGAGTGATCTGAGGTCTTGTCGCTGGCGAGCTTGCCGCATCGGAATCTGTGTCACCCGGATACACATCAATGACGATGCGGAAGGGGCTTTCATCGAGGCCAAAATGGCGCACACGGCCCACGCCCGAGCAACTCAGCTTCCACACGGTCTGTCCATCGCGCATGCCCGCTGCTTCTGCGCGCTCCACAACACCACTGCCGACGCGTAAGCGGTCACTCATGCGATGACTGACATCACCCGCCAGAAGCACATCCACTTCACGCGCGGAGACACGTAACACCTGGTAGGACAGGCGCTCACTCAGGTCAAAAACGATCCGCGTGTGATCCTCGTGCTCGAACCAGCGAATGCTATCCAACTCGGCCGCGACAGCGGGCAGCAGCCACAGCAATAGAGTTACGATGCGCAGCGTGCACTTCGTCATGCCGTCACTCCTTGTTGGGGTCGTGCAGATCAATGTCCAGCATTTCGGTGTCCCCCAGGTACTTCACGCGCTTGATCTCCTCGACGCGCTCCAGGTGGCGGGCCACCGTTTCGATCTTGCGGCACGAGGTTTCAATGACGTCCAGGCGATGCAATAGGTTCTCATCCGCCTCTTCGCCTAGATGACGCCGGATCATGAAGAGGTTGCCAATGATGGTGGTCAGCGGATTGTTGATTTCGTGATTCACCGTCACCGCAGCCAGCATCACAGCGCGCAGACGCTCGGCTTCCGTAGCCTGCTCCTCAAGACGGCGCCGCTCCGTCATGTCGCGAATAATGGCCATCGTCGAAGCCCGCATCGGGTGTTTGCTGCTCAACGGCGTCAGCGTCAGTTGTATCACGCGTAGTGGTGGCTGGCCCTCTTCGCCAGGGAGCTCAACTTCCTCAAGACTGCGATGGCCGTTGGCAATGCCCTCCAGCAATCGATCGCGCTGTTCCGGGTCGGCGACAAAATCCAGCAGGCAACGCCCCACCAGGCGACCGGGCTCAATGGCCACAACCTCGGCCCGCTGGTTGCTGTAGCGAATGCGTCCTTCACTGTCCAGCAACAGAATCAGATCCGTGGCGCTATCAAACATTTCCTGCAACTGGGCACGGCTATCGGCGAGCTGAGCCAGCAAACGAGAGTTTTCCAGCGCCATGGCGGCCTGAGCAGCAGCGAAGGCCAACAGATCCATACGCTGAGCGGTCAGTTCCTGCTCCTGCATGGGCGTGCGAATCAGCAGCACGCCGATGCCGGTGTTCATCACGGCAAGCGGCACGAGCAGATCACTTTTTCCGCTCCCGGTGCCCAGCAGATCGGGCACCTGCACCGGACGTCCTTCTTCAAGCACCCAATCGCAGATGCCTTCTTCGTTCAAATTGTACACAGCCTGACGGATGGTAACGGAAGGGTCGCCTACCGCTTCAAGCAGGTGTTCGCTGTTGTAAAGGAACAAGCCCAGGTGCGGCTCGGGGAGCACACGGTCCAGTAGCGTCTGCAGCGCTTCGACGATCGAACTGGTTTCAGTGGAGGAACGCACGGTTCGCGCCAGATTCTGGATCTCGCGCAACTCCTCCAGGCTGTGCTTCAACTCGGCACGCACGGCCCGTAGGTGTTCCACCTCCTGCTGCAATTCGGTCTGCGCTATTTTCAGACGACCCTCACCCTCCGGCGCCATGCCTAGTCCTCCACCTCACGTCCAAGCACCAGACTGCGGAAGGTCTCGGCGCGCTGGAGTTCTTCCTCGTAGCGTTCGCGGTACCAGTTGATATCCAGGCTGCCGATCTCGTTGCGGCGCAAGCCAAGCAGGCTGACGACCTCATCACCGGGCGCCGACAGGGGACCTTCCTGCAGAGGATTGTCGGAAACCAGGTGCGCCAGATGCTCCGCCACGTGCACAATACCGGTCAACATGTCCGGCCGGTCCATCTCCATCGGATGGTGATGCATCGCAATCGCGTCGCAGATGCTGTCGGGCAGATTCCAACGACGGCAGAGCATGCCGCCCACTTCGGCGTGACTCATGCCCAATTCCTGATGCTCGATGACCCAGAGATACGTGTTCTGGTCATTGAGCGCCGCCGTGATACGTTCGTGTTCGTCGGGAACATAACGCGCAATTACCAGTCGGCCAATGTCGTGCAGCAGCCCGGCCACAAAGGCCTCGCCCACAGCTCGGTGGCCGCACTCGCGCTGGATCATGCGCGCTGCAATGGCCGTCGAGACGCTGTGCTCCCAGAAATCCGTCATGCCCATGCCGGAGGGGCCGCCCATGTTCAGGCGCTCCACCAAACTGGCAGAAACCGCCAGATCGCGCACTGTATTGAAGCCCAGCACGACGATGGCCAGATTGATGGTGCCGATGCGGCGGGGAAATCCATAATACGCACTGTTGGCCAGTTTCAGCATGCGCGCCGTCAGCGCCGGATCGGAAGCGATCAGCCGCGACAGTGTGGAGGCGTCGGTGCGGGGATTGTCCACCAGCTCGACGATTTTCGCCACCACCGTCGGCAAGGTGGGCAGATCAAGAATACCACCCGCTATGCGGCGCATGCGCGCTCTTTTGTCCGTGTCTTCCATCAGGCTCTCAAATCGATATGGGGATGGGGCTCATCACCGTCCTCCGCGTCCTCGGCGGAGTCTTTGCGTTTGCGCCGCTCCCTTTCCTGAACAAGCGGGATATCAATCGTATCACCGCGTTCGTCCTGTTCCTGTGATACACGCGATGCGCGATCTCGATCCTCATCACGGGGGTCTTCGTCCTCACCACGTTCCTCCTCCGTGACACGCCGTACAAGCTCCTCGCGGAAAGATTGGCTATCCTCCGGACGCATGTGCTGACGACTGCGGCGACTGACAGGGTCTACGCGCCGCGGGCCACCGGGGGGACGAATGTTCATCCCGACCTCCCGTGATACATCAGGGGGCGATCATCCTCCTGATGTGCGACTTCATGCTGGCGATGATCTTCGTATGAATCTGGCTCACACGCGACTCGCTGATATCGAGTACGCGGCCAATTTCCTTCAGGGTCAGTTCTTCGTAGTAATAGAGCGCGATCACCAGTTTCTCCTGCTCGGGGAGACGGTTGATCAGATCAATAATCAGACGCTTGATCTCCTTGCGCTCCATCATGTCCAACGGATTGTCGTGACGCGCGTCTTCCACCAGGTCGTACAAGCTGCCGGAAGCATCCTGATCACTGCCGGACAGGGGACGATCGAAGGACAACATCGTTGTGGCGCCCACTTCATCGAGCAGTTTGTGATACTCGCTGATGCTCAAGCCCATCGCCTCGGCGACTTCTTCTTCGGTGGGCACGCGTCCCAATCGGGCTTCCAGCTCGGTCAACGCCGACTCGTGCTGCTTCTCCTTGGCGCGAATGGAACGCGGCACCCAGTCGTAGTCGCGCAGACCGTCGAGGATGGCTCCACGAATGCGAGGAATTGCATAGGTCTCGAACTTGAAGCCCAGCGAAGGATCGAAGTTTTCGACGCTGTTGATCAGTCCAAGAATGCCCGAGCCCACCAGATCATCCAGACAGACAGAATGGGGCAAAGACATTTTCATGCGGCTGGCCACCTGTTTTACCAGGGGGAGATAGGTCACCAGCAGCTTTTCCTTCATCGGCTCGCTGCGCTCCTTGGAGTAGGACGCCCATAGCTCGTCCGCGCGGATCGCCATATCTAGGCCTCATCCTCATTTGCGCCCAAACCGGGGGCACTTTCACCACTATCAATCATGTTCACCAGCTCCGCCACCTTCTCGCGACGACGACGACGCTCGCGCAACACACGTTCTTCTTCTTCACGCGCCATGCGCAGATTTTCGCGCAGCTCGTCTTCGCGCTGCCGGTACTGAGCGTATTTGGTCAGCACGCGTATCACACCGCCGAGCAGGCTGACCGCCAGCCAGATAAAAAAGGCACGAATGGCGCTATCCCAGAGCGGATGCCCGCTGCCGACGCGCACGAGTAGAAAACCCAGAAAGACCAGCAGGCCTACCTGGTTCATGATCTTCTCGCCATCGCTGGGACGTCGTGCACTAGCGGCCATCGATCAAACTCCGTTCTCCGATCTGGTGCTGCGGCGCATGTACCATCAGATCCGGGCGATGAGCCCAGGCCATTTCCAGATGCAGCAAACGACGCGCAAGGCTGCGTATCACGCGCGAATTCGGATGATTGGGCACGGCACGCAACAGGGAAACGTGTTCCCGCGTAGCACGCCGGGAATCAAGAGCATCACGAATGCCGCCCAGCACCAGCAATTCACGGCCGCCAAGGGCTTCGAGGCGCGCATTGAACTCGTCGCCCAGCTGCTGCCATTCCTGGTTGTAGCTGATGCGGTTGAAGCACACGTACACCGGTAATCCCGGCTGATCGCGCAGGATGCGACTTGCCAGCAGCAGCCCCTTGGCGGGACCGTCTTCGCGTGCATCCACCATCAGCAAGACTTCATCCGCCATTGCGTACCAAGGGCTGTTTGCCACCGCGAGGCCCGTGAAGCGGTCGACGAGTACAAAGTCGGCCTCTTCGCTCATACGGCGCAAACTGGCGTGCGCGGGTTGAGCCAGAAACTCCAGCGGACACAGACTGGGTCCGTGACGCATTTGTAACACAAGGCCTGTATCACGGCGCTCACCGCGTGGAGTCATTTCGGCGGGAGGCATATTGTCCAGGCCAGTGGCAATCAGCACCTCACGCCCGAGCTCCGCCAGAGCATCGCCCAGCGCTAGCCCCAGACTGCTGACTCCCTGCCCTGCTGGCAATCCAGTCAAAAGAATGGTGCGGCCGTCCATTATTCCTCCCCGTGTTCCACCAGCAGCAACCCGGGTTGTAACACAGCGGCGGCCAGCAACTGGGCGCGGGCGCGTTTCAGGTCTCCGGGAATGCTCTGTCCTACAGCAAGATAGCTAAGTGGCAGACGAGTACGGGCAGCAAGTTCCGCTGCGGCGCCAATTCGCCGTGTTTCATCCAGCTTGGTCAATAGCAGCCGATCTGCTCCGAGTCCGCGGAAGCGCTGTGCCACTTCGACCATATCCTCCAGCCGCGTGCTGGCACCCATCACCAAGTGCGTCTCCGCAGGCTGCAGGATTTCCAGAAAACTGCTCAGTCGTTCCAGTGTGACACGCTGGTACAGGCCGCAGCCGGGAGTGTCGACAAAGATCAGCTCACAGCCCGCCAGTCGCTCCAGCGCTCGAGGCAACTCGGCGGGACGATACACGGGTTCCAGGCGGCACTTGGCAATACTGGCCAGACGCCGTACTTGATCCACGGCCGCGATGCGCTGTGTATCCAGAGTCAACACGCCGACGCGGTGCCCGCCAAAGGCCTCGCGGTTGAGCATCATTTTGGCGATGGTCGTCGTCTTGCCCACACCCGTGGGACCGACCAGCGCAATCAGTCTCGGGCCACGAACGCCCTCAAACTGTAGTGGTGTCGCACAGGCCAGCCTGCGCGCCAGGGCAGTGCGCAAGGCGGGTTCCAGCTCAGCCATGGAGCCCTCGCGAGGCAGCTCATCCAGGATGCTGGTAGCCAGGGGACGTGACACGCCGGAATGCAAAAGCTGACGGTACAGCGTTTCCGCCGGTCCGGTGTAGGCCGGTGCACTGGGACCAAACTGGACGACCTGTGATACATCCATGAGGGTACGCTGCATACTACGGATCTCGTCACGCAGTCCCTGCAGTTCGCGGCTTTCCGACTCACCGGCTTGCGTGGATACCGCAGTTGACGCAGCCGCCGGGGGAGCGGATTGCGTTGCCGGAGTCGCCAGCCGCTGCACCGGCGCTTCTGCCTGTACACCGGTTTTGCGTGTGTGAGCCCGCTGAGCTTGTGCTGCCGCAGTCTGTGTTTCACGGCGCTTCAGCCTGGGCAGACGGCCATCGCCCGAAGCCTGCAAATGCTCAAAGACTTCTTGGCGGTGTTGCATCTGGTCCATTGGACGACTTTGCGCATCCCCCACCCGCGGTGGCTGCCAACTGGCGGCAGTTGTTCCGGGCTGATGGATGCGCGCTGCCACCTCACGGATTTCTTCTTCCACAGCAGCCTTGGACTCGGCCGTATCACCGGGACGCCTGCGTGATACACGCGGTGGCGGCGCGGTCTTTTCCTTAACGGCAGGGCGAGCGGCGGTGACTTCGATCAGCCGTGATGCAGCGCCATCTTCGCCATCCACGCGACGACTGGAAAGGATGATGGCCTCGTCGCCAAACTCCTCCTTGACCAGTCCCAGCGCGTCCACCATGGTCGCTGCGGTGAAAGTTCTGATCTGCATACCGCCCTCCTGTCCGCCTAGCCTGCTGTCTCGCTGGCGGGATCGAAGTTGATGTCGTCTTGGTTAATCACGCCCTTGTCCCAAAGGTCAAGGAATTTGTCCACCATGCGGGGCTCGAACATGCGCCCCGACTCGTTGCGCAGGATGCGCAGAATCTTGTCGACTTCCATTCCCTTACGGTAAATACGATCGCTGGCCATGGCGTGAAACACGTCGGCAATGGAAAGCGAACGCACCGCTAGCGGAATTGCCTCGCCGCGCAAGCCATCCGGATAACCCGCTCCATCCCAGCGCTCATGATGGTGTCTCACGTAGGGAATCAGGTGATGCAGATGGGGTGCGCGCTCAAGGATTTTCGCGCCGATCAGGGGATGAGTCTTGATGTGACTGTATTCGTCCGGGTTAAGCTTGCCCGGTTTGTTCAACACCGCGTCGCGGATCCCGATCTTGCCCAGATCATGCATCAGTCCACCCAGGCGCAGCTCGATCAGCTCCTCTTCGCCCAATCCCATGGCTCGCGCCACCTTGACGGCGATGGCTGCCACTTGCGCACTATGGCCGTGGGTGTAATGATCTTTCTCGTCAATGGACTTGCTGAGCACTTGCACGGTCTCGAGATGCAGACGCCGCTGACTGGTGAAGAGCAGCGAGTTCTGCAGGGCCGAGCTCACGCTACTGGAAAGCAGCATGAAATTGCGCACTTCGAGCTGACTGAAATTCTCGCCAGCCAGTCGTATCACGCCCATCAGTCCGAAAATGCCGTAGCTATCGGAGAGCGGAACCCAACTCTGGAAGCGCACCCTGCCACTGACTTCGTTGTAATACTCGTAACGGCCATTGAAGCGCCGGGTTTGCCAGTGAAACTGGGCATCATTGATGCGCGTGACACGCTCGTCGAAGTGTTCGCGCAGCTCGTTCTGCAGTTGTGCATCGGGGCGACTGCGCCCGCGCAATTCAATGGTCAGTTCGTGCACGGAACGATCGAGATGTATCACGGCAGTATATTCGCAGTTGACAAAACTGCGGATGCCAGCGTGAATTTCGTCCAGCGTGTTCTCCATGTCGAGGCGCGAATTCAGCCGACGACCGATTTCGGTCAACTGCTGCGTCGAACGCATTTCGCGCGTGGCAACGTGATACAAATGCGCATTCTCGAGAGCCACGTTCACGTGCGAGGCCATCACCTTGAGCAGGTCTAGTTGCTGCGCGTCAAAGGCGCCGTTTTCCAGCGTGCGCGTAATCAGCAAGTAGCCGCGTGTACGGCGATCACTCAGAAGCGGGATGCAAGCCAGCCAGCGTGGTCCCATCTCCTGCTGCACAATCTCGCCGCGGCTTTGCGCTTCCACCACCAACAGCTGCTCACTCTCGTCCAGCTCGGTCGGCAAGCCTGGACTGCGCCAGAAGATGCTCTCGTCGTCCACATCGGCAAAGCGGTACTGAATGGTGACGTCGCCTGCTTTAAAAGTGCTGACGATCAGCTGGGCAATGCGGTCCGGTAGATCGGACATGTGCAGGTTAGAGGTAATCACCTGCGAAAGCTCGCGCAAGGCCACCTCGGCCTTCAAACGATCGCGCTCGAGACGAATCTTGCGATTGGCTTCAACGCGCTTGAGAATGCTGTAGGTGGCTGGCAGATCCACCGGCTTCTCGATGTAGTCGGCGGCTCCAAGGCGCATCACCTCCACCGCGTTCTGCACCGAGCTTAAGCCGGTCATCAGCAGTACATCGATATTCGGCCACTGCCTACGGATCTCCTGCAAGAGTTCCTGGCCGCCAAGACCGGGCATGTTGCGGTCGGTGAGCACGATATCCACCGTATCACGCCGCAGTATTTCCAGCGCCTCCAGGCCGTTGCCGGCCTCCAGGATCACAGCGCCTTTCATCTCCAGATATCTCTTCAGGCTGATCACGACGCCCGGTTCGTCGTCCACCAACAGAATGCGGGAATGCAGTCGGCTATCATCGCCGTTCATATGCGCTCCTGGGCTTTGCACTGCTCCCGCCTGGTTCATCTTGAATCCTATGCCGCCTGTTTTTTCTTGGGCAGACCGATGCGCGATATACTTTCCAGTTCGACGTTGATGCTGAGCTCGCTGTAGGACAGGATCATCAGATCCTGCAGCGGGCCCTCCAGCAGACGCCGCAGATAGGCGCGAACATCGGGACGTGTCACCACAACCGGCGTGCGTCCTTCCGCCTGCAGGCGGTTACGGTACTCACGCAACTGTTGTATCACATAGGCGAAATCATCGGGACTCAGAGTACCCGCGCGGGAACCGTCCTTCTCACTGGCCAGAACGTTCTCCAGCTCGTGCTCCAAGGTAATTGCCTTGATCCGTTGATGTTCACCCAATACCAGAGTCGTTATCGTTGGTGCCAACGCAAATCGCACGTATTCACCCAGCACTTCGGGGTCCTTGGTCTGGCTGCCGTAGTCGCTCAGGGTCTCCAGAATGGTGACCAGATCGCGCACCGGCACGCTCTCCTTCAGCAGGCGCTGCAGCACTTTGTGAATCTGCCCCAGTGACATGGCGGAAGGATAGAGTTCGTCCACCAGCACCTCGTGTTCGGGCTTCAGATTGTCCAGCAGATGCTTGACGTCCTGGCGGCCCAGAATGCGCCAGGCCCAACGGCGAATGAGCACTTCCAGGTGCGTGGCCATGACCGCGCCCGGCTCCACCACTGCGTGTCCCTTGCGCTCGGCCACGCGCGCGCGCTCCTGGCGTACCCAAAGGGCGGGCATGTGGAAGGTGGGATCCAGCGTGGGAATGCCTTGCAGCTCGTGATCCTTGGCGTCGGCGCCCAGCGCTAGCACGTAGCCCGTGCGGATTTCCGCCTCGCCCACCACGTTGCCGCGAATCTTGATGCGATACTCGTCGGGGCGCAGAGTAATGTCGTCGCGAATGCGCACCGGCGGTAATATGACGCCGAGCTCGCCAGCCATCTGTTTGCGAATGCGCGAGATGCGCTGCACCAGGTCGCCGCCCTGATCTCGATCCACCAGCGGAATGAGCCCGTAGCCCATTTCAATTTCCATGGTGTCCAGGGTCAGATAGTCCTCAATGCGCTCCTCGCTGGACTTGGGTTCCGGTTTGATCTCCTCCTCCGCTGGCTCCTGCTGGGCCTTGCGCACCTTCCAGGCCAGTGCGCCCGATCCGGCGGAAAGCAACAGGAAGGGAATGATGGGCAGGCCGGGCACGAGCGCGAAGAAGAAGAGCATGCCGCTGGAGACCATCAGCGGTCGGTACTGCCAGAAGAGCTGGCGCGTCAGGTCTTCGCTGAAATGCGAGCGCGAGCCCGCGCGTGTTACAATGATACCCGCAGAAGCGGAAATGATCAGCGCTGGAATCTGGTTCACCAGGCCGTCACCCACCGTCAGCAGGCTGAAGGTGCGCGCCGATTCGCTGAAGCTCATGCCGAGCTGCAGGCTGCCCACCGCCAGACCGCCCAGGAGGTTGATCAGCGTGATCACGATACCCGCGACGGCGTCTCCGCGCACAAACTTGCTGGCACCGTCCATGGCACCGTAGAAGTCCGCCTCGCGACCAATCTTCTCGCGGCGGCGGCGTGCTTCGCGTTCGTCGATGAGACCGTTGTTGAGATCGGCGTCGATGGCCATCTGCTTGCCGGGCATGGCGTCCAGAGTGAAGCGCGCGGCCACTTCCGCCACACGGCCTGCACCCTTGGTGATGACGATGAAGTTGATCAGCACCAGGATCAGGAAGACGATAAAGCCCACCACGACATTGCCGCCGACGACGAACTGGCCAAAGGCCTCGATCACCTTTCCCGCGTAGCCCTGCCCCAACACCAGACGGGTGGAAGCCACGTTCATCGCCAGCCTGAACAAGGTCAGAATGAGCAGCATGCCCGGGAAAATGCTGAACTCAAGCGGCTCGACGGTGTACAGGGCCACCAGCAGAATGATCAGCGCCAGCATGATGTTCAGGGCCAACAACATGTCGAGGAAGACCGGCGCCACCGGTAGCACCATCATGACAATGATGCCCACGACGCCCAGGGCGAGCAGAATGTCCGAGCGGCCCATCAGCCGTCCCAGGAATCCCTTGCCACCCATCAGGCGGTCCTCCGCTTGATCCGATAGACCCAGGCCAGCACTTCAGCGACGGCACGGTAGAAGTCAACGGGCACGGCTTCGCCTACTTTGCAGGCCTTGAAAAGCGCGCGCGCCAGGGGCACGTTCTCGATGATGGGAATGTCGTTCTCGCGTGCAATGGTCTTGATCTTCTCCGCCATCAGGCGCTGCCCCTTGGCCACGACGACGGGCGCCGCCATGGTCATCTGGTCGTAGCGCAGCGCCACGGCGAGGTGCGTCGGGTTGGTCACCACGACGTCCGCGCGGGGCAGTTCCTTCAGCATGCGGTTGTAGGCGATCTCCATCTGCATGCTGCGAATGCGGCTCTTGAGCTGCGGATCACCGTCCGTCTGTTTGCGCTCTTCCTTGACTTCCTGCAGGGTCATGCGCAATTGGCGACTGTGGTTCCAGCGCTGAAAGATCAGGTCCAGAATGGCAATAGCCACCAGGCCTGAAAGCGCCCAGGCAAAGAGGCGCAACATGGCTCCAGCCAGAATGCGGACGGTGTTGCCCAGCGGAGTGTGAATCAGTGTCAGCAGGCGCGGCAACTCGTGCGAAAGCACGATGTAGACGATGGCGCCCACCAGCGCGATTTTGAGGATGCTCTTGATCAGCTCCACCAAGCTGCGCACGCTAAAGAGGTTCTTGAAGCCACTGATGGGATTCAGGCGGTTGGGATCGGGTTCAACGGCTTTGGAGCTGAAGACGACGCCGAACTGCATGATATTGATGGTGACCGAAACCACGGCGATGGCCAACACGAAGGGGCCAATGATAGTAAAGAGGACCATGACCGCTCGGGCAAATATTTCCGGAAGGTAGTCAACGCTGACTTGGGTGTAGGGAATGTCGCCGAGAATGCTGACCAGATAGCCGCCCAACTTGCCCACCATGAAGTGGCTGCCGACGACCATCATCGCCAGCGAGATCACCAGTACAGCGGCTGAATTCAGATCCTGAGAACGCGCGACCTGACCCTCACGGCGAGCATCCTCGCGCCGTTTTTGGGTCGCCTCTTCCGTGCGTTCCTGGAAGGATTCCTGCTGGTCGGCCATGCCGGCTCCCTTTTAGGCCCATTTTCCGGGCACAATCTTCCCCCAGAAGGTCCACGAAATGGGCTTTTGGGATAGAAAGGCAAATGGCGGGCCTGAATCGGAAACTTGGAGAGTTTGGAACTCACTCCTGCGTGTTCATGAGTAGTACTCGCCCTCCGTCTCTTCCGGCGTTGACGTGCCGGTCGGACCTGATCCGGCTCCTGCCCATCGCTCGCACGGTTCTGGATCGTCGCCAGTTCAAGCGCACATCCAGAATCTCGCTCAAGTCCGGAGTTGGCTGCGAGCCACCACCCACCCCCCTGCCGGGGTCACGCTTGGCAACTGGCTCCGGTTCCCGGAAACTCGCCTCAGCGAGAAAGATTGCTCTCGTGTGTCACGCCCGCTGGACGGTTCCGGCACATACCGTCTGAATCAGCGCCTCGGCGCGTTTCCCTTCCCGGTGTGTCGCTGCCCGCTTGCATGCGTACTCTTACTCCTGCACGCACGTGTACGCTTCCACGTTTCGAGAAGACGGAAAGCGTGGACGCGTCCAAGATCTCGAAATGATGGGAAGCATGGACGAGTACGTCCATCGGCCTCTGGAGGAATGTGCGAGGGTTCGTGTTCTGCAGAAAGGGAAAGCCGCGAGCTATATCCCGGCTACTCCACGATTCGCCCAGCGCGACGAAGATGCTGGCGAAGATTCGCCATCAGCGCCGTATCACGGGCAGAATCGAAGTGCGGACCCGCTCCCCAGTCATAGCCCCAGACCGGACGCGGACGCATCTCCTCGGGTTCGTCGTAGTAGCGGGGGAAAACGTGAGCGTGCAGCGTTGGATCGACATTGCCCAGGATCTCGTAATTGAGCCGGCAACAGTCGGTGAGGGCCAACAGCGCATCGCCGGTTGCGGTCCAGTCCAGCATGAAATCACCGCGCTGCTGTGGATTCAGCTCGTTCAAGGTGCGGATCGGAAGTGCGTCCGGATCACGCCCCAGCGGGTCGGACAGCAGAACACAGTACCCGCGCAGAAGTTGCCAGTCGCCCAGTGCCAACCAACCGCTGCGCAGGCGCGCGATCACTTGCGCGTTGTCGCCGGTACGGGCCAGTTCAATACGCTCACGAATGCTCAAGGCCATCGGCCCCTCCTCTGAACTCACTCCGGTATTCCGATAGGCATCAACAACAAGGGCGTTTCCTGCAAGGGCAACTGCAGCAGCGATTGGACTTCGGTGTCGTCGAAGGCGCCCACAGACAAGGTTCCCAGCCCGAGGCTCTCGGCCTGCAAATACACGTTCTGTGCCGCGTGCCCCACTTCCATATCGGTGTAGCGCACACCGCGCTCGCCATACCGGACCGTCATGCGCTCGTAGGCCGCTGCCATGACCAGCACGACGGGCGCATCCTGCACCCAGGGCTGCGTGTAGGCGGCGGTGGCCAGCGCCTCACGAATGTCCGCATCGGCGTGGCGTACCAGAACATGAGCGCTGGGGTAATAATTGTAGATGCCCGTCGCCAGATTCTCCACCTCGTAGGCCACCAGATACAACTCCAGCGGATAACGGGCTCCCGCCGAAGGCGCGGTGCGATACTCGAAGCCCTGGGTAAGGCCCTGAGCCGCCCAAAGAAGTTGAGAAAGCTGCTGCAGACTCAGGCTGCTATCCTGGAAAGCACGGCGCGAACGACGCTGATTCAGTGCCTGCTCGAGAGAAAGCGTGCCCGTCCGCTGCGGCTCCGGCAGTGTGATACGATCAAGCGCCATGGCAAGTTGTGTCACAAGTACTAGTAGTAGCACGTGACACAAGCATGTAAGTCTTCTACACCACATCATCTTGCTTCCCTCCTCTGCCAGATGGACAATGACGACCAGAGCAGCAGCAGGCGACCTCGGTCTATGCCTCCCGGTGCTTCAAGTTGGTAAAGGCAAGTTTCCTACTTCAGGTTGCGTATCACGAGTTCTATGCACGAGCAAAACGGTCCACGTGTTCCACCACCACAACTGGAAAAAGAACTCGCCGGTCGCAGACGGCAACCGGCGAGATGAGATGCGTAGTGCGCAGATCCGAAAAAGCCCTTTCGGATCTCGACCTGAGACGATTAGTCCAGAGTCACTTCATGCGTCGTGTAGCACTGCACTGTGGTGGCGCTGCTCATGGTGGCCTCGTCGCCCTTGATCAGAAAGCCGAGGATGCAGCAGAAGACGCCGATGCCGATGGAGAGAATCATGCGATCCTCACCCTTGGCCATGGCCAGGCCGCGCTCGAGAGGAATGACCGTGCCATCGGGCGCAGTCACGCTCTGGAAGGAAATGTGGATCTCACCGGGAATACCTGCCAGGTTGGCCTTGACGGAATTGGTGATACGTCCGATGACCGCAGAACCAGCGGGAATCACCTCGACACCCTTCACCATCACCGGAGCTGTCGTCTCGCCGCTGATGGAAGAGCCGACGCTCAGAGTGCCAGAGGTCAGCACCTGGTTCAGCTTGACGGTTATCGGCGTACCCGCAGGAATGGTGGTTCCAGCATAGGCACTCAGCGGAGCGCCGCACAGAACCAACATGGCCAGAACCAGCAGGCGCGCCGTCTGGCGCCAGAAAAAGGATTGCGCAAACTTCATGGTTCGCTTAACTCCTACCTGAATGTGGATTGATATTGGTGAACACGATACTCGTTGATACGCTGCACGGCGTTCCAGGAGCCGTACATGTTGCCGAGATAGAAGCCGACGGTGGCAAAACCGCTGAGAGCGGCAAGACCTTCGTGACCGGCATCGATGGCGCTCCAGGTGCCAAAACCAAGCGCACTCACAACCAGCAGGGCTGAAATGGCCGTTCCCCAATGGTCGGCATAGGCGTAACCAGCACCCGGCATGATGGCCAGTGTTGCAGCCAGTTCCGGAGATTTCTGACGAGGCAATTGTGTGTCACGCGCCAGCGTCCACAGCTCATGGGCGTGCGCGTAGGTCGAGGCGTCTGCGGGAATGGAATCCCATGTGTGACACGCATCCTGGGGACGAAGCTGGCAAACTTGCGCCAACCCCAGTTGCAGCGCCGCCAGATCTCGGCCACTGTCGTTTGATTCGTGAACCACGCGATCGAGCAGCTGCTCCGCCTCACTGTATTGGCCTACGCTGACAAGCACTATTCCGCGCCTGAGGGGAAGCTCTTGTGTCACCTTCTCCGTCTCGGCCTGCATCCGCGAGAGCCAATCGAGGGCGCCGTCAAAGTCCTCGAGCAACAGAAAGCAGGACAGCGCCTGCAGACGCGCCTCGTCCCGTGAACCGGCATCGTCAGCGTTGTGGGAGATACGCAAGTATTCGGTGAGCGCCCGGTCGTAATAGCCCTGGGCAAGCAGCCAATCGGCGAAAGAGCTCTGCGCACACAAGGGCAGACACAGCACCAGAAGCGCAACGAGGCAAAGGGGGAGATTAGGGCTGATCTTCACAGCGCGGTCCAATTGGTGTCAGGGTACGTTGATAATAGCGGATCTCGTGGCCGCAGCGCAGCAGGCGATCGGTCGTCTGCAGCGTCGCCAGAAAGGGAGAATGGCGCTGAAGCGAGAGCGCACAATACTCGGAGCAGCTGGGATGCATCACGCAACTGTGATCGTCCACATCGGTGATGTAGTGTTGGTAGAAGCGCACACCCAGCAGTAGAAAGGAATTGACACAGTCCAGCAGCCCCACTCGCGGTTCCTGGGGCGGCACTTCGGGTTTGTGCTCGAGCTGGGTTGCCCAAACGCATCGTAGACACGTGAGTGCTAGCAGGAAACACACTGCGCGCTTCATTCCCTCTCCGGTTGTTCTTTCTTTAACAAATATCCTGAAAAGCCCTTCCAGGGACAAGTGCGGGAGAAAAGAAAAGAGCCGTGATCAGAGAAGGCTGCGAGAAAACGGCCCTCAGATGAGGACCGTGTCGTACCACAGGCGGTACTCGCAATCACGGAAAACGCGTGCATGCTTCAGCGGAAGCTGCTCAAAGCCTTGGCTTCCCGAAACGGGCGCGTTTTGTGATACGTAGCGTCGGTGAAGCACCTGGCGTCCTTCTGCGTTATAGAAGCTCTCGGCGGGTGACCCATCCTGCCAGGACCACCAGACCGCCAGACAGCGCCCCCAGTTTGTGTCACCGATGCGCAGGTCCACTACACGTGCCGCGTACTCCGCGTGCTCGCCACTGCTGAAGGTTGCACGAAACAGTCCGTCCTCACCCTGTGGACAGAAGCTGCCGGGGAGCTCTGCGTCCGCCGTGATACGCATCAACCAGCGAAAGCCTTCCTCTGTAGAAGCGATGTAGTCCAGCACATTCGGCTCGGCGGGTTCGCACTCGCTGTGTTGAATCAGCACTTCCAGGCAGTCATGGCCCAACAGTTGTCGCCTCCCGAGCACTGTGGTGTGCACCACTTGAGTCAGAATGCCGTGAGGATAATCGTAGAAGCGGCACTCCTCCTTGTGGCCCTCCTGTAACACACTGCCGAAGTACAAGCCCGGCCCTGCTGCTCTCACGCTCATGCTCTCTTCGGGCCGTTCGTGCAGAGTGATCTCCGGCACGCGGGCAAGCGCGTCGATGTTTCTTCCCTTTGTGCTCATCTGACTCAACTCCTCTTTGATGCGCGCACGACTGTCGAACAGTCGCCGCTTGACCGTACCCAGAGGAATGCCCAGTCGTCGAGAAACCTGAGCCTGATCGTGATGCAGTAGATAGCTCAGTCGTGCCGTCTCACGCAAAGGCGGTGACAGTGCAGACAGCGAGCGCAGACAGGATTCAAGACGTGTGACACGCAACTCCTCCTCGTCCGCATCGGCCACAAGCGTTGTGTCACATTCTTCCGGCAGCAAGGAAAGTCGCGGCGTGCGCGATAGGAAGTTCCGCGCCTTGTTGCGCACAATCTGCTTCAACCAGGGAGCGAAGCGATAGGGCGGTCGCAGACTGTCAATGCGCTGCAGTGCCGTGACACAAGCCTCCTGGATCAAGTCATCGGCATCGGCAGAAATGCAGCCGTGAGCCAGCGCCACCGCGCGTGCATCACACCAATGTCGGCCAAACAAGTGTGCGAAAGCTTGTGTATCACCTTTTTGCGCACGTAGTACGAGCTCGCTGTCGCTGCAGGTGTTCATGGTCCCTTTCCCTTTGGCATTCCAAGAGCGTAACACAAAGGGCGGGCAAAGGTTCGGCTGATGGAAGCGGAATTCCGCGCATTTTGGACATCCGCTCCGTGCGTGTAGAGAGGACTATTCCGCAACGATGTGCTGTGCCAGCTCCAAGGCATAGACCAGATCCTGCTCGTCCAGCCGGAAGGACGTGCCACCGGCATTCAGCGGATCCCTCACGGGCTCGCGGCTTCCGCCCTGATCCAGGCAATCGCGGCCTACAGAATAGACCAGCTGCTGCTCCGGCAGATAGCGCAGCACGGCTCCATCAAATGGATCACGCGGGACAGCGGCCATGTAGGCGGGAACCAGCTCCTCAAGCGTCTGCGGCACGCTGTCATGGTCGAGCTGATAGCGCAGAAGTGCCAGATTCAGACGACGTGCATCACGTGCCACTCGCTCAGCCTTCACAACAAACAGCGGTAGCACTCGAGTGTGACTATTGTAGGCCAACTCGCGACCAGCCCCATTGGGTAACAACAGGGTGGCGAAAATGCCGGGGTCTTTGAAATACCCCGTCTCGACCCACTCCGTCACGGGCTGCTCGCAACGAGCGACCAGCTGGGCAAAGGAATCACGCACGAGTAGCCGACTCAGCTTGGGCATGTAACTCCAGCGGGTCCAGGCTCGGATGAACCAGTTCGTCGGAGGATCGAGTTCATCCCCACCGGGCCAGGCTTCCTCAGCGGTGATACGTCCGAGGATCACGTCCTGCATCAACTCCCTGGAAGCCAAACCATACTGACACTCTCCCCAGAGCGCGCGCTGCAGCGCTTCAGGCTGCGCGCCCTGTGCCAGCAAGTGCTGCAGCTCCGCAAGCTGACTCGCAGTAAGCAGATCCGCCTGCAGCAGGTCCTCGATCTGCTTGTCCGTGATAGCGTAGGCGATCACACCAAGGAGGTAGCTGAGGTAGTTGTTTGCATCGTTCTCGATTCTGTTCGCCAGAGTCAGCGCGGCCTTGAAATGCGCGCAGGCTGTATCACCATCCTCCTGCCGCAACGCCTGTTGCATGGCTAGCATGCGCCAGCGCACGAGGCGGATGTGGGGCATCATGTTGGGCCGCTCGTCCTGCGGGCCCTTCATCAGCGGTGCCTGGCAGTGTGGCAGTTTGCAGATGCTATCCATGGCGGCACACAGTGGCTCCTTGTCCTGCAGCAGTTCGGCCACAAAGCCCGCGTCCCACTCTTCGCCCTGGTCGTGACGCATGAAGCGCGCCGAGAGCGAACTGTCCGCGTCCAGCTCACGGTCGAACTCCTGCCCCAATGCTTGCAATGCAGCAAAGGCGTTTTCTGCATCGGCCACCTGAAGCGGCTTGGGCAGTTCAACGAGCTCCTGCTTCCGCTCCCGCTGCAGCGCCCACTGATAGGCCAGCACCAGCAGCAGCAACACCGCAAGGATTCCGACTAGCCAATTGCGTAATGTGTGATACATGAATCCTCCCCCTCTTTCTGTGTGCCTTTCCTCCTCGCGCATCAATGAGAAAAGTACGTAATCCTGAAGCGCAGGGCCAGGACTATTCTGCGCTGTTCGAAGGCCGCTTCCGCGACCCCGCCCAGTTCACGCCCAGGTCACATGTGTTACGCAGACGATCCGCGATTTGCGCGGCGTGGTGCTGGATGTGCCTGATGTTGACGAGCTGGTGCTCCAGCTTGGGGATTGGGTACCAGAAAAAGCCGCTCTCGCTGCTGGCCAGGTCCATGTCGTTTACGCGCTCGTCCACCCTTGTATCACAGAATTCGCAGTAGGCGAGCACTTGTTCACGAGTGTAGGGCGTAGGCATGTGCGGCAGCTCGCTATTCGGGTCGGGCGGGCCGGGAATGCCGTCGGGATTCTGCACCTGCGCCTGGTGTTCGACCCAGGGCACAAAATCATCGGGCGTATCCATCATGTAGAAGTGAGTGTAAAACAGCACGTGATACGCGTGTTGCCAGCAGGCGTTCCGCGGTGTGGCGTCCAGCCAAAGCTCGTCCGGGCAGAGTTCCACAGCCTCGCGCAGCATGGCGAGGGCGGCGTGATACTGCCGTTTGAGGGAATCGCGGACTAGGTTGAGATCGAGTGTGGGGTGAGATGACATGGGAACTCCAGTGGCCGGTTAGCTAGGACTTTTGGCAAGCTCGAGCCTGTTTCGCCTGCCATCTTCTAGTGAGAACTAGTGCAGAACGCTCGAGAGATCCTGAGCAGAGCTGAGAATGCGGACGACTTGAACTGGATTGCAATCGTCAAGATAGACAATCAGGTATGAGTAGACCGTGTAGAAGCGAACAGGCTTAGTTGTCAGGTCGCTGCGAAAGTGGCCGGCCCCGGGGTTCTCAGCAATCAGTTCGAATGCTTCCTGGATCCGCTCCATGACTCGCAGAGCGGCATCCACGCTATCCTGGGCAATGTAATCCAGGATAGTATCCAGATCGTTGCGCGCTATGCTAGTTAGCTTGTAGCTAGCCATTCCGATTTGCCCGCTCTCGCAGAGCGTTGCGGAGCTCCTCTAAAACGGCCTCTCCATCCACCAATTCACCCCGCTCAGCCTCCTGGATGCCGAGCTCGATGTCACCACGAAGTGCCAACAGTTTCGCTTCCAGCAATCTCTCGCGCTCCTTCAGCAAGCGCAGACCCGCGCGAACGACTTCGCTGGCGGAGGCGTAATCGCCCGTGGCAATCTTCTGCTGCACATAGTTCTCGAAGTCTTTGCCAACTGACACGTTCATTTGTGGACCTTTCCCGTTTTTGCAGACTGCACGGAAGGAGGGAAAAGGAATTGGGAATGTCAATAATTGACATCACTACTCGTACTCCGTCGGATTCCTGACTAAGTAGTGGACTGTGTCACGACTTCCCAAGCCGCTCGTGCAGCGCTTCCGAAGGACTCCTCCAATCAATGCTCTTCCAGATTTCCCGGTTGCTGTCGCGAATGATGGCTGACAGATCGCAGTACTGAAGCCCGCCTGCAACCTCGATGCGGTCCCTGTATTGCAGCAGGATCTCATTCATGCTGCCCAGTACGCTGCGGCTCACTGTTTTGGTGAACTCGTAGTCGAGGTACTCCTCCACGATGCCCTGGATTTTCTCCCACTCGTAGCCCTCAAGTTGAAGCAGCTGCGCCAGCCCCTTGAGGAAGGCCTCGTGAATGTGCGGCGTATGGGTTTTCCTGACGCCGAAGAAGGCGAAGGAGGCTAATGTGCGCTCATTCACGAAGAGCAGGGCCTTCCTTCTCTCGATGTAAAACAGGTGGAGGTACCAATCTCCCAGGGTACTCGTGGACTCCCGCACCTCGCTCAGATCGGCGGGCTTCAGGCCTAGCTGGTCCTGAACTTTCTTGGTGCATCGTAGCTGCAGCATGGGCTCTCCTTATGCGATGGTAGTGGCCACATCCTTGAAGCGATACACCGTTGTTCGCTTGTCGCCGAACTTCTCCACCCACTCGCGCTGCACGGCGAAACTCAGATCGCGGCTGGCTGTGGCAGCCGAAATCTGGCGATTGGCACGTAGGTAGTCCTGTCGGGTGAAAGCCTGATCCCCGATCTGCTCCCTGAACCTGTGCAGTCGATCCTCTTGCGTCAGTGAGACATTACCCGCGGAAAGCAACTCCTCCAGGGACTCATCGATGTTGCGCAACATGAATTCGATGAAGGCCGTGGAGTCCCCCGCTTGATCGGAACTCTCCAGGACTGCGTAGTACTCCTGCTGCCGCTGCTTCACCAGGACCTCGACGGGCAGATACTCGAACACAGGAGAATGCTGCGCCAGAATGCAGGTCTGCCACAAACGCCCCATCCGACCATTGCCATCCAGGAAAGGATGGATGAACTCAAACTCGTAGTGGAAGACGCAGCTCTTGATGAGCAGCAGCTCCTCATCCCTAGCGAGATAGCTAAAGAGCTCGTCCATCAAGGTCGGCACACGCAGTGCCGGCGGGGCAAGGTGCGAGACGTGGTCCCCCTTCATAATGCCCACCTGAGAAGTACGAAAGCGCCCGGGATTGTCCACTAAACCCGCCATCAGCAGGCCATGTGCCTCGCACAGAGCGTCGGAAGCAAAGGGGTCGAATTCCCTAAGACGATCGTAGACGGCGATGGCATTACGCACTTCAAGGATGTCTTTCTGCGGCCCCAGTACAGGCCTGTTCTCCAGCAGGGCCGTAATCTGCTCCTCCGTCAAGGTGTTGCCTTCGATCTCGAGGGAGGAGTGGATGGTTTTGATCTTGTTGCGGCGCCGCAATTCCGTGGGGGGACGATCCAGGTTGGCGGTACTAAGCTGGCCGATCTTCCCGGAAATGGAGGCGACCAGGGCCAGGATCGTCGAAGTAATCTGATAGGGCGGTTTCATTGGCTGCACCGTGATAGTATCATTTGATACTATCATAGCAAAGATCAAGCGGAGGTACAGGAGTTTTCGCGGCACCTGAATTGGAAGACTGGAGAGGCGCCGGTGCAATGGAAATGAAAGACTTACCCAAGCAGGTTCTACTCGTCAACGCCTGCATACTGGCGCTGTTGCCAGACACCGACGATCCAGATCGTATCTCCTTTCCGTCTGTAGAAGATGCGGTGCTCGTGCTCGACAGAACACACCCTGCGTTTTGTCTTGCCTCCTGGTAGCACATATGTGTCACTCACACCCGGAGGTGCATCATGGTCAAGGAAGTCGCAGCACGAAAAGTCGGTGGATCCATTGGCACAACGCTGCCAAAGGACATGGCGGAACGCCTTCATATTGAGCCCGGTGATCGGCTGTTCGCCATAGAAACACCAGATGGCATTCTGCTTACGCCCTTTGATCCCGTTGCAAGAGAAGCTCTGGCAATTGCTGCCGATCTTGCAAAGCGTTATCGAAATGCGCTAGGCGAGCTAGCCAAGTGAACGCGTAATGAGCGAGCCAAACTGGATTCCACGCTACATTGTGGAAGCGATTCACCTGGACCAGATTCGCGAACATGGTGGCTTGCCGGGCCTCCGCGACAAGGCCTTGCTTGAGTCGGCACTAGCGAGACACGGGAACAGGTTCAACTAGGACACCCACTGCGGCATGCATGAGCTAGCTGCCGCCTACTGTTTTGGCCTCATTCAGAATCACCCCTTTACCGATGGCAACAAGCGCCTCGGCTTTCTCGTCATGGCTGTTGTTCTGGAGCTGAATGGCATCCGTTTTCATGCGACGGAAGAGAGCACGACGCTTACCATCCTTGCGCTTGCCGCCGGGGAGCTTGATGAGTCGGAGCTCGCCGACTGGATCCGGCTAAACTCAAGCTGTGCCACGTCCGACTAAGGCCGAAACTCCTGCCTTCTCGCCGCAGCCTTGCCCTCCGCGGGTGCGCGGCTTCTACACACTACAACATACCACCACACGTGTACCCTTGCCAGCGGTACCAAAGCTCAACCTCTGCCAGCCCTTCATCAGCTGCTCAATCTCCTCTTCCCGGTATCTGCGAAAGAGCATGTCGCGCTGATCGCCGCGCACCAAGACAGGGTGCCATCCTCCAGTACCTCAGCCTCGTTCAGCCGATCCTCATCCGTATCCACCGGATCAAAGGTCAGCAGCAGAGCTCCGCCGGGCGGCAAGTGCTGCTTGCAGAAGGCCGGCAGTATGTGAGCGGGAGTGGGGCGGGAGTAGTCGCTGGTGGTGGGGTCAAGGTTCTGGTAGTAGTGGCTCCAGTAGGGGTTGGGGGCCTCCTAGTATCCGGGTGTCTCATCAACTACAATCACGACCTACTACCTGCCGAGCGAATCTGGGTGCGCAGCAGGTTGAATGCGGTGGGTTGCGTATCGGAATTGACAACACCTCGTATCACCGATACGCACTCCTCAACGCTCATCTGCGAAGTGTCGACCTCAACATCATAGTTCTTGTTGGCGTACACGCGATCGTACTGATAGCGAGCCGTACCGATCTGTCGGTCGCCACGCTCCTTCTCCCGGGCTTCGAGCACGTCCAGCGGACAGCACACACCGACGAACACAACCCGCAGACCGTCAAAGGCCTCCACGAAGGGCGCCACCCACGACGGCTCCTGCAGCACATGGTCGACGATCACATTGTTGCCTGCGCGAGCGATGGCAGCGGTTGAGGCATTGAAACCCGCCAACAGCGTTGGAAATGCTTCTGAAAGGTAGGCGCGGTCTGCGAGATAGGTGTCGGAAAGCTGGTGCAGGAAAGCATCCACAGTAACATGCAAGTAGGCCTGGCCGAGGGACTCCTGGAGCCCCCTGGCGAGGGTGCTCTTGCCGGAACTGGAGGTTCCGTTGAGGAAGATCACTTTGCCGTGCGACTTGTTCATGTGTGCTTCTTCTCCTGTGAAGGGTCAAGGCTCCTTAGTTCGGGGCGAGGTGTGGAGCGGCGTTTGCGTCAGTCTTCATCACTGCAAGAACTCGCGGCTCGTAAATGGCGCCTGTTGTCTAGCGGCAGGCTGGCACTGCTGTGGGGCCGGAGCAAGCATGTGTTAGGAGCTGGATACTTCGTTCAAACCCCTTAAGCCCTTGGCAACTGCAAACATGCACGTCACAACACTATCTATCATCTGAAGACCTTGAGAAATGAGTGACTGTCTTCTGTCAATCGATAGCAAAGCGAACGCATCATCAAAATTCTCACTTGGAAGGTGTGAATCTGCGTGTCTCAGGTTATATATACCGTGCAATGGAGCTAGGTTCTTCTTCACGATATCTGGATTATATCGAGCAGAGAAGACGGAATCTAAGAGCTTCAGCGAGCCCCACTTACCGTTTGCTCGGTTTGCCAAATACTGTCTCAACAGTTGCGTGTCAAATGTCTCGATAGTGAACCGAGTCAAGTCTTTCGCCAGAGCTAGAAGGCCAGCATCGCTTGTAACTCTGAACCTGTGGATACACTTGCCGAGTATTTTCAAATAGTCGTGATCTGCACACAGTTTGAAGCCGAGAGCTAATGAGGAAAAGTGATTCACTGCTTCTCGGGAATCAAAGATGAACATTTCTGGCGCTT
This sequence comes from Candidatus Delongbacteria bacterium, assembly GCA_963663545.1. GTDB lineage: Bacteria > CAIWAD01 > CAIWAD01 > CAIWAD01 > CAIWAD01. The sequence continues at coordinate 433,602 of OY760505.1, forward strand.
CAGATTTAGCCGGTTCGGCATCCACCTGAGACATCAGCAGTTCATGAGAAACCTTACCATCTGGCGGGATGTTTTGTGCTGCCCAAAGCCGGAGCTCCCATTCCTCTAGAAAGGCTAGATCTTTCGCATAAACCGTAATCAGGCTACGATCATTAACTCCAAAATGGACACTCAATCCGTAGCTACTGGCAATTCTCCCAGTGTGCCGTGTGCAGAACTCAAGAGATGAATCCCTTTGTTGAAGCATGCTGTTAATGACTTCAGGGTTAAACCAAAGCCATCTGCTTGCTTTTCTTAATTCACCAGCTTGAATCCGTCTACCATTTGGATCTATGGTAAAAGAAACAGTTGACTCTATTTTGTCACCACGCACTCTTGGACTTGTATCACCAGGTGGAATCCATTCATTGCGCTTGAGCTCCCCACTAATGTAATACAGCCTTACACCTGAGAATTCCTTCTCCCAACTTTCACTTCGTGTATTCGCTTCTGAAGGCATTGAATCGAGATCTGGAACATCATCCTCCTTATCCAGATCAGTCCGTGCAATGTGAATCACGGCAACCTTCTCGCCAAATGGCATGCCCCCCGCGTGAATCGAAGCAATCCGTCCATTCCAGGACTCATCAGATTTGGTCCAATTTGATTCCCCGTCTACCCAATCGAATTCAACGAGTGAATCAACAATCTGGTCTCTCTTGAAAAAGCAAGTGAGATACAAACCCATACCTCTTGCACAAAGGTAATCACGAAGATACTCTGCTTTCATCTCCAACAGAGTAGGCTTCCCATTAAGTGCATACTCGATTCTAGCAACTTCTGCATAGTTATCTTCAGGGCGGAGCCAAAGATTACCTTCTCGAATCAAATGAAGTGTAAGTATGATATCCTGATTCAGGTGCCATATCTCAGGAAGTTTACAATGGGAATCTTGATCAAGGACAAGATTGAGACCCTCAGAATCTGACGCATATCTGGTGTAGCGTTCTGCTGGCGAGTATAGATTGTCATCGACATACCCGCTATGAACTCCAGAGAGTCCAATATCATGCCATTCAAGTTTACGTGCTAAGCGCTCTTGATCAACAGGGAAAGCAACTGATCCAACAGCATAGTAGTCATCTACATACCCATTCCTCCCACTCTCACCTTCCGTTCTTAGGGACTTACTAGCACGCAAAGGAATCCAAACGGATTTCGCAAATCGTCTATGCTTGGAATCCTTGAATTCAAACCAGTCCTGCTGATAATGATCCACAACAGCCTCCAATGTCGGCTCCTGCTGCATGCGAGCTAGTGGCTGCCGACTTGTTTAGACGGTCAGGCGACGGTACGTCGCTAAATCTGAGGGTTCATGGGACGAACCGGTCTACTACATTGTGGCCGAAGGCCCAATGCTCTGATTTGTGGCCCTGCAAGCGACGTGACACTGGGCGGGACAATTGAAAGTGATTGTTAGCCATAGGTATTTTTCACAATCATTGGCGCATTAGGCTTTAGTTCGCCTTGACCGGACACAATAATTAGCTGCCAGTTCTCGGGGACTTCATTCCGAACCCAATCTTCTCGTATAGCTGATTCGGGAACGAATGCTTCAGTCATGTACAGTACTGCATAAAAGTTCTTCCATATTTCGCTACCAGAGTACCCATGTACATCCGTGTAGATTCCGTCTAGAATATTCCTTGCCTTGGCTTCTGTGTTGGCATACTTGTATTCAATTGCGCATGCTAGACTTTCAACTCCAATGTCGATTTTGAAATTTTTGAGAGAATTGGAAATAGGCACTTCACGGACGGTATTCTCGAATACAATGCGGAGGACTTTATAGACTGCATTTCGAACATCGTTTTCACATCTTGGTTTAACACCAAGCAGATTTATTATGTGTCCTGTTGATTTTAACACAGCCTCAAGGCGATATAAATCGGAGTCTCCTTGTGGGCTTTCAAGATTTGGATTAGGAATAAAGGCAGCAAAGGATCTAATGAAATCCCTGAATTTGATCAACACTGGAGAATAGAAGCATTCATAATAATCGTGGAACTCTATCTGGCAGGAGTCTTGGGTGCTACTCCAGAATCTAGACAGCTCTTCATCGAACCGATTGAGACCCAAAATTTGGGCAGATTGCGCCATCAAGCTTCTTAGTGTTTCAAGCGAACTCGCCAGCCTCTCTTGGACTGCGTACTCTTCTGCTTCGTATCCATCGTATGGATTCAAGTATAGATCTTCAAGTTCGTCAACTGCTTGCTGTGCAGACTGAAGTTCAGAATCAATTGCTCTCCAGAAGGTCGCCCCATCAAGATTCATTATAGCTCCTCCAAATGGTTAACATCTGATTATACGGACCGCATAAGACCAGCCCCGATACCATATACGTGTCCTGATAAGTACGACAACCACATTGCTGCATTCCTGTGTTTCTCATGCAGAGTGCACCTCAGGATAGCAATGCCACGCAGGCAAGACAAGATAAAACATAGCTTTGTCCAGAATACGTATCATTCGGAGTCATTCTTGCTGCCTTCTCCTGGACTCAACTTGCCTGTGCACAATACTCTCTATTCCTGACACCGAACTCGTAGGCATCAGGGCGGATTTCTCCTTACCACAGCATGGCTCCTGGGCCCTTCTTCTCCGCGCGGCCACGCATCGTCAGCGCACAGCTGGCTCTTGTCTCACCCTGACAGCCCACACTCAACAGCCTTCTCCGCGCCACAATGAGTGCAATAGAATGACACTTGCCATCAATCGAAATCAGGACAAACACACTGTACGCTCTACCCGAGCTGCATGTCGTATGAACACCTCTCCCCTTGCGCAAGCGTGTTCGGCCAATCAATGAGAATGAATCGTCCGCGCCTGGGCCGCCGATTCCGCATTCACATCCCAGCCCGGAAACACCAGCACTGCAGGATGACAATGCAGCGCGCGCGCGCCAGGATCCTGGCCCGTTCCACTCCCAACTTGATGCGACCGTTCTCCAGCGCAGAAAGCGTGGACTGCGGAATGCCGGTCAGAGTGGTCAGTTGGTTCTGACTCAGCTTTGAGCATAACAACAGTCTTTGCCGAGTGTGGGGTTTGTGCGCGGTCGTCGGCAATCCATCATCAGGATGTGACACGCGCATCACGCCCTCACCCGGTGTATCACGTGCCCAGTTCGTGATACATCTGCAAACCCTGCGCAGCAGAAGCTCTACAGAGATCCTTCCCGACAGCAATCGCATCACAAATGCCCGTCAGGGCACCAGTGAATACCGAAGGTGTGAACACATGAGCGTTGCCTTGTAGCCACCATCGGGTACCCGCCCGCGGCGGTTGTCCAGCGGACAAGCGTCCTCGGGTCGGAGGGGAAAAAGCGCTTTCTTTTGCTACTTGTATGTTCACACCCGCCAAAAAGGCTGACAGCTGGTCTAACTAGATGTATGCGGGGTTTTCTCTTCAAGGCCTTGAAGAGAAAATCGCGGTGAACGAGCGGCTTTTGCGAATGGGTAGAACCCGAAGAAAAGATACCGCCGTTCACCGCTACCGCGCTCTACGTGAAGACCGGACACCATCGTGATCCGAAGATCGCATGTTGCAAGAATGGTCCAGTAGGCGCATCCGCATGGTAGGGAACTCTTATTGCTTCAAAAAGGGAGAACTTCATCATGGACAAGCCTCCACACTGGATCGGAATTGACGTTTCGAAGCAGACTTTTGATGCAGCTTGGTGTCACCCTGAGTATTGTGACACCAGGCTGCCACTGTCAGAGTATCCATGCTCTTCGTTTCCCAGATCAGAGGTTGGTGCAGCTCAGCTTCTGGAATGGCTCCAGGAGATTTGTTCCACGCAGGATTGGCTTCCCGCAGGCATTGTCATGGAGAGCACAGGGCGCTACAGCGTAGAGCTGAAGGACTGGCTGCTTGAGCTGGAGCCCTCTCTGCTTGTCGCTATTGAGGATCCCACCAGAACCTCGTATCACGCGAAAAGCCTTGGCGTACGTAACAAAACCGACAAGATGGACGCTGCAGCACTCGCCCGCTACGGCTGCGAGCGGAAGCCAAGTCCATTCCATGAGTTGCCATCTGCTTACCAGGTTTTGCGTGAACGTGTACGCTACAGAGCACATGTCATGAAGCTACGCAATGCGGCCAGGCAGCGACTGCAGGAGCTGACAGGTGATCCAGAGCTGTTCGAGGCCGACAAGGCCCTGGCTGAGCAGTTGGAGGCTGCGCTGAAGCAGGCGGACATGCTCATTCAGCAGTGTGTGAATGAGCATGAAGAGCTGTGCAATGCTACTGGGCTGATGCGCACAATTCCTGGAGTTGGTCCTATGGTTGCCGCTGTCGTGCTGGGCGAGGTAGGGCCACTGGAGCGCTTTGCGCGTAGCCGCCAGCTATCGGCGTACTCCGGGCTATCTCCACGCCAGCGCCAATCCGGTACAAGCATCAAGAGTGGCGGTCACATCACCAGACGTGGATCTGCACTCCTCCGGCAGATGCTGTTCATGGCGAGTGTTACAGGCCAACCTAAGGGGTCTCCGCTGAAAGCCTTTAGTGATGGCCTGATCATCAGAGGCAAAGGCAAAATGCAGGCACGGTGTGCTGTCATGCGCAAATTGCTTGTGCTGATGCGGGCTGTCGTGGTTACTGGCAAGGTGTACGACCCGTATCACGTGCCCAAGCCTCCAGCAGAATAGAGCTGGAGACAAATTATCTTCAGACTAAGGCTTGCTTATGAGCACACCATCTTTTCTTTGGCGCTCCAAAGAAAAGTAGGCTCTTCGCATCGCAGCCGCGATGCCAGCTGTTCACACAGCCCAAGCAAGCTCGCTGCAGGCGGAGATAGACCCCGCGTCAGCGGGAAAGGCCCGGCTGGCCAAGCCATGCTCCGATTGCGACTCCGAAATCAATCCTGATAGCGAGGGCAGTTTCGGCAGCAAGCCGCAGCGCACAAACGGTTGCGCCAGACCGTCTCTTGCTACCTTGTGGGCGAAATACAAGGAGAATTCATGAGCGAGAATAAGGTCATCTTCTCGATGGTCGGCGTCGGCAAGGTGCTGCAGGACAACCGGCAGATCCTGCGCGACATCTACCTCGGTTTCTACTACGGCGCCAAGATCGGCGTGCTGGGTCTGAACGGCTCAGGCAAGAGCACGCTGCTGCGCATCGTCGCGGGCGAGGACAAGGACTACCTGGGCGAGATTGTATCACAGCAGGGGCTGACCTTCGGCTATCTGCCGCAGGAACCGCAGCTGGAAGCGGGCCGCACGGTGCGCGAGGTGGTCGAGGAGGGCGCGGGTCGCGCTGCCGCACTGCTGAAGGAATACAACGCGATCAACGAGGCTTTCGCCGATCCCGAGGCGGACTACGACAAGTTGCTGGCGCGCCAGGGCGAGCTGCAGGAGCAGATCGATCACCTGGACGCCTGGGATCTGGACAGCAAGCTCGAGCAGGCGATGGACGCCCTGCGCTGCCCGGACGGTGATACACGGGTGGAGGTACTCTCCGGTGGTGAGAAGCGCCGCGTGGCCCTCTGCCGTCTGCTGCTCTCCAACCCCGACGTACTGCTGCTGGACGAGCCCACCAACCACCTGGACGCGGAAACCGTCGCCTGGCTGGAACAGTACCTGGCCCGCTTCCCCGGCACGGTGCTGGCCGTGACACACGACCGCTACTTCCTCGATAACGTCGCCGGCTGGATCCTGGAGCTGGACCGCGGCCACGGCATTCCCTTCGAGGGCAACTACTCAAGCTGGCTCGAGCAGAAGAGCCAGCGTCTGCTGCAGGAAGAAAAGACCGAGAGCAAGCGGCGTAAAACCCTGGAGCGCGAGCTGGAATGGGTGCGCATGGCGCCGCGCGCGCGTCACACGAAAAGCAAGGCGCGTCTGGCCGCCTACGAGCGCATGGTCAGCGAGGAGAGCGAAAAGCGCCGCGAGGATCTGGAAATCTACATCCCGCCGGGACCGCGCCTGGGCCAGGTGGTGATCGAGGCCAGCAAGCTGAGCAAGGCCTTTGGCGAGAAGCTGCTCTTCGACGGCCTGGATTTCGCTCTTCCCCCCGGCGGCATCGTCGGCGTGATTGGCGCCAACGGAGCGGGTAAAACGACGCTCTTCCGCATGCTGACGGACAAAGAGCAGCCCGACGGCGGCAGCATCAAGGTCGGTGATACAGTCAAGCTGGGCTACGTGGACCAGGATCGCCCGATGGACCCGGAAGCCAGCATCTGGCAGGTCATCAGCGACGGCCAGGATTTCATCGACCTGGGCGGACGCGAAGTCAACAGCCGCCAGTGGGTGTCACGCTTCAACTTCAGCGGTAGCGACCAGCAGAAGCCGGTGGGCAAGCTCTCCGGTGGTGAGCGCGGTCGCGTGCACCTGGCGCGTACCCTGCGCGAGGGCGCCAACCTGCTGCTGCTGGATGAGCCCACCAACGACCTGGACGTCAACACCCTGCGCGCGCTGGAAGAAGGTCTACTGAACTTCGCCGGCTGCGCGGTGGTCATCAGCCACGACCGCTGGTTCCTGGACCGCATCGCCACACACATCCTGGCCTTCGAGGGCGACAGTCAGGTGGTCTGGTTCGAGGGCAACTACAGCGATTACGAGAGGAACCGCAAAGAGCGTCTGGGCAACGAGGGTCCGCATCGTATAAAATACCGGCGGTTGACCCGATAGTGCGCGTGATACCGTGATACATGACAAGGGGAAGCTTAGGCTTCCCTTTTCTCTTCATCGAAATCGGAGCCGACTCCAAAGGAGTCGGATCGGGATCGATATCGGAGTCGGTGTGCTTCAAGCTACGCTCGAAGCACCTCGACGAAGCCACGCTTCAGGACTCTTTGTGTTTGCAGCCTCTGCATAATGCGTGTCTTCGTCCATAGACCTTCAGGCGTAGCTATTCGCAGCGCTGGCTCCCGATTGCGACTCCGAGCCCGATTTCGATTTCGGTGAGAGAGGCTGCAAGCGACTAGCACAGTTGACAACGTGGACCGCCGAGCAAAACTCCCTCAGCTTCCACTTGCATGATTCACAGGATTTGGCGATCCTTTCGCCGGAGGCTCGGCCTGAGGATTCCCATCTGGTTATCCGACTGGCATTGCCTCCTTTTCTTTTTCTATTCCTTCAGGCAGTAGGGATCCGCGACATAGAATACACTATGTGACACGAAATGCTGCCCCGCACTCCAGTGTTCGGATGAATGCTGAAGTCCGGCAATCTGATTGGCGTAACGCTCAGCGATTTCGCATCTGATCGGCGCACATAGTCCCTTCCCATGGCCCCTGAAGCCCCAGTTTACACAGTAGATCAGAACATCCGCAGCTTGAACGGGCAGTGACATATCCGAAGAAACAAAGATGGGTACTGGAACCACCCATCTTGCACGCACTCTTCCGGCTGAAGTACGCTGAAAGTAGGTCTCCAGTCGTCGTACAAACCTTCTATCCTCTGACTTCTCTACCTCATCCATCACAATCAAGCCGTATTCCTTCTTCGCTTGCAGCAGGTAGAAGAATCTCTCCATCAGAAACACATGGTCCTTTCGAAGAAGCTCACGCGCATTCCTCGCTAGTGATTTGCTGCTGCCACGCGGAATCATGGATGCTAGCAGTACAGCCCGATGCTGTCTGCACAGACGAAAGATCCCATCAGCCATATAAAGCGAAGCTTGCCCGTAGCCAGCAAACTCCCGCCGCACAGGCTGGCGCCCAGAGGCTCCTTTTGCAAGAAACATGCGCGCCATCTGCTGTCGTTCACTCGCCGTCATCTCCTCCGTTTGACTAGCCCACTTGAAGCGATCTTTGTCCAGTAGGCGCGCTCCCTTGATCTCCTTTCCATATCGCTGCAGGGAAACACCAAAGGACTGCTGTTCAAGCGCTTTCATGGACTGAATGAAGGGCCAAAGCTGCCCAGCATGGAGGGCAATACCGCCACGCACTTCGTAAGGCATCGTCTGGTGGTCATGCCCACTCTCATCCATGAATAGCAGATAGCTCACTCCTGCACCTCCAGCACACTCAGAAGCGCATAGTCAGGGAAGCGATCCGCGGATCCGCCTTTTCCATTGGAATGATCGAAGAACTTTAAGCATGTCACTACGAATGGACAGTTCTTGAAAAGCGCTGACATGACTGAAGGAATTGCGCTGTATCTTCGCAGGCGTGATACACGACGAGGGGAAGCCTGGGCTTCCCTCTTCTCTTAATCGGTATCGCTGCCGACTCCAAAGGAGTCGGATCGGGATCGATATCGGAGTCGGTGTGCTTCAAGCTACGCTCGAAGCACCTCGACGAAGCCACGCTTCAGGACTCTTTGTGTTTGCAGCCTCTGCATAATGCGTGTCTTCGTCCATAGACCTTCAGGCGTAGCTATTCGTAGCGCTGGCTCCCGATTGCGATTGCGAATCCGAGCCCGATTTCGATTTCGATGAGAGAGGCTACTGCAGCAGAAGAACTCGGCGCAGCGCGACATTCCCCGCCTCATCGCTCACCCGCAGAAAGCGCAGCCCGCTGCTGCCGCTGAACTCGATGGAGAGCGGCTGCGATTGTCCCTGCAGGCCGTGTTGCGAAAGGCGCTGTGTCACGCGTCCCAGCAGGTCGATGACTTCGATAGTGAGCCGACCCTCGCGCGCGGGCGTGATCCAAACGGTCGTGGAAGGATTACAGGGATTGGGAAAGGGTGCGCTCAGTTCCAGTCGTGCTGGCTGCAGCGGTGTATCACGGCGTGACACATCCACGCTCTCCGCATAAAGGGAATCGGCAAAACGCAGCGCATAAGGGAAGCGCGCCGTCAGGATGTCGTTGTGGCCGCCACCGGATATCTCATCCAGCCGGACCGCCAGGCCGTTCTGCTCCATGGTCTGGAAGAGGCTGCGGTTGCAGTCGATCCAGATGCTGTCGGCATCACCGCACTGCAGATAGAACACTGGAGGCTGTGTCACGCTGGCGGCCAGTGATACGGGATCGTGCTCGCGCCAGCGGTCAAAGACGGTTTGGATCACCTGTCCTGAGTCATCCACCGGCAGATCCACCTGATAGGGCAGGCTTTGCAGATTGGGCGAGAAGGCCGCGCTGGTGCTGTAGAGAATCTGACTCCAGGTGCCAATGACGGGATTGTAGGGCCCGTTGCCGCCGTTCTCCTGCAGCGCCAACTCCGTGATACCGTTCAGCGCAATCTCCAGATCCACCACACCGCCGAAGGTGCAGACGGTACCGAAAACGCCCGGCCAGAGCATGCCGATGGAAGCCGCTCCGCAGCCTCCCATGCTATGACCGATCAGCGCGCGTGCATCACGCTCCGCAATGGTGTGATACTCGGCATCCACCCAGGCCACCAGCTCCTCCGCTACGAAGGAGGCAATGGGGCCGTTGAGCTCGCTGTCCGCCCACCAGGTCAGGCCGCCGTAGTAATCGCCGTTGCCGTTGGGCATCACGGCGATGCAAGGATGAATGTAGCCCGCAGGCGGTGATCCGACCTCGCTCCAGATCAGCTCGTCCAGCGCGTCGGTGAACATGGGATAGGAGGCGTTGTTCACGTATCCGCCGTGCAGGAAATAGACGACCGGATAGTGCGTGTCCGTATCACCGGCGTCGTAGCCCTCGGGCAGGTAGACGCGCACGTTGCGGCTCTCCAGCATTCCTTCGCTGAAGCACGTGCGGGATTCGATGCTACTCTCGGCGTGACACAATCCCGTCAGGAGAAGTAGGGAAACACTGATCACCTTCAGCTTCATATTCCACTCCAATGTGTGTATCACCAGACTACTTGGTCCCGATGTCATCGGCTCCATACTCGCCAAGCAACTCCCTTACGAGCTTAGCACCGTGATGCAATTGATAGCACTGCAATTGCAGCGCAGCATTCACCATGGCGATCGTCTTTGCCTGCTCCTGTACACCGTGTTGTACTTGAACACCATGATCGGCCAACCAGGGAATCACTTCGGACCAGCGCCACAACCGTGGCCTTGAAGTCATGCCACGCATGGGAAGGGGGAACCGACCAGCGCCGCGCTTTCCGGCTGCCAGCAAGCGAATACTCTCGCGTGTTCTTCCTGTCCGTCGACTGATATCCGCCAGTGTCACCAGTTCATCCGGCTCGATATGCGCAACACAGCCCGCCCCTAGAACCTGCTCCACCTGCTTCATGGCCGTGGAAAGCGCTTCCGCGAAACAGCCTGCCTCACGCGTGAAATCCAGATAGGGGATTTCATCTACAGCCCCTACAAGAGCGTCGTCGCAGCCAGCACGAAAAAGGGCATCAACTTGTTCCTCACTTAGCTCAGGCACGCGCAGTACCAGGGTAAAGTCGAATTCCTTCATCATTCGTCCTCCTGATGCGGGCAGGCATCCACACGCCGTCTGATTTGACGCGCATGATTCTCAGGACTTCGTGGCGTAGACCAGATGGACAGCTGGCAGGAATCCCGACTTGCTCCCTGGCAGAATGCGCGTCCCCAGGCATGGCCACTATGTCCTGACTTCTCAACTCGCCAACCGCATGCCGCGGCATAACGCAAAGCAGCTTCAATTTCCTTCTTCGGGTGACGGGTACGAGTTGACATGGTGGAAACTAGTAGCTGTGTTGTCATTTGTCAACACTATTTGCAGACAAACTAACACTGAAGAACTGCAGTGTCAGAAGACTGTTACACTATTGCCCTAACTCATCTCAGCTCGCGAAGAAAGGCCTTCAGTTCAGCCTTCACTTCGGCAGATAGGCGACTGTCGGGAATGCCGCGCACGGCGCCTTCAATGCCGTAGAGCATGTGCAGGCAGGCGCCCGCATCCACGTGTCGGCGAATGCGTTGGAAGGCTTCCCGTGATCCAAGACTGCGCAGCTCCTCCGGTGTCTCAATACCCACTTTCTGCAGATGACTGGCCAGCACTTTGCCCACGTTGGGTAGTTCCAGCAGCGTCTTCATGTGTCACGTCTCCCGTTTTTGTGTCACGCTGTCCCTTGCCCTTTGCGCAACTCGACTTGTCGCGAAAGCCAGCGCGGCAACACCCCAAGTGCCAGAGCGGTTCCCATCAGTGTCAGCGCCATTCCGGCCAACAATCGCGCTGTGATGGGCTCAGCCAGAAAGAGGCGTCCCCAGAGTACGGCGAAGACGGGAATCAGGAAAGTGACGCTTGTCGCCGCCAGCGGTCCGGTGCGCTGAATCAGCCGGTAATAGATGATGGTGGGAGCCGCGGTGCAGACTAGTGCCAGCGCAATTACCGCCGCCCACATGCCGGGTGCCGGTGATACCTCCGGCCAGGCCAGAGTGCCAGCTGGCAGCTGCAGCAGCGCGGCAAAGAGCAGACTACCTCCCGCCAACAATGTTGGTGATACATGAGCCAGCTTCTCGCGCGTGTAGTTAGCGCCAATGCCGTAACACAGACTGGCCACCAGCGCAGCCACAACCGCCCAGCCGCTGCCGCCCGCTTGGAAACTCAGTTTGTCCAGCGAAAGCAGAGCGACTCCGCCCATGGCCACCAGCAAACCCGAAGCCTGTCGCGGCGTGATACGCGTTCCCAACCAGACGGCGGCCACCAGTACGGTGAAAATAGGCGTTGTGGCGTTGAGCAGGCTGGCCAGCCCCGCCTCCAGACTGAGACTGGCGTAGGCTAGCAGCGTGAAAGGCAGGGCTGAAGAGATGAATCCAGCGATCACCAATAGCCAGCGATTCTGCCAGAGCACGCGACGAGCTCGCGCAGACAGGAAGAAGGGCAGCAGCGCCACACCAGCAAAGGAAAGACGCATCAGGATCAGACTGAAGGGGCCGAAGGCGGGTGCAGCCAGACGCAGAAAAAGAAAGCTGGCGCCCCAGACGGCGGAAAGCAGTAGCAACAGAAGGGAATCCAGCACGCGGCCTCCGGAATGGTCATCTTCAAGGCCACAAGGTAGGAAGGGAGCGGGGTTCTATCTGGAGTTGAGACTCGCACCGCCAATAAAAGGAGACTCCCGCCACATTGCGCAGGAGTCTCCTGTTGTTGCTGAAGCAGTAGACGAACGGACTAGTTCTTGCCAGGCATCTCTTGATGTTCCACAGTCTCAAGCTCACCCGTACGCGCCATCAGCGGGCCTTGCGGGTTGAATGTGACGATCGTGTTGGTTCCATGATAACCGACAGATCCAGAATAGGTCTGCGACCAGCCGAAGGCCTGCACAACCACAGTGTAATTCGTCGGCGATACGCCCGCATAATGATGCACCTGAACCGTGTACTCGCCCAGCGGGGCACTATCCGGCGGCCAGAAAATGTTCTCCGGTCCGTAGCCATTGGTGTCATCAAAATCCAGTTGTCCGCCGGTTGCCGACGAAGTGTGCGCGTACCAAATGTGCTCGCCGCTTGGCTCATAGACATGCAGATCCATATCGGAAGTATTGTCCCAGCTAAGCGTAACGATCACATCTCCCGTTCCCACGCCTACGGTCACCGTGTGACTCACCGTGGCGCATTCGTCGTATGGATCACAGACCTGAAGCGTAACATCGAATGCACCCGGATCATTGAAGGTGTGACTCACGATCTCCCGTCCAAGGAGTCCCGTATCCCACACTCCGTCACCATTGAAATCCCACTGATAGGTCAACTCGTCGGGCTCGGAGAGGTCATCCCAGGTTCCGCTTGGATCGAAGGAGAACTCGGTTCCTACCGTTCCATACGTGGCGGAAGAAGTGAATACGGGATTGGGCGGGTCGTTCTCCGGCCCGCTATCCTCGGCAATCAGTCGCTCAATCAGATTCCCATTCCAGCTATAAGCAAGGGCATCGTCCAGAATCTCGACCTGAAAACCCAGGGTGGCATCCAGCCCGGCATACAAGCTCCACTCCCAGTGCTCCGGATTCAGCTCGGCAAGCCCTTCCCAGCGCATGTACGGACGCAGCCCTACACGGGGGCCGGCAACACTGTAGAGCAAGGCGCGCAAGTCGGTTCGCATACATCCGCTGGCGCTCATCTGCCCACTCACGTTCCAATCCGGCTCCGCCGCATCAAAACTGTCCGTGAACTCATTGATGGGCGACCACTGCCCATTCTCGTACTCGGCTCCGGATTTGAACGTTGTGTGATAACTAAAACCGGTCTGGATGTAGCCGTTGACTTCAGCACTGAAGGCATAACCAACGTAGAGGTCCAGATAGAAAGTCATGAAGACAGGCACAGGGCCAATGGCGAAGTGAACCGTCCCCATGTTGAAGGTCGTGATCAGCACTGAGTCTTCCCTGGCGAAGCCCGCGCTGGCCTCCGCGCGCACGTTGACCGCAAGTGTTGCTGGAATTCTAGTCTGCAGTTTGAACTGCTCGAGATGCAGATCCTGCACTCGGCAGGCGACATCAACGCAAGTGTTGTAGCTGAAGTGCGAATTCGGCATGGTTACACTCACGTGTGCCGGACCAACATTTCCACTCCATAGCGAACCGCCGAAGACGTAGCCAAAACGATCGTGACTCATCTGGACGCCGGGTGCCATGTACTCCACCCGCATCTCGTCCGGGTCCATGCAAATTGTGCCAATGAATTCGCCACTGGTAACCGCATCCACCAGTTCCACAAGCTCCGTCAGTACCCGTGTAAACCAGCCGTCACGCATGCGCACGGTTTCCACGCTGACGATACGTCGCAGGAAGGGGTACTGTTGGTTGCCCACCAGCACATCGCCCACCTGATAGCCCGGATCCTCCAGACTGAGGAGCTCAATCACGCCACTTTCGGAGTCAAACGACTGAATCTCCGTCGTCTCGTCCACAACCTTGGTCGTGCTTGGGATCACGGGCACCATCAGCGATCGAACACGAAACTTCACTAGATCGCTGTACACATTTGCGTAAGAAGCGAAATCGACATAGATCGTATTCTGGCCGGGGTAAACACTCTCGCCCACATCGCCGGAGAGGAACTCTTGGGGAATCGTATTGAACAGATACCCTGCGTCCAAAGACACTTCCAATTGTATTGTAGATGGCTCACCACTTAACTGATAGTCGACGATGACCATGCCGCTGCCATCGGCAATCTGCTGGAAACTGACTGAACTGATCGTCTGGGCTCTCAGCGCGCTGCATGCGGCCAGGAGTAGCACCAGAACGGCAACAGACTTCTTCATGATCCCACTCCTACTTGATCAGCGTGATTTTCTGGTTCGTCACCTTTAAGCCGCCTTTCAATTGAACGAAGTAGAGGCCACTCGACAGGCTTTCACCGTTCAACTCGGCTACATGCACTCCGGCATCTTGCAATCCTGTATATAACGTGCGAACGACTTGTCCCTGCACATTATAAACCTGAAGAGTGCACTCGCAGGTCTGATCAAGCGAGTATTCTATGCTGGTTGTCGGGTTGAAGGGGTTGGGATGCACGCTGGAAATCTCGAAAGTCAAAGGTGTTTCAAAGGCTGAAGCGGTGCCGTCGCTAATTCTGAACGGGTTTGACTCCGCGAAGGAGTAATTCAGAAAACTGTCAAAGCACTCCAACTTGAGGTGGTACGTGCCTGGTTCGGCCTCGACAAGCCAGGCGAACTCCATGCGCCCTTGGCTATTGTACAGTTCCTGCTCCGCTCCGCTTTGGGAGACCAGGGTCAGCGTGTAGTATTCCTGCCCGTTTCCTTCGTCACTGACCGAATACTCAATCTGCTGCACAGACATGAGCTGCACCACAGGTGGCAGGTCGGCCAATGCTACTTGCGGCAAGGAAGTGTCAAGTACTCCCATTGCACTGTCTGCATACTCGGCATACACTGAAGCTGCGCACAAGAAGAAAGCCAGAACGAGAAGCCTCATGGTTGTTCTCCTTATTCCGTACACGCACAAGCCATCTCCCGTTGATGGAGCACGCGAGTCTCTGGATGTTTAGTGAAAAGTGATTTTGCTGCCACAGCCAAGGGCAAATGCTGTGCCTGAATGATAACAGTGAGTTTTAACCGGAAGTTGCCACTTCTGACAACCAAATATTGCGCTAACGGTTGTTCAATTCAGGTCTGTGGTTGTTCCAAATCCAACAATACCAATTCGGCATTCTCGCTATGGATCTCACCTGTCTATGGGTATTCTTGCTCAAGACGGTCAGCAGTCTTGATCTCGCTACTATCGACGGCTCTTTGGCGCTGTGACACTGTTATGAAAACGCGTGTCGTGTTACAAGAGATCTACTCCAGCGTGCTCACCGCCACCACTCGATACCAGGCCTGCTCCCTCTGCAGCGCGTCGTGATCCAGATAAGAAGGCGAGTACACAGTCGCGATCAGATCGGCCGCGCTCGGCTCGGCCCAGGGAGTGGGCACGCGGTACACCAGCCAGTGGTCGATCGGACGCGGATCCTCCCAGCCAAGAAGGACACTGTTCTCACTGAGCTCGATTGTAAGCCTGACTGGACTCGCTGCCAAGGTGGATTCGTTTCTGGCAATCATCACCATGCCGGTATAGGCACTACAGAAGAGCAGACTTGGACGCGGATCACCAGGTAGCGTCACCCACTCGAAAATCCCCACGCTCTCGATGTTCCAGGGACAGGACTGCCGCAGTCCCATGCCAGTCCAACCGCCCAGATTCTCGTAGTGATACAATGCTGTGTGGACGAACTTAAAGAAATCCAGATCGCCGTCCAGGTCTGCATCACACATGCTCACAGGTCCATAGTCGTTGTGCAGGTCGGCAAAGGGCAGATCTACTTCGTCGAAACCTTCTATCCCGTGATTGACAAGAGTCCGTACATAGGGGCGAGAGTACATCCCACCATAAGCCCACAGATCCAGATCACCATCGCCCTCAACATCCAGCATCCGAATCTCTTCACCGGCAAAGGACCTGAACTCATAACCAAAGTGATCCTCTATCCAGCCTCCAGCCGTTCCCCACCAGACAGTGAAGCCGATGAGGGGAGAACTGGCGGCAATGTCAAGCAGACCGTCGCCATTCAGGTCGCCGACTTCGAGCTGGTACACAATATCTTCCTGATCGAATGGCTGAATTGCAGGCACCATACTTCCCGCGCCGTCCGAATTCCACATGAGAATACCTGTGCCGCTTCCGCCAACAAACAGATCCTGATCGCCGTCACCGTCGATATCGTGGATGCAAACCCGCTCCGGTTGAAGCTGAGTCGGCAGTTCATGACGGGTCCAAACACACGCCGGATGTCCATTCTCGAACCATTGCACATAGCCGTCCTCATCCCTGCCGAAAACAAGATCCAAGTCTTCATCACCATCCAGGTCCGCACTGAAAAAGGGCAGAGTAGCTGGAATACACTCAGCGATGGTGGTCAGCCGGTAGCACCCGGCATGGCTCAAGGTCGGGTCGTACAGGATCAGGCAGGAGTCCGCTGCATCGCAGACGATGATTTCCGGTTCGCCGTCCAGGTCCGTGTCACACATGGTTGCAGAAGTGGCGCTCCGTGGCTTGTAGGCAACAGGACGGAAGACGAGCTCCTGGTCGCTACGGCGTACAACGGAAACTTGATCCATCGAGGCCACTACCGCACCAGACAGCTGTCCCTCCTCCGGATCGAGTGAAGCCAGCGCAGATATACTGCCAGCATTCGTACGAATCAGCTGTGTCGGCCAGTCTGCGCCTGTCTGCTGTGGATTCTGCGAAAAGTAGATCTCGCCATTGCTGGAACCTGAAAGCAGGTCAGGCGCTCCGTCTGCGTTCCAATCGAGTAGCTGGACTTCCATCGATCGCCCAGTATTCGCCGGGACTCTGTGTGACAGCCACGTTCCCTCATCCGACAGACGATTCTCGTACCACATTAGGCATGTCTGCGACATGCAAAAGCTGACAATGTCCGGATCCCCGTCTTCGTCCAGATCCGCGATATCGAGACACTTCATGCGGTTTCTGTTTTCTGAAAGCTGCTCCTCTGCGCCCATCTCCCCATGGCCAAGATTCCTCCAGCCAAGCAGGTAGCCATCGTTGGAAGTCATCGCCAGCAAGTCAGGCGCTCCATCCGTATCCAGATCCACGCTGCAAAGATGGATCAGTGCCGTTGTGCAATTTCCCAGTACTTCGGGCGCGGTGAAATGCAGCCCGGGCACTTGCAGGCAGCGTCGCAGAGTCTGTCCGCTAGCATAGCCGCAGACCAGATCCGGCAGGCCGTCCGAGTTCAAATCGGTGACACACAGGGAGAGCAGTGCCTCATCAACAAGCACTTCGTGATACATGAAAGTGGCCACCTGGTTCTCGTAAACAGCCAGCACTCCTTCGCCCGGGCTGAGCAGCACCAGATCCAGATCGCCGTCGCCCTCCAGGTCCACCAGCACCGGCTGCTCCGGGTTTGCCAGCTGCTCGCCAATGAGATGAACGGCTGCGCCCGGCATGTCGGCCTCGTCGGACTCGTACCAGTACACGCCGCCGGGATCGCTGTAACACACCAGCAGGTCCTGGTGGCCGTCGCCGTTCAGGTCGCCGCTAGCAACCGCAGTGGGCTCACCGGGCAGGAAGTCAACTTCCTCCGGATGATGAAACTGGATGTGCTGGGCGTGTGCGGCTGTAAAGCAGCCTGCCAGTGAAAGACAAAGAAGCGTTGCCCTGGTGTTCATGATTCCCTCCCTGCTACAGTTCACGGTGGCACCGGTTGCGCATAAGACAGCGGCGTTCCGTTTAACCGAGGCGCATGAGCTGACCTGTGAGTTGTGCAGGGGAAAATAGGGTGCGTTCTACGCTCATCCAAGAGGATTCTGGCCGGACAGGTCAAACGGGTTGGCGCAAGTGGGCGTGTTTCAGGGAAAAAGCTGAATTGCTCTATCGCGCTGTGACACATGTCGAGTCTAGAGACGTCAGCGGTTGTGTCACCTGCCACTAGAGAAGAAAGAGCGGGATGGCTCCCGCTCTGGTTGTTTGCAATCTGGGACTCCGATACCGATCCGACTCCATAGGAGTCGGCACCGATACCGATCAGAAGCTAGCCTTTGTACGACAGCTTCTCCTCCACGGCCTTCAGCAGTGCGCTGCGGCGCTCATGCAGCTTCTGCTGGATCTCCGCCGTGCGGGTGTTGATGTCGGCGGCCCAGGCTTTGTCGGTGATGTCGGCCAGGTTGATGCGCACGTTCATGGCGGCGCCGTCACACGCAGTGCCCAGACACAGCGCGGCCACACCGGCATCGGAAAGCGAATTCTGGTTGCCACGGGCGGCGACGGCCTCGATCAGGTCCAGCACCGGCAGGCAACGCTCGACCACCTCGAAGGGCACCAGGGTCACATGCTGCTGCGCCTCTTCCATCGCTGTAGCACGAAGGGCTTCCTGCTCCGCCGTGTCCTTGGGAAGACGTCGGGCGGCGATCATGGCGTCAAAGGCTTCTGTATCACGGTCAACGGCGGCCAGGAAGAATTCCTTGTGGCCCTGTCCCTCGACGGAGATGCGATCCATCTCCTCGTTGTACTTGGTATAGCCCTTCTTGCCGTGGGTCAGATTGGCTACCATGGCCGCCAGCGAAGCCGCCAGCGCACCACAGAGGGCCGCCGTGCTGCCTCCGCCGGGCGCCATTGCGTCACTGGCCAGCAGATCGTTGAAGTCGTTGATCTTGAGGTCCACCAGGCGACCGCTGCGCTTCTGCACACGGTAGTCGACGATCTTCTTCTCGATCTCGAAGGGGTAAAGATCGGCCAGGCCCATGGAACGTACGGCGCACTCCACCAGCTCGCGCTCGCTGACGCCGGCGGGTTTGCCCTGCTTGCGCAAGTAGAAGCGCCCGGCCTCCAGCAGGCTAGCCAGTGGTACCAGGCCGACGATCTCGGCACCCGTGACACGCATGCCGCGCTTCTCCGCCTCGGCGCAGATGGTGTCGAAGCACTGGTGCAGCGGCGTCAGCTTGTAGTTGGTCAGATTCATCGAGATCTGCGCACGACCGCCGAAGTCGTCGATGTACCAGCCGACGGCCTTGGTGTTCTTCAGCAGGCCGTCCTGCTTCAGG
The DNA here is from genome assembly GCA_963663545.1 of Candidatus Delongbacteria bacterium. Taxonomy (GTDB): domain Bacteria; phylum CAIWAD01; class CAIWAD01; order CAIWAD01; family CAIWAD01. The sequence goes on from OY760505.1 coordinate 452,476, forward strand.
CGATTGCCTTCTGCATCACGCAGGAATTTGCCGCTCTCGTCACGGGCAAAACGACCGCTCTCACGCACCGTCAGCGCGATATCGTGTGCCAGCGCGGCGTCGCGCGTATTCAGATTGAAATTCCAGGCAATCAGGAATTCGCGGGCGCTGATGGCGGTTGCCCCGCTCTTCTGCTGACGCTCGCCGAACGCTGCCGGACCGCAGTCGGGCTTCCACTCGGGATCGGCCAGTTTGTGACCCAGGCCTTCGTACTCGCCACTGCGCACGGTGGCCAAGTTGCGGCGCTGCTTGCTGGTGGCGGCGTGCTCGTAGAAGTAGACGGGAATCTGCAGCTCGGCACCGACGCGCTCGCCCAGCTGGTGGGCCAGCTCGGCACACTCTTCCATGCTGATGTTGCTCACAGGCACGAAGGGGCAAACGTCAGTGGCGCCAAAACGCGGATGCTCGCCGTGATGATGACGCATATCGATGACTTCGGCGGCCTTCTGGATCACGCGGAAAGCGGCCTCCTTGACGGCCTCGGGCTCGCCGACAAATGTGATCACCGTGCGGTTGGTGGTCTCGCCGGGGTCCACATCCAGCAGCACCACGCCCTCGACGGTCTCAACCACATCGGTCACCGCCTTGATTTTCGCCTTGTCACGGCCTTCCGAGATGTTGGGTACACACTCAACAATGCGCTTCATATCTGCTCCTTGTGCATTTGTCTGCTCAAGCCACTCACTGGCTGCAAAGTAGCAAACGGCAAGTGGCCACCAATTCGTGATACACGAAAAGAAAAGGCCGACTTGCGCCGGCCTCAATCAATCGTTTGCTAGAAGCGGTACCCGGAGGGAATCTGCGTTGAGCGCGCAACGACGATAATGCCGTCCACGACTTCGATGAACTCGTCGCGGTACTCCGTCAGCCGCTTCTCGTTGATCAGTTTGACGTCGGCGCCAATGCGCGCACCCTTGTCGATAATGGCGCCGCGGATGTGTGTATCACGACCGATGGCCTGAGGCAGCATGCCCTCCGGCGGCGACTGGAAATCGTACTCGTCCGCACCCATCAGGATGCTGTCCTCGATCACCGCGCCCTGGCCGATGACGCTGCGGATGCCGATCACGCTGTGCCAGATGCGACCGCCGTTGATAAAGCAGCCGTCGCAGATCACCGATTCTGTCACACGGCAGTCGTGCAGTTTGCTGGGCGGCAGGTAGCGCGCGTTGGTATAGATCGGGCGCTCCTGGTGATACAATTCCACCTCAGGCACACGGCGCGTCAGCATCAGGTTGGCCTCGTAGAAGGAGCGGATGGTTCCGATGTCCTCCCAGTAGCCGTCGTGCATGAAGGCATGTACGCGATCGCTGTCGATCGCGTGGGGAATGATCTCGCGGCCAAAGTCGGTGCAGTCCTCGTGCGTGTCCAGCAGCCGCGTCAAGGCTTCGGTATCAAAGACGTAGATGCCCATGCTGGCCAGATAGCGACCGTCCGCTTGCGCAAGCTCGCGCAGCTCCTCTTCGGTTTTGGGCTTTTCAACGAAGCGGCGAATGCTGCCGTCGGCGTTGGTGTGCATGATGCCGAAGCCCTTGGCTGCATCACGCTTCACCGCCGTCGTGGCCACGGTCACCGGGCACTCACAGCGGATGTGTGACAGCACGAGTTCGCCTAGATCCATGGTGTAGAGCTGGTCACCGGATAGGATCAGCACGTGTGTCGGATTGTACGCGCGCAGATGCGGCAGCACCTGGCGCACCGCGTCCGCCGTGCCCTGGAACCAGTTGGCGTTGTCCGGCGTCTGCTCTGCCGCGAAGACCTCGACGAAACTGTCGCGGAAATCGCGCATGTAGTAGCTGTTGTGGATGTGGCGGTTCAGCGAATAGCTATTGAACTGCGTCAACACATAGACCTTGGTCAGGCCCGCGTGAATGCAATTGGAAAGGGGAATATCCACCAAGCGGTACTTGCCGCCGAAGGAAACCGCTGGCTTGCTGCGGCGACGCGTCAGTGGCATCAGGCGCGAGCCCTGTCCACCGCCGAGGATTACGGTCACGACCCTGTCGAGTCTCTCCATCTCTTCCCCCTGTCCATCTTGCCCAAAGTTGTATCACGTCAACATCAATGTAACACAGGTTCACATCATCGTTGCCAGGCGCTCCACCAAGTGGTGAATGCCGCGCTCTACTTGCAAGGGAGACACCGCGCTGTTCCAGGCGGAAACCGTGACCAGCCGGTTGCCCTTGTCGACGCAGATTTCATCGGCGGCGCAATTCTGATGGGTGGCTCCCCAGCCCTCAACCATGCCTGCCAACTCCGCATTGTCACCCAAGGTGACTAGCGGATAGCGACCCGCCTTTCCCAATACATGCGCAGCGATAACCGGTGCAATGCAAATGAAGCCCAGGCATCCATGCTGTCGATGCATACTCAACACCGCCGCTTCCACCTGCGGATGCACACTCATGGCTTGTCCGTCGTAGGCGAAGGAACACAGATTTTTAGCCACACCAAAACCGCCCGGGAAGATCAAACCCTGGAAATCTGCCGGTGTGAGCTCACTCAAGGGACGAATGGCACCGCGCACAATGCGGGCCGCCTCACGCATCTGGTTGCGTCCCTCCTGAGCCGCCTCTCTGCCTGTGTGATCCACCACATCGCGCTGCGCCTCATCGGGCGCAAACCATTCCACCGCAATCTCGTTTCGCGCAAGTGCAAGCAGCGTGCAAACGACTTCCTGAATCTCGGAGCCGTCATATACACCGCAGCCGGTGAGAATTCCAGCGACCTTTTTCACAAGTCCTCCTATTGCAAAACGGAGAGTAGCACTCAATACAAACCGGCCCCCCTTGCGGGTGGGCCGGTAGCGTGTTCAGACAAGATAGGATCGCAGCAGGTGGGAATCAGGCTTCTCAAGCCTCCACATCGGGATTCTGCTCCAGACCCTTCTCTACCATTTGATCCTGGATCCTAGCGCGCGACCAACAAGTCTCGCAATAATAGGTCTCCGGAATGCTGAAATCGGGGTAGTACATTTCCTGATCATTCTCGGTCAAACACACAGCGCACTGCATGCCGGGCTGCCAAGGGACAGCGCGTTCCTGGTTGACGGGTTCAAACATAGTCTACCTCCAGGGTTGGTAACAACCGCCTCGGATGGCTATCAACTGCCTCAGACCGCGGTAGCTACAGCCTTCGTTTCACGTATCACGACAACCTTGATTGAGCCAGGAAACTCCATCTCCTGGCTTATCTTCTGAGCAATATCGCTGGACAGCACGTCAGCCATGCTGTCGCTGATTTTCTCTGATTCGGCAACGATGCGGATTTCGCGGCCAGCATAAAGGGCGTAAACACGATGCACGCCGGGAAAAGCCTCGGCGATGGATTCCAGCTTCTCCACGCGCTTGGTGTAGCTGTCCACACTGTCGCGGCGGCTGCCGGGACGTGCCGAGCTGATGATGTCGGCGGCGGTGACAAGTTCGCTGATGGGATCGATGGGCGGCGCTTCGTTGTGATGCGCCATCACCGAGTTAATGACGATGGGGTGCTCGCGCACGCGCTTCGTGACTTCGACACCAATGGCCACATGGCTGCGCTCGCTGCCGTTGCTCTCGGCCTTGCCAACGTCGTGCAGCAAACCCGCGCGCTTGGCCAGCATGACATCCAGGCCCAACTCGGCGGCCATGGCTCCCGCAATGCTCGCCACTTCGCGGCTGTGATCCAGCACGTTCTGACCGTAACTGGTACGATAGCGCAAGCGGCCCAGCATACGCTTCAGATCAGGATGCACGTTCAGTTTGAGCTCGCGCAGCACCTTGCCCGCAGCCTCGTTCATCACACCATCTACCTGGCGCGTGGCCTTGGCAACTGCCTCCTGAATGGTCTTGGGTGAGAAGTTGCGGCTCTTGATCAGGGCTTCCAGCGCAATGCGCGCAATTTCGCGTCTGACGGGATCGAAGCAGCTGAGCACGATGGTGTCCGGCGTTTCGTCCACGATCATTTTGGCGCCGGTGATTTGCTCAAAGCTCTTGATGTTACGGCCTTCGCGACCGATGATCATGCCCTTGATGCGATTGTTGGGGATCTCCACCTCTTTGATGGTGGCTTCGCCAGCCGTATCGGCCGCCTGCTTCTCGATGGCGGTGATGATGATCTCGCGTGCTTCTCGGGAGGCGGTTTCGCGTGCGCGGTTCTTGATTTCCGCGACCTGCTCGGCGGCTTCCTGCTCAAAACGCTCGGTGGCGATTTCCAGCACCTCGCGGCGCGCCTCATCCATGGTCAGCCCGGCGATGCTGGTCAGGCGATCCACCTGTTCATCGATGCGCTGTTTCAGCTCAATCTTGAGCTGCTCCTGCTCCTCTTCGCGATGGTCAAGCTCCTTCAGGCGCAGCTTGGTTTCCATCTCCAGATCGTGCGCGGCCTTAGCCTGTGCGCGAATTTCGGTCTCGCGACCGCGAATTTGCTGTTCGCGCTGCTGAAGCTTCTTCTCACGACGACGCAGGTCCTCCTTGCGGCGATTCTCCTTCTGCGCCCACTCCTCGCGGGCACTGATCAGAGCTTGCTTGCGGATGGTGTCTGCCTCGCGCTTGGCGTGAGTCAGAATATCTTCAGCTGCACTGCGCTGGCGGCGATTGTAGGCCACAACAACAGCGGCGCTCAATCCAGCTCCAACCAGCAGTCCCAGCAGCAATGTCAACCCGTAATACATCAGTTCTCCGTATATGTACGTTTCCTTCTGGGGAAGCAAACAAGAGTACTAAATGGTACGCTGATTTCGGAGCACAAAGTGTTATCGACCGAGGAATCTGAAGCTGGGATCAGAGACGGCACGCTCGCCGCAACCGACGAGTGAAGCGGTCCGAAAGGTCCTGAAGACTGAATCGAGGCGGATGATAATCACTTCCATCGTCGCGAACGCCGTGATAATCGCTGCCTGCGGTCCAGATCAGTTTATTACGCCTTGCAAGCTCCATCAGCAGCTTGCTTTGTCCGCCCTTGTGCCCGGGATGCCGCGCCTCCAGGCCGTCCACACCGCAATGCAAAGCTGGCAGAAACTCACTGTCCGGCAGGCTTTTGCCCGGATGGGCCAGCACCACCAGGCCGTCCTGGGCGTGAGCGATGCGCACCACTTCAGCGGCCGCGGGTAATTCCTTAGCGACGCCAGCAGGCTTATCGTTGGCCAAATAACGATGAAATGCCTGTGCAAAGTTATTGACAACTCCCAGCCTGAGCAGCTCGGCGGCCAGATGCGGGCGACCGGCGCTTCCCGTGGCCAGCAGCTCACTGAAACGGGCACGCTCCACCTCAACCCCCTCGGCGTACAGACACTCAAGCATGCGGTCGAAGCGACGCACGCGCTCTTGACGGATGGCGCTCAGCAGCCTATCGAAATCGCCTTCGCCTGCAGGAATGCCGTAGACGAGCAAGTGGACCTCGGCCCCCTCCGCCGAAAACACAGGCAGTTGATTGGAGGAAGCCCGCTTCTCTACCGGACGCAGCCGAGCCGAGACCTCGACGCCTGGCAAAGCGTACATGCCGCATGCGTGAGCGGCCCGGCAGAATTCCTCGCTGCCCGCCTGAGTATCATGGTCGGTGAGTGCAGCACCAAGAATGCCGCGAGCGTGCAAGAGCTCCACCAGTCGAGTTGGACTGTGGCGACCATCGCTGCAGGTAGAATGCAGGTGCAGATCGATCACCGGCAGATGTCCAGCATGCGCGTCAGGGCGCTGCGAGCGCCTGCGGCGTCGGCGTCGGCGACTTCCACCAGGTTGCGCTGGCCCAGATCCTCAAGCACTTCCAACAGAGCAAGGGGCGTACTCATGCTCATGGTGTTACAGATCGAGCTTCTGCCCAGCAGGCGGATTTCGCGATCTGGCAACTCGGCATTCAACCGTGCCACCAGCTTCTCTTCGGTGCCCACGTAGATCACGCTTCCTTCAGGCGCGCGGCGGCAATAATCGATGATGTAGCTGGTGCTGCCGGCATCGTCACAAAGCGCAACGATCTCGCGGGGACATTCGGGATGTACAATGACAAGCGCCTTGGGCTCGGCAGCACGAGCCTCGCGCACCATGTCTTCCGTGAAGTAGGTGTGCACGCAGCAATGGCCTTGCCACAGGATGATTCTGGCGCTCTGGATCTGCTCCGGCGTCACTCCTCCCAGAGGCCGGAAAGGATCGTAGACCACCACTTCCTCACCGCTGATGCCGCGCTTGAAGGCCGTGTTGCGCCCAAGATGCTGATCGGGCGCAAAGAGGACGCGCTCGCCGCGACTGAATGCCCAGTCCAGCACACGCTCCGCGTTGGAGCTCGTACAGACAGCGCCCCCGTGCGTGCCGCAGAAGGCCTTGGTGCCCACATCGGAATTCACGTAGGTTACCGGTGTCACGGCGTTCATGTCACCCAGCACGTCGCCCAGCGCGGACCAGGCTCGCTCGATGGCCGGGCGATCGGCCATGTCCGCCATCGGGCAGCCCGCTTCCGGCACGGGATGAATGACCAGCTGATCCTCACGGGCGAGCACACGGGCGCTTTCGGCCATGAAGCGCACACCGCAAAAAACGATGTAGCGCGCTTTGCTGGCGGCGGCCTCGCGGGCGAGTTGAAAACTGTCGCCGCGCAAATCGGCGTATTGTATCACATCGTCACTCTGATAATGGTGACCCAGAATCAGGAGCTCTTCGCCGTACTGCAGTTTGAGTTCAGCGATGCGGGTGTGAATCTGTTGGCTTCTCATGCCGCTTTCCAAGTACATGCAGGGTTCTAAAAACCCCGCGGGGTCCAAGCGGACCCCGCAGGCAACTGTTTCTCGTTTGCGAACCGGAAGAACTACTCGGCGAAGTTGGCCGCAAAGTTCTCCAGCAGGTCGTAGACCATGTGCACACCAACGCCGGTGGCACCGGTCACATAACCGGACTTCTTGGGAACCCAGGCGGTTCCGGCGATGTCAACGTGCGCCCAGGGGGTTTCCTCGCTGACGGCCTCGTTCAGGAAGGCGCCCGCGGTGATAGTACCCGCCTGACGGTCATTGGTGCTGTTGCAAATGTCGGCGATACGCGACTTGATCATGTCGCGATATTCCTCGCTCATGGGCAAGGGCCAACAGGTATCACCAGAGCTGGCACCCGCCTCGACAACGGCTTCCACCATGCCCGGATCGTTGCCCACCACGGCACTCATCACATGCCCCAGGGCAATCAGCACCGCACCGGTCAGCGTGGCGAAATCCATCATGGCATCGGGCTTGTAGGTGCGCTCGGCGTAGGTCAGCGCGTCGCACAGCAGCAGACGGCCTTCGGCATCGGTATTGATGATTTCCACTTTCTTGCCGCACAGCAGCTCAATAATGTCACCGGGCTTGTAGCTGGTGCCATCGGGCAGGTTTTCGGCAGCCGGAATCACGCCAAAGACATCCACATCGGGCTGGATCTCGTTGATCACCGAAAAGACGCCGAGCACGGCGGCGGCGCCGCACATATCGTACTTCATGTCTTCCATCTTGGCGCCCGGCTTCAAGCTGATACCGCCGGAATCGAAGGTGATGCCCTTGCCGATGACCGCAAGCTTGCGCGCATTGCGCTTGCCGCAACGGTACTCGAGAGCAATCAGCTTGCTTTCTTGTGCGCTGCCCTGCCCCACGGCCAGAATGCCGCCGGCGCCCATCTTCTTGAGCTGGGCCTCGCCCATCACCTTGACCTTGATCTTGCTAGTCTTGCCGCTGGCAAAGGAGAGCGCCGTCTTGGCCAGATACTCGGGAGTGGCGGTGTTGCCGGGATGGGTGCCCAGATCGCGGGCTACGTTCACACCGCGGCCAATGGTGTCACCGCGCTTGAGAGCTGCGACGAGCTCCTTGGCGGGTTTCTCGCCGGCGCGAACAACGATGGTCTTCAGCGAGCTGGTCTTCGGCTTGCTGCGATAGTGTTCAAACTCCCAGTTGCCAGTGCGCAGGCTGCGGGCCATGGTCACGGCTACGGAGACGGCCTCGGGGCCCTGCTCATCCAGCTCAGGCATTTCGATTGCAACAGCCTTGTAGTGCTGGTTCTTCAGCCAGATACTTAAGCCACCGAAGGCGGTGGTTACGGTCTTGAGTGCAAAACGCTCGCGATCGCCCAGACCAAGCAGCAGCAAACGCTGAATGCCAGCCTTGGAATCGTTGGGATACAGCATGAAGCGCTCAGAAGTCTTGCCACAGAAATCGCCAGCCTTTAGTACGCGGGCGACGTCGAAATACTGGTCCAGACCCGCCAACTCGGCCGGAAGGCCTTCGCCTTTGTACAAACACACTACATAGAGTTCTGTCTTCAGCTTGTTCAGCGCGTCTTTTTTAATGACCAGTTCCATGCTCGTCCTCACTTGTTTCTATTTGTATTGGAATCTCTCTTACTACGCCGCCAAAACCGATCAGCCTGTCGACGACATGAGAAATGAGCACCTCCGGGGTGGACGCACCGGCGGAGACACCTACTGTGGCCAAGCCCTGCAATTCTTCTTCGCGCAGTGCATCGGCATTTTCAATCAAGCGCGCATCGGCTCCGCAATCGCGGGCGATGTCACACAGACGGTTGGCATTTGCGCTCGACGTGGACCCGACCACAAAAATGACCTGGCAGCAGCGCGCCAGCTCTCGAATGGCGCGTTGACGGCGAGCGGTCGCATCGCAAATGGTGTCGAAGACCTGAAGCTGCGGAAACCGCGTTTTCAAACGATCTACCATTGTAGCGAATTGCGCTCTGTCCTGGGTGGTCTGCGAGAGCAATGCGACGTCCTCCCACTCGGCGGGAAGGGTGTCAACCTGATCAGGGCTATGTATCACGAGGACCTGGTCTGGCGCCTGACCAACGATTCCGGTGACTTCACTGTGGCCTTCATCTCCCAGCAAAATCACGTGTTTGCCCTGTTCGGCAAGCTGGCGCACAATACGATGAATGCGTGTTACAAGCGGGCAGGTCGCATCCAGCACGTGCAGGCCGCGGGCGCGTGCTGTTCGTACGACTTCAGGTGATACACCGTGTGCGCTAACCACCATGCGCCCGGAGGGAATCTCGTCCAGCGCTTCAACGCAGCGAATACTCTTTTGCTCCAGCTCGCGTATCACGTGCTTATTATGCACGATTTCGTGCAACACACAGATCTCGCCTTCAGGGTCCTCTTCACGCGCTTGATATACCAGTGAAATGGCGCGCTCAACACCAAAACAGAATCCCATTTCTCTGGCAAGCAGGATTTCCATCAGTTCTCCAGCAAGGCAAGCACGCGCTCGGCGATGCGCTGTCCGGTCAGACCAACCTGATCAAGCAACAGCCGACGCCCGCCGTGTTCCACCCACTGATCGGGCAGACTCATGTGATACAAGCCTCTGGTACGGCCCAGGCAGGCAAGCTCACCGCGCAGGGCCTCGCCAAATCCACCTCGCGGACAGTTTTCCTCGACCGTGATCAGCGGTAGCGGACAAGCGGCGAGTTCAGCCAGTATCTGTTGATCCATAGGTTTGATAAAACGGCAGTTGATGACTTCCGCCTCGACCTTGTGCTCGGCCAGCAGCTCGGCGGCATCCAGACATTCACGTACCATCGATCCAACCGCAAGGAATCGCAGGCGATTGCCTACTCGCAAGCGCTTCCAGCTGCCCAGCGCAATGGGCTCCACCGGTAGTGCTGGGTCAAAGGCGTAGGAGTTATCCTTGGGGTAGCGGATGCAGAAGGGACCGCTGTGTGATACAGCCAGATGCAACAGGGCGCGAAACTCGTTGCCATCCGCTGGCGCTGTAACCACCATACCGGGCACCATACCCATGTAGGACAAGTCGAAATTGCCGTGATGCGTCGGGCCATCCGCACCCACCAGACCGGCACGGTCCAGCGCAAAAATCACCGGCAGCTTCTGCAAGGCTACATCGTGTATCACATTGTCCACTGCGCGTTGCATGAACGTGGAATAGACGGCGACAACCGGAAGCTGCCCGGCCGCAGCAGCGCCCGCGGCGAAGGTGACGGCGTGCCCCTCGGCGATGCCCACATCCACAACTCGCTCAGGATGCGCGGCCGCCAGCGGCGCCAGCCCCGTCCCTTCGGCCATGGCAGCGGTAATGGCAAAGAGCCCCTCATGCTTGGGCAACAATTCTTCCAGAATCACGGGTAGCAGATTGTTGTAACTGGGCGCTTTGGGCTGCTCGGTTTCCAGCATATCCTGCGGTGCTGTCTCCCGCAGGTTGCCGCCAATGCCGTGATACTTCACGGGATTGCGCTCCGCGATGGGCAGCCCCTTGCCCTTCTTGGTGACGACATGCAGCAGGCGCGGACCGCGGATTTTGTGCAGGCGCTCAAGAGTGTGAGTCATGGCGCTCAGATCGTGGCCGTCGATCGGACCGAAATACCGATAGCCAAGTTCGTTGAAGAAAATGCCCGGCAGCACCAGAGAGCTCAGACTCTCGAACATGCGACGCGCCAGCTCGCGGCTGCGGTCCTTGTTGCGTCCGCCCAGCTTGCCGGTGGCTTCCCATACTTGGTCGCGCAAGCGATTAACAAAGGGATGCAGGTTGACTTCGGTAAAGTAGTGTGACAGCGCGCCCACATTGGGACTAATGGACATCTGGTTGTCGTTGAGGATCACGAGCAAATCCAGTCCGCTGGCTCCGCCGTGATTCAAACCCTCAAAAGCCAGGCCGCCCGTCAGACTGCCATCGCCGATGATGGCAATTGTCTCACGCCGCTCTTTGCGCCGCTTGGCTGCGTAGGCAAAACCTAGTGCGGCCGAGATGGAAGTGGACGCGTGACCTGCGCCAAAAGCATCGTGCTCCGATTCTTCCCGTTTGAGAAAGCCGGAAAGCCCGCCAAACTGGCGCACGGTTTCGAACTCGCTCTGGCGCCCCGTCAACAGCTTATGGATATAGCCCTGATGACCGACATCCCAAATCATCTTGTCGCGAGGGCTATCGAACACGCGATGCAGGGCAACGGTGAGTTCAACCACACCCAGGCTGGCAGCCAGATGGCCACCGGAGCTAGTGATAACGCGTATCACCTCGTTGCGCAGCTCTCGACAAAGCTGGGGCAGGTCCTCTTCGGGCAACAGTTTCAGGTCGCCGGGGCCCTGGATCCGTTCCAGCAAACTCATGCTTCTTCACCTTCCTCACGCAGCGTCAGTAGCTGTCGTGTATCACGAATGTGATTCAGTGTCGCTTCCAGCACAGCGCTTTCTACATCGGCGCGTGCTTTTTCCAGACTTGCACCGGCGGCAAAGCGGTGCCCACCCCCACCGAAGAGACCTGCAACGGCATTAACGTCGTAGGGTTCCTTGCAGCGGAAGTTCAACTTGGTTCCCCCCTGCTCCGCATCGCTAAAGGTCAGGGTCATCCGACATCCTTGGACACTCAGGCCCATGTTGACGAAGCCTTCGCTTAGTTGGCGCGTGGCCCCTGTTTCCGCCAGCATCTCCTGCGTGATCCGAAAGACCAGCAGTTCGCCGTCCGCGTGGCTTTGCATGGATTCCAGATAGCGGCCCATTAGTTTGAAGCGTGCTAGCGGATAGCGCTGATTGACCAGCTCGTGCAGGCGCGCGGGAACGACGCCCAGCCGCACCAGTTCTGCAGCCATTTCCAGCGTTTCGGCTCGGGTTGCAGGAAAACTGAATCCGCCGGTGTCGGTGCTGATGGAAACGTAAAGCGCTTCGGCACTGGCCTTGTCAGGCTTCATCTCCATCGCCCGCAACAGCTCCCACAGGACTTCGCCTGTAGATCCGATTTGCGGAAATGTGTAAAGCAATCCCTGGCCGATGTCGTTGGAAAGGTGATGATCGATCACCAGCAGCGGCAAGCCGCTTTCTTCGAGCCTCTGGCGTACACCACCCGTGCGATGCATAGTGGACACATCGAGCACAAGACAGCCATCCAGCGAGTCCGGCAGTGTGGCCGATTCGGGTTGCCAGCACGTGGGGCAATCCAGATCCTCGAAGAGGAAAGTGTAAACGTCCGGTACCGGCCCCTGGCTGACAATGTGGACGTCGCAGCCACGCTTCTTCAGCAGACGCGCCATCGCCGCAAGCGATCCCAGAGCGTCGCCGTCCGGATTCAGATGCGTGCAAAGCAAGAGCCGTTTTCCAGGCTGGAGGAAGTCTATGGCTGGCCGCCAATCGGCGTCACGGGGATTCGCTGGCAAGTGCATGATTCACCTCTTGTGCCTCCGCAGCACAGCATCTTCAAATGTAGAAGACCGGCGCGAGCAGTCGAGAAAGATAGGCTTTTCACAATGAGAGGCAAACTCAGGCGCGTCGGAAGTGATTGCGCAACTCCTCTGCCTGCCAGCCAAGACGTAACATGCGCTGTAGTGCGTGACTGTAGTACACGGGGTCGTCTTCGCGCAGCAGCGCCAGAGAGCGTGTCGCCTCAATAACGGCACCGCGATCCGGGAGCTCGCGGGTCACCAGCTTCAGCCAGTGAAGGAGTTGTAACCGTTCGCCATCGAGCGGCAGCAGTAGTTCAGTGGGGCGCAGACATTGCCAGAGCCCCAAATCCAGCTCGTCATCGGGACGAACCACCGTGCGCAGAAACAGATGCAGGCGCATCACGGAGCTACCCTTGGCGGGTCGCGGAAGCAAATGGGCAGCACGGCATTCGCGGCGTTCTTCCTCGCTGACGCTGCGCTGCAGTTGCTTCATGAAGCGGTCGCAACACTCCAGATAACGTCGTCCGGGCGCCTGACCTTCGCTGAAGAGCTCTTCCAGGGTATTGCTGCGCTTCAGGCTTACCCGCAGAGCGTGCAACCACAAATACACGCCCTCTGGCGGAATGAAACTGAACTGCATGTCCTGGCAGAGCTCCTGCAACATCTGCTGGCTCAGGCGGGACAGCGTGCGGGCGGGCTGTTTGCCCAGACGTCCAAGCAGGAGTTTGATCCAGCCGCGGCGCTCCTCTTCGGGGCCGAATTGGAGCATGGCCACAAGAAAGGCAACCAGTTCGCGATCGCGCGGATGCGCGTATTGACGGGCCAGCTGCCCGGGTGACATGGCATCGGGCTGGTGAAGGTGATCCTCCACCAACCCGCCCAAAAATCGTTGCAAACGCGCAATGCGATCAGGTTTCACTGAGCGATCTCGCTCACTTTGTCAAAATCGATGCCTTGTGCGAAGCTGCGGAGCTCGTCTTCGCTGACGCCGTTGCCGTCAACGGAGACCAGCACATTCTGGTTGAGCACAATCTGGATGCTGCCGCTGCGGTCTTCGGCATCGTACTCCAGCAGCGCTTTCTGGCCGTTGATCTTGATCATCCTCTGGCCATCGCCCGACATGAACATGGGATTGGCAAAGGCCATGCTCACCATGCTCAACATGGGACTGTCGGTTGTGATGCTGATGTTGACGTTATCGTAGATGCCTTCGCTTTCGCGCTCGTAGCTAGTAGTGGCGCCGGTGGCTCCGCCCAGCAAACTGGAAGCGACCGCCGTGCCTTCAGCATCCAGCTGCGTCCATCCCGCGGGAGCCTTGGGAAAGACGGCCGTAAACGCTTCGCCCTTCTGCTGGCGAATCAATTGTGCCGCGTACTCCAGGGACTGAGCCGCTTCGCTGAAATTTCCGGCCTTGTAAGCCTTCAAACCGTCGTCGACCCAATCTGTCACATCATCGGCCCTGAGGGGCAGGACCAACATCAACAGCAGCAGTGCTGTCAACAAACGCATACTCCACCTCCAAAGACTCCGCGGCAGCCGGACCTACCGGCCGGGGGCAAATCTGCCATCCCTGTGTCCGCGACAATAATGTACAAAGACAAAGCATTTGCCTGTATTGGCTCGCGCTTTGTATCACTGATCGAAAAGGCCGCGCCTCCTACTCTGCAGCACGCACACGGTAATAGATGGCCTCCGCCCCCGTGCCACGCTCGATCTCCAGCAATGTATCACGGGTTGTGGCCAGCTCGCTAAAGCCAGTATAGGGCGCCGACGAAGACTCGACGATATAATGATCCGCACCGGCAACGGAAGTCCAGGAGAGGGTTAGCGTGATACCTTGGACGCCAAGTTGCAATTCCGGCGCCGTCAGACCAGAAGGCAGCAGAGTGCAAGTGTGAGGATCTAGGGCCGCGCAGCCAATGGGATGTGATACACTGCGACCACTTTCGTCAACCGCACGCAGATAGTACTCCAGAGTGCCGCCGTTCGCAGGCAGGGTCGCCGTCCACAGGTGACCAGGTTGGGCTTGCATCTGGGTCTGCTGCCAACTGCCGCCGTCCAGGCGCCAGCCAACGTAAACGCTGTCGGAGATCAGGGTGTGATTCCCCAGCGAGTGAACCTCCGCCTGTATCACAGGATTTCCCGCCTGCTCACCAAACAAAGGCTGGTGTGCGATGCGCAGCATTTCGCGATCGGCGATTCCGCGCGTTCGGCAATGCAGAGCGTCGGTGCTCTCCCAGCCCCCGCCGGCGCCCTCCGACAGGATGCCGTGCACGGTGTAGCCGGGCAGCGCCGTTTCATATACCGCCAGAGCAGCATTGTCGTAGCTGCTGCTCATGATGGGCACATAAACATGCTGCCCTAAGATCAGACTGTTGGTGTAGGGCTGATTGGAAGGTGTCTGCACGCGATACACACGCCAGGGATAGCCCCAGCTGCAGTTGTGTGTCACAAACCAATCGGCGGTCTCTTCGATCTCGTCATACTGCGCGTGAGACGTTGGCACCTGACGGATGAGCACCTTGTCCGGTGCCAGGAACTTGCCCCAGCAGTCAATGTGATCGATGTAGGTATTGTTGGGGTCGGGCAGTTTGTAATACTCTTCGACACCCAGGAAGTGGGCCATTAGCGTGTCGACTTCGGCCGCCGTCAAGCCGGGGTTCTCCTCCAGCACCAGGTCGCTGGACGCCGCCTGGCCACAACCATTGACCATATAATTGCCGCCGGTGTGAGACAGATCCATGCCAAAGACAGGCAGATTGTACATGTCGCCCACCTCGATCGGAATCTCGTCATCGGCAGGGCGCGGACGGTTGTAAGGAAAGTCCACCACAGCCAGCGCGCTATCGCTCATGCAGACAAACCAGGGGCCATAATCGCGCGTCCACCAGGAGTTGCTGGAAGCGTAGAGGAAATCGCAATTGGCCAGGTTGACCGACTGTGCGGTGTAAAGGCTGCGTACGGTGCTCTCCTGGCTGCTTCCGGAGACAATAGTTGTAACACGGCTGTGCTGGCTCATCAGGCGGATCAAGGTCACGGGAATGCCGAAGGGATAGCGCACCAGTACGCTCTCCATCGGATCAAACTCAGCGACAGCGCGCAGGTCTCCGGGCGGTGGCGTAGTAGGAGTGAAGTCACGACCGATCTCGTCCATGCGCCCCAGCTCATCGGGGGTCAGCCAGTGCGGAGCGGAGTCCGGATAGCGACTCTGCCACTCGGCTGTGCGGGCTAGCAGTTCGGGTGTCACACTGCGCTCGGCGGAAAGGGCCACAAACGGCAGCGCCAGTATCAGGGCCAGCGGTGTCTTCATTCTGGTACCTCAATTGCGGTTGCGGGTGAAAGGCCCGTGCGATGCGAAACACCGTTGGATCACACGCCGATCGCTTCGGGCAGCTTCCATCGGCAAGAGAGTGAATCCTTGGGGTTGATGCAAGGCAGGAAAGCGGATTCTGAAGTGAGTGTTTGTGTTACAAGAGGCCGCTGGCTGCATGCCACTGACGCACTGCGCGGCCTGTGATCCAGGCCTTTCCGTCACTGCCGGCAACGAACCAATAGACGCTGACGCCCTCTCCTTCGCGATGCTGTAACAGGTCGCCGGAACGCGTCTCCGCCTCCTCGAGGTATATGTCCGGTGCCAGCTCGAGGGAGCACAGATCGCCGCGCTTCAGCTCGCATTCTAGGTACAGCCGTCCGCCAGCGTCGAAAAGACTAGGGCACTCGCGCAGCATCATATGGTTCTCGGCGCGGGCGAAATCCACGGCGGCATAGCATTCTTCGATGGGCAGCATGCAGGGTTTGACCTCACGGGGCTGATCGAAACGAAAGTCGATGCGCAGCGAGATCCTGGCTCCCTCGACGAAGTGGATGTGGTGCGTGATGAGCATCCTCTACTCCAGTTGCAGTTGTCCACGGAAAGTATCGACCTTTTGGGTGGGCAACTGGAATGGGACGCTGTCAGGGAGGATGGACGGAATCGAGCTCGAGGTGCCAGACCCGGGTCAGACCCGGGTCAGATCCGGGTCAGATCCGTATCAGGTTCAAACATCCAGTATTTCATTTAATATCAGTGTGTTACTCTAGCGAAGAAGCAGTCCCTTCTTCTGCATGGTCAAGCCGTCTGATGTGGATAACTGCAGCAGGTAATAGCCCGATGCGACGTTGCGTCCGTGCCCGTTGCAGCCATTCCAGGTGGCGCGGTGCTCGCCGGCCGGCAGGTGACCCAACTCGCGACGCAACACGCAGGCGCCCTGCAGATCGAAAACCGCCAGCGTCACCTCGGCCGCGCTCTTCAGAGCGAATCGCAGCTGTGTTGTTGGATTGAAGGGATTCGGATAGAGTTCGCAGAGCTCGTGGCTACCGGGATGCGATGTGTCACGGCCAGGCGATGCGACACCGACCGCGTCCTCATCGCGCAGAGCAATGATGTAGTTATTGCCAGCAGCCAGGCTGTGCCAGCCCGTGTTGGGCTCGGGAATCGTGCACTGGCCAAGACTGTTTTCACCCCATGCGAGGATGCGGCCCTCCTCCAGCAGACCCGCGCTGAACTGCAGCCCGGCCGTCAGCGCTACATAGGTCTCGCCAGTAGGTGCGTCCAACTGTCCGGCGCTGTTGTCGCCCCAACCATCAATACCGCCGTCGGCGCGCAGCGCCAGCGCGTGATCCCAGCCGAGGGCGAAATCCAGGTAACCGCTGCTCGCAGGCGCTTCGCCAAGCAGGCTATCGGCGTCGCCCCACTGCACAATGCTGCCGTCGCTTCTCATCGCCAGCCGGATGTTGCCGTTGGCCAATACCTTGATGAAGTCCGCGTTGGGCTCGGGAAGGGGTAGTTCGCCCAGACTCTCCATTCCCCAAGTGCAGATCGACCCATCTTCGCGCAGGCCAAGCCCGTAGCCAAGTCCGGCAGCGACTTCGACAAATCCACTATTAGGTTCGGGTATCTGGTACAGCTCAGGAAGATCAATGCCCCAACCATCAAGCGAGCCATCCTCTCGTAGGGCAAAGGCATGAGCGTAGTTGCTCCACACGTTCGCAACACCAGATTCAGAATCGGGGGAAAACGCGTCACTGAAAAGGTGTGTGAACCATTGTCGCACGCGTCCATCGTCAAGCACAGCTCCCAGGGGCATGCTCCCGGCAAACAGAGCGCTGACATCCAGCTCCTGATCGTAGGGAAAACCCTCGCCGTAGGTTGAGTTCGCAAGACTGATCAAGACCAGCTCGCCGCTGTTGTTCAAACCGATGCACCTGTCGTACCCATCGAGGTACTCTGCAGCGATCTGAACCACACCCTCGGCCAGGGGAGTGTGATTGCCGCCGAAGTAGTCGTCCACTTCGAATACATCCCCATTTGAGCGTAATGCATATCCGTGCCAGCGTGCAGCTGCGATCTTCGTGTAGATCTCATCTTGGTTCGAGAACAAGTAATCGCCTGTCCAGAGGTTCATAGCATACACTCGTCCAGCAGGCGTCAATCCGATGTAGTCCCGGAAGGCCAGGTCAATGTGGGCAAACGGGGCTGCAGCAATCCAGGGAGACAGCATTTGCTCTACACCGGGAGCTACAACGCTTCCGTCATCTCGCAAGGCGATCCAGCCATAATCGCCGATGGCGATTTCGACGAAACCGGAATTGGGTTGTGGAACGGTAGCCATACCGTTAGGTGCCTCACCCCAGACTACGATGCTGCCATCCTCGCGCAGTGCGATGCAAGTATTGCTCCAGCAGTCAACCGCCAGGAAGCCAGTATTGGATTGCGGCAGATCGCACTGGCCATATTCGTTTTCGCCAATGGCCAAAAGACTGCCCCCTTCCAACAACAGCACCGCATAAGAGTAGCCGATGGCAATATCCAGCACGGGTAGCGGGATCTCGGGGAGCGTGACCAGGTGCTCGGGGGTGTATCCCCAGTGTAGCAGCTCGCCTTCTGTGTTTACTCCGAAGTGCATGCCATAGCGACAGCCAAGCTTGTTCAGGTTTTGCAGCTCGGCGCGAGGCAGGATGCGCGAACTCCCCCAGGCCAGCACTTCGTCCCGAGCTGGCAGACCGCGCAGGCCCATTGCACCGAGCAGGCAAAGACAAAGGATCGTGATACATCTGTGATTCATGGTGGCTCCCGCTGTGTGTCGGATTCCATGTGATACATAATGGGTAGCAGTACGGTTGTGCTCCTCGCACTGTCGCCAGTATCGGATTGAGAGCCTAACCCGTCAAGGAGAATTCTTGCCCTTCGCGCATAAATGGGCATAGAGTTATGCCGTGCGGCAGCCCCTTAACTGATAGCGTCGCTCCAACTCTGCCCGTGCTTCAGGACTCTGCTCGGCCAAGTGTTTCTTCCAGCCCGGGCAAAAATTGATGTGCCAGCGCCAGAAGCGGCCCAGCAGAGAGCGTGGTGAGTTTTCGTAACGCTTTCGTAAAGGGCAGTTGTCGCAGGTACTCATCGGCCACAATTCCTCGATGATTTCGTCTCGTCCGCCGTACACGAGGTGCCAGACGGGGGTCAGATGGGGGTCAGACACTGCTCTGACACGTGTCAGACCCCTCAGTCCTCAAGCGTATGCTTCCATTCAGGATAATGCTCGCGCAAACAATCGGGGCAGATGCTGTGGCTGATGTCAGCCATGGTGCTGCGGCTGAGGTAGACCTCTACCTTTTCCCAATAACCCTTGTCGTCGCGCACGCGCTTGCAGAAAGAGCAGACAGGCAGAATTCCGCGCAAGGCCGTGATCTCGGCGGCCGCCTCCTGCAACTGGTGCAGTAGGGCCTCGCGCTCTTCAGAGGCGTGTTTGGCTTCGGTGACATCACGACAAATGCAGAAGACGAATTTCTGCCCCTGGTAGGTGGTCCCGCTGTTGCTGAGCTCTACATCAATCAGGCGGCCATCCTTGCGGCGATGCATTGTCAGAAAACGATGCCCCTTTTCGTCTACCTCGCGAATCAGCCCGGCTACGACTTCACCTGAATGCTTGGCCTCCCAATCCATCACATGCAAGCGCTTCACTTCTTCCAGTGAGTAGCCCAGCATCTCAGCAAACTGACGGTTTGCCTCGTGCACAAATCCATCAATGTTCAGCACGACGATGCTGTCAATGGACTCCTCCACCAACATGCGACGCCAATTGATTTCGTCTTGAAGTTGAGCACGAACCTGGCGCAGCTCATCCTCGGCCGCTTCCAGCTCCCGGACACGGAGTTCCAGATCCTCATAGCAGGGCTTGTCACACATGGCCAGCAACCATCCATTCGTAGGGGGAGAGGGCAAACGAATCAGGGCTTGGGTTCATGGGTCGGGCATGGATTCATGAAGGAATCACGGGCATGGCCAACGGCAACAACGGTAGGAAAGAAACGGCGGGATCGCAAAGCAAAAACGCTTTCAGGTTACTCCGTACGACATCCCTGGAGCAGATCATCAAAGCCGAGAAAGACACTTTTGCTGTGTATCAGAAAAACTTGCTCGTCTTCGGTCAAGCACATATCGATAGCCGCTAAGCGGCCCGGGCACCTGTTAGCTTGAAGTCAAAGGAGCAAATGATTGGATTTCGAATGGCAGACGAACTCCAGATCAGCTAATACCAAGATGTCCTGCTTCGCGCTCGTAGCACTCGGGACAGATGCCATGGGAAGCATGCGCGCCGGACAGTCTTTCCACAACGACTTCCACCGGTAGCCAACGGCCTTCAGGATCGCACACCTTCTTGCAGTAGCAGCAGATGGGGTAGATACGACTGAGCCCGCAGAGTACCCGATCGCGGCGTTCCAGTTCTTCTTTGTCCCAAAGTACGCGAAGCGTAAGCTCGATTATACGCTTTACCTGCTGAATCAGGTGGATGTGAATCTCGTTGTGTGCATTGGCCTTGTTGTCTAAAAAGCAGACGGTGCCAAACTGTCCACCACCGGGCAGGTTGATGGGCATACCCGCGTAGGAAACCATGCTCAGATTGGTGACGGCCGAATTGTTATGCCAATTCGGATCGTGCTCTGCATCCGGAATAAGATTCAACGCGCGACTTTTCAGCGTATGCTCACAGAACCAACCCGAATTGGGATAAGGCTCCACCACGTCTACCGGATAAGGATTCCCCTCCGTATGACTGGAAAGTAGAATCTCGATGGTGCTGCCGTCCACACGAGTAATCAGACCCGCAGGAACGGCTAGGATCTCAGCCGCACGATCCAGCAGGTTCTGCCACTCTTGCAGCAGCTCGACGGAGAGACGCTTGCGACTGAAGGGGTTCGGTTCGGGCGTTGACATGGATGCCTCGAGATAAGTGGATTACCGCCATTGGCCAAATGCTATTCGGTACTTAGGGGAAGCGTCTGAAGCGATTGCTTCAGTCTGTACAGACAGACTAACGTTTGCTGTATCACATGATCCGCTTTGTCAAACTCTAGCACACGCACGCCAGCCAGTCGCGGGTGAAAATACACATCAGGAGGTGCAGATTCCAGCTTGATCTTCGTCAGATGCTCCACCAGCAAATCAAACATGCCCAGCGTGGCATCGATCATGTTGGGGGCCTGGCTATCCGCACTTCCTCTGCTTGGTGATACATCCACCGCTATGGTGTGGGAACACTCCTTGAGCAGATCATAGGGCAGATTATTACTGATACCGCCGTCCACCAGCACACGCCCCTCGTGTTCCACCGGAACAAAAATGCCGGGAATGGCCATGCTCGCCTCCAGGGCAGGCCGCAGAGGTCCCTGATCAAAGACGACGCACTCCCCCGTATAAAAATCGGTAGCTGTCACACGCAGGGGAATCTGCAGGTCCTCGAACTGTGTCACGCCCATTCGTTGAATCAAGTAGTGCAGGAACCCGTCGGCGCGCAGTAGGCCGCTGCCCGTCCAGGCCACATGAATGGCACTGACCCATTTCAGCAGCGTGGACTTCTTCGCCAGCAGATCCTTCAGCCCATCGTCCCGCGTGATACGATGCTCCTCAACAAGCTGCCGGATCTCGCGCCCACGATAACCGGAAGCGTAGAGGGCGCCAACAATGGCTCCCATGCTGGTTCCACTGACGATGGCAGGGCGCAGGTTCAATTCGTCAAGCGCCTCCAGAACGGGGATGTGCGCCAGACCGCGAACACCGCCACCACCAAGGGCAAGGCCCAAACTTGTGTGTTTGCCTTGGCTCATGCTTGTCCCGGCTGTTTGTTGTCGGCAGGCAAAGCCTCCACGCGATAGCGCCCTCCAGCACGATCTACATAGATATCGTCGCGCAGCTTATGCAATTGTAAGTCTGTCGGCGAGCCGTCGGCAGGGCTTCGTCTCCAGTGATACAAACCCAGCAATGGAATCAGCAGGGTCAACAGCCCAGCCAGTATCCCTTGTATCACAAGAATCTTCAAGGACGTCTTCTTTTCGTACTCAAAAAGAACAATCAGGGAAGTATGCGCAGCAAACAGAAGGTCATTGGTCCACATCAAAGTGAGCAAGTGTCTTAATCTGAAAGGCAGCTGCACCGATTGTAACACGAAACAGTGGGCGAAGATGGCGGCCCAAACGGACACGACAAGAACCCACTTCCAATAGGAGTCATTGAAATGCTCCATCCAAAGGCCACCAATGCCAAGCACGGCCGCTACTAGCGCCAATGACATGCCGAACGCGCTGACCGCCCGGTTCCCATGTTTGCGCACGTACACGCTGGCACAGAGAAAGCAGAGACTGGCCAGTATGATGATGCCATTCGTCGCCAGGACTTTGCCCTCAAACTCGCCGAAATTGCCTACCAACACGTAGTAAACGGCCAGCAGCGCGCTTAGCACCAATAAGCCCACAAAAGTACGCAGCGAAATAAGCCTGATGCGATCTGCGATGCCGGATCCAATGGCGGTTACTGTGTTCGACATGAACTCTAACCCTCCGATAGGTCTAGCGATCCTGCGTGACACGGCGAGCAGCACACAACAGCCCCAGAGTAGCGATACCTGCAAAAAGAGCACCCGCGTAGAAGGTGGCAGCCGCCCCCTGCGTCTTCCAGAGGAATCCCGCCAGCACACTCGCCAGAATCAGCATCAGTCCGCTGATCAAATGAAACACACCAAAGGCGGTGCCGCGCAGCTCGCTCGGTGCGCTGTCGGCGACCAGCTTGGACAGCAGTCCCTGTGTCAACGCCAAGTGCAGGCCCCAAAGGGCTACACCGCCCATGACGACTGTGTAGGTATCCGCGATAGCCAGCGTCAGATCGGCAAGCACGAGCACAACCAGACCGACGGCCAGCAAGGGGCGGGCCGGCAAACGGTCTGAGGCAATTCCGGCTGGATACGCCAGCGCAGAGTACACCAGGTTCATGACAATCATCACCAGCGGAACCAGAGAAATAGAGAGCCCCACCTCCTGCGCCCGCAGAATCAGAAAGGCCTCGCTGAAACGAGCCAGCGAAAAGACTCCGCCTAATAGCACCACAAACCAATAGGAAGCAGGAAGGCTGCGTGCCGTTCGCAGATTCAATGCTCGGCGCGCTGTCTGTGTATCACACTTCCGATCAGGCTCCTTGACCGCAACAAGCAGCATGAAGACGGCCAGAAACGCCGGTAACACAGCCAACCAGAGCACGGCGCGCAGGTTCTGCGCCAACAGAATCATGCCGGCGATGGCCAGCAAGGGTCCAAGAAAGGCTCCCACAGAGTCCAGGCTCTGGCGCAGTCCGTAGGCGGCTCCGCGCAATTCGGGGGGCGCAATATCCGCCACCAGTGCATCACGGGGAGCACCGCGAATGCCTTTGCCGATGCGGTCGGTGAAACGCGCAGCAAAGACCCAGCCCAGGCTGCTTGCCAGTGGAAAAACCGGCTTCGTCAGCGCCGCCAGGCCGTATCCCAACACGGCCAGAAATTTGCGGCGGCGAAAATAGTCACTCAGTGCGCCGGAAAACACTTTGGTGATGGCGGCAATTCCCTCGGCGAAGCCTTCAATAAGACCGATGCTGAGCATCGAAGCCCCCAGTACCGAGGTCATCAGAACGGGTAGCAGACTGTGCACCAGCTCCGAACTGACGTCCATCAGCAGGGAGACAACTCCCAGTGCCCAGATACTTCGTGGTAGTTTGTGATACATCACTTTCGTAGCAGACTCCCCGTTGGATTCACTCAATCAGGGAAAAGGTAATCGAGGCAACCGGGATCAGCAGGCGATGCTGGTTCTATCTCGAGGACCTCAAAGGCCACTTTGTCTCAGTCTATTCTTCCTCGATCAACCAAGCATACGCTTCGTCCATTGTCCGAAAGACACGACGAGTGCGCGGCGCTCCGTCCTCGGCATAGACCTCCCACATGCGCAGTACGCCGAAATCCACATCACTACCGGCGACCAGAGCGACTCGCGCGGCTGCTCTTTCCAAGTAGGGGCCAACCTTGGTGGCCAGAATCTTGAGGCTATCGCTGTTGAAGTTGACCAGGCTGGATTCGCGGTAATCCCAGAGCTCGATCATGCCCGGCGTGTGACGTGGATCCTCCAACAACTCAAGCAAGGCAGCGAGTACATCATCCGGTCCGGGTGTTCCCGTTATGACAATAACCGCAAGGCGTCCATCTCGTTCAAAACGTATCACGTCCAGATCCTCCCCTGAGTGCATGCAATATCACATCCGTGTGTCACAGCAACAAGGTCAGGATGTCATGTATTGATATTTCCTGTATAAGGAATGCGAGGGCGTATTGTACAGACATGCCAAGATCCGCGTCTCAAATGCACAACCACGAATCACGCTCGATCAGTACGGCGCTCATGCCCTGATTGTTTTGTGTCACATTTCACTTCCCGCACACTCAGATTATTGCCAGAGGAAGGCGAGGGCACGCTTACCCAAAATGTAGTCGTCAAAGACAATCTCGGCGGGATTGTTACCGGCCAGGCCAACACACACATGCAAGGGCAGTAGGTGTTCCTCGCGAGGATGGCAATAACGGGCGCCGGGGGCGTCCTCCCAGTACAGCAGCCGCTGGAAACGCTTCGACTCCTCGGACGCATCCGTGCAGGCCTCTATAAGCCAGTTCTGAAAAGCATCATTCTCCGCATCGGGTTCGCGCCCTCCCTCAAAACGGAAAGCGCGCATGTTGTGAAAGGAGAAGCCGGAGCCGATGATCAACACATTCTCCTGCAGCAAGGGTCGCAGGGCCTTGCCCAACTCCAGATGTGCCTGCGGATCCAGTCCACGCAGCAGCGAAAGTTGGGTCGAGGGGATATCCGCTTCGGGGTAAGTCATCAACAGAGGCGCATACAGCCCGTGATCATACCCGCGCTCCTCATTGATGCTGGCGGGAATTCCCGCCTCCTGCAATAGCTCCAGCGCACGCGCTGCCAGGGTTGTATCACCAAGAGCAGGATACTGCAGCTGGTAGCTCTCCGGGGGAAAGCCGTAGTAGTCGTAGAACATGGAGGGCTGCTTTGCGCCAAGTAGTGTTGCAACTGATTCTTCCCAGTGTGCGCTGATGACGAGTATGTGATCTGGCCGGCGAAGGCGCTGGCTCAGGCCGCTCATGAATTCCACCATCGCTGCATGCGATGTATCACTTAGCAGCGGCAGCGGACCACCGCCGTGGGAGAAGTAGATCACCTGTCCCGGAGTCGCCATGGCCTGCTCCCCGTTTGGTTCAGATTCCGCGCCCCTTGCCTGTGCGCCAAAGACCACCAGCATTGCAGTGACACAGCCGAAAAGGCACTTCGCCGACGATCGCAGAATCATCATTCTCATCTGCATTTGCCTTCACGTGTGTTGCAAACTACGATCTGCCAATGGAATTGACAGCTCTGGGCCACTCTAGTGAAGTGGACCTTGCCCGACTAGACTGCCATCCAGTGCAATCACGGCTTCCTCCAAAGGAAGACTGGTTCCGGAGAGCTCTCTGGCCTTAAGCGCCATGTAGCTCAAGCCGCCACAACAGGGCACTTGCATGCGTACTACAATCACTTTCGTGATACCGCTACCCGCCATCATGGCAGCCAGTTTTTCCACATACCCCTCGGTTCGATCAAGTTTCGGACAGGCCATGGCAATTGCGCGTCCTCGAATGAAGCGCCACTGTACATCGGGAGACGCGACGGCGGCACAGCTCGCCAGCAGCACAAGCTCCTTGCCGCGCAAGAAGGGAGCGTTTGTCGGCAGCAAGTGCAATTGAATCGGCCATTGCCCCAGCTCTGCCTGCATCACGCGTGCAGGAGCATCCGTCGTCGCGGCCTGTGTTGCAACCGAAGCGTCCGCCGTCAGGGTCATCAATCGGCTTCCGGGACAGCCTCCCGCCGCGTGATGCGCCGATGGATGTGCATTGGCAGAACCCGCCTGTGTCACATTCGCGGAACACACAGCGGAATCGTCAGTCGCCTCTGTGTCAACAATCCTCAGCGCTCCGGTTGGGCAAGTGCCGATGCAGGCGCCGAGACCGTCACAAAATTCTTGGCGCACAAGACGCGCCTTTCCTTCGATCACTTTGAGGGCACCATGCTCACAGCCCGTCTCACAATTCCCGCAGCCAGTACATAATTCTTCGTTGATGCTGATCCGCTTGCTCATGGCCTCACTGCCTTTCGTAGCTTCTTGTGTCGCAGCATCTGCAGCTCGCGACTCGACAACAAATTGGCTTGTGCAGCTTTGCCGCACCTTGACATGAGTCAAGCCATGACGAAGGGAAAGGGAACTGATGCAGAATCTTCGCGCCGATGTGAAGGAGCTGATGCAGCTTCTGCAACAGACAGAACTTTTTGCTGAGACCGATCTGGAGGCTCTGGAAACTCTGGCTGCTGCAGCGGAATTGCGTGCTTGTGCGAGAGGAGAAATCCTCTTCAACGCTGGCGATCGTGCCACAGGGCTTTATGTTGTTGCAGAAGGCCGCGTGCTGGTCAGTCGCGTGGGACGCGATGGCCGCGAGCAGATTCTGCACGATTTCGGACCCGGTGAATTGGTTGGCGAAGTGGCCATGTTCTCAGGAGGTGACTTTCCGGCAGGCGCCCAGGCAGCCGAAGCCGCCCGCGTACTGTTCTTGTCTCGTGATACATTCGTACGCTTGGCCCACGACCAGCCCGATTTGTTGCTGGGTTTGATTGCCGTACTGTCGCGGCGCCTGCGGCATTTCGTCCACCTTGTGGATGATCTTTCGCTGAAGGAAGTTGACGCAAGGCTGGCGCGCATTCTGCTTGAAATGGCTGCAGGTGAAATCACATTCGAACTGCCGATGAGCAAAGCGCAACTGGCAGCGCGCATCGGCACGATTCCCGAAACCCTGAGTCGTTGTCTGAAACGCCTTCAAAACAACGGCGTGATACAAGTTCAGGGACCGAAGCTGGAGCTGCTGAAGGTTCGCGTTCTGCAGCAGCTTGCCGGAGAATGAAGAACGGAAGCCCGGTTTGCAGACCCCTGTCCTCCCCCCAACTGCCGTCCTATTTATCGATTCACATTCCGGACTGCGCTGAACTCTTTGCGGACTTCTGTGTCACGGGAAGCGCTTCCGGAGATCCCACGGGACCGGTTCCACTAGCCGTCACACGATAGACGCCGGAACAAACCTGCTGCCAATCCAACTCGTGTACAGCCATCGTATCCGTCACACTGAACAACAGGCTCTCTGCGCCAAGGCCCACAGGGAGTTGCTGTGCCCAGTACACGTTGTACCCGTCGTGAAAGAGTAGCTCAGCTCCCTGGACATCTTGTATCACCGGCGACCACCTCAGCTGCACGCCACGCGGAACAAGATTCAGCTGTAGATTCTGCACTTTGGCGGGTTGAACCTCGGGTAACACATGAACCTCGCATTCGGCCGAAACGGGTGCATTGACGCCATCCATCGCAACAAAGGCGAAGACCTCCTCGCCCAGCCATGCACTCTGTGAGCAGATCTCAACCAGGCCGTCCTCCACACTGATCATCAGGTTTTCACAGTCCGTCCACGCAAAAGTCAGCTCTTGCTCTTCGGGATCTCTGAACACATAATGCAGATCAATGCTCGTGTTACAACGGCTATTGGGCAGCCAGATTTCGCCTGGAGCCTGGACCACAAAGGGCGGTAGATTCGGTTCCTCCACCTGAATACCCGTCACGTCCTGCACTGTCTCATTTCCGGCATGGTCACGAACCAGCAAGCGAAGGTCTAGCAAGCATCCAGCAGCCTCAACCGGAACGGTGATACTCTGCATGCCATCGTTTTCGGTAGCCTCCAACAGAATCTCCCACTCGCCACCGTCGAGGCTAAAAGCTACGCTCACCGGCTGTGATACAAAGCCGCTGCCTCCGCTGTCGGTAGCCGACCACATCAGATCAACGATCTCGCCCGTCAGCCAACTCTCACCACCTTCGGGATAGGTCCAGGCTGCCACCGGTGAAGTACCATCCCAACGCAGGTTGCACTCGGCACGCTGAGTATGATCACGATTACCACGACCATCCTCCAGCCAAAGATAGAGGCTTTGACCTCCCTGGATGCCAGCTTCCACATTGAAATCGCCGCCTGTGATACGAACGCCATCGGAGTCACTGACGGGCACACTTCCCAGTTTGTACCACGCTGCAGCAATTCCGCTGACATCATAGGGATCCTCCCACTCGATCTCGAAGTCGTTTTCATTGGTCCACGAACTGGGATCCTCATCAGCATCAATGGGCGCACCCGGCGCCGTGTGATCCACCGTCGCCAGCACCACTAGATCCAAGGTGGATTCATCCGGATCATCACTCTGCACACGTACACTCCCGCTGTCATCGCCACTCAGAAGATCCCAGCGAACGCTTGCACTCAGCTCTTGCTCAGTTCCCGGCTGCAGAGTCATGGGCAAGTCAGGAAGAGCGCCCAGCTCAATCCAATTCTGCTGCGGTGCAATACTGCTCACGGTCAAGGCAGCCGCTCCCGTATTACGAATAGCAAACGTTCCGCCCAGGGAAGCCATCGCCGCAGCCAGATCAAGACGTCCCGCTCCCAGCTCTCCGAGATAGGAAGGGTTCTCGTCGTCAATACTCAGTGCGGTGCTGGTTAGCGTGTTCATCACCTCCGTCGGCGTGAGTGCGGGGTTGCGACTCAACAGCAGAGCCGCAGCTCCCGCCGTCAAGGGACAAGCCATCGAAGTCCCGCTCATGGTGCAGTAGCCACCGGTGTTACAAGTGCTGAGAATGCTGACTCCCGGAGCGGTGATATCGATCCAGTCGCCGTAATTGCTGAAGCTCGCCTTTTGGTCTAAGTCGTCGCTGGCTGCCACACTCAGGGTTTGCACGATTCCATCAATGGCACTGGGTGAATCCAGATTGTCATTGCCGGCAGCGTGACACACAACAACACCTTGATTGAAGGCATACGTGATCGGTGAACTCAACAGACTGCCACCACCAAAACTGAGGGAAACAACACGGGCTCCGTGTTCCACCGCATACTCGATGGCCGCTGCAGCAAAGGAAAAAACAACAGTGCCCTGGCCCAGGGTGTTCTCGTAACCGGCTCGTAGCGCCATTACAGGGCAACCGAAGCTGGCCCCGGCCACACCGATGCCGTTATCGGTGCTCGCCGCAGCGATCCCCGCACAATGCGTTCCGTGGCCGTTGAAATCGGCGGGATCATTGTCCTCTTCGTCACTGTCTTCTCCGCTGGCCGCCCCGCCGATGTTGTCCACCCAATCCCAGCCGCGTACATCGTCGATGTAGCCATTGCCGTCGTCGTCCACACCATTGTCAGCAATCTCACCCGCGTTCGTCCAGATATCGCCCGCCAGATCCGTGTGATCCCACTCCACGCCGGTATCGATTATCGCAATGGGTGCCTGACTGTTGCCATGACCGTAGTCCCAGGCCATCTGCGCCCCGATCTGCGCAAGGTGCCACTGATCATCGTAGCGCGGGTCATCGGGGACCTCCGTCACGGGATAGAGGTAATTGTACTCCGCCCATTCTATGCCGTCGATGGCGGCCAGCTTCTCGCGAAGAGCTTCCAGATCTGTGTCACCGGCAAGCTGTAGTCGAAGTGTATTACGCAGATAAGCAGGCAATCGTTTGCTGCGATAAACAAAGGAAAGCGTCTTCACTCCGGGATCGCAAAGAGCTTCATCAGCCTCCTTAATACTAAGCAACCCCTTCTCCACCCGTGGTGACACAGTGTTTGACAGCTTCAGGATCAACTCACCGGGCAGGTGATCCCAGGTGGCGTCCGGCACGGGAGGCGCTGGCCTTAGCGAATTGCCGCGCTCCGCATCCTGCGGATCCTCGTAGAACTCCAGTGTGGCCGGATACAAGTCGATATCGCCGGGCGTGTTCTGCACTGTGATACGACCGGGAGCGTAGTCGTGCTGAATGAACCCGTCGTGTGACACCATGCCAGCGATGTAATAGCTGCCTGGTGATACACCTGCTGTATTCCAGTTGTAGAGGTAGCTTCCATTCACGGGCTGAGCCAACACCAGCCAACTCTCGTTGCCCGAATCCCAGATTTGGTCGGCATCAAGCCGAAGCGCAACAGTGGCCTCTTGTGGTGCTCCCGCCTCGTACGCCAGGCTGATCACATCGCCCTGCATCACGGTTACGTTGGTTGACGGTTGCAGCACATCGATATACATCTGTGTCACGTGAACGGTAATTGAATAGCTGCCGAAGCCCAGGCAATCGGGATTGCTACCAGGGTAGCCATCAGTGGGATCGTAGCTGCATCCGGTCCAGCCGCTGCCGCACAGTCCCATGCGATAGTGGACGATGAAACTGCCCCAGTTCTTCGGACTGCAGTTGACATAGAGATTGTTGCTCTCACCCGACGACCAGCCACCAGCATCCATACCCTCGATCATCCAGTAGTCGGCGTATTGATCGCCGCTGACGATGGGCGTACTGCCATCCACCAGGTTCTGAAAGGCAGTGTGCGTCGTCAGGTCACTGCTCGTTGAAGCGCTGACACTGAAGCGCGCGTTGTCTGTGCTGGCCGTGTATTGAGTGAAGGCCAGTGTCAGATTGGAATTTTCAGCAGGGGAAGTATCGGTACCATCGTTTTCACCGCGCAGTCGTAGCTCAAAGGACTGCGACAGATCCGCCAGACAGACCTCTACGCTACCGCCATTAGCTACGCTGTAACCTTCAACCGTGATGTACTCCACATCCGCAACCAGATCCAATGCTGCGGATTGTATCACGACACTTCCCGCTGCGTACTCCCAAGTGTAGTAGCCGCCCTGTGATACCATTCCAGCGATGTAGTACGTGCCCGGCTCCATTGGGCTGGTATCCCAGTAATGGATGTAGCTGCCATTGACTCCCATGCCAAGAATGATCCAGCCTTCGTTGCCGGAATCCCAACTTGTATCACCATCGTAACGCAGCGAGACACTGGCATCCAAGGGAGCGCCGCTTTCGTACCCCAGAAGCACCTGCTCGCCTTGTGTCACCGTGACGGTGGAAGCGGGAGACAGCATGTCGAGGTACATGGGTTGCACGTCCACGGTAACCGAGTAGCTGCCAAATCCCAGACAGTCCGGATTGCTGCCAGGGTAGCCGTCTGCGGGATCATAGCTGCAACCAGTCCAGCCGCTGCCGCAAAGACCCATACGCGCATGGATTACAAAATCGCCCCACGTGCGCGGCACACAGTCGACGTATAGATTGTTGCTTTCTCCAGCAGACCAGCCGCCGCTATCCCAGCCTTCCACCATCCAGTAGTCGGCGTATTGGTCTCCGCCACCAAGGGTCGTGGCTCCGTCCAGCAACGTGGCGTATCCCGTGTGCACCTCAAGATCGCTGGAGGTAGAAGCACCCACACTGATGTAGGATGCGTCTCCCGAATTGGTGTATTGCTCAAAAGCGAGAGTCAGATTGCTCACGTTGGCAGGGGCCGCATCAGTGCCATCATTCTCTCCACGTAAACGCACTTCCAGGCTCTGTGAAAGGTCGGAGAGAAAAACGGTTGTACTGCCGCCTAGTGATACACTGCTGCCATTGATGTAGAGGTATTCCACGTCCGCCTGCAAATCCAGCACTGCAGTGGCGGTCATGGAGAGCGAGTAGGAGTCGATCTCGTTGTTGTTGCCGAACTCATCCACTTTGATGTAGTACGTGCCTGCGGCAAGTGTAGCTGTAAGATCTGAAAAGGCACCCGAACCGCCATCATCATCGTAGGCCACTTCGCTCAGGGCGCCGTCGTACACCCAAAGACGTGTATCACCGGAAGCACCATCGGTCCAAACGCGCACCTCGCTCGTTGAGGAAAGCACAAAGCGTGACCAGTCCTGATCGTCCTCCGGGCAGATGTTGTGTGTGTGTGATACACCCGAGCTGATGTTTGTGTACTGGCTGTAACTATCATCGGGCTCATACGTGTCGGCACGGCATCCGGCATCCTGATCCGCAAGCAGTTCGATGCTGTCCACCTGCGCGCCTTCGGACTTGACCACGCTGTCATCGCTCTGAAAGACGAAGGCAATCCAGACCTCGCTCTGGCCGCAGAGATTGCCAATTGTGGGCACGGCCGTCAGGTCGAAACTGTAGTCCCAGGGCCCCTGGCCTTCACCCGACCACTGATAGCCATAATACGTGGCGTCATCGATCGAGGCCAGCACTTTGAAGTAATCGTAGCCCGCCTCGCTGTTGTTGCTGAAGACAAAATTTAACTCGGCATCGCTGGCATCGGCCAGGCTGAATGGGCCGTAGACCATCCACGAATTCATCTCTAGCGGATAGTCCTCGCCGCAGTCGATGCCCAAAGCTCCCAGATCCGCACAACCGGCACTCTCATCTTCGCTATCGTACCAGCAGGACCAGTCGTCCCAGTAAGCATCGGCACCATAGATGCGAATGTCCCAGTCCAGCGGAGAGCCGGCTGGCAGGGTTTCACAATCCTCCTCCATAAGAGTCACCCAGTCGCGCTGGGGTGCAGGAAGGGTTCCGGCATCATCATCCCATTCGCCTGGCAACGGGCGCCGTGCTTCGCCCGTCGGGTGTTCAACGACCGTTGCTTCTTTCACCTGGGGCTTACGCCCTTTGCCGTTGCCCAAAGTCTGAGCCACCGTAGCGGACGCTGTGATACTTAGCAGCAAAGCGCCGAGTAGCACTCTAAATGGAGCTGTGAAAAACAAGCTACGCCGTGGAGTCATCGCCATCTCCTCCCGCCCGTGATACATCCGATCACGGGAATCCGTCTTGTGATACACGTTTCGTTCAGTGGTAGATCACACCAGAGTCGGCGCGTGTGACGAGCGCGCCTGTTCGCTCTTGGCGGGCACGGACCCAACCACTTTGAGGAAGTCGACCTCCCAGATCTGAAGTAGGAGGTCAAGGGTTAATGAAGGATGAGCAAGGCATGTGGGCAAGAGAATCCTGTTCGTGAAGAAAGCTCACGGACAAGTAGAAGCCCGTTTGCACATGCAATTGCGAACAGAATCGGTTAGCAGACGCAATTCAATAGCCGGTCGTAGCGGAGACGGCGTTTTGGCTAGAAGCACAATTCCAAACGAAGGCCAACACCGCTACCGCAGCGCGCCAATGCACAATGATACAGCAGGCTTTTGCTGTCGGTGTGTTGCTGTCCTCCGCTGTAGAGGGTCTTCCATACGGGCTGGGTGGACCCCACGATGGCTCCCAGCAGGGCACCGGTTCCTGCAAAAGCCGCAACAATGGGCCAGCCGTTCACATCATCGTCGATCTCGGGATCATCCTTCGCATCCTCGACTCCACGATAGGCGGGAATGCCAAAGGCCAGCGCGCCTAGCAAGGCATAGGGTAGAGCATATGAACCCCGCTGCACCTTGATCGAGTTCAGCTCAGCCAGGTTCAATGTATCACCTGGAATCTGGTTCAACTTGTAGCTCAGCACGTCATTCTCAATCACTAGGTCGCGTACATCCATTCGGCCAATTCCCTGCACATACAAGGTTGCCTTGGAATACTCACTTCTGCCCGGAAAGACAAGCTCCTGTGAAAAGGCAGACTGCGTGTGACACAAGCCTCCCAGCAACAACGCAGCCAAGCAAACAACGGCGTGTTTCATCCCCTCACTCCTGCATTACTCTTTCGCAACAACATACAGATAATTATAGATAGCCTTGCTCGGAATCAAAAGCCCTCCGCTGGTTCCCACAGCTCCACGTTGTTGCCTTCTGGATCTATGACCCAGCCGAACTTGCCGAATTCCGAATTCTCTGTCTTCTCTACCACTTCGCAGCCCTCGGCACGCAATGCCGCCAGCAGCGCGTCCAGATCGGCCACGCGATAGTTGATCATGAAGGGGCGCCGCGCCGGTCCAAAGCTCTCTTTCTCGTCCATGACGGACCAGACGGTGCTTCCGCCGGTAGGCTGTCCCGCCGAGTCTGTCCAGGTGAAGTAGGTGCCGCCCCAGTCCTGCATGTCGAAGTCCAGGTGGCGCTTGTACCAGTCGCGCAGGGCGGAGGGATCTTTGGCGGTAAAGAAAATGCCGCCGATGCCGGTGACTCGCTGCATGAAGCTCTCCATTGCTAAAGGATTCCGGGGCTGCTGACGGATCGTGACACATGATAGTTGATAAACGCGGACTCATCTAGAGCAAAAAGCCCGGCAGGGTGCCGGGCCGGGGAATTCTTGGATTTCCGAAGCCTAGAAGAAGGTGTAAATGCTGATCCCAGTGGGCGGGCCCGTAGCGATGATGTACTTGGAGAAATGGTCCACCAGACCATAGACCCAGACATTCTGCACAACGGTTCCATCCTCAAGCCGCTCCGGCTCGACTGCAATTCGCGTCGGGATCGGTTCATACGTGCCGTCTTCGCGATCGTAAAAAAGCTGCAGGCTTTCGCGGTCCAGGTCGCCCATGTTGTCCACTAAACCAAACTCATAGCCGATTTCAACGCTCTGGCTGAAGACCAAACCTTCGGGACCGAACTGATAGCCAAAGACCGGCTCATCCCAATCACCCATCCAGTCTGCGTTAATCTCGGTATCCTCGTCGACGGAATTCGGCCTGGCGTGAAAACGGAAGCCGTTGCTTTCGAAATTGGTGTGGCCACGCTTGGTCAGGGTGAAAAACTGATCCTGATCGACAGCGTTGCCCTTGGCAACTGTAGCGACGGGTACGATCAGAGTAATCTCGTCTGCTGTGAAGATATTGTCGGTCTGTGAAGGCTGGGTACTGCTGTTTTCGCAGCCAATGAATACGCCCAACATCCCCAGTAGAGCTATACAAAATCCGATTCTTGCGCTTTTCATCGTGGGCTCCTTCGAGTTGTCACCGCTTCCCGGTGGATACCCGAAGGATAAGCAAAGCGCGTGCCAATCATGTCACAAATAGCGCATTTATGATTATCAGTACTTTATGCAAAGAATGAAAGCTATCGATATTCTTAAAGCTGTGCTCAGATGAACCGGATTGTGCAATTCCACCACATAAGTTGACATGCACCAACTGAGCCAGGTGTGTAATTTCTAACTTCTAACTTTGTTATCCACAATGTTTACTGTATATAGAGACCCATCAGCCCAGGGCAACGTCCAGGACCATCATCACAGCAAATCCAACCATTGCACCCAGCGTCGCTGTGTCGGTATCACTATCCTGCTGCGCTTCGGGAATGAGCTCCTCCACCACAACGTAGATCATCGCACCTGCAGCAAAGGCCAGTGCCCAAGGCAGAATCGGGCGCATGGCCAGCACGGCCCAGGCTCCCAGCACACCAAAGATGGGTTCCACCACACCCGAGGCCTGGCCGTAGAAGAAGGAGCGTGTCCGCGACAGGCCCTCTCGACGCAGGGGCACGGAGACCGCCGCACCCTCGGGCAGGTTCTGAATACCGATGCCGATGGCCAGCGCCACCGCTCCCGCCATGGAAGCCGCCGGCAATCCGGCCGCCACTGCACCAAAGGCAACGCCCACAGCCAATCCCTCAGGCGCATTGTGCAGAGTGATGGCCAGCACCAGCAGCACGCTGCGTTGCCAGCTCGTCTTTACACCCTCGGCATTGTCCATCGACTGCCCCAAATGCAGATGCGGCAGTAGACGATCGACCAGATAGAGGAAAGCGCCGCCCAGCAGAAAACCACCTGCAGCAGCCACCCAGGCCGTATTACCCATGGCCTCGCTCATCTCGATGGCAGGTGCCAGCAGCGACCAGAAACTGGCCGCGATCATCACTCCCGCCGCAAAGCCCAGCATCGAGTTCAGCGCATGTCGTTCGATGCGCTTGAAGAAAAACACCATCGCCGCGCCCAACGCTGTCATCGCCCAAGTGAAGAGCGTGGCCAGCAGCGCCTGTGTCACAGGATGGAAGTTGGTGATCCAGTCAAACATGCAGCCTCCAGATTCAGGTCCTCAAGATAGCGGCCCAAGGGAAAACATGCTGCACGTGTCTGTTTGTATCACAAGCATTCGTGGTTTGCGAGCAACATCACCAAGAGCTGATGCTTAGAAGCGATGTCGGCGATCGCAAAAGAGCGAGTCCCATATCCTCTGTTCCGCAAAGGGCCTTCTCTTCTGGCTACCTTGTCGCATTCATGTGAGACAGGAAATGGGCTCCCGGGCTGCCCTGGCAAGGGACCGACGGGTTGGGGAAACAGAGTCGGTTGGAGAGCGCCAGGACAGCCGGGAAATCCCGAGCCAAGATCAAGGTCTTGGCTGTGTTCCAGAGGGAGTAGGAACACGGTAGAAGAGGGAGTAGAGAATTGGGACGAAAATCAGGGTCAGCACCGTGGCGAAGAGCAGACCAAACATGATCGTGATCGCCATGCTTTCCCACAGCGGTCCGCCGCCAAGACAGAGAGGCACCAGACCGCCCACGGTGGTCGCCGTGGTCAGAATGATCGGACGCAGACGCCCCCGTCCGGCGGCAATAATGCCTTCGACGGGTTCCATGCCGTTTTCATCGATTTCAATTCGTATCCGATCCAGCAGCACATTGCCGTTGTTGATCAAGATGCCGAAGAGGCTGATGACGCCCAGAATCGCCAGAAAGCCCATGTCGCCGCGTAATACAAAGAGACCGACATTGACTCCGATCATGGACAGCGGCAACGTTAACAGAATGATCGCCGGTCCACGCAGGTTATTGAACTGTAACACGAGCAGGAAGACGATCAGCATCAGCGCAATGGGCAGCTTCTCAAAGATGGAGTCCTGCGCCTCCTTGGAGCTCTCCTCCTCGCCACCAAGCTCGTAACGATAACCGAGGGGCCATTGCTTGGCGTGCTCGGCGAGCCGAGGTCCAAAACGCGTCAGGAATTCGGTTGGTGTGAGACCGGCCTCCAGGTGCGAGCCCACAGTCAAGGTCTTCATGCGATCGCGACGTGGAATACGCGAGTAATCCCAGTGAGGCACCAAATCGGCCACTTGCCGCAGGGGCACCGAAATGCCGCGACTCTGCGAACTGATGGGCAGAGTTTCCAGGCGACCGATGCTCAGATCCTCCGCCGCTTCACTTCGTAACACAATGGGCAGACGATCTTCGCCTTCGCGATACTCGCTGATGGTCAGGCCGCTCAGGGTTCCTTGCAGAGCCAGAGCCACGTCCTGGTGGGTGATTCCCGCACGCTGGGCGCGGTAGGCGTCCACATCCACGACCAGCTTCTTGACGCGGCGCCCCCAGTCATCGCTGATCTGCTGTGATCCAGGAGTACTGGCCAGCAGAGACTGTACTTCCGCAGACAGGGCAAAGAGCTGCTCCGCATCCGGACCCGAAATGCGCACCTCGATCGGTGTACTTACGGGTACGCCCATGGGTAAACCTTCGACTACTCGATCCACGTCGGCAAAGTGATGATCGATGAAGTTCGTGATACGTTGGATAGCCTCCTCGGCTGCTTTGTAGCTGGTGGCGTCAAACAAGTAGCGGATCTGCTCTTCGCCGGGAGGAGTTGCGTCGGCAGAAAGTTTGTAACGCGGCATACCACCACCAATGAAGGCGGCCCAATGCGTGATACCGGTCTCGCGACCCTCAGCGACCAGCAGACTATCGCGCATGAAGGCTTCGAGCTCGTTGTTCATGGCCAGCGTCCGTATATACGGGCTGCCTTTCGGCAGGTCGATCTTGGCGTGGAACACGCTTACTTCGTCATGCGGGAAGAAGGTCTTGGGCACAAATCGTCCCAGATAGTTCCCTCCGACAAAAAGCCCCAGAATGACGAGCAGAGTTGTAACACGGTGCTGCAAAAGCACACGCAGTGTATCACCGTACCAGCGGGTCAGCCCCTCCAATCCGGATTTGGTGCTCTTCGACGGCTTCAAAAAGCGCACGCAGAGCAAGGGAATCATGGTCTGGGAAAGCAGCCAGCTGCAAACCAGGGCCAGCGCGATAACGCGAAACAGATCCAGGCAGAACTCGCCCACATTGCTCTCCGCCAGCGAAATGGGCAGAAAGGCGCTGATAATGGAAAGCGAGGAAGTCAGCAGCGGAAAACCGAGCTGACGGCTGGCGGCCAGCGCCGCATCCTCCACGGGAACGCCCTGTTCCATCTGCACCAGAATGGACTCGGACATCACGATGGAATTGTCCACCAGAATGCCCAGCGCAATCATCAGCGCCGCCAGACTGACCATGTTGATGGTGATACCAAACACGGGCATCGCGGCGATGCTCATCAGCACGGTCATGGGAATCAGCGTGCCGACAATCAGACCTGTGCGACGCCCCAGCCAGAGCAGCATGACGCCAAAGACGATGGCGATGGACTGCAGCAGGTTGATCACAAAATTGTCGACCACACCGCGAACGACTTCCGACTCCTGATAGACGGGGTGCATGTGCAATCCAAGTGGCAGCGATTGTTTGAGCTCGTCAAGACGCGCGTGCACAATGTCGCCCAGCTCAATAATGTTGCCTCCGTCGCTCATGGAAATGCCCATGCCCAGCGCGGGTTCGCCACTGAAATGCAATCCGCTGGAAGCCGGGTCCACCGTGCGTCGTGATACATTGGCAATGTCACCTAGCTGTATCACACCGTCGCCGCCGGGAAGAGTGAAGCTCAACTCCCGTAGTGCCTGCACCGACTCCAGGTTTCCCGTGGGCTCAATCAGCACCTGCTCCAGGCCTATGTCGACGCGACCGCCGGGCATAAGAATGTTGTGCGCCGCCAGAATCTGACGCAACTGGCCTGAAGTGAGATTGTAGCGTGCCAGTCGTGCCGGATCGTACTCCAGATAGACGCGCTCTTCCTGACTGCCGTAAATCTCCACCTTGGCTACATGGGGCAGGCGCAGCAGCTCGTCGCGGATCTGGTCGGCGTAGTGCTTCAATTCGACAAGGTCATAGCCCTCGCCTGTGAGACAGTAGAGCAGACCGTAGACGTCGCCGAAGTCGTCGTTGACGATGGGACCGATAACGCCTGCGGGCAAGCTTCCGCTGACGGCTTCCACCTTGCGACGCAGCTCATCCCAGATGGGACGAAGGTT
The DNA here is from genome assembly GCA_963663545.1 of Candidatus Delongbacteria bacterium. Classification (GTDB taxonomy): domain Bacteria; phylum CAIWAD01; class CAIWAD01; order CAIWAD01; family CAIWAD01. Next base: position 490,913 of record OY760505.1, read on the forward strand.
GTCCTCGCTGGCCTTGATGTTGACATAGACGGTGCTGATGCCTGCACTGGATTCGCTGCTGACGTAGTCCAGCGTAGAGATTTCCTGGATCTTCTTCTCCAGCGGATCCGTGATCAGCTCCTCGACGCGCTCGGGGCTGGCACCGGGGAATAGGGTGGTGATGGCCGCCGTACGAATGATGAACTCGGGCGTTTCCTTTTTCGTGATTGAGAAATAAGTCTGCACCCCCATCAGCGCAAGCATGACCAGCAGAATGGCCGTCACCGTGCGCTTTCGCAGGCTGAACTCGGTGAGATTCATACCGGCCTCCTTACTGCAGTCGCACGCGCAGGCCGTCGTGGACCTGGCTGACACCGGCTGTTACCACCACATCGCCCTCGCTCAGGCCATCCAGTACCTGAAGGCCATGCTCACCCAGGCTGCCCACCTCAACCGTGACACGCCGTGCCACGGCCAGGCTGTCACCGATTTCCTGTAACACGTAGACATAGCGACCGTCTTGATCCTCGCCCACAGCGTAGGCGTTGACCCACAGACTGCCGACTTCGCTACCTGCCTCCAGGCTGACTTCGGCCGCCATGCCGGAACGGGCTCCCTTGGGCCATTCCGTAAGGTCGAGTGTCACGGGATAGGTAGCACCAACGCCCACGGAAGCGGTTCCTGTCTCACGCACAACGGCCAGGATTTCACTTCGACCCAGAGCAGGCAAATCCACCAGCGCACTCTGACCGACCACCACGTCGGCGATCATCGACTCAGGAACATGTATCACCACCTCCATGGCGTCCTGTGAGACAAGCTCAATGACAGGATCCCCGGGTGACACATTCTCGCTTTCCTCTACCATCAGCTTGGCTACAGTAGCACGATACGGTGCCCGAAGAATGGTGTAATCAAGCTGCCGTCGAGCCAGCTCCATCTGGCTGCGAGCCTGTGTCACACCCGCAATGGCAGATTCCGCCTGCGCTCGTGCGCCGTCCAGATCCTGTCGGGACGCATTTCCTGAGGCATAGAGCTGCTGCGTGCGGTGCCAGGTCTGACTGGCGCTGCGCTCCATCGCCTCGGCTCGTGTAGACGCAGCACTGGCCTGCTCGTATTGCAGGCTTGCATCTTCGTCTTCAAGGCGAATCAGCTCCTGGCCAACCAGCACTTGCTGGCCGACGCGTACCAACACATCCTTGACCACGCCACCTGTGCGGAAGGAGACCTTGCTCTCATTGCCAGCCTGAATCGAGCCGTTGTAAACACGCTCTCCGCCGTGGGCGGCGCGTGTCACCTGTTCGTGTCTCACCAGCGGTGGCAAAGACTGAGTGTCCATACTCTCCTTTGCGCAACCCGCCAGCAGAACCAATGCTGCCAGTAGGGCCAATGTCTGTCGATGTATCACGTGTTTCATTTTGTTTCTCCTTCACTACTGCGCATTGCCTCATTGTAGCGGGCAAGGCGAGCTGCGGCTTCTTCCTGATCCAACAGCAAGCTGAAGCTTCCCGTCAACCGTTCAACACCCAGCACGTTGGCCAGAAAGGTGTAAATGGCCAGATCTGCAGCCTCCTGTGCCGATCGATCCGCGTTCTGCGCGTCGATCAGATCCAGTACGCCAACGGCTCCCTGTGCGTAGGCGCGTACAATGGCTTCACGCGCAGCGCTTGTCTCACGGGCAGCGCGTTCGGCATGGCTGATGTTGCGCCAGGCGGCTGCGGTCTCCTGAAACTGCCCGCGTAGTGCGGATTCCAGTTTCTGCGCTGCAAAAGCCTTTGTCACACGCGACTGCTGCAGTTCATAGCGCGAAGTGCGCATCTCGGCCAGCGAACTTCCACCTGTAAACAGCGGCAGACTGGCACCGACGCCCACCTGCCAGTTCTCATCCGGGGCTTCGCTAATCAGCGCCGAAACGAGCGGAGCGAACTCGGCGGGTACACTGGAAGCATCAAAGCCCTCACTTCCGGCACCGGAGCGGTCATGAATCCAATTGTACTGTGCCTCAACGCCAATGACGGGTACGAAGAACTTCAGCCGGCTCGACAACAGCGCACGCTCGCGCAGTGCGACTACTTCGTCCAACTGCTTAAGCGCTGGTGCATGCGCCAGGCAATCGGCCACTAGCATATCCTCGATCTGCTGGAAGCGCGCGGGATTGTCCACCGCCAGCGCCAGCGGTGCGTAACGGCGCACCAGACTGTCCGCGGGAACAAGGCCATCGCTCAATTCCAGGCTCTCATCCAGGGGCAGGTTGAGTTGCCGAGACAGCTCTAGACGTGTTTTGGCAGCACGCGCCTTGGCCGTAACCAATTCCTGTCGCGTCTGGGCCAGCTGCGCCTCCCAGCGGTGCAGTTCGGCGGTGCCCGCTCCTCCCGCAGACTCGCGCAGGCGAGCCAGGTCGCGATACTCGCGGCTGCGATCCAGATGCTCGCTTAACACGCGTACCTGCACCTCGGTCATCAGGACTTGCAGATAGGCCAGGCCCGCAGCCAGTTCGGCATCAAGAGTCTGATCCGCAAGCCCTAGTTCGCGTGATACAGCCAGGCGTTTCTGAATGCTCAGATTAGCCCAGGCACCTTCAGCAAACACCGTCTGTTTAACACTGAAGTGGCTGGACAAGGTCTGCTCCGCAGTCTGTCCCATACTGGCGGAAGCACGATCCTCATCGATGCGCGCCAGGCTGCTACCCACCTCCAGTTCGGGCAGGAGCAGTGCACGCGCTTGTGTCACATCGCCGCGCGCTGCATCCACTTCTAGGCGATGGCCCTCCAATTCCAGCCCCTGAGAACCGGCGAGTTGCATGCTCTGACGCAGATCCAGTTTGTGAGTGCCGCCCTTGCCGCCCTCAAGCAGAACCGCTTCGTCCAGCAGATCCCAGCCGGGACTGAAGTGCACTGTGGCCGCGACACGCTGGTTCAATACCGGACGGCGGCGCTGCTCCACGTTTACTTCCACGCTCATCGCCATTCCTAGCTGGCTATCTTCAAGCAGATTCTGCACGCGCAAGGCAAGCATGCGCGAGACTTCACGCTTTACCTGCTGCAGAGAAAACCCGAGCATCGCGCCAGCGAGGACTTCCTGTTCACCCATTCCGGTAGCTGTTTTTACACCGCGCAGACTCAGGCGCGCGTAGAGCTCCTTGCGCTGCAACAGGCTCATCTGTGTATACCAGGGCACATACACCAAGTCGCAGTCTGCGGGGATGGACTGCATCACGGTGGCAACATCCACTGGTGAAGGCAGCAGTGTGACCCGCAATGGATCACGCCCATCTTCACTTGTTGCCTTGGCGATCTCCCTCAGCAGAGCCTGCTGACGAACAAGGCCAGTCTCGTCCTGCCAAACCGGCAGTACAACGGCGGCGTGTGATACATGCAGCGCATCACGCATCAGCATCAGATCCACTGCAGTTGGATCGGGAGCGCCACCGCAATCAACGCCCTTGTGACACAAACCAAGACTCAGCTTCTGGGTCGTGTTGCTCAAACCCGCCTCAGCGGCACGCAGGACTTCTGCTCCCAGAAAGACAGCCAGGTCAGCGGGATTGGCATCAAGCAGGCTGTCCAGGCGCGCGTTCAGCGGGTAAGGCGCGCAGGCCGTTCCTGGCAGTTCCAGGGTTGTAACACGCGGTGCCGGCTGGCCGTCGTAGAGAGCCAGTATCTCCTGGCGCAACTCGGGACGCAGATCCAAGGTTGTTTCGGCGGCATCACTAAGTAGCAGGATTCGGGGTGATTCAGGCGTGTTCTGAGCGAAAAGGGGTACTGCGAGCACTGCACCCAGCAGCAGCGTCAACAGCCCGGAAGGTACTCTAGGCATTTGCACTCTCCCTGTTGAGGGATACTTCCACTAGACAGTCACGTTCTAGAATACCGTAATTCTTCATGCGAGTCGCGATCTCCTGCCCAAATACTGAGGGCAATTCAGCTTCTTCCGACCAGTCCAGAGCCAGCACCAGATCCCAGTCAGCGGCCATGCGACGGAATACCCTCATGGACTTCAAGCCCCTGACTCCCGCAGCGAGGGCACCAATCTGGCGCAGCTCCTGCACCAAATCAGCACTCATGGCCGTTCGTAGACGAATCAGCATACATTCCAATCGCATGGTCGCTCCTGAAAGACCGGCCACATAGCAAAGCTAGGGCCAGTTAGATATCTCCTTTGTTTTCAGCGTGATAACCCAAAGGCGGGTAAACCTATCGCGATATTTCGCAATTCCGCCTCAGCCTACTGGCGATATTTCGCTCTCATCGCGATATTTCGCGCATGAACAATGCAGAATTCTTTCGCGATGTGACCCTGCGAATTGCGGGCGATCTTGAAATCGCACCGGCCATGCACTCGGTGTTTGCCTACCTGCGCTCCCTGTTACCGCTGGACACCCTGCGCTTGATTTTTGTGGATGAGGAAAACGACCGGCTTTCGATCATAGCACGCGTGGATCACAAGGGCGTCAATGCGCCTGAGGATCATGATTTGGGCACGCTCTCGCCTGAATTCGTCGCCTGGATTGAAAAGAAGATGTATCACATGCTCGATAAGCAGTGTGAGTGTGTGAACTACCCCTACCCGGATCCCGACCTCTCGCAGCTCATCTCACGTATGCCGGGCATCTCCGATCTGGATGGGCACAGCCTGATGGTAGTCAATCTTCGCCTGCAGGAGCGCGATCTGGGGAAGCTGATCTTCTCGTCCGTCAAACCGCAGGCCTACACGAACGAGCATCTTGATCTCGTACGCCAGCTCAACGACCCTTTCGCCCTCGCGCTGACCAACGCGCTGCGCTACCGCGAGCTGGAGCGACTGCATCGGCGTCTGCAGGACGACAACCGGCAGATCCAACTCGAACTGGCGCAGCGTACCGGTGACCAGGTCGTTGGCTCTGATTTCGGCCTGCGTGGCGTGATGCAACTCGTACGACAAGTGGCCCCCTTGTCCAGCCCTGTGTTGCTGCTGGGTGAGACCGGCACAGGAAAGGAAGTGATTGCACAGACGATCCATCAGTTCAGCGACCGGCGCGAAGGGCCGCTGGTGCGCGTGCAGTGCGGGGCCATCCCCGACAGCCTGCTGGACAGTGAGCTTTTCGGCCACGAGGCGGGGGCCTTTACCGGCGCCATCAGCACTCAGCGTGGCCGCTTCGAGCGCGCGCACGGCGGTACGATCTTCCTGGATGAAATCGGTGAGCTGACGTTGCCGGCGCAGGTCAAGCTCTTGCGCATCCTGCAGGAGAAGGAGTTCGAGCGCCTGGGGTCGGCTGAAACACGCAAGGTCGATGTTCGCGTCATCGCAGCCACGCATCGCGATCTGCCCGCACTTGTACGCGCCGGACAGTTCCGTGAGGATCTGTGGTTTCGCCTCAACGTCTTCCCCATACTGCTGCCACCCTTGCGTGAGCGCATCGAGGACTTGCCGGTTCTTGTGCAACACTTCATTCGTCGCAAAGGCCAGGAAATGGGTCTCAGTACTCTGCCCCTTCTTCGTGCTGAAGATCTTGAACTCTTGCGTAGCTACAATTGGCCGGGCAATGTGCGCGAGCTGCAAAACATCATTGAACGCTCTCTGATACTGGGAGGAGGTCGCGAACTGGCACTGCCCCCCTTGCGGCTGCGCGAGTCGCCGTCTACCGGCGATGTCACACAGGAACAGAAGTGGCCTGACTTGGACAGCGTGATACGTCGACATATTCGTGATACACTGAACAGGTGTCACGGCCGCATCAGTGGAAAAGAGGGTGCTGCGAGTGTGCTGGGAGTGAACGCCAGCACACTGCGTTCGCGCATGAAAAAGCTGGGGATTGCTTCACCGCACTAATCGAACTTGGGGCTTAAAGCACCTGACAGCAGCTCGCTACTCTTCTCATTCGAAGCTCAGGTTTGATCTGCTCACGAGGAGTGAATTGATGTGTCACGTACTGCTGATCCAATTGCTGAAAATGTGTCCGCTCACTAGACTCCGCTTCGAAGAGTATCAGCCCTCATCGTGGCCAGCGACCCGACCACCAGATCGACTCCAGGGCAAGTTTGAGAACGCTCCGGAATCCATGTATCTCCACTGCGCGGCGCAGGAAGCACTTCACGTGTTACACCGCTATGGGACCCGGCCGCCCCGAAGCCAAGCACAACACCAAGCAGTAGCGTCGCCACCATGCCTGCAACCCGGCGCGGCAACCTGGTGCGCATGCTGGTTCGCGCTCGCGGGAGTACGGGTACAGCCAAGGGGGGCAACCCCAGACCGAAATCTGCGATCCCGGCCACTTCCTGCTGAACCTGTGTAACACGGGTGGCACATGTCTCACAGCGCTCAAGGTGGGCGTGACACGCTTCCCCTTCGGCTTCGCTTAGCGTATCCAGGCAGAAGGCCAGAATTTGATCTTCGCTCAGATGTTCCATGGATGCAGTCCTTCTTTTCGCAAGCGCTCGCGTATGCTTTGAACGGCGTGATACAGACGGGACTTGACGGTTCCCGGAGGAATGGATAGCTGCTCCGCCGTTTCTTCAACGGATAGGCCAGCGACAAGCCGCAGCACGATCACTTGTCGTTGGGGCTCTGGCAGCTGCTCCAGGGCCCTTCCCAGATGGTGATCGCGCTCACGGGTCAGCAAGCGCTGATCGCTTTGCTGACTTCCCGCTGGCTCAGGAAGCGGCTCCCAGTCACAGACGCGCCGATGTCGCTGGCTCTCCTTGATCGCCAATCGCCAGGCGGCTGTTGCCAGATAGCCGCGCAGACTTTCCGTGACACACGGCGGATCACGGCGCAGAAGCCTTAGGAAACACTCCTGTGCTACATCCGCCGCCAGATCCCGTGATCCAAGAACGGCGAAGGCGGTGCGCTGCAGCGCATCGCCATGCCGGGCTACCAGGGTGGCCCAAGCCTTCTGCTCACCCCGGCGTGCCGCGGCAAGCAAATCCCGGTCGCTCAGGGCTTCCATCCCTGCTCCTTGAGCCAGATATCAACTTCCGGCAGATCAGCTCCCCGTCCAAAGGCAGCGGCCAGTTGCTGCTGCACGGGAACCGGAAACTGTGGTGCCAGATGCCGGGTGAACCAATAAAAGAGCGCGCGTCTGGTATCTAAGGAAGGAACCCGCTGAGGATCAGTGGCTGTGGCCAAAGCACTCAAGTAATTGCGCAGCATCAGGCGGTCGGCGTTCGTCGCGGACTGGTAGCGCAGGCTGTAACTGTCCATGCCCGCCGTGCGCCACTGACTGATCCAGCAGGCCGGATCAAAAATGGACTTGTGCTCTCCCGTCTGTACCAGCGTCGCCAGGCCTAGGCTTTCCCCCCGCTCCATTAGCGACTCAAGCCCGGAAGTGGGTGCAAGCGTACTGGCAAAACACACAGGACGGCCCTGAAGCTGAGCTTCCTGCAGCACGCGCTCCATCAACACTTCGCTCAAGGGCCGCGTAAGCTTCGTCTGAAGCTGCTCCAGCTCAGAAGCCGTGATACACAGGGGCAAGCCCTGGCGGATCATGTAGAGCGGGTACCAGTTCGTGTTCATCAGACTCTGGTTGATCACCGTCAGATCCGGGCGCACATCCAGCACACGCTGCAGAATCCAGCAGGGATAAGTGTCATTGTCACCATTGGTCAGCAGCACACTACCCAGCGGCAGACAGGCCAGCATGTTGTAGCCGTAATCGAGGATCACATCGGAAATCGCACCCATGCTCAGTAGATCGGACAGCGCTTGATCGGTAGCAGCGTCATCCCCCTGCTGCATGTACATCACGCTTAGCATGAAGAGAGGATCGTCGTAGGCAGGATCCAAACGGTGCGCCAACTCCAGGTATTCCAGCGCCTGCGCCCGTGTATCACTCTGATACCGCACCGCCAGCTCAAGCCCCTGCAGATAAAGCAGCGTCGGATTGGCCGGGTACTTGCGCAGCGCTTTGGCCAGCTCCTTCTCGTACTTTTCGTCCTGGGCGTAGCGCATGGCGTAGAGTCGGTTGGCAGCCGCGTACTCAGAGGGCTGCTCGCGGTAATAATTCTGCCATTGCTGAGCCAGCTCCTGGTAGGCGCCTGGCTCCAGGCATTCACGACGCTTGCTCAGCACCTCGCGCGGTCGCAGCAGCGCATCGGCGGCCACCGCCACTCCGGCGCTGATGAGCAGAAGCAGCAAAACGGTTTTCTTCCACATGGCATCACTCCTGATTAGGCACGGGTCACTCCGTACTACACAGAGAATCCGCGAGGAGGGCAAAGGTTCAGCGGCGCACGAAAAAACATCTGTGTTGCGTGGGACAAAGTAACACGAGCAAAGAAAAGGGCGACCCAAGGGCCGCCCGTGTGACACATCATGATCAGGCCAACTGCCTTCGCAGCATGAAATCCAGCAATAGCATGCGCAGGAAGGTGACAGCGAAAAAGCCCATCAGTACCGCGGCGATCCAGTCGACGCCCATCACGAAACCCGCAAAGAGGCAGACGCCCACCATGGCGAAGGGGGTGAGGATATCAACCAGCTTCTTGCCCCCCGCCAGCGGCTGCCAGCGCTCCGGTCCCGTGTACATCTCTTCGGAATCGGCGGTGGCCAGTGTCTCACGCCGGTCGGGAAGCTTGTGTGACGCAACAAAGCTCAGCAGGTAGGCGACGGATCCCGCCAGAATGAGCATGCTGATGCTAAGGTTGTCACCCGGAACTCCCGGCACGCCGAAAAGGCCCTCCTGAAGACTTGCGATCCAGCCGTAATTCAAACCGTGCTCGTAAAGCCAGGCGCCACTGCTGTAGCTGAAGGAATAGGCCAGGTTGCTGATGGACATGAAGCCCGCAAACAGACTGCCAGCAGCAGCGACCGGAATCACAGCGCCCACCAGACTGAAGGTACTCATGCGAATGATGCTGATGGCAACGGCCAGCAGCATGTTGTAGGACGCCATGAAGCCCAGGCGAACCGTATCGAGCTCGAGGAAGGGCAGCATTTTTGCCAGGCCGTTCGTGATACGCGTGAACCAGGGATCCACCAGCGCGTACTGGCTCAGGTTGATCAGCACGCTGATCAGGATGAAAATCTTGAAGAGGTTGCGCAGACCGAAGCGATCCTGCCAGCGAATTCCTACGCCGGCAAACAGCAGCACGCCTACGAAAAAGCCAATGTAGCTGGCGCCATCGGAGAGACCGATCTGCGTCTGCGTAAAGTGCAGATCTTCGATCATGTAGTTCGTCCAGAGCGCGCCCATGGCCGGTTGGAAGTGGAACACGAAGTAGAAGAGCATCACCCAGAGAATCGGCCCCGTGTGCAGACCATGCCAGAAGCCCAGCACCGATTGCTTGATGGGAATCGGCACCGCTTTGTCCTTGGGCAGACGTAACACAAAGAGCAGCACCAGAATGGGCACGATGGCCAAGACCGGTAGCAGGTTTTTGACTTCCATGTTGTCGGCGATCCAGCCACCGGAGACCGCCGCGAGGATGCTGGTGCCGTAGATGGCCGCCCAGCAGATGGCCTGATTCAGGCCGACGGTGGTTGACTTGCTGCGACCGGTTTCCTGCGCTTCTTCTTCGCCGGAGATCACCGTGGCACGGTCGACGGCTACATCGGTGGCGGCCAGAATGATGCTCAGGGTGAACATCATGCCGAAGAAGACCATGGCGCTTGTATCGACAAAGGGCGTCAGAAAGTAGAAGACCAGAGCCATGGAGAGCAGCGCCGTCAGCGCGACCTTGGTTTTGCCGTAGGCGTCCATGAAGAAGCCCAGGATGGGCTTGAAACTCCAGGCCAGGTAGGACTTGCTGAAGAAGGCCTGGGTCTGTGCCTCCGTCAGGCCGTAATCAACGCGGAAGTGCTTGAAGAAGGGCTGGTAGGTGACTCCCTGAAAAGGGTTCGAGAGGCCCTGTAACACGTACTCGAGGCCAAAGACCCACTTCAGTGCACGGCGTCCGCGCAATTCCTCTTCACGACTGATCTGAACGTCCTGTTCCTGGCTCATGCATCCTCCTATTTGGAAGGCGCAAAAATGGGAAAGGCGCGCCGTACTCCAAAGGTCGGTCGCGCCTTGAAATGTCGCATTCACTGCATTACGCGGTTGTATTACGCGCTTTCGGGCTTGGCGCTCTTGCGCATGGCGCGGCGGCGGTCCAACTCGTCCAGCAGGTTCTTGCGCAGTCGCAGGAAATTGGGGGTCACCTCAAGGTACTCGTCGGCGGCCAGGAACTCCAGGTTCTCCTCCAGGCTGAAGATCACCGGTGGCGCGATGCGCAGGCTGCGATCCGAACCGGAGGCGCGCATGTTGGTCAGCTTCTTCGACTTGAGCACGTTGACCACCAGATCGTTGTCGCGCGTGTACTCGCCGATCACCTGGCCCATGTAGACCTGGTCTCCGGGTTTCACGAAGAAGCGACCGCGATCCTGCAGGCCGTCCAGCGCGTAACCCACGGCTTCGCCCGTGGCCATGGCGATGATCGAACCGGACAGGCGTCCGGGGATGCTGCCCTTGAAGTACTCGTACTGATGGAAACGGTGATACAATACGATCTCGCCGCCGGTGGCCTTGAGCATGCGGCTGCGGAAGCCGATCAGGCCGCGACTGGGCATGTAGAATTCCATGCGCGTTCGCGAGTCGCCTTGCTCCATGTTGATCATCTCTCCGCGACGCTGGGCCACGGTTTCAATGACCACACCGGCGTGTTCGCTGGCCACGTCGACGCTCAAAATCTCGACGGGTTCGGCCTTGCGTCCGTTGATCTCCTTGTAGATCACGCGCGGCTGCCCCACCATGAACTCGTAGCCTTCGCGACGCATGGTTTCCATCAGAATGGAGAGATGCAGAATGCCACGTCCCGAGACCTTGAAGGTATCGGCACTGCTGGTTTCCTCGACGCGCAGGGCAATGTCGCGCTCTGTCTCACGGAAGAGGCGCTCACGCACTTGTCGGCTGGTGACGTAGCGGCCATCCTTACCGTAGAAGGGACTGTCGTTGATCATGAAATACATGGAGAGCGTGGGCTCGTCCATGGCGATCAGCGGCAGTGGTTCGGCGTGTTCCACGTCGGCAATTGTATCACCAATGTCGACACCCTCAAGCCCGATGATGGCGCAGATCTCGCCGCAGCCGACCTTCTCGATCTCGCAGCGGCCCAGGTTATCAAAGTAGAAGAGCTTGCGCACCTGCTGTTCCTGTCGGCTGCCATCTCGTTTCAGTACAGAGATGCGCTGTCCCTGCGCCAGCTCGCCGCGGAAAACACGGCCAATGGCAATGCGGCCCACGTACTCGCTGTAATCCAGGGCGGTAACCAGCATCTGCAGCGGTCCGGCGTTGAAGCGCGGGGCGGGAATGTGCTCCACAATGGCATCCAGTAGCGGCGCCAGATCAACGCGCTCGTCGTCGATTTCACGCGCTGCCCAGCCAGCTCGCGCTGAGCTGTAGATCACCGGAAACTCAAGTTGCGCATCGTCGGCACCCAGCTCCATGAAGAGCTCAAAGACCTCGTCGTGCACCTCCTCCGGTCGCGCGTTTTCGCGATCCATTTTGTTGATCACGACAATGGGCTTCAGGTGTAGCTGCAGCGCCTTCTGTAACACAAAACGCGTCTGCGGCATGGGACCTTCAAATGCGTCGACGAGCAACAGCACGCCGTCGGCCATCTTCAGCACACGCTCCACTTCACCACCGAAATCGGCGTGCCCGGGAGTATCAATGATGTTGATGCGTGTGTCACCCCAGACCACGGCCAGGTTCTTCGAAGTAATGGTGATACCGCGCTCGCGTTCCAGATCGTTGCTGTCCATGAAGCGCTCGCGCACTTCCTGTCCTTCGCGGAACACCTTGCAGCTACCGAGGATCTTGTCGACGAGAGTGGTTTTGCCGTGGTCGACGTGGGCAATGATGGCGACGTTGCGGAGATTCATCGGGACTTTCCTTGAGAAAAAAGCGAGGAAGGTAGGAAATGCAAAGCTGACTGACACGGTTTGCCGCAAAACAGTTTTGGCGGACTCCGCCGGTCCACTAACCAAGGATTGTGTATGGCTGGAATGCGGCCATGCGCTGCAGTAGCGTTCGCCTGTTGATACCGATAGCGATTAGGGAGGCTACTTCAGGACCAACTCCACCGGGCAATGGTCGCTGCCGGTGATTTGGTCGAGGATGTCGGCCTTCTGCAAACGCGGCTCCAGATCGCGCGAGGCAAAGAAATAGTCCAGGCGCCAGCCGACGTTCTTGGCGCGCGCGCCACCGCGATTGGACCACCAGGAATAGCGATCAGCTGCATCAGGGTGAAGATGACGAAAGCTGTCGATCATGCCCGTGGTGTGTGTGCCGGATAGAAAGCGATCGATCCAGGCGCACTCTTCCGGCAAAAAGCCGCTGTTCTTGCGGTTGGCCGCGGGGCGCGCAAGGTCGATCTCGCGATGGCTGGTGTTCAGGTCGCCGCAGACGACGACGCTCTCGCCACGTGTGACAAGGTCCTCCACCAAACGTTGGAAGGCCTCGTAGAAGTTCATCTTGTAGTGCAGCCGCTCTTCACCGGAAGTGCCGTTGGGAAAGTAGATATTGAACAGCAGAAAGCTGCTCTTGCCAAGGGCATGGCGACTCACGGTGACACGGCCTTCGTTATCCCACTCAGCCAGGGCAGCGTCCAAGGCGGCAAAACCGCTGTGAATCTCCATGGGCGGCGTGAGACAAAGCGTGGCCGTTCCGCTGTAGCCGGGACGCTCTGCGGGGTTTAGATGGAAGCTGTAGCCCAGCTCCGCCAACTCCTCCAGAAAGCCCTTGGGCAGCTGCTCTTCGCGCACACGGGTTTCCTGCAGGCAAAGCACATCGGGCCTCTCGGCTTTCAGCTTCACCATGAAATCCTTGCCCAAAACGGAGCGCAGTCCGTTCACATTCCACGAAAGCAGGCGTATCACATCAAATCCTTTCCGGTGTGGGAATGCCCATGATGTCCAGGCCCTGGCGAATGGCGGTGCCGACAGCGTCCACCAGCGCAATACGCTGCTGCGCCAACTCGGGGTCGTCCACGCGATCAAAGACGCTGTGGGCGTTGAAGAAGCGCGAGAAAGCGCGCGCCAGCTCGTAGGTGCGGGTAGCCACACGCGAAGGGTTGAACTGCGCCGCCGCCTGCTGTACTTCCAGTGGCCAGAAGGCCAGCTGCTTCAGCAACTCCACTTCCTCTTCGTTGCCCAGCTTGTCGAATTGTGTCACAGCGGCAGCATCTACTCCGCTCTTGCGAATCAGACTGCGAATACGCGCCTGGGCGTACTGCAGATAGGGGCCGGTATTTCCCTGCAGGTCGATGGACTCCTTGGGATCGTAGAGCATGTCCAGCTTGGGATTCACCTTGAGCACGAAGTACTTCAGCGCGCCCAGCGCCAAGGCGTGGACCACTTCTTCCTGCTCTTCCACAGGCATATCCAGACGACGTTCGCCCTGCTGCATCACCTCGCGACAGGCATCCTTCAGCTCCTGCAGCAGATCGTCGGCATCCACTACGCGGCCCTCGCGACTCTTCATCTTGCCGGTGGTCAAGTTGACCATGCCGTAGCTGAAGTGCAGCAGCCGGTCAGCCCAGTCGTAGCCCAGCTTTTGTAACACGTGAAAGAGCACGCGAAAGTGGTGTTCCTGCTCGTTGCCGACGACGTAGATCATGCGCTGAAAGTCCAGCTCGCGCTGACGTGCTACAGCGGTGCCGATGTCCTGCGTCATGTAGAGACTGGTACCGTCGCTGCGCAACAACACCTTGGGTTGCAGCTTGAGTTCTTCCAGAGAGCAAACCACAGCGCCCGTGTCATTGCGCTCAAGCGAACCCTTATCCAGGCCTGCTTCAATGATATCCCGGCCCAGCAAGTAGGTGTTGCTTTCGTAATACACGCGATCGAAGTGCACGCCAAGTTCGCTGTAGGTCTGCTCAAAACCATCGAACACCCAACTATTCATCCTTTCCCAGAGCTGGCGTACGGCTGTATCACCGGCCTCCCAGTCACGCAGCATTTGCCGCACGGCCGACAGCAACTCGCTCTTCTCGCCAAACTCCTGCTCCAGCGCATCCTGCTCGTCGCGCGGGAGAACTTTCGGGTCCACACCCTTGGCCGTGTACCAAGCGTCCTGTTCGGCTTTCAGCTTTTGGGCAAAGAGCACGTAAAAACGGCCCACCAGGTGGTCGCCCTTCTCGCCGGAGCTTTCGGGTGTAACGCCCTCGCCCCAGCGCTGCCAGGCCAACATGCTGCGGCAGATGTGCACACCACGATCGTTGATCAGATTCACGCGTGTTACATCGTGCCCCGCCACCGACAGTAGATTGGCCAGGCCCTCGCCCAGGATGTTGTTGCGCACATGGCCCAGGTGCTGGGGCTTGTTGGTGTTGGGACAAGAATACTCCACCACCACACGCTCGCGCTCGGCGTCCGGCAGCTGCGGCAGCCCCTCGCGCTGAGCGAGGATCACATCGCTGAACCAGCGGGTCACATCCACCTTGAGGTTGAGGTAGGGGCCAGCGGCGTTCACCTCTGTCAGTGGCGCTTTGCCTTCGAGCCGCGCAGCCAGCTCCTGGGCGATCTGCTGGGGCGCGCGTCGGCAGGCTTTGGCCAGCGGAAAACAAGCAAAGGCCAGATGTCCCATGGCAGCGTCGGGCGGCAGTTCGACAGAAAGGCTGCGCGGGTCCAACTCAACATTAAAAGCGTCCTGGACACTGTTGCTGATCAGTTTGAGTACTTGTGATACAAGGCTCATGGTCTTCCTTTCGGTGCGTGATACAGATCGCACTCGGTTCAACTCCAGTCAGATAGCTGGCGCAGGCCCTCGTAGGCCACAATCGCCACGCTGTTGGCCAGGTTCAAGCTGCGCGTACCACCAGGCATGGGAATGGTTAGCGTCTGGTCGTGATACACTTTCAGCAGATCCTCCGGCAAGCCAGCGGATTCGCGTCCAAAAACCAGCCAGTCTTCGCGCTGAAACACGTGGGTCGTGTAGGAACGTGTTCCCTTGGTCGAGAAGAAGCGAAAACGGTCCTCGCCGTATCGTTCCAGCAGTAGATCCAGGCTAGGTACTACGGTGAACAGGGTGCGCTCCCAGTAGTCCAGACCGGCCCGCTTCAAGCGCGCGTCGTCCAGACTGTAGCCCAGAGGTTCCACCAACCACAGGCGCGAACCTGTACAGGCACAAAGGCGAATGATGTTTCCGCTGTTCTGGGGGATTTCCGGCTCCACCAGCACGATATTGAACATGGCGTCCTCAAAAAGCATTGAATATCGGGCAGCCAGCCTGCAGGCGCAAGTTTGGCGTGAGTATTGCTGCCGTAGCGGTTTGGAATGCAGGAGTCGACATTGCCTGACGCCGCAACAGATTGCCGTCCGGCCTGCACGAGCATTGCCCCTGCGAAGCTTTTTCCTTACTTCTGAACCAGAGGCGCGAAAGTGCGCGCTTCGAGGAGGTGATCATGTACCGCTATCTGCTCGTTCTTCTGTTGCTACCCGTCATGCTTCTGGCCAGTGTACGCGGCAAGCCTGCACGCGTGGATCTGCACACGAGCGAAAACAGCCTGTCGCCGGGCCAGAGCTTTCGCGTACTGCTTGATCCCAGCGCCGATGGTTTTGTCTACGTCTACAGCCTGGACGGTCGCGGCTACGTAAGCCTACTCTACCCTACCCTACCCGAGGATGGGCGCGGCGAAGTGCAGGCTGGCCAACTTGTCGTCCTTGATCCGGTCTATGCCGGCCAGGAAAGCGGCAAGGAAACCCTTGTGGCTGTGCACACCCTGGAGTATCGCCCCATTCGCAGTTCACGGCACGAGTTCCTGGCGCCCGATCCCGGCGACCTGCAAGATGTCAACGCGCGCCTGACCCGTGTGGACAAGGAACTGGACGTCTACAGCACCTGGCAGATCGAGATCATCGGCCCGCCTGCCGCGGAAGAACAGGTGGGCATTGTGATTCACGATCATGTCTACGATTACTGGTGTCCCTATTGCGGTTGCTGGCACCCGCGCTGTACGCACAACCATTGCTATTGCGGATGGGAAGTGGTCGGCTACTATCACAGCCACTACCATTACGGCCACTGTTTCCTGTGGGGACATCCGCACTACGGGTGGCACCCACCGCTGTTCTACAGCTACGCGCCCGGCGGCAGTGACTGGGATTACGACACCAGCATTCCCCGTGAAGAATCGCCGGAAGTCTGGGAACGCTACCATGGCTTCAGCGAGCAGTGGCGCACGGCGGATCGTGAAGAAATCGATCCCGCGAGCTGGATTGATCCCCCCAAACGCGAAGGACCGCCACATCCCGATGAAGCGGACATTCGCTCAGCCATTTCGCGTGTCACATGGAACGGCCCTTTGCCCGATGGTGTGTCACAGTGGAACACTGATCGCGGCTATGAGCCTTCGCCCCTCAACGCCGTCCAGCCTAGACCGGTGGAAGAGCGCAGCACACGCAGCCGGCAGGTTCAAGTAGCTCCGCGTGTTACAACACAGCCCGCAGCTCCGGCTGTGGCTGCACCGGATCAGAAGCTGCCCCAGGTCACACCAGCGCCTCCGAAGGCGGAAGAAGCTCCCAAGACGAAGCCGAAAGCGCCGACGAGCCGGAGCAAACGCACGCGGACTACGGGCAGCGACGACAAGAAGAAATAGTCGCCTTGGCCAGCCTATCACAAGCCCCGCGCACAGCGGGGCTTTTCGTTTGTCTACAGACAGACGGTAGATCGATGGAAGCTGCGGCTAGCTTTCCCCTGGTTGAAGAGCGGGAACTCGTATCACGAGCACTCAGCAGGAGTGAAGGGAGCGAACCACAGGCTCCATGCACACCCTCATGTATCACAAGCCTGCTTGCGATGAAAAGAAACACCCCCTATCCGGAGACAGGGGGTGTATCACATTCAAATGGCGTCAGGTCTTACTTGACCAGCACCAGCTTCTGAGACAGCGTGTGATGCTCACCCTGCAGACGGGCGAAATACACACCACTGGCCAGCGCGCTGGCGTCAAAGACGGCTTCCATCTCACCACCCGTGGCAGAGCCCTCAAAGAGGGTGACCACTTCCTGACCCTGCAGGTTGAAGACCTTCAGGCTGACCTGCTCACCAGCGGCGGCAGCGTAGCGCAGTGTGGTCGTCGGGTTGAAGGGGTTCGGGAAAGCGGGGCTCAGCGAGAAGAGCTCGGGCTGGGCCACAGGCTGCTCGACACTGTCGAACCACTCGACGTTGGCGAACATCTGCAGCTCACGGGCCTGGATGCCTTCAGAGAAGCTCAAGTCATAGTCGCCCATGGCGTAGTGACCACCGTTCCAGATCATCGGTCCGCCCAGCGGGAAAGGATATCCATCGGGCAACACGACCTCAACCCAGAAGTCACCGGCGATTTCCACGGCGGGCTCAACGGGCAACTCAAGCAGCACGGCTTGGCCACCGAACTGGTTCAGCGTGAAGCTGTCGTTCACCAGCACTTCACCGGGGGTACCTTCGTTGTCAGCATAGACCTTCAGGGTGATGGGCACACCGGCGGTATCCTCATCGGGATCATAGAGGCCGACCACAACCGAGTTCAGTATAACGTTGGTCATGTTCAGTTCGCTCTCGCTGGCAACGAACATGACGGGATTGTCTTCCCAGTAATTGGCGGACTCGCCGTAGCAATAGCTCAGCACGTAGTCACCGGGCGCAAGCACTTCAATGGGGCTGACGTACATGGTGTCGTTTTCGGGAATGCTGTCCTCGGGATTGTCACAAGCAGCCTTCAGCTCGTGATCGGTGCCAGCAGCTGCGGGCGTCCACCTGGCCGTGGTGCCAGCTGTGGTCAGACTGGGTAGATCCACGCGGTCAGCGGGCCCCACCAGCTCGCTGTCGGCAAACAGCCAGCTCAGCACCTGCTCGTGATCGTTGGAGCCCATGTTGCCGATCTGCAGGAAAACCTCGGTCTCGAAACCTTCGGTACGCGGAAAGGCGGGAATCACTTGCAGCATAGCCAAGTCATTGGCCGCTACATCACTGGCAATAACTTCAAAATCGTCAATGAAGAGGCCTTCGCCAATGCCACCGTCATCGTCGTAATCGGTCTCAACACGGATGCGGATCTGGACATCCATGCCCGAATACGCATTCAGGGACATGGCAATATTGCCGTTATACGGCGTCTGGGGTAGGTAGTGCTCCCAGGTCGTATATCCTGGACGTCCAGCATCGCGATAGTCATAGAACATCGCGTCCCAGGTCAAACCGCCATCATCCGTAAGATCCACGCGATAGAGGTCTTCCACGTAGGTGTCATCGTTGCCGTCCGCATCCAGCATGTGGTTGTAGATCCAGAACTGGAACCAGCAATCCATGTCCTCGGGAATGCTGATGACCGGGGTCACCAGTGCGTCGGCCATACCATAAGCGGCAATGGGGCAATGGGCAGAAGTGTTGGGGCTGTGAGAGTCTTCGGTAGTAAGCTCCCAAAAATCGCCAGCGCTGCCACCGGAAGCCTGAGTGAAGTCTTCGGGGATAGCGGTTCCATCGGCATCGTTGTCGAGCAGAGTGTCGGCACCATCGGTAATCAGCACATCGTCAATGATCATGCCCCAGATGTTGGCGTTGTTGCTGGTGTCATAGGAACCATCCGCGCAGAAAGCCCAACGCACGACGATGTCGTGACCGACATAGCTGCTCAGATCAACACTCGCATCCACAAAGCTGGGGATGGTGCCGGCCCAGGCGGGAATGCCCGTGCCCATACCAAACTCGTTGCCAAAGGCGAAGGAGGAAGAGTAGCCGTAAGCGGGAGAGACGTTCTCGAGAACGACAAAGTCACCGCCGTCCACGCTGATCCACATGTTGCAGGAATCCCAGCAATCGTAGCCGGTGGGCTCGTCGCCGGGGGCTTCGGTCGCGTAGCGCAGCTTGAAAGTCAACGTTGGGCTGCTCAATGCGGACATGTCCATGCTCGGCGTATCCAGATACTGCAAAGTATGGCTGGCATATCCGTGCAAAGCCTCAACGCCCGACCACCAGGAATTGCCTTCGTAGGAATGGAAAGTACTGGAGTGCCAGGTGGGATCCACTGCGGCCACATCGACGGTGGTCCAGTCACCCAACCCGCTCTCGAAATCCTCAGAGAAAATCACGGTCTCCAGGCGGGAACCGTCGTTCGACGGCTGTCCGTTCATCCTGAAGGTCTTGTAGTGGTCGGCCTGCGGGGCTGCTGCCATGGCAGATCCGACAACAACACTAGCGATGCACAACGTGAGGGTTGCTCTCATGTTGCCTCCTGCGGTTAAGATATGTTGTCCCGTTTGTTCACGATTCGAGTGGGGGGGGCTGTCTTGTACCCTTTGTAACACGGTTGATAATAGTGAACGGCAAGCCACAGCGCAATACTAAGCCTCTGTTAGAACAAGAAGGAAGCGTTGCTGGCAGCTTGCGCCCAAGTCTTTACCTTGTAGCCAGCAAACCAGAGGTGAACATGAATTCCAATCTACTGCGCCTGTTTCTGCTCGCCGCGACAGCGCTTTCGCTCCAGGCGGAACCCCTGGATGCAATTCTGGATGGCCCGCGCCCCGGATTGCGTGCCGCAGCGGACCGCGCCTGGTTGCTGGAGGAAACAGCCGATCTGCCCACACCCGTGTGGCCTCGCCCTCGCGCAGACTGGTTGCAGGGATCGCCCAGCCCGGCGCTATTGTGGCACCGTGCCGCCATGCCCTGGCGGCTGGAACACGAGTACCGGCACACCGAGGGGTGGGAGGGCTTGCGCGAAGCCATGGCACGCATGCTCTCCAGCCAGGCGCCTGATAGCCTGGTGCTGGAGCCGGAAGGCCTGCTGGGATTGCACCACGAAGAGCTGCTGTTCAGTCTGGATCTGCGCTTGCCGATGGGCCACTTTGAGGCCGAGACGGACGCGGAAACGCGCTCAATAGACGAAAGTGGCATCGGCGCCGACATGGAAGTCTTCTATGGCAACAGACTTGCCGCCTGGATGCGTTTTCGCGACGCGGGCTGGTCGGGGGATCTGGAGGTGCTCGATCATCCCGCCTTCACGCAGGATGACGAATGGGCCTGGGACCAGTACCAAGTTGGCACCAAAGATGTCAGCCACGACGAAACGCGCGCCGGGCTGGTATGGATGCCCTGGCGCAAGGAGCACTCGCGTCTGCTGTTGGGCCTGCAGCGGGAGCAGGTCCGTTGGGGTACGGGCCTGTTACGCACCGTGCTGATCAACGGGGATCACGCGCCAGCCATGTCCACGGGCGGATTTCGTCTGGATGTGGGCCATTTCGATTTTCAATGGATGACGGCAGACC
The DNA here is from genome assembly GCA_963663545.1 of Candidatus Delongbacteria bacterium. Taxonomy (GTDB): domain Bacteria; phylum CAIWAD01; class CAIWAD01; order CAIWAD01; family CAIWAD01. The sequence goes on from OY760505.1 coordinate 511,088, forward strand.
TGGAAAGCCGCGTGGCCGATTCGCTGAACGCGCGCACCGATGAGTCCGGTCTGACCAAGATTCCCTTTCGCGAAAAGTGGATGATCGCTCATCGGCTGGGTTGGCATAATCGCCACTTCAGCCTGGGCGTGGGCGAAATGATCATCATGGGCGATGAAGGCGTCGGCCTGGGCTATCTCAATCCGGTCAACTTCTACTGGAGCGAACAGCACGCGCGCGGCGATCGCGAAAACACCTTGCTGCTTTTCGATGCCCGAGTGCGCGTGCCCTCGCTTGTGCCCGGCCATTGGATGCTGAACGCGGAGCTGTCGGTCGACGACTACACCATGGCCGATTGGGGCGATGAACTGGAAGGCCAGAAGACGGCCAGTTTGCTGGGCTTCTCCGGCACGCCGCTGAAGACGAGCGCCGATCATCTGGCGATGGAGTTTTTCGGTCTGCGCCTTCCGGGCATCAGTTGGCTGACACTGGAGCAGGTTCGCGTGCGCCCCTATTTCGGCACACACTTCTACGCTGTCAGCCGTCTGGATCACGGCCTGCGCTCGCTGGGTGCCTGGGAGCACCCCAACACGCGTATCACGGAATGGGAATGGCGGCACGAACTGCTGTTGACTCCGCGCTTCCTCGCGGCCAACCAACTATTGTTGACAACGCGTATCACGGGCGGCCATCTGGTACACGGGCAAAACTATCTGGACGAGAACGGCACGCTGGTGAATGTGGGCGGCGATCGCTTCCTGCCCCATCGCGAGTGGGCCGACGTGCAAGAAAGCCCTTTCCTGGCGGGTGTGCTAGAGACCCACGATTGGCTGACCTTCGGCCTGGGCCTCGACTGCGCCCTGATGATGCCGGGCAAGTGGATTCCGCTACTGGGACGTCAGCGCGATCTGGTGGATCTGGGGACACTGAGTTTCGGCTGCGAATACACGCGTTGGGAATGGCGGGAATCTCCTCAGGCAGCCTTGGCCGAAGATACCGTGCTGGCCTGGTCTTTGGGATGGCAGCGTCCATTCTGAGCCTTGGGTGTTTGGCTTTCCCCTTTTGGAATGTCAAATTCGGTGCTTCTTTACCCCGTGGTGTAATTGGCAACACATCAGGTTTTGGTCCTGACGTTCCAGGTTCGAGTCCTGGCGGGGTAGCTGGCGACTTGACTCGGTCCCTAGGGGACCGCGTCAAGTCGCTTGTAGTTTTTGGCCACCCTGTGGCCAAAAACTACGGCGGTTGTTTAGCTAACGGCTAGAAATCGGGGCGTGGCCCCGAGAAGAATCGGAAATCAGTCGAAACAAACAGAACACGCGGACTACAACCCTGTGGCCAAAAACTACGGCGGTTGTTTAGCTAACGGCTAGAAATCGGGGCGTGGCCCCGAGAAGAATCGGAAATCAGTCGAAACAAACAGAACACGCGGACTACAACCCTGTGGCCAAAAACTACGGCGGTTGTTTAGCTAGCGGCTAGAAATCGGGACGTGGCCCCGAGAAGAATCGGAAATCAGTCGAAACAAACAGAACACGCGGACTACAACCCTGTGGCCAAAAACTACGGCGGCTGTTTAGCTAACGGCTAGAAATCGGGGCGTAGCCCCAGGGGGACCGCGTCAAGTCGCGCGGTCTGGTGAGTCGAAATAGTGGGTACGCCATTGGGCGCCGCGTCTACAGGATGCAATTGGTTGACTGTCTGCTTGGCGTACTAAAACAAGGATGATCAGCCGGACGACGCATCAGCAAACCTTCTTACTCAAAATCCTCTTTCTTCCTTGGCGATCTTTGCGAGCTCTGCGAGATGCACCTCTTCAAGCTTACTTGAACAGCAAGCCCCGGAACAGGAAGAAGACGGCACCCAGCAGGCAAAGGCCAGCCCACAAGTAATCGAGGCTAAGTCGCTCGCGCAGATAGAAAAGGGAGAAGGGCACAAAGACGCTCAGGGTAATCACTTCCTGCAGGAGTTTCAGCTGGCCGACGCTAAGCACTTGATGGCCGATTCGGTTGGCGGGCACTTGTAGCAGATACTCGAAAAGCGCGATGCCCCAACTGATCAGCGCCGCCACAACCCAGCCGCGGTGCGACAAGTTGCGCAAATGACCGTACCAGGCAAAGGTCATAAAGACGTTGCTCAAGCAGAGCATCAGCACCGTCAGTCCTACCGGACGCAGCATATCGCTCCCCCTTGTCTCACGGTCAAACGGCTTCTCCGCGCGAAGGGCCGGAACGGTCCGCCACCTGCCAGGCCAGCGGATCTTCGGCGGGAGCGGGAGTCTCCTCCACCTGCGGCGGTTCTCCCAATGGCATGTGCAGCGAAAGAATCGCACGGTCCGCACTCCAGAACACGCGAGCGTCGCCCAGCTCTTCACGCAGGCCCGTACGCACCAACAGATGTTCTACGCGCGGCTGCATGCCCGTCAGCAGCATGTCTCCTCCACCGGCGAGTTGACGCTGCCAGAGCTCGCGCAGCACCTGCACACCGGTCGCGTCAATCAGTGATACACCGCGCATGGAAAGAATGAGAATCGCATCGGCGCTGGTCTCGGCCTCGACGCGTTCGAACAGGCGACGCGCCGCAGCGAAGAAGAGCGGTCCGCTGGTGTAATACACTTTCACCGGCTGCGAGGGAGGACGGAAGCCTTCCGCATCACGGCCAAGGCGCGTGTGATCCAATTCCTGACTGCTGATGTGCAGGCCTGATACCTGGGACATGAAGACCAATGCGCTGAAGCCGAAGCCGATGACGATCGCCTGGGTAAGATCCAGCACAACCGTAGCCAGCAGCGTAAGCGCAAAAGCACCGATGGCGTGTTTCAGCCTGCGCTCGAAATAGAAGCGGATGGTCTTCCACTCGTTCATCTGCCAGGCCGTCACCAACAGAATGCCCGCCAGTGCAGCCAGCGGAACGCGACTCATCCAGGGCGCAATGAGCATCACAACGGCCAGTAGCACCAGTCCGTGAAAGATAGGCGCCATGCGTGTTACACCACCGGAGCGAATGTTAACACTAGTACGCGCAATGGCCGCCGTAGCCGGAACGCCACCGAAGAAGGGAATGAGGAAGTTGGCCAGTCCCTGCGCAATCAGCTCCAGACTGGTGTGCAGACGAATCCCCGTCGCGTTTCCGGCCACCGCTCCGCAGAGCAGGCTCTCGATGGCTCCCAGGGCGGCGATCGAGCAGGCGGGTACCAGCAAGTGTCCCATGCGCGTCAGACCGAAATCCTGCAAACGCAACCCGTGATCCAGGACAATGCTGCGCGGAATTTCGCCAATGGTAGTGAGTTCCCACCCCGTCAGATTTGCCAGCACAGTGGCCACAATCAGCGCTACCAGTGAGCCGGGCACACGGCTTTTTTTCACCATGCGCGGCCAGAGCAGCATCAGCCCAATGACCAAGGTCGTGATACAAAGACTGGGAAAATGGGGTAGGTCACCCAGTCGAAGATGGGTCCAAAGAGCGAACAAGGGGGATTCGCCGCCCCGTGCAGGCAAGCCGAAAGCCGAGTCCACCTGACCCAATGCAATCAGGATGGCGATGCCGCTGGTGAATCCCGTGATGACCGGCGCTGGAATCAGGTTGACGACACGCCCCATGCGCAGCAGGCCCAGCAGAATCAGGATCAGTCCGGCCATCGCACCCGCAAGCCAGACGGAGCTCAAGCCTTCGCGCATGGCCAGCAGTAGTAGAATGGCTGACATGGCGCCCGTAGGACCGGAGACCTGATAAGGTGCGCCGCCAAGGATTCCGATCAGCACGCCCGCCAGAACAGCGGTGACCAGACCTGCAGCAGCATCAGCACCCGAAGCGATTCCGAAGGCGAGAGCCAAAGGCAGCGCGACCGCCGCGACGGTCATGCCCGCCAGCAGGTCGCTGCGAAGTGTGGAAAGGGAATAAGCGGCGAACTCACGCCGCCACAACGAAAGGAGGTCACGGAAGTAGATCATGCAATTCTCCGGCGGCGGCATCACCCGTCGACCAACCATACTGCCGGGGAAATCCGACCCGGCACCGGCCAGTCGCTCCCGTCAACCGGTGGCGGCTGTGTCAGAAAAAGGCGGTGAATGAGCAAATATTTCGGGAGATAAACAAGCTCAAGTCCTACTTCATTCTGCTCCATCTCTCGTCTTGGCGTGTAGAATGCATCTGAACAGGATGAAGTGTCGAGGTCTCAGATGCGCCGGGCCAGCCAGCACAGTAGTGAAGATGATCTGAGAGTGTGTCACTCTACAACCAGATTTTCCAGACCAGCCGGAAGGTGCGGCCCGCCTCGGGCATCACACTGCGAATGCGGCTCAAATGTTGGCGATACTCCTGATCCAACAGGTTTTCGACGCGTAGCTGAATGCGCTGCAAACCGTCATGTAGCGGCAGAGTCCAGGCCAGATCAGCATCCAGTCGCAGCCAGCCAGCGGTGCGCGCCTCCGGAATAGCCTCCGGATCCTCGGCCAGATAGACGCGCTCCTGCGGCAGCGCGGCCCAGGCCTCCACTCCATAACGCCAGCACTGCTGATTGTGATGCACGCCCAGCAACCCGCTTAGTGGAGGCATTTCCGGGAGCGGCCCGCCATCAACCAGCGTCCCCCGCACATAGGACAGGCTGGCATCCAACTCATAAGCCGCCAGATCTCCGTGATACGAGAACTCGGCACCGCACATGCGCGCATCACGGCTCATAATGCGGTACTCGTACAAATCGGCACGTCGTGAAGAGAGTTGCCCCGTGAATGAGGGAAAGAGGTAGTCGTGATACCAGGTGTGGAAAAAGTTGAGCTCGGCACGCGTATGCGGGTGCGCTAGTTTGATGGGAAGCTCCAAAGAAAAGGCGCGCTCGCTGCCAGCTTCCGGATTGCCGATCTCGTAGGAATAGGCCGCCAGGTGCGGTCCGCCGCTGAACAATTCCAGCGAGGTGGGCGGACGCATAGCGTATTGCAACAGCAGGCCGCTCTCAATTGTTGTATCACCCGGCTTCCAGGCTGGCGCGTGCCATTCCAGTGCTCCACTCAGCCCCGAAAAGGTGCGAGTGCGTATATGGCCCACTACACTGCTGACACGCTCTTCATCGGGTTGGATGCGGTTGTACTCGGCCCGTAGTGCGCCACGCAACCGCTGTTCGCCCCATTGTGCTTCCTTCAGCCAAGCTATGGACACTCGCCATTCGTCGGTATCCGGTGCGTGACTCAAACCACCGGTGGCGAAATCGCGAAACTCGGCGGACGCCCTCAGCCGTGATCCGCAGCTTCCCTCCGTATCACACAGACGCAGCTCCAGTTCCTGCAGTACGGACAACACACCAAAGTCAATGCCCAGTTGACCGCTGGACTCGTACTCCGCATGGTAATAGCGCACCAGCGCCAACCGATAGCTGGACTGTGATACAAAGGGAAGATGGCCGCTTTCCTTCACTCCCAGATGCACCGTGCGTTGTTGCATATGAATACTGACGCCATTGGGATGTGCTCCGACGAAGCCACCGGGAATGCCGTAATCGCTATTGTAGCCACTTAGTGAGAGATCAGCCCCCAGGTTTGTGTCACCGATTGCGATCCCAAGGCCACCATTGGCTGTTTCCAGGGAGCTATTGTCCAGATCGCCGATGGGCGTATTCACATCGCTGCTTCGTCTCAGCGCTCCATCCGCCACCAGGCCAAGTCCATGCAGACTGTGCTTGACGCGAGCCGATACTCCACGGGCCATGCTGGCGGAGTCGAAGAAGAGGCCGGCATTCAACTCCTGCTTTCCAGCTTCGGCCTGCAAGCCGCGCTCAACGTCCACGACTCCGCCTACTGCCGGACTGTAGAGCAGTGCATCGGCGCCTCTTAGCAGGACGACCCCATGTGCCGCCAGCGGCTCAATGGCCACCGCGTGATCCGCGCTGGTTGCTGAGAGATCGCCTGTGGGTAAACCATCCTCCAGCAACTGCAGCCGATCACCGGATAGACCGCGTAACACGGGCCGCGCCGGTGCCGGTCCCATCGAGCGCCGTGACACACCTGCCTCCTGTTCCAAAGTTTCTGCCAGCGTCAACCCGATTTCCTGTTGCAGTTCGGCCTCGTCAAGTACAAGCCGCGTCTCACGCTGCTCGCGATCCCGCTGCACTTCAAGGGTAATTGCCTCCAGCTCAAGCGTCGACCTTTGCATCTGGATGTGCTGTGTCACACCAGGAACAGCAAAAAGCCACTGCCGCTGATAGCCCAGGCAACTCACCAGCAAACTATCTCCCGCACCGGGCCAGCGATCAATTTGAAAACGCCCTTCCAGATCACTGGCAGTTCCGATTGTTCCGTGTACCTGCTGCAGATTGGCTCCGGAAACCGGCGCACCTTCTCTATCGGTTATGATTCCCTGTAACACCGCAGCCTGTATGGATAGCGGCAGCAGCAGATAGAAAACGATCCACTTGTATCTCATGATTCACTCCAAAGTCAGGGGCCTTGCGGCCCCCGACTTCTGTTGCGTTAGCTATTGCATCACCACTGGTATCTGCGGACTGGTGTAATGGAAGTGGTCGCCGTGTGCAAGCCGGATCTGCAAACTGTCGCTGCCCGCGGCGCTGCTGCTGCAGGCCAGGTTCCAACCGTCGACTGTAACACTCAGCAAACTGCCGTCACTAAGGTTGGCCACCAGGTAGTGGTCCGCGTCCGGCTGGAAGGTGGTGCCGTCCTCGTCGAAGAACCAGCACTCAACCGCCAGACCCGCAGTGGGAACCTGCAGCGTACCTGTCACCGTGTCATTTGCGTTGCAGCAGACCAGAGTATCACTGTCCTGCATCAGCAATAGGCCGACGGGTTCGGTGTGATACCCTTCGCTGTGTGTCACAATCAATGGCAGTTCAGGACTCAGGTAGTCGTCGTGGTCCTCGTGCAGAATGGCCACGCGTAGTGCACTGCTTTCTGCTTCCACACCTTCTACCGTAAAGGACCAGTTGGCCGTATCGACGGTGATGTCGGCCACCAGTGTGCTGTAACGCAGCTCCAGGCTGTGGTCGCCATCCTCATCCGTCTCGGGACGGAACCAGTTGCCTTCGTCATCCAGAAAGTGAACCAGAATCGGACCCAGAGTGGCGCCTTCGGCCACTTCAACTCCTCCGCTGACATCGGCTGCATCAGCCGACGTGGCCATTGCCAATGTATCACCGTCCATCACCAAGGCCACACCAACGGCATCCATGTGCTCGCTATGGCTATCGGAGGCGGGATTATCATCGTCGCTGCAACTCACCATCAGCAGCGAAACAAGAAGAACAAGCAGTCCAGTTATTGTCGTGCGCATTTGTTTTACCTCGCAAAGGGGTGCTCCGGGTGACTCGCACACCGGAGACATGTGTAACACACCTTCCCCAAGCGCAATCGCTCTCGGGCAAGTGTGAATTGGACACGTAGTCGCAAGAGCCGAACACGGACGGATACTAGCATCCGCCTTGTGTGCAGGACTCGCGACAGAAGAATTCGACTATGTGAGGTAGGACAAAGGCGGAGCGCGTGCGGATGCGGCCCGGGGCAGTTCGCAGCCAGCCTTGCTGAACTCAGCCTCCGGCAGTGGCGCGTAATACAGCCTGGGCGCGGTTTCGATGAGTGGAATGACCGTATCACCGTGCGCCTGGGTCAGCGTCTCCACCGGACAGGGGTCCAGGTGTTTGTGCCAGCTCTGCTCGTGATAGTGGCCGTGAATGGTGTGGTGGTGATGCAAATCGGGCGCAAGCATCAGCAGCAGGTAGCTAACCAGTAGCAGAATGCGTGCTCTTCGACTACAGAGGGACTTCATCGCATCACCAAGTTTGGAGGCACAAAGAAACGAAGCTCAGCGCACAATCGCAAGGTTGTGAAAAAAGCGAGGCCCTGCCTAAGCTGGACCCCGCTTTCCAGGGAGAAAGACATGAGGGAAAAAGGAGGTGTACTTGTTGCTAGAAACTGACGCGCACTCCCGCGTAGAGGCTTCGGCCCAGCAGCGGTCCGTACACAAAAGCGGCGTCATCGGTGTGCTTCTCTTCCTGAAGCACATTACTCAGGTTGGTACCGCCGATGTAGACCCTGTAGCCCTGCGGGAAGCTATAGCCCAGTTGCGCACTAAACAGCAGCATCTCTTCTGTCTCGTGGATCTTGCTGCCAGGGTTGTCAAGATCGCCGTCGGCGGCGTAATCGATGTACATCGCGCCTGTGTAGCGACTCTCCAGCATGCCCGTCCACGGCCCCTGGATCCAATCCAGGCGCAGCGCGCCACTCAAACCAGGGAAGCGACTGAGGTAGCGGCTGTCGTCCTCGTAAGGCGTGTTCAGCCAGTCTTCACGTACGTTGTCGTATTCGCCGTGGAAAAAGCTCAGACTGGGACGCAGTTTCAGCGTGTGATACAAAGGCACCTCGGCCCCCAGATCGAGCCCCAGCACGGTGGCGTCATCGACGTTGACGTACTCATAATGGTAGCCGCGCGCACTGGCATTCTCGCCAGCATCATGAATGCCTATGGCCCCCAGCAGTCGCGTGGCGTACATGTTCAGGCTGAGCGCGTACCCTAGGCGAGCGTAATCTGCGCTGAAGGAGAAGCTGCGGCTGCGCTCGGGCTCCAGGTCACCGCCCTTCCAGACACGTGGCGAACCGGAACACAGGTGGAGGTCTTCTGAAAAGCCGAAGGGCACTTTGAAGCCTGTGCCGAAGCTCGCCCTGAGTGTCAGCTCGGAAAGCGGCACCCACTTCAGCGCCAGCCGCGGATTCACGCTGCGCTCGTCGTATTCGACAGACTCGAAGACCTGGTGCAACTCGGCTTCGGTAGCCGCAAATCGATCCTCGCTGTCGTGGAAGTCGGCGCGAAGGCCAGCCACCAGCTCCCAGGCGGGAGCGAAGGCCCATTCGTCCTGCAGCATGACGCCCAGATCCAGCGCCTGCTTCTCGCCGCGTGAAGTGTAATCTAGCCCGTACTGGGCATCGGCTTCGTCCACAATCACATAGCGGCCCGACTCCTCCACTTCGTCGCGCGAGACCTGCACCCCGGCCATCAGGCGATGTTCTCCCAGCGTCTGGTAGTAGTGCGCGCCCCCCACCCACATGCGCTCAGTGGCCAAGTAGGGGCGCATGGACTCAACAGCGGGCTCGGCGCCGTTGTGTGTCACGATGTAATCGTTCAGGTAGGTGTCATTGGTGGCGGTTCGATTGTGCTTCACCAGCGCCAGATTCAGATCCAGTTCGCCCTTGCTCCCAACGGGGAGCAAATAGCCCAAGGTGGCCGAGGTGCGCTCGGTGTCAATGTGCTCCGTGCCCGACGAGTAGGGATTCAAGTATTGATCATTCAACATCACACCGCCGTAGCGGAACTCATTCATGTAGTGCAGGCGCAGACTAAGTTCGTCGCAGCTGTGCGCCACTCCGCTAAGAAAGACATTGGCTCCCACATTGCGCAGATTGGACTGCACGCGGTCGCTGACGCCGTCCTTGCCCTCCACTTCGCTGCGGCCAACGCCATCGCGGGTTTCATCCAGCGCATCCTCATTGTTGATCTGGGCGAAAAGCCGAAGGCTGGCATTTCCTCGCACCAGGGCAGCGGAAGCGTCAAGCTGGCGAGTCCCCTGATCACCGGCTTCCAGCCCGATACTTATGGCATCAGCGCTGGGACGCTCGCTGATAATGTTGATGGCCCCGGCAATGGCGCTCGATCCGTACAGGGCCGATCCCGCGCCGCGCACGATCTCGATGCGGTCCACCTCGGTGGAGGAAAACTGCTCCAGCCCATAGACCGCAGCCAGCCCCGAATACACCGGCATGCCGTCCATCAACACCTGAGTATGATCTGCGCCCAAGCCGTTCATGCGCACCATGGAGAAATTGCAGGCTTGGCACTGCTCCTCCACACGTAGCCCCGGAGCGGTTTCCAGGGCCTCGTAGAGGTTGGCCGCCGAGCGCATTTCGAAATCGCGCGCCGTCAGAACTTCGGTACGCACGGGCACATCCTGAACAAAACGTGGTGTGCGGGTGCCGGTAACAACCACCGGATTCAGGCTGAACGCATCGGGCACCAGCTCAACACGCAATCCATCTTGTTGCTGTGAAGGCACACTCAGCGCAAGCGCCTGCGAAGCATAGCCCAGATGTGTGATCAGCAGCCGTAACTCACCCCGACCCAACTCTTCAATCACGAAATGGCCGTCCAGATCGGTGGCAGCGCCCTTGCGGCTACCCTCCACAACCACGTTGGCGGCCGTAAGGGCCTGACCGGTTGCGGCGTCAACAACGCTCCCGTGCAGCCTGAATCCACTTGCCAGGGTCACCTGTGACCCTGCAAGCGTCAAGAAGAGCACCACAAGCAGATTCTCTGCAATGCCGTGCGAGGAATAAATAATGGAACTCATGAAGGTCTCCAGCTTGCAGGGGAAGATGCGCTATCCGACACGTCGTCGCCTATAGGAGTACTTGAATGTTCTGTCCAACGAATCGCCAATCAAATGATTGCAATATCAGCATTTACGATAGATCCGGGCAAAGAGGTTGGACAGAACTTCTGAGTACTCCTATATGCAGAATCTCTCTGGGCGACTCGTCTTCTAGTTGTCAACCCTTCTTCGTTTCACCTAAGTTTGAAGGCAAAAAAAGAGCACAAACCGCAAGAATACAAGCGCGCGCCTTGCCTGAAAACGGACCCTCACATCCACTGAGACCTTGCTGATCCTGCTCTGACAGTGAGTGTGGCACAACTGTTACTTCCTTGGCTGGTATGGCATGAGGCATGAGAAACTTCCGTTAGAACTGCTTTTGTTTGCCTTGGCGCACATTCTACTTCTTTCCTCTGCTTCTGTCAAGACCTTAACAGCCACTCCTACTCGTAGGCGATCCTTCCTTCGATGAAGACGTGCCGCAGCCACTTACCGCACATCCTGCACCTGCTAGCGAAATGCCATCGTCTTGTGTTACGAGCCCTGTGAGCTGGCGAGTGAAGTCCTCTCTTCATCCAGTCAACACGCGGGTGAGTGGGAAATCGATAGCGATCCAACCCAAAGGGTTGACACCGATACCGATCCAACCCAAAGGGTTGGCAGCGATGCCGAAGCTATGTAGGACAGATACATTACTCCCACCATGAGTAAGCAAGAAATCATTCGGGTACTGTTACTGGCGGACACGCATCTGGGATTCGATCTGCCCCGCCATCCGCGCAGCAATCGTCGTCTGCGCGGGCCGGATTTTTTCGACTGCACTCGTGCGGCACTGTCGCCTGCACTGCGGGGTGATGCGGATCTTGTGATACACGGCGGCGATTTACTCTATCGTTCCAAAGTTCGAGCAGGGCTGGTGCAGGCCGCACTTGAGCCGCTGCTGGAAGTCGCCGATACCGGCGTGCCTGTGCTGCTTGTGCCGGGCAATCACGAGCGCGGCGCCATTCCCTTTCCGCTGTTGACGGGCCATCCACATCTGCACATCCTGCATCACACGCGGACACAGGTGCTCAAGGTGGACAAGTACACGATTGCCTTGGGCGGTTGGCCTTATCACCGCGAGGCGGGGCTGCGTTTTCGCAAGCTGCTGGCTGAAAGCACGCTTTGTGATACACAGGCCGATCTGCGCCTGCTCTGCGTGCATCAGGCCTTTGCGGGCGCGCGCGTGGAGGGATTTCGCTTTCGCGCCGATGCGCAGACCATCGATGCACGACAGCTTCCAACCGGAATCGCCGCCGTTCTCAGTGGGCACATCCACCGCTGGCAAGTGCTGGAAGAAGCCCCGGACGGCAGTCGGTTGGCGGCTCCGCTGATCTATCCCGGATCGGTGGAACGCTGCTCCCACGCCGAAGAGGAGGAAGAAAAACTGGCGCTGCTGCTGCACTTTCTTCCCGACGCGCAAGGAGGGAGGCTGCAGCAAATCACGCCGGTTCCGCTACCCGCCAGGCCGATGCTGAGTATCACGCTTCCAACGGATTTCGATCGTGACACACTGATCAAACTGCTGGCTCCGCTGCCCGAAAACAGTGTGCTGCGCCTGCGTGTCACAGCATCACCTGCTGCAGAGCAACTCAAGCTGCTCTCCTCCAGCTACCTGCGTGAACTGGCTCCCTACATGAACATCAGCCTGAGCGGACTGGCAAAAACGAAAACGGGGTGAACACACAAGGCATCACCCCACATCTTTGTGTCACAACTCGAGCACCGCGCTAGGGATGATTTCCATAGGCAACGCGGAAACCAAGATCCCAGGCAGATTCCAGAGGATCGTCACTCTTGCGGTAGGCGCTGCAGACCTGAACCTCGTAGCTGCTCCAGCCACCACCGCGTATCACGCGCTCATCGCCCGTATCCGGTCCTAGCGGATTTGTGTCCGTACCGCCCTCGTAATCGTCAGCCCAGTCCTGCACCCATTCGCCGACATTGCCAGCCATGTCCAGGAATCCCAATTCGCTGGCTCCACTGCTGTAGATGCCAACGGGCTGACTCCAGCCGACGCAGATATCGGCTCCGTCGCGGAAATTCGTGTAAGAGCAACTCGCGTCCTCATCGCCCCAGGGAAAAAGACGCCCATCGGGTTGACGCGCCGCAAACTCCCACTCCGCCTCCGTCGGCAAACGCCAGCCGGTGTAGTCGTAGGGATTTTGCTCGTATTCCTCGTTCCAGTTGCTGCCGTATAGCGGCTGGCGGCCGTCCATCACGCTAAGCCAGTCGCAGTAGGCGGCCGCCCCGTACCAACTTAAGCCCTTGACCGGATGTCGCCAGACGTTGTAGCCCTCGGGGAAAGCGTAGTCGACGGTGCTGTATTCGGAAGCACGCAGCAAGAAGAGATCGTGCTCTTCACTGTACCAGATTTCACTGGCATCGTCGCCGGTGTCCAACAAGTAGACGCCGCGTCCGCGCAGGGAGCCATTGTTGGGATTGATCGAAAGTGCCCAGGTGGAATCGTCGCGCAGGTTCTGCCAGGCCCAGTTGAGGGCGCAGAGGTATTCGCCGTTGCTGACTTCTGTTCTGCCAAGGGCGTAGGCGGCATTCAAGTCGACCCAGTGGCTCGCCTGTTCCAGGCTGCTTAACCCCATCTGGAAACCACCGGCGCTCACGCTTACAAGTTCTGGCTGCAACTGGAAGCTGGACGGCAGTACCGTCAATTCCAGCCAATCGCTGTCCTCATCCTCGTGGCAGTCGCGCACCTCAAGCGTGATACGCACCAGCTGGGCTTCCTCCCAACTGACCTGCTGCAGACTGTCGCTGCCCCAGGCGGTATCGAAGTCGCCATCGCCATCCAGATCCCAGCGTACTTCGAGGCTGTCCTCCGGGCTGGTGCCGTCCCACGTGGCCGCCGCATTCAATACGATGGTCTCGCCTGTTTCGGCCCACACACGCGAGAGGCTGAACTGCGCCTCGATGGGACTCGTGCTGCTGTCGTCATCGCTGCAAGCATTCAGTGCCAGCAAAAAGAGACAGCCGGTCAGAAGCCGGCTGCCACGTAGTAATTGTCTGCTCATCATCCATCCTTCCATCAGCGCTCAGCCCTTGGGAATCAGCAGATCCTGCTGGGAAAAGAAGAAGTCAACTTCGATCTGGCCGTTCTCCACGCTGTCGCTGCCGTGCACGGCGTTGCGCGTCATGCTTTCAGCAAATAGACGGCGGATGGTGCCTTCGGCGGCCTCTTCGGGATTGGTCGCGCCAATCAGGCGTCGCGCTCGGGCCACGGCGTTCTCGCCCTGCAAAGCCACCACAACGACGGGGCCGGAGGTCATGTACTCGACGAGGCGACTGAAGAACTCCTTGCCCTTGTGCACGGCGTAGAACTGCTCCGCCATGTTGCCGCACATGCGGGTCAGGCGCAGGCCCACGCACTCCAGGCCGCGATCATCGACCATGCTCAGAATCTTGCCGATGATGCCGCGTTCGACGGCGTCGGGCTTGATCATCAGTAGCGTTTGCTCCATGCTTCCTCCAAGGGATGTGCCCGGAGCACGAGCTACGCACTCAGGCAATGATGGATGTGCCGCCCTGCCCCTGCAGCGCGGCGGCGAGACCGTCGAAGTCGGTGATTACGCAACGCCTACCACCGTTTTCGACAAAGCGGATGGCCGCCTTGATCTTGGGCCCCATGCTGCCTGCAGGAAATTGGTCTTCGGCCAGGTACCGGCGCGCTTCGCTGATGCTGAGCTGATCCAGGTCAACCTGCTTGGGACTGCCCCAATCCAGCGAAACTTTGGAAACGCCCGTCAGGATGAATAGTTCCTCAGCGTCCAGTCCATTCGCCAGAAGTGCGCTGCAGCCGTCCTTGTCGATGACAGCGTCCACGCCTTCCAGATGGCCCTTTTCGTCACGGTAGCAGGGAATGCCGCCACCGCCGCCAGCGATGACCACCACTCCGCTCTCGACCAGCTGGCGTATCACGCCCAGGTTGACGATTTCAAGCGGATTGGGACTGCCCACAACGCGACGCCAGCCGCGACCTCGATCCTCGCGCAGCACCCAACCCAGCTCCTGCCGATAGCGCATGGCCTCTTCGACCGAATAGAACTGACCGACAAACTTGGTCGGCTCCAGCAGAGCGGGATCGTCCTTGTCCACCAGCACCTGCGTCAACACAGTGGCCACCTGGCGGTCGTAGTTGTGATCGTGCAGGTAATTCTGCAGGCTCTGCTCGATCATGTATCCCATCGAACCCTGGGTATCTGCCACCAGAACGCCCAGCGGCAACTCGGGCACGGCAGAGAGCGAAAGCTCTACGCGCCTGAGCATGTTGCCGACCTGAGGGCCGTTTCCGTGGGTGATAACCAGGCGCACTCCTTCGTCCAGCAAAGGACGCAGGTAGCGCAGGCTACGGCGGGTATTGGCGAATTCGTCGTAAATCGTATCGCCACTGCCGCTGGAAATGGCGTTTCCGCCCAGGGCGATGACAATGCTTCGCGTGCTCATCTCACCTCACATTCTGAAAAAGGCAGAATATAAGGTATGCGCGCCTGAGGACGATGCAGATTTCGTGCAGAAGAGAATTAGGCCTTGCCCCGCTTCTGCAGGACTTCCAGAATGGTATTCTTCAAGGCTTTCATGTCCATGGATTTCACCAGATAGGCATCGGCGAGCCAACTTGAGAAATCCTCTTTATGGTGCGGATAGGCGCTGTTGATGATTACCGCTACCTCGTTGTCCTCGCTGACAATGCGGCTCATCGCCTCAAGACCGTCCATGCCCGGCATGCGAATATCCATGACAATCAAGTCCGGTTTGAAGCTGCGGGAAAGCTCAATGGCCATGTCGCCCGAATCCGCAAAGGCCAGCTCGTGACCGCTGTCCGCAAACTCATCCTCGTACAGCAATCGGATGGCATGCTCATCATCTACGAACAGGATCTTCGCCATGATACCTCCAGGGAAGTTGGATTTCGAGAACGGCGCCACGTCCGGCTGAATTCGAAGTACCCAGTCGAACCGTACCACCGTGCTGGCCGGCAATTTCCCGGGCCAGCGGCAGCCCCAGTCCCAGAGCTGAATTGCGTGTCGTATAAAAGGGCTCAAAAACCTGCTCGCCGATGGTGGGCGGAATACCCGGACCATCGTCACTGAATTGCAGGGTCAGTGCCTCGTCGTTGACCGTCAACAGCATATCCAAGCGTGTACAAGCGCCGGGTTGCTCGAAGTTCAGATCCAGCACGTTCTGCAGCAAACAACGGAACAGCTGGCTCAAGCGCACAGGATCACCCCATAGGATCAACTCACGCGCCGGTGAGGTGAGTTCGGTGCGGATGCCCGCTGCTTGAAAATCCTCTTCCATGCGTTCGAGCGTCTGCTTGAGCAGCGCCAGCACGTCCAACTCGGCTTTGCGCAGTACCTGGGGATCGGCGTAATCCAAGAGCGCGTCCAGAATACGTTCGACGCGCATGCTTTCGCGATAGATGATGTCAGCGCGCTCGGCCCAGGCGGGACTGCTGTCCTTCAGCTCCTTGGTCAGCCGCCTCGAGAAGCCGCCAATGGCCACCACAGGCGTTTTCAGCTCGTGGGCCAGGTTGCTGGTCATGCGGCCAACGGCGGCCATCTTCTCGGCGCGAATCAGATTGGCACGACTTTGCGCCAGCGCTTCGTTCAGGGCCTCGAGCTGCTCGATCTTGCGCCGCAGTTGCGAGTTCAGGCGATACCGTTCCAGCGCAAAACCCAGGTGGTAGGCGCAAGTGGAAACGCTCTCCAGATGGTCACGGCTGGGCTGGCGATTGGTGATGAGATTGTCCACCAAGATGAAGCCGATCCAGCGGCGACCGATGTCTGGAGCGGGACGGCGCACCGGCGCCAGCCAAGCTTCTTGGCTACCTGTCATCCCTAACAGACAGACGGCACCGGCCTCGGGATGGGGACCCCGCTCGATGCGTGCTACACCTTCGCCATTTAGCGCTTCTCGCAAGTAGGCGGGCATTACCGAGGTGTGAAAACGAATACCACCGACCATCTGCTGAATGCGCGAAGTCAGCACTTCAGGCTCGTGACGGTGCAGAAGCTCGGCCAGGCTGAGTTGGCCCAGGTCGCGGCGTTGCCAGATCTGGTTGGCTTCGTCGCCGTCGATGGGGCCCAGCGCCATGCGACCAATGATTTCCTCTTCGACGCGCTCGAAATAGAAGGCGCGGTTGAACTGCAATCCCTTGCCGAAAGTCAGGCTGGACAGCAGCACGTAAAGCATTTGCTGGCGGTCCACCGTCTGCTGCAGCCCTGCCAGCAGCTGATTGATAATGTCCAGCTGGTGCACGCGGCGAGTGAGCTCGTCACGCATGTGTCCCAAGTCGGACTCCAGCGCACTGATCCGCCGCTGCATCACAAGCACGCGTGTATCACCGGGACGATCGGCGTCCATGGCGATGGCCTGCAACTCGAGCTGCACGTCGTTGCCGGCATCCAGCGTCAGACGCACCGGGCGCGCGTCGAGGAAGGCACTGGCCAGCGGGCAATCGTTCAGCATGCGCGGGCAAGCGACACATTGGCCGGATTCAATCTGCGACAAACAGGGGGAAAGGGGGATCACGCTGTCCGGCTTGCTCTGCCAGATCAGCTCACGTCCGGGGTTGAACAGGAAGAGGTCGTAGGGCAGAAGTCGCGCCATGCTGACGAGATCCTCGGCGGACAGTTGCGCGGAACCTTGTACAAGATCTTGCATCGGGGCAGGTTTCCTGCTGGTTGATTCTAGAGCCAATATCACAGTTTTCAGGTCAAGTTACAGCAGCGTGGATCCCTCTTGCGCTTGCTCAGACGGGTTCTGCGCATGAGTAGCCGTCAAGGCTCGTGCATCTTG
Source organism: Candidatus Delongbacteria bacterium (assembly GCA_963663545.1). Classification (GTDB taxonomy): domain Bacteria; phylum CAIWAD01; class CAIWAD01; order CAIWAD01; family CAIWAD01. The sequence continues at coordinate 528,273 of OY760505.1, forward strand.
CAGCAATCGCGCAACGGCGCTCAGCAGACTGGAAACGGGAAAGGGTTTCTGCAGAAAGCCGCAATTGGCCTGCTGGTGCAACGGATGATCCATCGAACCCGGGTTGAATCCGCTCATGAAGAGCACACGGCTCTTGGGACAGTAGTCCAGAAAACTTTGCGCCAATGCATGGCCACTCATGCCGGGCATGACCACATCCGTCAAGAGCAGCTCAAAGTTTGTATCACGGCTCAGCAACTCCAGAGCGTCGTCACCACTAATGGCACTCTCAACCAGGTAGCCCGCACTCTGCAGCGCCATTACCGTTAGCTTGCGCACTGTGCGTTCGTCCTCAACGACGAGCAGCCGCTCTCCCGTTCCGTGTGTTACAGCCTCGTCACTTGCGTTCTTGCGTTTGCTGATCTGTCCCTCACTTAGTGGCAGATAGATGCTGAAGATCGATCCTCGCCCCTCGGTGCTGTCCACATGCACGAAGCCGTTGTGCTGACGTACAATTCCATAGACCATCGCCAGGCCGAGGCCTGTGCCACGACCGATCTCCTTCGTGGTAAAGAAGGGTTCGAAGATCTGTCTCAGCACTTTCTCACTCATGCCGCACCCGGTATCACTGACCCGTAGAAAGACATGATCCCCCGGAATCGCCCAGGGATGCTGCTCGCAGAATGAGGGCGAAAAGCTCTCGCGACCCACATTGATTTCAAGATGACCACCGGCGGGCATGGCATCGCGCGCATTCAGACACAGATTCACCAGAACCTGCTCCAACTGTCCCCGGTCGGCGTGTATCACAAGCTGTTGCTCGATTTGTTTGAACTGCAGCATCACGTCTTCGCCTAGCACACGCTGGATCATGCGTAAGGCATCCCGCACCACATCACGTAGATCAAGGTGCTCAGTGTTCAGCGTCTGCCTGCGACCAAAAGCCAATAGCTGACGGGTCAGAGCGGCTGCGCGCTCAACACTGCGCAGCAGTTCTGTCATGTAGCCGTGTTCCAAACTATGCGGCTGAAGGCTGTCACGGACGAGCACCCCATAGCCCTGAATGGCTTGCAGAATGTTGTTGAAATCGTGTGCTACACCGCCCGCGAGCTGACCGATGGCTTCCATCTTCTGTGCCTGTCTGAGCTGGCTTTCAAGCCGCGCCAGCTCTTGCTCGCTGCGCAAACGCTCGCTGATGTCACGCCCAATACAAAGAATGCGACTCGGTCGTCCTTCGTTGTCATGTAACACGCGACAAACAGATTCCACCTGGATCCACTGGCCGTCGCGATGCTTCAGCGCGGTTACCCCTTGCATCACTTCTGCAGTGCCTGTATCACGAGAATCAAGCAGACAGTTCATCCAATGGCGTGCAGAAGCATCGGCGCGGTCCTTCCAGCGGCTTCCGACCCACTCCTGAGGCTGATACCCAAGCATGCCTTCAATTGCAGGATTGACATAAGTGAACACACCACTCTCATCCATCAGCCAAATGAGGTCCAGACTGTTCTCTGCCAGCGTCTGATAACGCTCGCTGCTGCGCCGGGCATCCATCAGCGCTTCTTCCAGTGCAGCAGTCATCTCGTTGAATGCCTGTGCTACATCGTGCCAGTCTGCGCCCATTTCCTGCTGGGCAATGCGTCGCCCCAGCCTGCCTTGTTTCACATCTTGTAGCGCATCTGTGAGACGCCGTCGCATACTCTCGTCCAACACACTGCGTGGGATCGTGGTGAATAGCGTCCACTGCATGGCGGGAATTCGCATTGCACTCGCCAGGAGCTCACGGCCCCGTCCGTCGCTCAGCTCCAGACAAATGCTCGAACTCAGTGCAGGATCCGCCAAGTCAATGTGTTCAAAACCTCCTCCCAGCATGGACATGTGTTCGCGGATCACACTCCCTTCGACCGGGTCGATTCGTTCGCGCACTCGCTCGTGCATCAACAGCAATCCATCTGCATCGACAACAAAGCTCTCTTGTCCCGGCAGGACGTGACCGCGCAGAATCTCCTCCTCGATCCCCTGTAACGGGAGATCCATGCTCCAGCAGCCGATAAAAGTATCACCGTGATACAAAGGAATTGAGGCTGAGATAATCAGGCCTTCGCCCGCATAGTCGATGGTGGGCGCTGTCCAGCGGATCTCCCTCTCAACGTTGACCTCTGGCGCCACACTTCGCATGGTGTGATACGAAAGCCAGTCGAAGTCTGCGGGGATCGCTTCGCTTACATCAATGAAGGGGTACTGCAGTGAGGCGTTGGCTGCATCTTGATAATAGACCCAGGCTGTTCCTGGTAGCCGTTGCGATAACTGCTTCAAGTAAGGACCGATTCTGCGCAAGGCAAACAGCCGACGGCGCAGATCTTCCGTATCACACAAACGGCAATTCCAGGATACGCTATAGGCCTCAGGAAGTTGCTCGCCGGATCGCACTCGCGCCAGTGTTTGCTGGTCACGAAAGAAGCCGCTTTCATCCTCGGCATAGTGTTCCTCTGCCAGCCATTCAGCCAGTTCTTTGCTGCCAGCAGATTCGCACTCAAAAAGGACCAGCGTAACACGGCGTAACTCATGCAGAGCATCCAGAATCCGCTGAATGCGGCTTTCGATACTGAGTGCGGTGAGCTGAAGACGATGAGTGAGCAGCTCCTGTTCCTTCATCGCAGACCTCCGGATCCTCGAAGGAGAATATGCCTTCGGGTTGTGTCACATGGGCCACATGGAGATCAGTGCAGGAGGCGGTGGCTGGCTGAAATATAACAGCGCATTTTCTGATCACCGCACGTGCATTTCGCGAAGTCAGGGCTTTCTTAGCAGGCGCAAGATCCCTTTTATCGGACAAAACCGCGCCGTTCTGCGGCAGTAGTCATCGTAGGCTGCGTCGCCAAAAAGCCTACGGCAGTGGGCTTCCTCACCACGTGCCTGCAGATAGTAAAAGAGTGTTGCAAGCACAGCCGGTGGCAACAGCCACCATTGTCCGGACAAAGTGCCGAAACCTAAGGTCAGCAGGCTGTAGCCCAGGTATTGCGGATGCCGCACCAGGCCGAAGAGCCCGCGTTGTACGAGTAGCGTTGTCGCGTGATACGGCGCACCGGCAGGTGGGTTACCGTACTTGCGCAACTGGACAAAAGGCAGGAACATTAGCGGTGCGCCACAGGCCAGCAGTGTAACACCGGCAACCTTCCAAGCCGGTTGGGCGTGCTCGGCGCGCAGCAAGCGGCTGGCAAAGAACACAGCCACCGTCGTGCCGATAGCAAGCCAGGCCGACAGGTTCGGGCGGGCCGAAAGCGGTGAATCGATTTGCGGCTGTTCCGTATCTGATTGTTGTGTCACGGTATCACGCATCCTCTTCGGCTCCAGCCTTCAAAATGATGCCCTGCTGTTTCTGACCGTTCATGCGCACTACTAGCGGTTTCTCGAAGCGCAAGTGTCTCACGAAAGGTGTGCGGGCGTACTCAGGCTGCGCCGTGATCCACTTCCAGTCGAGCTGCTCTTCTTCCTCCTGATCTGGATTGCAAGTGAAGTAGCCGATGCCAAGCGAAGTGAGATTCTGGAAGAAATGGCTCCCCTGGCTGGGTTCCACAATCATGTCGCGGAAACCGCTTTCCACAATCACGCGTGCGCCGTTAATGTGATCCCACTTCACGGGAATGCCCAACCACGGATCGGCGGAGCCCCAGCGACCGACGCCGATGAGAATGTAGTGGCGCCCTTCCTTCGTAAGACTCTTGTTCAATTGGGCTACTTGCTCAGCCACTTCGCGCGTATGTTTGCGCTCAAAGACCTCGACATCCACGACCACCAGATCGTACAAGTCTTCCATCTTGCCGGCACCCAACACACGGCCGCTGCGGCAGAGCACCTGTTCTGGTGCTACATCATCCAGGTTCAGCTCAGAGAGCTCACGCGCCAACACCATCGGACGCATTTGTAACACGCTGAACTCTTTGGCCTCGCCCTTTTCCGGCCAGAGTTGCACGGCGAACTCAATTTCCACCGGACGGCTCATGCCGCGCTCGCCCAGCTTGAGCATGCGATCCACAATTGGGGCCAAGGGAAACCAGTCGTGTTTGAGCACGCTGGCAAAACTGAGGAAGGGGATGCCCTGCCTTGCCAACCCGTCATAAATGGCTTCGTTGGCCGGATCGTAGACGCTGGCCAGTGGCGCCAGCACGCCATCCTTCCTGGCGCGTTCCAGCTCTGCGCTCACCAGTTCGTCGTCCTCTTCTGCGAGCTTGGCAGGTTCGATGGCCCGTTCCCCCAGAGGAAGCGCATAGAAGCTTTTCTGGCTGTACTGCAGCGCCTCTCGCGGGTGCATGAAGAAAGCGCCGTGTCGGGGATGCACCGGACAGAAGCGCATGACTTCGCCGCCCTGGGCCACCATCTGCCCCATGCCCAACGCCACACTGCAGACGCCGTCTTCCGCGGTGGCGGGTTCCGCCGGATAGAAATTATGACTGCGTGCTACACCGGCCATGGTGGGATAGAAAAGATCGTCGTGTTTCTCGCCTTGAACCTTCTGCACAATGACGGCCATTTTCTCTTCTTCGATGCGATAGGGCGTAGCCGAGATGTAGCCCTTGGCCTGCTGTGAGTAAGTACTGGCGAATACCAGCTTGACCGCGTCCACCAGCTGCCGCAGTCGCTCTTCGGGGTCCGGATGGTCATTGGCGAGCATCACGGTGCGGTAGATGCCAGCGAAAGGCTGGTACTGGCTGTCCTCCAGCAGACTGCTGGAGCGCACCGCCAGCGGATAATCCATCAGCTCTACCAGCCGTTGCAGGTCGATCATGAACAGGTCGGGAAAAACACCCTCCAGGAAGCGCGCGCGAATCTCTTCATCCTGCTCGCATTCGATGGCGAACTCCTGCAAATCGTTGAGCTCCATAAACTGGTCGAAAACCTCAGTGCAGAGGACGACGGCCGGTGGCACCGTGATACAAATATCCTCATCGTACTCGCGCAATCCGGCCTTGTTGATCAGATGTCTCACAAAGTTGATGCCGCGCGCCTTGCCGCCCATGCTGCCGCCGCCGATCTGCGCCAGACTGTTGCCCGGGTCGAAGTGCTCGGGACTGAAATCGGCCACCACCTGACGACTACGTCCCTGCCGATAATCCCGCAGGGCCTGGATGAGGTAGTCGCGCACTTCGCCGATGCTGGACCAATCGCTGATTTGTCGAGGTTGCAAGGCCCGTGCCAGGCTGAACTCGGTGCGCGCGCGTAACCATTTGCTGAAATGGCCGCGTGAGGCATGATAGTGCAGGCTGACTTCGGGGATCTCCGCCAGCCGCTTCTCCAGACTGTGCAGATCGCTGACCCGCGCAATCTCGCTGCCGTCGGGCAGACGAAAGACAAAATCGCCGAAACCAAAGTTGTCGCGCATGAAATGTCTCACGCTGCGCAGCAGATTGGTACTGCCTTTGCGCACGCCCTGGACTTCCAACTCCGCGGCCAGCTTCTTGACGAAGGGCTGATTGGATTGCAGCAGAATGGGTAGTTCGGGCACGCGAGCACGCATGGCACGAATGAGCCGCGCCCCCGCTTCGTGATCCATTTCGCCTTCGCGGTTGAACTCCAGATCGGTGATGACACCCAGCAGGTGCGTGTGATACTTCTCGAACACCGCCCAGGCTTCATCGTATGTAGTACACAGCAGAATCTTGGGACGCGCGCGCGCGCGGATCATCTTGTGCGCGATGTTCATGCCCTCGCTGATCAGACTCTGGCTCTGTCGCACGATCTCCGTGTAAATGCTGGGCAGGTAGCTGGAATAGAAGCGAACGTTGTCCTCCACCAGCAGCACCGCCTGCACGCCCATTTCCAGAGTGTCGTGCTCGATGTTGAGCTGGTCCTCGATGAGCTTGATGATGGCCAGCATGATGCTGAAATCGCCCTGCCAGATGAAGACGCGATCGATATGTCTCACATCTTCGTGTTCCATGATATCCGTCAGGTGCCGATTGTCGTAGGTGAGCAGAGTAATGGGAATTGTAACACCGCGCACACGCAGTGCTGTGGCCAGTTCCAGCGCGGTCATATCGCCCACGTTCATGGTCATCAGCACCATGTCATAGGGGAATTCGCCCGCCTTCTCCGCATCGGCAATAACATCGCTGGCGCGACTGCGTCGGGTCAGCGAAGGACTGGTGTACAGGTTGAGATTGGCGAACTCGCTGGTAATCAGCTCCTGCAGCTGCCCGTCCTGAGCCAGAATGAAGGCGTCGTACAGACTGGCGACCAGCAGAATGCGGTTGACGCGGTGCTGGATCAGGTTTTGAAAATCAGCAATGGAGTCGTGGTGTGGCGCGGCCATGTATCACTTGCCTCTGCGGATGGATTTGCTTTGTATCACGTCGGTCAAAGGTAACAATTGCGGCGCTTGCGGCGCTTGAGCAAAACGGGGGACGACACAGTCGCCCCCCGTCGGCATATAAGGAGCATGTCTAGGCTAGACAATACCCTGAGCAATCATGGCGTTGGCCACCTTGACGAAGCCGGCGATGTTGGCGCCGTCGACGTAGTTGACCCAACCGTCGCGGGTGCCGTACTGCACGCACTTGGAGTGGATACCGGCCATGATCTCGGCCAGCTTGCGATCCACTTCTTCGCGCGTCCAGGGCAGACGCATGGAATTCTGGCTCATCTCCAGTGCGCTGGTGGCCACACCACCTGCGTTTGCGGCCTTACCGGGGCCGTAGAGCAGCTTGTTCTCAAGATAGATCTCGATGGCTTCCGGCGTGGAAGGCATGTTGGCACCTTCGCTGATGACGCGCACACCGTTGCGAACGAGGTTGGCGGCGTCCTTGCCGTTGATCTCGTTCTGGGTGGCACTTGGGAAGGCGGCGTCGGCCTTGTGGTCCCACAGCGGGTTGAAGTCGCGGCTGGCATCCAGCTGCGTGAAGACGGCACTGGGATACTTGTCGGCGTACTCTTTGATGCGTCCGCGACGTACGTTTTTCAGCTCCATGAGGAAGGCCAGCTTCTCGCGATCGATGCCCGCCTCATCATAGATGTAGCCCGAGCTGTCCGAAGCCGTGACGGCCTTGGCGCCCAGATCAATCAGCTTCTCAATGGTGTACTGGGCCACGTTGCCGCTGCCGGAAACCAGCGCGGTCTTGCCCTCGAAGCTCTGGCCGTTGGCCTTGAGCATCTCGTTGGCGAAATACACGGCGCCGTAACCGGTGGCTTCCGGACGAATGAGGCTGCCGCCCCACTCCAGGCCCTTACCCGTCAGAACGCAGGTGAACTCGTTGGCCAGCTTCTTGTACATGCCGAACATGTAGCCGATCTCGCGACCGCCCACGCCGATGTCGCCAGCGGGAACGTCGGTGTCCGGGCCGATATGACGGAAGAGCTCCGCCATGAAGGCCTGGCAGAAACGCATCACTTCCATGTCGGATTTGCCGTGGGGATCAAAATCGCTGCCGCCCTTACCGCCACCGATGGGCAGACCGGTGAGGCTGTTTTTGAAGATCTGCTCGAAGGCGAGGAACTTCAACACGCCCAGGTTCACCGTCTTGTGGAAACGCAGGCCACCCTTGTAGGGGCCGATGGCCGAATTCATCTCGATGCGGAATCCACGATTTACCTGGATTTCGCCTTTGTCATCCACCCAGGGGACCCTGAAGGTGAGCAGACGCTCGGGCTCAACGATGCGCTCGAGCACTTTATGTTGCCGGTATACAGGATGCTTGTCGAGGAAGGGCATCAGCGAAGCGACGACTTCTTCAACTGCCTGCAGAAACTCGGGCTGATGCGGATCGCGCACCTTCACGTTTTCCATGAAGGCTTGCACGTTGTTGGACATGGTTCGTCTCCTTGTTTGAACCTCTATCTGTACTACTGGGCGGTGGGGCAGCGGACCCCTAGCGACCAGTCGAATGCTCCTTTCCTTTTCCCCGTATGCGTGGTCAGGCGCATACGTCCGTGGTGTGCATCACTGCGGCCCGTATTGCAGGGAGGCCGAAATGATAGTGACGGCTTGCAAGTTGTCGGGGTTGTCGCGGAAGGTCAAGCAGAAAAAGGGGGGCTGTTTACGCAAATTTCATGATTTTCGTGTTATTCTTTCATGATTTCAGAAAACAGAGTCGACCGAGTAAAAAGGGTCGTGACACAACAGGTTCACGACCCTTCGTAGGCTGCTTGAACAAGGTCAACGAAATCGACCCTGTCTTTCGCCCGGCGAGCCAAAACTCAGCCGCGGCGTGGAAAGCGGATCAGGCAGGGGCTTGGAATACCCGATCCGGAAAAGGACTAGACCAGCCCCTGATCCAGCATGGCACCGGCGACCTTCAGGAAACCAGCAATGTTGGCACCCTGAATGTAGTTGCCCTTCTGGCCGTACTTCTCGGCTGCGTCGTAGCAGTCGGCGTGAATGCGGACCATGATCTCTTTCAGCTTGGCATCAACTTCCTCGCGGCTCCAGTTGAAGCGCATGCTGTTCTGGGTCATTTCCAGACCGGAAGTGGCCACGCCACCAGCGTTGGCGGCCTTGCCCGGGGCGACCATCACACCATTCTTGTGGAAGACGGCGACGGCTTCCGGCGTGCAGGGCATGTTGGAGGCTTCGACCACGGCGATGCAGCCGTTGTCCACCAAGTGCTGGGCGTCCTTCGCGTCGATCTCGTTCTGAGTGGCGGAGGGCATGGCGATGTCGCACTTGATCTCCCAGGGGCGCTTGCCCGGGACCCACTGGCAACCGAACTTGTCGGCGTATTCCTTGGCGCTCTTTCCGTACACGGTCCACAGGGTGCTCATGTACTCAAGCTTCTCGCCCTTGATTCCGTCGGGATCGTAGACGTAGCCGTGCTCGTCACCGATGCTGACGACCTTGCCGCCCAGCTCGTTGATCTTCTCACAAATGAAGGTGCCGACGTTGCCGTAACCGGAAATGGTCACAGTCTTGCCTTCAATGGTCTCGCCCTTGGTCTTCAGCATTTCCTCGAGGAAATACACTGCGCCGTAACCGGTGGCTTCCGGGCGAATGAGGCTGCCGCCCCAGGCCAGGCCCTTGCCGGTCAGAACGCCGGTGAACTCGTTGCGGATACGCTTGTACTGGCCGAAGAGGTAGCCGATCTCGCGGCCGCCGACGCCGATGTCACCGGCGGGAACGTCGGTGTTCGGGCCGATGTGACGGCACAGCTCGGTCATGAAGCTCTGGCAGAAACGCATGATTTCAGCGTCGCTGCGACCCTTGGGCTGGAAGTCGCTGCCGCCCTTGCCGCCGCCCATGGGCAACGTGGTCAGGCTGTTCTTGAAGACCTGCTCGAAGGCAAGGAACTTCAGGATGCTGAGGGTCACGGTCGGGTGGAAACGCAGGCCGCCCTTGTAGGGGCCGATGGCCGAGTTCATCTCGATGCGATAGCCACGGTTGACGTGAATCTTGCCCTGATCGTCGGTCCAGGGAACACGGAACATCACCACGCGCTCGGCTTCGGTGATGCGCTCAAGAATGGCATTCTGCTCGAACTCGGGGTGCTGGGCCAGCACCGGGGCGAGGGACTCAAGCACTTCTTCCACAGCCTGATAGAACTCGGGCTGCGCGGGATTATTTGCCTTGACTTCGTCAAGCACGCGGGAAATGTACTTATCGGACATGGGTCGCTCCTTTGGAATGTACCCTTCCATCCGGCCATGCGGCCGGGCCGATGAAAAAGCCGCGAATTCCAGTCTTCTCCAGGACCAGAACCGCGGTGACCGATGGGCGTTCGGGACACAGGCCCCGCTCGCAAGAGCAGTACTTCTGACGCGCCATTCAGCCACCAATCTGCGGCCTTCAGTCGGATCAGGCGCGCAACCTAACATCCGCCTCTAAGGTGCGCAACACGGCAAGAGGGAAAAAGCGTAAAAAGATCAATATTCTGATGTTATTTTAGAATAAAATGAACATAAGTGCAGGTCGAAATTTGTATGCGCGTTAAATATCAAGCTCTTAGCTGAAATACGGAATACGGCTGGGAATGCGGGAAAAGTACGGGGATCCTCTCCTCCAAACTCGTACTCCTTCGCGTGCGCGAACTCGAGTCCAGCTCGCAAATCATGAACAGCTCCTTGTATCCCTTGACTCCAGCTCCGATTTCGATACCGATCCGACTCGAAGAGTCGGCCCGACGCTTGCGTCGGCAGCGATACCGACAGCGATACCGACAGCGATACCGATACCGATCCGACGCTTGCGTCGGCAGCGATACCGATTTATGGAGAATTCTGCTCGCGCAAAAACAGCTTGTTGCCGCAGCGCGGCATTGGCAATTTGTTGGCCGAACCCCCAACATTCCCCGAGGAAGAATCATGAACCTGAGCTGGATTGACATCACGGCCTTTGCGCTCTTTGTGCTGGGCGTTGTTGCGGTTTCCCTGATTGCCTCCCGTAAGGAAAAGGACAGCGAAGAATACTTCCTGGCCGGACGCAGCCTGAGTTGGTGGCTGATCGGTTTCTCCTTGATAGCCAGCAACATCTCGACCGAACATTTCGTCGGCATGGCAGGCCAGGGCTTCGGTGCTGTGGGTCTGGCGGTGGCCAGTTATGAGTGGTACGCGGCCGTCGTGCTGGTCCTGGTGGCGCTGGTCTTTCTGCCGCGCTTTCTGAAGCTGGGCATCTACACCATGCCCGAATTCCTCGAAGTGCGCTATGGTAAAATGCCGCGTACTATCATGGCGGTCTTCATGATGATCGCCTATGTCGTCGTGGCGCTGGTGACCGTGCTCTACTCCGGCGCGCTGGGCTTGCAAACCATCTTCGGCATGGACCTGGTGCAAGGCATCTGGCTGATTGGTCTGCTGGCCGCCACCTATACTATTTATGGTGGACTGAAAGCCGTGGTCTGGTCCGACCTGCTGCAAGGGGCCGCACTGCTATTAGGCGGCGCAATGGTGCTGGTGCTGGGCTTACGCGAAGTGGGCGGCCTGGGGGCGTTTCTGGCACACAACGGTGAAAAGCTGCACATGATCCTGCCCGCCGATCATCCGGACATTCCCTGGACCGCGCTGCTCTTCGGCATGTTCATCCCCCACTTCTTCTATTGGGGCTTCAACCAGTTCATCACCCAGCGCACCCTTGGCGCCAAGAGTCTGGCGGAAGGCCAGAAGGGTATTCTCTTCGCCGCCGGACTCAAACTGATCCTGCCAATTCTGATCATTTTCCCGGGCATCATCGCTTGGCAACTCTACCGCGAACAGATTGCCGTGGACGACCAGGCCTACGTGGTGCTGGTGAAGAATCTGCTGCCAGCGGGTCTGCGCGGATTGTTCTTTGCCGCCCTCTTTGGCGCGGTGATGAGCAGCCTGGACTCGATGCTGAACTCGGCCTCGACCATTTTCACCATGGACATCTACAAGCGACTGCTGAAGCCACAGGCCGACACAAAAAGCCTGATGCGCGTCGGTCGCTGGTCCACGGCAGCGCTGGCGGTCTTCGGCTGTCTGCTGGCGCCTCTGCCCGCGCATTTCAGCGGCGTTTACACCTATGTGCAGATGATCTGGGGTTTCATCTCGCCGGGCATCGTCGCGGTCTTCGTCTTTGGTCTGCTGGTGCGTCGCGCGCCCGCGGCGGCAGCCAACACGGCCATGCTGATGGGCATTCCCCTCTACGGACTGCTCTTGTGGAAGCTGCCGCAAGTGGCCTTCCTGAATCACATGGGCATTACCTTCGTGGTCATCGTGCTGCTGATGGCGCTGATCACCTGGTGGAAACCGCTGGCCAAGCCTTTCGCCTTCCCCGACAAACCCGCCACTAATCTGGATCTGCGCCCGGACGCGAACATTCGCTGGTACGGTTTAGCCATCGTGCTGGCGGTGGTGGGGCTCTATATCTTTTTCTGGTAGTAGCTCAGGGCGATGGGACCTGGGAGCATACCGTGCGAAAACCGATGAATGATGCGCTGCTAGCGGGATCCTCGTGATTGCGGTCCGCGCAGCGAACCAGCTCTCCGTCGTGGAACCAGTCGCCGCCGCGTAACACACGCTGTGTGCCCGTGGCCGCGCCCAGCGGATCGGTGGCAGGCGCGCTGCTGTAGGAGGCCCACCAGTCGCCGCACCATTCCTGCACATTACCCGCCAATTCGAAGAAGCCCAGTCCCGTGAGCGGATAGCTGCCTGTGGGCGCTGTCCAGCCCAGTAGATTGTCATAGTTCAGTAGTGAAGCGTTGGGCGTTGTATCACCCCAGGGATAATCGCGCTCGTCGTCGAACTGCGCCGCGTACTCCCACTCTGCCTCCGTGGGCAGCCGATAGCCATTGGCGAGATAGGGATTGTGTGACACAGACTGCGCCCAGTTGCCCAAATAGAAAGGTTCCAAGCCGCAAATTGTGCTGCGCCAGTCACAGTAGCAGGCGGCCCCATACCAGCTGACTTCCATCACCGGATACAACTCGCGACCGGCCTCGACCTGAAAGAGCGCTCCGTCGAAGCTGAGTTCGCTGACGCCGTTCAGATCCAGCAACTCCTGCCCGTAGGCGCTGACACTACCCGCATCGGCCTGCACCAATCCCTGCTCCCACGCCCACTGCAGCGCTGCCGCGTATTGCGCGTTGCTCACTTCATAGGCGTCCAGCAGAACGCCCTGGGTCAGTGTCACCTCATGTTCGGGGGTCGCGGCGTCCACGTCGCCCATGCGAAAATCCCCGGCAGGCACAGAGACGCAGGCCCAGCGCGGAGCGGCAAGCGATGTGTGGATCACATTGCCAGCACGATCGCCCACCCGCAGCGTAAGCGTATCACGGAAGCCGATCCAGTCGTCAGCCAGCGGCCATTGTAGCTGATACTGCGCGGTGTCGAGTTCCGTTAGCGGGAGCGCCAGCGCAGCATTCAACTCCAGCTCCAGAGCGGCACCCGTTTCAGCACCCAACGAATCACTGGCGAGGAAAACGCTGAGGAGTAGAGTATCACCACGGCTGGCCGTCTGTTGCGGAATAAAGAAGAGCGAATCCAGAGCACAGTGCGTGTCACGGGCGATGGAATCGAGCAGCGAGCCCGTGTTCTGTTGAAACTCGTTGCGGAGCCAAGCGTGGACGTGATACCATCCGTCGCCGGATGTCAAGGGCCAGTCGCGGCTCTGACTCAGGGGCTCCCAATGGAGAGAACTGGGTTCGGCTTCAGTTGCCAGCGCCATCTCCAGCGCACCCGTGCTTTGTATTGCCAGCGTGGCATTATCGAAGCGAGTGTAGGTCTGCGCAAAGTCGATCCGGCCCTGCACTTCTGCCGGTGTGACACAGGCTGAAGTCTCCTCCACCACCAGGAAGTCGTTGCGCAGGCGCAGCGTGACAATCTTTTCGCCAGCGCCCTCCGAAAGCAGCCACTCGACGCTTGGCACAAAGGGCAACCACTCCTCGTCGCGTGAGACGGCGGACTGCGTAGAAAGAGTTGATGCGGCACGCCTCCCGCTGTTTGAGGCAAGCGCAGAAGCCGTTGGCGACTCGTTGGCGAGCTGATACTCTACTGCGCCAGCGCCTGTCAGCTGAAGCGTCTGCAGACGATGTAACACGCTGTCTGAGCCATCGCCGATGATCAGGCTCGGCAAAATGGCAGCCACTTCGATTGAATCGGCGTACGCCGACGAAATCGCGCCGCTGGCATTGCGGAAGCGCGCGAATACATGTTTCATTCCCGCACCATGAGCGAGGGCGAAACTGTCAAGTTGTGACACAAAGGGCTGCCAGTGTGGGCTTGTCTGCAACTGGCTCAGAATGGTGTCCACGGCCATTTCGTCGGCGCTTTCGGACCACAAGTCCAGCTGGACGAAGCGCGTAGTGGTTTCCGTCGCTCCGTCCGCAATTGTGACACGAGCCGGGATCTCGACAACGACTTCATCCTGCAGAATGCTGGACGGGACTTCAAAGCTGTTCTTGAACTGCACCTGAACCTGGTGTGCGCCTTCATCGGTATCACGCCAAAGAGCCAGCCCTTTCTGCGTCGCGCGTAGAGTAGTAAGGGAGATCCGCCAAGGTTCTCCCGTGCTACGAGCTGGAGCCGTCCGAGCGCTTCCGTCTTCCAGCTCCCACTGCAGCAGGGTGTCCCCAAAGACTTGCCACGGTGTCTGCGTCTCGATTTGCTCGTTGGCAATACGCACGCTATCCGCCCACTGAGCGCACAGGTGCAGCGTAACAACACCCGTGGTGATGGTATCACCGCCAAGGATTTGAAAGCTGAGTTGCGACGGTAATCGCGGTTGAATGCTTGCCTGTTTGCGCGCTTCGATGAAGAAATCGTTGCGCAGCAGCAGGTAGACGGTCTTGGTGCCCATGCCAGTTTCCAGCTCCCAGCCGACGGTGGCGGACGCGTTCTCAAGCGGGCTCCAGTCCTCGTCTAGGCGACGCCCCTTGGCCAGGGGCAGAGCTGCGGGTGTTTGTGCTGATCGCCCGTGAGTCGTCAACGCTTCAGCAAAGGGCTCGTTGGAGAGCTGATAGGCCGTGGCACCGGTCCCGCTCAGTTCCACGCTGACGTAGCGGGAAGGCGTGTAGAGCTCACCCGCGTTGATCGACAGCTGTGGCAGGAGGGCGGCAGGAGCAATACTGGCACTGGCCAGCGGTGATACGTCATTCTCTTCGAAACCCGCCTGGGCGTAAATGGTTTTGCTGCCCGCACCGGTGCTCAGTTGCCAGTCCAGCGCGCTGACGGGTTCTTGCCAGGGGGCGCCTGAGCTGTCGGAAGGCGCCCCCTCCCAGATGCGCATCCGCAGCGCGCCGTAGGCGATGAAAGTGAGTGGTACATCGCGAGTGATTGTCGTCGCGGCGCCATCGCCGATGACCAACACAGGAGCGGTGTCGATGCTGAGTTGGGCAATTCCGCTGCCGGGAGCTTCGGCTTCTGCCACAGCGAGGACGTAGTACGAATAGCGGTGGCCGTTCTGCAGGCCCAGGTCGAGGTAGCTGGTTTGTGTCACGCTGGTACGCAAGCTGAAGGCAGCGTCGTCAACACTGCGGTAGAGGTGATACAATTCGATGCCGGGCACATCGGGCGCCAGCCAGTTCAGCAGCGCGCCGCCTTGGGTGAGACTCGCACTTAGCTGGTAGGGGTCGCCCTGAGTGGCAGGATTCTCGGGGTCCAGCGGATTGTTGTGCGCGGGACTGGAGGGTGTATCACCCGTGCACGCGCCAAGCGCCAGCAGCAGCGGAAACAGGAGCCGCAGCGCCACGCGAAGAGTTCGCGTCCAGCTCAGTGGATTGCTGCTGTTGCTTGCGATCGGATACATGGCGTCCCATTCCCGCTTGATTCGTGGACAGGGATATAAAGAACGCTGTGCTTTTAGCCAACCCTCCCCTCTTCATCGCTATCGGTATCGGTATCGGTATCGCTATCGATTCTTTTCTCTTCTCCCCTGGATTCCAGAGGACGAAAGGCAAACAGCCTGTCGCGATATTGAGCCAATCCCGACTCGAGCCTGGCTCATTTGCTGGTTGGATTCATGCTGCCGGAACGTGAGGAACGATACCGATCCTGCCGCTTGCGGCAGGCACCGATAAGAAGAGATCACTCTGTCGGGGTAGACTCCAGTACTGCGCGATAATCGGCATCCAGCACTCGGGCGAAATCGTCACCCTCGGCGGTATAGATTGCGCGTATCACGCCCTGGGCGTCGGCCAGAACGGTGATGGGCAGACTGGAACGCGTGGCCTCGCTGCCGGACAGGGGAATACCGAAGCGCTCGGCAACAGCGCCGAAGCGGTCCTGCACCAGCGGCAGGGTCCAGGCGTGCTTCGCGCGCGCCTCCTCGACGACCTCCAGCTTCTCACCCACATTGATGAAAAGCATGTTGGGAGCGGGCTGCAGGCGTAGTGTGTCCTGCCAGGCCTGCAACTGGTTCATACCGCGACGGCAGGACGCGCACCAGCTGGCCCAGAAGCCGATGAGGACGGGGCGCTCCTCCTTGAGCAGCGTGCGCCGTGATACAATATCGTTGGCGGCTACAGGCAGGGCAAAGGCAGGCAATTGCTGGCCGACCACCAATGTGCCCAGGCTGTCGGCTTTGCGGGTCGGAAGCTCCCTGGCCCCGGCAAGGGCGGGCAAGAGGAGCAGCAGGAAGAAAACCGCCGGCCAATGGCACCGGCGGTGAGTTGTCATCGTGTTCATAGTGTCCGGGCGAATCAGTAGTTGGATTCCAGTTCGCTGTCGTTGTTCATCTGGCGGTTGAGCTCGATGGCGCGCTCCATGTTGCGGCGATCGGTCTCTTCCTTGGCCTGCTGCCAGCGTTCTTCCAGCAGCTGCTCGGCGAACTCCTGTGGCGCGCTGCGTGATACACGCACCAGGCAGAAGGAGCGGAAGTAGTTGCGCACGCGGCCCTGCTCCTGGCGCTGCACCTGCTGATCGTGCCACTCGGCCACGTCGGGGCGCAGAATGCCCATGGATTCGAAACTGCCCACGGCCTCATCGGCCATGCCCGAATTGATGATATCGTCCACCACACCGGCGGCGGCCAGTACGCGTGTCACACGGCGCTTGCCGTAGGTGCCCAGGGCCTCCAGCGCCTGCTCGTAGGCAGCCATGCGGGCGTCGTTGCGCGCCTCCTGCATGGTGGTGAAATTGCGCGAGGTGCCCACGTAGGCCTTAAATTCCTTGTCGCTTTCGCGGTTGGGGTCGCCCACCCACTTGGGCATTTCCTGGCCCGAAAGGATGGTCTCGTCGCCCACCATTCTCTGCTTGGCACCACAACCGAGCAGGGTCAGCAGTACACTCAGCATCACAACAACCGGAATCAGCTTCTTCATGCTTGCTTCTCCTTCTCCATTCTATGTCCTGGCCCGCGCTACCACTGGTCGCTGCGCAGGCGGTCCATCAACTCCAGAGCACGATTGATATTGCGCTGATCCTGTTCGTCGGCCTTTGCCTGGGCCTGAGTGCGAATGGCGTCCGCCATGGATTGCTCGGCGTCGGCGTTGGACCAGTTCACCAGCACGTAGGCGCGATAGTAGTACTCCAGGCCAAGCTGCGTGGTGCGCGCCCACTTTTGCACGTGGAATTCGCGCGCGCGGGTGCGAATTTCGGCCTCGCTGACCATGCGCGTGGCGTCGTCGAGCACCATGCCGGGATCGAGGATGGCGCTGGCGGTGCCGGTGGAACTGATGACCTGCTCCACCAGGTGCTGGCCGTAGGTGCCCATGGCGTCGATGATCTGCTGACGCGCGTTCTGCAGCGCGTTATCGCGGGCCTCGCCCTCGCTGGCAAAGTTGTGACTGGTACCGCAGAAGGCTTTGGCTTCTTTGCTGTCCTCGCGGGCGGGTTCCAGCGTCCAGCGCGGCGCATCGTCACCGGCGAGCAGTTCTTCGTAGCCAATGGGATGGTGCTTGCTGGCGCAGGCGTTGACCAGCAGTAAAAGCGCAAAGGTGGCGAGCAGCGGCAGGGTCTTCCTCATACTGTTCTCCTTATGACTGTGGGCTGTCAAATTGGTGCACGGGGAGCGAAGAGACAAGAGCCGGATAACTGGCACGTGCTAAGGTACCGACTCCGTCGGTATCGGTGCCTGTCACTATGCGACAGGATCGGTATCGGTATCGGTATCGGTATCGGTGCCTGTCACTACGCGGCCGGATCGGTACTGGTATCGAGATCGGCGCAATGTGCAGCGCAACTAGCCCGCCTCATGGAGTAGCCGTCCTGACAAGACGGAGGCCCAGACTGCGGTACGTGTTCGACGGGGCGGGGTTGAGGCGAAAGGCGCAGCGCAGGAGGGACGCGCGGTTGTCCCAGCTGCCGCCCCGGCCCACACGGCGGGAGCCGCTTTGCGGCCCAGTGGGGTTGCTCACACTGCCACTACTGTAACTACCATACCAATCACTGCACCACTCCCACACGTTGCCGTGCATGTCGTACAAACCCCAGGCGTTTGGCTGTTTCTGTCCCACCGGGTGGGTCTTTGTACTGGCATTGCCACTGTACCATGCATACTGACCCAGTTGCGAAGCGCTGTTGCCAAAGTGATAGGCACTCTGGCTACCCGCGCGGCAGGCGTACTCCCACTGCGCCTCGGTGGGCAGGCTGTAGCGCCAGTTTGTATCACGCTGGCCCAGCTTGCGCACAAACTCCTGCACATCATTCCAACTCACCCTCTCCACCGGCAGATTGTCGCCCTTGAAGTTTGAAGGGTTGCTGCCCATGATCTCGCGCCACTGCGCCTGGGTCACTTCCGTCGTCATCATTTGAAAGGCGTCCAGTGTCACCTTGTGTACGGGGCCCTCCTCCTTATGGCGCCCGCTCTCACTGTTTGGGCTGCCCATGCGAAATCTGCCGGCGGGGATGCTGACAAAGCTCATGCCGGACAAGGGGCCGCTGAGTGTACCCGCTGGTTGTCTTCCACTTTGAGCAACCTGCGTTTGTGATACAGCGGCCTGCACTTCCCATTTGGCTTCTGTCACCTCCCGCTCGCGTATCACGATCTGCTCCTCGCGCACACCCACCTTCAGCTTGTGCTGGCCGATGGGCAGTTTCATGCGGTGCGGCGTCTGGCCTACGGATACACCATCGACGCTTACGGGCAGCACCTGTGCGTTGCCTTGCGGGTCGTGGGCGCTTACGCTCAGGCCGCCCTCGCGTATCACAAGCTTGAACTCGGCTGTGCAGTGCTCGCCGCGCTGCACCTGCACGCTGCGGCTCTCGGTATAGACTTGTGACACATCGCCCACCTCCACCTGGTGGCTGCCGAAACCCAGCACCGTATCACGCAGAGGAGTGCGGCCCTTGGCCTCGCCATCGATGGTCACGGGCTGATTGGTTGGCGTCGAGCTCACCGTGAGGTAGCCGAACGTAGGTGTCAGGGTGTAGGCCAGCTCGCGATTCGTGGCGATGTTCTCGCTGGTGCTGAAGTCTTCGTAGCGGGCCAGCGACAGTTTGACACGAACCGGGCCTTCGGGAAGCTGGCGCGAGCAGGGCGTTTCGCCCACATAGCTGCCGTTCAGGTAGAGGGTGGCTCCCGGTGGTGTGCTGGCAAACTGCACCACGTAGTCGGTGTTGGTGTCGAAGTCCCAGTCAGCTGCGGCAGCGCTACCAGAAGATGTGCCGCCCAGGTTCAAACCTTCGGGAGCGGCCAGGATGAAAAGCCGGGACGCCTGATCGCAGGCACAATCCTTCAGCTTGAGCCACCCTTGGGCGCTGCACTCGGCCATGTCCAGCATGTTGCCGCTGGCGGTTTCGTAAAAGGTGAGCTGAATCAGATAGCTGCCCGCACCTGCCGGAATGATTTTGCTGGAAAGCAGCCAGTCGGCCTGCAGGCTGCGGGCCATCGAGAGTTGGCAGCTCGCGTCCAGGCACTGGGTGTCGATCTCGTTGTCGCGCAGAATTTGCAGGGTAGTGGCCGAGGTCAACACCAGCGCCTTCTGCCCCATCACGGCACGCGCCTGGCCGCGCAGGGCGTCCAATATGGCGTCATGCTGATCACCGTTGATTCCGGCGATGGGTGTGGTGCTCTGGTCCAGAACGGCCACGATCTGCTGCTGGGCAGAAGAAGGCAATGCGGTGATACACAGCGCGATGAGCAACAGCAGTGCGTGCAGGTGCCCCTGGCGGGGAGAGTGTGTGCGGATCATTCTTCTTCCTGTCTGGTGGAGTGTCGGCGAGCAAAGTAGCGAATCTTCAGCTGGCTGTGGAAGCGGCCTGCAGACGAGGGGTCTGGCACCCACCTGGCACCTGTCTGGCACGGGTCTGGCACCTCGCTCTAACTGCAAGCTGAAACGAAGCACCTGCTCGGTGCGCACAGGTATGGCCTGCTCCGTCCGGAGCCGGATAGGCGTCAGGCACGAACCTTCATCGAGTTCAGTCTGCAGAGCGGCGGGCCTTCAGCCCTGCTCGGCTAGAATGGGTCTCTACCTGGGGCGATGGCTGGGATGAGATATAACCGGGCCTGCGTCCCTGCCGAAGTCATGTAGCACGGTGGGGTTTCGTCGCGGCGCCCGTGCGTAAGGTGGGCGCCAGGCAGGTCCCATGATAGAACCGACTCCGTGTGCCAAGCCTTGGTCACGATCGATCCTGCATTGAGCCACTCACGGGTACGCTGCCCGAACTCGACGAAGGCGCACAGCAACTCATGTGACGATAAAACAGCTTGCGAAGCGCGGCTTCGTCGCCTTGTTGACTGCCACCCATGTAACGCCCAAGCAGGCGTGGGCGCAGTCAACAAGCCCCTGTTTGGAAAGCAAACTGCCGAGCTACTCCATGAGCCCCGCTCATGGGATAGCCGTCCTGACAAGACGGAAGCCCAAGCCGTTGTACGTGCTCGACGGGATATCGTATCTGCGGCACGCACATCGGACGCTCACGGCAATGTCGATCCAAGTGCTACCCCGAAACACGCGGTGGGAGCCTTCAGTAATTCCGTACGGGTCAGATTGAGTAGTGCTGCTGTAGTTGTCATACCAATCACCACACCACTCCACGGCATTGCCCGCCAGGTCGTAGAAGCCACAGCCCGTCGGCGGATAACTGCCCACCGGTGTGGTCCAACCCACACAGTTGTTGTAGTTCAAGCGCTCACAGGAAGGGGATTCATTGCCCCAAGGGTAGCTACGCTCATCGTCCCACTGGGCGGCGTACTCCCACTCGGCCTCCGTGGGCAGGCGGTAGCCCTGGGCCAGATAGGGATCGTGTTCGGGAGTCTGGTCCCAGTTCACATTGGTGCCGTCACCGTAGAAGGGTGGCAGACCCGCCAGCGCGCTGCGCCAATCGCAATAGCAGGCGGCCCCGTACCAGCTGACTTCGATCACGGGGTGTTGCTCGCGCCCCGCATCCACGCTGAACTGGCCCCCGGAGTAGGAGATCTCGCAGGTACCATCCAGGTTCAGCAACTCCTGGCCGTAGGCCTGCACACTGCTGCTGCTGGTACTCACCAGGCCCTGGCCGAGCGCCCACTGCAGGGCTTCGAGGTACTGCGCGTTGGTGACCTCGCATCTACCCAGCAGGAAATCGTGGGTTAAAGTGACCGAATGCTCTGGTTCAGCCACGCCTGATTGCCCCATTATGAACTCACCTGAAGGGACGCGAATGAAATCCGCCTCCAGATAGGGTGCATCTAACACTTGGGTCTGCCGATTTCCCACTCGGTCCTCTACTCTGGCCTGGAACTGTTCGTTGAAGCCAGCCACGGCCTCGGGCACAGTCCATTGCAGGGTGTAGAGACCGTTACCCGCAGCGGGCAGGATCAGGGTGGTGTTGGCGTTCACCACCACCTGCACCTGGGCTCCCGTCTCGGCGCCAAAGGCATCGGGCGCCAGCTGCACGCGAAAGGTCAGGGAATCACCTTCACAGACGATCTCACGACCTTCCCAGGTGAAGGACTGAATGCTGCATTGAGTATCCAAGCCGATAGAGTCAGGAGTAGTAGTCACGGCAAAGAACTCGTGACGGAACCAGCCGTGGACCGGGTACCAGCCATCACCCGCACCCAGCGACCAGGCCAGGCTGTCCGCCAACGGCTGCCAGACAAGCTCCTGCGGTTCCTCCTCGGCGGACAGAGCCATCTCCAGGGCACCGGTCGTTTGCAGCTGAAGCCAGGCCACGCTCTGATTGGTGAAGTCCGCAGAGAAGGCAAGGCTGGCGTCGAGGGGCGATGGCGTGATACTCGCTGTGACCTCCGCCTGCATGTCGAAATCGTTCTTCAGCCGCAGATAGACAGTCTTTGTGCCTTCGCCCGTCAATAGCTCCCAGTCCAGACTTAGGCTGGGGAACTCCATCGGTATCCACTCTTCATCGGTGGTCGCGCCCTTAGCGGGGACCTCAGCGCACGCTGAGCGCCGCTTGGAACCGCTGTCAGCCGCTGCAGCGGCCGGGTTGAAGGGCTCATTGGACAATTGATAGGCCAATGCGCCAGTGCCGGCGAAGGCCAGCTGCACCAGGCGCGTTGGCGTGTACTGGGCGCTGTCATTGATGCTGAGGCTGGCGTCGAGCGGCGATGGCGTGATACTCGCTGTGAGTTCAGCCTGTATCTCGAAATCGTTCTTCAGCCGCAGATAAACGGTCTTCGTCCCCTCACCCGTCAAGAGCTCCCAATCCACGCTCAGACTGAGGGACTCCATCGGTATCCACTCATCATCGGTAGTCGCACCCTTAGTGGGGATCATCGCCCGCGCTGAGCGCTGGACAGTACCGCTACCAGCCGCCGCAGTAGCCGGGTCGATGGGCTCGTTGGACAACTGATAGGCCACGGCACCAGTGCCGTCGAAGTCCAGCTTCACCAGGCGCGTCGGCGTGTACTCGTCGCCATCGTTGATGCTGAGACTGGCCTCAATTGGCGCTGGCGTGATACTCGCACTAGACAGCGGTGATACCTGCCCCTCGTCGGACTGCGCCACGGCGTAGAGGGTCTTCTCGCCCGAGCCCGCGGCCAGCTGCCAGGCCAGCGAAGTGCGGGCGTCCTGCCAGGGGGCGCCTGAGCTGTCGGAAGGTACCCCCTCCCAGATGCGCATCTGCTGCGCACCGTAGGCGGTGAAGGTCAGTGTGACATAGCGCGTGGGTGTAGTGGATGAGCCATCGCCGATCTGTAGTACCGGCTCGGTGTTGATGCTGATTTGTGCTACACCGCTGGCGTCCGCCTCCTCTGAGCCCACGGCCAGCACATAGTAGCTGTAGCGCTTACCGTTTTGCAGGTTCAGATCGACAAAGCTCGTGGCCGTCGGGCTGGAGAGCAGTTCATAGGCAGCGTCGTTGACACTGCGATACACGTGATACACGTCAATACCGACAACGCCCGGGTCCTGCCAGACCAGGTTGGCACCACCGTTTTGCAGCGTCACTGTCAGCTCGTAGGGATCACCACCGGTCGCGGGATTGCCGGGATCCAGCGGATTATCCCTCCCCGGCTCTGCGGGAGTCTCGCCCGTGCAGGCGGCCAGAGTCCAGGTCAGCGCCAGCAGCAGGCTCGCCGCCAGGCCCAGGACCAGACGTGAACGCCACGTATTCTTTTGTATCACGCTCGTCGCTTGTCTGCGTGTTCTCGTCGTGCTCATCGTGCTCCCTCGCATTCCTGCTTCCCTCTTCTCGCTTCTGGTCCGGCCCTGTGGCATGGCGTGATCCAGCAGGCGCTGGCGCTACTCTTCCCCGTAGCGGCTGCTGCGCTCGCGTACGACAAAATCGACCTCGCAGCCCAGCAGGCTCAGCAGTTGCAGCAGTTGTCCCATGGATTTGCGCGTGTTGGCGGTGTCAAGCAGGCGGTAGAACTGCGTGGCCGAAGTGCCCAGGCGGCGCACCATTTCGCGCTTGCTCATCTTGCTGGCGGCCACGCGGCGCTCCACCTCTAGGTTGAGTTTGTGCAGTAGCAGCTCGGCCATGTACTCGGGGTCGCGGTTGACCTCGAGCACCTGGTCCAGGTGCACACTGCCCTCGCTGCCGTCTTTCAAGGTATAGGTGAAGGCCTCGTGGCCGAAGTCGGGGTCGCTGGCCACTTGCACCACGCCGTTGCCGCGCTCAGGCACGGGCTGCAGGTTGGCGTAGGGCAGCTCCCAGCTTTTGCCACCGGCGCTGACTACAAAACACCGCTTGCGGTTGTTGGCTTTGACATGGTCGATCTTCATAGCAGGCCCTCCCGGCGCAACTCCAAAATGAGGTCGAGGATTCTTCGGGTTGCTTCGCCCTTCATTGACATCCAGTTCTCCAGATCCCATTTCACCACCAGTTTGCCTTCCTTGTAGACATGCACGTGGTGTGGGCTGTGATCGCCGATCCAGCTCAGGAACACGAAGTTGCCCCGCTTGATCTTCGTCATTTCCGTTACCTCCGATAGTAACACTATCAAATCTCAACTGCTACACGAAGGTTCGAGAATCACGATTTTTCGGGCTGCGTTCCCACTTTTTCGGTGCCTGTTCCTCCCGGGTTCCCTACTGTCAAAGCCACCTGACGCTTTCGATTCGCCCGCCTATTTCCCAAACGGTAGGCTGCAGGTCAGCGCCAGGCCATCGCCCGAGGGCGTCGTTCCCAGACTTAGCTGTCTGCCGGTCTCGGGGCGCGGACCGCCGCCCCAGAAGTGCGCGTCCAGCACCGCCAACAGATAGCAGCCACCCACGGTGATCAGGGCGAGCTGATTCAGGCTGTCCTGATCCTCCATCTCCTGATGGGCCGACCTCATGCGACCATAGGCCTCGTCGATGTCGGCTTGTGTCACGGCGCTATGGTAGTCGTCGCTGGCCAGGTCGTAGTCGTCGCGGGCCGCGCTGTGGTCGTTCATGCTCTGATAGGCCAGATAACCGCCGCCCAGCACACCCGCCATGTAGATCAGTCCGCGCCACTGTTTGTGTTCCAGCTGGCCCCAGCCGGGCAGCAGCGCGCTGTGCAAGAGCGCCTGGTGGTGCTCGTGCTGCCACGCGACGTAGGCCTCGCGCGAAAGCACCGCGCTGATGTCAGAGCGCCTGCCGTGCTCGATTGTAACACGCCGAGTGAAGCTGGCGTAGTCGTCCATGCGCACACTTAGTTCGTAGTCGCCTGTCGGCAGGTCGTTTTCCTGCAGGGGCGCGCGGCCCAGGCGGCGTCCGTCCAGAAAGACTTCCGCGTCCAGGGGCTCGGAGATGACACGCAGGCTGCCGGTCATGCGCACCAGCGTCGGCGCAAGTTGTCGCTCGTCTCCAATGGCCAGATGCACGGTCTCGCTGTGTGATACGTGATCCTGCAGCTCTATGCTTATCGCATAACTGCCGGGGGCCAGTTTCAGCTCGCAGGGCGTTGTGCCCAGCAGTCTGCTGCCCTGACGCACGCTGGCACCCGCCGGAGTGCTACGTACTTTTAGCGTGCCGAAGTCGGCCGAAAGGTCGGCGCGCACGGTGGTGGTCTCGGCGTCGCGCACCTGCGTACTGGCCTGATAGTCGTTGTAGAGCTCCTGTGTCACGCGCACGGTGTGGGTGCCCGAAGGAATGCGCGTGCGTGTCACGGGTGCTTTGCCCCAGCTCTCGCCGTCCACATAGACCTGCGCACCCTCAACCGGACACATCACGCTCAGCGTACCGAAGGCGGGCTCCAGCCGCAGCGTGAGCGTTTGTGCCTCACCCGCCGTGACACGAAATTCCTGCTGCAGGTCGTGATACAGCGGCGCACGCAGACTTACTCGGTGCGCACCGGAGGCAAATTGCGTAAGCTGCAGCGGAGTGGTGCCGCGCGGCTGTCCGTCCAGAATGACCTCGGCACCGGTGGGTTCGCTGGTGATACGCAGCGGGGCGAAGTCCTCCTCGAGCACGGCGGTGACACGCTGCACATCGTCGGCGCTCACTTCCACCGCCTGGCGGAAAGGCAGATAGAGGGGCAGGGTTACTTCAAGCTGGTGCATGCCCGCGCTGATGCCGTCTACGTTGCAGGTTGTAACACCGCGCTCGACGCCGTCCAGCAGCACGCGCGCGTTACCCGGTTGCGAATCGATGACCAGCATGCCCTTGCCGGAATCCGCCTGTGTCACCTGACTCTGGCCGCTCTGGAACTGCGGATTCAGCTCGGGGTTATGCCCCGGCACCAGATTCAAGCTCTGTGTCCAGTCGCGATAGCCTTCGCGCGCCAGCAGCAGTTCGTGGCTGCCGGGGCTGAGCACCAGTTTGAGGGCACCGGTGGCGGGCACGCTCATCCAGCCCATCGGTCGCTTATCCACGACGACAAAGACCGTTTCGGACGCAGGCAGGGTCAGTGCGACTTCCGCCTGGCTGAGGCCCTGTGTCACGCCGGTCAGCTCGCTGGCAACCAGACGAAAGAGCCGCACGGCGGCGGGTCTGGCCTTGTCGACAATCTCCATGAAGACCTGCCCGCGCACTTCCTCCGAGGCCAGAAAACGTCCGTCACCGGTGGCGAAGAGGTTGAGCTGCAGGCGATACTCGCCCTCCTCGCTGAAGAGGAAAAGATTGCTGGAGAGCAGCCAGTTGGCCGCCAGGGTTCGCGCCAGGTCCAGAGCACAGGTTGCCTCGCTGCACTCGCGCGGGTCCAGGCCGGAGTCCTCCAGCAGCGAGAGGGTGTTCTCTTCGGTGACCACCGTTAGCAGCTGGCCGACCTCGTTGGCGGCCTCGCGGCGCAGGCTGTTTTCCAGATAGCCCAGGTCGCGTCCGCTGACGTCCACCTGGTCCAGCGGTGTGCCGTCGACGACGGCCAGGCGGTAGTTGGCAAACTCCTGGGCTTGAGCCGCGACCGTCAACAGCAAGGCGCTGGCTAGAAGTAGAAGCCAGGGGCGGAGCTGCGCCCGGCAGAAAATGTGATTCATGCTGCTTCCCGTTCCTTCGTGACACGCTGTTTCGTGCCCGGGCAAAGTAGCAAAGCCGCTATCGAATGGAAAAGGAAGTGTTCCCCAGCTTCGGTGCTCGCCTCTTGAGTCTGCAACCACCTCCAGGCTGAGTGCTTCTACTCCAGCACCTCCAGCACCTCCAGCACCTCCACCACTTGCGACAAGGTGCTAGTGGAGTGGCCATCGCTTGCTGTCATTACGATGGTGTACGTCCCTGCTGCTTCGGCAGACAATCGAAGAAAGAGAGAGTGTTCCTCAACAGTGGAGGCCAGCACCTCAATTCCCTGCGGCACCTCAAAGCCCAGTTGCACGCTCTCATCGTTCGGGTCGTAGGCCGCAACACCAATCTCGAAGCTCTCACCCGCGTGAATTCCAGTAGCAGGATCACAGAACTCGCCAAGGAACCTGGGGGGTAGCTGCATCACATTCAGTGTGCAACACACACTGGCGGAAAAGGCCAGATTGGCGACATTGACTTGTACAATGGCCTCGCCGGCTTGTCGACAGCGAAAGTGAAAACGATCCTGACCGATGCCTTGTGATACAATGCCTTGTGTGGTCGACCATTCGTAGCTAAGCGCAAAGCGATCGTCCTTGCTGTGACACCTAATCCCAACTCCATCTTCCGGGTGTACCTGAACGCTCTCTGGCTCAAGGTAAACTACAGGAACTCCCGGCTGTGCTACATCAACCACAAGCTGCTCCAGATACCTCTGGGTGTCGTTAGAAACTGTGACACGCAGAAGCTGCTGCTCCGGCCCCAGGGGCGGAATCCAGCGCAACTTGGAGCCGGCAAAACTCTCTTCGTATTCGCCCTCCAGCTCCCAGTGGTAGTGCCACTCATCGTACTGTCCGAAACTCACAATGCAATCGACTATTGTCTCCGTGCCACACACGGCGGCCGGTGATACATTCACTTCTACATGTGGATCGTCCACAATACGCAGGGGATCCTCATCAGAATCCATGATGCTGCAAGCAGTGAGAAGAAGAATGGGCACGAGGATGATCACAACGCGAGAGCGCACGTTTGCCTCCATGTTCCTTGTGTCTGCATTACGACTTCACCAATGAAGTCCGTGTTACAAGTGGTAGCCAGCGTTCAAATACTAGACTTCAACTTATGTGCGTTGCCCGTGTTTGATTCGGTGCAAAGCTAGGGTATTGGCCTGCAATGCACCAGGGGCAATTTCGCTAATGGCATGATGCCCTTCCGATTACGGCTTCGATACCGATACCGATACCGATCAGTATGAGAAGAAGCGGACACACCGCCCGCTTCTTATCGTTCAAAACTCTTCCTTCGCGCTCTCTGTGTCTTGGCGCGAGAATCTTCTCTTCTACGAAGCCTCAGCCAATCAGACCATCGCGGCGCAGCAGCGCGTCGGGATCAGGCTGACGACCACGGAAGGCGACGTAGAGGTCCATCGGCGGAGCCGTGTTGCCGCGAGCCAGTACGTTCTCGCGGAAGCGCTTGGCCACTGCCTTGTTGAAGATGCCCTGCTCCTGGAAATAGCCGAAGGCGTCGGCGTCCAGCACCTCGGCCCACTTGTAGCTATAGTAGCCCGCGCTGTAGCCACCGGCGAAGATGTGCGCGAAGGAACAGGACATGATGCTGCCTTCGACGCGCGGCAGGAGCTGGGTGCTCTCCATCGCGGCGATTTCCTGACTGGGTACGTCCTTGATGTTGGCGGGATCCTGGTTGTGCCAGCCCATGTCCAGCAGGCCGAAGCTCACTTGACGCAGACCACCCCAACCGGCCATGAAAATGCGCGCCTTGCGCATGCGCTGTACCAGCTCTGCCGGGATAGGCGTGCCGTTCTCGTAGTGCTTGGCGAAGAGGTCGAGGGTTTCGGGTTCGTAGACCCAGTTCTCCATAACCTGGCTTGGCAGCTCGACGAAATCCCAGAAGACGCTCGAGCCGGAAAGGCTGGTATAGGTGCACTCCGACAGGAGGCTGTGCAGGGCGTGACCGAACTCGTGATACAGCGTGGTCACCTCGTCCAGGCGCAGCAGGCTAGGACGCGTCGCCGTGGGCGGCGTGAAACTGCAGACCACCGCAACATGGGGCCGCAGAATCTTGCCGTGACGCAGACCCTGGCTGCGATAGCCGGTGCACCAGGCGCCGCCACGCTTTTCCTCGCGCGGGAACAGATCGAGATACAAAAGGCCCATGTGGCGCTCGCCCTCGAGCACCTCGAAGACCTGCACGTCCTTGTGATACACCGCCAGCTCTTTGCGCGGGCGGAAAGTGATACCGTAGAGGCGACCGGCCACTTCGAACATACCCTGCAGCGTGGGCTCCAGCGGGAAGTAGGTGCGCAACTCTTCCTCGTCCAGGTCGTAGCGCTCACGCTTGAGCTTCTCGCTGTAGTAGCCGGTATCCCAGGGCATGAAATCCGTGATACCGTCGAGGCGCGCGGCGATTTCCTTCAGGTCCTCCAGATCCTTGGTGGCGGCGGCCATCAAGGGCTTGTGCAGGCGGTCAAGGAATTCCAGCACCGCCTCCGGCGTCTGGGCCATACGACGCTCCAGCGTATAGCGGGCGTGAGTCTCGTAGCCCAGCAGCTGCGCGCGCTCGTGACGCAGACGCACAATGCGCAGGATCAGATCCTGGTTGTCGAAGTCGTCCTTGAAACTGCGGCTGCTGTGGGCGCGATAGACCTTCTCGCGCAGATCGCGACGCGTGCTGTAGGTCATCAGCGGCTGCATGCTGGGCTGCTGCAGCGTGAACACCCAGCCCTCCAGCTTGCGCTTCTCGGCTTCCTGTGCGGCAGCCTGACGAGCGCCCTCCGGAATGCCATCCAGATCGGCCTCGTCACTCAGATGCAGCGTGAAAGCGGCCGTGGCCTTGAGCAGATTCTGCGTGTACTGCGGGCTCAGCGTGGAAAGCTCCTGGTCGATGGCACGCAGGCGCTCCTGCTTCTCCGGCGGCAACTGGGCACCGTTGCGGGCAAAACCCGTGTAGGTTTCCTCCACCAGGCGCAGTTGCTCGGCGTTCAGCCCCAGTGTATCACGGCGATCATACACACTGCGCACACGCGCAAAGAGGCCGGCGTCCAGCGAGAGGTCGCTGTCGAAGGTGGCCAGTTTGGGCGAGAGGGGCTCGGCCAGCTTCTGGAACTCCTCGTCGCCGCTGGTGCCGAACAGGGTGAAGTAGATGCCCGCGGTCATCCCAAGCTCTTCGCCCAGGGATTCGAGGGCCAGAATGGTATTGTCGAAATCGGGCTCAGCCGGATTCGTCTTCAGCTCTTCCAGGCGCTTGTAGGCAATGGCCAGCGCCTCATCCACCGCAGGCATGTAGTGCTCGGTGCGGATCTCGTCAAAGCGCACATTGCCGAACTCGTTGTCAGCTGGCATGAAAGGCTGCAGGGCAGCGGAAATCTGACTCATCTCTTATCCTTCCGTTCGATCTACAGATGCAGGGCGCGGTCGCCGGTGGCAGCCAGCGCAGCTTCTTTGATTGCTTCACTGAATGTCGGATGGGCGTGACACATGCTGGCCAGATCCTCTGCGCTGGCGTGATACTCCATGGCCGTGACAGCCTCGGCGATCATGTCCGCACAGCGGGGGCCGATCATGTGGACGCCAAGAATCTCGTCGCTTGCGGCATCGACGATCACCTTGACAAAGCCCTCCTTGTCCCCTGCCGCACGCGCGCGCCCCAGAGCGACAAAGGGAAAACGGCCAACGCGAATCTCGCGACCGCGTTCTTTCAATTCTTCTTCGCTTGCACCCACAGCGGCCACTTCCGGCCAGGTGTACACCACACCGGGAATGGTGCCATAGTTCAGGTGCGGCTTGTGTCCAGCTATACGCTCGGCCACCGCCACGCCCTCTTCCTCGGCCTTGTGAGCCAACATGGCGCCGCCGATCACATCACCGATGGCCCACAAACCCTTTGCCGACGTGCGCAGCTCCGCATCCACTTGCAGGAAGCCGCGCGGGCCGGTTTGCAGACCGACGCTCTCAAGCCCCAGACCTTCGGTGTAAGGACGGCGACCAATGGCCACCAGGCAATACTCCGCCTCCAGCTCCAGTTCGCGCCCCTTGGCGTCAACGGCCTTCAGTAGCACGTCTTCACCGCGGTTGACCAGCTCGCTGACCTTGGCGCCCAGATGAAAGCGGAAGCCCAGCTTCTTCAGCGAGCGTTCCAACTCCACGCCCAGCTCGCCGTCCATGGTGGGCAGACAGCGATCCAGCGCTTCCACCACCGTAACCTTCGTGCCCAGGCGGGCGTACACCGAGCCAAGCTCGAGGCCGATAACGCCGGCGCCGATCACCAGCAGGGTCTTCGGCGCTTCAGGCAGCGAAAGAGCCTCCGTTGAGGTGATGATACGCTGTTTGTCACACGGCGCGAAGGGCAGGTTGGTGGGCTTGGAACCCGTGGCCAGCACGATTTCCTTTGCCTCAAGGGTGCTCTCGCCCTCGTTCGTCTTCACCGTGACACGACCGGGACCGTCCAGGCGCCCGTGGCCGTGGATCACGGTGATACCGTTCTTCTCCATCAGCTTGGCAATGCCAGTGGCCGTGATACCGACCACTTGATCCTTGCGCTTGCGCATCTGGCCGAAGTCCAGACTCAAGCCTTCGACGCCAATGCCGTGCTGCTTGAAGTTCTTGGCGGCGTTGTGGTAGTGCTCGCTGGAATCCAACAGCGCCTTGCTGGGAATGCAACCCACATTGGTGCAGGTGCCACCCAGGCTGGGATAGCGCTCGATCAGCGCAACCTTCAGACCCAGTTGTGCGGCCCGAATGGCACACACGTAGCCGCCTGGACCGCCGCCGATTATACACAGGTCGTAGCTCATTGCATCTCCGGTCTCGCTAACGCAGTCCACGCAGGGAAAGGGACTGCATCACATTCTCGTATCACAGCGTCACACACGGCCAAGGGCAATGCGTACCGCACAATCTACACACCCAGCAGCAATCGGGCAGGCGATTCCACCTGCTCCTTGATGCGCTTGAGGAAGCCGACGGATTCGCGGCCATCAATCAGGCGATGATCGTAACTCAGCGCCAGATACATCATCGGACGTATCACCACTTGCCCTTCCACAGCCACAGGCCTTTGCTGAATCGTGTGCATACCCAGAATGGCGCACTGCGGAGGATTCAACAACGGCGTCGAAAGAAGCGAGCCAAAGACACCTCCGTTGCTGACGGTAAAGGTGCCGCCGCTCATTTCGTCAATGGTCAGCCGACTGTCGCGCGCGCGCTGCGCCAGCCGCTGCAGTTCCAGCTCTACCTCCGGCAGACTCAACGATTGCACATCGCGTATCACGGGAACCAACAGCCCCTTGGGCGCACTGACCGCGACACCGATGTCCACGTACTCGTGCCCGACAATCTCGTCGTCCTCCAGGTAGGAGTTGACCAGCGGGAATTCCTTCAGCGCTCGGCAGGCGGCGAGCACAAAGACTCCCACCAGTCCCAGCTTGACGCGGTGCTTCTGCTGAAAGGCCTGTCCCGCCTCGCGACGCAGCTGCATCACGGCGCTCATGTCCACCTCGTTGAAGGTGGTCAGCATGGCGGTCTGGTTGCGCGTTTCGACCATGCGGCGCGCCAGCTTTTTTCGTAGCTGGCTAAGCGGCTTGCGTGTTACATCGCGGGAGTCTACCGCTGCTGCCATGGGCGCACGCGATTGTGCATTGGTCTCCGTCGACACGGGCTGCTGCAAATGATGCATCACGTCGCTCTTGGTGATACGGCCATCCTTGCCGCTACCGGTGATACGTGCCGCATTCAGGCCGTGCTCTTCGATCATGCGCGCTGCAGCCGGAGAGGGCCAGTGCTTATCCGCAACTCCGTCGGCAACGGCTTCTACCCTTGCGACATCGGCGCGAGCTGTTGCGGCGCTTTCAGGCTCGACTTCAGTCGTCTTAGCCGCTGGCTCCGCAGGCTGATCAAGGGTCCCGGCGAGTTCGCTCTCGTCAATCTCGGCCAGAAGCGAACCTACTGCCACCGTAGCTCCAGCTTCCGCCCTGTGGTGTAACACACCGGCGCGATCGGCAACCACCATCAGCGTGGCCTTCTCGCTCTCGATCTCGGCGATTTCCTCGTCGACGTCCACCGGCTCGCCGTCCTCCTTGAGCCAGGCGGCCAGTACGACTTCACTGATGCTTTCGCCGGGGCTGGGAACGTGAATCTCGCTTGCCATGCTTCAGCGCACTCCTCTTACTCGACGTCCCTTGTCACACTCGCCTTGATGCGCAAAAGCGCAGCGTATAAGTTCCAGCTGCTCACTGCGATGGCGGGCGGAAATTCCTGTAGCCGTTGCCGCAGCCTCAGGCCGGCTGATCAAGCGCAGTGGCCGCAGGGTAAACTGGCGCAGCAGCCAAGTCCACGCCCCCATATTGGCCGGCTCTTCCTGTACCCAGCACCATTCCGCAGCGTCATAGCGCGCCACCAGCTCGCGCAGGGCAAACAGCGGCAGTGGCGCCACCTGTTCCAGACGTATCACGGCCACATCCTCGCGCTCCAGCTCTTCGCGCCGCGCAAGCAGCTCGTAGTAGATTTTGCCGGAGCACAGGAGGACGCGTGTCACACGACCTGCATCAACCTGGTTGTCGTCAATGACTTCCTGAAAACGGGACTCACCGGCCAGATCAGCCAGCGAACTTACACAGCGCGGATGACGCAGCAGACTCTTGGGCGACATCACCACCAAGGGGCGACGGAACTCGCGCTTGAGTTGCCGTCTGAGCAGATGATAGAAACTGGCGGGTGTGGAGGGCACCGCCACCTGCATGTTCTCTCGCGCACACAATTGCAGCCACCGTTCCAGACGCGCGCTGCTGTGCTCGTGACCTTGGCCTTCGTAGCCGTGGGGCAGCAAAACCACCAAGCCGCTGTGCTGATGCCATTTGACTTCGCTGCAACTGATGAACTGGTCGAAGATGATCTGCGCTCCGTTGGCGAAATCGCCGAACTGGGCTTCCCAAATCGTCAGGCCTTCGGGTGTCACCGTGGAGTAGCCGAACTCCAACCCCAGCACGCCGTATTCCGACAAGGGCGAATTGAGCGTCTGAAAGGGCGCCTGTCCTTCTTCGATGTGACACAAGGGGAACCAGCGGTCCTCGCTGTCTTCTATGGCCAAACCAGCGTGCCTGTGACTGAAGGTGCCGCGCACGCTGTCCTGACCCGAAAGACGAACCGGATGGCCTTCGCGCAACAGTGTGGCGTAACACAGCCACTCGGCTGTAGCCCAATCCAGGCCTTCGCCCGCGCGCACGGCGTCCAGCCGCCCGGCAATGATCCGGCGCGCCTTGGCCACTAGCGCTTTGTCTTCCGGCAGATTGAACGCGCGCTCTGCTGTATCACGCAGATAGTCCGCGCTCACTCCCGTTACAGGCGAGGGCTGGGCAAAATCCTCACTGCGACCGGGCCGGTAGGGGCGCCAGACGCCGCCCAGATAGCTCCGCTCACGGATCATGCGAATCTCGGCGGCCACGGTCAGTTCCTGCTCCATCAGCTCACGGAACTCCGCTTCGATGGCACGCGCCTCCTCCGCACGAAGACTACCGGCCTGAATCAATTTGGCGCGGTAGACCTCCAGCGGATTCGGGTGCTTGGCAATGGCCTTGTAAAGCAGCGGCTGGGTGAAGCGCGGCTCGTCGCCCTCGTTATGGCCGTGTTTGCGATAACCCAGGATGTCGATGAAGACATCGCGGTGAAAGCGCTCGCGGAACTCCAGCGCCACCCCAATGGCCCAAGTCACGGCTTCGACATCGTCGCCGTTAACGTGGAACACGGGCGAGAGTGTCACCTTGGCGATATCGGTGCAGTAAGTGCTGGAGCGGCCTTCGCGGTAGTTGGTGGTAAAACCCACCTGGTTGTTGAGAATGATGTGAATGGTACCGCCCACACCGTAGCCCTCCAGATCGGAGAGTTGCAGTACCTCGTAGACAACGCCCTGAGAAGCAACGGCGGCATCACCGTGGATCAGAATGGGCGCAATGCGGCTTGTATCACCGTGATACTCACGCTGCAGCTTGGCACGCACAATACCGGTAACCACCGGATCCACCGCCTCCAGATGCGAAGGATTAGGGGCCAGTGATACATGGATTTGCTTTCCGTCGCGTGTCACATGATTGGTCGAATAACCCAGGTGATACTTGGCATCGGTGGTGAAGCCCTCTTCTTCATATTCCACATCGCCGAACTCGGCAAAGATGTCGCGCAGCGGCTTCTGCAGGATGTTGGCCAGAATGTTCAGACGCCCACGGTGCGGCATGCCAATGACAAACTCCTGCATGCCCATGTTGGAGCCCTGCTGCAGAATGGCATCCAGCGCGGGCACCACCGTATCGACGCCTTCAATGGAAAAGCGCTTTTGGCCGACGAAGCGCGTGTGTAGCAGCTTCTCCAGTAGCACGGTGCGCGTAAGGGTACGATAAAGCTGGTGCTGCTCGTCAACGGTAAAGCCACGCCGACTGCGGCAGCTCTCGATGCGCTTCTGCAGCCACTCGACAACCTCAGGCTGGCGCATATAGCGGTATTCCACGCCCACATTGCCGGTGTAGGTGGCCTGCAAGTGTTCTAGAATTTGTGCCAGTGTAGCACGCCCTAACCCCAGCGCCTTGCCGGATTCGAAGACCTGCTCCAGATCCTGCTCGCTCAGGCCGAACTGCTCCAGACTCAGGTCCGGGCGAAAACGGCGCGGCGTGCGCACGGGGTTGGTTTGGCAGAACAAGTGGCCGCGAGTGCGATAGGCGGTAATCAGGCGCATCACGCGGCTTTCACGCTCGTAGCGTAACGTATCCGCGCTGCTTGAGCCCTGCCGGGGCGCATCCTCGCGGGCGGCAAAATCAAATCCGGCGAAGAAATAACGCCAGCTCTCTTCTACGGATTCTGGATCACGCCGGTACTGTTCATACAGGTCCTCAAGTACGGCAGGATCCAATTGCTGCAGAAAGTCGTCGGCGTGCCGTGGAATCATGCCTGCGTTCCATCCTGCTCGCCATCCGGCTCCAGCAACCGGCGATAAGCGGCCAGGCATTGCTCGTCGTAACACACCAGTGCCACGCGAATGATGCCGGGCTCGTCACGCAATCCGCGGCGCACTTCGGCCAGCGCAATGGCGGCTGCTTCTTCAACGGGGTAGGCAAAGACTCCGCAGGAAATGCAGGGAAAAGCCAGCGAGCCGATGCCGCCCGCCGAGGCAATGCGAAACACGCTGCGGTAGCACTTGGCCAGCAATTCGGCCTCGTTCTCCTGACCGCCCTGCCAGACCGGTCCTACCGTATGTATCACATAGGTTGCCGGTAGATCGTGGCCGCGCGTGATACGCGCCTCGCCCGTGGGACAACCGCCCAGGCGTCGGCATTCGTCCAACAGCGCCGGACCCGCAGCGCGATGAATGGCACCGTCCACGCCACCACCGCCCAGCAAAGATTCATTGGCGGCGTTGACCACCGCTTCCACATCCATCTGCGTGATGTCGCCCAGCACCAGCTCGATGCGGGCGTCTACGGCACTATAGTCCTCGCTGCTCTTCGTCTCGTCCAAATCCATTCGTTCTCCTAGCGGGCCAGCATGGGACCCAGGGACTTTCCGCCAAAGAGATGAAAGTGCAGATGCGGCACTTCCTGACCCGCATCCTCTGCATGGTTCGCCAGGATGCGATAGCCGGGCTCCGCCAGCCCCAGACTTCGCGCCACCGTTCCCAGGGCACGCATCAGGCCAGCAATTTCTTCTGCGCTGGCCTTGCTGCTGAAATCGTCCAGCGAGCAATACGGACCTTTGGGAATGACCAGGACATGTACCGGCGCCTGCGGGTTGATGTCGTGGAAGGCCAGAGCCCACTCGTCCTCGTACACTTTGTTGCAGGGAATTTCGCCGCGCAGGATGCGGGCAAAGATGTTCTGGTCATCGTAGGTCATGGTGAAACTCCACTTGGACCGAAAGTTTGTCAAGCTACGAAAGTTAGGACCGCCTGTCATCCCCGTACGACAACAAAGCGTGCAAATCGCCTACAAGCCCAGCTTCTTGCTGAGCTGTGCGCAGGTCTCAGCCACCAGCCGATCCAGCTCGTTGCCGAACAACAGGCTGCGTGCCTTGCTGCCGCTGTCGGCCTGGCGTTCTACTCGGGAACAGACCGAAAGCAGCGTCCGGCCACTTGCGGGCTGCAGCAGACTCAGATTCATCTCCAGAGTGGCCAGGTAGAACAAGCGGTTCACATCGCGTTCTTCGAGGCAGAGTTGCCCCTGCAGCAATAGTGGGGCACCGGCTGATTCAGAAACTCGCAGCGGCAGAAGATGGCCCAGTTCGCTAGCCAGACGACGCTGCAAAGGCGGCACTTGAAGCCCGTTGGCATCGTCGACCATGCTAAGTCTCACACCCAGTTCGATGCCGTTCAGTGCTCGACGAATTTCATCGTCGATTCGATCCAGGCGTCCCAGTTGCCCGGGAGTAAAACCGCTGTAGTTCTCTCGCAGGCCGCAGAGGCCGCGACGTCGCAGGAGCAGTTCACCAAAGCGCAGCCAGCAATCTGCGGGCAAGCTGCCGGGCGACATCTGCTCTTCGAAGCGACGCACCTGCGCTTCCAGCAGCGCCGTGTGCTGATCACGTGAAAACTCAACCTCACACCAGGCCATATAGTAGTAGCGCAGCCCCTCCGCTTCGTGCAGCTCGTGATGCTCGGTATAGAAAGCATTGGCACGCACGGCGATAACATTGCTGGCCAGACACTGCAGACGACTGTTGGTGTAGACGTCGGCGGACAGCACTTCGGCGCTGTTGCCCTGTGTCACGAGACTGTCGACCAGGCTGTAGCTCAAACGACTCTCGATGGAGTTGATGATGGCACTACGTGCATTGCGCAGCGCCTCGTCGCGTGCGTCCGCCAAACTCGCCTGCGGATGTGATACACCAATGAAAATGCCGGGGCCGCTTCGCGTTTTTAAACCGCAGTCGCCTTCGCGCTCGCGTACTACATCGCTCCCGAGCGGAATGCTGGTTGAGCAGGCAGAAAGAAGCAACAGCGCCAAAGACAACAGGCATAGGCAAAGGGGCTTGAAGTGAAAACGACGAGGGTTCACGCACACTCCACTGATCAGGATTCGAGTTTCTGCGACGAAGAATGAGCATAACAAATCGGCCTGCGCCGGACCATTCCTTTGCCGAGAAAGGCGTGACTCCCCTGCACAATTGCTAAGCTCCTACGCGAGGAATCACACATCATTTCTGGAGCAGGTAGTGAAAGGGCAGATAGTACGGTTTGCACTTGGTGTGTTGTTGCTGGCGTTGTCCCTGCAGGCTGAAATGATCGCCGTCATCGATAACACACCGAGGCCTCTGGACGGCGTACGCGATCAGCTGATGGATTACATCGTCGATGCCATTCGCACACGCGCACGTGATTGTTTGAGCACAGACTACAATGTGCTGACCCGTGAGACGACACTGGCCATTTTGAGCGACAGCGAAATCGATCCAACCGAGTGCATCGGCAGTTGCACACTTGAGATGGC
Source organism: Candidatus Delongbacteria bacterium (assembly GCA_963663545.1). Taxonomy (GTDB): domain Bacteria; phylum CAIWAD01; class CAIWAD01; order CAIWAD01; family CAIWAD01. The sequence continues at coordinate 565,890 of OY760505.1, forward strand.
GCGCGCACTGGCTGCCGATTACCTGGTAAGTACGCAGTTCATTGTAATCGCCGATCGCATTCATTTGCAGATGATTCTCTTTCGCACTGCTGACGGATTGCTGATGGGCTCAGAGGAGCTGGTGGCGCAGGACGAGAGCGCCTTGGTGAACCAATTGCCCGAGTACACGGCACGCCTCTATGCTCGTATCGACGTACCCGTCGCCTCGTTCTCGTCGAAGGAGCGCAACAGCATTGAGCTGACGAGCTCGCCGCCGGGTGCTGCCGTCTACGTGAATCAAGACTACTTCGGCACCACTCCGCTGACTCTGGAATTGCCTCGCGGTCGGCAGCAGTTCAAGTTCTCGCTGGCGGGTTATCTGGATGCTGAACAACAGCTGCAACTAGTGCGTGATACAAGCCTCTGCGTGGATCTACTCTCCGCTTTTGCGACGGTGTCTATTCGATCAACACCCACGGGGCAGCCGGTACTGGTGGATGGCAATGCCCAGGGCGTGACACCGCTACTTGCGCTGGCGCTTTCGCCGGGTCAGCACCGCATTTCCGTCGGCGAGCAAACGCTGTACTATCCCAACGAGCAGGCGCTGTTCCTGACGCGCGGCGAACACCGCGAGCTACAGATGGACCCGGTGCTGCGCGCAGGGGCCTGTGAACTGAATGCACATGGCCCCGACGGAGCGTTGAGTGCTACCGTTTACGTGGACGGTCAGGAGGTGGGACAAACCCCCTTCCGCGGGCAGTTGCCCGTTGGTCGACACGACCTGCGCGTGCTGGGACACAGTGAGCGCGTTCAGGTCAGCGAGGGCAAAGCTCTGGTTCTCAACTGGGAACTAAGCCACAAGGACGGCGTGGAAGCCTCACTCAACAGTACGCCCTCTGGCGCACGCGTATACTTGGACGACGAATACCTTGGCCGGACTCCGCTGGAATGCCGGCATTTGCCGGGCACCTACAAATTGCGCCTGCTCGCCGACGATCATGAAGAACTGATCCGTGATCTGCAATGGTACGAAGGGGGTCGCTACAGCTACAAACTGCAGACCTATATGGCCACGGTAGCCGTCCTCGTCCGCAAAGCCGACAGTTCCTGGCCGGTTCATGTGGATGGACGCCAGGTGGGGTCCACTCCTTGGGAGGGCGAACTCGGCATCGGCAGACACAGGCTGCGGGTTGGGCGATACGAAAGCTCCATCACGCTGAAAGCCGGGGAACGGGAACAATTGACACTTTCGCAGCGGCAGGTGCTTCCCACGCCACCCGTTCGCAGCGGTTGGTACTTCGGCATAGGGTCGCCCGTACCTCAATGGAAGGACGAAGGCGCCATTGAGTGGCATCACGATGAGCATGAAGACGAGGAGGATTCCAGCGGCGAGATCAACCGGCTGCTGCTGAACTTCGGCATGCTCTGGCAGAGCCCGCGCTGGCAGTGGGAATTCGGCTATGTGAACTATCGTATGGACTACGACAGTGCCGCAGACAGTGCGTCCTTCTGCCTGCGTTGGGGCGCCCTCGATGCCAGCCTGCACTTCCGTCTGCCTCTGTCCCACAAGGATCCTTTCCGGCGCTTCGGCTGGCAACTCGGATTGGGGGGCGGAGTCATGGAGCCCGTGCACAATCAGCTTCGCACGAATGGCGAAAAGGATCACCTGGAAATGAAGGACCCGCTCTACTTCCTGAGCGGCATGCTCGGCTACTACAGCACTGGCGGAATGAACCTGGAATTCGGCTATCGCAGCTTCAGCCGGGAGTTGAAGAGCGTGCCTGTTTCCAGCTTCAAACCCAATTGTTGGTTTCTGCGCTTGAGCTTCTGTGATTGAGTAGAAAAGCCGACTCGATGCAGATGACGGAAAAGCCGCGGCACAAGCCAGTATCGCTTACCGCTGCTACCTTCCGGTCCTGACGGGGTTGGGCAACCTGTCATTGCGCGGTCCCCATCATCTGCACAGAGTCGGCAGGCCCCAATTGTAGCAAAGCTCTGCCGGACTTACCACCTGCCACAGCAGGACAGACCTGAAGTGCTATCTTTGAGCAAGTGTGTCACGAGGACCGCATGAGACAATCTCCCCTCAAACTATCTCTACCCCGGCTGTTCGTGTGGAGTCTGCTGGCGCTGCTCTGCCTTTCCTGTGTTGAATCACAGCTCCTGCGCGAAGCCGTCAAACAGAGCCTACGCGAACAACCGCGCTCTACGCCACAACAGCGCGCCCATCAACAAGCTGAGGATCCCGAAGTCGCGATGCTGGACAGTATGCTGCGTCTGGTGACACAGGACGTTGGCATCGACCCTGACGAGGGATCGGTGCAGAAGGCCATCTGGCGCATTCGTATCATGAAATTCAATCTGCGCGCGGCCCGGCAATCCCTGGAAAACGCGCGCAATGAGATTTTCGACCTGGCAGCAAGCACCGAAGAAAAGCGTGCCTTGAAGGAGCTGGATGAGCGTATCGAAGCCAGCGAGGGGCAGGAGCGCGAAGAACTGGTGGCTGAACGCGTTCGCGTGCAGGACGAAAGCATCGAGCGCGCCCGCGCGGATGGCGAATTGGAACGCAAGAAACTCACCGGTGAGCAAGCCAAGAGCTTCGGGTTGCTCTTGTACAACCTGGGCGTCGGCGTCATCTGCGACAACCTTGTGATACGCCACGGTGGGCACGTCAGCAAGGATTTCTATCGCGTGAAGAACGACCTCTTCGACGCTGGCGGTGTCGCGGGTATGCTCGCCTGGGGCAGCGTGCTGGAGTACCACACTGAGTTCATCGCTGTCCCCACGGACATGATCCAGATCTTGCAGGAAGTGCCGTTGCAGTTGCAGGCACTGCTGCACATGATCGACACAATCCGCATTCTGAAGAAGAACAACGAGATCGAGGAGCGCGAACCCGAACTCGGCAAGAGCTACGAATCGGAAGAAGACTTCTAAGTCCGCTTCCACTCAAGGAGAGCAAAAAGGCCCGTCGTAACACGGGCCTATTAATTCTCAACCAGCGTGACTCAGTGAAGACCGACAATGCGATAAAAGCCGATCACAGCCGTGCCGGGATTGACGTTGAGGCTCAGCGAAGGTGTAATGGTCACCGGTGTCCAGGGGCCATCGTAGGTGTCGGCGTGATCCAGACGATAGACCACAGCGTCGTCGATGGCATCCCAGCTGAAATAGAGCAAAGTACCGTCGGTTGTAACACGCAGATCGGTGGAAGGCTCGGGCGGCTGAACGGTGCCCAACTGCGCGCCCAGTACAATCTGCTCGCTACCAGCGCTGGTGTACACTGTCAAAACGGCTGCTGGCGTTTCACCGCAATCTTCAAGCGGAGTCACGGTGGGACTGACACTCTGGCCAGCCGTGATACTGGTGGGCATACCGGTAAGAGTGAAGCAGGACGGTGATACATTCCAGCTGGTGATACTCAGTGTCGCTGTTCCCGGATTAGCCAGCACCAAACCGTCGTAGGCCGTGCCCGCGCTGCAGGATCCCAGCAACAGCGAATCATCGGGCCAAAGCGAGAACTCTGCCGAGGTAGCGAAATCGGCACTTCCTGTGAAAGAGGCAATGCGATCCAGCAAACCCGGTTGTGCCACAAAGGGATTCAGATTGTGCTGGTAGGAGTTGATCTCGACGTTGCGGTTGATTTCCCACGTGTCGGGTGGATCCAGCGTGTGCCAGCCGCGTAACACGGTTTCCTGATTGGCCAGATTCAGGAAGCTCTCGCGATTCCCCCAGCGCAGCGCAAAATAGAAGACCGCGCGCGCGCAGTCGCCCTTGTGCTGCAGGCGGGGCTCGAAGACCAGCACGCCCGAGGAGTTTGTCCCACGGTCGGCGCCACTCTGGGGATATCCGCTGCTGGAGACCACCACTTCTCCAAAGGGCAGGTTGCCGCGACTTGTGTTGATGGTGGACTTGCTGGGAAAGAGGTGATGCAAATCGCTGCGGGCATCACCCTCGGCTCCATAACTCTGCGGCCAGGTGTGCTCCGTATTCATCACCGTGTGGTCGGGAATTCCGCTGGTTTGCAGCATGAAGCCGGTGTAAACGCCTTCTACCCAACCATTGACGTTGTCAATGTCGCCAAACATGGCCGCGCGCGCGTTGTCGTAGCCAATGACGCTCTCGTCATCAATCAGGTTCAGCAGTTGCGCTTTGAGGGCGCTGCCCCACAGGTTGTAGGTGCTGTCCCAGGTGGTTCCGGTATAATCGCCCGAACCAGTCCAGGGAATGCCAGCTGCACCGGCACTGCCCCCAGCCACCAGCATACCGGAATACGCCAGGTTGTGCTCCGGCGAGAAACTCACCGTAACACTGGCGCTGCCGCCAGCGGCCAGAGTCAGCGTACTCGGGCTGACACTCAACTCACCCGCGCTATCCTCGATGAACTCGAGCACCAAAGGCTCATCACCTGGATTGCTCAGGGTGATACTGCGCTGCGAGCTAGCACCGGTTGTCACCGTGCCGAAGCTGATGCTGGATTGACCGAACTGCGGCGGTGCCGCCTGCAGTACCGCGGCCAGCGAAAGAAAGAACAGAATGGACTTTTTCATAGTTGGGCTTCCAAAGCTAATCTGGGCGCACAAACACGGATATTAATATGGAAAGCGCAAGTTGTCGGACGAATACTTTCGCGTGAGAATTTCATGCAGGTTACGCTGACGACAAAGCTTGTTTCCGTGTTCTAGAGAATTTCCCTGCACCGCATCTGCGCGAAAGCACAGCCGAAATTGTGAGTGCTACAAGCTCTTTGGTTCACATCCAGTACGCAACAAAGCCCCGCTCGCGCGGGGCCTTGAAGTGTCACTGAAAACAAGTCCACTCGCTGCTAGCGAAGAAGGACCATCTTGCGTGTTTCAAACTGGTTACCTGACTGCAGGCGGTAGTAGTAGACTCCACTGGGCAGACCGCTCGCGTCAAAGTTCACCGTGTGGGTTCCATGGTCCTGAAGGCCGTTTACCAGGGTACCGACCAGGGCACCGGAAAGGTCAAACACCTGCAAGCGCGTCATGGCCGTCTCAGTCAGGGTAAACTCGATCTTCGTGGAGGGATTGAAGGGATTGGGGTAGTTCTGCCTCAAAGCAAACTCTGTCGACAGCTCATCCGCTTCGGCGACAGGGCCCGTAGGCAGACCTTGCACGGTCATCGAGTAGGAAATCGGCTCCGGATGTCCCGAGAACGCATAAGTGCCGATCAGCAACCAGTAGTCGCCCGCAGCAAGGGTGATGTCAAAAGAGAAGACGCCCAATTCGCCAGTGTAAGTGCTCAAGTCGTAATCGTCCTCGCAATCCCGCGTTCCACTGTAGTTGCCACGTACCACCACATAGAACTCAACCGCAGGATCTGTCTGGGCGTTGATCGAAAGCGTAGTTTGCTCCTCCAGGCTGAACTCATACCAGTCAATATCTCGCCAATTGCTGCCGTTATAGGTGAAAGTGAAAATTGTACCGCAGGTATGGGCGTGCAGGGACTGCGCCATGTATGGTGTGGCATTGCAGCCTCCATTCAGGTCCACTCCAGGTTCAGTGTGAGGCGGCAAATCTTCCAGAAAAGCACCCTCGCAATCCAGCTCGACCGCATTTCGCGCAACCATCAGTTCCGCAGGCGATGTTGGCGCCTTGTAGCCCGGAGGGGCTTGGTTGTCCGAAGAATCAACATGACGCTGGTTTATGGATGTAGCCTGCAGGCTGCCGCCCAGAGCTAGCGTAAGAAACAGCAAAATGATTGAAGAACGAGTCATTAATCCCCCTTTGTTCTGAGCGCCGCCTTCTTCGGCAAACAGAAGCTTTGATAAGTTGTTTGTTGTTGATTTCCATCAGATTTTGCTGGTGCGTACAAAGCAAGTTTTGCGCCAATCCAGAAGCAGCACAGTGACTACATTCCAAAGCTAGGAATAACGAACAGTTTTCGGGATATCGACGGATCTTGGACAGAGGTCGTTGTGAATTGCACACGTGAATCGGTCCACTAGAGAATGCATGCAAAAGGGCGACGCTCACGCATCGCCCTTGTGAAGCTCTTGGATGTGGACAGGGATTAGAGACCGCGCTCGCGTTTGATGCGCTCGATCTCGTAGTTGGCCTGCTGCTTCCACTCACGAGTGCTGGCCGCCTCACCCAACGAAGCCAAAGCCTGCTGAATGTTCTCCAGCTGCTCCAAGGCCATACCACGCTCGTACTGAGCGCCGCCTTGGATGAAGCTCTTCTTCGATTTCAACTTGCCAACGTTGGCCAAAGCGTTGTCCGCGGCGGACACGGCCTTGGTGAACTCGCCAGCCATGTTATAGGCGTGTGCCTGCTGAAAGTAAATCTGGGCCAAATCACGGCTCTCGGGCACAGCTTTGATGGCGCGGGCTGCGGCGCTGATGGCTTCCTGCGCCTTGCCGGATTCGACATAGGAGGTGACGAGCAGAATCCACGAATTGTCCTGATCCGCATCCAACCCAAGACCGCGCTCGAGGTTGTTGATGGCATTCGCAAAGCTCTTGCGATCAGACTCGATGCGACCACGCAGACACCAGGCCTCAGCGTTGTTCGGCTCGCGCGCCAGCAGAAGGTCCATCGTGGCCAAACCGGCACCCACTTGCTGCAAGTCGCTGGCCTGCAGCTTTGCCAGCACCAACCAAGCCTTTGTGTAGCTGGAATCGGCGGCAATGGCACTCTGCAAGGCCGTCACGGCTGACCGGGCGTTACCAAGACCTTTCTCGGCCAGGCCCAGGCAGTAGAAGGGCTTGGGATTGCTGGCGTCGGCGCAAGCCTCAATGGCACCTTCAGCCGCCGATTTGGCGGCAGCATAATCCTTGGCGCGCAAGGCGTCGTTGGCATTGTTGATGCCAGCGGCACAGGCAGCGGCCTCATTGTTGCTGGCCTGAAAATCACGAATCATGGATTGAATTTCGCGCCCGAGGGAGTTGTACTGATCCAGCAGGGCGTCGTACTCTTCAGTACTGCCAGCCGAACCCATTTGCTGGCGCACATTCTCCAGCTCCTGCTTCTTCGCTTCGATTTCCGGGGTCTGCGCAAACATCCGGCCTGCCAGCAGCAGACAGACGAGCAGGGTGGTGGAAAACAGTCTCAGCATGGTACTCCTCGGTATTGTTGCTCAATCCTCAATTGTCCACTCCGTGTCACCAGGCCGAAGCTCCTTTGCGTGACACGACAATGTGCAAAAAAACCCCGTTGTGTGCTCACAACGGGGTCATGCCCGAGACCGGACTTGAACCGGTACGTCCGTAAGGACACCACCCCCTCAAGATGGCGTGTCTGCCAATTTCACCACTCGGGCATCAAAGCTATTCGCCGGAACCTTCCGTCGCGGGGACTTCGGGAACCACGGGAATATTCTCGTTGAAGCGCTGCACCGTCGCCTGCTCCTGCAGAGCGCGACTGGTGGCGGTCATCACCTCGCCGCTACCACCACGACGACTAAGCATCGTGGCCAGCAGGCACAGAAACAGGAACAGGGAGACCAGATAGATGGTCGTCTTGTGCAGAATGGTCGCCGCCTGACGGGATCCGAACGCAGCATCGCCACCACCGGCACCCAGCGCAGCCAGACCGCCGCCCTTGGAGGATTGCATCAGCACCACCACCATTAACAGCGCGGCTACCAGCACGACCAGAACAATTACCAGGCTGTAGAAAAACACGCCTGCCTCCCCTTATTTCACCAGGCCTTCGGCAACGGCAATAATGTCGCCGAAATCCTCTGCCTTCAAACTGGCGCCACCGACCAAGGCACCATCAATGTCCGCCTGCCCCAGCAGTTCCGCCGCGTTGCTACCCTTCACGGAACCGCCGTAAAGGAGACGCAGATCACGCGCCACTGCCGAATCCAGTTCCGCCACCATGCGACGCACCATGTCATGCGCCTCCTGGGCCTGCTCCGGTGTAGCGACCACGCCCGTTCCGATAGCCCAAACGGGCTCGTAGGCAACGGTGACCTGCTTCAGCAGATCGGTGGACATGTCGCCAAGCGCTCCGCGGATCTGTCGCTGCAACACGCTTTCCAGCTTGCCTGCCTCGCGTTCCTCGAGGGTTTCCCCTACGCAAAGGATCGGACGCAGCCCGGCTTCCAGCGCTGCCAACAGCTTGCGGTGAATCCACTCGTCGGTGTCATAGAAATACTGCCTGCGTTCACTGTGACCAAGGATCACCCAACCAGCGCCCGCGGAGCGGATCATCGGGCCGGAGATCTCTCCAGTGAAAGCACCGGAGTTGCGGTCGTGCAGGTTCTGGGCTCCCAGCGATATTTCGCTGTCGCCGAGCACTTCACCCACCGCAGTCAACGCAGTAAACGGCGGACAGACCAGGACATCCACGCGATGAACCCCGAGCACCTTGACCTTCAGCTGGCGAGCCAGGCTTACGGCCTCGTGGTTGGTCATGTTCATCTTCCAGTTGCCGGCGATCAGCAAGCGACGCATGGCTTCTTCCTTGTATGTCATTTCAGTTCGGCGACATTGCCGCGTGCGAACTGTGCTGCCATTTGCAGACGAGCACCTAGGATATAGTTTTTTCTTTTTTGAGGCAAGAGCCAATAGCGGAAAAGCACCGCATTCGGCAAAGAAAAGGGGCACCCCGTGGTGCCCCTTGACAAGTGTCGTTCCATCTAGGACTGTTCCAGTGCCACCACACCCGGCAACGCACGCCCCTCGAGCAGCTCGAGACTGGCACCACCACCGGTGGAAATGTGACTGAAGCGATCTTCCAGCCCGAAAGCCTTGACCGCTGCCGCGCTGTCGCCTCCACCTACAATAGACAGGCCGCCGCGACCGCGCATACCGCCCAGCGCACGTGCCACATCCTTTGTACCGGCTGCAAAATCTTCGATCTCAAAAACGCCCATCGGTCCGTTCCACACCGCCATGGCAGCGGCGTCAATGCGAGCTGCAAAAAGCTCTCGCGTGCGCGGACCAATGTCGACGCCGATCCAGCCTGCGGGCATTTCCTCACGATCAACGATGCGTGTGGCGGCTCCGGCTTCAACCTTCTCGGCTACCAGAACATCCACAGGCAGAAGTAGCTCGACGCCCTTCTTCTGGAAGAGCTCAAGAGTGTCTGCCGCCAACTGGATACGATCCTCTTCCAGCAGGCTGGCACCGATCTCCAATCCCATGGCTTTGAAGAAGGTGAAGATCATGCCGCCGCCCACCAACACCGCGTCGACTTTGTCCAGCAGATTGGTGATGACGTCGATCTTGCCGCTGACCTTGGCTCCGCCCAGCACCGCCAGGAAGGGACGTTTGGGCGCGGCCAGTTCGTCGGCCAGGAACTGCAGTTCCTTCTCCATCAGGAATCCGGCCACCCCCTTGCCCAGCAGCCGCGGAATCCCCTCCGTGGAAGCGTGAGCCCGGTGGGCGGTGCCGAAAGCGTCGTTGACGTAAAGCTCGCCCAGGCTGGCCAATGCTTTGGCGAAGTCGGGATTGTTCTTTGTCTCACCGGCGTGAAAACGCAGGTTTTCAAGCAACAGCACCTGACCGTCTTCCAGCTCATCCGCCATGCGGCGGGTATCGGCACTATCGCAATCGTGGCTAAGGGCAACTGGCTGTCCCAGCAGCTCTGCCAGTCGCTTCTGCACAGGTCGCAGGCTGTACTTGTCGTCACGCTCGCCGTCGGGACGCCCCAAGTGACTCATCAGAATCACACGGGCGTTGTTCTCGAGCAGAAAGCGAATGGTGGGCAAGGCGGCACGAATGCGCAGGTCGTCGGTGACCGCACCCGTGGCCTTGTCCAGTGGAACATTGAAGTCGACGCGCACCAGCACACGCTTGCCCGCCGGCTTCAGGTCCCGTATGGTCTTGACGGGCATGGAATCCTCCTAGCCGAGCTCGTGCATCTTCTTCACCAGGTCGACGACGCGGCAGCTGTAGCCCCATTCGTTGTCGTACCAGCTGACGATCTTCACGAAGTCACCGTTCATCACAGTCGTGGACAGCGCGTCAAAGACCGATGAATGATCGTTGCCGATCATGTCGACGCTCACCAGCGGCTCGTCGCAATACTCCAGCACACCCTTCATCGGACCGTTGGCGGCGGCCTTCATGGCGGCGTTGATCTCTTCGGCCGTGGTGCTCTTGACCAGCTTGACCGTCAGATCCACGACACTGCCGTCTTCCACGGGCACGCGCATGGCGAATCCGTCCAGCTTGCCCTTGAGAGCGGGAATCACCTGACCGACGGCGCGGGCGGCGCCTGTGGTGGTCGGAATGATCGAGCGGGCCGCGCTACGGGCACGACGCAAATCGCTGTGGGGCAGATCCAGAATGCGCTGGTCGTTGGTGTAGGCATGCACGGTGGTCATGAGGCCGTGCTCAATGCCGAAGTTGTCGTGCAGCACCTTGGCCACGGGAGCCAGGCAGTTGGTGGTGCAGCTGGCGTTGCTGACGATCTTCTGATCTGCGGTCAGTGTACCACAGTTGACGCCCAGCACTACGGTATTGTCGATTTGATCCTTGGCGGGGACGGTGAGGACCACCTTCTTCGCTCCTCCGGTCAGATGCTTCTCGAGTTGCTCGCGCTTGCGGAAGACGCCAGTGGCTTCCACCACTACATCCACACCCAGATCACCCCAGGGAATGGCGGCCGGGTCGCGCTCGGCGCTGATCTTGATGCGCTGCCCGTCAACAATGAGGGTATCGCCCTCGGCACTCACCTGGCCCTTGTAACGGCCGTGGGTGCTGTCGTACTTCAGCAGGTGCGCCAGGGTGGGGGCATCGGTCAGATCATTGATGGCAACAATCTCAAAACCGCCCAGTGCCATGGCACGACGAAAGACCAGACGTCCAATGCGGCCGAAGCCGTTGATTCCGATACGGATGGACATGGGGGACTCCTTTCATGTATCCTTCAGGTTTCGGTTTCACCACCCTTCATTCAACGCCCTGGCTTTCCCGCAGCCGAATTACAGCGTTAGACGAAGCCCGAATATACGAAAGAAACGGGCAGTGGGAGGCTGAAAGTGCCCGAAGCGCATTGGGGTTCCTGAGCCACTACGGGAGAATTGAGCCAGTGCTCTTGACAATGCTCTCCTCAGGAAATACATTTGTCGGTCTGTGATCAAGAACTGACCCGGGGGCGATTAGCTCAGTTGGTTAGAGCGCTGGTCTCACATACCAGAGGTCACTGGTTCGACTCCAGTATCGCCCATTGCAAGCCCCGCCACCGGGGCTTGCTGCTTTTTGGCCCTTTGTATCACATCGGTTTGCTTGTGTCACATTCCCGCTGGGAGATCCCGCATGAATGGCGCTCTGCTTCTACTGCTCTCCATCCTGGTGCTGGCGGCTGGATATCTGGTGTATGGCCGATTCCTGGCGCGCTATCTCAAACTCGACAACTCCCGACCGATGCCCAGTACGACACGCGCGGATGGTGTTGATTTCGTTCCCGCACGCACCCCGGTTCTGTTGGGCCACCATTTTGCTTCGATTGCGGGCGCGAGTCCTATTGTCGGGCCCGTGCTGGCCGCTGTCTTCGGCTGGCTTCCCGTCTGGCTCTGGATCCTCATCGGCGGCGTGTTCATGGGCGCCGTACACGATTTTGTCTCTCTAGTCGCCTCCGTGAGACATCGCGGCGAAAGCATCGGCGTGCTCATCGAACGCTACATGGGTCGCAAAGGCAAGCTGCTCTTTCTGCTCTTCTGCTGGCTTACGCTGCTGCTGGTCATCGCCGTCTTCACCATTCTTGTATCACGCACTTTCGTTGCTGAACCCGCCAGTGCGTCAGCCTCGCTGCTCTTTATTCTGCTGGCAGTGGTTTTCGGCCTGCTGCAGCGCCTAACGCGCTTTGGGCTTGGCACATTGACCCTCATCGGCGTGGCGCTGCTCTTTGCCCTGATGGCTGCAGGCCAGCACTGGCCGCTGGACCTGACACCGCTGTTAGGACAGGCAGGCACCATTGCCCTCTGGCGTTGGGTATTGCTGGGCTATGTCTTCGTGGCCAGTGTCACACCCGTGCACATGCTCCTGCAGCCGCGTGATTACCTGAACAGCTTCCTGCTCTACGCCATGATGCTGGCGGGCATCGTCGGGATTTTTGTGCAGGCGCCCGTGATACAATTGCCCGCGTTCACGTCCTTCTACAGCGACAAGCTGGGTGGCCTCTTCCCCATGCTCTTTGTTACCGTCGCCTGCGGTGCTATTAGCGGCTTTCACAGCCTGGTAAGCTCAGGGACAAGTGCGCGGCAATTGCGCCGTGAGGGTGACGCGCTGCCCGTAGGCTTCGGTTCAATGCTCATCGAGAGCCTGCTGGCAATCATCGCCTTGGTAGCGGTGGCCTCGACGATGAATGCAAGCGAATGCGCGGCGGTACCGGGTGGCGAGGCGGTTGCGGTTTTCGCCCGCGGCATGGCCGCCTTCACTCAGGGACTTGGGATTCCCGCAGCAACCGGCATCACCTTCTTCAGCCTTGCCATCAGTGCATTTGCGCTGACCAGCCTGGATACGGCCACGCGTCTGGGTCGTTTTCTGTTTGAAGAACTGGCCCTGACAATTCGACCCGCTTCGACACTGGCTCGCAACCGCTATCTTGCGACTCTGGTGACCGTTGCAGGAGCCGCCTGTCTGCTTTTCAGCCCGGCGGGGCTCAGTATCTGGCCGATCTTCGGAGCAGCCAACCAACTGCTGGCAGCGCTGGCCCTGCTAACCTTGTCGGTCTGGCTGTCACACGAGAGCAAGCGCAGAAGTTTCGTCGTACTGCCCATGCTCTTCATGTTCCTGGTCACCGTCAGCAGTCTGGTGTTGCTTGTGATACACAACACGCGTAGTGCCAACTGGCTGCTGGTCTTTCTCTCTGCGGCACTGCTGGTCCTGGCGCTGGTGCTGATAGCCATGGCCATCGGCACGGTGCGGGAAGCGCGAAAGCAGATTCATTCAACGAGGTAGTCATCCGGCGCGTGTCCTTCATTTTCCGGTTTTCGGTGTTGAGCCTGATCCTTATGATCAGCCTTCCTGCGCTTAGAGCACACGCGGCCCGTTCGCATTTCGATCCTGCCGAGTACCTGGGCAACAGCGGTTTTCGCACTCAGCGTGACTCAACCATTACCTACAGTGCTGACAGTCTGCATATGGAGATTCAGACCCGGCGCAGTCTGCTGATGGGCAGTGGCAAGCTGGGCTTCCAGAATATGCACCTAAGCAGTCCGAACATCATGATGGACTGGCGCAGCAACCTGGTAGAAGCCTGGATTTCGGATGAGCAGATGGCCTACGATCGCGCTAGCGCTGACAGCCTGCGTCACGAGCAGAAGCTGGAGGTTCCGGTCGAAGTTGACTCGTTGACGATGCCCGTTGACAGCACGCTTGCCGGAGGTAGCACGGTCCAGTTCAATCAGGGCTTCCGCGATATCGTTCAAACCAATTCGGTCGTCAACGGAAACAAGCCGCTTCACCGCCGTGATACAGGTCTGGACAACTGGCCCGCTTTCGATGATGGTACTCAGGAGCTTGTCGGCCAGCGGATGACAATGAATATCCGCACACGTCAGGGGCGAGTCGTGGATGGCCGCACCAGCGATGACGAGGGCTTGTATTACGGTCTTCGCATCAAGCGCGTCCACCCGAGCGAGTTGCACGCCAGCGACGCCGGCTTCACCACGTGTGACGAGACGCATCCGCACTACTGCTTTCACGCAAAGAAGCTCAAGATGCTCGTCAAGGATCGCATTCTGGCTCGCGACGTCTGGCTCTACTTCGGCAATGTGCCAACGCTTTACACACCGGTGGCAATGGTCAGTCTCAAGCGAGGTCGTGCCTCGGGACTGATCGTGCCCGGATATGGAAAGACCGACATTCAAGGGCGCAAGCTGAGTCACCTGGGCTGGTACTGGGCCGCCAGCGATTACTGGGATACGAAAGTAACCGTCGATTTCGCCGAAAATGGTCCTGACTGGCTCTTCTACAACTACACGCGCTGGAAGACAGACGCCAACAACAGCGGCACCGTATCCTATTCCTATGGTATCACACGGACCAGCAACAACACGGGCTGGGATCTGCGTTGGCGGCACAATCAAAGGCTCAATCCCTGGACCACGCTTGCGGCCAACGTAAGCCTGGCTTCCAGCCGCAGCTATTACCAGGACAACAGCGACAACCTGGCAGGACAGCTTACGCGCCAGCTCACCTCAAGCGCTACGCTTAACGGCAGCTTCCCGCAGCAGGGTATCCGCTGGACGCTGTCTGCAAACGCTACTCAGGATCTGGAAACCGACTACGTCAATGGTACACTGCCCAGCGCGCGTATCACGCTGCCGACTTACAATCCCTTTGCAATCGAAGATGACAAGCAACACGGTGCGCTACGGAGCTGGCTGGCCGGAACCGTAATCTCCTACAACGTGTCCGCCAAGGACAACTTCTCAGGCGACGGCTGGAACATGTCGGAGCTTGAACACGATCGCGGTGTGCAGCACGTCAGTACGCTCAGCATTCCGGGCCGTATTTCCTATCTCAGCCTCACGCCCAGTATTTCCGGAAGGTCGGACTGGCTTTTTGAGACACAGCATCTCGTTCAGCGCGAAACGGGAGAGTTGGACACGCTGGAGGAAGGCGGCCTGGCGATTCGTAACACCTTCAATGTTGGTCTCGCCAGCTCCACAGATCTCTACGGCACTTTCTACACGCGTCGGGGCCCACTTCTGGCGCTGCGCCATGTTGTATCACCGGGTGTCAAACTGACCTGGGCTCCCGATTTCAGCAAGGATTTCTGGGGCTACTACGATAGCGCCGACTACGTAGACAGCTCCGGTGTGACACAGCATGTAATCCTGGACCGCTTCAGCGGGTCGCTCTACGGCTCTACGCCCAACCGGGATGCGCTTTCACTGGCGATGAGCCTCGATCAGGTTTTCCAAGGCAAGTTCCGCAGCCGTGCAAAGGAAGACACACTGACAGGCACCCGATCCAGCGAACCGCTCCGTATGGATCTTCTGGGCCTCAACAGCCGCAGCAGCTACAACTTCCGCGCCGAAGAATTTCGCCTTGCGGACCTCTCCACTTCCTGGCGCATCGACCCGCTACGCCTATTGACAAGCCGATTGGGCGTGTTACAAACGCTGAGCCTCAGTCTGTCGACCGTCAACAGCTTCTACAAAGTGGACGATGAAGGAAGACGCATCAACCTTTATCGTTGGCAGGAGGGTCCCGGAAGAGAAGTGTACTGGCCGCGTCTCACACGAACCAACATCACGCTCAGCACAGCCTTCAACGGCAAGGCAAAATCGGGAAGCTATGGCAGCGTTGTAGAAGACACCGACAATTGGGAGGACGGCCGCTTTCGCCCTGACTTCCTGACGGGAAACAGCGACATCCCCTGGAACATCAGCCTCTCGATGAGCTGGACAAAATCCACGGCCAATCCACTGCAGATCAGCAGGCAGCATTATGCAAATGCCACCGGCAGCCTGAGCCTGAGCGCCGGTTGGCGTCTTTCCAGCGGAATGCAGTATGACTTCATCAATGACACGTTTAACGCCAGCAGCCTGCGCATCTACCGCGACATGCATTGCTGGGAGGGTTCTTTCGTCTGGAATCCGCGCAGCAGCAACCCAAGTTTTCACTTGCTGATTCGCATCAAAGCTGATGCATTGCAAGACTTGAAATGGGATAAAAAGCGTGGTTCCAGCGCCAGCTACCTGCCTTGATCTGCTGCAGTGAGTTCGCGTTCCATGTAGACTGCGTCAGGCAGTGGATTATGCCGGTAGGCGCTTGTGTCACGAAAACCAACTCTGTGATACAGCCTGTTTGCCGCTTCAAGTCGTGTCAGCGTATCCAGGCGCATCAAACGATATCCCCTGAGCCAGGCCTCGTGCAAGAGCTTGCGTACCAGCATCTCTGCCAGTCCGCTGCCGCGCGCTTCAGGTCGCAGGTACATGCGTTTCATCTCACAGATCTCCTGCTCCAAGGGGCGCAGCGCAATCATGCCAACAAGGTGATACACTCCTTGCAGGCGCAATTCTGCCAACAACAGGCATCCACGCGGGGCGGCGTACTCACCGGGCAGTCGCTCCAGCTCAGCGCTGAAATCCTGAAACTCATCCAGTGAGAAGTTGAACATGCCGGCGTATTCGCGACAGAGGACGCGCACAGCTTCCATCTCGTGGGGTTCCGCTTGGCGGATGCGAGGATCGCTTGATTCAACCATTGTGCAAAGGTAGGAAAGCGCAAGTGGAGAGCTCTACCTGGATACGGGAGTCGTGACCGTATCGCCATCGGGTGTTACGGTTTGCCCTCCCTCCAGCGCACAAATTCGGTAGAAGCGAAGGGTAGATTCGACGGGCAGCAACTCGTGATACAAAGTATCCGTCTGTGTCCGAACGAGTGTAGCAGGACCCGGCGTGAAATCGGCCCTGTTACTAGCGTAAATCTGGTAACCACCAATGACCACCGGTCCCTCGCCATACATATCGGTTGTTGGCGCCGACCATTGCAGATACAGCTCGTTCCCCTGCAATTGAATGTGCAGGTCGTCCACAGCCGCCGGAGGTGCGGGTAGCGTGCGACCATGTATTGCCTGCGACCACGCGCTAATGAAGCCAGCGTAATCGACGGCGCGAATGCGGATCCAGTGATTGCGGTTGGACTGCAAACCGGTAATGGTAGTCGCCTCGCAATCAGCCTCTGCCAGCGCGGGATCCTGGTTCCAGTCGAAGATCAGATCCGCCTCATTGAACTGCGGCTGCTTGCTGATTTGCAGTTGGTAGCCGCGGAAAGAGACATCCTCGACGCCCTCGATCTCGACGGCAAGACTGTGCCGACCACGTGCACCAAGGATCAGACCGGGCACAGGCGCTGCGGCGGTATCCACGCGTACTAGAATGTCGTCCGTAATGCCCGGATAGGTCAGGCTGTAACTCGGACCATTTCCCACGGTATCCCAGGACCTGAACTCTACGCGAAACTCGCCGTCGCGCTGCAAGTGCAGGCTCTCTGCCACTTGTATCACGCTGGCATTGCTGTACCCCGCAAGCAGCTGCCACTCCTCGTCCGGTCCTGCGTAGCTGCCGTCGCAATTGTAATCCAAGCGCCAGGCCAATTGCGACGCATCCACCTCATGCATGGCATCGGAGATGGTTACACCAATTCCCAGGTCGCGCGTCAGTATCCAGGGAGGATCGGGCTGCCCATGGGGGCGGGGTGAGGAGTAACAGGGCGGCTCGATGTCTGCGTGAACACCAAAGCTCCAATCGTCGCCAGGCCCCTCCAGTCCTTGTGTACCGGAATATCCCCAGTCACTGCCATTACACGAGCGCGCGCGAAACTCATAGCGGACCTGAGTTGCATTTGCCCACAACTCCACAGCTTCGCGCAGTGTCAGTGTGCTGTCGTCGAGTCGACCAAGCGAGGTCCACGCCTCCCCTTCTCCTGAGTAGGTTCCATTGCCGTTGCGATCTATACGCAGCTCGAGGCTGGTCCCCAGTACACCGGCGGGGTGATACACCGTTGCGCCCAAGGTGCCGCAGAGGCTATCCCAGACGACGTCCCCCGACCAGGGATCACTGAACTGAGGCGGTAGGGGTAGCGCGCTCAGGAAGTAATCGTCCAGCCGCCAGCTCGAGGTATACATGTTGAGGGTTCCCAAGAAAACCCAGGCGATCCGCAGCTCCTCTACGTTCAGCCCGGACGGAAGAGAAAGCGCGACATCGCCATCGAAGTTTGTATTCCACACTTCCAGCTGGCTCCAAGGCTCACCGTTCACTGAAGTGCGCAGACTATGTGTGCTACCGATGGCGCGGATATGATGCTCAAACTCGATGCGCGCCTGCTGCCACCAGCTCAGATCCACGGCTGGCGCAATCAACCACTCGGCATAGGGATAAATGAGGTATTGCTGCCCCGCTTGAACAGCATAATCACCTCCCCCCTCGCTCATGGCTTGCCAGGGATAAGAACGCGACATGGAGTTGCTTTGGACGGTCCAGTCCTCCGGCATGCTGCCACTATGGTTGAAATCCTGTGCTTGCAGGATTTCGCGGTGTACTTCGATATCGATCAGGCAGGGCAACAACACGCTTTGCGAGGCTGCGTACCACAGGCCACTTTCCTGCTCCAGATACGCACCGCGAATGCCGGTACCGGAGGGTTCACCCGGCGCCCAATTGGTGTAGGAAAGCAGCTTTCCATCGCTCCATTGCCACGTGGCACCATCGAAGAACAACCCAAGCCAGGCGTCGTTTTCCGCTCGATGCTCCATAAACTGCTGATCGGCGGCATCGACAATCCGGCACAAGTGACCCTGCAACGCCAAGGCCGCAGCCTGCGCATCCGTCCAGTTTGCATTCGTCTGACGACAGAGCAACTGGCGCCGAGTACTCGTGCCCAGCCAGGTGCATCCAGCGGGTAGGCTTTCCGGTCCGACCTCCACTTCAAGAGGCTTGATTACGCAGGCGCTATCGCCACTCTCGGCCCAAACGGTAAGCCGCAGATCGTAAACGCCGGGCTGCTGATAGGTGTGGACATAGCTCGCACCGCTAGCCCCATTGCCATCGCCAAACTCCCAGCGGCGCCGTACAAGCGGCAACATGCACTGGCTGCGATCGTGCAGGCTTAGCGTCAACGGCGCCAATCCGTGGACCTCGCTGCTTTGAAAGGCAGCGCTGATGGGTACCGGCGCGTCACAGTACACGTCGGGCAGTTCAAGCGCACTCGTTGGATTGTCCGTGAAACTCCACAGATACATGAACTGCCCGTAGGGCAGCTCAAGGTGGCAGCTAAGGACCTCCTCTTCGCACCTCAGGTGGACGTCCAGCCAAAGCGCGTAAAGGATAAAGGGCAACTCGTCCTGATCCGGAAATCGAAGAATCCACCAGTCGTCGGACGCGACAGGCGCCACAACTACACCCGCGATCTCGCCCACCGGCTCCGGAAAACCAAGCCCCACACGACAGCTATCAATACTGGCACCGCCACCGATCTGCGCTGCGCTGACGGCGATCCGCAGCTCAGCCCGGAGCGGGCTGCCCACTAGGGCAAGCACAAGCAGTAGCCATGCCAGCGTAGCTTTCATTGTGTTCCAGATGTTGTTCTCATTGCAGGAAAAACCGGTTTCAGAGCTCGGGGAGTATACTTGTTTTGCCTTCAAGTATCATTAGCATTAGCTGTGATTTTCTGTTTTGCTTGAGTGCATTTCAGCCGACTGGATCCTCTTTCAAGCGACGCCAGTCTCCACTGAGCTTCAACCATCCGAACCAGAGCGCCAGATGCGCGCCCGCTCCCAGCACGAGCTGTTGCAAAGGCGTCGTTCCTAGACGCGCGGCAGCGAAACAGACGACGCCAGCCACCAGTGCCACCATACCGATGCGCAGCAATCGCATCATGGGATACATGGATCGAATACGGGAGTTAAGACTGCGCGCCAGTAGCCAGTTGTATACAGCCAGTTCAGCAAATGTCGCCAATGCGGTAGCCAGAGCCGGACCCAGCAAACCGACGGTGCGCACAAGGAAGAGGCTTAGCCCAAGGTTCAGCAGCAGATCAGAGGAAGAAATGGCCAGCACCCACTTGCCCTTTCCCAGTGTGTTCAGAATCTGCCCGTGGAACAGCAGCCGCAAGGGAAATAGCAGCAGATAAAGACGGAATGGCCCTGCCGAAAGGGCGTACTCAGGCCCCCATAGGAAGACGTAGAGCGACTCGGCCAGCACAAAGAGCATTGTAAACAGCGGCCAGGTGAGCCAGGCCACTTTTTCGATGGCGCCCGCCAGCATGCCACAGATTTCGCCATTGCGTCCCTTGTGCTGCAATTCCGAGAGTCTGGGGAGCATGACCGCACTCACACTACCGACGATTACGCTGACCACCGGGACTTCCATGGCACCAGCCTGGTAACGGGCGAAATCGGCTGCATCCTTGAAGTAGGCGGCGACAACGTTCTTGTCCAGATACACCGCAAGGAAGCCGACGATGGTGGTCGCCGTAATCGGCAGCGTGTACATCAATTGACGCTTCAGTTGACTCACGCCCAGCCAACGTAATCGCCAGGCCGCCTCGCGATTGACAAGGGCCAGCATCACGTGGGCGCAGATCAGGCGCACCAGGGCCAGCAGGGTCACCATGATAAAGGCGAAACGAAGGGACGCACTGCCGGAGGGGATCTCAGGCAGCCACTGCGGCAGGTCAGGGAAATTGCCCAGCAGAATGGGCACAACGGCACACAGGACAAAAAGCGCGGCCTCGGCCAAGGTGAACAGCGCCAGAATGCGTACCCGTTTGAGAACAATGAACACCGGCTCTACAAAGGCCCCCGCCACCATGGCAAAAGCGTAGAGGGCAAACCAGCGGTAGTGGCCAATCATCGGCGGACAATTGTAGAAAACGGCCGCATGCGGTACGACCAGTGTCAGGAACAGCGCGTACAGTAGCCCCAACACAAACAACAAACTGATGCTCTGACTAAGAAAGGTCGCACGGGAGTCGCGCTCGTAACGCGGATAGAAGTAGTAGATGGTGCTGGGAATGGCGAAGACAAAGACAAAGAAGAAGGTGTTGAAAAGCAGCCAGGTCTTCTCCCATTCAGCGGTAAAGCCCAACTCGCTGGCGAAAATGCGCGCTACCGCCACCTTGACCAGCAATCGCGCAAAGGCCGCGCTGGTGCGACCAACGGAAAGCAGCACACTGTCACGAGTCAGATTCAGCCCCTGTTCGGTGCTTGAGCTACCGGCAGCGGTGGGTTCAGGACTGCGCTTCACTCACGCTCCCCGCTTGCTGGCACGGGTTCAAGATCCAGCTCGCGGCGCAAGAAAACGCGCTCCAGCTCGAGGGCCGGATCCTCCGGCATGCGCAGAACCAGATCGCGGGCCAATTCTGGCCAACGGGCGGCGTAGAGCGAAAGCAACTCGCGACGCAGCACACGATTCTCCTCCTGAGCTGTGACCTCATTCAGAACTTCGCGACTGCCAAGCAGGCTGTCGCGCTCAAGGCTCAGGCGCGTGGCTGTTCGCACGATCAGGCTTGTATCACCCAAGGTACGCAGCAGTGTCAGGCGCGCGTGCGGGTCAGTTTCCACTTTACCCAGACCCCAGGCAGAGGCACGGCGGACATCGGCGTCCTCATCGGCCAGCGCTTCCACCAGGACATCAAGAGCCTCTTTGTCGCCGCCAGCGCGCACGGCGATGTTCTCCAGCACAGTGGCCCTCAGACCAGCACGCGCCTGCACAAGGCTGTCCTCCAACAAGGACAAGAAGAGATCGCAGTCGCCCACTTCCTCTTCCAGGCTCAAAACCCAGAGCGCCATGCTGCGTGCGCCCGCGCTGGCGGTATCCAGCACAGAACTCAGGAAGGGCAAGGCATCAGCGCCCTGCTCCAGCAGTAGATCCTTGATGGCGTGGCGCTCCCAACTGCGGCGACTGTCCAGGATGCGTTCGCGCACCATGAAATCCAGCAACTCGCTGCCACGGGCTTTCAACTGGCGCTTGGCAATGGTCTTCTCCAGCGCCCAGCGCGGCTCAAGTCGAATGGACCAGACGTACAGGTGATCCACTGTGTCCAGGCTGTCGAAGAGTTCGTCCAGCTCCGCGCCCATGTCCGCCAGGTTTGGATTCCAGCTGGATTCCTCCACCACCTGCGGCTCAGGATCGGCACCCAACTCGGCTCGCAGTTCATCGCTGAGGGCCAGGCCGAATCCGCGACGACTGAAGCGCCAAAGACTGTCCGCCTGGCCAACGCCCAGATAGCCGTCAGGGCCGCCCGCCTCCAAGAAGAGGCCCAACGAACCGCTGTTGCGTCGGGGATTGCCGTAGCCGTGCACATTGTCTTTGCGTGCAGCGTACACGTCCCAGCCGGAAAGATCAGTGAGCACGCCGGTGCCGTTGGCACTGCCCGCAGCCTGGCTCAGATCCCAACACACATAATTGTCGTTGCCGCCATCGTCCGCCAACCAGCCCAGGCCCAGATCGTGACCGCAACCCTGACTGACTCCGCGTGATACATAAACATCGTCGCCGGCGCCGTCCAGTAGCAGGCCTGCGGCCAAGTGAATGCCCGCTCCCTGCGCGTACTGATAAGAGATGTAGCGGTCGTTGCCCTGCCGGTCCACCAGCGCTCCCAGGCTCCACCAGTAGGCGCTGCCCTGTCCGTAGATGTCGCTGGTGTACAAATCGCCGCCAGCCTCATCTACCAGCAGGCCGATGCCGCCCGAAAGATCGGGGCGCACGCCGATGGCGAAGCCCTGGCCGAGTGTCACATAATGATCTTCGTAGCGTATCACGTCCAGGTAGCGCGGCCGCAGCAGATAGACATCGTTGCCCTCGGCGTCGCGCAATAGGCCCATGCCGCCGATGTGGCCAAAGGCTTGCGCATTGGCGCACGCGGTGTAGCTGTCGTTGCCCTCACTGTCCACCAGCACGCCAACCCCCATGCTGCCAGCGCCCTGCACGAAGGTGTCTCCCTCGTAACGATCGTCGCCGACGTGATCCACCAGCATCGCCACGCCGCCCAGAGCAGCGCCCAGCGCGATATCATCGGCCACGTACTCGTCGTTGCCTTCAGCATCAAGAAGCAAACTGACGCCGCAGATGGTAGAGGCCAGGCCCGGACTTTCGCTGCAGCGGTAACTGTCGTTGCCAGCAAGATCCATGACGACGGCCAGCGAACCGCGTGAAACAGCCACAGCTCCTTCGTAGCGGTCGTCGCCGCCAATATCGATCACGATCGGCGGCAGCGGGGCGGTCCATGTGTTGGGACCGGCGGCACCGATTGCAACCCACTCGTCGGCGTAATACACTTCGCCAAATCGTTCGTGCGTAGTGGTGCGACGCTCTTCCAGCGCGGCCAGTAGAAAGGGCAGATCGAGGTAAAGGTGATCCAGTCGCAGCAGCAGTGCGTGCAGAGATGCGGGGTCGGGCACGGTGGTCTGCTGAATGCGTTCGACCTTCGCTTCCCATTCCTTGCGTCCGGCGCGTTCCAGGCTGTCGGCGGTGAAGACGTTGATTTCCTCCTGCTCCTCGTCCTCACGTAGCAGGCTGCGCAGATCCTCCTCGATGCGTGCGACGGTATCCGCCAGCATCAGTCGCGTGTTGGCCAGCTTCTGCAGCTCGTCGATCCAACTGCGCCAGCGACGCGCGCCAATGCGTTCGCCCGTTTCGCGAAAAGCAACCGGAGGAAGATGACCGCTGCGGGTCAGTTCCAGATTGGCCCGCTCGTATAGTCGCGACAGCAGGCGGCATTCGCCAAGATCCAGCGCCAGACTGTCGGCCCAATGATCCAGGCGGCGTGCATCATGCAGAACATCGTCCACACAGGCCAATCGCAGGCTGTCGTGGCCCTCGGGCAACAGATCGAAGGCAAGCGCCTGCTCACTCAAGTTTGCTGTCTCAAGGCCGAGGTTCAGCAGTTGATCCCGCTGGACAACCGGCGAGACTTCTGCGGCATGGCAGAGGGCACCCAGGAAAAAGAGCGGCAGAATGTAGGAGGACATAAGGATCTCCCGAAGCATTGCGATTGTCCCGTGGGGATTTTCAGAATGAATTTCGTAGAAAAGGAAGAGACATTCAGCCTTGGACGGCCCAAGTCCTGTCTTTTGGTGTGCTTTTCTGGCATGCGCCTTGCCCCATTGCGATCATGGAACGCCACTACTATCTGGAAATGATCTGGCCGCTGATGGAGCTTCACGCCGGTGAGCTGGAGCTGGCCGCGGCTCTCCTGCAGGAATGTCTGAGCGGCCTTTGCCGTCGGCATCACGGGGAGCTACTGACTTGCGCATTGAAGGGCGCGCAGCTGCGACTCGTGCTGCGCATGCCCGTGCACATTGCGGTTTCGCGCTTCGTGTTGCTTCTGAAGATCAGCAGCGGTGCCGCCCTTGGACGCAGGTTGGGTCGGGGATTGCGCTGGCCAAAAGGCTATCAGCTGCGCTCGCTTTCGGCCGAAGATCTGCTGCTGGACTCTCCGCCGCCAACCGTCAGGCAGCAAAACCTGTTTGAGCCCACGATGCACCAGGGCCCCTTTTCTCATCCTCCGACCCCAAAGAGCCCCCTTGGAGTGCATGACAGGACTTGATTCTCTTCTATCCTAACCCTATACTATTTGGTTCTTGGAAAGATGCATGGACCGCCGGTGAAGGCCGGCTTCGCCATAAAGGAGAATCTCATGTCCCGCGTATGCCAGATCTGTGGTAAGGGCCCCGTGTCGGGCAACAACGTGTCCCACGCCAACAACCATAGCAAGCGTCGTTTTCTGCCGAACCTGCAGACGGTTCACGCCCGCGTAGACGGTGCCGAGAATCGCCAGAAAATGCGCGTCTGCACTAGCTGCATTCAGGCCGGCAAGGTCGTCAAGTAGCTCGGACACGATACCAGCCAATTGCGCGCTGTCGGCTTTCGTCGGCAGCGCATTTCCTTTTTCCACCCCTTCTGCCCTCCCCATAAGAAAAATGGGGCTCGCATTGAACCCCGTATCACAGCTTCGAAATTGAACTCAGGTCTCAGGCCAGCACCTCAACCGCCACTTTGTCGGCCTGCAATCCAACGTGGATGCGCAGACTACGACCGTTGGCCGCGAGGATCTCCTCGTTGACGCGCTCGGCGACCAATTCCTCGAACTTGCGATCCACGTTGCGCGCATTGCACTCTTCCTGCTGGCCCAGCATGGCAACACGTTCGGTGACCGCCTCGTCCACCTCAAGCTGATGGCCCAGGCGGCTTACCTTGTCACGGAAATTCGGCACGATGCGCTCCTTCAGAATGCGCAACAGGCTATCCTCGCCCAAGGTCTGGAAGACAACCAGCTTGTCTACGGCGCGCAGCATTTCAGCCGAGAAATAGTGACGCAAATCCTTCTCACTCAGGCGTGAGGCATCACTGCGATCGCCGAAGCCAATGGTAGCGCGGTGCTGGTCCATGCCCAGCAGATCAGAAAGCAGGATCACCGTGGTCTCGGCAATGGAAATGCGCTGTCCCAACGCGTCGCGCAGGTAGCCGTCCTCGAAGGATTGCAGCAGATAGCCCAGCACCTCGCCGGCGGCGAATTCCAGATTCTTCACCAGCAGCACTCGGCGCACATTTTCGCGGAAATGATCGACGACCGGACGCACGCGGTAGCCCTCGGTCTGAGTGATGCTGCCGATCAGGCGCGAAAGGCTTTCGGCCTCCTGAAACTCCGCCATATCGATAACGAAGGGATCGCTGCCGTAGACCAGACGCGAGAGCTCCGCGGCGAAGAGCTGTTTGCCTACTCCCGCCGGACCCGCCAGCAGAAAGACTCCGTCGGGGCGCTCGGGGTTGAGATCCAGATCGCTCTTCATCAAGCGGATGGTGCGGCAGACTTCAGTGACGGCCGCGTCCTGGCCGATGATGCGCGAACGCAGGTCCTCCTCCAGGCGATCCAGACGCAAGGTGGGATGCAGGAACTCGCCCTCGCTTCGACCCGTGATACGCTGTAGCGCCGTGCAGAGCGCGCTCTCCCACTTGCCCTCGCCTTCGTCCAGCGCCAGAATGGATAGAGTCACATCCAACAGAATGAGCGCCTTTTTCGGGAAGGTGATGCTCTTGATGTGCTCATCGGCCATGGTCACCAGCTCTTCGACCTGCTGCTGGCTGACCTCAATGGCGTACTGCTCTTCGAAGCGGTCCTTGACCTCCAGCAGAATCTGGGTCACTTCCTTGCGGCTCAAAGGCGTGACGTAAAGCGGGGAAAGCACTTCCTCGAAATTCGGGTTGCTCTTGAAGACGCCGTTGTAGAACTCCAGATCCGTCAGCAGTACGAAGTGCAGGCTTTTCAGGTGCAGCATACGAAAGAGGTGGTTGACAAAATCCATTACCAGTGCGTTATCCTGGCTGAACATACGCGAAGGCGCGTCCAGCACCAGCACGAACTCGGTGTGCTCCTCGAGGAAAAGCTGCAGGGCCTCAAAGCGGGCACGCAGTTCGCCACGCCCCTCGACGCCCTTCAGGAAGAGCTCGATGGGCATTTCGAAGAAGCGCTTGCCGCGGAAGATGGCGGGTACCTGGCCAGCCGCGGTATCCTCCACCAGTCGGCGCAGTACCGAAGTCTTGCCGGAGCCGGGAGGGCCGTACAGCAGCAGATTCTGGCGATATCGGCGAATGAGCACTTCCATCATGGCGCGCTTGTACTCGGCGTAGGGCAGCAGGCCGTGCATGGGCTGGCTGCCGTAGCGCAGGTTGAGGTCGTTCTCTTCGCTGAACATGGCGTCCAGGAAGTCCTCCTCCTGCGGCTGCTTTTCGGGCGCTAGACCCAGACGCTCCAGCGGAACAGGATACAGTGCGGACCAATTGCCCAGCATCACCTGCAGCAGCAACACAGTGTCCAACTCTTCCTCGCCGCGCTCGCGGGTCCAAGCCGCCAGCAGCTGGCCCAGCACAGGATCGGCGGGCAGCGCGACCCCCTCCACGGGAGTCAACTTGCGCTCTTCGGCGCTCAGTTTGTCGCGTTCCTGGGCAATGGCACGGGCGCTATCAGTGAAGTGCTCCACCAGCGCCTGGTGATGATTGTCGTTGTGCAGCATTCCTTCCAGCAGCTCGCGGGCGTCGCCGGGATCAGCCAGCAGCGCCAGCATCAGCTCCGGAAGTCCGAAGCAGTCGCGCTTGGCTTCTGCCGCGAGGGCGGCGGCCGCGTTCAGCAGCTTGTTCAGATCTGCGGTAAGCTTCATGTATCCTCCTCATGTTGCCTTCAATGTACAAAGCACCGCGCGGCAAAGGCAGACGGAAAGCGGGTTTGGGCCTTTGCGGGCAATTCGCCACAATGACACGCTTCGCGTAGAAAAACAGGATCGTCCCCTTGATGGAACACCCCTACCTCGACTTTCTGGACCTGGTGGAAAAGCCGGTCCGTTACCTGGGCGGTGAGCCCGGCGCCCATCGGCGCGATTGGGAGAACGCGGCTTTCTGCTGCCGCTTCGTGCTTTGCTTTCCCGACGTCTATGATATCGGCATGAGTCACCTGGGAAGTCGCATTCTCTACAAGGCAATCAACCAATGCGACGATTTGCTGATGGAACGCGCCTTCTGTCCCTGGTTGGACATGGAGGCACAATTGCGCCAGCGGCAGCTGCCTCTGGTTTCCCTGGAATCGGCACATCGGCTGGCTGACTTTGATGTGGTGGGCTTCTCGTTGCAATACGAGATGACCTACACCAATGTGCTCACCATGCTCGAGCTAGGTGGAATTCCGCTGCGGACGGCGGATCGCGGCGACCAGGATCCGCTGGTGTTGGGCGGCGGCCCCTGCGCCACCCATCCGGAAGCCGTGGCCGATTTCTTTGACGCCTTCCTGATTGGCGATGGCGAGGAAGCCTTGCCCGCACTGCTCAGGCTTGTTGGCGAACTGCGGCGAGAGGGCCTGCCGCGACGTGAAATTCTGATTCGGCTGGCGATGCGACCGGGCGTCTACGCGCCTTCACTTTACAAGCGAGAAGTGGACGCTCAAAGCGGTTTTGAAGTTGTAACACAGCCCTTGGACGAACGTGTGCCCGAGCGTGTGACACGTCAGTACGTAGCTGACCTGAATGATCATCCCTTTCCAGTGGATGGACCGCTGGCGCTGACCGAATCGGTTTTCGACCGTATGTCGGTGGAGTTGGCGCGCGGCTGCACAGAAGGCTGCCGCTTCTGCCAGGCGGGAATCATCTATCGCCCCGTGCGCGAGCGTGATCCACAGAATGTACTGGAGACGGTGAAGGCGGCGGTATCACAGGCTGGCTATGATGCGGCCTCGCTGACTTCGCTCTCCCCTGCCGACTACAGTTGTATCACGCCGCTGATCATACATCTGATGGATCACCTGCGCGATCAGAAAGTCAGCCTGGGCATTTCCAGTCTGCGCGCCTACGGTCTACCGGAGCGTTTGCTGGACGAGATCGCCAGCGTCAAAGCGACGGGCTTGACCTTTGCACCGGAAGCGGGCAGCCAGCGCATGCGCGATGTAATCAACAAGAACATCTCGGAAGAGGATGTGCTGGAGACCTGCCGGCAGGTCTTTCGCCGCGGCTGGCAGCGCGTGAAATTCTACTTCATTCTGGGACTGCCCGGTGAGACGGACGAAGATGTCGTCGCAATATCCACTCTGGCGCGTCGCGCACTGGGTGTAGGACGCGATGTAGCACGCGCTCCCGTTGTCACGGTCAGTGTTTCCAGTCACGTACCCAAACCCCACACGCCCTTTCAGTGGTGCGGCATGCTGGACGCAGCCACGATTGAGCAGCGCCAGGATACTCTGCGTGGATTGCTTGACGAGCGCGGCCTGCGTTTCCGTTGCCACGACCATCGGCTATCACGGCTGGAAGCCATTGTGGGCCGTGCCGACCGGCGCGCGGGCAGCCTGATTGAAGCCGCCTGGCGCATGGGCGCACGCTTCGACGCCTGGGATGATCAATTGCGTCACGACATCTGGGATGAGGCGCTGCAGAAGTGGCAGGCCGATGAGAATCTGCACGTCGAGCTCATGCTGGATTCGCTATCCTTGGAAGCGCGTCTCCCCTGGGATCACATAGACACCGGTGTATCACGCAACTTCCTGATTGCGGAGTATGAACGAGCCCGGCAAGCGGCCACCACAGCGCCGTGCGGAAAGCCTGCGGGCATGCTGCAACATCCCGCATCTCCTGAGGAATGGGCTGAGGCGGGACGACTGGTGTGTCACCATTGCGGCCTGGCTTGCAACATGTCGCAAATGAGCCGTCAGCGAAAACAGTGGCAGGAAGCTGTGTCACACAACCTGCCCGCGGCACGCGATCTTGCCCGACCGGCAACAGTGCAGCAGCTCAGAGGCCGTCCGGCACACGACTTCCATCAGGGGATACCCGTGAAACTGCGCCTGCGTCACAACAAGCTGGATCGGGCACGTCTGCTCAGTCAGTTGGATCTGGCGCGGCTGCTACCACAGCTGATGCGACGCAGCGCCTTGCCTGTGTATTACAGCGAGGGATTCTCTCCGCACCCGGTGATGTCTTTTGGTCCGGCGCTGAATCAAGGCGCAGCCTCGCTTGCCGAATACCTCGAGATCAGTCTGGTGGGCCCGCAGGAGGCGCTTCCGTCGGCGTCTAACATTGTATCACGGCTGAATGAATCCATTCCACTTGGCATCGAATTTACCGACGGACGATTTTTCGTTGAGCGCGAGAAGGGGCTGTCGAAGGAACTTTTCGCCGCCGACTGGCTAGTGCAGATCAAATCAGAGTTAGCCTTTGATCAGCTGGCGCAGCGGCTGGCGCATCTCCTTAACACAAAGCACATACCTGTTCGCGTTCTTCGCAAGAATCGGGAACGTGAACTGAATCTGGCGGAGCTGTTGCTTCATGCAGAGCTGCTGCGCGCAGAAGCCGGACAGTGGCCGGGCGTTCCCGCAGGTCAGTGTGTGCTGGTGTATCGCATTCGAACGGGTGGCGCAAGCGTCAAGCCACAAGAAGTCCTGCATGCACTCTTGGATGTGGAACTTGCCGGTGCCGGTGATGTGTTACGCACCGCGCTCTGGCTGGGAACGGCAGCGGAAGATCTGCGCGACCCACTGGAGATACCCGATGATCCTGCGCTCGCTTAAGGGCGTTCTCGAATTGGAACAGCGTCCGCTGTTTCAGCAGTTGTTCACTGCTTTCGTTCTGGTCTCGACACTGACGGTGCTGGGTATTACGTGGTACGCCAATCTCTCGGTGCGCGAACAAATCATTTCGGGCGCCCTGAGCGAACTGCAAGTGCGCGCGACACTGCTTGCGAATCAATTGGACGATGTATCACGGGATACGGGGTACGATTGGCAATCGCTGATCACGCGTCTGCACAAGGGTGTTGACATGCGTATCACGCTGATCTCACCGGACGGCACAGTGCTTGCGGACACGGATGGTGATCCCGTCTACATGGACAATCACGCAGGCCGTGAAGAAGTGATGCCAGCACTTGACGGCCGTACGGCTCATAGCCAGCGTTTCAGCGCCACCACCGGCGTACAGCGCATGTATCTGGCCTTGCCAATGTTTGATCGGGATTCGCTGGTTACGGCTGTCTTGCGTACTTCCTACGAGCTGGACGGCGTTGATGCGCGCATTCGTCACATCGCCTCGCGTATCACATTCAGCGGCCTGCTGCTGGCCTTGCTAAGCTGTCTACTAGGCTTCTATATCAGTCGCCGCTTCAGTCGTCCGCTGGTGCGCATGCGCCAGGTCGCCGACGATTTTGCTGCAGGGCAGCTCGGGCGGCGCTTGCCTCCCGCCGGAACCCTGGAGCTGAACAGCCTGGCCTCCTCCATGAATAAAATGGCCGCCAGCCTGGACCGTCGTCTACGTGATTTGGCCGAGCAACGCAATGAGCGCGAGGCTCTGCTGAACTCGATGACCGAAGGTGTGATTGCTGTCGATGGCGAGGGCAATCTGCTCTCCTGCAATCCAGCGGCCCGCACCATGCTGCAACTCCCCGATGAAGCGCTGCGCGCTCAGCATCTGCCGACCTTGCTGGGTGGAGGTCCGCTGACAGATTTCCTGGATCACATGCTGGCCTCGGGTGATCATCGCGAAAGCTGCGAGTTGACGCTGCAGCACGGGAATCCGCTGTACCTGCAAGTCACGGGATCGCCGCTCCAGGACAGTCAGGACAAACGTTTCGGCGTCTTGATCGTGCTGAATGACATCACGGAACTAAGGGCGCTTGAGGGCATTCGCAAGGAATTCGTCAGCAATGTGAGTCACGAGCTGCGTACGCCGGTGACCTCCATTCGGGGTTATGTGGAAACCCTGCGCGATGGCGGCATGCAGGATCCGACGCAGGCGACGCACTTCCTGGAAGTCATCGAGCGCCAGGCCAACCGGCTAAACAACATCATCGAGGATCTACTGGCTCTGAGCCGCATCGAACGTCGCGAGGATCCTCGTCAGCTCAACCTGCAGGAAATCCAGCTCGACCATCTGGTATCGGTGATGGTGCAGGATCACTTACCCATTGCGCGTCGCAAGAACATTGCCCTGCAGGGCCAGTGCGCCACTTCGCTGGTTTGGCGCCTGGACATCAATATGATCGAGCGTGCATTGGTGAATCTGATCATCAACGCCATTCACTACACGGATGATGGCGGTCGTGTCGAACTGCGGGCGTGCGTGAAAGACGAGCACCTGCTGCTTGAAGTGCGTGACAACGGCTGTGGCATCTCAAGCGAGCATCTACCGCGCATCTTCGAGCGCTTCTATGTGGTAGACAAAGCGCGCAGTCGCAGCGTAGGCGGAACGGGACTGGGACTGGCCATCGTGAAGCATGTCGCAGCGGCTCATGGGGGCAAGGTGGAAGTGGAAAGCGTGGCGGCGCAGGGGTCGACGTTCCGGCTTGTCCTGCCGAGGGTCTGACACCGGTCTGGCACCCGTCTGGCACGGGTCTGACCCCTCCGCGCTGATTTCGTCCAACTCAGCAGACATGTCCAAGCATGTACACAGATACCAAAGCCAGCGCCTCGCCAGTAAGCGTGTTGACTGTCCAAGAATCTTTGCACGCCTTTTCAGCCAGCGCAAACAACCTGCACGGATCCTGTCGCAAGCAGAAGCGAACGTCCATGCGGTGCGCAAACCTGCATCTAATCCCGCTCTTACAATGCAGTGTCACCTTCGCGTATCATGAAGAGGTGAACCATGCATTTGCAACGCAGTGTCGAAGACGTCAAACGCGGTCTTTTTGGTCTGGGCGCGCTCGTGCAGCAGCAGCTTGAGCTGGCACTGATCGCTGTCAAGCAGCGTGATACAAAAACCGCTGCACGAGTGATTGCCGGTGATGATTTTGTGGATGAACGAGAGTTGGCCCTGGACGAGCAGGTGATGGGACTTCTTGCCGTTCACCAACCGCAAGGTGAGGACCTGCGCTATCTGCTGGGAATCCTCAAGCTGACCACAGAGTTGGAGCGCATTGGCGACTTGGCGGTGGACATTGCGCGACAAGCTCCGCGCATGGCCGTCGCCGATGAAGACATCCCACCACTGCCCCACCAATTAGACGCGTTCGCTGGCCAGATCCATCGCCAATTGCGCATGGCTCAGGACGCGCTGGTCTACCGCGACTCGGAACTGGCGGATCATCTGCTTGCCGAACAGGATGAAACGCAGCAGTTGTATCACGAGATTCGCATGGAAGCTCGGGAGGCGATGGCACGCGGTCGCTGGTTGGCACAAAGCCAACTCTCGATGATCGAAATTGCTGCCGCGCTCAATCGAGTGCGCGCTCACAGCGCCAATGTGGCCGAATATGTGCTCTGGCTTGTCCGAGGTGAGCTGGTCCGCCATGGCAGCCGCCGCGTGATACAACGCACGCTGCAGCACGATCTGAGCCGGTCAGCGCAGTAGGCGGGGTCTGGCACGTGTCTGGCACGGGTCTGACCCCCTCCTCTCCGGTTCTGTCAACTCCCCCCGACATGTCCACACCCGAACACACCATTCAAAGCGGCAAGCGCGTATTCAGAAACCAGCGCATGTCAATCTCCCTGAACACTGGCACTAGAAAGAGAAAAGCCCCCGAATCGCACAGCGACCCGGGGGCTGAGGCTTCCAAGAAGCAGACGCTTACTTGACCAGCATCATCTTGCCAGCCTGCAGCTCGCCCTGGGCCTCGACCGTGTACAGGTAGAGACCGCTGGACAGTGCACTGCCGTCGAAGCGGATGTTGTTCTCGCCACCCATGTAATAGGAGGCACTGCTGGCCACCAGGGCACCGCGCAGGTCGTAGACCTTGAACTGCACCTGACCCGCCTCACGCAGGGAGAACTCGATGCGCGTGGAGGGGTTGAAGGGGTTCGGATAGTTGCCCTTCAGCTCGAAGGCCTTGGCCACTGCGGGAACATCCTCGACTCCCAACGTTCCATACCACATATCGAAGGGATAACCGAAGAGGTCGTGGACTGTATCGGTGCTGTTGGTGTCGTCGATGGTGTAGCTGTGGTTCTCTTCAAAACCAGCCTCGTTGTCAGCACCATTGGCACCGTACTTGTAACCAACGGCACGGGCAGAACCGGCAGCAAACTCCACAGTGGCTTCCCACAGGGTACCCGAGGTGGGCTGCAACTGGTAGTCTACGGGCACCGCGCCCCAGGGCCAGCTGTTCCAGGCACCACAGACACCGATGTAGTTGATGTCATCGTAGCTGGTGAGGCCGCCGTTCTCTTCGCCGGGATTCTCAACAAACCACTGCTGTACCGTCCAGGCATCGCAGATGAAGGTCAAGGCCACGTCCTGGCTAATCACATCGTCAAAGGTAACATTGCTGAAAAAGACCTCGTCGGCAACAAACTCATAGTAATCGTTACCATTGTCATCGGGCCAAGAGCTCTGCGGAATGACGACGCGATTGCCACCGGGCAAGTCTTCCCAGGTAGCGGCATCTTCACTACCATCTTCCAGAATGACGAATTTGTACTCAACACCCGTTGTCATGCTGACGGCATCCATCTGGACAAGCAGGGTGTACAGGTTCGGCGATCCCGTAACAGGCTCGAGCTCGACGGCTCCACCCCAGCTTCCCAGTGCAGTGTGGCTACCGCGGATTACGATCAAGTCGTTCTCTGGATCCCAGTTGTCGGGCACCAAGGCCTGAACAGCCATGTTCACGTAGAAGCGAACTTCGATGTCCATCAGGCTGGGGACTTCGTTTACGTCGTTGTAATACACCGGGTCCAGGGTGAGGTCGGCGTTGTTGAAATCGAAAGTACGATTGGCAACGTCTTCCCAGAAATCACCATCGGGAGCGACGATGACATACTTGTATTCGTACGGGGTCAGCTCCGCCACATCGGCAAAGTCAAAACCACCCGTGTACAGCCCATCACCCGCATCGGTCAACTGATAAGCGTTTCCCCCCCAGCTATTGAAGCTGCCGCGTACGACAACAATATCTTCGGCGGGATCAAACGCACCCAAGGCTTCCTGCACATCCATATGCACCTGGAAGGTAACCGTGCTCTGAGCATAAGCACCGGCTGCCACCAGCAGCATCATGGAAGCAGTAATCAGCTTCTTCATGTTTCCTCCGTTGTTACACACCGTATCTCATTGCCAGAGTCCTGGCTTGTCAAGACCAGCGCTTCCGATAGCTTCAGGTTGCATGGACTCGCTGGCGGCAAATCTCTGTATCGGCCAAAGATATAACATCCTGATTGTTGCAACAACTGCAGCTACCAAGTGATACCCAGGCTGTAGCGAACCACGCTTTCCAAACGACCCATGTCTTCCCACGAGGCATCGAGCTTCAATCCCAGGCCACTTAGCATGGGAATCTGCAAACCGGCGCCCACCGTCAGGCCACCTTCCTTGTCCGTCAGGAAGATCTCGTTGTACCCACCGCGCACAAAGAAACGGTTCATGAAGCCGTATTCGGCACCCACGTTGATGAACTCCGAGTTGTCAACCGGGTGAACCGCATCGGCTGCCAGCAGCAAGGAATGCTGCGGAGTGGCGATGGCGTACCCCGAAAGGCCCATGCGGAAAGTCAACGGCAACGGCCAGTCTTCATTGTAGAGCTCCGCCGGAACCGAGGGATTGTTACCACGAGAGTTCTCATCCTCGTCGTAGCCAATCAACATGTCCGAACCACTCATCGCCATTTCGGTGCCGTAATTATAGATGCCCATGCCCAAAACCACATCGTGCCAGCCTGTGTGATACAAGGTTCCCACATCCAAAGCGACCGCGCTGGAAGACATGTGCCAGATTTTCGACTGAATGTACTTGCCGGTCATGCCCAGCGTAAAGCGGTCTGTGAAGCGCATGGCGAAGGTCAGCCCCATGGACATGTCGCTGGCCGAATAGAACTCGCCCGTTCCGTCCTGCTCCTCAATCGTGGTGACTTCAGTCTCGCCGTAATCCAGGTAGATCAGGCTGGCTCCAATGGAGTAGTAGTCGCCCAGCGGTGTTACAAAGCCAAGGTAGTTCATGGTGGTTTCTACCAGATACTCGGTTTGTAAGGCCATCACTTCCGAGCCCTGGATTTCCAGCGAACCCGCCGGATTCCAGTAGAGACAGGAGGCGTCATCGGCGATCGCCGTGTAGGCACCGCCCATGCCCTGCGCCCTACTGCCCTGTTCGATGGTCAGAAATGCGCCTGCTGTTGTTCCCACGCGCGTGATTCCCGCCAGCGAGCTGCCTGCCAGTGTCAGAAGCAGGCCCAGCATAATTGTATTGCGATTGGTCTTCATGCTTCTCTCCTTGGCCTACTTGATCAGGGCAAACTTGCCACGATGCTCACCCGCCGGGCTGTCCACGTGGTAGAAGTACATGCCCGTGGCCACGTCCAGTCCTTCCTTGGACTTCAGGTTCCAATCCAGACTGCCGTCCCAGACTTCCTCGTCGTGATACAGGGTCTGCACCAGTTCGCCACGCACCGTGTAGACGCGCACCGTGCAGCGCGGTGGCAAGTGAATGAACTGAATCTTGCGTGCACCGCGGTTACCCGAAATGGGCGCCTCTTCCCACACCGCGCTGGCGATGTAGGGATTGGGCACAACGCGAATGTCACTGAGTTCCGTGCCACTGGTGCTTACATTCCAATCGGCACCCTGAACAATGAAGGAATAGCGATCCATCTTGTCGAAGGGACGCAGGGTGTAGGCGTAGTACTCGTTGCCGACAGCCGGGTAGAGATAGCTCTCAGGCGTGCCAGCCACGGATCCTAAAGTCCACGAATAAACCGAATCGCCGTCCGCTTCTTCATAGAACAGCAAATTGTCGCCGTAGTGAATGGGCTCAGCCTCCACATCCGTGCTGCGATGCTCATCATCATCCGGTGAGAGGCTGATGTTCGGATTGTAGATCCAGAACTGTACCGGCGTCTCGTTGTCACCGACCACCTTGTATAGACGGAACATGCTACTGTGGCCGGGAAGAAGATTTCTGAAGACTCGCGGATAGCGCGTCGAATCGGCAAAGACCTGTGGTGAACGTGCATAAGCGCCCGTGCCCGGATCGACCACTTCCAGACGATAGTTGTCAGGAATGGCTGTTCCACGCAGGAAGGTAATGCCGCCACTATCCAGATTGGCCAGTCGTAGCGACCAGGGCATCACCAGGCTGTCACCCACCTGCTCGACGGTCCAGCCGGAGTTTTCGGAGTCCAGCTTGATATCCCAGTCATTATCAAACTCAACGCGCACGCCTTCCACTACAGGGAAGTAGTTGCTGTGCGTAGTCTGATAGCCCGTCAGATCCAGACAGAGCTGCTTGTGCACCAGGTTGTAGTAATAGGTGAACTGGACTTCGTACAGGGTCTCGGTATCCAGCGTGTCCAGGAAGGGATCCAGGAAGACCACCAGACCGGAGTCAAAATTCACGTCGATGACACCGGTGCTGTCCAGGACTTCACCAGTATCCAAACGCGTGTTCACTTCAAGAATCTGATTGTAGCTCAGCAGACGGGCCTCGAAGCCTTCGGCCTGCACACCTGCGTGAGCCAGACCCTGCTGGGGGGTCTCAGTGTTGATGGAATACACTTCCTGCGCTGGCGGTACGCCTTCGCGGGTCATGGTCCAGGCAAAAGCAGGCACCATCACCTCGCCCAGCAGGGAGCGCACTGAATCGTAGGGGATTTCCGACACTTCCAGCACCCACACACTGTCACCGATGATGTTGTTCCAGCGCCATCTCCAAGTGGAAT
Source organism: Candidatus Delongbacteria bacterium (assembly GCA_963663545.1). Lineage (GTDB taxonomy): Bacteria > CAIWAD01 > CAIWAD01 > CAIWAD01 > CAIWAD01. Next base: position 602,409 of record OY760505.1, read on the forward strand.
CAGGCGTGTATTCCGTGTACTCCCAACCGACAACATCCTCAATGCGTCCGGTTGTATCTGGAATCATGGAGATCGTGTAGGTTCCACCGTCTACCAACGCGGTCTCGTCCACAATCGCTGGAGACACCAGACCCGTTGCATCACCGATGTCGTGACTTGCCTCGGCAAGCACAAGCGGAGGCACGTATCCGGAAACCGGCGCAGTCGGTGTCACATAAGCCGTGTTCACATCCAATGTCACAAGGCCGCCTGCATCCAGACTGGCCTGCTTGGCGCATTCCGCTGGCAGGAAACCGGCCACTTCGTCACCCGCATCGTAGGAAGTGACGGCGTAGAAGTAGCTGCGTCCGTTGACGGCTGTGGTATCCACCCAGGAGTGTACCAAACCGCTGTTGTCGCCCAGATAATACTGGGTGCCGCGATAAGGAATCGCAAAATAGCCCTCGACATCATCAACAAGGTCGAACTGGGCTACGGGCAGAAAGGCGCTTTGCGTGCCCTGGCCATCGGTGATCACGTAGTTGTCCAGAAAACCTGCGTCGGTGGCGCGATAAATGCGATAGCCCTGGAAATCGCGCAGGTGGCTGACGCGGTCCACCGAGAACTCGGCACGGTCATCCCAGTAGAGGGTCACCTGTCCGTCACCGGGAACGGCGGTCACAATCGGCTTGGCGGGCGGCTGAATGAAATTGTAGTTCTCGTCGTAGATGGTCTGCACCGTGCTCAGGTTCTCGAGGATGTCGTCTTCGGTCTCACCAAAGACCACGGCCAGAGAAATGCGCTGTGTCTCACCCGCGCGCAGTGGGAAATAACCCGTGCCGTAGATGAAGTCATAATCAGCACCTTCAGTGCCTGTCGAATCAAACCTGCCAGGCGCCATGCGATTCCAGGTATCGCTGTCATCACTTGGCGAAAACTCGTTGAACTCAAACTCATTAAAACTGGTCAAACCGATCTGATCGGATTCGGTAATGTCCAGAGCGTCGAAGTGGGGTTCGCCAGCAGTAGGAATGCCGTCGCCCTCTCCACTATCACCGGTGGCAGGTTGACCATCGGATCCAAGGTCGTCGTATTCCGGATCCCAGTCGCCGTCGTTGTCAATGCCGTCGTCGCGACGCTCATCAATAAGGTAATCGTAAGCCTGCAGAACGGCCAGGGGCACTTCCACCCACTCATCGCCTGCGGGAGTACCGAGTCCCAATTCCTGCCAATCGAAATAGGCCGCACCAGTGAAAGCCTGGTTCTCATCAATCAGGCCGTTGAAGTTATCGTCCAACAGGTTTCCGGGGATCTCGGCAACAACAACACCGTCATAGAGCTTAAGTTGTTCGTTGCGCCAGGTCAGAATCAGAGTATCCTGAGCGGGCACATTGACGATATAGCGCGGATACAGACCGGACTCGTGCTCATAGTCGATGACCACTACTTCATCACCCGCCAAAAGCTGCTTGTCGGAGAGCATCTCCTCCAGAACCTCTTCCGTCAGGCGTGGAACGATAAGTGTATCACCCTGACTATCGCCGTCATTATCAATCCAGTCCACGCTGTTACCTGGTGATTCCAGGAAAGCGTAGCCAACTCGACCGACATTGACTACGCCCGGATGAACCGGAACCCAGTTGGAATCCTGCGAACGGTCATCCTCGTCCTCTGTGTAACAGAATTCCTCGTCCAGCAGGAAGTGATTGATGTCATCGCTGGAGTCACCATCGCCACCCACCAGGGTGCCGCAGACCATACCGAAGACCACTTTGTCATAGTTGATGTCGCTGGCATTGGTAATGTCGTAGAGCCAGAAGATGACATCCTCGGCCAGACTGTGCGCCCACTGCATACCACGCACGCTGACCTTCAGGCCCATACCGCCGTGGGTTGTATCATCGGCGAAGGGCTGAATGCGGCGAATGGGCTGGTACACATGATCCTCGGGATCCTCACCGATGAGCTTGACAACTCTTTCGCTACCAGCGTAGGGGCTGAAGATGCCCAGCGTGAAGGTACTGTTATCATCGGGCAGACACGATGTGTAGTAACGGTACTGACTACCGCTGGAAGTACGGATATTGAAATGATGCAAGCCATCACTGTTGCTGGTGGCAGGCAGCGAGATATAGTCGCTTATATCGCCGTAGCCCGACAATGCGGCCACAGTCTGGCCGTCTACCTGAAACTCAAGTCCAGTGACATTGGAGTCCGCAACCATGTGCAGAAAGCGTACCTGACGTGGTGCGCTGCAGGGTTGATCCTGATAGCTGATCAGTTCCAGACTTATAGTAGGTGAGTCTTCATTGATATCAAGCACGCTGCCGCTGAAGACACCGGTAACCCGCGTTCCCGCAGCCGGTGCCTGAAACTGCAACACTGTCTGCATGCTGGGGCTGTTCAAGGTCGACCCTGCCTGCAGGTTATAGGTACCTGGAGCCAAACTAAGGTAACCGTAGTAAGCGCCCGCCATGACAGGATCCATTGCCATGAGGATTTCGCCATTGCTGTTGAGAATGCGATAGGCTAGACGCTCTGTAGTCGTGTTGGCATATACGGAGAACACGGGGCGGAAGTAGCTGCGTCCACTTGGAACGTTCACCGGTGTGGACGGAAAGTTCTCGCGCCAGAAGCAGCGGTCCACATTGTCCGGTTGACCGTAATCGGTCTGCATGAACTCCATATCCAGGTTGTCGTCCATCCAGAAGTAGCTCTCCTGGTCGGCGTTGAGCACGTCACGACCGAAGTAGCCGTTCCAGGAGCCGGGCCAGCCCTTGTCGGGCCAGGTATTCGGCCAGGACAGGGGCATGTGGCTCATGGCGATCAGGTTCGTATCGTTGTTGGCAAAGCCGTCCATGGGCGCAAAGGTCCAGTATTCGGCGATGTTCTGCGGATTGACATCGTAGCGTTGGCGCGGGCTGCGGCTGTGAGCCACACTGCGGTAGGCTTTGCCGGTTAGCGCGTTGAAGTACTCCACACCCACCAGAATGGACACGTCACCCACGTAGTTGTCGCCGGTTCCGCGGGGCCACTCAAACGAAAAGGCGTCAATGCCTTCGTAGCGACCGATCTCACCGGAATTGTAGAAGACCGTTCGCACCATGTTGCCCGAGTGCATGTTTTTCTTGCGGGTGTCCATGGTGCCGTATTCGTCGTCGTACCATTCTCCCTGCGCCAGCAGCGGCAGAAGGAGGGCAACGAGCAGAAATAGTGAAGTGATTTTCTTCATTGAAGGAATCCCCCGACGCATTAGAAGCTGTACCGCACACCAACCGTGACCTGACGCGGACGTGACCAGTGGGTGGGCTCCACATAGAGCTCGGCGGCACTGCTCTGCCAGTCCAGATCATAACCCGCACGTCCCGTCTTGCTGTAGACGCCGTTTTCGTTAGCACGGTCCAGCAGGTTCAGCACCTGAAAGTGCGCCTGCATGGCATGGCCGTTGGGCAGCGGTAGCGGAATATTGTAGTAGCCGGAGAGGTCGACGTTCATGTAGACGGGCTTGCGACCACTGTTGGATAGCAGGCCCACAACCGGCTCATCGGAGCTGGGATCCGGCGTGTAGGGGGTGCCACTTCCGTAGGTGAAGATCGTGGACACGCCCCACAGGTCGTTGTAGTTGTAGGAACCCGTCAGATTCAGCGTATGGCGGCGATCCCAGTCCATTGGTATGAGGTACTTGTTCACTTCGCCTCCGCCGGCGGCCTCGTTGCGAGCCGCAGCGGGATCGGAAGCATTGGCTTCAGACTGCTGCCAGGTGTAATCCATGCCCAACATGACACTACTGCCGATGCGCTGATCCAGGGTGACGGTCACGCCCTTTACCGACCCGAAGTCACGGTTGGTGTACATGTAGTAGTAGTCCACCGTGGTGGTCTCGATGATCAGGTCAGTGGAGACCAGATCGCGAATATCGCGGCTGTAGAGGCTGACATCCAAGCCGGTGGACTCACCGATTTGCTGTTGCAGACCGATTTCGTACTGCACCGTGCGCTCAACCTTCAGGTCCGGGTTGCCCACAATGGTGTCGGTGCCCGTAAGTTCCAGATCCGGGTTGGTGTAGAGCACTTCAAAGGAGGGTCGCTGGAAGAAGTGACCGTAGCTGAAGTGAATCATACCCGCATCGGAAATGGGATACGCCACTGCCACGCGCGGGCTGAGGGCCCACTTCATGCTGACGTCCTCCCACTCCGTGTTTGGATCGTCGAGATAGCGCAACTCGGTCAGGTCCTTGGGCAGCTTCCAGTTGGCATCGAAGAAGTCCAGACGCAGACCGATGTTCAGCGTGATCTGGTCAAACTCCATCTTGTCCTGCACGTAGGCTGCGCCCTCGTAAGGATAGCGCGTGTAGCGATTGTAGTTTGCGCCCAGGGGCTCAACAATCTCACCATCCCTGAACGACACATTACGATCCCAGAAAAAGATACGGTGCGTCTTCACCTCAAAGCCGGTCTTCATCTCGTGATAGCGGCCCAGCTGGTGTGACACATTACCGCGGCCGATCCAGGAATCGGTGCGACGCTGGAAATTGGCGTTTTCGGTGCCACCGATACTGGCCGTGCCCACGTAGATCGTGTTCGAGGTATACTCGTCCTGCCAGGCATTGGCCCCGCCGAAGTCGTAGTAGTAGTACGCGTTGGTCGGCCATTCTGAGGTATCCATGTAGCGCGAGTCCATGATATCCTCATAGCGCCAATGATGATAGCGGCTCAGAGAATGCGACACGCTGAGATCCATGAAAGTGGCGCTGGAAGGCACGAAGTCCCATTTCAGCGAAGACGTCTGCTGCAGGCTGTAGCGCTGCAGGCGGCCATCCGGTGTGAAGCGCCAGGAGCTGCTGTACTCCTGATAGTCGCGGTCGTTGATCATGTAATTCAAGCGCAGCTTGCTGGTGGGGCTGAAAGCGTAGGTCAGTTTGAGCTGTGCCGAGCGCTTGACCTCAGTGTTCATGTGCACATACTCGGCACTGTCACCGTCGTCGCCCTCGGCCATCAGGTACAGCTCGCGGCTGTACTCGTTGGCCCAGGTCATCCACGTATCCAGGCTGTCTGCGGACCAGTTCTGCACATCCTGCGCCCAGAAGAGGCTGTCCAGGTAATGGTCCACCGGGAATACCAGGGTATCACCCGTCTGTGTAACCCAGCCGTTGAAGCCCTGATACTCGTCCATGAACACGCGGAACACGCGACCATTGTTATCGCCGTAGAAGCTGTTTTGCAGCGGATCGAACAGGTCGAGGCCATCAAGCCAGCCGTCGTTCTTGTAATAGCGGCCGGTCATGTTGAAGCTGAGTTTGGGAATGCCGAAAATGGGGCCGGAAAGGTTAAACTCGGCGTTGCCGATGTTGAAGGCCTCCAGCTCGTCAACATTCCAGAACTTGTCCGTGGAATTGGACACATAGTCGCCAGCGTAGAAGTTGACGCTTCCCTCGAGCTTGTCGTTGCCATCGCGGGTCACCGTGTTCACCACACCGGACATGGCCTGGCCGTACTCGGCGTTAAAAGTACCCGTAATGACCTGCAGCTCCTGCACCATGGAGACCTGCACATCCACACCACTACTGTTGTCGTACACGTCGGTGACCGGAATGCCGTCGACCATGTAGAGCACCTCGCCCTTGCGGCCGCCGCGGAAGTGGCCGTCGACCACGCCCGCCTGACGATCCACCACCTCGCTCAGCTCGGTGACGGGCAGGGCTTTCAGCTCGCTGGCATCCACATAGCTGGCGCTGAAGGTCTGGTCCATCTGGACGATCTCGCGCTGGGCGATAATGGTCACAGTCTCGCCTTCGATGGCGGACACCTTCAGGACCAGGTCTTGGTGCGTGGTCAGGTCCACGCTGACGGCGACCTGCTCGGCGCGCGCGCTGGCGTAGCCCATGCTACTCGCCATCAAGGTGTAGACGCCGGGCGGCAGGTTCAGGATCTGGTAGTAGCCATCCAGATCGGTGGCGCCTCCTCGCGGCTGGCCTTCGATGACAACGTTGACGCCCGCCAGGGGCTCGCCTTTATCATCGGTGACCGTGCCGGTGATTTTGCCCGTGATGCCAGCCCAAGCGGGCATGGCAATCAGCAAAGCCAACAGAAGCAAACGGATCAAGTGCTTCATGCTTTCCTCCGGAACTCGCCCGAAGTGTTTTCTTCGGGCCTTCGTATCGCGTTGTTGTTCGTACTGGAAAGCGACGGGGGCGGAGTTAGGTTCAGGCTCCCGTCGAATCACGCGGTCGGAGTCAATCGCCGACCGTTTTCGTCTCCCGCAAAAAGATGGCAGCGCGCGCTGTTCACGCCAAGGCATATGCGCTTGCCGGGACGCAGCTCCAGATCAGGCTCGAGGCGTGCCACCGCCTGAGTGCCAGCTAGCGTGAAATAGACCAGGCTCTCGTGCCCCATCTGCTCCACAACTTCCAGCTCTACTTCTGGCAGCTGCTGCTCGCCGCCCTTGCTCAACAAGTCTTCGGGTCGCAGACCCAACTCGGCGGAACCAGCAGGCAGGCCGGGTCCCATGTGCAAGGTGAAGCCCTCGCCGATGAAGTCCTCACCCTCGATTCTTCCAGGCAGGAAGTTCATGGACGGACTGCCGATGAAGCCAGCGACGAAGCGATTGGCCGGAGCTTCATAGAGCTGCAGCGGGCCATCGACCTGTTGTATCACACCGGCATTCATGACGACAATGCGATCGCCCAGTGTCATGGCCTCGACCTGGTCGTGTGTCACGTAGATCATGGTTGTGCCCAGGCTGCGATGCAGACGGGCGATTTCGGTGCGCATTTGCACTCGCAACTTGGCGTCCAGGTTGCTCAGCGGCTCGTCGAAAAGAAAGACCGCCGGATTGCGCACAATGGCGCGTCCCAGTGCCACACGCTGACGCTGACCACCGGACATCTCGCGCGGACGCCGCTCCAGCAGGGGTTCGATGGAAAGGATGCGCGCCGCCTCCTGCACACGCTTCACCACCTCTTCCTGCGGAGCTTTTCGCATGCGCAGGGCGAAGGCCATGTTCTCGAATACGGTCATGTGCGGATAGAGCGCGTAGTTCTGAAACACCATCGCGATGTCGCGCTCGGCGGGGGGAAGCTCGTTGACCAGGCGCTCGCCGATGCGGATCTCGCCCGAGGTCACTTCTTCGAGGCCCGCGATCAGGCGCAGCGTTGTCGACTTGCCGCAGCCCGAAGGCCCCACAAGCACAACGAACTCGCCGTCATTCACTTCCAGGTTTTGATGGTGTACCGCCTCAAAGCCGTTGGGGTAACGCTTATAGAGGTCACGCAGGATGATACCGGCCAATTTCGGTCCTCCAGCCCTGTTGTATTACGCCGCCTGTGACAAGCGATATGGGGGCCGGATCACGGTTCATGGATTCGTAATCCGGAGTGGTTCCACGTCAAATGTAACAAGAAGACGCTGAGGTTAAAACAGAGTAAAGAATAGATGTGGTCGTCCGGCAGCTTTGGACCGGCTTCAAACTCGCCGGTCTTTTTCCGCGCTTTCCTGATGATGGTGCAAAGGCATTAAGGTGAGATGCGGCTACGCGTGTAGCACAAGGAAAGGTCTTCTCCGGGGCGGTGGAAATCGCAACGAAGCGGAGTTGAATCAGGGCAGATGCGGAGCGATGTCCGCCAGTCCGTGATACTCCAGAGCCGCCATCGCCGCGCGGGTCAGGGGTCCGGGTACCTGATCGAAGCAACGATCGCCCAGACGGCGCAGCGGACGGATACCGGTAGCCGAAGAAGCCAGGAAAGCCTCGCTGACGCGATCCAGCTCGCCACGATGTATCACGCGTGTCTGCGGATTCAGCTTGGGGTCAGCCAGCAGCACACCGCGACCGATTCCCGGCAGCAGGCCGAGTTCCTGTGGAGGTGTTACCAGCGCGCCTTCCAGGGCGACAAAGACATTGCCGCGACAGCCTTCCAGCAGTCGTTCGGCCTCGTCCACCAACACCAGATCTTCGCTATCGGTGTGACGTCGACGGAGCTGTTCCTTGAAGATGTTGCTGATCATACTGTGCCTGGCCAGCGGATCGCGATCGCGATTGTTCACCGGCGCCAATCCTGCGGCCAGCACGCCGTGTTCAGGCGGATCATCCAGCAGCATCAGCAGGCTTTCGTGTGTATCACCGGGTTGGCCGTGCCGGAAAAGCAGCAGATGCAGCAGCCCTTGCTCACGCAGATTGCCGGTCATCAGGTTGTCAATGGCAGTACGAATGCGGACGTTGTCCAGCTCCTGCTGGTAGCCGAATTGCGCCGCCGACCAGCGCAGGCGCTCCAGGTGCCGGTCCAGAAAGACGGGCACGGTCTCCATGACCGGCAGTGTCTCACGCAGGGTATCGCCCACCAGCAAGGCGGGGCTGTGAATACCCAGCGCAACATTACGACTGCGCTGGATGCGGTAGTCCAGGATGCAATAGCGTGCGGTCGCCATTCAGTCCTCCCCGGTCTTCCACCATTTCGTGATACGCCCAGCCGTTTCCGCAGGCGTCTCTCCCGCCGGAACTTTTAGCACTGGTAGCGTGGCCAGAATCGCCGGATGTGCAATTGCCTCCGGGTCGCACTCCATCGATCTAGCCGGTGCCAACACGAGGGCGCGCACTCTCGCCAACACTTCCATCGTACACAACGCTACCTGCTCGTGATTCAAGGTCAACACCACACGGCTTGCACCAAACTCAGCCTCAATCACACTCTGCATCAGTGTGTCACGAGCGTCCGGTCCCAACAGGGCTTTCAACAATGGATTCAGGTTTGTATCACACAGACGGGCATCGTGCTCCAGATCAAGGAACGAGTACCCGATCGCCCTGGCCACCAGCGGCGCCAGCGTGCTTTTGCCCGCTCCGTCTGGTCCCAGCAGCAGGACCGGCATGCCGGCGGTCGTGCTCAGCCTGCGCCTAGTCGATGGCTTCGATTTTGAGGACTTCGTACTTCACCATGCCTGCAGGCACTTCAATCTCAGCCTGCTCGCCCACCTTCTTGCCCATCAGGCCCTTGGCGATGGGGCTGGACACCGAAATCTTGCCCTTCATGATGTCCATCTCTTCGGGCTCCACCAGGCTGAAAATCACCTCGCGGTTCCGGTTGAGATCCTGCAGGGTGATTTTGGTGAAGACCTTGACGCTGCCCAGGTCGATCTCATGCTCATCCACAATGCGTGCGGTTGCCAGGCGATCCTCGAGCTTGCTGATCTTGTACATCAGCATGCTTAACTCTTCCCGCGCCGAATGGTACTCGGCATTCTCGGAAAGGTCACCCATGTCGCGGGCTGCGGCAATCCGGTCGCGGATGGCCGGCTGCTGCACTTCGCGCATGTCGCGCAGTTCTTCCTGCAGCTTGTTGTACACCTTGCGGGTGATCACAGTACTCAACGAAACCTTCCTTTCGGCTCACTGGGTGCGTCGCGCCATCCACCGGGCGGAGCGCCATAGAAAATGGCGCCAGCGTGCTTGCGCTGGCGCCACCAATGGTCTTGCTGATGTTGTCGTTTCGCGATCAACGCCCTCAAAATAGCGAATGCAGAATTCCTGGCAAGAAGAATCGCGCGGTCCTGCACTCGCCCCTCGTCTTCGTTCATCGGGCTTGGACCTGCTGTACTATATTTGGCGGTTTCGGATTCGAACCCATTTGAGCAAGGACGGGAGCCGGTATGGCAAAGAACATTACATCTCGCGAACAGGACTACTCCCAGTGGTATCTGGACGTCATCAAAGCTGGCGAGCTGGCGGATTACGCACCAGTTAAGGGCTGCATGGTCATTCGCCCGACAGGCTACGCCCTGTGGGAGAGCATTCAGCAGGATCTGGATCGCCGCTTCAAAGAGACGGGACACGTGAACGCCTACTTCCCCTTGCTGATTCCGGAAAGTTTCATGACCAAGGAAGCGGAGCACGTCGAGGGCTTCGCGCCCGAGTGCGCGGTTGTGACACACGGCGGCGGCAGCCTGCTCGAGGAGCCACTCTACGTGCGCCCCACCAGCGAAACGGTCATCGGCCACATGTACGCCAAGTGGCTCAACAGCTACCGCGATCTGCCCATTCTGATCAATCAGTGGGCCAACGTGATGCGCTGGGAAATGCGCACGCGCCTCTTTTTGCGCACCACGGAATTCCTCTGGCAGGAAGGTCACACGGCGCACGAGAGCGAGCAAGAAGCCGTGGACGAGACTCTGCAGATGCTGGAAGTGTATCGCGCTTTTGCCGAGGACTACCTGGCCATTCCGGTGCGCACAGGGCAGAAGACCGAAAACGAGAAGTTTCCCGGCGCCGTGGCCACCTACTGCATCGAAGGCATGATGCAGGACGGCAAAGCGCTGCAGATGGGCACCAGCCACTTTCTGGGCCAGAATTTCGCCAAGGCCTTTGAGATCAAATTCCTGGGTCGCGAAAATACCGAGCAGTGCGCGTGGACGACGAGCTGGGGTGTTTCCACTCGTCTGATCGGCGCTTTGATCATGGCGCACAGCGACGATGACGGTCTTGTCCTGCCGCCGCGCATGGCTCCCACCAAGGCTGCCATTGTGCCTTTGTGGAAGAACGCCGACGAGCAGGCGGCTGTCGAACCGCACGCGCGTCGTGCTGAAGCGCTGCTGAAGGAAAAACTGGGGCCCCTCTGTGTTGCCTGGGACGCAGACGCTGAAATCAAGCGGCCCGCCGACCGTTTCTTCCGCTGGGCGCAGCGCGGAGTGCCCTGCCGTCTGGAGATCGGCCCTCGTGATGCAAGCGAAGGCAAAGTTTGTCTTGTCACACGCCACGATCGCCAGAAGCGTTTTCTCACGCTGGACGAGCTGCAGGCACAAATCACCGGCATCCTCGAGCAGATGCAAAAAGATCTCTTCGACCAAGCCTTGGCACGCCGCGAAGCCAATACCGTTAGTGTCGACACGTGGGACGAGTTCCAGACGGCAATCAAAGCTGGAAAGTGGGTCAACGCCCACTGGGACGGCGACGGTGAGACCGAGTTGAAGATCAAGGAGCTGACCAAGGCTACCATCCGCTGCATCCCCTTTGATGCAAAGGAAGAAACGGGAGCTTGCGTCTACAGCGGCAAGCCCAGCAAGCACCGCGTGATCTTCGCGCTCTCCTACTGATTCGAATACGTATCACTGAAAAAGGGCCGGAAATTCCGGCCCTTTTTGTCTCACAGATCTCCGGCTGTGTTACAACCTGTCGCGATCGCGCTCCAGAATCACTTCGATGCGCACCAGGCAGTCGGCAATGTGCGCCTGTGTCACACGGTCCAGATCCTGCTGCTGCCAGCGCTTGAGCTGCGCACTGACGGTTGTCAGATCAGCACGCGTCATCATGCGGATCTCGTCGGACAAACGCGGCACCTCCAACATCAGCATGCCCAGTAGATCCAGATGCAGACGCTGCATACCGCGATAGGAGAAATCCTGGGCCGGTGCTTTCCAGATGCGCTTACGCACTGAGCTGAAATGCTCATCCAGAGTGTAGGCCTGCGGATAGTTGCTCGCAATCTCCACCACACGCTCCAGCCTGTCAGGACGGTACAAGTCAATCACGCTGTTCATGCGGTACTTCAACAGCACGGTATTGAAATCGTAGAGATAGGGCCATTTGCGACTCAGGCTCTCGCCCCAGCTCCAGCCGGGGCCCATCAGCTCACGCTGTTCGCGGCTTAGTTGCCAGAGCTCATCGTCAAAGGTCTCGTCAAGAAGCAGCTTGATCATGGATCGTACTTCGGAAGCCTCATATGGTGCAGCTGGCACTAGTCCCTGACCGTAAGGCTCGCGTCGCAGATGTACGGCACCGGTGTATCCAGCAAGCGCATTCACCACACCCCAGTAACGCTCGACGCTGCGCTCAATGACAGCGCGATAAAGGCCCGGGTCATCGCCTTCCTCCAGAATACGCGACGGATCCATTTGCAGAATCTTGCGGGTCAGCTCGCGCTGGTTGGCCACCCAGGCCGCCTCGTCGCTGCCCATGTCAAAGACACGCGTGCGCGGGTCCACACCGCCGTAGCCATCCTCGTCGGTGCTGTACCACAGTGCGGGCTCCGTTGTCGAACGACTGGCAATGGAGTTCAGAAACTCCTTCTCCTCCGAGGGATGATCCGCGCCAGAAGGCGTGTAACCGTACTGAATGGCCCAGATATCGTAGGGACCGATGTTCTGGCTGAAATAGTCGCCCTGCCGCTCACGGTCCGCGATAACGGTGATGGGATCGTACTCCATGATCGAGGACACCATGCCCTGCCGTCGCGTGATACTTGTATCACAGAGCTGCTCGAAGCTGAGCATGCGGCTGCCAGCAAAGTTGTGACGCAATCCTAGCGTATGACCCACTTCGTGGGCAATTAGCGCCACCAGGTACTGGCGCACGACTTCTTCCTCCTCTTCGTCGGTAAAGGGAAGATCGCCAGCTGCAGCAGCCACGGAAGCAAAGAAGCAGTCGTCCCTGGTATTCTGTTCGAGCTGTGTCACGCGCTCTTGCTGTAGCTCGTGATACTCAGCGGAAGCTGGATCCAAAAGCCACTCATCAAAGTGCATCCGCAGCAGATCATCGGCACTGCCGTTATCCAGCGGTCTCACGCTGCGATACCAGCCCACTGCGTTGCGGCGCATCATGTCGGCTTCCACCAGGACATCGGCGTTCAGCAATTCACCCGTGTAGGGATTGGCCTGGCTGGGGCCCATGGCGCCAAAAGCCGGGTCGCTGCTGCTGATCCAGCGAATGGTGTTGTAGCGAATGTCGGCGGGATCCCAATCGGCGTCGTCCGGCTGCTGCTTGACGACCACTGCGTTCTTGAATCCGGCGGCCTCGAAAGCCTGATTCCAGAGCAGCAGGCCTTGTGTCACATAAGGACGATACTCTTCCGGAATGGTGTTTTCCAGCCAGAAGACAATGGGCTTGACCGGTTCAGAAAGGGGCGCTTCTGGATCCTTCTTCTGCAGATTCCAGCGCTTGATCACTTCAATCTGCGGTTCCCGCTCGGTGTCATCACCCCATTCGCGCCATGACATTGTGAAGTAGCCCACACGGTCATCCTTGTAGCGCGGCACATAGTCGGTGCGCGGCAACTCGCAGATGCTGAAACGTATCACCAGCTCAATAGCGTTGCGAACGGCTGAACCCGGCGACCACCCCTTGGGATCATCGGTGCGATAGGTCTGACGTGCGCCGATCTCCAGGTTCTGCTCAAAGGACTTCAGCAAGGAGTAATCGCTCTGCGCATCGTCCAGCCAATAGCGTGTATGAAAAGTGCTGTTCAAGTCATTGGCGAGACCAAGAAAATCGCCCAGTGCCCAGTCGTCGAGCTTGACCAGCCAGCTACCGCGTTCGGGCTCTGGTGCCGAGGCGATGGTCCAGGAAAAGACGGGGCTGTCGACGCGGCTGCCCTCCACCATTTTCTGCGCTGCGCTACCAGGCTTCGAGCGGATGCGTGTATGCTGCAGGACAACGCGGATTTGATCGCGCTGGTGCTGGAGCTGAAAGGTGGCGTGCTGCTCCAGCATGCCCGCCGTCCAGCCGGGAAAGCCTAGACCGCTCTCGCGTGTGACATGCAGGATGTACTCGCGACCAAGTTGGTCGGGTGATACTTCCAGCCAGGCGACACCTGTCTTTGGATTGTGATACACGTTGAACAGACCGGCCAGCGTGTCACAGTCGGCGATCACTTCAGCAAAGGGAGTGCCGTCCTCGTGTGAAGCTGACGCATCCTCCGTGACTTCCGGTGCGGGCGTGGGTAGATAGGGCGAACTGAATACGTCTTGCATGAAGCCTGCAGCCAGCAAGCGACCGCAGAGCACTACTCCCAATGTGAGTCGAAAGGCAATGGACATGACGTTCTCCATACCGCTGCATTCACCTTGCAGGGGACATTCGGTTATAGTCGATCGAGGTCGCGCTCAAGCGCCGCCTCGATTCGCGTAATACACTCATCGATGTGAGCGCGTGTCATTCTATCAAGACCATTCCGCTGTTTCCAACTCAGCAAGCGAGTTCTGGCACTAACCAACGAAGCGCGCGCCATAGTACGAGCGTCGGAAGGGGCAAGGGCAGAGTCGAACATCAGCAGCTGCATCATGGAAATGTGACTCAATTGCAAACCACGGAAGCCCGTATCACGGGGACACTCCTTCCAGATGCGATCGAAGATGGCTGTGAAGTGTTCGTCCAAAGTGTACGCCACACTTCCACGTGAGTTCAGGTCAACGATGCGCTGCAAACGCAGGGGTGCGTAACACGCCGCCAGAATCTCCATGCGTTTGCTCAGCAGATAGTTGTCGAAATCCGGAATATGATGGAAATGGCGGTCGTGATACTTCAGGTTCCAGTTCCAGTTCGGTCCCATCAACTCCCACTGCCGTTCCGATAGCGACCACAATTTCTGATCAAAAGTGTACTCCAGAAGTAGGGCTATCATTGGACGAATCTCTTCCGCCGTGTACGGCTGGGCCGGCACAACGCCCTGCCCAAAGGGCTCGCGACGCAGGTGCAGTGCGCCTCCGTAAAGCGTCAGGCCTTCCACATCATACCAGTAGGAGTCCGCCGCCGCCATCACCATGTCACGATAGTGGCCGGGATCTTCCCCGGGCTGCAGCATGCTGGCGGGATCGGCGCTCAGCACCTTTTGCAACAGCGCACGACGGTTACGCAACAGGGCGGCATCATCACAGCTCATATCCATCTGACGTGCCGCCGGGTCTACCGCAGAACCAATGAAATCCCAGGAATCATCATCGGTGGCATAGCGCAGGGCGGGGTCCGTTGTGCTACGCGCTGCGATTCGATTCAATGCCTCCCGCTCCTCCTGGGGTTCGCTCGCACCAAAGGGCGTGTAGCCCCACTCAATGGCCCAGCGGTCATAGGGTCCCGTCACCTGTGGGAAGTAGTCGCCCTGCTGCTGTGGGTCCGCCATCAGCGCTACCTTGACGTAATCCATCACGGAGGCAATCATCCCGCATTCGTGGGTGAGAGATGTATCACCAAGCTGCTCGAACGCAAGCATGCGACTACCGAAGAAATTGTGTCGTAGTCCAAAAGTGTGCCCCACTTCGTGCATCACCATGAAGCGCAAATACTGGCGCACGAAGGCATCGCGCTCTTCCACATTCAGCGGCATGCCATTGGCACGGGCCGATGCGTCAAGAGTGGCCAAGCCTGCACGCTGCATGCTCTGCATCTCCTGCTGGCGGCGCTCCCGCAACGGCTCCAGCTCCGGCGAATCCGTTGTCAGCGACCACTCCTGCTCCAGTCGCTTCAGCAGTCTATCCGGAGTGTGGAGCGGCTCCTGCTGTGATCCACCCAGCGCCAGTGGTTGAATGGCCTCCTGCCACATCTGCTGTAGTTGGCGTACTACATCCCCCTCCACCAGCACATCGGCGTTGAGGATTTCTCCGGTGTAGGGATTGGACTGGCTGGGGCCCATGGCGACGAAATCGATGTCGCGACTCGTGATCCAACGAATGGTGTTGTAGCGAATGTCCGCCGGATCCCAGTCGGCGTCATCGGGCTGCTGGCGTACCTCGACCGCATTGAGGAAGCCAGCCTGTTCAAAGGCCTTGTTCCAGGCTAAAATGCCATCGCGTAATACATCGCGGTATTCGTAGGGAACGGTGTTTTCCAGCCAGAAGACGATGGGTTTGACGGGCTCGGAGAGTGCCGCGTCGGGATGCTTCTTCTCCAGATGCCAACGCTCAATGAAATAGTTGAAAGGATTCTCCCTCTGACCATCGCCCCAGACTCGCTGCAGACCCAAGAAGTAGCCTACGCGCTCGTCCTGCCAGCGTGCTACATAGTTGCTTTCCGGCAGGAAAGACAAGCTGTAGCGCAGCTCCAGTTCCAGGGTGGAACCCCATTCGTACCTCGGGAAGCTTGTCTCGTACACCAGTCGCGCGCCGATTTCGACGTTCTCCGCGAAAGACTTCAGCAAAGAGTAATCACAGCGATCGCGCAAGGGGTGCACACTCGTCCGCAGACGCTCACCCATCTTGCCGGAAAAACGGTTGTGCTCGTCCAGTGCCCAGTCGTCCAATTTGATCAGATAGCTGCCGCGTTCCGGCTCCGGTGCGGACTCGAGATCCCAGCTCCAGATCACGCTGTCAGTGGTGGAGCGGTCGACGGCGGCAGCAAGAGGTGATCCATCGGCGACAACCGCATAAGGATAGGGAACAAGCAGATCGATATGCTCGTGACGCTTGACGAGCCTGGCAACGATGTTCTCAAGGGGCAATCCTGCGACCAGGCCCGCAAAGCCCAGTCCTTGCTCGAGCGTTGTGGAAATCAACAGATCCCGGTTCAATTGATCCGGCGCAACCTCCATCCAGCACTCACCGGTCTTCTCCTTGTGATACAGGGTAAACAGACCGGCCAGCGTATCACAGTCGGCGACCACCTCTGCAAAGGGCGTTCCCTCCTCTGCAGGAGCTTCTTTAATCTCCGGTGCTGCAGGCGTGGGAAGATAAGGTGAGCTGAATACGTCTTGTACAAAGCCAGCGGCATAAGAGATGCCAATCGCAGACAAAACAGTTGTGATACGCAGAATGATATGCATAGCCTGTCTCCGGATTATTGATTCCCTCTACCCCAATGCTGTCGATTCCTTTTGCGGCGAGCGCTTTAAGGTGGCAAAGCGATAGCTGGATTGCAGGAGATCAAAGCGGGAACCCGAAGGTCCCCGCAAAATGATTCTCGTGCTACGGCGCACCGGCGCAGGTAGGAGGCAGCCGTTGATCAGGAACGAAGCGCCATGCCGCTGCCGTTGACAACTCCTGCGGGTCTCACGTGGAATTCCGTGCCTTCCCAGGGGCTGTTGACACCCAGGCTTAGTGCTTCATCACCCTTGTACTGCCAGACACAATCCAGATCCAGCAGGGTGAAGGCCGCCGGCTCTCCTTCGGCAATGGTGCACTCGGGCAAGTCCAGCACACGTCGCGGACCGTGGCTGAAGAGCTCGAGCAGACGTTTGAGCGGCAATCCGCCCTCCTCCACCAGCGCGCGGTGTGCTACCGCAAAAGCGGTTTCCAGACTGGCGCAACCAAAAGGCGAGCTGACATAGTCGCAGTCCAGGTCATCGAACTCAGCTGGACGATGATCGCTGCAGATGGCGTCAAGGGTACCGTCGGCACAGGCCTGCAACAGCGCATCGCGATCCTGCTCAGGTCGCAGCGGTGGCAGCAGCTTCTTGGCCTGCTGGAAATCACCTGCATCGGTATCACGCAGTGCCAGATGCTGCGGGCTGCAGTCAGCGGTGACACGCACACCACGTTCCTTGGCGGCCTTGACAAGCTCCAGACTCTCGCGCGTACTCAGCAGCTGCAAGTGCAATCGCGCCTCCTCGAACTCGGCGCAGCGCAGGTCGCGATACACAGCCAGCTCTTCTGTGAGACGCGGAATGCCCTTCAGTCCCATCACCAGTGACTGGCGCCCCTCGTGCACATAGCCGCCCGTCAAGCTGCGCGCCTGGGGCATGCTGAACAGGGGCAGTCCGAACATCATGGCGTAGCTCAGGGCACCGCGAACCGCAGCAGCACTGGCCAGACCCACATTGCCTTCGCTAACGGCCACGGCACCCGCCTGTGCCAGTTCACCCAGATCAGCCAAGCGCTCACCCTGAAGTGCGCGTGTCACGGCACCAACGGGCATCAGTGTAACGGGATGATCACCCGCCTGCTCCAGCAGGAATCCAACCAGGGCCTGATTATCGACAATCGGATCGCTCTCGGGCATGGCACATACAGCAACAAAGCCGCCAGCCGCCGCCGCGTCCAGACCGCTTTGGATGGTGTCACGGTCCTCGAAGCCCGGCTCACCGAACTGGGAACGCAGGTCGACGAATCCCGGCACAAGTGTCAAACCCGCCATGTCGAAAACGTGATCACCCCGCTCTTCGATGCCGTCGGCGATACGTGTTACAGTGCCCTCTTCGATGAGCATGTCCGTAACACGATCCAGCTTCTGTGCCGGGTCAAGCAGGCGCACGCCTTTCAACAGGATGCGCTCCATCTCGTAGGTACGCAGTTCAGTTCTCACTTTGGCGTCCTCCCAGCAGCAGGTACAGAATGGCCATGCGCACGGCCACTCCATTGGTCACCTGGTTCAGAATGATGCTGTATTCGCTGTCGGCCACGTCGCTCGAAATCTCCACACCGCGGTTGATGGGTCCGGGATGCATGATTGTGATCCCCTGCGGCGCAAAGGTCTCGAGACGGTCCAGTGTGACACCGAACTGCTCGTGATACTCGCGCAGGCTGGGAAAATGGTGCGCGTTGTGACGCTCGAGCTGAATGCGCAGTACATTCAGCACGTCGGAGTTCTCGATGGCCTCTTCCACATTGTGAAAGACTTCGACACCCAGATCCTCAATGTGACGCGGAATCAGCGTACGCGGACCGCAGACCTGCACCTTGGCCCCCATCTTCTGCAGACCCCAGATATTGGACATGGCCACGCGGCTGTGCAGGATGTCTCCCACCAGTGTAACACGCTGACCGGCGATCTCTCCGCATTTCTCGCGCAGACTCATCATGTCCAGCAGCGCCTGTGTGGGATGCTCGTGGGCTCCGTCACCGGCGTTGATCACCACACTGTCAATCCACTCGCTCAGATACTTGGCCGATCCTGGTGTGCTGTGACGCATCACAACGGCATCGATTTTCATGGCCTCGATGTTGGCGGCTGTATCACGCAGTGTTTCGCCTTTGCGCAATGCGCTTGTTGAAGCGCTGAAATTCACCGTGTCACAACTCAGCCTCTTCTCGGCCATTTCAAAAGAGATACGCGTGCGCGTGCTGTTCTCGAAGAAGAGGTTGACCACCGTGATACCACGCAAGGTAGGCACCTTCTTGAACTGGCGCTCAAGCACTTCGCGGAAGCTGACAGCGGTATCGAGAATCAGGGTGATCTCCTCTGCGCTGTAGTCCTCCAGGCCTAGCAGGTGCCTGTGATTCAGGCAGGGCTGCGTATCACCACCGCCCTCGCTCTCCGGCGACAACTGACGTAGTCTCATGACGCTCACTGTGTCACCTCCTGCTCTACCAACAAGACGGCGTCGCTCTCGTCGACCTCGCTGACCTTCACCCGCACTTCCTCACCAATGGAGGTCGGCACGTTCTTGCCTACAAAGTCCGCGCGAATGGGCAGTTCGCGATGCCCGCGATCCACCAGCACGGCCAGTTGAATGCGCTGTGGGCGTCCGATGTCCATTAGTGCGTCCAAGGCTGCGCGCACTGTTCGGCCCGTGTAGAGCACATCGTCCACCAGCACCAGATTCATGTCGTGAATGTCGAAGTGGATGTCGGTGGCCTGCACTTCGGGCTGCTTCAGTTTCATGCGCCAATCGTCGCGGTAGAAGGTGACATCCAGCGTGCCCAGCGGCACCTCGACGCCCTCCAGCTCGGCGATACGCGCCCTCAGTCGCTGCGCCAGAAAGACACCGCGCGTTTGCATGCCAATGAGCGCCAGGCCCTGCGTGCCTTTGTTCTTCTCGATGATCTCGTGTGCCAGACGGGTCAGCGTGCGCCGCAGACCGTCCTCGTCCACGAGAACCGCTTTCTGTCGAAAGCTCATCCTCGCCTCCAGTGAATTGGTGGGTGAAACAAGTGGTGAAACTCATCCGGCCCGGACAGTGCTGCTCGGGCGAAGTCGGCGGAGGCGGCGTGAGAGAAAAATCCGGCTCGTACCGGATGCAGTGGATGGGCAGGTTGTGTCGCGTTCACGCGCGTCTCCCTTGTGGCCTCGCGGGACCGGGTTAAAGGAATTGACGGCGGAGAGTATAACACTTCCCTCCCATTTCTTTTTCCCTTCGCTATCGTTGCCGACCCTGCGGGTCGGATCAGCAACTCCGCGCCAAGCTGTGCGTGGCGCTCCCGAAGTGTGATTCTCTGGATTGTTGCCCTTGTTGTCCTGATCGTAGGGTAGAATCGAAGAAGGGACAGTCGAGGGGGAAACGAAGCAGGCCCACCAAAAGGTGAGCCTGCAGAGACGAATGGGCACTGGCCCATAGTTACAGGAGTTCGAATTCATTCATCAATTGGGCGGCGGAGCTGCCACCCACGAAGAGCTGATGTTTGCCGGCCTCAAGACGCCACCCGAGGTCGGCACCCACAAAAGCCAGCTCCTTCACCGGAAGGCTGAAGTGCAGTACGCGACTCTCGCCAGCGGCCAGGCGCACGCGGCGGAAGTCTTTCAGTTCGCGCACGGGACGTGTTACACTTCCCACCAGATCACGCACATAAACCTGCACGACTTCTTCCGCCTCAACCTTTCCCGTGTTCCTCAAGCAGACGCTGAAATCCAGTGCCGCAGAGTCACGTGATACACGACACGTCTTCAGTTGCAGGTTGTCATAGCTGAAAGTGCTGTAGGACAGGCCAAAGCCAAAGGGAAAGAGCGGCGTATATCCCGCATCCAAATGGTGACACGTATTACCGGTGGAATACTGCACTGCACCGCGAGGAATCTCTTCCAGCGGCGTGTAGAACTCGGCACTGGCGGGTCTACCTGTATTCTTGCGCGCGTAATACACGGGGACTTGTCCGCTCATGCGCGGAAAGGTCATGGGCAATTTGCCCGAAGGCGATTCGATGCCAAAGAGGAGATCGCGAAGGGCTGGTCCGGCCAACGTTCCTGGATGCCAGGCGTAGAGCACGGCAGCAGGCAGATCGATCACTTCCTGCAATGCCAGCGGACGCCCCGCAAGAATCACGACAATCACCGGTTTGCCGCTATCGGTCACGCGTCTAAGCAGCTCGGTCTGAGCTCCGGGCAGGCGCAGGTCCGCGCGGCAATGCGCTTCTCCACTGAGTATGGCCTCTTCGCCAAGGAAGACAACTACCGCATCGGCCTCAATGGCTGCCATGGTCGCCTTGGGCATTCCTTCCAGCGACCGATCCCGGCTATATTCAAGGCCAGGTTCGTGTATCACTTCGAAGCGCCCCTTGGCGTACTCGCGCAAAGCCTGCAACGGAGTAACAGAAAGCGAAGTGTCACCATCAAAGACCCAGGTTCCCAGCTGCTCCAGAGCTTCGTCTGCCAGCGGGCCGATCACGGCCAGCTTCTTCAGTTTCTCTACCTGCAGTGGCAAAGTCTGCGACTCGTTCTTCAACAGCACCACGCTTTGCAGTGCACTGTGATACAGCGGTTGCAGTTCCTCTTGCTTCAGTGGCACTTCCAATGGCCTACGGCGACCATCAAACAGGCCAAGCTGCAGTTTGACCCTGAGGATGCTCAACACCATTTCGTCCAGCCGTGACACGTCCACTTCGCCCGCAGCGATCAGACCGGGCAAATGATCCTCGAAACAGCGCGAGAACATTTCCATGTCGACACCGGCCAGCGCCGCTTCGCGTGCCGCTTCACGCCGATCGGCACACACTCCGTGATCCACAAGTTGACGCACGGCTTCCCAATCGCTGAGCACAATGCCCTCAAAGCCCCACTCCTGTCGCAGAATGCGCTGCAGCAGCAGACGGTTCATCGTCGCCGGTGTGCCGTTCAAATCGCCAAAAGAGGGCATCAGCGAAACGGCGCCCGCCTGCAAACAAGCCTGGAAAGGCGGCAGATGCACCTGGCGCAATTCGATTTCGGGAACCGATGTGCAGTCGTAATCGCGACCGCCCTCGCTGGCACCGTAGCCCGCAAAGTGTTTAACACAGGCAGCAACGCTGTCGGCGTGTGACAGATCCTCACCCTGGAGGCCGCGTACCACAGCGGCACCGAAGCGTGACGTAAGCAGCGGATCTTCCCCGAAGGACTCCGCCACACGGCCCCAGCGTGGATCACGCCCAATGTCCACCATGGGTGCCATCGCCCAGTTCACGCCGCTGGCCGCCGCTTCCCGTGCAGCCAGACGGGCACAAGCCTCTACCAGCTCAGGATTCCAGCTGGCCGCCTGTCCTAGCGGAATGGGCGCAATGTGTTTGAATCCGTGTATCACGTCTCTGGCGATCAGCAGCGGAATACCGAGGCGGCTTTCATCGCACGCAATGCGCTGCAGCTCATCAACGCATTCGGGCACTACTTCATTGAGCACACCGCCCACGCGTCCGGCAGCAATGGCCTCACGCAAGTCGGCGGGGATCTCTCCGGCAGCGCCATTGACCAGCACCAGCTGACCGATCTTCTCCGCCAGACTCATCTTCCCCAGCAGCTCGCGCGCGCGCTCGTGCCTTCTCGTCTCAGTTGTAGATGGCGTTGGTGACACACCCATTTCCACTCCGTGATCCAGTACTAGATGCCAATGTGCAAATAGGTACGGATTTCCCACTCGCGACCCAAGTCGTAGCCGTCGAGCGATTCGTCACTGTCCTTGGTCAGGCCGGGCAAGGGCTCGTAGCGATTGGAGTACTCGTCCAGTGTGCGCCAGGTGAGCTTGATGCCCAGGCGCGAGGAGGGCAGATCCCACCAGGTCGGACGGGACAGTGTTGTAGACAGGTCCACTGCGAGCTGCAGCGGGTAGGTCATATTGAAATCCTTGTGATAATCGTAGGGACCCCAGTCGTTGACCTTGCCCGTCAACACCAGCTTCCACGCATTCCACAGCAGACGTGCGTCAGCGCCATAGCGATGTATCACACGCTGGTCGTCGCCATTGGGCTCGCCTGTACCAACGTAGAGATCGGCGATAATTCCGCGAGAAGGCGTGTTCTTCGAGAGCAGCCGTGAGTGGACTTCCCACAGGTTGCGCGCAGGAGTTGAAGTATCAAAGGCAGCGGTTGTAACACCGTCGTCCAGGAAGAAAAGTCCACCATCCATGTCTGTTGCATAGTGGCGATAGATGAAGCCCAGGTTACAGGCGAAGGGAGCATCTTCCATCTCGTCTGCATTCCAGGCGTACATCCAGGTGCCCGGCGTGGGATCCCAGGTCAGCAGCAGCTCACCGGCGGTTGTCTCACGGTTGGCACGCACGGCAAAGGGATCATCCAGCACATTGCGCAGACGGCCTGGCGCCGGTGCATCGGCAGGCATCGGTCCCACAATCGGCTTCTGCCACAGGAAGTTGGGCGCGATCTGCAGGTCGCCCATCATGTAGGTGAATCCCGTCAGCGCGTTCATCTGGTTGCCGCTGCCGCAGTCGGCCAGACGCCAGCCGGTAAAAGTCTGAATTGCCGTCGGACCACCGTCGGCCACCAGCCCCATCATAGCTCCCTGGGCATACCAGTTCCAACGACCGCTGCTCCATGTAACACGCGCCTTGCCGCCGAAAGTATCACTGGCGCGAATGTAATCCTGCATCACGACACCGTCTTCCATGTACTGGAAGGTATCGTCGACTTTGTTATAGCCTGCCCAGATGCCGCCCGCCTCAAGGCCCAGCGGTCCGCGCTTGGTCTCGATGTGGAAAGTCGCCTTGCGTGTTACAGGCTCGGGAATGGCGCTGGAGCTGACCGCGTTCGTCTGATCGTCCAGGTCCTCCTGGTACAACACCGCGGCGGTGTAGCGACCAAAACTGCGTTGGTACTTGGCCAGCACAGCGGGATTGGCACCCCACCACAGTTCCGGTCCCATGGCCACTTTCAGGCCACTTAGTTGGCGGCGCATCTCCAGTTCCATGCCCACCGGCGCGTTGCCATTGTACATGTCGATGTTCTCGCCGTAGTTCGCCTCGCGGTACAAGCCAAAGAAATCGCCCTCGTAGCCCCAGTGGTAATGGCCGCTGCGGTAGAAGCCCGTCAGGTTGAACCAGGGATGCTGCCAGCTCACGTCGGCGTGATGCACGCGCACGCGATCCATGCCGGAAATCTCAGTGGGCGGGCCGTCGGGCGTGGACACTTCCACCGCGCGATCACGGTTCTCGTAGAAAATTTCGTCGATGGAATTGGTGGGCACGTTGCCCAGCACGTTCAGCGTCATGCTGGCGTTGACATTGCCCGCGGGCTGCGCGGCCACATCCATATAGAAGGATTCCATGTGGTCGAAGCCCTGAAAACGCGGATAACCGTCCTCATCGTCGGTGCGGGTTTCCGGCGTTGTGATACGTTCGCCGCCGGTAATGATGCTCTCGAGCTCCACGCGCAAACCGCTGACACGGAACTTCTGCGATTGCTCGGCCACCAGTGCAGCCTGATCACCACGCGCCTGCGCCACCGCCTTCATGGCGCTAATGCCGTCAAAGTGCGCGCGGATCTCCGCCGCGTCCACACCCGCGCTGTAGGGATTCAGCAGGTTCACATCCGCCAGTGCGTAATACGCGGCACGCGGATACAGGTCGTAGAGGCCGCTGTTCTGGGTCGGCCCTTTGGCGCAGAGGCCCCACCATTCCTCATTCATATTGTTCTCGCCGGGCGCCAGATCGTGGGGATAACCGCCGTTGGCCCAGGAAGCGTTGGTGTCGTGCACATCGAGATAGGCGTCCTGCTTGTACTTCCACCAGCCGTCGCTGAACTGGAAAGTGAGGCCGCCGATGGCATTTCGCGCGCCGCCGATGCCCGCCGCGTTCAGGTAGATCTCCTCCCATTGGCCCAGCAGGTAGCGCGCCTGGTCAAACTGATCCTCGCGCATTTCGATGGCGTTGAAGGCGTCGCAGCCGAATTCGGTGAACATGATCGGCAGGCCCAGTTCGTCGCGCACGCGCTGGAAGGCGTCGCCGAAGGAAATGCCGCGGTACATATTGGTACCCAGAATATCCAGCTCCGGCACCTCGACCTTGATCATGTCGATGTACTGCAGATCGCCGTTGGCCATCGCCACAGGGTGCTCGCCGTCCTGGGATTTGATCAGCTCCACCGCCTCGCCGAAAGCCGAATACATGTAGCGCGCGCGCAGCAGGTTCTTCTGCTCCTGCGGCATGTCTTCGGTCTCCGCCGAGCTCCAGAAGAGGCCGTAGTTGTTCTCGTTGCCCAGCAGATATACAAGCAGGCCCGGGGTGCCGGCGTACTCGTCGATCATGCTCTGGGTCTCCGCCAGCAGAATCTCGCGGGTGCGCGGATTGGCGTAATCTGTGCTCGGGACCCAGGCCCCGTCAATGGTCAAGCCGTAGCGGCCAAAGGGATAATTGATGACCGTGTAGATGCCCCAGCGCTCGTACATGTACTGCACCCAGCGCGCGGGAACGCCCGTGTACTGGCGAATGGTGTTGACGCCCATGCCCTTGAGCATGGCCATTTCGCGATCCAGCGCCGTGCGGATGAAGTCGTCGTCCTGGTTCCACAGGCTGTAGCTGTAGTTGGTGCCAATGGGGAAATAGTCCCAGTTCATGCCTTGTACCAGGAAGTCCTCGCCGTTCACCTGCAGACGCGCGCCCTCGGCATCGTCCAATACGCGAACATGGGACGGCTGCGCCAGTGCGTCCACCAGCGGTAGAAGCAGCGACAGGGATAGAATGCTTGTTTTCAGCAGGGAAACGGGGAATCGTTCGGGGTTCATGGCTTCCTCCAAACAGGGGATCGGGGCATCTCATCGGACCCGCGTGACAAGAATACGGGCTCTTTGTTCGATTCTCGAACAAAGTAGAGGAATGGGAGTGCGGAGTCAAGAGGAGAAAATGGCGAAGGAAAAGAAAGGCTGTTGTTTTAGTAGAAGTTCAGGATTCCGCAGAAGGGGGGTGAACGCAATGCCAGGAAGGAAGCGCGTCCACTGCACTTCGTCAAGCAGCCAGCCTCTGCTCAAAGCCTTGTCTCTTTTCATTCACAACCACGTTACCGTTATTGACGACAACGCGGCTCGCTCCGCGCACACTCGGGAACTTATGTGCGCCTAGCTTTGTTATAGGGCGCATTCCGCACAAGGAGCTCGTATCGAATCTGGCCATCTCTTGTTGTACCAAGTCTGAGGCAAACATGAAGACCTACTCTCGACAAGGGGTGGCGCGGCTTGTGCTCCTGCTTCCCTTTCTATTGATGTATTCCCCAAGCGCCAGCGCGGCCGAATCCATGACGCTTATACCCCATGACCAGGCAACAATGGCGCAGGAGCTGAGCGCGACCCACGCCCAGCTGGAGCTGCCTGCGGAGGCAGACTTTCTACCCACGACTCTGCTTACGCTGGGCAGCGATGGGGCGCTGACGCTGGCGGAGTTGCAGGGGCGAGTTGTTCTGATCGATTTCTGGGCCAGCTGGTGTGATCCCTGCAAGCAATCGTTTCCCTGGATGAAGGCGCTGCAGGCGCGCCATGCCGAACAAGGCCTGGTGATTCTGGCCATCAACCTGGACCGGCAGAGCAAGAAAGCGCGCAGTTTTCTACAGGAGCAGCAGGTAAACTTCCCCGTACTGTTCGATTCGCAAGGCATCAACGCTGCGCGCAACGAACTGAAAGCCATGCCCACCAGCCTTCTACTGGATCGCCAGGGTCGGCTGAGGCTGGTACATCAGGGTTTCCGCACGGAAGACACGGCTCAATACGAAGCCTGTATCACGCAGCTGCTGCAGGAGGAAAGCGAATGAAAGTGACACCTCTGCAGCGCGGCATGCTGCTTACGGGACTGTTTTGTCTCACACTGCTCGCGAGTGCCTGCGTGCATCACGTGGAGCCCTGGCAGCGCGATCGCCTGGCCGAGAAGGAAATGCAGCCCGTGCCCGATGCCCTTGAGGCCGGACTGGACGAGCACGTCTACTTCTCCAAGGAAACAGCCCACGGTGGCGACGGTGTAGGCGGGGGAGGCTGCGGATGCAACTGACTCCCAACAACGGCGGCACGGCAGCGGGTCTGGTCGCTCTGGCAGCGCTTCAGCTATTGGGCGGAAGTCTGATCAAGGGCCAGGCGCAAGCCGCCGACACGTCCACCTGGACCGTAGAGCACGCTACGCTCGTGTATCGTGAAACCGATCGTGTGAACATTGTGGAACCCGTGTTGCGTATCACGCGACCCTTGTCCGGTGAACAAAGCCTTTCCTTGAAAGTGGGCTACGACGCTATGAGCGGAGCGAGTCCCAACGGCATGCTGCCCACAAAGCAAACGCAGACCTTCACCAGTCCTTCGGGCCACAGCTACTCGGCAGCACCCGGTGAGCTTCCCGCGCGGACCTTTCACGACGAGCGCTTCTCCGCTTCGCTGGACTGGGTTCGCCCCTGGTCACGGCTGCTGCGCGGTACTCTGGGTGCCAACGCCTCTTTCGAAACGGACTACACCAGCCTGGGAGCCAGCTACAGCCTGGCCTGGGAACTCAATGATCGTCACACTACACTTAACCTGGGTTTGAGTCACAACCACGATACGGTGAGCCCGGAAGGCAATCTGCCCCGTCCGCTGAAATTCATGGATAGTCCCAGCAGCGAGACAAGCAGTGATACAAAGGACCTCAGCGATCTGCTCCTGGGTGTGACACAGGTAATGAATGAGCGCTGGCTCTTGCAGGTGAATCTTGCCGTCGGGCGTGATACAGGCTACATGACCGAGCCCTACAAGGCTGTGACTCTATTGGACAGCGAAAGTCAGCCAATTGGCGGCTTGAATGAATCACGACCGGAAGATCGCCTGCGGCATACGCTGCTGGTAAGAAACGCCGTGCACCTGGGTCGTGATGTGGTGCACCTGACGGCGCGCTACTACGGTGATGACTGGGGCACAAGCGCGCAGACTCTGGATTTGAAGTACTGGTGGAAGCCCGATGCGCTCTTCGGCAGCGAAGGCTGGATTCTGCGACCACATCTGCGTTTGTATCACCAGAATGCGTCCGACCATTACCATCCTTGGGTTGTGGAAGATCAGCTTCCACAGTTCGCCTCTGCCGATCCGCGTTTGGGCGATCTGGATTCCTACACCATTGGCCTTCGCATTGATCTGCCAGCGTTTTCCTGGGGACAGTGCTGGTTCAAGCCTGAATACATGAAGCAGAGTTGGTCTCTGGATGAGACAATTCCCGAGGCTCTGCAGGGCCTGGATCTGGTTCCCGACCTGGAAGTCTGGATGCTGACCTTCGGTATCAACACGCAGTTCTGATGAGTGCACCGATGAGCATACGTCGCCCCATCGACCTGGAGAAGCGTGGTGATACATTTTTCGCCCGCTTCCAGGCCTATGCGGGTCCTTGCGAGATACACCTTTGCGCTGTGTCTCACAATGAGGCTCGCACGCTGGCCGGACTGGCTGCCGAAGAGGCCTGGCGCATAGAACAGAAGTACAGCCGCTATCGCGACGACAGCTGGCTGGCCGAACTCCATTCCGCGCGTGGAGAGTGGGTGGACGCTGACAGAGAAACCCTGACTCTGCTTGAATTCGCCGACGCGGTGTATCACGCCAGCGCTGGTGCTTTTGACCTGACTTCCGGTGTGTTACGCCGCGTGTGGTCATTCTCCCCGGGATCACAGCCGCCCTCGCAGCAAACCGTCGATGAAGTCCGCGAGCTGATCGGCTGGCCCCGTGTAGAGCGTGATACGACGGGCGGACGCGTGCGCCTGCCTGCTGGCATGGAGCTGGACCTGGGCGGTATTGGCAAGGAGTATGCCGTCGACAGCACCGTGCGCCTGCTCTTGTCACACACGCAGCAGCCGCTGCTGGTCAACTACGGCGGCGATTTGCTGGCCACTTCTCCCCGACCCGATGGCACTCCCTGGCGCGTAGGCGTGGACAATCCCGGTGATACGGGCCAGGCGGCGGGTGCGCTCGAGCTGCAACAGGGAGCGCTGGCCACCAGCGGTGATGCGCGCCGCTTTCTGGAGCACGCAGGCAAACGCTACGGCCATATCCTGGATGCGCGCACGGGCTTTCCTCCATCCGATGCACCGCGCAGTGTGACGGTGTTGGCGGATACGTGCAGCGAAGCGGGTGTGCTTTCCACTCTGGCCATTTTGCGGGGAGCTGGTGCAGAGGAGTTTCTGCGGGAGGCGGGGAAGCGCTTCTGGGTGATGAGGTAGGGGCATCGACCGTTGCTGCTGCAAGCGTCTTCACCCGCCTTGCGGGCGAAGACGTATGCAGAAAGACACGCCGCCGCAAGCGTCTTCACCCGCCTCGCGGGCGAAGACGTATGCAGAAAGACACGCCGCCGCAATGCGTCGGCTTTCGTCTTTCTGCTGAGCTGCCAGTTGTCCCAATGCCAAAGCCCCTTCGACGCTGGGGTACTGGCAAGCCTGGCGGAATTGCGAAGCAATTGCGCAATGTGATTCGCGAAGCGAATCACGCATCCACACCCAGCCCGAGCGTCTTCACCCGCCTTGCGTGTGAAGACGTATGCAGAAAGACACGCCGCCGCAAGCGTCTTCACCCGCCTTGCGGGCGAAGACGTATGCAGAAAGACACGCCGCCGCAATGCGTCGGCTTTCGTCTTTCTGCTAGGCTTTCTGTCAACAGCAGATACTCGGCTTTCGCACTGTTCCTGCTCCCGTGTCTCACCAACAAGCCCAGCGGAATTGCGAAGCAATTGCGCAATGTGATTCGCGAAGCGAATCACGCATCCACACCCAACCCGAGCGTCTTCACCCGCCTTGCGGGCGAAGACGTATGCAGAAAGACACGCCGCCGCAATGCGTCGGCTTTCGTCTTTCTGCTAGGCTTTCTGTCAACAGCAGATACTCGGCTTTCGCACTGTTCCTGCTCCCGTGTCTCACCAACAAGCCCAGCGGAATTGCGAAGCAATTGCGCAATGTGATTCGCGAAGCGAATCACGCATCCACACCCAGCCCGAGCGTCTTCACCCGCCTTGCGGGCGAAGACGTATGCAGAAAGACACGCCGCCGCAATGCGTCGGCTTTCGTCTTTCTGCTGAGCTGCCAGTTGTCCCAATGCCAAAGCCCCTTCGACGCTGGGGTACTGGCAAGCCTGGCGGAATTGCGAAGCAATTGCGCAATGTGATTCGCGAAGCGAATCACGCATCCACACCCAGCCCGAGCGTCTTCACCCGCCTTGCGGGCGAAGACGTATGCAGAAAGACACGCCGCCGCAATGCGTCGGCTTTCGTCTTTCTGCTGAGCTGCCAGTTGTCCCAATGCCAAAGCCCCTTCGACGCTGGGGTACTGGCAAGCCTGGCGGAATTGCGAAGCAATTGCGCAATGTGATTCGCGAAGCGAATCACGCATCCACACCCAGCCCGAAGGCCGGGTGATACGTGACGCGATCTGAACTCATGCTCTGGCCTCCTCCATTTCAATCCACACCCAGCCCGAAGGCCGGGTGATACCGCTTGCTGCTCAACTCCCAGGGATTGTTGCAATCATTTCAATCCACACCCAGCCCGAAGGCCGGGTGATACTCTTCGAGGATCTTCCAGACGTCGAGGACAGTTCCGATATTTCAATCCACACCCAGCCCGAAGGCCGGGTGATACGGCGGAGAGACTCAGGGGCAGTTGCAGATCTTCGAATTTCAATCCACACCCAGCCCGAAGGCCGGGTGATACGGCAGAGTCATCCGCGATGACATTACGCGAAGCAATTTCAATCCACACCCAGCCCGAAGGCCGGGTGATACTCTGCACAAGGGTGCACCTGTGACACCTGTTGTCGATTTCAATCCACACCCAGCCCGAAGGCCGGGTGATACGCGAATCTGCAAACAAATGGTTGACATTTAGATAATTTCAATCCACACCCAGCCCGAAGGCCGGGTGATACCACTGTCGCGGAGATCGTTGAGCGGAAGTCCAAAATTTCAATCCACACCCAGCCCGAAGGCCGGGTGATACGACAGGCCATTGATTGGGAGCATCCTGAGACTGCATTTCAATCCACACCCAGCCCGAAGGCCGGGTGATACTCCTTGTCCGGCAAGGAGTTGATATTTCTGGTGTTCGCAAGCCTTCTGCGCGAGTGTCTCCATTCGTGTGACACATCTCTTCTCACGAACACCTGCATCACCTGCTTACTCCTTGTATTTTAGACAGTTGGCACAAGCGCGAACCGCAGCTTTGCAGACACTACCGTTTCACCTTCGCGCTAGACAATGATGGGGCCCTTGAAATCCATCGCCCGGAAGGATCCGAACTCCTTGATCCGGGTGTTCTGGCCGTCCGGCAAGACATACATGCGCAGACTGTCTTCCGTCAGCAGTATCTCTTTCAGCAGTTTTCGCTCTAGTTCCTCTGCCTGAGCCAGGTTGACCTGACATTCAAACACTGATTTCTGCACTCGCTGCCCATAGTCCAGACACGCCTTCGCCACCCTCCTCAAACGTCTTCGCCCAGCTCGTGTTGTTGTCGACACATCGTAGGTAATGAGCACTCTCATCGCTCACCTCTGCAGATAGGGCAAGTAGGGTTTTCCCTCACGCAACGCACGCGCAAGCAGACGCGCCTGAACATGCGGCAGCAACCCAAGAGGAAGCTGGCGTTTGAGCAATCGATGCTCCACCTGCTCCTGCTTCCGCGTTTGCCAGGCAGTGATTACAGCTCGTCTGCCATCGTCTGTCAGCAGGACGCTACCTCCATCTCTTTCCTGGAAGGCACTCGCCGCAATTTGTCTTCGGTTCACCAGGGCAAGGAACAGGCGATCCGCGATTGCGGGACGAAACTCCTCCATCAGGTCCAGCGCAAGGGCCATTCGACCGGGTCGCAGACAGTGCAGATAGCCCACCTGTGGATCAAGACCAACAGACTCAAGCGCAGAACGGCACTCACCAAGCAGCAGTGTATAGAGAAAAGAAAGCAGCGCGTTCACTCTATCTCGAGGTGGGCGTCGATTGCGTCCCTGCCAGCCAAAGACATCACGGAGTTCGGGTGATACAAGCAAGGAAAAGGACTGGAACCAGAGTCTTGCGCCCTCGCCTTCCAAGCCGCGTAGCTCATCCAGAGAAGTGCAGACACGCACTTTGCGCAGTAACTCTCGCAGTTCCTCCACGCGGCTTGTAAGCACACCCGTTTCGTCCTTTCCGTCGCGAACTCCACGTTGGAGCATTTTGCGTGAATTGGACAGTTTACCAGCGACAAAGGATCTTGCGACGGAGAGGCACTTCGTCGCTGAGTTCAGTGTATCGTGTTGCGCTTTTCGAAGCAGGACATTGCCCTGAACCGGACCTTCGATCCGCGCCAGAAAACGCCCTGACCGATCCAGGTGGACAATACTGCGCCCGTCCTTGGCACATCGCCCGATCAGCGCGTGCGATAGAGTTGATTCACCCACGACTACGACTGCCTGCAGATGATGCAAAGGCACTCGCAGAATTTGACGCTGCTCCTGCGTAACACAGAGGTTCTCACGCTCCAGGTGGAGCCAGACCCCAGGCGTTGTCACGTACAAGGTGTTCAGCAGTTCCATTTATCCTCCCCGCAGTACAACTCCTGCATGTAATCGCGAAGCTCAGCATCATGAACAGCGGATTCAGGACAGCAGGCATCGTAGAGGCTGCACTTCTGGCAGCGCTTGTCCGCTGCAGCCATCGGCAACTCTTGCTTCAGCAGCATCTCTCTGACAAGTCGTGTTACACGAATGACTTCACTCCTGAGGTGGATATCTACGGCAAGCTCGCGTCGCCTCCGGGAACTGTGGTGATACACGACAGCAATAGGGATCTCAACACCGAGCATGTCCTCCAGGCACATCGCCTGCGCGGCCGCCTGGATGTCATCGCAACGACGACGTCCTTTTCTCCCGTGCTTGTATTCCACAGGCACGGGGGAAGCAGAAGTAGGGAACTCTACGACGTCGGCACGCCCTATCAGGCCAAGTCTCTCGCTGAACAGAGGCAGGGCGCGTTCAATGCGCACGCCCTCCTCCGTCCTGCTGATTGACTCATCCACGTGTTCATGTACAGCCCGTCCACGCAGGGTGTAGACGTTCTCGTCAAAGACTTGTTCAAGATGGATGAGTGCACATTGTCTTGGACAGTACACGTAGTGCTGCAATGCTGAGATTGGTATCAGCAGTTCTTCATTCATGTGTCACAACACGCGCTGCAAGCAGACCTGTCCCAGTCCCTCTTCATCCACCTGGATCGCGTAGTCCTCAAAGGCGCGCGCAGGCTTGGTTGCATCCTTGCGTGATACCTGAATGCGATCAAAAAGCTTGTGTGCCGGGGCGTTTCCCAGCGCTGAATCATGTTCGAAGACAAACAGGGCGCGGCTTGCCATCTGACCTCGGGCAGCGGAGCGGTCATGCTCAAACATGTTCGTCAGAGATTCCCATAAAAGATCGCGGTCGCCTTCGCTGAAGCCCGTCTGCTGTGCCAGATGGGCGGAGACAAAACCATGAGCGCGATACAGGCCGTAGGGCACTGTGTACTTGCGGCCCATCTCATGCTCCTTTTTATCCGCATCTTCCTCCTTTGTAATGGCAACACGTGTGATACAGTGTTCCAGAGCGACGATTGGATCAACGCTCCTTGCAAATGCGAGCTGAACAGGTCCACGCACATTTCCAACTGGCATATCGCCAGTAGACATCACGGCGCCGAAGGAGCGAATATCATAGAAGTTCTTGCACAAGAACTCCAACGCTGTCTTTGCTGCAGCTTGTTTGTCCGTTCGAGCCTTGGGTAGCTTTTCAACGCCAGTGCTCTTGTAAGCCTTTTCATGAACCACATTGAGGATCGCTCCTTCCCTCACGTAAACATCATAAGGGGGCTGTTCACCGTGCTTCAAGGCCACGTAGTTGCGCACCTTGCGCTTCAGGCAGACATCGGTCACCAGGCCATGTCCCGTTTCCGGGTCGGCGCGGGGCAAGTTTCCCGCATCGGGATCACCATTGGGGTTTCCATCCTGCACATCAAACAGCAGTACAAACTCGTATCGGTGATTCAGGGCGCTCATGATTCCTCTCCTTCTGTTGTATCACGCTTTGTGTAGAGATTCTGTTTCTGGTGGTAATAACCCAGTGCGAAATGTCCCTGCCTCTGCAGGTCCAGACAGCCGGGGAACTCGGCAA
The DNA here is from genome assembly GCA_963663545.1 of Candidatus Delongbacteria bacterium. Classification (GTDB taxonomy): domain Bacteria; phylum CAIWAD01; class CAIWAD01; order CAIWAD01; family CAIWAD01. The sequence continues at coordinate 636,068 of OY760505.1, forward strand.
GCGGCTCTACGACCTCCTGGATCTGACGCTCCAGGTGGATTGCCATGCCGGGCTTGTCTTTCTGGAGTTTCGCCAGATGATGACGACTCAGACGGATCAGTCGTGGGAAGACGGCCACCGGTGTGCCAGAGGCCGAGCTGAAATAGGAGTTAAGAGTTTCGGCATTGACGGCCTGTTTCTGTGTGTACTCCAGCAGCGCGAACAGGCGGCCGAGCCGATAGCCCGGATTGGTGTTGTGCGGATCAAGACTCACGTGAATATCCTCCCATTGTGCATCAGATTGCGATCGTTTGTAGCGGTTCAGCCATGCCTTGAGCAGAGCGGCGCGGCAGTAGGTTACAGCGCTTCTGTTCTGTTCGCTGCGACATCGCTGTATCACACCGCCAAGAATGCTATGCGGAAGCGCCCTACCCTGGAGAGCAGCCATGGTCAGCTCCGGCCCGAGGCGCGGCGACAGTCGCTTCACATCCTCCAGGGGTGCCATGCTTCTAAGCAATTGGTAAATGGTTGGTCGCTCCGGATCATGAGATCCACGAGCGATCTCCAGATCCTTCCAAAAGCTGCGCACAGTACGACTTAACTCGGCAACGGTAGACCGAATGAAGAAGCGTACGGCCACGCGCGCCGCCGCTGGCGACAAGCCAAGTAGAAAAAAGTCAGTTGTGCCGTCTCTGCTTTCTTCCAGGTGGCGATACAGGGCGCGAATGGCTGTGCCATCCACATCTGCTTGATCCTGAAAGAAAAGTGCCTCAAGACTGTGCTCGAGTGGAACAGAATCAGCGGCCCAGTATACGACTTTACATCCTCCGCCAATGTTGTGTCCGCGCTCCAGCAAGTAGTGAAGCGCCTGTCCGTAGGCTTGTGCTGCGTACTCGCTAGTGGGCGCGTTCCGACCTTCCATCCATCCATGCGACTTGCTGCTCTGTGCATTGTTGCTAACCAGCACACAACCGGAAGTCTGTCCACCGGGCAATTGAATGGCCGGATGCAAACGTGCCCTTTCACGGAATTCTCCCGTGACTAGGCATACCGATGTGCCCTGCTTCTCCGAAACCTGCTGAAATGCCTCAGCCAGTTGTGGGCTGGAGCATACTGGCTCGGTAGATCCATTTAACCGGAAACTGAGAGTGGGGTCAGCAGCGGAAAGCTCTTGCCAACCTTGATGCTCGGTGACAAGCTTGTACTCCCCACTCTCATAGAATCTACAGACAGCTCGAAACCCGATGTCATCTGGGCAAGAATCACGAACAGTCGTTGCCAACTCCAGGAATGCGGCCAACTGTAAACAGGCTCGCTCCTCCCGCTTCTTTGACTGTTGCGGAGTCTCATCTTGCTTGGCACCTACGATTCCCAATACATAGGACTGGTTATCGAAGAGCGGTTGTGCACGAACACCGCTCGTACGAGTTGGAGTTGCCGGAACCTGAAGACTTCTTCCGATTTGATTCTTGCCAACCTGAGCTCGCAAGTCTTCCAACTCAACGAAGTGCCCCTCTTCATCAATCACTATCAGCCCATCGATCTTCGCAGTCGTCATGCCAGGTGGCGGAATCTCATCCGGGGCATCCCGGCGCATGCGCTCGTAATACTTCACCAGTTCCTGCAGAATCATGATGCCACCTCCGCAGCATCGAGTTCCGGAACTGTTACACACCCCTGTTCCATGCTTGCGCGAAAGAAGCGCGGTTCCGCACACTCTCCATCAAAGTCAATGTCATGCAGCATCCAGCCCAGGTCACGGCTCTCTGTGATTGGTGTATCACCATCCTCGCCGAGAGCAAAGTGTGCCGGAAACTCACGGCAACCCATACAGGGTTGATGAAAGCATTGGCCGTGTGTCACACGTCGCAGAAACATCTCGCGGAACTTGAGTGGATTATCGCTCGGTCCCGCATTCTTGGTCAGAATGAAATCAGCATGGATCAGATACGCAACGTCCCGCAAGACCAGCGCATTTCTCTGGATGCAGTGATCGCTTCCAACAATACCAAGATCACCACATCCCTTTTCCATGGCCGATGCAGCTACGCGTGCAGAGATCTTGTGATCCACTTCGTTACGCTTGACGCTGTACCATTTCACGGGACGCAACACATCAATCTGCTTCACTCGCCAGCGGATGGCAGGCTTCCAAAGAATGGCCTCCAGAATGCCACGCGCAGCAGAGGGTGTCATCACGTCGTACGACACACGCTCCACCTTCATCTCTGGTCGCGTGAAGCAGGCGAAATCGCCCCACACTTTCAGGACTAGCTCTTCCATAAGCTCTCTCCTTCGCTATATCATTAATAAGTCGTTTCGTGAGTCATCACCAGTCAACAGACCACGCTGGTAGCAGTAGAGATTCTCAGCCTTCTGCACTAGTATCCCGTTGTACTCTTCAAGAAGACCTGCGCCAAGCATCTTCTCTGCAACCCACTTGTTCAACCCCACAGTGTAGCGCTGCAATCGTCGATACAGTTGGCGTGACACATATCCGTCCTCAAGTTGTCTCTGCAGCCTGGATCCTTCTCCGTAGCTCACAACGACGGATCGCTGTTGGTCATCGATCAGCCGATATCTGCGATCCACTTCTTGAAACAGATTCCCCTTGCATGCCTGTATCACACCACAATCACGTCTCTCCGGACCCAACTTCCAGTACAAGTCTCTGAAGTAGGAGTCGTAGGCAGCTGCTGACAATGGTTCCTTCGTGTCACGTAGAACACTACGCCCACTCTGGGCGGCCATGGTCAAGATCCCGGGTGGTGGGCTAGTAGGCGGAACAAACACTTCAACATGCCCACATGCCTGTCGGCCTTCGCGGTTGCATCGGCCAGCGGCCTGAGCAATGGAATCCAATCCGGCCAGCGCACGAAAGACGGCTGGGAAATCTATATCCACTCCGGCTTCGATCAATTGTGTGCTGACCACCCGTGTTACAACACCTGCTGCCAATCGGCGTCGTATCTCCTGTAGCAGCTCGCTGCGGTGCTGCGGACACATTTGCGCAGATAGATGAAAGCTCCCTGTTGGCATCAGCTTCCATAGTTCGCGACAGTCTTTTCGACTGTTGACGACACAAAGCACTTGGGGAAACTCTTCCAAGCGTCTGGCAAGCTCTTCCCAGGATATTGCCTCGTGCAGATTCTCTGGCAGATGAAGGTCCACGCGTTTGAGACGGGCTTCCAAATTGAGTCGCGGTGATACAATCTCCCGCGCTTCTGGAAGACTGGCCTTACCCAAGTCAAAAAGTGCAGGCTGTGTGGCCGTGCAGAGAACCACGCTCGCTGAGTAATTACATACGAGCTCCTTCAACGCGAGCAGGGTCGGGTCCAGCAGGCCCGGATTCAGGTTCTGCGCCTCATCCAGGATGACAACGCTTCCAGCTACATTGTGCAGCTTGCGTGCCTGGCTTGTTCTACACGTGAACAGGCTCTCAAAAAACTGAACCGATGTCGTCACGATCAGCGGCGCATCCCAGTTCTCTACCGCCAAATCCCAAGCCGTGCATTCCTCATCGAGAACCTTCCCTCTGTCCTCGACAAAGTTGCTATGGTGCTCAATCACTGTATCACGAAGGTCTTGGAAAACACCACGAAACACGTCTGCGGTCTGCTCAATGATGCTTGTGTAGGGGATCACATAGATTACTCGGCGCAGACCGTGTCTGCACGCGTGATCCAGAGCAAAAGAGAGAGAGGACAGCGTCTTGCCTCCCCCCGTGGGCACGGTAAGTGTAAACAGTCCAGGATTCTCCACTGCTGAATTCAGGCAAGCGGTAAGTACTTCGCGTCTTGTACGATTCACATCTGTGTCACATGTCGAGTTGCGCCCCAGCCTCTCCATATATTGATGGAGTGTATCACGGAGCTGCTCAAGAGTTGGATACTGCCCGCGCCTATCCTCCTGCTCAGGTTTTGTGAAGCGAGCTGTGTCAAGTCGATCCGCATCCACAAGGCAGGAGAAAAGCATGCGTATCCAAAGGCTCAGACTTAGATCGCTGATCCGGCTGATTCCAGGAGTCAGATTCAGCTTAGAATCCAGCGAAGGCATCGTACCTAGCTCAGCAAGTACGGCTTCATACTCGCTTGTGTCACGCAGCCGACTTTGAAGGGATTTTGCACTTTGTTCCGCTGCGTGTTCATCAACAAGCCCCGCGTGATGTGCGGTGATACAATGTGCAATTGTCCGGGCGGCAACAGGCATCCCCTTCAGGTGCCTGATCGCATGAATTCCACCTACGACTGAGTGCCTCACTTGCCCCCGCCGGACTGAATCCGGAGCATGAACCGATGCTTGCAGATACTGCTGAAAAGCTGGCTGGAACTTGCCTAGATCGTGCCACTGCCCGATTACTTCAGCTATTCCGGCACTGCGAAACACTGAGGCGAACTTCGATGCCTGTCCTGCCACTCCATCAAGGTGATCCCGCAGCAGGTGTTCTTCTCCTGATTCCAGTAGATGAGCCAGGTGGTGTGTCATCGCTCTTCCTCCCATCAACACCCAACAAGCTACGCCGGGGGTGAGACATCATCGTGCATCGTTTCGCGCGTCTTGTTCCATCTTGCTGCCAGCTGAGAGCTGAATACATGTTCGCAACAATCATAGAACGGCGCTACGGAATTCAATGTGCTCATGAAATCAAATCTTGAATCTGATCCAGCATACGCGCCCGATTTTGCACAAGCCTAGCGCCTTGCCTACGAAATCTGCGTAACATAATTCACTATCACAAATCATAATCCATGTCTTAAGAGGCACACCTCTTGCAATTGCGTTATTCAACGGTGGACTCAATAGCAATCACATACAAGCGAAAGGCTTCGGCCTTTGGCTGTGTCATTTCGGGGGAGACGAACCATGCGCAAAGTTCTCTGTTCTGCGGCTCTCAGCCTGCTAGCGGTGCTGCCAAGTTTGGCGGGTGCCATCTATACTATTAACAATGGAGGCACGGTCGATCAGCAGGTGGCCCCCTACTTCCTCGATCCCGGCGAGGACGTGCAGGACTTCTATTCCTACGGTCACCCGGTCGGGTCATCGGCCAACACCGGCTTCGAGCAATCCAATACGGGCATCATTTTTCTGACGCTGGACGACAACGACAATTACGGTCTCGTGGTAATTCTAGACTCAGCCAACGACGGCAGCGGTGGAAATGTCGGCCTGGATATCACGGGCATGGCGCCCGGTACCATCATGGTACAGGGCGATGAGCCGAACGAATGCGGCGCCGTGCAAGCCAACGGCAACGCCCATTGTCAGTGGAACTGGGCCTCTTGCTGCACCGACGGCGTAGCCTACGAAATGGGCACTGATCTGGATTTCACGCTGACCCTGGATTTCACCATCAACTCGGGCATCAGCTTGCTGCAGTTCATCACCTTCGATCCCTGCAATCAGGGCGAACTGCTCTTCATCAACCTGGATGCGGCCGAGACCTTCACCATCACCTCCACTCCCATCGAGGGCGACATGGTGGATTGCAATGGCAACAACCAGCCCGATTACTGCGATCTGCTCAACCAAGTGAGCATGGACTACAACAACAACCTCATTCCCGACGAGTGCGATATCGCCGAAGGCCTGGAAGAAGACTGCAACGGCAACATGGTCATTGACTGGGTGGACATCGAATTCGGCAACAGCATGGATATCGATGGAGATCTGATTCCCGACGAGTGCGAGACCGACTGCAACGGCAACAGTGTGCCGGACGATTTTGAAATCGCAGAGGGAATGTCCACGGATTTCAACGACAACGGTGTCCCCGACGAGTGCGAGCCGGATTGTAATCAGAACGGCTTCCCCGACGAGTGGGAGATTGCCACGGGTATGGCCGAGGATTTCAACGGCAACCTGATTCCCGACGTCTGCGACATCATGGACGGCATCGAGCCGGATTGCAACGGCAACTGGATCCTTGACGCTCAGGACATCGCCATGGGCTACAGCATGGACGTCAACGACAACATGATTCCCGACGAGTGCGAGCCCGACTGCAACCAGAACGGCCTGCCCGACGAGTATGAAGTGCAGATGGGCCTCTGTGCCGACTGCAACCAGAACGGCTATCCCGACGACTGCGACATTGCCGAGGGCAACAGTCTGGACGAGAATGGCAACGGCATTCCCGACGAGTGCGAAGAGGTCGCAAGTGCCAGTGAACTTCCCGCAGAGTTCGCCCTGGCGCAGAACCATCCGAACCCCTTCAATCCGACCACGACCATTCGCTTTGCGCTGGCAGAGACAGCCCAGGTACGCCTGAGCGTCTATGATATGACGGGTCGCGAAGTGGCCGTGCTGGTGAATGGCCTGGCCGAACGCGGCGAAAACAACGTGGCCTTTGACGGCAGCGCGCTGGCCAGCGGCGTCTACTTCTACACGCTGCAGGCGCCGGAAGGCGTGATCACAAAGAAGATGGTGCTGATCAAATAAAGCACCTGGTATTCCGCTGATACTGGCCCCGGGCTTCGGTCCGGGGCTTTTTTTGCTGGAGACCGCAGAAAGCGTGCGCATTTCCGGCAAACTGAAAGCGTCATTGGGGCTAACTGAAAGCGTTATCGCTTACTATTGTGCACAAAGAATGCAAAGACGGAGTTTTCCATGAATGTGCGCAATCTGCTGATTTCCCTGGTTCTGCTAGTCCTGCTGGCCACCAGTGCCCTGGCGGACGCCTGGTTTCGCGGTGGCTACAATGGCTACGAGACCTTCTCTTCCTATTACACCGACAGCCGCTACCAGACCGTCATTCTGAAGGATGAGCTGGATGGCGCCTTTGGCGAGTGGGATGGCATCAGCCTGAAGATCTGGCAAGGCACGGGATACGATTTCACCAATGTCACCATTCGCGGTCGCCGCGCATTGAGCGCAGACACGACGGCACTTTCCGCGGGATCCTACCTGAACGACGATCTGGTCACCCTGTTTACAGGCGATATCGAGATGCCGGAAGTAGATGAGAATACTTGGGAGGTGAGCATTCCCTTCAACCAGGGAACCGTGACGCTGAGTGAGACCTATGGCATCGGCTACCTGCTTGATATTGTCACGGACAACAGTGCGATGGGTCCGGGCCGGACCTACCTGTGCGCCACCACGAGTGGCAACGTACCCGCAGTGCGCTCCATAGCCAACAATACCTCAGGCACTTACAACCTGCTCAACACGACAACGGGGTCCGCCTACAGCTGCAGACCTTTGCTCAAGCTCCACGGTGTGTACTACGAGGCGAGCGGCAATCTCTTTCCCGGTATGCTTCCCGATAACATGAGCGCCGATGTGCTGGTCCCTGCAGGGGAAAGCCTACGGATCTTCCCGGGCACCAGTTTGAACTTCGACTCTGATGTCGGCCTGGTTGTCCGCGGAGATCTGCAGGCCGTCGGACTTGCTGGCGAGGAAATCATTTTCAGCGGTTACTACTGGAACGGCGTTCATTTCTTCGCGGAGGAAACCGAAGCTGCGTCCCTGGTGGAACACGCTGTCATCAACAATGTGGACACAGAAAGCCGCAACGGCTACGGCGGTGTCTACTGCCGTTTTCACGAGGCCGGACTGACACTGCGCAATCTGGAGATTCACGACTGCGTTTCGTCCAGGGGTGGAGGCATCTACTCGATCAGCACAGATTTTCTGATGGAAAACCTCTACATCCACGATTGTGAATCCTCAACCGCAGGCGGCATGCACTTGTGGGGCGGACATCCGGTTTGCCGCAACTCGTTGATTGAAAACTGCTACGGCTATGCGGGTGGCATCAAACTGGAAGCCACGACAAGCACGCTTGAGGGTCTGAACCTTCGCTACAACGAGGGCGTCACACCAAACCTGCAGATCATGAGCGGCCACGGCGACTACATTCACAACTGCACCTTCGTGGACAATTTCGCCTACAACTACGCTGCGTATGTCTACTGCTACGAACCCACCTACTTCAAGAACTGCCTTTTCGTCACACCCAACGATGAAGCCATTTACACTCGCTTTGGCAGCACAATTGTTGATCACTGCGCCACACCCGATGGCTTGTCAAACTTCACTTCCTACTCAAATGGCAGGGTGGTGGACCTGGGGGGCAACGTATTCTTTAACCTCCTCTTTGATACGGTCAACATGTGTGCGTACTCGCGCAGTGCCTCCATTGTGGACGCCGGCAGCGCGGGCGAATTCGACCCTGACCTGACGCGCAAGGATATTGGCTGTGGCTACTTCGACCAGAGCGCGCCCCTTGTATCACAGCTTGTCGATGTGCCCGCCGATCAGGGTCACCAGCTGCAACTGGAATGGCAGGCCAGCTCGATGGATCTGGCGGAGCTGCACCCCACCTGGTTCTACAGCGTCTGGCGACTGGACAGCCTTTTTGATGTGTCACGCTCCGCTGAGTCGATCTGGCTGGAGGATGTGTCACAGCTCGATCCGGCGCAGATCGGTGACACACCCATTCGTGTGACAACACCCGCGGGCCATGTCTGGACCTTTGTCTCACAGGTTCCTGCTACACAAGCTGCGGAATACGGTCTGATTGTGCCCACCCTTTACGACCAGCTGAATGGCGAGGCCTGGGAGAGCACACTACTGGTCTACTGGCATCACGACACGTCGCTGGCAGAATCGGCAACGGCGAGCGCGGTTTCCGTGGACAACATCGCCCCCGATGCGCCGCTGGCGCTGACGGCCACTCCCGCCGGTGAGACATTGAACTTGAGCTGGAATGAGGTAACAACGGGAACCCTCGACGGTGTGACGCTGCCCGAGCGCAACGGCATCGTGTATCACATCTATGCCAGTGATGTGGCCTGGTTCGAGCTCGAGGATGCGGAGTACGTCGGCACCGTCAGCGAACCGCGTATCACGCTGCCGGTGGAAGAGAACTCCCGCCGCTTCTTCAAGGTCATTGCAAGTGACAGCCAGTAGCTCTTCCATCGAAATCGACGCACAACCTCAACCAACCACCCCAAGCCCCGGATCAAGGTTCGGGGCTTTCTGCTCCAGTCTCCTTCTCCCACTTCCACCCTCTCATTCTTCTCGTGATCGCTGCATCTACTCCGATTTCAACCACAAGGCCTGAAATGTCAGCGAGTGGGTATTCCTTTTAATACGCACCAGCAACAAAACTATCGCGAAAAATATTTCGCGATTCCCGCCAACTGAAATCGCTTTTCGCTCCAACTGAAAGCACCGCGAGATATACTTGCGCATCAACTCAAGGAGTGAACCCATGCGATACACCTCTTTCCTTCTTTGCGTGCTGCTACTGCTGACCTGCAGCAGCCAGGCCAAAACCATCTTCACCAGCGACAACATCATAGCGGGCGTGGTGGCCTCCACCGCCTACAGCGATTCGCGCTACCAGGCGGTGTACAGCCGCGACGAACTGGGCTACGCCAGTGGCGAGATCACCCACGTCTCCGTGAAGATCTGGACTAACACCGGCTTCGATCTGAATCACCTGACGGTCCGCTGCTCGTCCATCAGCGGAAGCTTGGTAGCCGCGATGGAGGCAGGACAGTTCTATAACTTGGGCACCCTCCAGACCTTGTTCGAGGGTGACGTCAACATCAATGGCATCCGCCTGGACAATGAATGGCTGGTCATCACCGTGCCCGACTCGCTATCTGCCTATCTACACATCGACAACCATTTCGTGCTCGACTTCTGCGTCAACGGCAGCGAGGCGGGTCCGGGCAACACCTACTTCCGCTGCACGACCGACGGCGACATGCCCGCGCTGTACGCTCAGGCGGGTTCCACCGACCCCGCGTTCAATCTGCTGGACGCCACCACCGGCACGCTGGTCAACTACCGTCCCATCGTGCGACTGGATGGCCCGAGTTTCAACGTCTCGGGTGTCCTGTATCCTGGGCAGCTGCCCCCCTCAATGCCAGCGGATATGCTGGTGCTGGAAAACCAGTCCCTCAACGTATTCCCGGGGACGGTCTTTGACTTCGGCCCGGAAGTGGGCCTGGTTGTTAAGGGCTCGCTACACGCCGTTGGCAACGAAGAAGCACTCATTGTCTTCACAGGCACCGATTGGGCCGGCGTGCAGGTATGGCCTGATCTGGAAGAAGCAGAGTCGCACATCGAACACGCGCTGATCGAACGCGTCTGGACCGCTGGCGGCGATGCGCGGGCGGGGCTTTCGGTGTTTTCCACCATCAGTAATGTGACGGTGCGCAACGTGGAGATCAGCCAGTGCAGGGGGAAAATGGCGGGTGGCCTCGAAGGACTGGCCTGCTTTGAGCAGACGGTCTTTGAGGACATCTACATCCACGATTGCACGAGCAAGAACCAGGGCGGCGGGATCATGCTCTACAACTGTGACAGCCGCAACAGCAGAATCAGGATCATGAACTGCACCTCATCGACGGGTTCCGGCAACGGCGCGTACATGACCGGCTGCGGAACGGGTCTGGATCGCAGTATCCTGAGCAACAATGGCGGTATCCAACTGTTCATCGTCGGCTATCCGGACCTGCAGTTCACCAACTGCACCTTCCACGGTGCCAGCGGGCATGCCTGGCCGATCTTCATTCAGGATTACTACATCGCGATCCCAAACACCATTCTCTTCGAGAACTGCCTGTTTCTGGCCACCAGCGACACCACAGGTCTCGTCAACTCCCGGACGCATCTGCCAGTCTTCTCCCACTGCGCCTCGCGTGGCGGTACCGCCGATTTCACCGGTAGCGAAGTAGCGCCCATCCTGCTGGAGGGAAACATCGTCTTCCGCGGGCTCTACGACATGGTTAAATGGCGGCCCTCCACCTACGACAGTCCGCTGGTGGACGCAGGGCGACCGGGCACCTACGATCCGGACCTGAGTCGCAGCGATATCGGCGCGGGTTACTGGGACAAGCGCTCGCCCTGGATCTACGACCTGGTGGATGTCCCCGCCGACCAGGGGCACCAGCTGCAGCTGACCTGGCGCGCCAGCTCGATGGATCTGGCACAGTCCCACGCCGCCTGGTTCTACAGCGTCTGGCGCCTGGACAGCCTCTTCGAGGAAACGCGCAGCCAGGAATGCGTGTGGCTGAGCGATGTATCACAACTCGATCCGCAAAGGCTGGGTGATACACCCGTTCGGGTGATAACGCCCGAGGGGCGCGTCTGGACTTTTGTAGAGCAGGTTCCGGCCACCCAGTGGGAGGAATACGGCCTGGTGGTCCCAACCCTGCACGACATGCTGGGCGGTGTCCCCTGGGAAAGCGAAGTCCTGGTGTACTGGCACTACGACGGTGCCCTGGCAGCTTCTAACCAGACAGGCGCGATCTCCGAAGACAACATCGCCCCGGATGCGCCCCTGGCGCTGGCGGCCTCCGTCAGCGGTGATACAATGCAGATGAGCTGGAACGAAGTGAGCACCGGTACACTGGATGGTGTCACGCTTCCCGAACGCAACGGCATCGTGTATCACATCTACGCCAGCGAGGAAGCCTGGTTCGCGCTCGAGGACGCGGAGTATTTGGGCAGCAGTGATACACCCTCCTTCTCCATTCCGGTGAGCGAAAACAGCCGCCGCTTCTTCAAGGTGGTAGCAGACGATGGAACAAGCGCAAGGAGCGCAAGATGAACAAGTGGAAAGCTTTGATCCTTGTATCACTATTGGTGGGCGAGGCCGGTCCCTTGCTGGCGGATGCCATCTTCAGCGGCCCCGATGGCACCGGCACAGGCGGCAGTGCGGTCCTCGCCACCTACTGGACGGATTCCCGCTACCAAATGGTAATTGGTCGCGACGAGTTCAGTGGTGCTTCCGGTACGCTGACCGGCGTCAGCCTGAAGTTGTGGGCACCCTTCGAGGAGGCCATCAACAACGTCACTGTTCGCGGCTGCTTTCTGGACCCGGAAGAGTGGGCACCGCTGACAGGCGGGCAATACATCAACACGGGCTTGGTGACACTGGCAGATTACGGATGGCTGCCTGTCTATAATCAAGAGGCCGGCACCGGCTGGTGGTCCATTTCCTTTTTCAGCGGCACGGTGTCGACCACCAGTTACGCCACAGAAGACCTGTTGCTGGACTTCTGCGTGGACAACGACAGCACGCTGCCCGTCTCCGCCAACTTCGCCAGTATCCCGGCTGGCGCTTACCCGGCCGCCCGTACGATTACAACCAACACCAATCCCGAGTACAACCTGCTCAACGCTGGCTACGGCAACCCCAGCTCCTTTCGCCCACTGGTGCGGCTTGAGGGTCTGAATCTAAGTTGCGTCGGCAGCCTGTACCCCGGCCAGTTGCCCACGCCACTGGCGGCGGACGTACTGGTTCCGGCGGGAAGCGTGTTACGCGTGTTTCAGGGAACGTCCCTGTTCTTCAAACCCGAGCTGGGTATCCGCGTAGAGGGAGCCTTGCAGGCGATGGGCACTGCCACATCCCCCATCGAGTTCAGCGGCCTCTCCTGGGAGGGCCTCCTCTTTGAGGCGGATGAGACCGAGGCAGCATCCACCCTGAAGCACGTGCGGCTGACAGCGGTGGACAACGTCGCCACCGATGGACGTGGCGCTCTCTGCGCGTACTACCACGAAGTACCCCTGAACCTGAGCCATGTGGAAGTCGCCGACTGTCTATCGCCCTATGGTGGCGGTTTATTCCTGGGCGATATCGATCTGAATGTCGAAGATCTCTGGATCCACAACTGCCGGGCGGTCAACGGTGGCGGCGGCATCCTGGCCGAATCCCTCTCCGACACGCTGGCAAGCATACGCATCGCGGACTGCCTGGCGCATCAGGGCGGCGGCCTCTACATCAATCGCGGCACCAGCCTCTGGGATCGCGTGTGTCTGAGCAACAACACCGCCGACGAAGGTTCAGCCGTCTACGGGAGCGGCTGTGGTGATACACAGTTCCGCAACTGCACCTTCCATGGCGGATCTTCGACCGCGGCCACCGTCGAGCTGAGCGCGTACAATGCCAACCAGCCGGCACCCGTGCTCTTCGAGAGCTGCCTCTTCATGCCCGCTGCCGGTGTGGAGCGTGCGATGCACTCCACCAACGTGCGCACGGCCTTTGCGTGGTGCAGTTCGCCCGTCGGCAGTGCGAACTTCGTGGGTGATACATTTTCGCCCTTGCTGCTGGAAGGCAACATCAGCTACGATGGTGAATACGACACGATCAACTGGCGCCCGCACCGTCTGGAGAGCCCCTTGGTAGACGCGGGGAATCCCGTGCTGCTGGATGCTGATCTCACTCGCTGCGACATCGGCACGGGCTACTGGGACCAGAGCGCGCCCGTCGTGACACATCTGTGTGACGTTCCCGCCGACCAGGGACATCAGCTCCAACTGGCCTGGGAAGCCAGCTCGATGGATCTGGCGCAGGTAAACGACGACTGGTTCTACAGCGTCTGGCGTCTGGACAGCCTCTTTGACGTGTCACGCTGCGCTGAGTCACTCTGGCTGGAGGATGTGTCACAGTTCGATCCGGCGCAGATCGGTGACACACCCATTCGTGTTACAGCACCCGAAGGCCATGTCTGGACCTTTGTATCACAGGTTCCCGCGACCCAGGTGGCGGAGTATGGTCTGATCGTGCCCACGCTGCACGATATGCTGGACGGGCAAGCCTGGGAAAGCGAAGTGCTCGTCTACTGGCATCACGATACGGAGCTGGCGGAATCGGCGACGGCGACCGCGATTTCGGTGGACAACATCGCCCCCGATGCGCCCTTGGCGCTGGTCGCTGTTCCCGCCGGTGAGACAATTGAGCTGAGCTGGAACGCGGTGACAACTGGAACCCTCGATGGCGTGACCCTGCCCGAGCGCAACGGCATCGTGTATCACATCTATGCCAGCGAGAATCCCTGGTTCGACATCGAGGATGCAGAGTACCTCGGCACCGTTAGCGAGCCGCGTATCACCCTGCCGGTGGAAGAGAACACCCGCCGCTTCTACAAAATCGTAGCCAGCGACAGCCAGTAGCTCTTAATCGCTATCGCTATCGGTATCGGTATCGGTATCCGACTCGGCTTCACGAGTCGGCGGGATCGGTATCGACGCACAACCTTAACCAACCACCCCAAGCCCCGGAGCGTCTCCGGGGCTTGTCATTCTTCCCGCATGATGAGCCGGATTCTGCACAACCAGATCAGTCCAATGCGCGCCGCATAAAGCTAACTCATTGATTTTACAGCAAGCCTTCATTATGCTATTTTTGGCACACACATTGCCAAAGCTTCGGCTTCCTGCTTCCTGCTTCCGTTCAGTGGGATCGACCTTCTGCGACTGCGACGCGCGTGCTCGCGGCATGGGTCACCGCTGAACGCATCTTGGAGAACATCATGTCAATCCGCTCATTGGTCTTGTTTCTTGCCTCAATCCTGTGCTGCACATCCCTAGTCATGGCCAAAGCCTGGTATCGCCCGGCGACCGCCATTCAAGGCGAGGTGGTAAGCACGTCATACAGCGACAGCCGCTACCAGACCGTGATACCTCGCGACGAGCTGGACAATGCTTTTGGCACCTGGACCAGCCTCAGCCTGATTGTCTCCAATGGAACAGGCTACGATCTGACCAACCTGACGGTGCGCGGCAAGAGCGCTACAAACAACGATCTCAACACGATCAGCGGCGGCAGCTTCGTCAACAACGGATTGACCACACTCTTCACGGGATCCATTTCCATCTCGCAGATGGACCCGGATACCTGGGAGCTGGAGATTCCCTTCAATCAGAGCACCATCACCACCAGCGAGTACATCGGCGACGGCTATCTCATCGATCTGGTTGTGGACAACACGGGGTGGGGCTCCGAGAACACCTACTTCCTGATGGGCTCCACCAGCACGGGAACGGCCCTCCGCGTCCGTTGCACCAGCACTCTGGAGACCTTCAACTACCTCAACGCCACCACCGGCACCAGCATCAGCTATCGTCCCTGGATCAAGCTGCATGGCATCAATCACGAAATCAGACGCACCATTTATCCCGGCGAATTCACGGAACCCCTGGTGGCCGATCTGCTGGTCAAGGCCGGCACTCAGCTTGAGTTGTATCACGGCACCCAGCTGACCTTTGCCGAGGGAATCGGCATGGTGGTTCAGGGCACACTGCTGGTCAACGGTACACCCAGTGCACGCGTTGACCTGGGTGGAGATGCATGGAGTGGTCTGGTCTTTGAGGCCGAAAGCGATCAGGATACTTCCTTTGTACAACACGCCGTGATACACGGTGTTGACAACACCAACGGCGACAGACACGGCGCTGTTTTCGTCGACGATCAGGACAAACTGGTGATGCGCGATGTGGAGATCGCCAATTGCTCAGGCACCCACGGTGGCGGTGTAAAGGTGTACAGCTCGGGGGCTCTCTTTGAGCGCTTGTACATCCACAACTGCAGTAGCAGGCTTTACGGCGGCGGCATGTACTTGTCGAATGCAAACGCCAGAGTCCTCGACTCGCGCATTGAATACAACCAGTCCGATCTCGGGGGTGCACTCTATGTTTTTGCTTCCTCCTGCGAGCTGGAAGGACTGGTGTTGAGACAGAACCAGGCGAACGCGGGAGTTGCGGTATACTCATTTGCCAGCTACGGTGA
This sequence comes from Candidatus Delongbacteria bacterium, assembly GCA_963663545.1. GTDB lineage: Bacteria > CAIWAD01 > CAIWAD01 > CAIWAD01 > CAIWAD01. The sequence continues at coordinate 651,576 of OY760505.1, forward strand.
CCGCTTCGTCAACTGCACAACGATCGGGAGCGATACCAACAGCACCCAATTCATGTTCTATTCCAATAACCGAACCACCCTGCTGGAAGGCTGTCTCTTCCTCAGGAGTACGGGCTACTCTGTTGCCAGCGGTATTGCGAGGGCCGCCATCAGCCGTTGCAGCTCTCCCGACGGCACTTCCGATTTCTACAACTGCACGATCCTGGATGGTGTGATCGCCTGGAACGGCAGCTTCGATTACGAGAAGATGTGTGCGCTCAATACGTCGGCGGCCATTGTGGATGCTGGCCCTCTGGACATGCTGGACGCGGACCTGACCCGCAAGGATATTGGCGCGGGCTACTTCGATCAGAGCGCGCCCACTGTATCACAACTTGTGGATGTGCCCGCCGACCAGGGCCACCAGTTGCAACTGGCATGGGAAGCCAGCTCGATGGATCTTGCGCAGGCAAACGACGACTGGTTCTACAGTGTCTGGCGCCTGGACAGCCTCTTTGATGTGTCACGCTCTGCTGAGTCGATCTGGCTGGAGGATGTGTCACGGCTCGATCCTGCGACCATCGGTGACACACCCATTCGTGTTACAGCACCCGAAGGCCATGTCTGGACCTTTGTATCACAGGTTCCCGCGACCCAGGTGGCGGAGTATGGTCTGATCGTGCCCACGCTGCACGACATGCTGGACGGGCAAGCCTGGGAAAGCGAAGTGCTCGTCTACTGGCATCACGATACGGAGCTGGCGGAATCGGCAACAGCGACGGCGATTTCGGTGGACAACATCGCCCCCGATGCGCCCATGGCACTGGCCGCTACTGCTGTCGATGAAGAGCTGCAGCTGAGCTGGAGTGAAGTCACCACCGGCACACTGGATGGCGTGACACTTCCCGAGCGCAACGGCATCGTGTATCACATTTACGCCAGCGAAGTGGCCTGGTTCGAACTCGAGGATGCGGAGTACATCGGCACCGTAAGCGAGCCGCGTATCACCCTGCCGGTGGAAGCGAACACCCGCCGCTTCTACAAAATCGTAGCCAGCGACAGCCAGTAGCTCTTAATCGGTATCGGTATCCGACTCGGCTTCACGAGTCGGCGGGATCGGTATCGACGCACAACCTTAACCAACCACCCCAAGCCCCGGATAAGCTCCGGGGCTATTTACTCCCCCACCAACGCAATACAGAATCAGTCTTGATTGCCACAAAATTCTCCGCAATTGCAAGCCTCTACGCAAAGCTAAATCCTTGAATTTATTTCAAGTTCGAATCTCGTTGACAAGTACACAGTTTTGCGTTATCCTCACGATGTTTCTGCCCAACTAAGAGCTTACTCAACATGCCAGGAGAGGTTACGATGCACAGGTTTCGTGAATCCTTGTTTGCCCTTGGGCTAAGCTGCACGCTTCTGCCGATGCTTGCAGTTGCTCAAAGCACACTCCACGTGCCCAGCGAGTACAGTACGATCGCTGCAGCCGTGGCTGCAGCAAGTGATGGTGATACCGTAGAGATTGCTGCAGGCACGTATTACGAGCACAACCTTACCATTCCCCAATCAATGACCCTGCGCGGCGCAGTTGCCGATTCAGGTGCAGTGGTGATTGATGCACAGGAAATGGGCAGGCACTTCCACATGTACAACCTGGCTTCTGGTGTTGTTTTTGAAAACCTCTGCTTGATCAATGGACGCATAAGTCAGGGCGGTGGATCGATGTACATCCGATACACGCCGGTTCAGCTTGACAACTGCGATTTCATCAACAACAGTGGCTATTCATACTACACCGAAAGCGGCTATGAGGACTGCACTCCATACTCTGCGTACGGTGGAGCGCTGCGCATCAACGGAAGCCAGCTTACAACGTTGAGCGATTGCGCCTTCCACTCCAACTTCATCGCCCCCGATCAAAGCATCTGCATCTACCCTGAAGCGCGTTCCAATCTTGGCGGTGCCATTTTCTCGCAGGGACCGGTAGAGCTTGAAGGATGCCGTTTCGTAGAGAACTCCGTGGCTGCGAATTGGGATCGGGAAGACGTATGCTACAGTGGCGCACTCTATGCTTCCGTTATCACCGCTGAGTCCACCGAGTTTTACTACAACAGTGCGACACCCTGCGCCTACAACTCTCTTGCCTTTAGTGTTGCACGGGCGCCTGGATCCCAGTCGTATCTCAATTGCCTTTTCGTAGGGAACTACGTCGCAGGAGAAAGAGCGGATCGGCTGAATGGCGGATTGATTTCTGGTGACGATACTATTTCCCTTGAGGGCTGTGTCTTTGCTTCAAACAACGCATATCTGGCAGACAGGACAGAGGGCGGAAGTCTACTTCAAGCTCCCACTCTGACCCTACTGAACAGCACTTTTTACGACAACGCCACAATCAGTCCGGATGCGACTACGCCAATGGAACTGCTGTATGCAAGCACTTCTTTGGATATTCAGAATTGCATCTTCTATGCCAATGCCGATCATGTTTCCACAAGTAGTCCAACAGCTTCGATTAGCTGCACTGACTGCTACAACAATACGCTCGGCGACTGGACCGGCTCGATTGCAGCCTTTGCAGGTATCAATGGCAATCTGAACCAGGATCCCGGGTTCTGCAACGCTCCCGTGCTGGATTTCGGTTTGCAGGCCACGTCCGTTTGCCTTGCGGCAAACAACAGCTGCCAAAGCCTCATCGGTGCTCTGCCCCAGGGCTGCGACTTCAGTTCAAGTATTGTCTTTTCGGCCCCCTTCCCCTCAAGCCCAAGTGGCATTCCAATGGTAACGGGTGACGAAGGCGTCGCCATTACAGTCAGTTCCACGACTGTAGATGAGGTAGATGCTTCTTCCCTGTGCATGCGCGTGGACTATGACGGCGACGGCTTTGATTCCGATCCGCGTGAACAGTGGATGGCGTTGAATGGCTATGCAAATGGCATGAGCATTCGCATCGAGGAAGCGCTGAGTCACATTGCAGAAGTAAGCGAGAACAACATCGAGGTTGAGTTTGGCGCGCGCACCACAACCGAGACAAACTTAAGCTACGAAAGCACTCTGCTGCACGTCGATCGTATTGTGCCGGATGCCGTTCAGCTTTTCCTGGCCAGCAACTACGGCAGCAGCGTCGACCTGCACTTCACCACCTCTGCGGCCAGCGACTTCGCAGCATACCGCATCTGGATATCCCATGACTCCACAATTGATGCAGGAGACCGAATCTGGTCCACGGAGGATGACCCCGCTTTGGCAAGCGCCGCGACAACAGAGAGCCTGGTGACGGAACTGGTCAACGGTCTGGGCTATTGGTTTGCCATAGAAGTGCTGGATGAGGCTGGCAACGCCAGCGCGCTTTCCAACATCGTTTCACGCACGGGCCTTATTGGAAATGTGCTACGTGTTCCCACCGACTACACGACTCTCAGCGCTGCTCTGAGCGCGTCCGCCGAGGACGACATCATCCTGCTGGCAGCGGGCACGCACTATAGTTGGAACAACGTGCTAACCCACAGTGTGAGCATCTTCGGCGAGTCAGCGGATTCCGCTGCGGTGGTCGTCGACGCCGAAAACCACGGTCGTCATTTCTCCGTAAACAACTCCAGCGTGGATCTGCATCTTGCCAATCTTTGCCTGATCAATGGCCGGACGACGGCCCCCTGGGGCTCTTCTCCCATGGGTGGATCGATCTACTTCAATGGCGGAAATCTGAGTGCGACAAACTGCGATTGGATCCATAATCGGACCGTGGGCGAGGTTGTATGGGGTGGCGAGTATGGCGATGAGAGCTTCTGCCAGAATGCACTTGGTGGAGCACTCTTCATCCAGTCGGCCACAAGCGCAGAACTGAATGAGTGCCGCTTCTATAATTCAACGTGTTATGCATACAACACAATTGCACGCGGTGGTGCGATCTACTCCAATGCTTCTCTGGACCTCTCCTCATGCAGTTTTAATGAATCGCTGGTGAGAGCAGGAGGTGGAGAGTTTGATTTGGGCGACAGCTCCGGTGAAGGTGCCGCAGTGTATTGTGCCTCCGCTGTTGACTTGTATGCCTGTCAGTTCGAATCCAACAGCATCGACTTGGGATACCACAGCATCAATCCCCTTTATAGAGGTGCGGGTTTGTTTGCCCAGGGTGACGTAACAGTGGAATCCTGCGCATTCACAGGCAACGGCATAGTCAATGCTGGTTCCGGTTACTATTACGGACAGGCAGCCAATGGCATGGCAATCTACACCAGTCAGCTCTTACATGTGCAATACAGCCAGTTTGTTGGAAATCACTCGTTTTTCGGCGTAGAAGGGGGCAACATCTCCGCTGCGACCGGCTATGTCCTGCGAGGGGGTCTTGTCGAACTGGATCACTGTACAATTCATGGCAACGCATTTGAAGGCAACAGAGTTGCGCCAAGCGCCGTCTCTGCAGAAACAGGGTGTCAGATTGCAAACTGTATCCTCAGCGCGAATACGGGCATGGATAGCCCTGTCAGCAGCTCGGGAAGTATGAGCGTTTCCTGCACCGATATCTACGGCAACTTCTCCGACTGGACCGGTGATCTGGCTCCTTTTGCCTCGATCAACGGCAATTTGTCGGTGGATCCGCTGTACGTGAATGCACCCGATGATCTGCATTTACAGACAAGCTCGCCCTGCCTGCCGACAAACAACAGTTGTGGCGTGCTGATGGGAGCGCTAGGCGCAAGTGGTACTTGCCAGGTCATTCCGGCCATCACGGATCTGGTAGCTCTTTGGACTGAGACAGGAGTTCAGCTAAGCTGGAGCAACCCTGCTCCTGCGTTGGTGAGCGAGTTCCAGGTTCATCTTGGTGCGACGCAGGACTTCGTACCCGATGCGTCGAATCTGGTGGCCATTGTCAGTGGAACTCAGTACACGTACTCGCCGGGATCCCCGGACTGCATCGGTTTCCTCCGTGTAATTGCTGTTAGCGCTAGATAATCTGACCGACGGCAGAGTTTCTGTATCACAAGCCCCGCCCCACATTCTGGGCGGGGCTTTTCCATAGTCCTGTACAACAGTACGGTTAATCAAAACACATATGCGCGATCGCTGCGTTCGAGTAGGACACTCGCCGAATGCCCCTTTACACAAAGCTAAATCATTGAATTTATTTCAAGTTCGAATCTCGTTGACAAGTACACAGTTTTACGTTACTCTCACGATGTTTCCGCCCAACTAAGAGCTTACTCAACATGCCAGGAGAGGTTACGATGCACAGTTTTCGTGAATCCTTGTTTGCCCTTGGGCTAAGCTGCACGCTTCTGCCGATGCTTGCAGTTGCCCAAAGCACACTCCACGTGCCCAGCGAGTACAGTACGATCGCTGCAGCCGTGGCTGCAGCAAGTGATGGTGATACCGTAGAAATCGCACCTGGTACCTACTACGAAAGCGGGATTCAGGTGGAAGCCGCCATCGAGATTCGTGGCTCGCTTCCCAATCAAGGTGCGGTGACGCTGGATGCCTCCTCGGCGGCGCTTTTTCATGCCTTCGGTGTGGACAGCCTGCGCCTGGAAAACCTCACTTTGCAAAATGGCGTCGCCATGCACAATGAGAGCTATCCAGCCCACGGCGATGGTGGCGGTGCCGTCTTATTGGTCGACACGGACTTCTCCGCCAGCCATTGCTGGTTTGTGAACAACCTGGTGCAAGCCCGCTACGCCAGTTCCAGAACCATCGACATGGTGCCTGCTTCCGGCGGTGCGGTCTTCGTGACCGGCACGGGAACGGCACGCCTGGACAATTGCCATTTCGAGGGCAATGGCATTACAGGTAATCCCGGCAATGCCACCCCCGGCACCCTCTTTCGCAGCGGTGGCGCCCTTGCGGTTGATGGCGCTCTTGAAATGGAATCCTGCAGCTTTGAAGACAACTATCTCTATCTGACAGGCGATAGCGATACAGCCAAGGGTGGTGCACTTTCCGCTGGCAGTATCACTGCCACCGACTGCCAGTTTACGGGCAATCAGATGCAATTGCATGGCGGCACTTACCTGGCAGCACAGGGAAGCGCCGTTTGCTGCTCCGGCAACCAGAGCTGGCAGGACTGTGCGTTTCTGGACAACGATTTCACCTCTACGGCAACCCCCTACGGCCACATCGACGGCTCCGCCCTCTGGGGCGAGGCTACTTTTAGTGCGGGTAACTGTGTCTTTGCCAACAACAACACCTACTTCCGCTCGGTCATAGGTGATCGTGGCGGTAGCGCCATTCGTGCCGTGGATGGCGAGCTCTCCAACTGCACTTTCTATGGTAATGCCAGTGCCATCAGTGGAGCTTCCCAGGACGTTCCGCGAGTGGCCGTATACATGCTCAACAACCTCGATCTGGAAACAAGCATCTTCGCCTTCAACACCGACGCTCCCGTCTACGCGGGCAGTGTCAGCGCCTCCTGCACGGATGTCTATGACAACAGCTTTGGCGACTGGACAGGATCATTTGCCGGACTTGGCAGTGTGAACGGCAATCTTAGCGAGGATCCGCTTTTCAATAATCCGACCACGAACGATTTCGGCGTTCAGCCCACTTCTCCCTGTCAGGCAGCGAACAACTCCTGCAATCTGGATATGGGCTCTCGCTTGAGCCTTGTGGAAAGCGACGGCCTTCTACTGGTACCATCAGAGTATCCCAGTATTGCAGCCGCAGCTGCTGCCGCAGCATCTGGTGATATCATCGAACTTGCGGCAGACAGCTACAACGAGCACGATATCCCGCTCTACGTATCTCTGACAATTCGTGGTGCTGTTGCGGATTCCGGAGCCGTTGTGATCAACGCTCAGGCGCAGGGACGTCACTTCTCGGCGGAAAACCTACCCGCAGGGATCACGATTGAGAACCTGACACTAATCAACGGCGAGCAGTCCGCTGACTATGCGCTCTATGGGCAGGGTGGAAGCCTCTTCCTCGCAAACACAGATCTGAGAGCCATAAACTGCTGGTTCGTGGACAACCACGCACTTTACGACAACGGCAACAACTACTCGGCATACGGTGGAGCTATCTATTCCGAAGGCGCTGCCGAACTCCAGTTTGCGGAATGCGCCTTTCATCGGTGCAGCATCGAAATGGACTACCTAACAGGAGTGAGAACCGTCTACCAACATGGCGGCTCCATCTGCACAGATGGAGCAGTCTCCCTCGAAAGCTGCCGCTTTGACGAATGCTCGTTGGTCCGTGATGGCACCGATGGTGGAGCTCATGGTGGTGTCATCTACGCAGCAACCATTACTGCAAACGATTGTGTGTTCAGAAACTGCTTTCTCAATTCAGATGGCTATTGGACCGCCTCAAAGGGCAGTATAGCATACACCTCAGGGGAGCAGGAGTGGATCTATTGCCAATTCCTGGATAACATCAATCCTCCCGCTGGAAGTAACTACTTTGGCTCTCTGCTATTCAGCGAGACGGACATCTCATGCGAGGGCAATACCTTCTCCGGCAATGTCTCAACCTTCTGGGGTGCGGGCAGAAACGATGGCGGCTCGCTGTTTCATGCCAGCAACCTTAGCCTGACGTCCTGCACACTTCACAATAACAGCAGCCTAACGAGTGATGGTTACCCGGAAGTCCTCGCTTATGCGAGTAGCAGCATGCAGATCGAAAACTGTCTGATTTCGGGCAATGCCGATGCCCCCGCTCTGCTGGAAAGCGGTGCCAGCCTGGATGTGGATTGCACCAATATCTGCGGTAATACTGCAGGCGACTGGAGCGATGAACTCGCTGCCTTTGCAGGCGTAGACGGCAACATCAGCGCCAATCCCGCCTTCTGCGATCCTGAAGCAGGGGAGCTGGGTCTGCAAGCGCATTCGCCTTGCCTGCCTGCGAACAACAGTTGCGGCGTCTTGATGGGTGCCTGGCCCGAAAACTGTGCCTCCAATGTGGAAATCGTGTTCAGCGATCCTTTCCCCTGCAGCGAAACTGGAACGCCTGCCACAACAGGCGATGAAGGGATAGCCGTTACTATTAGTAGCCCTAGTGGTTTCCAAGTCGATGGCGCATCCCTGCAAATGCGCGTGGACTACGACGGCGATGGCTTCGATGCAGATCCTCGCGAGCAGTGGTATGCTCTGACAGGATACACCAGCGCCGACAGCATTCGAGTAGTGGAACAGCTGACTTACTTAGAGGAAATCAGCGAGAGCGATGTTGAGGTGGAAATCAGTGCCAGTCTGGTGGGCTTTGCGCAGACCTTCACGACCAGCATCAACCTGCATGTAGACCGGATCGCGCCAGCTGCTGTGACCCTCGCTTTGATCAGCAACCAGGTTGTCAGTGTTACCATTGGCTTCGACAGCTCAACAGCAGCGGATTTTGCAGCCTATCGAATCCTGGTCTCAGATGATTCCCTCTTCGACGATCAGGACCGTGTCTGGTCCATTAACGAGGATCCCGCGCTGGGCATCTCGTCAACAACTCAAACGACCGTTAGCGGCCTTGTATTGGAAGAAGAGTACTGGTTCACAATTCAGGTTCTGGATCAGGTAGGCAATGCCAGTGAGTGCTCAAACCCGGTCTACTACTTCGTGGCGGTTGGCAGTACTGTCCTCCACGTCCCGAGCGAGTTCGCTACCATTGGCGAAGCCGTTGATGCCTCAAGTCCGGGTACTACAATTGAGATTGCTGCCGGGACATACAACGAACACGACATCATCATTCCACATCCCCTGATCTTTCGCGGCGCAATTGCCGATTCAGGTGGAGTTGTGATTGACGCAAACAGCGTAGGTCGCCACTTCACTGCTCCCAATATTGCCTCAGGTGTTCGTTTTGAAAATCTATGTCTGATCAACGGTTTAATGCGCCTCGGCGGTGGCTCCATCTTTGTAAGCAACTCACCCCTGGTGATAAGGAACTGTGACTTTGTGGGCAATGAGGGCTACTCGGATGCAACGAATTTTTATTTCTCCTGCACTCCTCATTCCGCATACGGTGGTGCTCTATTGATTACTGGTAGTCAGCTTGCAACACTTTCCGATTGCGCATTTCATTCAAACGCCATTACCTGTGGCGGATTTTGCGCCGAAGGAATGGAAGAAACACGCAGTCAGCTAGGCGGAGCCCTCTACTCTCAGGGACCCGTAGTACTCGAGAACAGCCGATTCTACAGCAATAGCGTTGAGTCTGACGCGGGAATGCCTCTGGATAACTGTTCTGCAGGGGCGCTTCGCGCCAGTACAATCAACGCTACATCCTGCATTTTCATGAACAATGCAGCCAATCCCGGCTACAACACCACTACTTTATGGTTGCCTGCACAAGCAACGAGTGTCGCTGTTTCTCCCGGCCCCCAAACCTATTCCAATTGTGTCTTCATCGACAACATCGCAATTCATCCCACTTCGGGGCTTATTACGGGAGAAGTAGCACGAAGCTCTACGCAGATCACAGTTAGCGGATGCACGTTTGCGGGTAATCAGTCTGGTGGATCAAGCTCTATAAATGGAAGCTTACTGTGCGCCCCAGCGCTTAGTCTTTCATCCAGCACATTCTATAACAACTCCACCTTCAGCCTAGATTCAGGTCCGGTTCTGCTGATACACGCAGATAACACCCTGGACATTCAAGGCTGTATCTTCACAGCAAATCTGGACAGTATCGCCTATTGCGAGGGCACCACAAGTGTTTCCTGCACGGATAGCTACAACAATACACTGGGCAACTGGACTGGATCGTTGAACGCCTTTGAGGGCATCAACGGCAACGTCAGCCTGAATCCGGCTTTCTGCAATGCCCCCGCGTACGAGTTTGGCTTGCAGGAAGCCTCTCCCTGCCTGCCTGAAAACAACAGTTGCGGCGAGCTCATTGGCGCTCTACCCCAAACCTGTGGAGTCGCCAGCTGTATCGAATTCACCTCACCTTTCCCTTACAGCGAGAACGGTCTGCCGGTTGTTACTGGCGATGATGGCGTTGCCATTACCGTTTCTTCAACGACAGATGACGAAGTGGATGCCTCTTCCCTGTGCATGCGGGTAGATTACGACGGGGACGGCTTCGATACCGATGCCCGGGAGCAGTGGGTCAGTCTCAGCGGCTACACCAGTGACTTCAGTATTCGCATCGACGAAGCGCTGACCTATCTTGGCGAGGTGACGGAGAGCGACATTGAAGTAGAGTTCGGTGCCCACACGACAGCCGAAACCAGCCTGAACTATGCAAGCATCCTGATGCACATCGATCGTGTGGCGCCGGATGCGGTCAGCCTCAGCCTAATGGCCGACCATGGTAGCAGTGTAGATCTGCAATTCACTTCCTCTTCGGCCAGTGACTTCTCCACCTACAAGATCTGGGTTTCCAACGACGCCACGATTGATGCCAGCGATCGTGTCTGGTCTGAGGTCGATGATCCGGCTCTGGCATTGGTGGCCACCACCCAAACAAGCGTGACGGGTCTTGTGGACGGGATTGCATACTGGTTCGCCATCGAAGTGAAAGACCAGGCAGGTAATGTCAGTTCATTGTCCAACGCGGTAGAACGTTCCGGAGCAAACGGGCATGTGCTTCGCGTTCCTGCCGAATATGCCAGCATCGGTGCAGCCTTACAGGCATCTGCGGAAGGCGATATCATCCTGCTAGCTGCGGGCACTTACTATAGTAATAACCTCTATACGAACCACTCGGTGACTATTCGTGGCGAGTCGGCGGATTCGGCTGCCGTGGTGATCGATGCCGAGTGGCACAGCAGCCATGTCCGCGCATATGCAGACAGTCTGTTGCTGATTAACCTGACTCTGAAGAATGGACTCCGAACTGATTCGAACCCACTTGCGACCCCATGCGGTGGCTCGGTGTACTTCAGTGGACATTATTTCTACGCCGAGAACTGCGTCTGGTACAACAACACGGCCCATGGTGACTTGGTATTCAGTCATGAGGTCCACGATTATTACTGGCAATCGGCCTTTGGCGGTGCCCTGTACTTGGCACGAGCCGCGGAGACGGATTCGATGGCTTCCGCAGAGTTGACAGGTTGCCGCTTCTACAACTCGACCGCCGAGGGAGTTGACCAGGATGCGCAGGGAGGAGCCATCTACACAGCGAGGCCGCTACGCGTAGTGGATTCCCGTATTTCTGCTTCGCTCGCAGTGCCGGGAACAGACCAGATTCATGGCAACAACTCAATCGCAGCCGGTGCTGGCATCTTCAGCTCCAGTGAACTGGTCCTCACCAATTGCGTGCTGGACAATAACCACGCTCAACCGGGTGAGTACGGAGGATTGTACGTCTCACGTGGTGCCGCGGTGTATTGCACCAGCGATGTGCGGCTGACCGGATGCAGGATTTTCGGAAACAGCACTGGCAGCGCCGATGATCTCTCGGTCATCGAGGGCCTGGCGGTTTACTGCACCGGCAATGTGGAAGCGGAAAGCTGCCTGATCCACTCGCACTCTGTGGAAAGCCAGCCATGGGATCCTATCGCGTGTGACGGATTCGTCATTCGCTCCTATTCATGTGAGCTTAGCAATTGCACCATCTACGGAAATGAAGTCACTGGTGGTGAAACATCTCCACGCGCCATCTACAGCAATACCGGCATGAGTTTGGTCAACTGCCTGATCGCTGGAAATGCAGGGATGAGTTGCCCGTTGAGCACAAGTGGTACGCTGGCTGTTTCCTGCACCGACATCTACGGCAACTCTGCCGACTGGACGGGCGTCCTGGCCCCCTTCGTGGGCGTCAACGGCAATCTCTGTGCAAACCCGCTCTTTGTGGACGCACCGAACGACCTGCACCTACTACCTGCTTCTCCCTGCCTGCCCGAAAACAATAGCTGTGACGTGCTGATGGGCGCGCTGGGCGAAGGCGTGCAGGAGATTCCCGCAATCGTGGACCTGGTGGCCCAGGCCAGCGGCAGCGACGTGCTGCTGAGCTGGACGAATCCTGCGCCGACCCTGGTCAGCGGCTTCGAGATTCATATGGGCAGCGAGCAGGGCTTCCTTCCCAATGAAACAACATTGGTTGCGACGACGACGGGTACGGAATACACGCTCACACCGGCTTCGCAGGATTGCATCGGCTTCCTACGGGTAGTGGCTGTGGGTGGTAGTAGATTGCAGACGGCCTCCACGGGAGGTCAGGCTGGACGTGCTCGCTAGTACGGCTACTAAATCGAACTGATCCAATGCAAACGGGCGCCCACGGGCGCCCGTTGTGTTTCTACTCTAATGTGGTTCGCAAAACCAACCCGGCACTGACTCCTAACGCAGCACCATCATCTTGTTGACGCCAATACAGCTGCCATTCTGAAAAGCCTGCAGCAGATACATTCCGGTACTTAGCCGACCAAACTCAAGCTGGCCACTGCCCTCCGGAAGGACTCCATGATACACAAGCCGACCGCATAAGTCATAGAGATGAACGTGGGTCTGCTGCCTGCTGGCTGTGCTGAAACTGAGGCTACTACGGGCGGGATTCGGGCCAAAGTCAAACTGGACTCGATCCGCGCGCGGCTGCTTTTTCTCCACCGCAACGGGACCACAGTCTTCGTAGAAGTATGTGTCCAGCACTCCCAGACGTTCAGTGATCCAGTCCTCCATGTAGCCCAGATCATTCACACCGTGGGGCGAATTCGGCCAGCGCGCAAACTCGCGCTCGTAGACGCCACTTGCATCCAGCAGATCGGCGGCTTCGTCCACCAGCGCCAGCAGACTATCTTCGCGCAGTGCGCTCACCCGTAATTCAGCCCAGCGTTCCTGCAGCAGATCGTTGTAGCCGCCGTCGGTACAATCTTCGTAGAGCCTGCAAAAGAGATAGTTCGAAATCATGCCAGCAGTCTCTGGATCACGCTCGCCAGTGTACCAGGATCCAAAAGTGCCATCCAGATCCCAGGGAACGTAGAAGTAGGGCCAACCCTGATTGTACTTTGCCAGGTAAGTGTTCTTGGCCCAGTTGTCCACGCCGCGTATCACATTCACGTAGAGGAAGTAGTCGAGTGCATTCTCCACGCAGAAATACTGGGCGTAATGCTCGTCAAACTCAGGAGAGGTGTGCACGAAGCGAACGGCCTCATACAGATTACTCCAGTCGATTTCCTCTTCGGGATGGATCCACTCAAAGCCGCCCCACAGTAGGCTGTCGTTGTCAAAATCCGGCAGCGAGTAGAAGGTAGTGGCACCATAGCCGTAGCCTTTGTACAACTCGCCGCGAATGTTGCCATTGTGCTTCTTCAGTTTCAGCAGCTTACGATCCACTCGTTCGCATACCAGGTAGAGTCCGCGGTATTCGCCGTTGAGAAAGAGCTCGGCATACTCGGATCGCACTCCGCTTTGAGCTTCCGGCTCCTGCTCAAGGTAAGCGGGGATATGAATACGTCGCCACAACTCGTGACAGACTTTGTTGCGCATGCGAAGCGGCTCGGTCCACATGGCATTCAGTACCCAGTCGTCGTCCTCTCGCATATCCAGCAAGGCAACATCTTGGGTCTCGTCATCCCCTTCTTCTTCAAGAAACTCAATGCGGTAGGATTTCTTCGGATATGCCAAGGAAGAGAAGCCATGCAGCTCGATGCCAATGGCGCTGTGAACCTGGGTTTCGTCCAGCTCCACCAGATGGAAACGCGCCTCCACTCGCGGCTCATCGACAATTTCGTACTCGCACTCGATGCGCATCAAAGGCAGTGCGCTGAAGTAGAGAGTGTATTCGCGCCCATTCTCTGGGTGATGAATCGTGTAGGCGCGGCCTGTCTGCAACTCCTCAACAGGCTCGTCAAAAGCATAGGCGGCATCCATGTGAACACTGTTAATACCGGCTAGATGCTCCTGATTGATGCGGCCCACAGGGACGTTGCAAACGACTAGGTGCAATTCATGATCGATGCAATACTGCTGTTCCGGTAACACCACCAGATCCTGTGCGAACAGAGGCTGACTCAGCAGAATCCCTGCAAGGGGTAAAGCCAACACGATGAGAGATCTGGAACCAGCCGCTTCTGTATAACGGGAAGATCGGGCCGTGCGTGGTGAATTCATGCTAACCCCCAGAAGTCTTATAATGTGCGTCTAATGCGATGCTAACAATTTCCGTCTCCTCCAGCAAGAAGTACTTGTTATCACAAAACATAATCGCGTTCTGTTACAAATAGAAATGGGGCCGCATTGCAAGGGATAGCCAAGGCGAGATCTCAAGCATGATGGTCTGCATTTGGTATCCAAACAAGGCATACAACCGAATAGCTTCAGTAAATAGAATGCTAGGTGAGTCCTGTAAAGCTGTGATACACGTTTAGCGGGAAGCGCCCTGATTCAGATGCTGGCGCAGCAACTCGGCGCGCCCGGCCGCCAACTGACGACCATCCAGCTCCTGCCCAAGGCGTAAGCGAACCTGCGCAGGTGACAAATCCAGCAGCAGCGGTGTCACATCATGCAGCAACTCGGGCAGCGGATGAGCCTCATCCTGCAAGCCCATCAGGCGGCCCAAGCGCAAGAAAGAAGCGTGCTCGACAAACTCGGGATAGCCCATCAGTCGTGCTTCGCGACACAGGCTCCACGCGCGGCGCACGCGATCCTCAAGCTCCGGTGCCCGATGCTGCAGAATGTCCCGGCGACATTGCTGCTCCACCAAACGCAGGCGATCCAGTGCAGCCAGCAGGCGTTCCAGGGTCTGGCGCGGATCGGTCTCGGCGCGGGTGTCGATGTTCTCCAACACTAGAAAATCGCCGAAGCCTTCCTGCCAGGTGCGGTAACTCAGGCCCTCATCGTAGAGGGGGTCGAGCTGCTCCTCCAACTTGCCCCACCAGGCCAAACCGGGCAGATGTAGTACGAGGGTGACCAGCGTGCCGCTGCCGCACAGGAAAGGACTGGAACCCAGCCGCTCGCCCTGACTGCTACGCGCCAGGCCTGGATCACGACGCAGATTCTCCAGCCGGGCCTCCAGATCGTCCAGCGCGCTGCGCAATTCTGCAGCTTGCCCCAGTGCCGTGTAGCGCAGATGGTCGTGACCAAGCAACAACAGACCGCGGGACTCATCGGCAGCCAGCAGCAGCAGCTCTTCTGTTCCACGATGCTGTGCGGGCTCCAGAATCCAGCGCTCCGCGAGAAACTCCAGCTCCTGCACGCCGGGGCGGTCGGGTGGAATGCGATGCGCCAGATTGCCGCAAAGCGCTTCGTCCGCAAGCAATGTGCGTAGAAGCTCCGTTCGCTGTTCGGGGGTCATGCGCGCGGGAAAGGGCCGTTCGGCCAGATTGACAGCTACCGCCATTCTGCCCATCAACAGAATGTCGGCGTCGCCGGGACACCAGGCAGGACGTCGTCCGACCAGGTGTTGCATCAATTCATTCAGGTTCATGGTTCCGTATCTGGTGGTGATCCTCGGGAAGCCAGTTCATCCCGGATACGGGCGGCGAGTTCATAATCCTCCAGTAGCAACGCCAAAGAAAGATCCACTTCCTGCGGCATACGCCCTCCCGGAGTTCCCACCGCACCAATGGCTTTGGCAGCCGCGTGCAGCAGAGCTTCAAGCGCGGTGGCAAATGTCTCACGGCAGTGAGGACATCCCAACCGTCCTTCCAGACTGAACTCGTAGCCGGTCAGTCCGCATTCGGGGCACTTCAGCTCGACGAAGGAATCCTGCGGCAGCAGGCTCCAGTCGCCCAGGTGATGCAAACCCGAACGGGACAAACAACGATAGCAGAGCCGAATCCGATGCGCTCCCCGCCCACGTTCAACCGTGGCGGGCGCATCATGACAGCACTGGCAAATCATCGGACACCTCCACATGCCCCATCGGGGCGTTATCCGCTGATTCGACCATCATCCATGGTCAGCACCCGGTCAGCCACAGCACTAACCTGCAGATCGTGTGTCACAAGTACCAGACTGCCACCGTCCTGACGCACGATCCGCGACATTTCTTCCAAAACCCCTTCCGCACCTTGGCGATCGAGGTTTCCTGTCGGTTCATCGGCGAACACAATGGCTGGACGGTTCACCAGCGCGCGGGCAATGCCGACGCGTTGGCTTTCTCCTCCGGAAAGCTCCGCAGGACGGTGATCCAGCCGACTTCCCAACCCGATGCTGCGCAGAAGCTCGCTCGCACGTGCCGTGGCCTCGTGCTCAGACATACCTGCAATCAGGCCTGCCATGATCACGTTTTCGAGCGCAGTGAATTCGGGAAGCAGATAGTAGGCTTGAAAGACAAATCCAAGGGTCCGGGCCCGTTGACGTGAACGGGCGCGATCACTCATGTGATACAAATCCCTGCCCTGCAGCAGAACGCGTCCTGCGCTGGGGGCGTCCAAACCACCCAGCACATGCAGCAGCGTACTTTTACCGGCACCCGAACGTCCGATGATCGCCACGATCTCGCCGGCAGTCACCGTCAACTCGACATCCTGCAGCACATTCACCACACCACGATGATGTCGGAAGCGTTTGCAGAGGCCTTCGGTTTTCAGCAGAGGCTCAGTTGTCATGTCGAATCGCCTCCACCGGATGCAGCGCCGCTGCCCGACGCGCGGGATACACCGCCGCCACCAAACTGATGACCAGCGCAGCCGCCACGATGACCAGAATGTCCGCCCAGCGCAGATCCACCGGGAACACACTGATGAAGTACACGTCCGGCGGTAAACGCAGAATCTGCCAGCGCAACTGGATGGCGCAGATGCCGATGCCGATGATGGCGCCGGTCAGGGTTCCACCCACACCCAGCATTAGGCCTTCGTACACGAAGATGCGTGCAATGGAGCGGCTGTCCGCGCCCATCGCTTTCAGAATGCCAATGCCTCTGCGCTTCTCCATGGTCACCATCGTCAGCGTACTGATGATGTTGAATGCGGCCACAAGCACGATGAGGCTGAGCATGATGAACATCATCCACTTCTCGAGCTTCATCATGCTGAAAAGGTTCTTGTGCATCTCGAACCAGGTCCAGGCGGCGTAGGGATAATCCAGTCGGCTCATCACGTCCTGCTTGACCCGGCCGGCTTCTTCCATGTGATGCAAACGCACTTCGATTCCGCTCACGCGATCGCCCATTCGCAGCAGGCTCTGTGCTTCCTGCAGACCGATGAGGGCGATGGCATCGTCAAACTCGTAGATGCCCATTTCAAAAATGCCGCGTAATACAAAACGCTTGACCACGGGCTGACTGAAAGCCGAGACGATCCCCTTGGGGGAAATCAGCATCAATGTATCACCGGGAATCGCACTCACTGCGGCAGCCAGATAGCGCCCCAGCAGCAGACCGGGCAGACCGCCCTCCTCCTCTGCGCTGAACTCACTGTTACCCGCCAGCAGGTACTCGTCCAATGGCATGACGCTGTTCATTGTCGAAGGATCAACGCCGCGTATCACAACACCCTCAGTGTGAGTGCCGTGACGCAGCATGCCCTTGTCGATGATATAGGGAGCCATGCCGGTGATCTGCGGAATGTCCCGCAGCGTGTCCATGATCGCCGCCGGATTCGCCATGCCCTGGTCGTGATACGAACGAATGCGCAGATGCGCGTCCAGACCAATAATACGACTGCGCACCTCGGTCTCGAAACCGCTCATTACCGCCAGCACAATGATCAAAGCCGCTGTGCCGATGGTGATTCCCAGCACCGAGAACCAGGTCACCACACTGATAAATCCCAGATGGTGCTGGCTACGCAAATGCCGCAGCGCTACCCGGACTTCCCAGTTCATGAAGGATCCGAAGTCTGCGGTCGCATGGTGGGAAAGAGAATCACGTCACGAATGCTCTCGCTGCCCGTAAGCAGCATGACCAGTCGGTCAATGCCGATCCCCAATCCCGCCGTCGGAGGCATGCCCACTTCGAGTGCCTTCAGGAAATCCTCATCCAGCGGATGCGCTTCATCGTCACCCCCCTCAACCATGCGAACCTGCGCTTCGAAACGCTGGCGCTGGTCAAGAGGATCGTTGAGCTCGGTGAAGCTGTTGCACAACTCCTTGCCGGCTACGACGGCCTCGAAGCGCTCCACCAGACGCGAATCTTCGCGATGACGACGCGCCAGCGGACTCAGCTCCACCGGATAGTCGGTCACGAAGGTGGGCTGAATAAGCTTGGGCTCCACCAGCTCGCCAAAGAGTTCGTCCCACAACTTGGGGCGATCCCAGCCGGGATCCACCTCGATATGATGCTTCTCCGCCACGTTGCGCAGCTCGGGCACATCCATTTCCAGCAGGTCCTCGCCGGTGGCTTCCTTCAGTAGATCCATCAGACGCGCGCGCCGCCACGGTGCTTTCAGCTCGATCTCGTGTCCGCCAAGAGTCACACGCGTGGAGCCGTAGAGTTCCTGGGCCAGATGCGCCAGCAGTTGCTCCATCAGGTTCATCATGAAGGTGTAGTCTTCGTAGGCGGCGTAGAGTTCGACCTGGGTGAATTCGGGGTTGTGAAAACGATCCATGCCCTCGTTGCGGAAATCGCGTGCAAACTCAAAGACGCGCTCAAAGCCGCCGACGATCAGCCGCTTGAGGTACAGCTCGTTGGCAATACGCAGATACAGCGTCATATCCAGCGCGTTGTGATGTGTCACAAAGGGCCGGGCCGCAGCTCCACCGTAGAGGGGCTGCAGAATGGGCGTATCCACTTCCAGAAAACTCTGCTGCTGCAGGAAGTCGCGGATCATGCTGATGATGCGACTGCGGCGCACAAATGTATCACGCACATTGGGGTTGACGATCAAGTCGATGTAGCGTTGACGGTAGCGCTGCTCCTTGTCACTGAACTCGTCAAAGAGCTGGCCATCCTTCTCCTTGGTGACGGGCAGGGGCTGCAGGTTCTTGGCCAGCAGCACCGCAGCACTGACATCCAGGGAGCGCTCACCGGTCTTGGTCACAAAAGCCTTGCCACTAATGCCTACCATGTCGCCGATGTCAAAGAGCTTCACGATATCGTAGGTATCGTCACCCAGGCTGTCGCGCTGGAAGTAGAGTTGAATGCGTCCGTCGAAATCGGCGAGTTCGGCAAATGTTACCTTGCCCATGCGTCGGAAAGCCATCAGCCTCCCTGCAACGCACAGAACTTCAGAACTTCCCTGGTGCTGTTCGAAATCGGCAAGAACATCCGCGATGCGGTGGCTGCGCTGAAATCCGACTGGCCAGGCATCAATACTCAGTTCTTCCAGACGATCCAGCTTCTCATATCGTTGGCGGATGACCGGCGGCAGCTTGCCGGCGGGTCGCTTGACGCTCATGGTGTCTCGCTTTCTCTAGAGGGGTCTTGCAGGGGGCCGGTTCAGCTCGGGATGAAGCAGGAAGCCGCGAATGAAGGCATCCAACTCGCCATTGAGCACACCGGTTGTATCACTGGTCTCCACACCGGTCCGGTGATCCTTGACCATATTGTAGGGGTGCAGCACATAGCTGCGGATCTGGCTTCCCCAGGCATTATCCATTTTGCCGCCTTCCAACTCGGCGCGTTTGGCGGCTTCTTCTTCTCGCTTCTTGGCATACAAACGGGCCAGCAGCATTTTCATGGCAAAGGCACGGTTGCGCGTCTGGCTGCGCTCCGCCTGGCTTTGTACCACAATGCCCGAGGGCAGGTGCGTGATACGCACGGCGCTGTCGGTTTTATTGACGTGCTGTCCACCGGCACCGCTGGCGCGGTAGGTGTCAACGCGCAGATCGTTGGGGTCGATCTCGATCTCGGCGTTGTCATCGTCGATTTCGGGATAGAGGAACACCGAGGCAAAACTGGTGTGACGCCGCGACTGGCTGTCGAAGGGCGAAATGCGCACCAACCGGTGCACGCCGATCTCGCTGCGCAGTGTGCCAAAGACGTTCTCGCCGCGCACTTCGTAGCTGGCGCTCTTGATGCCCGCCTGCTCGCCGGGCTGCTCGTCCAGCTCCGTGACCTTGTAGCCCTTGCGCACACAGAAGGCGCGGAACATGCGTGCCAGCATACCGGCCCAATCTTCGGACTCGGTGCCGCCAGCGCCTGGGTGCACGGTGAGAATGGCATTGCGGTGATCGTCGGGGCCACAAAGCATGGTGGCGAACTCGAGGGTGTCCAGCGCGTCACGCACGCGCTCGGCGAGCTGCAGAAGCTCCTCCAGCTCGTCCTCTTCGGAGAGTGAAAGCAGCTCCACCAGATCGTCATTGTCGCCTTTGACCTGCGCCAGCTTCTCGACCATCTGCGCCAGTTCGTTGGCTTCCTTCAATACCTTGCGCGCCCGTTCGGGATCGTTCCAGAAATCGGGCGCCAGGCTCAGGGCTTCCAACTCCTGACGTCGCGCGCTCTTGCCTTCGTAGTCAAAGAGACCCCCAGAGATGGTCCAATCTCTCGGCATTCTCTTTCTGCATGCGCCGTACATCGCTGATCTGCAGGTTCACGTGGGACTCCTGGTTATTCGTCGCCAAAGACCTTCTCAAGCGAGGTCCCGGGATAGTAGTGCTTCAAGATTTCTGTGTAGTCGTTGCCCGAATGCGCCATTTGCACAGCGCCTACCTGGCACATGCCCACACCGTGACCGTGGCCAGCGCCCACCAGCGTGAAGCTCTCGGGGACGCCGTCGGGGTCCATTTCCGCCAGAACGGTGAAAGCGCTTGAGAAAAGCTGCCCGCGTGAAAGCGCGCGCCGGATGTTGAGCTCTTTCTGCAGACGCAAATTCCGCCGACTGCCGATGATCTCCAGCTCGATGATGCGGCCGGAAACCCCGCGCTGTACGGTAACGATATCGAAAAGAGTACCTACATCGACACCGGTCTTCTCGCGGATGATCTCCTCCATCTCGCGGCGACTGTGAATCTCTTTCCAGCGAAAGTACTTGCGCGAGCGCTCCGTCAGTACCGGGTGCTCGGGGTCCAGGATATTGCACCAGGATTCGGGCGAGTCCAGCACCCATTCGCGGAAATCGACTTCCTTGCTCAGGTCGAGTTTGAATTTCCTGCGGCGATAGTCGGTCATGTCGGGACGGCCCCGCAGCACCTGTTCCGGCGGCGTCGTCCAGATGTTTTCCTTGTGCTCGCCATGTCCGCCACAGCAGGCGTGATACACCGCATCGCATATCTTCTTGCGCCAGATGAGAACCTCACCGGTGGTCGCCTCCACAGCCTGGTCAGTGACTTCGGCCAGGTGCGTGATACCGCTGTAGGCCTGGCAGTGAGTGCCGGCGCAGAAGTCGAAATCGTCGGACATGTGCTTCATGCCCAGCATGCTTAGTACAATACTGCGGGCCGCCACCGCCTGAGCCTTGTGAGCTTCAAGCGGAAAACGCGTATCCAGTTCAGCAGGCAGCACACCGCGCAGGTAGGTATCGATGTAGACTTCGTTGACCACCGTCAGCTTGCCGCTGTTGTCCACCAGGAACTCCAGCTCGCCGACAAAACTGCGGTCCTCCTGAGGCGAGCCGGGAATGCGGTCGACGGGCAGACGAAAGAGCTCAACCTGTGCCTCTTCGCTGCGCGGCACAAGGCGGAAGCCGCGGGAGACTTCGCGCAGACGGCCGAAGTCCTCGTCGGTGAACTCCACCATGCCCTTGGGCTCTTCTACGCGTACGGCGACAACGCGCGCACGATAGGTGTTGCGCAGGTGGGTCATGTGCTCGCGCGCTTCTTCTTCGGTGGCAAAGCTGCCAACGATGACGCGAAAGCGGCTGTTGTTCACACTGAACCCGGACGAGAACACCACTGGACAGCCGATGGCACGCACTTCGGCTTCAAAGCCGTCGGCGAGTAACTCCTTGCAGAGCGCTTTGGCATTTGCCTCATCGGCAAAACTACCCACCAGCACACTGTGCACCATGCGTGCAGGAGTGCTTTCGAGCACTCGGGCCATCCACCGACAATCGTCACTGATTCCGGTCAACAGGCTGTCGCCGTTCAACGAAAGGATATCGAAGCGGCCGACGAGGCGAAACTCAATCTTATGCAGTTCCTGGGCCAACGCAATGCGAAGTACCGGACGCGACTGGACCTGAATTCCACTTGTGGTGTCGAGTGACTTCATTTTCTGCCCTTGGGCCATACTCACTCCCGTAGTGCTGTAGAGCAACAAGCAGACAATTGGCAACCAAAGGGCGATTTTTCTGGCGCCAAGTGCCTTGTAAATATTTAATTTATCCATATCACTAGAAAGTGTCAAACGGCTCAATGCCGATGTTTTTCGCCCGCACCACGATCATGTTTTAGACCCGGGTATTGAATTTCATCATTCTCAACTTGCAAGGAGAAAGTCATGTGGCTGCGTACCTCGGACCACAAGCTTTTGAGTGTCAATTCTGCGCGCCTGGAATCCATCCAACTGCGCCCGATCATGCACAGCGACTCCTTCGGTCTGTTTGTGAAAGGCAGGGAGGAGCTGGTGGTTCATCTGGGCGATGATCTGGACAAGGCGACACGTACCTTGGACAAGATCTGCATTGCACTTGCCAATGAGCTGCCCTTGCTGGACTTGCGCGAGGACCTGTAACGCTGCCGTGATCTAGAACTGACGCCGGTTGCGCCCAAGGCGGACGCCTTCCAGATCCATCATCTTGTCCACACGAGCCTGGTGACGGCCGCCGTCGTAGGGTTCAGCCAACCAGGCGAGCATCAGCTTTACTGCCTCTTCGGGCGCAAGAATTCGTGCCCCCATGGTGAGTACATTGGCATTGTTGTGACGCCGACTGCTTAGAGCGCTGGTTGTGCTCTCACAGCAAGCGGCGCGTACGCCAGGCACCTTGTTGCAGCACATGGCGGAGGCGACACCAATGGTATCAATCATGATCCCGCGAGACGCCTTTCCACCGGCCACCCAGGCAGCTACTTGGGCCGCGTAATCCGGATAATCGACGGCATCCTTGTTGTGACAGCCCACATCCGCCAGACTGTAGCCAGCCGCATGTAGTGCACGAATCAGCTCCTGCTTCAGCTCGTGGCCCCCATGATCGCTACCCAGCACGACCTGCACTCGATCCGCATCGGCGCGCACTTCTTGTGGCGTCAGCGTTGCCGGTGCCAGGTCAGGCTCCTCCACCTGGCGCAGACGGACTCCCAATCGCGCGGCCAAATCTTTGGCTTCGTCCGTCAGTACAGTGCGCCCCGGAACCACAACCAGGTCTGTGCCGGCCTTGGCCGCTTGACGTACCCGCCAAGCGCTAATCAAATCGCGCATTGCTTACACTCCAAAGATGCGGCGGTAGTACTCGAGGTATTCGAATACGCTGTGAGCGTTTTCGTAGTAAGCCACAAGCAGACCGACAAAGGCCACCAGGATAATCACCAACAAGAGGAAAACGCCGACGAAGCTGCCTTCAAAGGCAATGCGCATCGCCTTGAGCAGACGCTGCAGGAACCAGAAAAGCAGCAGTCCCACCAGAATAACCGTTGGTAGCACAGCCTGCGGCACCTCGAGCAGGCGGTAGAAGACGATGCCCAGAGGAATCAGCACCAACAGATTGGCCGCACTCCAGCACAGGAACGTCATCGATTGCTGCAAGGTAAAGCGCGCGTTGAAGAGCAGACCCAAGATGCGTAGACCAAAGGCGGCCATCAGGAAAAGCGCCATACTTGCCAGAGTCAGTTGCCCGATGCTCTCAAGCGGATTCCAGGAGAGACGGATCAGCCACTCCTTGACGCTATCCAGCACTAGAAATTGACTGAGAAGGTGGTCGAAGAACATGGATTTGCGCAGGTAGTGCAGCAAGCTGCTGCTCATCACACCCAAGGCACCCGAACACAGGAGCCAGATGAAAAGCGCCTGACCGAACTGATAGATGCGATTGTCCTGCACATCCACAAAGAAGCCATGGCTGTGAGAAAAACTGCGCCTCAGGTTGTGCGCCAGCACATTGTTCTGCTTGTAGCCGATGAGCAGCAAAATCAACAACCCGAAGCCCACCAAAGGATAGGAAGACGGACTGTGTGACTTGAATTCGCCGCGGGTGAGGGTTGCCCCCGGGCCACCGGCGAGCAGGCTGCCCAGCTCCTTGTAGGAAGAGCGCGCGACTCGCTCGAAATTGACGATGCCCAATGGACACAAATAACGATCTCGTCCGGGCGGAACCCATAGCAGCGGTCTGCCGCCGCGCCAATCGCTGTAACTGTGCACCACCGAACCTGCAATGCGGCCTTCGCCCTGCTCGCGCCACTCGCGCAACTGCACGAGCGCCTGCTGAATGCGCCGCGCCTGTCGCAACTCGCTCCAAGGATTCTCGTAGCCTTCACGGTTGCCCTCTTCCACGGGTAGGCCGATACGCGCGTACACAACCGGCATCCCTACATTGGGCAAGGGCACCAACTCCTGCAATCCGGTAGGTGAGCTTTCCAGCAGCAGGAAATCCAGCCCCGGCAGCAAACCGGGAGTCAGCTTCTGCACGCCACCCGCCAGAAAACCGCCAGCAGAAAAGAGCACGTCGCAGGATGCCGATTCGGGACAGATACCACGCAGATAATCCGCCACCAGGGGATCGGTGAAATCCATGCCGCTACCCGCCGAAAGCGCCAGCAGACTGGGATGATTCCCATCTCGCGCCATCAGCTCCTTCAGCTGATCGGCAGCCAACTGCCGCACACCTTCGCGCGCCAGTAGACGCGGCGGGATCTGCCATACGGGCAATTCCTCAATCAGGAAAAGGCCAAGCTGGTCGCAGAGCTCCACCATGTAGGGATGCGGGGCACCACGTACACAAAGCACCGTGTTGATACCCAGATTGCGCATGTTCTCCAGATCGCGCGCGAGGGTGGGCGGGTCCAATGCAATACCGAATTCGGGGTGATCGCCAACGTAGCTCAAGCCGTTGAGGGTAAAAGCCGCTCCGTTCAGCTGCACACTACCGTTTTCGATCTTCAATACACGAAGCCCAAGATCACTACTACGACGATGAACCGTGCGATCGCCCTGTCCCAGGGAGCAGGTTAACGTGTAGAGCACGGGGGCTTCCGGACTCCAGAGCTCAAGGCTATCTGCCTCAAGCGGCAGTTCAACCCACTCCTGCGCCAACTTCGCAACTCGTGTGTTCACCCGGCCACGGGCTAGTTCCAGACCGTCGGCGTTCTGCAAAACGCCCTCGATCCAGAGCTCCTCAGCACCCGCCAAACTGTCTTCGCCAATGCGCAGCAGTTCCTGGTTCTGGACCAATGCCCGAACCAGCAGCAGATCTTTGGTGTAGGCTGGCTGGCCACGTCGGGCGCGTACCGTCTCGCCCATGCCGTGCTCCCAGCGCACTTGGTCGATGCGCAGACGCGGGCCTTCCATCAGATAGACTTCGCGGTAGATGCCGCCGTAGTTCAGCGGGTCCCAACTCTGCATTTTTAGCGGTAGTGTGTTCTTGGAGGAAAGACCATTGTCCACCGCCACGCTCAAGCGATTGACACCGCCGAAATGCAGATTGCGTGCGGGCAGCTGCACTTCGAAAGAAGCGCTACCACCAGCATGACTGCTGACGAATACATCGTTGATGGAAATACGGCAGGCGTAGGTGACGCCGCCAAACCAGATACGATAGTCATACTGCTGTCCGTCGTCGGGAAGCACAAAGCTGCGCTCAAAGACAACTTCGCCGGTGAAATCCGTATAGCAACTGGGAATCTGGCAATTCCCCTTGTCGGATCGCGTATGCCAACTCCATTCGCCATTTAGGTCGATTGGACGTTGGTCCAGACTGTCGAGGACGGGAACCCAAAGGGAATCGACTCGCCCCTCGTTTGCTGGATAGAAGCGGGGGGCCGCCTCGCTGCGCGTATTCAGAACCAACACCGCCAGCATAGCGCAAAGCAAAAGCGGCAGTGAGCGACGATACCAGGCTAGGAAGTGTATGAGCATGGCCTAAGTATAACGAAATGGGGCGGTTCGCAGGAACCGCCCCAATAGCTTTCAGGCTGAAATTTGTTCACATCTTCGGTTTAGTTGCCGAAGGTGAATTTCTGCCCCATGGTGAAAGCACCCAGGCTCTCGTCCACGGGATCAAAGCGCCAAGAGGCAACCTTACGCTGCATGCAACGTTCGACGTTGCGACCGTAGCGCTCGTCGCTCCAGGTGCTGCGACTGAACTCGATATCGGTGACGCTTCCATCCGGTAGAATGGAGAATTTCACCATGGTGCTGCCACGCAGATTCGCTGAACGACGCAGCTGGCTTTCGTAGCAATCCTTCAGACCGGGCGTGTAGCCAGCGATGACCGCACGTAAGGCCTGCGGGCTGCGAGCCGCCTCTGCCGAGAACTTGCCGCTACGATCGTAGGTCTGCACCTCGCCTTCCAGCAGGTCACCCACCGTACCTCCAGCCACACTCGCGTCCACATCGGCCAGCGCGCTCTGCAGATCGACACCGCCGCTACCTCCGCCCTGCGGGGCATCGGTACGCAAACGGCGCACGTTCTCAGCACTGCGACCGGTTACCATCTGCGAAAGGCCTTCGGTGCTGATGGCGCTACCAGCGGTCACCTGGGCGGCATCCACTAAATCGCTAGCCACAGCACTACCCGCGCTTCCGGTTACCAAGGCCAGACCACCAGCACTATTGATCACCTGCTGATCGATCTGAGCACGGCGTTGCGCACGACTGGCCTGGGCTGCCTGACGACGTTCAGCACGCTGCTGGGCGGTTCCCTGCTGTCGCTCTTCCGGCCGCTCAAGAGATTCCTGCGCCTCTTCCCGGCGCGTCTGCTCCTGTTCGGCTAAATCGCTGGGCGTTGTTAGGGCATCAGGCTGCTCCACCTCCACCTGCTCCACCTCCGGCGGTGTTATTCGCTCGATGGTGGCAAAACGGCGGGCGTAGAACTCGCGAACCTCTTCCTTGGTCATCACTGGCGGATCAAGGGTGTTGCCGTAGTAGATCAAGCCCACTTCGATCAACCCGACCACCAGGAAGACGGTGAAGAGCAGACCGTCAATCGGATGTTTGCGTCTGTACTGGCTCAAAGCCATGTTTCCTGCAGACATGCTGCTCTCCTATTCGCTCTTGACCACAACAAACTCTGTCTTGTTGTAGCCGGACCTGCCGCAGGTAGCCAAGACCTTGAGGATGGAATTATAATTCACGTACTGATCAGCGTGAATATTGATCATGCCCTCAAAGGGAACCCCGTACTGGGCTTCCATCTCTTTGCCTTCGGCGGCCTGCGCCTGCAGGTACTCAAACAGGTTGGGCAGAATCATGGCATCCGGACTGTATGCCTCCTCACCCGTCGGAACGTGGTAGAGGGTGGCTCCATCATCAAGAATCTCGGTACGGTTGCCGTCGTGCTCCACAAAAACACCCACAACACCAGAATCGGTACCCGAATCCACCACAATGGAAAGGGCCGTTTTGGGTTTGGTGTCCACGTTAGAGAACGGCAGTTCCAGATCACCTACCTGAGTCAACAGCGCTCCGGAGGTCGAGTAATTCTTCAGAAGGAAGAGCAGGATGATGGTCATCATGTCCATCATCGAACTCAGGGGCATCTTGGCTTCGCCTGAGCCCGGATGTTTACGCAGCTTGCTTGGGGCTGCAGCCATCGGGGCCTCCTATTGAATCTTGCCCATCATGGGGGTCGGGAACATTACATCCGCCGGGGCACCGGGTACATCCTGGTGGATGCGCGTGGCATCCATGACCTTGACCAGATTGCCGAAGGGGAATTCGTTGGGCGCGCTGATAATCACACGCTCCGCATCAACGAAACTGTACTCGTCCACCATCTGGGGTGAGCCGTCTGCGTTGAAAAGCAGATTTCCGTCTTCGTCCTGGTTTTGGACCTTGCCAAGAATTGAGGGCACCACAATGTCGGAACGAATCTGCCAACACCGCGCATTCAGGGCGTCATAGTCATACTCATCCCTGACTGTCTTGGGAATGCGATGATAGTACTGGTCCGCATTCTCAGATTCCGGAGTGGTTCCGAAGACCGAGACCGCAAAGCCAAGACTATCTACGCTGACAATCAGGTTGAGCTTCTCTTTGGGGGCATCCTCCTGCTCCGGCATGGAAGCCACACCAGCGGAGGGCGCCGGCGGAAGCTGCATCTCCAGGAGTCCGAGTTTGACGAACTCCGCGGAGGCCAGCAGCAGAGGGATGAGCACCACCACCAGATTCATGATCGGGGTGATGTCCAGATCCTCTTCTGCGGGTGTAAACTTCCGCTTGAGAGAGGGTTTGAAAGCCACTATTTGCTCCGGGTCACGAGGTGAATCAGCTTGACAGCGTACTCATCGATGTCGGCCAAAATGGCGTTGGTCTTGTTGTTGATCCAGCTGTAGAACAGCATGGAAGGAATGGCGACCATCAGACCACCCAAGGTGGTCAGCATGGCGGTGGAGATACCGGCTGTCAGACCGGCCGCAGCACCCGGGCCACCACTGCTCATGGCGTCGAAGGACTGGATCAGACCGAAGATGGTACCCATCAAACCGATCAAGGTGCTGACGTTGGCGAAGGTCTGCAGCCAGCTTGTGCGCTTCTGCAGGCGGGGAATTACCTCGAGGGTGGCCTCGTCAACGGCATTTTGAATGTTGCGATAGTCAATGTACTCGCGGTCGGCGGCTTCCTTCAGTGCACAATAGAACACATAGGGCAGCGCCTTCTCCTTGAGGGATTCCGAAAGACGCAGCGCGTTCTTCAGATCACCCTTGTTGACCATGGCGAAAACGTCGGTGGAAAACTTGAGCGCATCCACGTTTGCCTTCACATTGACCGTCATCAAGCGTTCGAGGAAGAAGGACAGTGAGCACAGGCCAATTACTCCCAGTACCCAGTAGAAGAAGGCACCGGAACCATTTGCGGGACTAAAGGCCTGCAGAAGTTTGAGGATCACATCCATGCGAAGAACTCCGCGTGTTATGGGTTAAACTAATAGTTCAGCTAGTACCTGTCGCAGCACCTCAACGATACCACGCAGCTTGTTGGAAGCGCAGACCGGGTTGGTGTACACGCAAATGTTGGCGCGACAGTAATCAAGTCGTTCATTGCAACCCACCCGATACTGGTAGGTGGCCGCCGGCATCATCCGTTTGGTGATGATGGATCGGTCAAATGGCATTTTCCGCTCTGCCATGAAGCGCTCGATGAAGCCCCAAAGGAAAGTCTGGGCTTCCAGGACTTCCATCGGCTTAAGTTTTGCCAGTTCCGCGGTAAAAGCCTCACGGTCCTTGCACAACTCCACCAGACGTTCGCCGATCGATCGATCGTCGGGGGTATGTACGGTCGTCTTCTCGGAGGTCATTCCTGTCCATCCTGCGTGGATTTGCCGTTAGCATCGGATTTATTGCCATTGGGCTTGAGCACACGCTGCCGCTCGAGTAGCTCGCGTGGCAGCAGAATGCGCGTTCCCAAGGCCAACTCTGGATTGAATGCACTGAACTCAACGTTGGGCCGGCGCGCTTGATCAACAAAGGAGCGCTCCAGCCTGAAGTCGCTGATTTCGGGGCGCAAGCGCGAAGAGATGATGGCCACAGAAGGCTCTCGAATTTGTCCCTCAATGGTGACTTCGTCCAAAATCAGGAAATCATCCTGTGCCGACAAGCAGTCGGCGAGGACCAGCAGGCCACCGAGCAGCAGGCTATTCCATGCGATTCTTGTCATACAGCCGGTTCATCCTGATCAGCATTTCTTGTTGACGTTGACGTTCCTGTTCACGCTCGATCTGTGCGTCAAACAGCTCCTGCGTCAAGGTGGCAATCTGCTCCACCTCCACCTTCACGGCCACGGCGCCTCCGGATCCGTCGCGATCCTGCACCTCAACCGCCAGCAGGTTGTCTCCAGCCTGGATGAACTCACCCAGGTCGTAGCTTTCGACACGTAGCACGCTTCCCGCCTCGGCCTGCCTTTCCTCGATGTACTCGCCATTGAAGAAAAGGTAGTAGGCGTCATCGGCGGCAATCTCAACCCGTGCTCCGGTCGGAGTACCATCCAGCGTAAACCGCGAACGGAAGAAGACCGTGTCGGCCTCGGCGCCCGCACTTGGCGCGGCAGCAAGCACGCGCAGGCGAAGATCAGCATTGACCTGTGTCACGCTGTCCGCGGGGACGCTTAGACTATCGGCCATTGAAGCTGCTGTCTCCAGTGTATCGAGGATTTGTATCACGGGATACATGGCAAGATCTGCCGCAGCCACTTCAAGCGTCTCAGGCGCGGCATCGGCACGCAGCAACCAGATAGCGGGAGCGCCCTCGGGACACACAATGCCCTCTGCTTGCATCACCTGCATCCAGCCCTGAGTCGTGCCCTCCAGCATATCCCAGCCGCTTTCGTAGCCGCGACGAGCCAGATAGCCTGTGGCGGTGGTAAAGAGCTTCTTGTTCTCGCCCAAACCGAACTTCTCACCAAAGCGAGCGGGGTCTTCTTGCGCTAGAGCGAAGTACAGTCGACGCGCAGGGACACTGACTGGGTTCACGCGTGAGATGATAGGCTCACTTTGCAGCATGACCTCTTTGGAAGAAACACCAAGAAAATAGGCGGCGTCCTCGAGGAACACGCTGGCATCCTGATCCACATACAACTGGCTGCTCTGGAAGCGCTCCCAATAGATGTCCTTGATGCTGCGCAAGCTGTCCGCTAATTCAACCATTTTTCGCGAACGCTCCAAAGCACCGAGCGCCATACTGTCACACAACTCTGGCGCTAGAGTGGCGCCAAGCTGGTTGGCCTCAAGAATCTGGATCAGACGATCATAGATCATCAGCGAATTGATGGCATAGCCCTGGTTGTAATCGGCCATATCCAGCACTTCGTTGCCATAATCTTCTTCCGCAAAACCGCGATTGTCCACGTAATCCTCGCCTCGATCCACCGTGCGTAGGAAGACGTCGACCGAATTGCCCATGGCAAGGTAGGCTTCATCAATGAAGGATGAATAAGCACCGGGCAGCAGAGCCAGCGTTGCTCGCACACGGGCTTCCACGCGTGGACGCCAATTGCGCTCCAGACCCACCTGTGCAATCAGCTCCAGCGCTTCGCGATAGGCCTCCACGACAGATTGCGTGGTAACCAGAGCCGCTCCGCCGTAAACACTATGATCCAGATCTGCCAGACGCATGAAGACATCGTCCCGGAACTGCGAACCGATACTAAGGCTTAGTGGCACGCGCTTCTCGTATTCTGCCAGACTTGCCATCAGGATTTCGGGCACCTTTTCGCGTGAGCGGGATGTCCAAATGGTGCTTTCCGTCAATGAGCTGTCCATTAGGTCGGCCGCGCGCTTCAACTGAAGCTGCTGGGCCAGGCTGTCTTCGGGCGGCGACAGACTGTCGTTGTCGAAGGCGGCCAGGAAATCGGCCAAAGTGTCACGACGCTCACGTAACGCGCGGCGCTGGCGCTGCAGGCTCTCCACAGCTCCTTCGAGCTCACGCGTTGTGGCCACATAGGATTCCACTGCCACCTTGGCCAGAAGATGGGCTGCATCCTGGATCTCGATTTCGCCTTGCACTTCCTGCGATGCCGTCGAGTAACTCACGCGCTCCTGCTCGCGGTAGGCACGGGCAAACTCCTCGTGACACGCGGCAAGCAGGTAACGGGCATAGAAGACGTCGCCCGTACCCATGCCCACAAGCTCGTCCAGATCATGCAGCAAGGAGTCGCGACGACGCTTCTTCTCGTCGAGCTGACGGCTCAAGGTTGCCTGGGGCTGAGTCAGGTTGATCGCCTTGTATTCCTCAAAGGACCAGTCGATGATCTTGCGCAGTGCGCGTGCGGCGTAGAAGCTGTTGCCGTCCAACCCGCGAGCCCGCAGCTGACGGTTGCGCTGTACGGCCTGATCATACTCGCTGCGCGCCTCGTACTCGCGCTCTTGCCGCAAGAAGTAATCGCCGCGCTCCACATAGGCCTGCACCGTGCGGGGATCGTCCGGGAAAAGACGGGCGAAATCGGCATAGATGCGGTTGGCCGAATCGATATCATCCAACTTCAAGTAGAGACCCGCATTGGCAAAGAGCACCAGATTGGCATCCTCGGCATCGGGATAGCGCTCCACGTAGAGCTGGTTCATGCGAATGGTGCCCAGGTAGTCCTTTTCCTGATCGTAGCAATAGGCGGCGTTGGTAATTGCCGTCTTGGCGTACTCTGACGAAGGGAACTCCATGGCCAGCTTCTCGAAGGTGATGGCTGCCGCGTGCCAATCCTGCATCTCGTTGAGGAAGATGAAACCGGCCAGCGACACAGCACGATCGGCGAACTTGGATTGCGGGTAATGGTCGGCCAGATACAGGTACGTATCGGTGGCTTCAGGCCAAGCCTCGGCCTTGCTGAACTCGTCTGCGGCATCGTAGAGGGCCGCATCGGCAAAGGCGGCGTCCGGGACTTCCAGCGCCGTACGCTTGAACTCCTGCGCAGCGCTCAAGTGGTCTTCGCTGCTGCGCAATTCATCGGCGAAGGCATAGGCGCTTTCGGCCTGGCGCGTACGCGCACGGTCCACCAGCTCGGCACTCAGACCCAGCTGCTGAATGGTAACGGCCACGGCTTCGGCCTGTTGGAAGCTGCCAAGTGCGAAGAGGCCTTCGAGCTTCAGCTTGTAGGCTTCTTCAAATTGCGGCGTACCAGGATAGCTCTCGATGACGCGATCGAAGACCTCCACCGCGTGCGGGAAGGATTGATGGCTGTAATATTGCTTGCCTGCCGTGAGCAAATAGTCGGGCGAATTCTCCGCTTCTGGAAAGAGCTCGACATAGTTCAGCAGCGCGGCCTCTTTCAACTCTTCCATCGGAGTCAGCCCAGTGACCGCAACACTTTCGGTCTCAGCTTCTTCCTCACCTTCAACCGTAACAGCTTCAGGCTCGGCGGGGGCTTCAGTCGGCTCTTCGATCGGCTCTGCGATCGGCGCGGTCAGCTTTTCCTGATCCACCATGATCTGAGCGATCACAATGGCGTTGTAAGCGGCATCGTGCACATCGCGCCCGGGATACTCGCGGCTGATGCTTAGATATTCCTCGTAGGCGGTGGGATAATCCTGCATCTCCGCTTCGAGGGTTTTGGCCATGTTCCAATGGATCAGATACGCGGCGGTATCTGCGGGGAAGGTGCGCAGATACTTGCGCGACAGATCGACAAACTCGTCCTGTTTCTCCTGCAGCCCCGAAGCGTAGGCCTGATGCATGGCAATGGTGACATTTTCCTGTAAATGCTGGTTCAACAGTCCATTCAGGCGGTCCTGATCGCTGACACCCACACGCTGACCCCAGGCAGATTCAGCCGAGAACTCGTCGTAGAGCTGATTCTTCTCCTGGTAGGCCATGGTTGGGTCGTTGAGCGCGCCCGGACTGTAGCAGAGAATGACCTTCTCCTGCACAAAGGGCAGTTCGGCGGAATCGGGATAGATGGCAATCAGGCTGTCGTAGGCCACCACAGCTTTTTCAAACTGCTGCACTTCGGTGCGATACAGGTCGCCATAGCGGTCCATCAACTGGAAGCCGAAACCCTCGCGCACGGCGCGATCGTCGCGCACATAGCTGGAAAGCGATGCGATGTTGGCCTTGTCCCAGTCGACGTCGGCAAAATTGATGGCGATGTAGGCAATGGACTCGTCCAGCAAAGCGGCGCTCAACTGGTCGCCTTCCTTCAGCTTGCTGGCAGCGTAGAGGGCGGCCTGCGTGAAGTAGTCGACGGAAGTTTCATTGTCTTCAAGCCGGTAATAGCACCAGCCCAGCTTGTAGAGCGCCTTCTCGCGGGCAGGATAGTCGTCGTAGCCCATGACCTGCGTGTAGCACTCCACCGCCTGGCGGATGTTTTCGTCACCATCGCGACGGAACCAATACTCGGCCAGACGCATCCAGGCCTCGGGCGCATAGCGGCTCTGCGGAAAATCGCGCACCAGCTGCTCAAAAAGGCGGCGTGCCTCTTCCACTTGCACCGCATCACTACTGTTCTCGCGAATGTAGGCCACGTTGTACAGAGCGTCGTCCATGTATTCCGAGAAGGGAAACTCGTCGATGACCCGCTGATACTTCAGCACGGCATCGTTGAAATCACGAATCGGCTCCATGCCGGTTGGCAGGTTGGCCTCCATGCGCGCCAGCATTTCGTCCTGGGCGTTGAAGTACTCTTCTTCGCTGCGGTCGTAATACAGCTCGGCCAAACGCAGACAGAGCTTGGCAACAACATCGCGCTGGCTGAACTGCTGCATCTGCCTGTTGCGCCGGTACTGGTACAGGAACTCTTCGCCCTTGGCCAGAATGTCGTCGCGCAGTTCGGTGCGGTGCGTGAGCAGTGTTTCCTGCTCGGCCAGGTAGCGCTGTTTGAGCGCTTCCAGCTGAGTAGCGTTCAAATCAAAAAGCGCGGCCTCCTCGATCTGCCGAAGCAGAGCGATTAGACGGAGCTTCAATTTGGAGACTTCAATGTTCAGCTCGGTGCGCGTCTCACGATCGGCGGCCTGACGTTCCATGGCCAGCAACTCGTTGTACTGCGCCAGAATCGCTTCACCTTCGTCGATATAGGCACGCGTGGCCTCGCTCACCGACATACTGCGCACGCTTTCCCAGCGTTGTAGTACGTTCTGCTCAATGCGGACGGCGTCGTCCTGTTGCGCCTGTGCGCTTTGCAGCAAAGCCAGACAGATCAGGATGAGGGTTGCCAGGCTGCGCATCATTCCTGCTCCTCCGGCTCATTGGTCCGGGTTTCTTCGGGCGTCTCCTCCCCGGCGGATTGCGGCTCTGCCCCTCCTGTGGGGTCGATCTCTTCGGGGGTCTCCGTTTCCATGCCTTCAGGCTCGGTCTGCGCTTCCTCAACGGGCACCGCTGCTGGCACGGACTCCGGCTCTTCCTGTTGGGTGGATCGACTTACGCTACCCGACTGCAGGCCCTCGATTGTCTGCAGATAATCGTCCAGTTCGCGAATGCGGTCTTCGATGCGCTGCAGCTCGTCAAAGCGGATATCACCGATAGCAACACGCGAGAAGGCCAGCTCGGACCAGCGGTCCAGATCGCTTTCGGGCGGAGTGGGACGGTTTTCTGCGGCACGGCGACGCAGCACCTGCACATCCTCATCCAGACGCTCCATGCGACGGCGATACAGGCTGGCCTGCAGCTCGCTGTGGGAGTCGGAAAAGCTGGTGCCATCGATCTCCTGGATGCGATCCTCCAGCACGCGCAGTTCTACTCCCGAGCTGGTGGCCAGGGAATCCAACATGGCCAGCGCGGTTTTGGCCGTGCGCTCCTGCAGCAGCAAGGGATTGCGACTGATCTCGAGATAGCCCGACACGCGCACGCCCTGCAAAAGACGGCGAACCTCTTTCTGCAGGCTGGTGAACTCCTGGCGCGTGGACATATCCATGTTCTCGCCCTTTGTACGGGCCAGCTCACGCATCTGCTCGTTCAACTCGTCCAGCACGCGGCGCTCGTCCATGTAGTCGGCCATGACTTCGTTGGCCGTGAGCACCTCGGTATTCTTGACACGCTTCAGCAGTACACGTGCCTTGTTGCGCAAACTCGAATAATCGGCCCAGGCCGCTTCGTCACCGCTCAGGAAGATATCCTGCTCGGCCTGCACCAGATGGCGCATCAGGCGAATAAGCTCGCGCCGCTCCATGCCCAGATCGCGAAGCTTGCTGTTACGCTCCGAAGCATCCAGCACCTGATTGTAGATGTCAATGGCCTCGGCGTCGCGGTCCATTTTCTCCGCCGCATAGCCCTGCAAGGTAATGGCCTCGTAGCGCAGCGAAGAAGAGGGATAATGCTCCACCAACTGATGCGCCAACTCAAAGGCCTCTTCGTGATCGGAAACGGAAAGCCCAGACCAGGCACGTCCCAGCAAAGCGTCTGCGTGCAACTGACTGCCGTTGCGCACTTGCGCGAACTCGCTGGAGGCACGGTCAAAATCCCCGGTCTCGAAGTAGAGGTAGCCCAGTTTCAAATGAATGTCGTCGCGTAGCACGGGAAACTCATCATGCCCCCAGCCGGGCTCGATGCGCACCAGCAGTTCTTCAAGGACCTGAATTGCCGTGCTGTACTCTTCTTTGACGATGTAACTCAAGGAGATCATGTGCAAAGCGCGAATCTCGTACGCGTCCTCGGGCTTGATCTGCTCCATCTGCACAAGGCAATCGTCATACTCACCATTAATGAAGAAGACATAGCCCATCAGATAGAGGCATTCGCCATCCATCGACCGCGCTTTCTCGCGGCGCAATTCACGACGTACGACATCCAGCGCAAGACCGTCCTGACCGAAGGTAAGACGTACACGCAGTAAATGCTTGCATCCCTGCAGCGACCACGCGCTTTCGGGGAACTCGCTCAGCAGCTCTTCATACAGCGCAACCGCGCGATCCCAGAGTCCGGCGCTGTAGGCGGCCTCGGCCTGGAAGAAGAGAATGTCGTCTAAATTGGCGTAGGGATAGTCACTGCGCAGATCGTTGAACAACCGCTCAGCCAACAGGAAATCAGCGGCTGCGTAGGCTTCGATGGCCTGATTCAGTTCAAAACGGAAATAGCCCTGCTGGGCTTCGGTGGGCGTGGTGGCGATTAGACGTGTCCGCAGTCGCTGCGCGGCGGCCTGTTTGTGCAACACAATCTGCTGCTGGCGCTGTGCCCAAAAGGAGGCGAGGGCGAACTCGTCACCCTTCTCCGGCGGTCCGCCGTTTTGCGGTTCGCTAAGCAGAAGATCCAGATCCTCACCAAGAACAGAAGGATCGGTTCCCGTACGCTCCAGCTCGTGAGCTATGCCGCGCATGCGCGCCGACAGCAGCTTCTCCTGGAGAATCAGGTCCTGCTTGATTCGCACCAGGTACTCGCGGTACCACTTCAATTGTTGGCGGGTGAAAGAGTCCTCTTGAACTGCGGGCGCGGCTTGCAGGGCAGTTGCCAAAAAGGCACCCACCACGAACAGCAGAATCAGGCTCTTCATCCTCGAGAATGGGCAATTACCAGTCACGCTCTCTCCCGTCCGGATTCCACGAACTGTACCGCTCCACCGCGGTAGGGTCGCAGCACCCTTCGCGAGGCTTTATATTCCAAGAAATTAGAATTCCAATGGACCAATAGCAACGTTCCGCCAGAATAGGTCCTGTATGCACCTCCGAACAGAACCTACGACAGCAGGCTAAGACGGTTCAATGCTCGCAATAACGCCAGGCGTGCGCGATCGTCGTCAACGCCACTTCGGGGATGATCCAGTCGCTCCTGTGCACGAGCACGGGCTGCCTCGGCTCGCTCGCGATCCACTTGTTCGGGCAACTCGGCAGCTTCGGCCAGAATCTGCACACAATCCTCCTGCACCTGCACAAAGCCACCGGCCATTGAGAGGCGACGATGCTCGCCTCCCAACTCGTCGACCTCGGCGATGCCCAGACCCAGGGCAGCCATCAATTCCGTGTGTCCGGGGAGAATGCCGAAATGGCCCGTCGCTCCCGGCAGGCGAATGTGGCTTGCTTCGCGGCTGTACACCACTCCTCCTGCAGGGGTGACGATCTCCACCAGCAATCGGGATTCGCTCATTTTGTCAGCTTCCGGGCTTTGTCAAAGGCCTCATCCAGCGTGCCGACGAAGGCAAAAGCCTGCTCGGGCAGCTGGTCCGCTTCGCCTTCCAACAGTCGTTTGAAGCTGTCGATGGTATCCGTCAGCTTGACGTATTTGCCAGCAAAACCGGTGAACTGCTCGGCAACGTGGAAAGGCTGGGACAGGAAACGCTGAATCCTGCGGGCACGGTTGACGGTGATCTTCTGCTCCTCGGAAAGCTCGTCCATACCGAGGATGGCGATGATGTCCTGCAGATCTTTGTAGGTCTGCAACAGTTCCTGCACGCCCAGGGCCACACGGTAATGCTCCTCGCCAATGATGTGCGGATCGAGGATGCGGCTGGTGGAATCCAGCGGATCCACGGCCGGGTAAATGCCCAGCTCCGTAATCTTGCGGCTTAGCACCGTGGTAGCGTCGAGGTGACTGAAGGTCGTTGCGGGCGCCGGATCCGTCAAGTCGTCGGCGGGCACGTAGATGGCCTGCACTGAGGTGATGGATCCATTGCGCGTGGAGGTAATGCGCTCCTGCAGGGCGCCCATCTCCGTAGCCAAGGTCGGCTGATACCCCACGGCGGAAGGCATGCGGCCCAAGAGCGCCGACACCTCGGAACCCGCCTGAGTGAAGCGGAAAATGTTGTCCACAAAAAGCAGCACGTCGCGCTTCTCTTCGTCACGGAAGTATTCCGCCAGCGCCAGACCGGAAAGGGCCACGCGCGCGCGGGCTCCCGGCGGCTCGTTCATCTGGCCGAAAACCATCGTCGTTTTGGAGGCAGCCACGCTATCCAGCTTGACCTTGCTCAAATCCCACTCACCACTCTCGCGGAAGTGCTTGTCGAATTCCTCGCCGTAGGTCATGACGCCCGACTCAAGCATTTCGCGCAGCAGATCGTTGCCCTCGCGGGTACGCTCACCCACACCGGCAAACACCGAAAGGCCGCTATGCTCCTTGGCGATATTGTTGATCAGCTCCATGATCACGACGGTCTTGCCCACGCCGGCACCGCCGAAGAGACCGATCTTGCCACCCTTGGAATAGGGCTCCAGCAGGTCGATGACCTTGATGCCGGTCTCCAGAATTTCGGTGGAGGTGGCCAGATCCTGGAATTCAGGCGCGGGCCGGTGAATCGGATTACGCTTGCTCGCATGCACCGGACCGACGTTGTCGATGGCCTCGCCGACCACATTCAGCAGGCGGCCGCGGACCGCATCACCCACCGGAATGCTGATGGGCTCGCCGGTGTCCTCGACCACCACACCACGGGTCAGACCTTCGGTGGCGTCCATGGCGATGGTGCGCACCCGGCGCTCACCAAGATGCTGCTGCACCTCGAGCACCAGGTCGTCCTGTCCTTCGCGCTTCACGCGCAGCGAGTTGTAGATGGCGGGCATCTCGCCGTCGGGGAATTCGACGTCGAGCACAGCGCCGTTGATCTGGATTACTCGTCCCTTGTTCATGTCCGGTTCCCAGTTGTGCCGCGCTATTGAATGGCCGCGGCGCCGCCTACGATTTCTGAGATTTCCTGCGTGATGGCCGCCTGTCGGCTGCGGTTGTATTGCAGCGTCAGTCGGGCGATCATCTCGCCGGCATTGTCGGTGGCCGACTCCATGGCCGTCATGCGCGCGCCCTGTTCGGCGGCATAGCTGTCCAGCAGTACACGCCAGACCAGACGGTTGACGTACATCGGCAGCAGAGTCGCCAGCAGGCTGTCACGATCGGGCTCAAAAAGCGCGTCCACCTTCGACAGAGTTTCCTGCTCCGTCTCCTCCAGCGGAACCGGCAACAGCTGATCGCTGTGCAGCACCTGCTGAATGGCGGATTTGAACTCGTTGAAGACAAGGATGACGCGATCGATCTTGCCGCTTTCGTACAACGCGCACAGGTCGTGACCAATGGATGTGGCGGCGGAATAATCCAGCTCCTGGAAGACGCCGCTCATCTTGCCGACCATCTCCACATCGACGTGATGACGGAAATAGTCTACGCCTTTCTTGCCCACGCAATAGAGCACGCTTCTCTGCTCACGGGGTGCCTCCACCAGTGCTTGCAGCGTGCGCTTGATGACACTGCTGTTGAATCCGCCGCAGAGGCCGCGATCCGCCGTCACCACCAGGTAGCACACCGTTTTCGGCTCGCGCTCGGCCAGGAGCGGGTGTGATACATCGTCGCGGTCGATGCCCAGCCGTCCCATGACATCCTGCAAGCGCAGGGCATAGGGTCGCGCCAGGGTGATGGACTCCTGCGCTCGCCGAAGCTTGGCAGCCGCCACCATCTTCATCGCCTTGGTGATCTGCTGGGTGGAGCCGACGCTGGCGATGCGGCGCTTGATCTGTTTCAGATTCGCCATCGCTTACTCCGCCAGGGTCTTGACGTACTCCCGTCCACGGGCGAGGATTTTCTCGCGCAGCTCGTCGTCCAACTGCCCGCTCGATTTGAGCTTGTCGTACACGTCCGGATCGGCCGCCTTCAGCCAGCCGGGGAAATCCTCGGCCACTTTGCGCACCTTGTTCAGCTCGACCTCGTCCAGCAAACCCTGAGTTCCCAGGATGATCTGCAGCACCTGATCGTGGGCCGCCAGCGGAACATACTGCCCCTGCTTGAGCAGCTCCACCAGTCGGCTACCGCGACTAAGCTGAGCCTGGGTCGCCTTGTCCAGATCGCTGCCGAACTGGGCGAAGGCCGCCAACTCGCGATAGGCGGCAAGATCCAGTCGCAGACTACCAGCCACCTTGCGCATGGCCTTGATCTGGGCACTACCACCCACGCGTGATACACTGATACCCACGTTGATGGCCGGTCGCACACCGCTGTAGAACAGATCGCTCTCGAGGAAGATCTGGCCGTCGGTGATACTGATGACGTTGGTCGGGATGTAGGCCGAAACGTCGCCCGCCTGGGTCTCGATGACCGGCAGGGCCGTCAGGCTGCCACCCGGCTTGCGAATACCCGCCTTCTGCATCTCCTCATTCATGTCGTCGGAGATACGCGCGGCACGCTCCAGCAGGCGACTATGCAGGTAGAACACGTCGCCCGGATAGGCCTCGCGGCCGGGCGGACGACGCAGCAGCAGGGACATTTGGCGATAGGCCCAGGCGTGCTTGGTAAGATCGTCGTACACACAAAGCGCGTGCCCGCCGTTGTCACGGAAGAACTCGCCGATGGCGGCTCCCGAATAGGGGGCAAGGAACTGCAGTGGTGCGGGATCCACAGCGGTGGAAGCCACGATGATCGTGTGCTTCATGGCGTCGTGCTCTTCGAGTACGCGAGCAACGCGGGCAATGGTCGAACCCTTCTGTCCCACCGCCACATAGATGCAGATGACGCCTGTATCACGCTGGTTGATAATGGTGTCAATAGCCACGGCGGTTTTACCCGTCTGGCGGTCACCAATGATCAGCTCGCGCTGGCCGCGACCGATGGGAATCATGCTGTCGATGGCCTTCAAGCCCGTCTGCAGCGGTTCCTTCACCGGACGGCGTGTTACAACGCCGGTTGCTTTGCGCTCCACGGGATAACGCTCGTCGCACTCGATGGGGCCTTTGCCGTCCAGCGGCTGTCCCAGCGGGTTGACAACACGACCGAGCATGGCAGGTCCCACCGGGATCTCGACCACGCGGCCCGTGCGGCGCACCGTGTCACCTTCTTTGATCTGTGTGTCACCGCCGAAAATCACGACGCCGACGTTGTCTTCCTCGAGATTCATCGCCATGCCGAAGATCTCGCCGGGGAATTCCACCAGCTCTCCGGACATGACCTTCTCGAGGCCGTGGACGCGGGCAATACCGTCGCCCACCATGATCACCTCGCCGATTTCCTCCAGCTGTGCGGTGCTGGAAAAATCAGCGATTTGTTTTTTGATGATCGATGTGATCTCTTCCGGTCTGATCTGCATCGAAACTCCTTCGTCGCCTGTGCGGCATTGGTACCGGTTGTGGCCATGCCGCCGACGGCCCCGGGCCGCCCACTGGAATCTGACTCAGTTCTCGAGAAGCGCGTGGCGCATCTGCTCCAGACGTGTGCGCAGCGAAGCGTCAAGCTGCCGGTCCTCGACCCGTGCGACAAAGCCGCCCAGTAAGCGTGGATCCAGCTTGTGCTCCAGCTGTACCTGACGTCCGACCATGCGCGACAGCGTGGTGTGGATCTCATCCTTGAGGGAATCACCCACTTCCGTCGCCGTCACCAGCGTACCCGTGACACGTCCCGCCTCGGCATCGGCGAACTCGCGCATCTCCTGCATCATCTGCGGCAGCAGTGCAGCCCTTCCCTTGCGTATCACAAGAGACAGGAAGGAACGAAAGAGCGGTCCCGACGAGGCGAAGACTTCTTCCACCACAGCCAATCGCTGTGCCAACTGCACTTTGGGTGACAACAGAAATGCGGGCAGCTCGGTTTGCCAGACTTCCTCCAGCAGCGCCACGTCGGCCATCACGGCCTGCAGGCTGTCGCTTTCACGGGCAGCCTCCAGCAAGGCACGACTGTATTTGCGGCTGATGGGATCGCGGCTCATGAGGCTCCGCCCATGTCCTTGAGCGTATCACGGATGATCGCTTCGTGATCCTGCGGCCCCAGGCTCTGACGTATCACCTGCTCGGCGGCGCGAATTGTCATATCCACGACTTCGCCTTTCAGGCTTTCCATGGCCTTACGGGACTGCAACTCGGCTTCCTGCTCGGCACGCTGGCGAATCTGGCTGGCTTCCTCGCGGGTTGCGTTTAGCTGCTCTTCTTCAAGACGACGGGCACGCGCGCGGCCTTCATCAATAATATGCTGCGCCTCGCTACGGGCCTGCCCCAGCTGTTCTTCCACCTGCTGGCGAGATTTGGTTGCGTTTTCCCGATCAAGGCGCGCCTGCTCGATGTCATCGGCAATGCCCTTTTCGCGGGCCTCCAGCGCTGCAAGAATCGGCTTCCAGGCAAACTTGTGCAGAATGAACAGCACAATAATCAGGACGAGGATCGTCCAAGTCACCGAGCCCGGATCAAGAGAGAAGATTCTGTCAATAGTCATCTTCAACCCCTGTACTTGACAAAGTGGACACCTTCCGTCGGTCCACTTTCGGGCAT
Source organism: Candidatus Delongbacteria bacterium (assembly GCA_963663545.1). Lineage (GTDB taxonomy): Bacteria > CAIWAD01 > CAIWAD01 > CAIWAD01 > CAIWAD01. The sequence continues at coordinate 693,907 of OY760505.1, forward strand.
GGCTACTTAAGACCGATCAACATGGTCACGACAGTACCGAACAGGGCAACACCCTCGATCAGCGCTGCGGAAATGATCATGGCAAGCTGAATCTTGCCAGCAGCCTCAGGCTGACGCGAAATGGCTTCCATAGCCTGGCCACCAATGCGTCCGATACCCAGACCAGCACCCAAGGTCACCAGGCCAGCACCCAGACCAGCACCCATCATTCCTAAAGTTTCCATGGTTCGCTCCAAAGTTTTGGTTATTGCTCGTTTTGTGTTCTAGTGTTGGTGAATTGCAGTACCTGTGAAAATGGCCGTCAGCAGCGTGAAGATGTAGGCCTGCAAAAAGGCAACGAAGATTTCCATCATGCTGATGGCTACGGCTACCGCCACACAGGGAATAGCCAGCACAGGCACGATGATCAGCCCAAGGAAGGCGGTCAGCACGGCGTGTCCGGCCATCATGTTGGCAAAAAGACGAACACAGAGGGCAAAGGGCTTGGTGATCAGACCCAGCAGCTCAACGGGTGCCAGAATGATCAGCACAGGCCAGGGTACGCCGTGCGGGATAAGCCCTTTGAAATAGCCGACAAAGCCGTGCTCGCGAATACCCGCCCATTGGATGAGGATAAAAGAGCAGAAAGCCAGTCCGGCGGTCACCGACAGGTTTCCGGTGGCACTTGAGCCCCAGGGCAACATGCCCAGCAGGTTCATCAGCAGAATGAAGAAGAACACCGTGAGGAAGTAGGGCATGTATTTGCGCCCCTCTTCGCCGGTATTCGGCAGAACCATTTCATCGCGCACAAAGACAACCAGAGCCTCGATCACGTTTGCCCAACCGCGGACCCCCGGCTTTCCGGCCTTGTTGCGCACCGGCAGCACCATCAGCAACACCAGTGCCACGGCGAACAGCATGAAGAGCATGTGCTTACTAAGCATGAAATAGGCGCGACCGTCCTCATCCTGCACTCGCCACAGAATGACCGGATTGCCCTCTGCAGTCGCACGGTGAATGCCATCGAGGAAAGGCACACGCACCTTCAGGTGACTCAGGTCGATGGGAAAACCAAAGAGCTCGAACTCCGGTTGATCGACAAGGTGATGTTCGATGTTGTGCTTGATGATGGCACCCACCGAATGATCCTCGTGCCCGCCCCCATGCCCGTCCGCAGACTCGGCATGGGACTCACCATGTCCGTGATGCACATCAGCAGCCTCATCGGCGGTATGTGACACATGGTTTCCCTGGTCCGCGTCCGACTGATGCGTGACCGACTGATGGTGTTGCTCCTGCGCCGGAACACTTGTCGCTCCCGCGACAGAGAAACAGACGCCCAGCAACAGCACGAATAGAAGACGATGAATCTTAGTCATGTGGCTTCCCGGGATCGACATCACGTGACACTCGACCATATAGTACGAATTGCAGGATAAGCAACGGCAAGAAAGTGGCCATCATGGCGAGGGCAAAATGCACCGCCGTATCACGGCTGTAATACACGACCGCCGCAACAAGCACCACAATCAGCAGCAGTTTCAGTAGAAAAGCAGCGACAAACCTTGCCATCAGTGTAGTGAGTTCCCCGCCGATGGCCGGACGAACCAGCAGGTGTCCAATCATGACGAAAAACAGGCCTGTCAGAATACCACTCGAAACCGCTAGCAGAGGACTCATTTGTTCCTCTTCTTCTCTTCTTCCTCGCTCATCCTCTTCAACATGACCACCAGCCAGACCATCGCCAAGGTAAACCCAAGCACGGTTCCCAGCAAGGTCAGCCAAGGCAGCCATCCGAAACGAAGATCCAGACGATACCCGCCATAAACACACAGCAGGAGCGTCAAGGCAAATCTCAACCCCAGATCCCCGTGCCGAGCAAGCTCATACATAAGGGAATCCGGTTTGGTCGGACCACCCGACGGGGTCACCGCTGGGGCTGTCCCGGCTTCTGGAAGCTGTCCTTCTGTCCGCCGGGCTGCTGCTGGGGCTGGGTCTGGGTGATGGTGGCACCCTTACCGCCCATGGAGCACATACCCTCGAACTGGGCGCCGTCTTCAATGACCAGACGCACGGTGACCAGATCGCCCTCGAGACGGCTGGTACCTTTCAGCTCCACCTTCTCGGCAGCCTTAATGCCGCCCTTGACCTTGCCAGCGGTGATGATATTCTTAGCGGTCAGATTGCCATCGACAATGCCGCTCTCGCCCACGGTGATGGTCGCGTCGCTGCGAACCTCGCCCTTCAGCTTGCCGTCGATGCGCACGGGGTCCGTGCTGTTCAGCTTGCCGTCAAACTCAGCATTCTTCGAAAGAATGGTTTCACCGGGTGTGTTGCCGTTCATTCAGGCTTCTCCCTTTGGGTATGAAAATCAAGATATGCCAGTGGATCCTGAGGACGTCCCTTGCGTAACACGGCGTAGTGCAGATGCGCGCCGCCGTCTTCTCCGGCCGGTGCAATGCGACCGACTACTTCCCCGCGTGCTACACGTTGTCCCAACTTCACCATCGGGCCGGCCAGGTGTCCGTACCACGTGCTAATGCCGTCTTCGTGTTGCACGCCCACCAGAAAGCCCCAGGTCCGGGTCCAGTCAGAGAACATAATAAAGCCACCCGCTGTGGCGAAGACCGGACTGCCCGCCTGGGCCGCCAAATCGACGCCGGGGTGATCCAGGCTGCCTGGCCAGGATTCCCGCACATAGCCGCGGGTCAGCACTCCTTCAACGGGATTCAGTCCAGGAAGCCCCGGACCATCGGGCAGGCCCGTACCAGGACCCGTGAACACCTGACTGCGACCGGGAACAGGCTCCTCCCGATCCAGACCGATGCCGACACCCAGCCCTTGATTAAGGCGCCGTTCGACGGCACGCAAGGCGGCAAGCTCGCGACTAAGCTCCCGCACTTTCAACACCTCGCGTTTGAGGCGTTGATTCTCAAGGCGACACAGCCAACTGTTCCCCTGATGAAAGAGCAGCCAACCGTAGTGCACGGTTGCCGTCAATAGAACCAGGATCACGATAAGCTTGCTTTGGCGCATGACCGACCTTGCCGTCGACGAAAACCTCATGTTACCAAATCGTCAGCGACTTCGCGACGCCTCCGGCGCTTTGTGGCACACGAAAACGTCGCTTTGACGCAAGATTGTGACACAAATTTGAGGAGCAAAGCTGCGCCTGTGGCGGATTGGTGGTGAAGCCTTGTTTTGTCCACCCAACCTGACAACCGAAAACAGCCTTGAGCGTGCGGGCATTTGAAGCTGGAGTTTAGCATCGCGCTTCGTTACCATGGTGTCGCGATCACGTCTCTCCTGAATCGGGGAGACACCATGAACAAGCTCATCCCATTCACCCCAGACTTTGGACACTCTGACGGCTCTACCGAACACAGCGTAGAGGAATACTGCCTGATTAGCCGCCGTATTCCACCTCCGCTGGGGGCTTTGCTCCTGCTTGACGATCTGCGTTCGCGACGCAGGGATCGGCTGCTCACCATTACAGCCTTGCTGCGTCTTCTTCGCGGTCGTCTTGCGCACGCGTTGCCAGCCCTTTCCAGAGAGTTCTTCCCGGCTCAAAGTCTGGAGAGTGTGAGCCCTGCATTGCGAAGCCTTGTTCGCATGCGCAGTCTGGCGGCCGATGGAAAGCGCGTCCGCTTGCGTGAAGCCCTCAAATGTTGGTCCAAAACGGGCGATAGCACTAACGAGGTCGAAGTGTTGTCCCTCAGAAGAGCCTGCGTGCGCGAAGGAAGCACAGCCTGGGAACGCTTGCTCAGCCAGGAGCTTCTGTTGCGATCCGGTGCTCACGAAGACTGGTTGTATCACGAGCTGCGCTGGCTGTATCACCAGATGCACCGGCGCAAACTGGGCGTGTTACAAAGCGCCGATAATCACCGGATTCGCGCACGTGAGGTTGGCGTTTTTTTTGATCCTGCGCAGATTCGGCAGGAACCTCGCTGGAGCCTGGCGCGTGTTCGCAATCTCCTGCAGCTGATGCCGTCCGGTCTGCCGCTGGCGCTGGTCAAGCGTTTTCTTGCCGGAGGCGCATGGGAGCTTCGACTCCCGCTGGAAGCATGGCCACACATGAGTCCGTTGTTAAGCATGCTGGGAGCAGGAACGAACCATCTTGAACTTCCCCTGGGAAGCTGGCCTTGTACGCTCCCCGACTGCGGTCAACACCCGGGAACACTGGTGCTGTATCGACGAGATGAGGCTCCGTTACGCCATCATGAATTGGAAGAAGTCTGCGCCGCCGGCTGGCAGGTAATTGTGCTCTGCGACGAGGACGCGGCTCCAGGTAATCTCCCGCTGCTGGAAAGCGGAATCCATCGCGGACGGTTGCATCTAAGTGGTGTATCACGAAATGCAGATAGCCGTGTGCTGCCGTTGAAGGATTACATGCGGCGTGTCGAACGACGCTACATCGAAGAAGTTCTGAGTCTTCATGCAGGAGTGAAAACACGTGCCTGCGCCAGTCTTTGTATCACACGACAAACCCTTTACTCCAAACTGAGCAACACCGAACCGCGAGCGGCTGAAAGCGGGGAGGTGGGCCGATGAGACGCGTTTTCCTGGCTGTATTGCTGTGCGCATCCTGTTGCAGCAAACGAATCACGAACCAAGAATGGAATCACGAGTGTATCACGGAGTTTGCCGGATCAATCAACGCCAGCCGAGCAGTCTTCGCCGCGGAGCAAGCTACAGATGCGTTCGATGTCGCGGTCGGCGGGTGGGTTTACAAGCAAGCTGTAGACACGACGGCTGTCGGCGTCCACCACGCTGACGTGCACATTCCCCAGCAGCCCTTGTTCGCCACGCGTAGGAATACGCCCCAGCGTTTCCAGCAACCACCCTCCGACAGTATCAGCTTCGGTGTCCGGCATGGAACACTCCAGCGCCTGCACGAAGTGTTCGACCCGAGTGGCGGCGTCCACCAGAATGCGGTCGCCGCGCCGTTCGGTGGGACGCAAAGGCTGGCGATCGTGCTCGTCGACGATCTCGCCCACAAGTTCCTCCAGCAGATCCTCCATGGTGACAATGCCCGCCGTACCGCCGTATTCATCCAGCACCACAGCAATGTTGAGATTGTGCCTGCCAAAGGTAGCCAGCAGGTCGCGCGCGTTCATCACCTCGGGAAAATGACTGATGGGCCGTTTGACCTCACGAAGCGTTGTTGGATTGCGAAAGGCATCGCGCGCCGTGACATAACCAACAATGCGGTCAAGGTCTCCGCGGTAAACGGGAAACTTGGAGAAGCCTGTTGCCAGAGTCAGCTCAATGAGCCGTGATACAGGTTCATCTTCGGCCAAAGCGGCAACTTGCGTACGGGGGGTCATCAGATCGTGGACTGTCCGTTCACGCAGACTCAAGGCACGCTCCAGCAACTCTGAGGCAGCCTGCTCAATCAGTCCGCTGCGACCGGCGTTGTCGAACACATAGCCCAACTGTGAACGAAGCCCTTCACCAACGCGGTGATCCAGTCCCCCCATTAAACGACGTAACACAGCAGAAATCAGCCGCAGGAAACTGACCGCCGGCAGAAAAAGCAACTCGAAGAAACGTGCACTGCTGCTGACTCGCGGAAAGAGCTCATGCGCATAGCTGTGTCCCAACTGCTTGGCCATCACCTCGCCGATGAGCAGCACACCAATGGCGACCAGAGGAAAGACGGCCCACTCAGGCCAGCCCAGACTGATCAGCCAAAGAGTGGCAAACGAGGTAGTCAGCGTATTAGCGAGATTGTTACCCACGAGCATGGTGATCAGAAAGTTGTCCGGATCTCGGTGATACACCATTGTCCAGCGCGAGCCAGGCTTGCGCTGATGCTTCCACATGAGCACGTACAAGGTGTTGAGGCTCGTGAAAGCCAGCTCGGCGCCCGCAAAATAGGCCGACAATAGCAGCCCGATCAATGTCCCCAGCGAACCCACCAGGATCATTTCACTTCTCCGCGTCCCTGTATCACATCAAGAAGCTCTGCGCGAATTGCCTCGATCTGACTTACCGGTACGCCTAGGATCATCCGCACTCGCGTGGTGCATTCGAGTTCCCGCTCAACAGCGTGATACTTTGCCACCAGGCGACGGACAAGAGTCATTGCGCTGTACTCAAACTCCAGCTCCAAGGCCCGTCGAAGAACCACGGTTTCGCGTGTTACAAGCTCCAGTGCCTGTTGAGCTGTTCCGCCGTAAGCGCGCGTCAGGCCTCCGGTTCCCAGTTTCACACCACCATACCAGCGTATCACGACAACCATTGTCTCACGCAAGCCGGCTCCCTGGATCGCACGCAAGATGGGTTGCCCCGCTGTTCCACTGGGTTCACCGTCGTCGCTGTAGTGGAAGTCTTCACTGCCCGCGCCAAGCTGCCAGGCGCTGCAATGGTGAGTGGCTTTGTAATGGACGCGCTTCTGTTCAGCTAGAATTCCCTGCGCCTCTTCATCGGAAGTCACCGGAAACACAAGCCCCAGAAAGCGTGACTTTTGAATACGTTCCTCGTACTCCGCCTCTGCCGCCGGGCGTTCGTATAAGTCCTCTGGCGCAATCTCACTCATTCGTCCTCATCCTCTGCCTGTGACACAGTTGCGATCTCGTCAGCGGGCAATGTGCCCTGACCGCTCTGCCAGTCTTCCAAGCTGAGTTTCTTGAGACGATTGTAGCCCTGGTCCGCCGCCGCCTGCTCCGCACGCTTCTTGCTGGACCCTGTTCCACGGCCGACCGGACGGTTCTCGACGCGCGCCTCGATGACGAAGAACTTGCTGTGATCCGGTCCGTGCTCTTCCAGCAGCTCGTAGTGCGGGATGCCCAGCCCCCAGCGCTGCGACAGCTCCAACAGCAGACTTTTGTAATTGCGATTCTGGCGCGTGGCCTGCTTCAGATCCAAGTTGTCCAACACCAGTCGATCCACCAGGCCAATGGCAGCAGGCAGTCCACCGTCCAGAAAGACCGCGCCCAGTATGGCTTCAAAGGCGTCCTCGAGAATCGAATCACGGCGACGTCCGCCGGTGCGATCCTCGCTCTCTGAAAGGCGTAGTTGCTCACCTAGGCCGATGTTGCGAGCGATGCGAACGAGAAAGCGCCCCGAGACAACGATGGACTTGTACTTGGTCAGCTCGCCTTCCTTTTTCGTCGGAAAGCGGCTGTACAAGTAGTGTGATACAGCCAGATCGAGTACGGCGTCCCCCAGGAACTCCAGTCTTTCGTTGGAGTCCTGGCGTGTACTGTCTGCATGCTGGCCGGTCCAGGAACGGTGCGTGAGGGCCTGCTCCAACATGGCCGGATCGCGAAAACAATAACCGATGCGGCGCTCGAACTCCTTTAGAGAATCCGAACGCCGCCTCAGAATGCGTCTTATCAAGTTCATTAGAGAATCGTCTTGCGCAGGATCAGCGAAGCATTGTGCCCGCCGAAGCCAAATGCATTGCTCAGTCCGAATTCCATCTCCGCTGCAACCGCTTCCTTGGCCACGATCGGGACCGCCGCATCGGGATCCAGATTGTCCAGGTTGATGGTTGGCGGAACCAAACTGTTGCGCAGCGCAAGCAGCGTGGCAATGGCTTCCACCGCACCTGCGGCACCAAGCAGGTGGCCGGTCATCGATTTGGTCGAGTTGATCAGCAGCTTGTCCGCATGATCGCCAAAGACAGCGCGCAGCGCCTGCAGCTCGTTCATGTCGCCCACTGGCGTAGATGTGCCGTGAGTGTTGACGTGCTGAATGTCTTCGGGAGTTAGACCGGCTTCCTTCAGCGCCATCTTGATGGCACGCTGGGCGCCCTCGCCCTCGGGTGCCGGTGCGGTCAAGTGATAAGCGTCGGCGGTAAAGCCGATGCCGATGATCTCGCCCAGAATGTTCGCACCGCGCTCGCGGGCGTGTTCCAGCTCCTCCAGAATGAGAATACCGGCACCTTCGCCCATGACAAATCCATCGCGGTCGCGATCGAAAGGACGACTGGCCGTGGCGTAATTCTCATTGTTGGTGGACATGGCCTTCAGGGAGTTGAATCCACCCACACCCAAGGGACAGATGCTGGCTTCGGCGCCGCCGGCGACCATCAGGTCCGCCTGTCCGGCACGAATGGACATTACCGCACAACCGATGGCATGCAGTGAGCTGGCGCAGGCACTGACGGTACCGAAGTTCGGTCCGCGCAATCCCCAGCGAATGGAGACTTGTCCGGCCAGGATATCCGGAATCATCATCGGGATGTACATGGGCGGAATACGGCCCGGTCCCGAGTTCATCAGCTTCTCATGGGCATTCTCCGTCGACACCATGCCACCGATACCGCTGGCGATGATGACACCGAAGCGATCGCGGTCCACGCGTTCCAGGTCCAGACCGGAATGATCCATGGCCATCATGGTCGTCACCATGCCGTACTGGCAGAAGGTGTCCATGCGCTTGGCTTCGATCTTCTTGAGGAACTGGGTGACGTCGAAGTCCTTCACTTCGCAGGCGAAGGTTGTATCGAAGCCGGTTGTATCGAAGTGGCTGATGGGGCAGGCACCGGATTTACCCGTGCTGAGCCCTTGCCAGAAACTGTCCAGATCGTTGCCGATGGGGGTGAGCACACCGGCACCGGTGATCACGACACGTCGCATATACGTTCCATCCTTTAACGGGGCGCTTAGCTTGCCGCAGTCCGACAACGGGCGGAGATCCCGCCAGGCAGGACCTCCGCCTGTGGATCTTAGTCGACCTTCGCGTCGAGGTAGTCGCAGACGGCGCCGACCGTAGTCAGAGTCTGTGCTTCCTCGTCGTCGATCTCTAGGTCGAACTCTTCTTCGAGGGCGTTGATCAGCTCAAAGCGCGCGATGGAATCGGCACCCAGGTCGCCGTCGAAAGAGGCATCCATGGTGATCTTGCTCTCGTCGTCCAGATCGAGGTTGTCCAGGATGATCTCCTTGACCTTGTCGAAATGCTTGGACATGCCTTGCTCCTTTGTATGAGTTCGGAATCTGGTTTTCAATGTAGCCTCAGCCACCGGGCCGGGCAAGATTACATCCTCATGCCGCCGTCGACACTGAGGGTGTGACCTGTAATGTAAGAAGCTTCCTCGCCAGCCAGAAAGAAGACCGCGTTGGCAATATCCTCGGGGCTCGCGGTGCGGCCCAGCGGAATCTGCCGTTTCAGCTCTTGCTGCGCCTGCTCGGAAAGCTGCTCTGTCATTTCTGTGGAAACAAAGCCGGGAGCCACCGCATTGACGCGGATGTTGCGGCCGGCCAGCTCGCGAGCCAAGGTCTTGGTCAGGCCGAACATACCCGCCTTGGCAGCGGAATAATTCACCTGACCAGCGTTACCCATAAGGCCCACTACGGAGCTGATGTTGACGACACAGCCGCTACGCTGCTTCATCATAGGCTTGACCGCGTGTCTCACGGTGTTGAAAGCACCCTTAAGGTTGACATCCAACACCTGGTCCCACTGGCTTTCGCTCATACGCATCAGCAATGTATCACGGGTAATGCCAGCGTTGTTGATCAGCACGTCCAGGCGGCCATCCTTCTCGATGATGGCATCGATCAGTTCTTTCATGCCTTCGAAATCGGACACGTCGCCCTGACGGCCTTCTACATCCAGGCCTTCAGCACGGAAGGTCTGTTCCGCCTCACGAACGGCATCCTCACTCACATCCACGAACCAGACGCGATCGCCGGTCTTGGCAAATCGACGCAGGATCGAAGCTCCAATACCGCGGGCTCCTCCGGTCACCAGAACGATTCGCTGTTCCATGATGTGCTCCTGTCACTTCTGCTTTTGTATCACCGTGACACAAAATCAATATGTATCACGCGTTCTCAAGCCACTGTTCAAGCTGCTCGGCGCTATCCAGTGAAGTGCAATCGGCTTCTTTGTCGATACGCTTCAGCAAGCCACCGAGTACATTCCCGGGCCCAAGCTCGAGAAATGGCGCCAGACCATCGTGCAACATGGCTTCCATCGATGGTTCCCAGCGCACAGTCTCGGTTAGCTGTCTGCCAAGAAGCTCGCGGAGTTGTACCACGTCGTCGCAGCGGGCTCCGGTGACATTGCAATACACGGGCGCGCTGCCTTGCTGGAAACTCGTGGACGCAAGTTTCTCAAGCAGACCCTGACGTGCACTCTCCATCAACGGGCTGTGGAAGGCGCCGGAAACATCGAGCTTCTTGATCAGGCGCACGCGGTTTTCCTTCAGCAGTTCAATGGCTCGATCTACACCAGCCAGTGAGCCGGAAATGGCGATTTGTCCCGGGCAATTGAAATTGGCCGCCTGCACGACGCCCGCTTCTTTACTTGCCTGGGCACAGCACTCCTCTACCAGATCGGGTTTGGCACCGATGACAGCGGCCATGGTTCCCGGCTGATCCAGTCCGGCCTGGTACATCAGCTCACCGCGTCGGTGTACCAGTTCCAGACCGTCCAGCGGATCCAGCCAGCCAGCGGCAGCCAAAGCACTGTACTCGCCAAGGCTGTGGCCGGCCACGGCATGTGGCGTGATTCCACGCTCCTTGAGCAGCATAGACAGTGCTACCGAGTGCATATAGATGGCCGGTTGGGTATTGGAGGTTTTCACCAGCTCTTCCGCGGGCCCCTCCACCGACAGCGTCTTCAACTCCACGCCAATGCGTTCGGAAGCGGCCTTGTAGAATTTGTCGACGAGCGGATACTTCTCAATCAGACTCCGGGCCATACCCACATACTGGGCACCCTGGCCGGGAAACAGCATTGTGATCTGCATTTTCCCTCCTACAGGCGAATCAGTCCGGAAGCCCAGGTAAAGCCACCACCAAAAACCGTGTACAGCACAAGCGAACCCGCGCCGACGCGGCCTTCGCGAATGGCCTCATCCAGCGCCAGCGGAATGGAGGCAGATGAGGTATTGCCGTACTTCTCGATGTTGATAGCGCACTTCTCCTGCGGAATGCCGAAGCGCTCGCAGGTAGCCTCGATAATGCGGATGTTTGCCTGATGCGGTATCAGCAGGTCCACTTGATCGGGTGTGATACCCGCCAGATCCAGCGACTGCTGGCAAGCGTCGGCCATGCAACGCACCGCGTGTGTGTATACGCGACGACCGTTCATGTGTATCACGTGATCCTTGTTGGCCAGACTCTCCGGGCTGAGGGGACGCAGCGTACCGCAACCGGGCGCCCACAGCAGCTCAGCAAGCTCGCCGTTGGCCTTGGTATAGGTTGCAAGAATGCCGCTTTCATCTTCGGAGGGAACCAGCACAACAGCGCCTGCCGCATCGCCGAACAGCACGCAGGTACCGCGATCCTCCCAATTCGTTATGCTGGTCAGCACTTCAGCGCCAATGACCAGCACGCATTTCTTCTGACCACAACGAATCAGTGAATTGGCCAACTCCATGCCATACCCCCAGCCACTGCAAGCAGCGCTAAGATCCATGGCAGCGGCATTCATGGCACCCAACTTGGCTTGAACAAAAACCGCGGTGGATGGAAACTTGCAGTCCGGTGTCACGGTGCCGACAAGTATCAGATCCAGATCCTCCGGCGTCAGTTCAGCGGCTTCCAATGCCTTGCGACCCGCTCCGGTAGCCAGATCCGAGGTCACCATGTTGTCCTCGGGACGGATGATCATCCTGCGCTTGATGCCGGTGCGTGATACAATCCATTCATCTGTTGTATCAACGATGCGCGTCAGGTCTTCGTTCGTCAGCGGCGATGGACCTGTCATGTGTCCTGTGCCTGCAATGCGTGCGCGCTTTATCATGTCTTCCCCCAATGGCTTCGTCCTGCAATCGAACTGAACGAGATTCAGTCCAGCATTTGAAACTACAACGCCCTGGTCCGCAGAACCGGTGCCAGGGCGTGAGGATGCACTTTGTCACCCAAGCCATGATCCTTGAATCACGGCGGTCAATCCATCAACCGACGGAGATGACCTTGCGACCTTTGTAGAAGCCGCAATTCGGGCAAACGCGATGCGACAACCGCGGCTGGCCGCAGTTGGAGCACAAGGAAACACCAACCGCCTTGAGAGCGTGGTGCGACCGGCGCTGATCGCGACGGGCCTTGGCGGTTTTCTTTTTTGGAACGGCCATTTCAGCCTCCTGTTATTCGTCAGTCTTCGTGTTTTTTTTCAAAGCAGCCAAGGCTGCAAACGGCGAAGGCGGCGCCTGTTCATGGCAGTCGCAGCTTTCGCGATTCAGGTCGCAACCGCACTGCGGACAAAGTCCGCGGCAATTCTCGGAACATAGGAAAGGCTCGGTCGAGGCAATCACAATCAGATCCCGTAAGTCCTGGCTAATATCCAGTTCTTCTTGTTCGGGCTCAAGCAGGTGCAAGTCCTCGTCGATCATACCTTCCGGCAAGCCTTCTGACTGGAAGGCCCAGACCTGATCGCGCAATTCCAGTCGCTGCTCTACATCAGCACAGCAGCGGTCGCAGGTTCGAGTCAGGGTACAAGCCAGTCGCATAATGAGCAGCCATCCATCGGGCTGCTCCTGGAGGCTCACCTGTACATCGAGTTCTTCCCCCAAGGGCAGGTGCGCCAGATCCAGATCCGCGGGCGCCAGGCGGGCTTGAAAGTCCCGGCGGCCACGGCGAGCTTCAATGAGCGAGAGTATCATAAGGCGGACAATATACCCCCGCGCCATGTCTGTTTCAAGTGAGGCAAGTAAGCCAAGGTCAGAAGGATGTGAGAACTTAGGATCTCGTACCCCCGTGAATGTTGATAGTATCAAGCTGGTGTTTTTCTTCTAACGAATGTGTCGGCGGTCACCGACAATAGAATGTAAATTCATAATTTCTGCTTTGTGATGACAGTGTAATGAGAATTGCTAACACGAGGTTGACATCTTGCGCTTGGCTTGATCAAGCGCCTAAGGGTTTCTAAATTAAAATGTTTAGAAACTGCTGTCAGCCGTTCTCCAGTCTGCGTGACGGGAAGACGTATACGGGGGGAGCTGTGAGGCCGTGCTCACTGACCAGGAGGAATCAATGAAGCGTCTGCCGCTACTTAGTCTGTTTATCTGCCTGTTCTGCGTCTTCGGTGGTCTAGCGCATGCGCAGGATCTCCGGGATGAAGGTGGAGAGCGTTCCACCTACTCGTTGGACAGTCTGTATTTCTACGGATCAAGCGGATACTCCGACCAGACGATTTCTGCAGGTGAAACTGTTCACGTCGTAGCCTATATCGACGCAACTGGTTCGTGGAATACCACGGCGCCCATCGACCAGATTTACCTTTTCGGCTACACGGCCACTCCGCCGACCGAAGGGACTTTTACCGACTTCTACGAAATCACCTCGTGGGCCAATGTCGCCATTGACGGACAGAAGTTGGAATTCACCTTCAGTGCGCCCTCCAGCTGGGAAACCGACAACCAGACCTTCACGCTGTACCTCGACGGCAAGGCCACGCTGTTCCATCAGGCTGAGATTACTGAGACCTATATTTCAGTGGGTGGTGGAACGGCCATGACGGATATCGACGATCGCGGCTTCCTGTACGGCCTTGTTGAAATCGACGAAACCGAACCCGAGATGATCGAGGGCGCCTGCTATGCGACTACCCTAAACACCGTGCTGCTCATCTTCGACGAAAGCGTAGACTTTGACACCTTGCATTGTCCCGCTGCGAACTTTGCGCTTAGCGGTGGCGGTATTGTCGGCTCGATTGTCGGTGATACCCTCACAGGCGGCGATGACACATGGATGCTGGTGCTAGCAGACAATCTCCCCAACCGTGGCTGGATGGGCACCATCACCTACACCCAGTCTGGGGGTGACGATGTCTTGGAAGACCCCTCTGGCAACCAGGTTGCTACTCACAGCATCGACACGGATTACGAGAGCATTGTACCGGCAACACCGGTGCTGACTTCCCCGACCGCTACCACGGACCTTTCCGGTGTTTCGATGAACTGGACGGGTACGGCGGAAAGTGACTCTGACGATCCCTCGATGAATCGTGTCATCCTGCAGGGTTCCCTGACCTCATCCACATCTGGCTTCAGCGACCTGGATACCGATTCCGACGCTTCCGACTCGAGTTATGGCGACAACTGGGTCATCAGCTCCCATTACCGCTACTATCGTTTGAAGGCTGTGGATGACAACGGAAAAGTATCCTACTCTTCGAGCGCCTCAAGCGTCGACTTCCTGGCCGCCCATCGTCTGGCCCTCAGCGGAACGGTGAATCAAAGTCCCGACACCTACGAAGACCAGATTACCTTGGATGTCACCGACTCCTACGGCACCAGTGTTAACGCCACGGTCACCGTGTCTCTTTCCAAGACGGCGGGTAGCGGCACCGTCACATTCCGTGAGACACCGGGTGGCTCCAACACTACCGTGCTGGATATCATTGACGACAACCAGGCAACCTTCTACATGGCAGCCGACGAGCCCGATACCTACACCATCAAAGCCAATACAGCCAGTCTGGTGTACGATGAGCTTTCTTGCACCGTCGCCGATACAAGCACGCCCACCATGGTCCAGGCCAGTTGCTATGCCACCAGCCTGACCACGCTCGATCTGGTCTTTAGTGAGACCGTAACCGAATCCGGCGGCGACTGCGGTTCCAATTTCAGTGCAGGTGGTGTTACAGGCAGCAGCTTGACGGGATCGGGCACTGAATGGACGCTGACGCTCTCAGGAAATCTTCCCAGCCGTGGCTGGACGGGCAATGTGGTGTACGATCGTGACGCCAGTGCGGCCCGAGTAATCGACGCCTCTTCAAACGAGATTGCCGACGAGCATACGATAACGACCCAAAGTGAGCAGATTGCCCCAGCTACTCCATCCATAACCGCACCGACCCTTACAACTGATCTTTCCGGCGGAACCGTTTCCTGGACGGGTACCGCCGATGCGGGCGCAACGGACCCAAGTCTGATCGCACTTCGCCTGCAGGGCTCGGCTGACGATACGAACTGGACCACCGTTGACAGTGATACTGACCTTGCAGACGGCACTTATTCAGGTAGCTATTCTCCTGGCACCGAATACGCCTACTACCGCGTTCTCGCCGAGGACGACGGCAGCAACACGGCTGCTAGTTCTTCCGTTGGTTCCTTCCTTTCCGCTCAACGCATCGAGCTGGCGGGAACGGTGGACCAGCAGCCCAACACCTACGAAGATGCGATTACGCTTACCGTGCGCGATGCCTATGGCAATGCGCGCAATACGACGTCTACTATCAGTCTGTCCAAAGTCAGCGGTAGTGGCACGGTCACCTTCCGCGCAACGCCTGAAGGCAGCAATATCACCACCATTGATCTAGTAGGTGAGAGCGGATCGACCTTCTACATGGCAGCCGATGCCGTAGATGGCTACACGATTCGTGCCAACAGTGCAGCCCTCATTCAAGATGATCTGGCTTGCACCATTGCCTCGGGCGCTGCTGCAGGTATTCTTGTCAAGTTGCCCGGTCAGACATTCACCAGCGGTGTCGGCCTTAGTGGATCACCGACACTGCGTACTGCGGGTTCGAGTTTCAACGTGATGCTCTACATCGTCGATGAAAGTTTCTATCCTGTCACCGACGAGGACGATGCCCGTGACATTGATTTCACTTGCGGTGCTAGCAACAGTCCTGACGGCGATCAGCCGACCATCAACGGTCAGGTTGCCGCCTCCTGGAATAACATCAGCGTCAGTTTCACCGACGGTATCAGCGGCAACATTCCTGTCATCCTCTACTCAACGGAAGAGGACCTGACGATTACCGCTGACGATGACACTCCCGGCGATGAACTGAATGGTACCGAAAGCGCCACTTTCGATGTTGGCGCGAGCACCTCCGACCACCTTGTCTTCAGTCTGGATGGAAACTCGCTGGAGAGCGGCGCTACCTGGACCGGTACCAATACGGTCACGGTCAAGGACCGCTACGGCAATGTTAAGACAAACTTCAACGCCGCAGTAACCAATATTACGCTCACGGCTACTCCTCAGGGTGTGGGCGTGGTCAGTAGCCTGTTGGTCGGTTCGCGCGGCGATGCGGTTCTGGATCTAGCGGGTGATTTCACCAGCGGTGTGTGCAATCTAACCACTCTTGGAGTTGTGCTCACGGCAACCGCTGACACGTACACAATCGACGGCACTAGTACGCTACCCGAGGTGGATTCGAACACGACCGATGACAAGTTGATTGCGGTCAACGCACCTACCATCAGCAACGCCAGCCCCGCATGGCGTACGCACCTGGATGCCAGCGCGTCCAGTCCTGGCTACCTGCTTAGTGCCAGCGTAGACGAGAACGGTGAGACCCTGGCCGTTTACTACGCCTTCGACAACGACACCACCAAGTTCTCCGGCTACGACTACGAGAACAGCAGCAGTGTGACGACCTCGGGGGGCAGCATTCAGCTCTTCCTGAGCGGAGCCACAATGCACTCAATCGGTGACGGCTACGATTACATGTTCTTCTGGATCGGTGGAACAGATGCCGAAGGCAACTCGCCGGACGGCTACCCTGTCGCCGCTTCGCGCATGGTCTATCTGATCAATCCGACCTTGGATATCTGCGCAACGGATGTATGCACCGGTCTGCATCCTTCCACTACCTATAATGAGTTGCTGAGCATCCAACTGGATGCCGAGATGGCCGGTGCGGTGAACACCATCACCCGCATGGACTTCACCAAGACCTCGACGTCAAACGCCACTGCAACTCACGTTTCTGGATTCCGCCTGTGGAATGATGTGAACGGCAACGGCTTGTACGATGCTGGCACAGATACCCAGATCGGTTCGACGGTCAACGGCACTGTGAATCCTAGCTTCACCGGCCTCAGCTTCGCGACGACCTATCCCACCACCAAGTACCTGTTGCTTACGGTGGATGTGACAGCGGCGGCTTCTCCAAACCAAACACTGGGTATGCAGCTTACCGACGAAAACGATGTCGTTCTGCAGCAAAGCGCGGATGACCTGAACCCCTGTGCTGCCTGGCCCTTGCCCGCCGCCAACGGCGATCACACCTTGCCTGTGGAAATCAGCTCCTTTGAGGGCAGTGCGGATTACGGTGCAAACACGCTTAACTGGCGAACCGAGAGCGAGATCAACAGCCACGGCTTCCGCATTTATCGCGCCGAAACCAGTAACAATGAAGTGGTACCGGCTACGAGCTCCTTCTATCCTGTTACGGATTGGAACGAGGACGCCAACCTGCTGGGCCACGAATACAGTAACGAAATTCACGACTACACCTGGGTTGACGAGCACATCCAAGCGGGTACGTGGTACGTCTACCGTCTTGAAGCCGTTGATCTGGACGGAACCAGCGAAATGCATGACGAGCTCGTCTGGATCGAATCCATGACTCCGCCAACTGCGCTGAGTCTGGAGGCAAACTATCCGAACCCCTTTAACCCGACGACGACCATCAGCTTCGTGCTTCCGGAAAGTGGCCAGGTGAAACTGTCGGTCTACAACATCCAGGGTCAACTGGTTCGTACTTTGGTCAATGGCCAGATGAGCTGGGGTCGTCACAACGTCGTCTGGGACAGCCGCAATCAGCATGGCATCGAAATGGCCAGCGGTTCTTACATCTACTTGCTCGATACTCCCAGCGGCCGCCAGGTGCGCCGCATGTTGCTGATTCGCTAAGCTTTCTCTCCCCCCTTCAATAATGCCAAGCCGGAGCCCGTCGAAAGACGGGCTTCTGCTTATATAGGAGTACTCAGAAGTTCTGTCCAACCTCTTTGCCTGGATCTATCGTAAATGCTGATATTGCAATCATTTGATTGGCAATTCGTTGGACAGAACATTCAAGTACTCCTATATGCGTCTTCGCTGTGCGTCACATCGCCCTCCTCCTTTATAGAGTGAGCGCGAAAAGCGCTGTATGAAGGCGCGCCGGACACCCGTGGAATCGTTCAATCGATTTCAGAGCACACTCTTGCAGCACGCCTCAGCGCTAGAACGAGTCGGACTTCGCTCTTGGAGATGATGCGGCTGGCCAGGGGTTGAAGTGATGATGAAAGTTTGTCCACATCCGTTGGATGAGGGAGTCAGGATTCGGTGGGGATCTCACCCGCTCCGGCCAAAGCCATCTTGAACAGCACCGGGCCTAGCACCTGGTTGACAACAACGGCAGCTACAACCACTTCGCGAATGCCGTCACCCACGCCTGGAATCTCAGCAGCCACAAGGGCAGCAAAGCCCAGACTGACTCCCGCCTGCCCAAGAAAGCTCATCCAGACGCGGTTGCGCACCGGATGCGGCAGCCGCAATAGCCAGGCAGCGCTGCTGACGCTGGCGAACTTGGCCAGCAAGCGCGCCAACACAAACAGCAAGGCCAAAGGCCACAATGAAAGCAGCAGACGCAGGTCCAGCGCGGCACCTGCCAGGCCGAAGAAGACCAGAAAGATCGGTTGACTGACTAGCTCCAGTTGACCAAGAAAGTGCTCGCCGTGAGACGATGTGTTGCGCACAACAAAGCCAGCGGCAACGGCAAGGATGAGTCCGTCCAAATGCATGTCGGCGGAGACGCGCACCAGGAAGAGTCCCAGCGCAAGCAGCAGCAGGGCCAGGCCGCGCTTGCGCGCCTTCTCGCCACTATGTAAGAACAGCCTCAACAAAAAGCCTACGCCTGTCCCAAGCAGAATGCTGAGGCCGAGAATGAAGCACTCGTGCAGTATTCCACCTGCCTCATGCCCTGCGCCCAGAACAGCCCCAGACTGGCTCAGCACCAGGGTAAAGGCGATGATGACCACCACATCCATCAGCACAGTTGTCCCAAGAGCCAGGTCGCGCAGCGGACCGCGGGCACGTGTTTCCACAATGACGGCTACTGTCGTGGCAGGCGATACAGCTACGGAAATGATAGCCAGAATTGCGCAAGCGGCAAGCTTGGCCTGCCAGGAAAGCACTGCGAGAAATTCCAACTGCCCGCTGGCCAGTAGAAAGACACCGAGCACCAGAAGCCAGCCAGGAACAAGCTGCGCCCCACCAAGGGAGAGAATGCGTCTCAGTTGCGGTCGCACACTGCGCCAGTCGAGCTCCCCGCCCGCCGTCAGTGCGATATAGAATAGCGCCACTTGGTCAATCGTCTTCAAGTAGTGAACAATGCGCTGATCCAACACCGCCAGCAGATCGGGTCCGCAGAGTACGCCCGCCAGCAAGTAGCCGGTGATCCGCGGCAGGTGAACACGTTGCGCGGCCTCGCCCGCCAAATAGCCTGAAAGAATCAGGAAGCCAAAAGCCATGGACGCATGAAAGCCCAGCGCTTCGGCCTCTGCCAATCCTAGACCGCCCAGGATTTTCATCAAACCCAGCAACAGCAGGAGGAAGATCCAGCGTATCATTCTCCGCCTCCCTTCCCTAGTCCACGGACCAGGAGCGTAGCCAGTAGCGCCATCAACAGCACCGCTGGAGCCGCCACAGCCAGCAGCCAGTCACCACTGGCCGCGCGCTGCAATTGCTGCTGTGAAAGCGCAATAGCAAGCGGAACACCCCCCATGGGCAGAAGCACGAAGCGCAAGCGTCGCCGGTCTCTCTGCGAAAGCGTGCCTGTCCACTCCGGGAGACTTCGCACGCGCACCGTCCATTGCCAACCGGCCACTTTGGCGATGGTACGCAGTACAACCAGCACAAGCAGCAGCCAGCAACCCGCTCCCCGTACCGGATGCCACAACAGACCGCCCATCAGAATCAGCGCCAACATGATGGGCCACTCACTCTTGATCATGAACTCGTAGAGTTGAT
The DNA here is from genome assembly GCA_963663545.1 of Candidatus Delongbacteria bacterium. Taxonomy (GTDB): domain Bacteria; phylum CAIWAD01; class CAIWAD01; order CAIWAD01; family CAIWAD01. The sequence continues at coordinate 713,538 of OY760505.1, forward strand.
TGGCGCGCCGACTTTGGTTGGTCAGCCAGAGCCCCATCAACAACCCCATCACAAGCGGAGAGAACTTGATGATGGCCGCACAGCCACCGGCGAAGGTCAGCAAGCCGATCAGGAGCAAAATGAGCTGGCTGTCTCGCAAAGCGCGTTCTAAGAAATAATGAAAGACCCAGGCCAGCGCCAGCGACACCAAGGGTGGGATGAGCAGTGTCAAGGGTAGCGGCAGTCCGGAAGCCAGTTCCTTGTGCGGCAGCAGCAGAATGGATACCAGCCCTAGCAGAAACAGCGCGTACATGCCGTCCAGATTGCTGTAAAGGATGGCGGTGCGTGCCCGCTGCCCTCGCGCCAAGCCCGCGCCCGATAATGCAAGCGTGATCATCGTAGCCGAAGAACTTCCCGCCAGACAGCCCAGCAGGAGGGCCAGCGCCAAAGGATCAGGCGCATGCAGCCATAGCAATAGTGGCCAGCTGCCTAGTGTAACAAGTGCCACCGTGCCGCTGAACTGCAGCAGGCTGGCGCGCCAGTCGCTTGCGGGAATACGCTTCAAATCGCGCAGTCGCAGCTGCAGCCCCATGACCAAACCTACCCAGGTAATGACCAAGTTCAGCAGCGGGTCGAGCAATCCCAGGCTGGCCGTGCCGATGAAGCCCAGCACGGTTGGGCCCAGAAGTACGCCAACCGGCATGAAGACCATACCCGATCCGATGAGCACTCGCACCCACAGCGGCCATGCGTCCGCATTGCGGTTGATCCTGGCCAGGAGCGGAATGAGGATGATAATCAGCAGTAGCGCGTACACCGAATGCACAGCGAATCCCCCTTTGCGTGTTACAAGGTAGGAAGAGGCGGGCAGGCCGGAAACAAAAAGCCCCCGACCTTGCGGAAGGGGGCTTGTATGCGACGAAGTGATCGCTTAGCGAGCCAGCAGCATCTTGCCACTGAGGCTGCGACCTTCGCTCTGCAGCGTGTAGAAATACATGCCGGAGCTAAGGTTGGCAGCGTCAAAGACAAGCTGATGCTCACCAGCTTCCATCACACCGTTCAGCAGAGTGGCAACTTCGCGACCGGTCAGGTCATAGACCTTCAGGCTGGTGGCGGAAGTCACATCCAGCTCAAAACGAATGACGGTGCTGGGATTGAAGGGATTGGGATAGTTGCCCATCAGCTGGAAACTGCCTGCAAGCGGAGTCGCCTCAGCCGTCTGGCAAGCAATCGACTCCACTTCGCTTCCATCACGGGGAAGAATCTTTGCATCGCCATAGGAGAAGTAACCCAGACCTTCAATATTGAAGCAGTCACCGACACTTTGAATTCCATAGGTAAAGAAATCGTCGTCAACCATGATGGAGCTGATGCCATCGGTGACTTCCCACATGCCATAACCCGCATCTGCATTGGCGCACTGAACGTCCTCGATACGGATTAGCACAGATTCCCAAGCATAACCAATCGCCTCGCTAACGCTGACAAGGATCACATCCGGTGTGAAGGGCGCGGGCTCAGTCATGAGCTCCCACGTCGGATTGGTCAACTCAGTTGTGTAACAGCCAGAGTTTGCCCACTCGTACACCGTTCCGCTGACATGGATGAAATCACCAATGCTCAGTCCTGAGTTGTCCGCGCCAAACACCTGAATTCCAGACCAGGCTGCGTTGGCTTCCTGAATGAAAATTGTGTTGTACTTGAGCGCAGTTACCACACCCTGAGTAGTCACGACCTGGCCTTCAAGCGGACTGCGACCGTCCAGATCTTCCGTATACTGGATATCAAAAATACTTGTCAGACACTCCACTGTGTACTCACCCGTGTACTGCACTAGCTCGTCACCATCGTCCGCAGCCTGGATGATATAGACAACGTTCGCACAAGCGACCTGCCCGTCGATGGGGGCCTCGGGAGTCCAGATGCCATCACCATCTGCATCCGAGAAGTCGATTTCACCATCCTCGCCTGTATTGCTAAACCAGGTCATAGTCACCCAAGCCACTACGCCGTCAGCATCGGTGACAGTCGGATAGACATAAACATCCTCGCCAACGCCGGGCATGGCGGGATTAAGGGTTACATCGCTGATATAGGGGGGCAGATTGGCGATTGCGAAATTCTGAGCACCAGGTGTACCGTAGTCGCCATCACCATAAGTAGCCTCGTCATACTCACGCCAGTTCGAACCAACATTGTTGTCCAAAGAAGGATCAGCGAGCGCCATGCTCTTGCCTGCGGGATCAGGGAAGGTGGCACCATTATCCCAGTTGACACGGTCAATCTCGGTTGTACCGTCAAGGATGACGATCTCATCATCGCTGTTTCCAAGCGACATGCCGTTGTAGTCGTAATCGGCGGTTAGGCCACCGTTTACCAGAGGATCACCGTTCAGGGCAAGCACGGCGTAAGCACCAGGGGCCACAAACACATCCACATCCACGATGAAGTCATCAGAACCGTCATCGGCAAAGGTCAGACCGTTCAGGTTGATTTCGACCGCGCTTGCGTTGTAGATCTCGAACCACTCGCCAGTGCCGTCGGAAACCATGTTGGGGTTCTGCATGATCTCGGTGATAACCAGATCACCAGCACTCAGGGCAAAGACCGGTCCTGCTAGGGCAATCATGGTACCATACAGAAGAGCTTTTTTCATCCTTCTTCTCCTTGCTTGGAGTTATTGGTTTTAGGGTGTATCAAAGCTGGACCCCGGCAGACCGAGATCGCGATCATTTGGCTGAAATCTGGATGCGCAGGAACGCGCAGGTACATTGGGCACAGGCCAAGAGATAGCGCTTTCTGCTCTATTTCTCAAGGTAAATCAAAGCTACGGTCAACAGGTTAGAGCTTTGTGAGGCGGTAGATGTCCATGATTTTAATTACGACCATTTTGGTCCTATTGATAATGCACCTCTGGAGTCTTAGCTTTGGCGCATGTTGTGTTCTCTTCGCGGATATATCGCCCGACCCGCGGCTGCTCTGTGCCTTGTTGCGCTGGTCATTCTATTGATCCCGGGCAGTCTGCGCGCCTGGTCTGCAGAATTGGAACAACAACTGCCCTCATCAGCCAAGCACTGCTGCATTCACCACGATCACGCCGAGCTCCCGCAGGTCGAAGAGAGCCACGGCTGTTGTCACATGGACAATGCGAGCCCGTCGCAGGACCAGAATGACGATTCCGGTTGTTGCGGTGATTCCTGCAAACATGCGGAGTGCAGCTGCAATGTCTTGGCCGGAAGCCAGGTACTGTGCACACAAGCACTTCACTTCAGACTGCCCCATTGGCCTACCTCCAAACAGGAAGACCTTCGCCGCTTTCAGGCTCCAACAAGTCCCTTTCGTAAAGGCGTATTTCGTCCCCCGCTCGCCTGAACTCCACTCAGGCAACATCAACACCAAACATCATTGAACGGGGGACATCATGTCCAAGACGGTCGTTTACATGCTGCTCGTGCTGGCGCTTCTGTCCAGCGCATTTGCGGCTGAACTTGAATTGACAATCCACGGCGAGGACGGCGCTCCGCTATCCGGCGTCAATGTGATACACCATGAATTGAAACTGGGTGCCAGCACCTCTCTCGACGGCATGGCGCTGGTGGAACACATCCCCGCCGGCAAGCACATGTTCCATATCAGTTCTGTCGGCTACCAAAGTCAAATGCTAGAGCTGGTCTTTGGCGAAAACGAGCGCGTGACACAAGAGTTGATCCTGCACAGTGCTGTTCTGGAAGCCGCCGCTGTTACCGTTCACGGCCATAGTGAGGGGCTTGTGAGCTCAGGCACGCACATGGTTGAGGTTCAGAGTACGGAAGCGCTGGCTCTGAACAGTGGCAGCACACTCGACCTGCTTGGCGAGCACGAAGGCGTCGACACCAAACCCTGTGCTCTCTGTGGATCAGCTGGAGTTGGCCTGCAAGGGCTGGATGCGGCCTACACCGAAGTGCAGCAGGACGGGATGACACTGATGAGTGGCGTTGGCGGACTCTACGGGCTGGACAGTGCGCCGACCGAGGGCTTGGCACGCACCGAACTCAGGCAGGGTAGCTCAGACAGCCACCAGAGTGGTGCGGCCATTGCCGGACAGGTGAATCTGGTCAGCGCACCCGTGGAGGCACAGGACACTCTTGTGATACGGCTGGCCCTTGGCGATCACCTGCGTCACGACGCCGGTGTGACACTCGGTGGTCGCTTGCTGCATCTGCCAACTCGACTGCAAGCCGACTGGTCTGCGGACCCGCAGCGTATCGATGGCAATGAGGATCAACTGACCGATACTCCAGAGCTGGGCCGGTTGAACCTGCAACTAGAGCAGCGTGCCCGTCTGGGAAACATTGACTGGAACTGGAAGCTGCGCGGCATGGGTGAGGAGCGCTTTGCAGGCGATCTGGATTGGTCTGCGGCCGATCGCGGATCAGCCAGCGTCTATGGCCGCGACATTCGCACCAGGCGCGGCGAAGGCACTCTAAGGGCCACCTGGCGTGATACAAAGGGTGCCGAATGGAATTGGCGCAGTGGGTTGGTGTATCACCACCAGGATTCCTGGTACGGTGCGACATCTTTTGATGCCGTGCAGCAGCGGGGGCTCGGCAAACTCTCGCGCAGTCTGGCTGGCAGCGAGTGGGAAGTAGGCCTGACCTATGAAGACTACCGCGACAATCTGCAGCTTGAACAGCAGACCGATCGCATGGATCTGATTCCCCACGCCTTCTATCAGCGGCTCTGGCAGCCTGCCCCGGCGGTGCAACTTACGACGGGTCTGCGTGTGGAATCCCATCACGAACAGGCATTGGTTCCGCTGCTCAACAGCAGCGTGCGCTGGCAGGTAAGTCCAGCGTGGATGACGACGCTGGGGGCCGGACAAGGCTATCGGCCCATTACCCTTTTCAGCCTGGACAAAGCCGTCCATGCTGGCTTCGATGGTGTGGAGCTCGCCAGTGAGCTCGACCCGGAACAGAGCCTGAGTCTCAACTGGACGCTGGAGTACAGCCGTGTGGCAAGTACCCTTGTATCACGAAGTACACTGCGGGTCTTTGACACGGAATTCCGCGACAAGGCGATTCTCGCTTATGGCGAGGAAGCGGGTACGGTGATCTACAGCAATGCCCAGCGCGCCTATTCGCGGGGACTGAGCCTGAGCCAGAATCTGGTCTGGCCCAATGGCCTGCAGTGGAAGGCCAATGCCTCGTGGTCGCGTGTTCGATATCTGCAGGACGGCAGCTGGCAACGCGAGCATATGCAGAATGCCTGGACAGCGGGGACTTCGCTCTCGTGGCGTGCAACACAGCGAGGCACACTGATTCGCCTTAGAGGAAACTTCTATGGTCCGCAGGAATTACCCGAGGGGCGCACGCGTGATACATCCCCCATCTGGCAGACCTGGGATCTGGATCTGAATCAACAGGTGGGCAGTGTTGATCTGCTGCTTAGCGTGGAAAACCTGTTTGACTGGGTGCAAAAGGATTCGCCCTTTGTGCAGGACGCATCCGGTGTATTGATTGATTCGGCAATGATCTACGGTCCCCTAGTAGGCAGACGCTACAAGCTGCAGCTGAGCGTTGCTGTGCTGTAACACAAAACAGAAAGGCCCCGAATTGCGGGGCCTTTTCTTTGTGTCACAAGCGAAGACTAGTACTCGAGTGCCTCAACCTGATAGAAGCCCATGGCGAAGGGATCGGGAATCAAACCCAGATCCACTTCGGACCCCGTGGTCTCCTCCAACAGATTCCACTCCCCTTCGTAGGGCAAATCGCGGTGATACACACGGTAGGCGTCGGCACACTCCAGCGCATTCCAGCGCAGAAAGAAGTGGCCGTCTTGCTGGTCCAAGTGAATCACGGGCTGCGGCAAATCGTCGTGTGGCCCGGGATAATAGGCGACTACGCCGTCCAAGTCGCAACCCGGAGTACCCGTGTTACACGTGGTCGTCGACAAATCAACCAGCTTCAAGTATCGAGCCGCGCACTTGCCAGCATCATCCAAATCGAAACTCTGGCTTCCATTACCCAACGCCAGGTAGGTCCAGGGACCGGTGGCGGAATTGGAGACCCAGACTTCGTAGTACTCGTCCACACCGCCCGTTGCCGCACCCAGCTCGACGATTTCGAAATCCACGCCAGGTCCGTTCAGGATGGCTTCATCGTCCGGGCCCATATCCAGAATGATCCACGCGGTGTCTGAATTACCACTGCAGTCGCCGCCCAGAGCGACGAACTGCTGGTCGGGAGCTCCCAGCATCTCCAAGGGGTTGGTGTAGTTGTTCGTTTCATTGCCAGGCTGTATCACATAGTCCACCACGCTGTCCACGTAGGGGTCTAACTCGACTCCGGTGAGAGGCTGTACCAGCAAGTTGTCGAACTCAATAGGACTCATGGCGCGCACAAACAGGCCGATTCCACCCTGACTGAAGGTCTCGTCTGTCAGGCTGAAGACCAGAGTATCCTGCCAGAAAACACTGATCTGCGATCCCGACAGCACCAGACCGAGGTTCTGCCAGGAACCCTGTCCATAGCGGAAATCCGTGTCGGCAATCAGCTCAGTCCAGTTCCCGTTGCTGCCAGCGTTGAGATAAAGTCCGGGATGCTGGTCGTTGTTGAAGCTGAGACGATAGCCGAACCCTTCGCCCTCTTGCAGCGTCGAGCGGAAGTAAAGCCCCCAATCGTCATTGTCGCCGGGCTTCACCGAAAGGTCGAAGCGGCAATCCGTCCAGCAGCGGTCACTGAGCCAGGCCACGCTTCCATGCAGATCGGGATAGGCATCGCCGCTCAAATACACATTGCTGCTTTGGCGCAGCGTTCCGGCTGTGGTCCAATACCAGTTGCTGGCGCCACCGACCATGCCGGGCGTGTCTACAATGGTGTAGGCCACCAGCTGGTCTGCGCTAAGAAAGGAATGAAAGAGCAGGCCGTCGTCGCATTGAGCATAAGCTCCGCGCATCATGATAACCAGCAAAAGCAGAGCGAGTTGTTTCATGAGTCCCCCAATTGTGCAAATTTTGACACTGCCGCCAGAGTAATACATCACAAAGCTGAATGCAAGCCGCACGAGTGCTGTGCTAGGAAACAAAAGAGGGCACCAAAGAGCCCTCATTCGTCTTCATCCTTAACCCTGCATGAAAATCAGCGCATCAAAACGATACGCGTGCTTCGACAAAGGCCATCGCTTCGCAGCTGGCACAAATAAACACCACTGGGCCAGGTGTCCATCTCGACGCGCACCGAATGCTCTCCCGCCTCTTGCAGTCCACTTGCCAGCAACGCCATTTGCTGGCCACGCAGATTGTACACCGCCAGCTCAGCCTGCTGCGTTGCGGGCAGCGAGTACTCGATGACGGCGCTGCCGTTGCAGGGATTGGGATAGGCGTCTTGCAGCTCGAAGCTGTGCTCCAGTTCCTCCGCAGCGGCGGGTTCAAGGCAGCCATTTCCCGGCGGAACATCCACCTCAATCGGCGGAATGAAATCCGGTGTGTCAAAGAAGTAGATCACCGGTGGATTAACGACAGTGTCAACAGTGTAGGCAAAGCCCGGCCCGACAAACTCTGCGTGAAAACCGCAGACTTCCATCATGGGAGCAATGATGATCTCCTCAGGTATGACATCCTCGTACACAAACCAGTAGGGTGGATACTCGTACTGCTGTGGGGCCACAAGCTCCATTGGCACTTCGAAGAGCATCCCCAGCACCGTTACGTCCAAGTAAGCCTCGGCCGGGTAGCAGGTCTCAGAATTCCAGCATTCCACATCGTCGAACTCTGCAGAATTGATGCAGAACACCAGTTCAGCCTGCAGCCCTAGAGCGCAGGTTAAAACTGCGCAGAATCGGAGTAGCACTTTCATGACAGCTCCTCGCTTCTTTCCCCTGTACAGTACACAGACATAGGTCAATTACCGCATCAAGACGATACGCGTGCTTCGACAAAGGCCATCGCTTCGCAGCCGGCACAGATAAACGCCACTGGGCCAGGTGTCCATCTCGACGCGCACCGAATGCTCTCCCGCCTCTTGCAGTCCACTTGCCAGCAGCGCCATTTGCTGGCCACGCAGATTGTACACCGCCAGCTCAGCCTGCTGCGTTGCGGGCAGCGAGTACTCGATGACGGCGCTGCCGTTGCAGGGATTGGGATAGGCATCTTGCAGCTCGAAGCTGTGCTCCAGCTCTTGAGGAATGAATAGATCAATGCAGCCATTACCGGGTGGGACGTGTACCTGGGTAATAATCCTCCAGAATGGTGGCACGTCAGGATATCCAACTTCAAAAGTGATCCCCTCACTAAAGCTGTAATCAAGATTCGGTCCGTCTAGAAAAAAATATACGCTATCAAGCAGGCAACCTGCAGGTAAACCCACAGCTTCCTCATCACTGAGCTCATACGTAAACCACTCGTCTGGAAAGCCATATATGCTGCCTACAGTCAAATCCATCGATACTTCAAAGAAGAACCATTCTAAATAGCTGAACCGCAGATAGGCATCAGGCGGCTCAGATGTTTCCGGATCCCAGCAGTCCACCTCCAGCAACTCCTGTGGATCAATAGCGAAGACGAAATCGCTGGCAGAAGCACTGAGCGGGAGGCAGAGCAGAAATGGAAGTAGAAGCGCCGTCATCTTCACTTGAAGCCCCCTTTTGTCAGATCCATTCGCCTACCGGACTAAAAGAAGACGACGGCTTTGGCTAAGAGTCGCAGTCTGCAGCTGGCACAGATAAACGCCACTGGGCCAGGTGTCCATCTCGACGCGCACCGAGTGCTCTCCCGCCTCTTGCAGCCCACTTGCCAGCAACGCCATTTGCTGGCCACGCAGATTGTACACCGCCAGCTCAGCCTGCTGCGTTGCGGGCAGCGAATACTCGATGACGGCGCTGCCGTTGCAGGGATTGGGATAGGCATTCTGCAGCTCGAAGCTGTGCTCCAGTTCCTCCGCAGCGGCGGGTTCAATGCAGCCGTCACCGGGCGGGATCACGTAATAATCGCAAACACCTGGCGGCAGAGGTAAAATGGCAATATTGTATGGACTCGCAAATTCTTGTTCAACAAGATAATAGAATCCTGGTCCGCCAAACTCTACTGCAATTCCCAGCAGGGAAAAGGGCGGCATGTTCGCCCCTAAATCGAACCCAATCAGATACCATCCATCAACACTCTCTCCTTGTGTTTGGACAACTCCAGAGATTGTGAACTCATTTTGCATGATATCCCTTACGGTGATCCGAGCATCCTGAAAGAAGCAAGTCTCGGGATCATAGCACTCCACTTCTGAAAGCCTGCTTGCATCGATAGATAGATAGAAAATCTCCGCATGGCTACTGGCGACGCAAACCAGCGCCAACAACACCGAAAACAAGCGCATCATGTCGTCCTCCCTTCAATAACCCGTCTTTGGTAAACCAGCACTGGCAAGCCCTGCAAGCTCCACCCGGCGCGGTTTTGTTTGTTGTACAAAATGATTCTGAGATTGCCATTCGTCCGTGTTGCGATAACAGTGTCGCAATTTGCTTAGGTGTATCCAACTCATTGCAGCACATGCAAGTAGAAGAAAGGTTCTTCACCCAAAGCTGAGAGTGCTACTACTCTCCGCAGCTCTTCAGCGGACGAGTAAGAACCGCTTCGTGCCCATCTTCTGCCCAGCTTGCAACTGGCAGAGATACATGCCGCTGGGCCAGTTGTCCATCTCTACGCGCACCGAATGCTGACCCGCCTCGTGCAGTCCACTCGCCAGTAGCGTCATTCGCTGACCACGCAAGTTGTACACCGCCAGCTCAGCCTGCTGCGTCGCGGGCAGCGAATACTCGATGACGGCGCTGCCGTTGCAGGGGTTGGGATAGGCATTCTGCAGCTCGAAGCTGTACTCTCGTTCCTCAGCAGCGGCGGGTTCAATGCAGCCGTCACCTGACAAGGCTGGAAAGACCACAGGAGGGCGCGGGATGGGTGGCGCGATACAGATGACAACGTTGGGTTCAAAGGCATAGGTAAACCAATGATCGAAGTTCGGCCCCTCGAAATGGATAGATACATAGTAGACCCAGTGGGGCGTATATGGATCAGCATCATCAGGCGTGATGTAGCGGAAAACAAACCAATCGTCAGGTAGGCTCTCCTCTGCCGGATCAATCCAATCGAGTTCTAAAAATTCATATGGAAATGGATAAACGTCCTTAAGAGCAAACGCTTCTGTAGGTGTGCAGTTTTCCGGATTCCAGCATTCAACTGCCGTCATGGAATCCGGATCGATGGCAGTCACAAAATTGATGGCCCTGACAGAAACAGCGCTGCACAACAGCAGCGCAAGCATAAGAACTCGCATCCTCGCCTCCCTTCTGTTTATCACCAGAAGAAGCCGCTTCGACAGGTCTTGCGTGATACAGTGCGTGGTGGATGATTCTGGTGTGGCTTCTCATCCCGCTTGATAAATAACAACGTATCTCAATGTGTCACTACATCCAATGGGAAACTCGGGACTTTGCATGAAGACCCTGACAGCTCACAAGGCTAAATGGTGAAAAAGCCTCGCAGCTCTTCAGCGAACGAGTACAAGCCTGCGCGATGCCACCTGTTGCCCGCCCTGAAGTCGACACAGATACATGCCGCTGGGCCAGTTATCCATATTCACGTGCGCGCTGTGTACACCTGCGTCCTGTAAGCCCTCGTGAATCACACTCATGAGCCGGCCCTGCAGGTCATACACCGCCAGCCGAATGTGTTCGGTTGCTGCAAGCGAGTACTCCAGGATAGTGCTCCCATTGCTGGGATTTGGGCGAGCAGTGGCCAAGTAGAAGGGAACTGGTGTTTCCTCCGCAGCTGCACTTTCGGCATGGCACCCCTCAGAATACAAGTCCCGAATTGGGGGCAAGATCTGGAAATCAGCCTCAGGATCGATAAGCACAGGGGGGTCAAGGACGTACTCAAACTCAAAGGCGTAGTCGTCGCCTCGATATACGATGTAAAAGAAAAGGCCAAGCACGTACCCGTAATTCCGCTCGAGGTTATCGAATACATAATTACTGTATGTGAGTGCATCGCAAGAACCCGACTCATACCCTGTGTATCTCTGGTCGATGCCGAAGTGATCCACCTGGATCTGCGCGATCGCTTCATAATCATCCTCCTGTAGATACCGGAAGCAGTCCATTGCCATAAGCGATCCCGTATCCACATACCATGTGAGATAGACGGCATATGCACTGGGGCCGGACAGCAATAAACCTAGCAGACAGAAACACAGCGCCTTCATTGTTTGCCTCGTAGTGATGTTGGAATACAGAAATGAGCCACAGTCGCCGACGTTGCCTGAGCGGTGAAAGAAGTGCTTGATGAGTGTCCCGGTGTGATTCGTGCCCTTCGCCCGACCGTCAGTGTGGGACTCCCCGATCAGAAGATCAATGCAAAAAAAGCCCTCAGAAGGAAAGCAATCGCTCGGATTCAAAAAGAAGACTTCGCACGACAATAGGTGGGCAACCCGCTTTGCATTTACCACCTTCGGCCAAGGTCTCAAAGCTGTGGAACTGCCGTGAAACACTTCATTCTTGCTCTCTTGCTGACAATGACGGCCCAGGCTGTCACGATTCATGACATCCAATACACCACCAATGCGGGAGGCGGAACCTATCCCTCACCGCTGGTGGGACAATCGGTAACCTTCACCGGTGTGGTGACGGCAACCGGCTATTACGACACGCGCTACTTCGTCGAGGACGTGGCCGGCGGTGCCTGGTCCGGCGTACTGGTCTGGGACAGCAGCACGCAGCCCGATGTGGGTGACCTACTGCAGATTACGGGCGAAGTCTACGAGTACTCCGGTCACACGGAGATTTCCCCCGTGACACAAGTGCAAGTGCTGGCAACCGGCCAGGCCCTGCCTGCGGCGGTTGAGATCAGCACCGGCGACCTGGACGAGGGGGAGGCTTGGGAAGGCGTGCTGGTGCGCTTCAATAATGTGAGCGTGACACAAGCGCCCAATTCCTACAACGAGTGGTATGTGTCCGATGGCAGCGGTGCCTGCCAGGTGGATGATGCTATTCTGGCGCTGGAAGAAAGCGGGCTGGATCCCGCCACGGGCGACAGTTTCAGCATGCTTCGCGGCATTGTCGACTACCAGTACAGCGTTCACGCGCTTAACCCGCGTACTACACTGGACTGGACCCTTGCCGGTGCAGCGCTTTCCTTGACGGCCCACGATCTGGAATGGGAAGTAGGGACAAGCGATGTGTGCCAGCTGCAAACGCGCGAGTTGGACCCGAGCGACGCCGTTGACTCCTACACCCTCGAGTTCACTCTGCCAGCTGGTCTCGTGGGCACGCCAGTTCTGAGTAGTACGGGAACACTTTCTGCTGGCGGTAGTCTGAGCCTGCAATCGACGGGCAGCAATTCCTGGCGTATCACGGCTTCCTTTGGTGCGGCACTGACGGGATCAGATCCGCTGATCGGCATCGAGCTCAGTGGCCTTGAAATCGGTACGGGCACTTTCGACCTGACCGCGGCTACGCTGGGTGATACTTCTGTGTCACAATTGGTGGATGGCGCACTGAGTGTCACAGCGGCACCGCCTGCCATTGGTGATACACTGACGCTGATCATGAAGCCGCTGTTGAACATTCCGCAAATCTGCACACCGGGCGAGAGCTTTACCTGTCTGGCCGACGCTGCTACTAGTGCCACGGGCTGGAATGCGGCCATTCTTCGCGAAGGACTGCGGCAGGAGTTGAGTGTCGAGAGCGCCGTTTACCAGTTTGGCGTTGGCTGGTGGGAACTGGCTCTGCGGCTGGATTCACCGCAATGGTACGGCCTGGCCGATCTCGAGTTGAGTGTCACGGGTGAGCCCACTGACACGACCTGGCACGCCGTCCAGATTCTTCCGGATCTGCCGGATGAGTTCTACATCGCCCAGGTTACCGATACCCACCTGCCCACCTCGATGTATTACACAGAGGAAGGTGCGCTGCAGGACAGTTCCTCCGTTGAGGATCTGCGCGCGGTCTTCGAAGACCTGGCCATCATCAACCCGGCCTTTCTGTTGCACACCGGCGACCTGATTCACGAGGGCGAGCTGGAAGACTTCCTGCAGGCCCGCTACTACACACGTGCGCAGCGTCTGCTGGCCGAATGCGAAGTACCCGTGTATCTGGTGGCAGGTAATCACGACCTGGGCGGCTGGGATGAGACTCCACCCGAGGACGGCACCAGCCGCCGCGACTGGTGGCGTTTCTTTGGCTGGAAACATCTGGACAATCCGCCTGCGCAGGAACCGTGGTACACGCAGAACTATAGTTTTGACTACGGTCCGCTGCATCTGACGGGCATGGAAGCCTACGATAACTACGACGAGTGGCGCTACAGCATTTACGGTGCCACCAGTTTTACCAGTGGACAGCTGAACTGGCTGGACCAGGATCTGCAAGCGGCCGATCCGGCCTTGACAAAGGTGCTCTTTTACCACTACGATTTCGCCGATCAGCTCAATCTCGCGTCGCTTGGAGTCCAACTTGCCCTGTGGGGCCACATTCACAGTAACTCGGGCAGCATCGGCAGTGCGCCCTATGACCTGGCCACCGCGTGTTGCACAAACGGCAACAAAGCCTTCCGCCTGATTCGTGTGACACAGAGCGGAATTCAGCCTCTTGCCACCAGCTATGCGACCACAAGCCAGCTGCGTCTCACCGTATCACCGGCCAACGACGGAAGCTGCGACAGCGTGCGCGTCAGCGTGTCCAACAACTACGACCTGGACTTTCCCGAGGCCATGATTCGCCTGCGGCTGCAGCCGGGACTGAGTACGGTGGAAACGAGCACGGGCAGTATTCAGCAGATTCTGCAGGTCGACGGTGCCACACTGGTGGAGCTGAGTCTGCCGCTGACCGCCGGTGCCGGACGGAACGCTACCGTCGTCGGTCATGCATTGGCGCTGGAAGCACCAGATCTATGTATCACGGCACTGTCAGGTGTAGTTCAATTGCAGTGGGCGGAAGTCTCCGGCGCTGAAGCTTATCGCGTAGAAGCAGCCCCGTCAATGCTTGGTCCTTGGAGCGATGTGACACAACAGGGAGTGTTCGTTGGAGCCACATGGTACGGCGCTATGTCAGCTGGATGTGAGTGCTTCCGCGTGATCGCGACCGCGCCCTGATCAGTTGGCGGCGGGGACTGGATTCAGCCAGGGCGCGAGCCCCTGTTCCTGCAACTCAGAATATGTGGGAAGGCCATCCATCTGGATGGTCTTTTCCATTTGCAGCATGGCAAGCGCGTTGCTGAGTTCAACCAGCCCGGCGATGTGACGCCCGACGCGCTGAGACATGGGCACCCCCTCTTCTCCAACGGGTGCCTTATTGTAGCCCGCAGCCTGCGCACGCAGATAGCACTCGTCCTTGCCCGTAACCACCAGCGCTTCATCGGTACGACCGCGCAGCCGTCCCTGGCTGGGATTGGCGCTCTCCATCAGCAGAGCATAGAGTTGCGGAAACTTGTCGCCTAACTCGCGATGTGACAGACCGTGCAGATTCTTCGGCGAGGGCTCCAGCGCAAAGGTCAACCCGCTGAACTCCAGGCCGAAGGTGGCCGTTGCCGCCAGATCCGCCGCATGCTCGTGTGTCACAATCGCGTTGATCACCGGGTATTCCGGCGAAGACTCGTGCAGGTCCACCACCATGTCCACGCCTTCCTGCTCGATCAATTGACAAATGGCGTACGCGACCTGCTCTGTGCGACAACCCTTCTCGCGCCCCGGATAACAGCGGTTCAGATTGCGCACTTCATTGCCCGCCAACTGCTGCCCACTGGGATGATGAATGGTGATCTCCGGGTCAGGCCACTGGTCCAGCGAATTCGTCATGCGTGAACCCATGCGGAAGCGTCGCTTGTTGCCCTCCCTGTCCGGCAGATGAAAAATGGCCGGGTGAGCCTCCTGCGGCTCCGTGGCGGTGTAGGCCGATGCGTTGGCCTGCGGTATCACAATCACCTTGCCCTGTGACACACGCAGGTTTTCAACCAGCAGAATGGCCGTCATCAGACCTGCAGGTTCGTTGGCGTGAGTGCCCCCCAGCACCAACATGCAGCCTCCGTCCTGCCCACTGTCGAAAATGTAGACACGGCTATCGGAGCGTGTATCACGCAGCCCATCGAACCAGTGCGAGAGACGCATAGCCTCGCTTAAGCCTTGCGAAGGCACAATGGGCTCTTCGATACGCTGTGCGAGAAAGTCGCGAGCACAAAGGGCGCACACCAACAGTACGAGCAAGAGCAGCAGGAAGCGAAGCTGAAAGACCTTGCGCATGGTTCCCGAATCCTCACTTGATCAGAAAGACGCGTAGCAAAAAGGGGATCAGCACGAGGGCCGCCGTCCACTGCTCGCGCCACTTGCGGTCGTGATCCATCAGCTCACGCAGAATCAGCAACGCGCACCCCAGCGCCAGTAGCCAGTAGATCCAGAACACAACTTCTCCTATCGCACGAAGGCGGCTTGGAACCATTGCGCACCGACGATGAGCGCCAGGCCCCAAAGGGCCATCAGCAGCGCCGGCAACAGGCAATGGCGTAATACACGGAAGTAGTTGTCTTCGCCGACAACCTGTGCGGCAAAGATGCCCGATAGCGCGGTGGGTGGCATCAGGTCTCCCAGCGCGGCCATCATGGACAAACCTGCCGCCACCCAGATTTCCGGCAGTCCCAACAAGGCCAGCAAAAAGGGCACGCCCAGCACGCTCGCGCTGCCAAAAGCGCTGACCGCGCCGAAAAGCGGCATACTAACGGCAATGCTGACGAAGACCAGCCAGTGGGGCAGTTCCAGGCAGCTCAAGACCAGCTCCCCGCGCATGCCCGTTAGCGTCATGATTTGAATAAAGCAGCCGACGCCCACCAGGATGCCCATTACCGGCAGCGCCTGCTGAATCGCCTGTCTGGCAATGTGAAGCGGCGACCAGGCTTCACCACCGACGCGCGCCAGCAAACTGCCCAGCACGAAAATCAGCGGTAGTCCTAGACTGGGAAGCACTCCCGGCCAAAGGCGCGGCCCCGCCATCAATACCAGAACCAGCAACAGCGGCGGCAACAAACGCCAGCCGTGCCTGCGCCAGGCGCAATCATCGAGAGTGGCCAACGCCGCCTGGAAATCCCCCTTGCGCAGCGGCCCCCAGGCCAGCAGCAGCGCACAAATCACCAGCAGCGGCAGACTGAGAATCGTCAGCGGCAGCCCGAAGCCCAGGTAGGGCATGTCTACGCCACCGCCGATGATCATCACCGGCAGGTTGACGGGAGGAGCTACCATGCCCAGGATGGCTGCAATGGCAATGAATGCGCCTGTGCGCTGCTTGGACAGCCCCATGCGCATCAACGGTCCGGCGACGATGGCACCTGTAGTCAGCACGCTGGCAGTAGTCAGGCCGGTCAGCAGGCCGGGAAAGGCCACAAAGGCCGCCAGCAGAATGGAAAGCAGCGCCGGGCGTTTACCCAGACCGCGCAGAATCAGCCAGGACAGGGCGCTGAGCAAGCCGCTGGCCTCGATGCTCTTCATGAAGAGCAACGCGCTGGCCATGATCAGCATGGGATCGAGGTAGACGAAGGCGCCCTCGACCAGGTGACGTAAGAGCCCCTCGCCGATGTGCGCCGACCAAAGGGGAAGGCCGGAAAGCAACCCGCCCAGCAGCGCGGATGCCGCCAGCGCCAAGCCCACCGGCCATTTCCAACGGAAGTTCAGCAGTGCGAAAACGGCCACCATCAGGGCCAGCAGCAGCATGTTCATCGAAGGGGCCTCATTGAATCAGATCCTCAGCGTCCTCATCGGGCTGGGGCAGCTGGCCGTGGCAGTCGACCACAAGATCTGCTGGAGTGCGTGCCTCCTGTGGCGGAGTCGGCAAACCCCAGCTCTGTGCCAGTCGCACGATGTCGAGGAAGTGTAACACAGGCATGCCGTGGGAGAAGTAGTACTCCAGTAGCCCGCGTGTGCCCTCGTCTTCGCCCTTGAGGGCGTCCAGCAGCAGCCACTCGTTCTCGCCCAGCAGGCCTCCACGGGCGCGACGTCCGAAGCCATTGCTGCCGACGGCGGCATGTCCGCCTCCCACATTGATGTAGAGTGAAAGCGTGCCCAGCTCTCCCAGCACGTGCCGGCGCAACTGGACCGCCTGACGTAGGTGTACAGGCTGGTAACTGCCCGGATACTTGCGCAATTCATCGTCCACGTGCATGCGGTCTTCAAGAAAGAAGCCGCTGCAGCGGTCGCTGGTGCCTCCTGGCGTGATACAAACCGATCCTTGCTCGAGGATACCACGCTCGCGCAGAATACTTTCGATGGCTGGCCAGGAAAAGCCCTCCAGATTGGCGCCATAGCTCGACGCTCCCAGACTGGCCACGGATCGATAGGGAATGTGTGCCGCTTCGAGTGTGAGCAAGACAGCCAGATTGATGCCGGGAAAGGAACCCGACATGGTGACGCCAACTGTATCACGCTCGGTGATACCGACAGAATCCAGCAGACAGGCAATCGCCCGACACCAGCCGCTCTGGGCCGCCGTCTGTTTGGCATTCAGGTCGCCGAGGGTAGTGGTCCAGGGGCCTTCTTCTCCGCCGATCAGTCCGGTAAGTGCAGGATCATGTCCGACATCCCAGTTACCCGCCGCACGGCGCAAACTCAGAATCACTCCGCTGGCCTTGTACCAATGGAGCTCCGCCTGTCGCACCTGAGCGGGCGTGACAGCGTGTGATACACTGTGACACATCAGCAGAAATAGAAGGAAACGCAGCAAACCTAGCGCTCCTTGTAGACGGCGATTCCGTTACGACGCGGATCCGCGCCACCTACCAGTCGCCCGTCGCGCAGACGCTGAATACCGTGGGCACCGCCGAAGTAGCGGTCGTAGGGCCCTAGAGCGTAGGGACGGTAGCCGATGTCTTCAAGACCAGCCATGGTCTCAGCGCGGAAACGCGGCTCCAGCACAAGCGTGGCACCAATGGGATACACGCGCGGCGCATCCACGGCCGCCTGCAGGTTCTGCCCCAGGTCCAGATGATTGATCAGAATCTGTGATACAGCCGCAGGAATGCGAATGCCACCCGGCGTTCCCAGGCAGAGGACGGGTTCATTACCGCGCAGCAGAATCATGGGAGCCATGCTGCTGCGTGGGCGCTTGCCCGGCACGGGCAGATTCAGACTTCCTTCCTCGAAAGTGAAGTCGTCCATCTGGTTGTTCAGCAGAAAGCCGTTTACCACGAGTCCCGTGCCGAAGAAGTGATTGATGGACTGCGTGAGACTGATCACCATGCCATTGGCATCCCACACGCTCAGGTGAGTTGTGTTACCGTGATCCATCGGCGGAAACATGGGCTGACTGCCCAGCGGAGCCCAGCTGTGATGGATGGCATCCAGATGGATCTGGGACAACCACTGCTGGGCCATCTCCTTGTCCAGCAAGCTGTCGATGACCGCGTCGTAACTCTGCCGCATGGGATCGGCCACTCGCTTGCCCCGGTCCCGCATCGCCTTCTTCATCGCCTCGCAGAAGAGGTGCACGCGCTCGGCCTCCGTGTACGAAGTCAGGTCAAGCGGTTCGAGGATGTTGAGGGTTTCCATGACGGCCAAGGCACCCGTTGCCGGTGGCGGCGGACCCACCAGCGTCAGATCGTGATACGTGGATTTGATGGGCTCGCGTATCACGGCCTCGTAGGTCAGCACATCCTCTGGTGTGATCCAACCCTCGGCGCGGCGCACGGTCTCGGAGATTTTGTCCGCAAGCAAAATGTAGAAGTAGTCCAGGCCGGAATCCGCCAGCGTG
Organism: Candidatus Delongbacteria bacterium; assembly: GCA_963663545.1. GTDB lineage: Bacteria > CAIWAD01 > CAIWAD01 > CAIWAD01 > CAIWAD01. The sequence continues at coordinate 732,258 of OY760505.1, forward strand.
CGATACAGCGCGCCCAACTCGGGATTGTAAAGTGTATCACCAACCATGGGCGGAAAACCATCCTTGAGGAAGAGCGGATTCAACACGGGATCTTCCATCATGGCGCCCGCGCGCTCCTGAATGAGCTCCGACAAATCCTGGCTGACGGGATAGCCGTTCTCTGCCAGCTTGATGGCGGGAGCCAGTAGACGCGGTAATTCCAGGCTGCCGTAGCGCTGCCAGAGCATGGCCAGGCCCATGGGCGTGCCGGGAACGGCCACAGCAGTGCCCTTGCTGGTGCTGGCCAGATGCAGCGTGTCAGCGGGATCAAAGAAGACATCCACGTTCACGCCCTGGGGCGCCGTCTCACGGAAGTCAATGACCACGTCGCCGTTTTCGTCGTGTACCAGCGCAAAACCGCCACCGCCCAGGCCCGAAGCGTGGGGCTCAACGACGTTGAGTACGGCCAGCGCACAGACAGCGGCGTCGGCGGCGTTACCGCCTTCGGCCAGCACATCTGCGCCCGCCTGCGCAGCCAGCGGATGGGCAGCAACAATCATCGAGCCTTGCAGGGGATCCAGCTCGTAGACCGTATCATCGTGTACGGCGGCGGGTTTGGGACGACATGCGCTTAGGGTGAAGCCGGTCAGCAGGGCAAGGCACAGCAGCAGGTTCAGGCTGGTGCGGGTCTTCATCTGGCACTCCTTGGTGGCTTTGCTTTTGCAAGCCTACAGTGTAGCACTTGAAAGGCGTCCGATGTAGGGCTTGAGCAGCTATGGCAGTAGTAGAAGGCGAAACGGGGAACCTACGGCCTCGAGTTGAGTTTGTGGGCAACCCTCTCCTTGATTCCCGTCAGTGGGCCTCGCAGATCCTGCGGGGCTCACTCATATTGGGAGGTGCGGCAGCCGACTCATGGGAATCTCACATTTTTCGCGGCAGCTCTTGATTATGAGCCGAAATCCCCTATCTTGTTGGGCCTGTCGCTGGTTGCAATTGTACTGGCGATGGTTGATGCACCCATAGCTCAACTGGATAGAGCGTCTGACTACGGATCAGAAGGTTGGGGGTTCAAATCCTCCTGGGTGTATGCCTACTTGGCAAAAGAGAAAAGAGCCCCGCGAATGCGGGGCTTTTTCTTTTTGCCAAGTAGGTTGGTCGAAGCTGCGCTTCGACGCTTGCTGCGTAGCCCACACGAAGAGTATGCTATCCAGAAAGTGGAGAATGCGGGAAGGTGGCGTTTTGCGACACCGCGCATTTCTAATGCGACGCATTCTCCTGAGCATTTCGCTCAGCGGAATGCGCGGGCTTCTTTCTTTTTGCCAAGTAGGTTGGTCGAAGCTGCGCTTCGACGCCGCTGGGTGGTTCACGTAAGCTCTGGTCCCGCGAATGCGGGGCTTCCTGGAATGCACTTAACCTTCTGATCCGTAGTCAGAAGTGAAGGCAAACAGGTTGCTAAACAATGATGCCAACAATCGTAATGACAATGGCAGCCAATGCGAGTCGTGCTACCACCCTATGCTTTTCATCAGGATGGTTTAGATGTGCCACTAGCGAGAAGCACCTTGAAACAAGGCACTCTTCACTACCACTTCTTGACGCAATACCTAGCTGCGAAGCCCCGTCATAATCCAGTTCAGCCATTCCTCGACTCAGCCCTGGTATCCCTCCGGCGCCATAAACCTGTCTATAGATCGCGGACTTCCCACTTTCTATCCTGACCCACGAGTTCCTACCACCCAATCGTTCAAGCAGACGGTTTGGCACCCTTAGTATTCGTCGGCTCTTGTCTGCAGCTTTTGTGAGCAATCGAACTCTAACCGAAATCGCGTTTTTCATGTCGACTGACCCTCTACCGCGCGTGTTCCCTACTCTTCCTCAAACCCTTGATTCTCAAACTTCAGTGTGCGGCCATTCTCCGTAACGATGCGAATGATCTGATCCGTTGGGCTTTCTTCAAACTCAGCCTCGATCTCCAGCGTGACACGGACCTTGGCACCTTTCTGGGTAACCAAGTGTGTCACGACTTCTTCGGCGATCCTGCCCGCATCACGGCCAACACGATTGGCATCCAACACCACAGCACCGTGGTAGCGTTTGTAGGTTGTTCTCGGCGGTGATGGCGGCCCCTTCGGCTTCCCACCTTCATCTGGATCTGGTCCCACAATCGGCGGTGTTCCTCCATTGCCAGTGCTCCCCGTCGTGCCTGCACTGGTCTTGGTCTCCTGATCACGCTGTCGCTGTGCGGCCTCGGCTTTTACAACCACTCCCGGATCGTGGTTTGAGATCAGAACACGCTCGCCCGTGCGCAGACCCTGGTAACGCTGGTTGCTGGCATCCCAGCCCTCGGCATAAGCGAAGCCATCAAGCGGCCAGGTTAGCAGTGCAACACCTTCGGAGATGGCATCACAGAGCACGGACATAGAGGTCAAGCGCTGCAGATAGACATAGCTGCCGAAGTACTCCACCAACTGCTTGATCGAGATGTGCTGCTTGTCTTTCCACAGAATTTGATCGAGCTGCATTTTGAGAGCTGTGGACGCAAGCTTGTCAACCACCTTCTCGTCACGCAGCAGCTTCTTGCCAGCACGAAGGGCGAGGCTTTCAGCACCTGTCAAGCGAACGCTCTCCCAGCGCAAGTCCTGATGTGGATCCAGCTGCTCAGGCACGATCAACCAGGCATAGGTCTCCGGGATCTGCGAGCTGATGGTTTGATCCGCTTGCTTGCGCTGAGTCTCAGCTTGCCGCTTCATGCGTGGATCGAGGTTGTAGTCCTCCTCATTCTCCAGAATCCTGTTCCAGGCCAGGAAGCGCGCCGTAGCTTTGGTCAAACCCTGCAAGAGGGTCTTGTCTGCGGCCAGGAAGACCGGGCTGTTACGGAAGAGTCGTGGTGTTGTACCGCGTTGTTGAAAGACATCCCTGGCCTGCACCATGGCAGGGCTGTCCTCAGCGCCCTTGACATGAGGCTGATCGGGGCCCAGGACTACGAGGGCTGCTCCGGGCTCGTCGGGGATATCCTGACTTCCTTGGGGTAGGGGATGAACGCGCTCGAAGACTCCCTTGACCTTCAGATCCTTCCGGAGCCGCTCGGCTATCTCCTGAAAGACTTTGTCGTGCTCCCGCTCGAGCTGCTGAGCCAGGTCCTCCGCCTCTTTCGTGATGGTCGGTCGCGTGGAATACCAGTAGCGATTCCCGTCCTGATAGAGGTAGGAAGCGACGGCCGACATCCGGCGAAGGGCATCCCCGATGAGCGCTGCAGACTCTTGCGGCTGCATGCTACCCAAGCGGATTCGCCGATCCTCCAGTCCTGAGTTCTCCTTGCCTGTACCGGGTGCCGTTCCCAGAAAAATGGTCCGAGCTACACGACGGCAGGTGTGGTACTTGCCAAGTGCGGGTACCTGGGCATCGACCTTTACGGGTAGGGAATCAGGGCCATCAACTTCTTTGCCCAGAAGCGGAATCCAGCTGTCCACGAGATAACGAGTCAGCTCTGCGCTGACCTGGGGAGTATCAAGGGGCAGCGTGCCGGGGAGAATCAAGGGACTTGTATCACCGCGTTCCCAGAGATCATGAATCACGGTAGCCATCAAGCGCAGCACGCCACGGGTGCGCTGAAATTTGAGCAGCGTGCTCCAATCCTGATAGAGGCGATCGAAAACTTCGGGATGGATCGGATAAGCTTCCTTGATCCGCCTCTCGTACTCCGGCTGGCGAGTGTCCGGGGGGAAATCCTGCGCGTTTTGCCGGTAGAAATCAGCAAAGGCCGCAGCTGTCACATCCCGGTGTTTGTAGAGAGCTTCGTCGGCAATAGGCTCAAAGAGACGGCGGCGAACGATCTCGAAGCCTTCCTCCGCAGTGGCGGGAGTCCACGAACTATCCAGCCGACCAATCACATTGCGCAGGCGATCAAGTGCTTCCCGCCCGCGCTTGCCACCCACTTCCACGTCATCCGCCTGTGAATGCGGCGAGCTACTGGCGTTGTCGCTTGCCGGAAGGCTGATGACCAGGAGGCAATTCCTGGCCACCTTGGCCGACTCCGTCAGCGCCTGCGCGAAGGTGAAATGGGTCTCGAAACTGCCGCCGGGCAAATCACTGTCTTCGTGCAGCTGCCGCGCGTAGGCAACCCATTCGTCAATCAAAATGAGGCAGGGGCCATAGGTCGTGAACAGCTCCTGCAAACGATCGCCTGGACTTGTTCCGTGTTCATCGTCGGCACGGATCAGCTCGTAGGCCTCCTTGCCGCCCAGTTGCCAGGCCAGTTCGCCCCAGAGCGTGTGCAGGCGCGTGCCGTCCTGCATGACACGCGGATTGCCGGGAGAAAGACGGTTGCCCACCAGCACCACACACTTCGCCTTTGGTAGCCGTTCGACTTCGCTCTCTTTGAGCAAGGCTTCGATTCCAGGCATGTCACCGGCGGTTTTTCCTGAAACCAGGTGATACAAGGCCAACATGGAGTGCGTCTTGCCACCCCCAAAGTTGGTCTGCAGTTGGACGACCGAGTCGCCCCCCTTTCCCGCCAGACGCTTGATGGCATTTGTGATGAGCCCACGTAGACTGCGCGTTAAGTAAGTACGCCGGTAGAACTCGCGTGCATCACCGTATTCGGGGGCTACATCGCCGCCCACATGAACCTGCCACAAATCCGCGGCAAACTCGGCCTGCTGGTAGGTTCCGCCGCGCACATCCTGATGCGGCACAACGATCTCGCGCCAGGGTTTCAAGGCAAGCGAACTCTCCAGGTTCGGCAGCGTGCCCGTACCTTTGCGCATCACGTTGCGGGCCTGCTCGTCAAAAACCACGCGGCGCAATTCCAACTTGATCTTGCGCACTTCGTCCGTTTGCGAGGCGGAAACCGCATTCAACAGTCGCTCGGCGCTGTCCAGGGCGCGGTCGGTGTCGTCACTGGAGAATGGATCCTGGTGCGCCCACTTGTTGCGCACATCTCGCAGCTCGCTGACCAAGCTGCGTTCGGCATGCCCCAACACATCGCGGAAAATGTCGTTCCAGTTACCCCACATGATTTTGAGCAGAGCAGCTGCGTCATAGGTGTGAATCGGCTTCTCCATCAAAGATGGATCATCCTCGAATACTCGTATTCGCGTGGGCGGTAGGCCTTCTTTGATCGCGCGGTGTACTTCGCGCTCAGCAAACTCGCCTAGCCCATCCCGCAGCAGATCCAGTGCTTTTCCAACGCGATCCCGGTTCGACAAAGCCATGATGGTTCCTGTATCTTAGAGGAAGCTTCCCTGCTCGGGCACGGCAACCTGTTCGGCCAGCCTCTGCAGCTCTGGCCAACTCTGCACCAGGCTGTTGTAGCCTAGCGCCTCCTTCGCCCATTTCTTGCGCTCACACAGGGAGTACAGGCGGTACGCCAGTTCCCGTGCTGTTTCCCCCTGCGGACCCAGTTTGGCCAGCAGATGGGCGGCGACGGATTCGCCCTCGCTCAAGGCGCGCAGAAGGTGATGCACCATCTCCCAGACCGTGAGACGCTTATCGCTGCTGGGGTCCCACTTCGCATCCAGGTGTTCGGGCCGTAGCAGACAGACCTTGCCTTTGCCCGCCTTCCAGACCTTGGCCTCTTCCAGCCCCGCCACACTGCTGTTCTTGGCCTTTGAGAGCGTCTCGGCTACGCCAAAGGGGCCTTCCTCAAAGCCATACTGCTCAAACCAGGCCAGGGCCAGGCGGCTGTCGGCGTCGAAGTCGCCTTCCTGTTCGGCCAGGGTTTCATCCAACACCTCGTTGATCAGCGCCAGCGCCTGCCGGACAGAAAGGGCCTCGCCAGCGGCATCCAGCACCCGCTCGTAGCGCGTGTACACGGCCATGCCGGGGCCGATGGCGGCTTGCGCTAGGTCTACGGGAGCGATGTTGCCCTTTTGTAATCTGCATACCGCTGAGGCAAGCTCCGGCTTTAGCTCTGCTCTGAAAGACTTTCGAAGGATACTGGGGGCATCTAACTCCTTCTTCCTACAGACTAGCACAATCGAAATCGAAAGCGAGTTATTACCATTTGCCTGCTGCCTTGTTGTTCCTTCTGTTTGAAGTGGCCACGTTCCAGTAATTCTGTACCCAGAATCGCATACGGCTTGTAAAAATACATCCCAGCCAGTGGAAAATGATCCTGAAGTACTTGTTTCAGATTGCTTGTATGCATAGTAGATAGTAATTGGATATCCTGGGTGCATACCATTCTTTATGGATATTAACGTTTGCGACATGCTTTGCATGAATTGGCGATCCGCATCGCCTCTCGATGCAATCTTTACTGTTGAAACAATCAATTCGTCATTTTTGGGAGAGCTCAAAGTTGAGAGAAGAGAAGGAAAAACAGATCGAAGGTTGCGACGTAGAAACACATAAAAAAAGTCCGAAATCTCTGCATAACTTATATTGTCATAATAAGGAGGATCTGTTGACATTACAACACCATTATAAATGTTTGTGACTGCGTTTCCCTGAAACACCGCCCCTTTCGGAATCCAACTCCTCACTCCAATCTTTGTAATAGAACTCGACATAATGTCAACTGCATTCTTCCACGTGATGCCCTTACCGGCGAAAACATTCGACTCTGGAAAATCCCAAACCATTGGAATAGCTTGTTTCTTCAATGTCTGCATCACTTGTTGACCGGATGCCTTCCAAGTAGTGAGGGCGGAGTTGTAATCTGCAATTCTATCAACTACAAATCCCAAGTACACACTCACCGCTTCCGCATAGGCTCGCGCCCCCTTGCCACCCTGCTCCAGCGGCACATTGTCATTAGGCAAGCCATTTTTGCTGGCATCCTGCAGAACACGCTCACGCGCCTCGGCCACCAGATCGGAAAAGGTGTTGAGGGCTACTAGTTGGCGGGGCGTAAAGAGGTCGCCGAATACATCCATGCCGTAATTCGAGACGTTTACACGGCACTTCCCGTGAAGCTGGACATCGGGGCTCCATTCGGGTCTTGCAGATCTTGCAATGTGTTCAGCGTCTTCAGTTGGCCTCAAGTAAACTCGCCCACGATCCCCTTCAAGAACGATAGCCATCAGTATTGATCTCAGATTCCCTGCTTGGCCTTGCTCGCGGATGTAGCTGTACCTAATGGGGACCCCCGACATCAAGCATTTGAATCCTGCACGCTTGCCCGCAGAGGTTCCCGCTTCTGTAACTGAAGCATCCTTTGGTTTGCCCACCTTCACGGTAAAGCGATAGCTGTCGCCCTCGAGCACTGGTTCTACATAGGCTTCCTTGCCCTTCTTGGTGGAGAGCATGAAGGTTGAGGCCAGGGGCACGTCCACATGGGAAAAGGCGGGGTTGGGGCTCTTAACCGTGCGCGCCCAGATCCAGGCGATCACCGTCAGTTCACGGTTCAGGTAGGCTTTGAGGTCGGGTCGCTCCGCCGCCATCTCGGCCGTAACCTTCACCTTTGGGTACAAGTGCCCAATGCGCTTTTCGGCTTCGTCGCGCATCCACTGGCCGTAGTAGCGCACATCCTCCGCCAGGCCCTGGGCGCCTTTCCACTCGCGGCCCATCTTCTGTGCTGCAGGCATCTGCCGCCATTCGGGGTTGACGGGCTCCCAGCCGGCAAATTTGGGGGGAATCTCGATCATGGCCTTGTTGATCAGCACGGCCACGGGGTTCAAGTCGCTGGCCCAGGCTTCCAGACCCAGGCGCTGGGCTTCCAGCGGTAAGGCCCCGCCCCCGGCAAAGGGGTCATGGAAGGCGGGCAGCTTGTGGCGATCGAAGAGTTCCCCGGCCTGCGGGTGATCGGCATTGGCGGCACAGGTGCGTCGCCAGCTGGCCCAGATTTCGTCCCGCGCCTGCTGCAGGACCGTCTCGTTGGTGGTGTTCTTCCACTTCACCAACTCCTCGATCAAGCGAAAAAGGCGCTCGCGCTCCTGGTCGGCGACACAGGCTGCCAGCGTCAACTCTTCGGGGGCTTCAGCTACTTCGCCTGACACCTCGGCGGCCTCACGACGCTTCAGCCGGCGCTTGAGTTCAGCCTCGGCCTGGCGCTTGAGCTTGGGGTCGCTCAAGAGCTGGTCCGTGTACTCGCTGGGGTCGTCCACCATTTGCGCAAAGGTTACTGCACGTGCTGCCGAAAGTGGTCTTCGGGCTTTCCATAAGAAGTGGGGCCGCTTTTTCGGACAGTATGTTAAGGTGTCTCCCATCCTATCGACATGAGGACTGGAGCCATGAAGAAACGACGTACTTTCCCTGCCGAATTCAAAGCCCGTGTTGCGTTGGAAGCGCTGTCCGGGGCCTACACGCTGGCTGAGCTGGCTGCAAAACACGACCTGCACCCCAACATGATCGCCCAATGGAAACGCAAGGTGCAGGAGGATCTGCCTGCCCTCTTCGCCAAGAAAAGCGAGCTCGCTACAGATGGTCGTGAAGCCGAAATCAAGGATCTGCAGGCCAAGGTCGGCCAGCTGACCATGGAACGGGATTTTTTAGCCAAAGCCTTCGGTCGATGAGCCACGGTCGGAGAGTCGAGATGGTGGATCCCAATCACCCCAGGCTCAGCATCCACAGGCAGTGTCAGTTGGTGTCCATCGCCCGCTCGTCCTTCTACTACACGGGCAAGGGCGAATCGCCGCTCAACCTGAAGCTGATGCGCTTGATCGACGAAGAATTCATGCAGCACCCCTTCCTGGGATCCAGACAGATGGCGCGCTACCTGCGTCGCCAAGGCTACTGCGTGGGACGAAAGCGCGTGCAACGCTTGATGCGCAAGATGGGCATGGCAGCGATCTACTGCGCGCCAAAGACCAGCGAGCCACACCCGCAACACAAGATCTACCCTTATCTGCTCAGACACATGGTGATTGATCGTCCGAACCAGGTCTGGTGCGCGGACATCACCTACATCCCGATGCGCCGTGGCTTCCTGTACTTGGTGGCCATCATGGACTGGGCAACACGCGCAGTACTGTCCTGGCGCCTCAGTAACACAATGGACAGCCACTTCTGCGTGGAAGCGCTGGAAGAGGCAATACGGAGGTATGGACGACCGGAGGTCTTCAACACGGACCAGGGTAGCCAATTCACCAGTCTGGACTTCACAGGAGTGCTGAAGCAGGAAGGAATTCGCATTTCGATGGATGGCAGGGGCCGCTGGATGGACAACCGCTTCATTGAGCGACTCTGGCGCTCGCTGAAGTACGAGTGCATTTACTTGCACGAGCTGGAGACGGGAGGGGGGGCCAGAAGGCTGATCGACGATTGGATGCGCTACTACAACCACGACCGTCCGCACTCTTCACTCGAGGGCGGAAGAACGCCTTTTGAAACGTACCTTCAAGAGCCGGAAGAAAAGGCGGCATGAGCCATGCACAGGGAGTCCACCTTAACTACGCCGCCAAACTGTCCAGCGAATGGGGTCCACTTCTATAAGTGAAGTCCTCGTGGATGTGGACCAATCCCCGGCTTATTCTCGTATATGCAAGCATTGTTTACTGCTTCAAGTGGCAGGGCGACTTCGATGAGCTTTTTGGTGTGTTTCATTGCTGTACGATTTGTTGGTGAAATTTCATGGTTAGGTCAGTGCATCAAGAAGACGCGCAGCCCAAGGTGATGCAATCCTGACGAGTTCGGGATTCAAGCTTGCCAGGATATCAAACGAATGGCCACCCTTTGAGTAGCCACCCTTTGGACAATCGCGCGTTGCACTTGCCAACCCGCGCAAAACGTCCCGCTTGGGTACTTTCTCGATTTGAGTGTTCGCTGGAAGTGCATTCTTTCTGAAGTGCTGCCCGTAGTACCTGGCTAATGCGTCTTTATCTGCCAGGAACCAGTTCTCCATGCATTCTACCATCAAATGGCAGTGCATGTCTTCTGCCCCTGGCGGCCTCTGCCATTCATCTCCCGCCCTCTTCGATAGATGAAGCCACGGCTTCCATGTACTGCGGTCCTCCTCAGGTTCGCAAGCAGACTCCACAGCTGTTTCGCTGTCAACGAGCAGCATCGCCTCCTCACCCATGCGCGAAGCAGTACAGAACATGTCATATGCCTGCTGGCGCCCACCTGCAGCAACTACTCGAGGCATAGAGTCAGAGATACCCGCGTGCTCAAAGAACTCGCGAAAGCCCTTGCGACACTTGCTTGCAAGGTCACCCTTACTTCCACCTTCTACATAGATCTTCATCTAAGTCCCCTACCACCTTACACCGCCGATTTCCCCACTTGTCCAAAGCTCACCAAGCCGATACTTCTCAAGCCAGGGTCCTAACTCGGATGAGTCAAGTCGCTTAAGCTGCGATCCATGCTCGTTACGCTCGCAGATCAGGACCGATTCGGCGTGATCGGTGAGGGCATCCACGAGTATTTCTGAATGTGTTGTGACGAACAGCTGGCACCGCTCTGATGCCTCGACCAGCAATTCGGCAATGGTCGGCAGTACATCGGGGTGCAAGCCCAACTCTGGTTCTTCAATACATACAACAGGAGGAGGAGTGGGATGGCAAAGGATAGCCAGTAGAAACAAGTACCTAAGTGTTCCATCCGACAAACGTGTTGCAGGAATAACCTGGCCTCTTTCTTGGAAGAACAACTGTACTGTGTTTGCCTCGATGGACACATAAGTATCCTCAATCCCATCGTAGAGCACACGAAGTGCCTTCAAAAAGCGCTGTTTTGCTTGAGGGGATTTCCCTAGCGAGTTAATGATCAAACCAAGGTTTTCAGCCCGCGGATCGAGGAAGTCGTTGGGTAGATCGGCTTTCTGAGCTCCTCTTGGCAGTGAAGCTCTCCCAATCTGCCATTCGCGATAACACCGGATCTTCGATAACACGTTGCCCAGATAGGTAATCTCTGGATACTGATCCGGGTCCTTGCGCTGCGACAGAACTGAGGTAGTGATGTCAATATCCTCGTGCTGCAGTTTTCTTGTATCACCCTTGATATTCAGTATGCCGTGGTCGCCAGTGAAGGTGTAGTACAAGTAAGGCTCATCGTGTTCTTTGTACGGTTGCTCGTTCTCTATTCGCTCTTCGGTGATCTCAAATCTTTGGTTCGCTTCAGTAAATCCAAATTTGTAGCGAAGTCTCATTTTTAGGTTGCTGCTGTTCTCCAGAACAACTTCCACTCTGGCCAAACAATCCTCTGGTTTTCCCTTCCATAGCCAGTCCCGAACACCACCGCCGATTCGAATCGGCACCCGTAGATCAGTTGGGGCAAATCGCAGCAACTCGAAGCAATCGAGGAAGTTGGACTTCCCTGATCCGTTTGGCCCAACCAACACATTCAGCGGTCTTAAGGGTACTTCTTGTGAGTCGGGGCCAAAGCTCAGGAAATTCTGTAGCTTGATAGAATGGAACAGCATTTTTCCGCCCTCGTCTCTTGATCCACTTCCCTTGCAAAATTGCAATTGGGATGCATGATTGTCGCATATCCCGCCAGCGATAGCATCGCTGGCCCGACGCTCCGCTTGCGGGGCGTTTTCTTTTTCTATGGGTCCCGCTTACTCAGGAAATACCTGCGTTTGGGATCCTTTAGCCCCGATCCAACCACACTCTCCAGGCCACGCTCAGGTAGCTCAGCAAGACGGATCCGGGTTGCCCGGCGACTGCGTCGGATGGCGGTCGCAATTTCTTGTGTGGATCGGCCTTCCCTGGCAGACAGGAGACCTAAAATCTCCTGCTCGATCCCGTCCACTTGAATGGTCTCGCTGCGTTGCGTCGAGACTGCGCTTGAACTCGAGAGTCTTGCTTTCGGGCGCCAGAAGGAGATCATCGATCTTCATGCTAGGAAATGTACTCTGAAGTTCTCACGGGAGTCAAGCTTCCGAGTTGGTACCGAGTACCAGTCTTTGTGCGTATTCAAGCACATCCGGAATGCTCTCTCGCATCAAAGCATGACACTCTTCTTCACTTGGTAAACGGCCACCGTGAGGTGCGTTCAAAGTCTTTGAAAAACGACGAGTCTCCGACTTTCGATAGCCGGGACCAGACAGTACGGAGATGAAAAGTAAAAGACCGTTGTCATCATCGACTTCGAATTTGTAACCGAAATCCAAACTCATAAAAGAGTTCAGCACTTCGTGATCCAAGTGTTGAAATCCACTCGCATGCATTCGACAATCAGACATAATCGATCTCCTGGGATCCATTCTTCATCACTTCCGCTCTATCCAGCAACTCGCTGTCCCAATGCACTGTTTGAAGGGGTTTCTAGCTCTTTCCAGAAGCTATTCATCCTTTTGTGGCCCTGAGTCGAAAAGATGGATCTGCGGATCAATCAGATCACGAAGCTGTCTACGAGTCACGCCCAAAGGAGCAAGGATGTTGAATGCAGCATCTATCCGCGACTCAGTACTCAACACATCCGCGCACGGTGTACCTTGTTCGCGCTTGGCGGCTCGATCAGCCGGCGACCAAAAGAGGCTGAGCTGCTGCTGCGGGAAAGGCAAACGTACATTCCTCGCTCCAACCTTAGGTCTCGTTTTCAGCCAGCAGTTGATTGAAAGATGGCCCACTGTCAGTTGCCCATCTGCGACGAGCAGCTCTACGAACTCCATGTCTGGCAGATGTGCAGCAAGCCTACGAAAAAAGGCGAAAGGTACATGCACGGCCACGGGCCAGTCTCCGCGAAATGGCACGCAAACGGTCCGGATCGACAAGTCCAGGCAGAGCTGAGAGCCTTCGGCGAGGATGCTCGCCCAACGACCCTCCCGTGAGTCTTTCGTCCGAGATAGTCCCTTCAGCGCTGTTCGCAACACGCCCTGATCAACGTGTGCACAGAAGCTGGACATCATTTCATCCACCAATGTCTAAAGCCTCAACGCCCTGTCATCCATTCTCTGCGCCCGCTGCAGCAAATCCTTGAACTGGTAGTTCACGCTGCAGGCCCCGTGATCCGGAGCTCTGTGGAATGGCCGCTTCAAGTAAAACACGCGCTCGTTTGCGTCATCTAAAAACTCCACCAGAGCCAGGATAAACTGCTCGGGCTGGTTCAAGGAGAACAGCACTTCGTTGCGTGTCACAGTGACGATATCCGCACCGCTGACCCGGCCTTTCACTTCAATGAAGCGCAGCTGCCCGGTCTGGCCATCCTTGCTCTCGACGTCGTAGCCCAGATGCTCGAACTCCCGGTCAACGGGAGAATGCCCGAGCCTCCGCTCTACTTCCATGACAGCCTTGCGAGCACGAGCCGCTGAAGCCAGCGTATCTGCCGGTCGAGTTGTTTGTGTCACATCCTTGCCTTGGAGCGCGAGAATCAAACCCTTGGGCACGATTAGCAAGCCGCCTGTAAGGACGGGGGGTTTGGAGCTGATCTGCCGCTCACGCTTGAGTTCCGCAAGGCGCCGCTGCAGTCTGGCCTGCAGGTTGTCGGCTCGCCGCTGAGCTTCCTGGCTGTTTAGTCTCGCATTGGGCTTGCCAGCCTGCTCCTGCGCTTTCAGGTCTTGCGCTCGGTGGTCCCAGTAATTGATCTCCTTCGTGAGTCGCTCTTTCACCGCCACTTCAGTCTTCTCAGCCAGCTCGAGCTTGCGGTTCCTGACTTCCATGAGATGCTCTGGAACCAAAGTTGCGACGGAGTGCGTCTCCACCTGGTCTATTGTCTGGGATCCGATCCAGGTGCAGCGAGAATGCGCCAGAATCCTGTCTACTCCTGGTTCGTCATCCCGCAGCGGACGGTAGTCGAGATAGGGGGCGTATTGCAGATGGGACGCACTTCCCTTTGCATCCAGGCGGATGAAGTGCATCTGCCGTGATACAACACGTTGTTGCCCATCGCGAGTAAGACTCGCGTCACACACCGCGTGATCCACGAAGAAGAGCAAAGCAGGATCAAGCCCCAGATCCAGATCATCCACCAGAGTAGTGCCGCGCTTCAACAGGTCGCGCCCCTCTTCCAGCGTCAAGTCAAGCACAGAGTCAAGCAGTGGATGGCCAGGACAAAGGAATGCGCCATCCGGCTGTCCCTGTGGTTTGATGCGCTCTTTTTCGAAAACCACGCGCTCGTACTGCTGCAAAACCGGCTCGCCGTGACCGACCAGGCGATCCCGATTGCGAATTTTCGATGGCACGCGGCTGATTTGATAGCGCTTGGGTTCGCGCTCTTTCAGCTTCCCCCCCAGCCGCGCAAAAGCCTCCTGGAAGAACTGTTCGATGTAATGTGGCTGCAGTCGCCTGGCTTCGGCGCGCTCCATATCCTCACGAATGCGCTGGATGCGAGTTGTATCCATCACATCCTGCACCAACTGACCATCTTCCATGAGCGCACGAAGCTTGTCCAGATCAATGGCCCCCTCGATGGCCGTCTCGAGCTTCAGCCTGACCTCTGCGCGCTCACCGTAACGGATGGCCTGAATCAAGAGGTCACGCAGTCGCTTACCTTCGAACTCCAGTCTGCCCAGGACATCAAAGACCTGTCCGCCCAGGCTCTGTCTGGCCTGCTCCAGCTTCTTCAGGAGCTTCGCGTAGACATCGCCCTCCCGTGTTTCATCTGCCACCAGATTCCAGAGGTGACACACCTCCGTCTGCCCAATGCGATGGATACGGCCAAAGCGCTGTTCCAGCCGGTTGGGATTCCAGGGCAGGTCATAGTTCACCATCAGATGAGCGCGCTGCAGGTTGATTCCTTCCCCCGCTGCATCAGTGGCCAGCAGTACTTTGACATCGGGATTGAACTTGAACTGCTCCTGCGCTTTGAGGCGCTCCTCACGGCCAAGTCCGCCATGAATTTCAATCACTGCCTCTACGCAACCAATCTGACTGCGAATGCGCTTCGCCAGATAGGCCAGTGTATCACGATGCTCGGTGAAGATGACCACCTTCTGATGCGGGTCTGGAGTAGGTGGCGGAATCGGGCCCGATCCGTAGGGCTTCAGCTCCTCCCTGACGTACTCACTTCTGGCAGGACTGGCGAAGAGGGTATGGAGCAACTCGGAAAGCTGAACCCACTTTGTATCACATTTATCCGCTACAACACGCTTTGCCAGTAACTCCAGGCCACACAGTGTTTCGATTTCCTTCTTCAACTCGCCGATGGTCTGGGCTGCCGTCGCCTGATCGAGGACTTCTGTTTCAACCTCTTCCGCATCAGTCTCGGGCAAATCGTCGAAGTCTTCCTGCGCTTCCAGGTCTAGTGGTTTTCCACCATCCAGCATGGAAACGGGCTTCCCGCCGCGCTGGAAGAGTTCCAGTTCCTTCAGCCGTGACTCAAGTCGCTCACGCCTTCGGGTGAGCGAGGCCAGGATCGCAGCGGGGGAGGATGCCAGGCGACGCTGCAGGATGGTCAGAGCAAAACCGACTGTGCCCCTGCGCCCATCGTTCTGGAGCTGGTCGGCTCGGTTGAACTCTTCGCGAACGTACTCGGTGACTGCCGCGTAGAGCTGTGCTTCCAGCTCGGAAAGCTTGAAAGGAACGGTGTAGGCTATGCGTTCCGGGAAAAGTGGCTTTCCGTCAAACTTGAGCAGACGCTCCTTCACCATCCGACGCATCAGGTCCGCCACATCTACCGAATGCTGTCCATCGCGGAACTTGCCCTCGAATCGGTCTCCGTCCAACAGTGCCATGAAGAGTTGGAAGTCCTCCTCTTTGCCATTGTGCGGAGTAGCAGTCATCAGGAGGAAGTGTCGAGTGATCGTGCTCAGAAGTTGGCCAAGGCGATAGCGCTTAGTCTTGTGGACCTCTCCACCAAAAAACGAAGCAGAGAACTTGTGTGCCTCATCGCAGACAATCAGATCCCAGAATGCATCGGGTGCTCTCAGCTTCTCCTGCAAGTCCTCGTTTCTGCTCAGTTTATCAAGCCTTGCGATAACCAAGTGGTTCTCCAGAAACCAGTTTCCCGTTCTGGAAGCTTCCAGTTTGTCGTTGGTAAGAATCTCGAAGGGTAACTGAAAGCGGCGATAGAGTTCATCCTGCCACTGTTCAGCGAGACTACCTGGGCAGACAACAAGGCAGCGTTGCAGATCACCACGCGCAAGCAACTCCTTGATCAGCAGTCCTGCCATGATCGTCTTGCCGGCTCCTGGATCATCTGCCAACAAGAAGCGAAGCGGTTGGCGTGGCAGCATGGATTCATACACTGCAGTGATCTGGTGAGGAAGGGGATCAACGACTGATGTATGGACAGCCAGCAGCGGATCGAAAAGGTGCGCCAGCCGGATTCGCATTGCCTCTGCCGTGAGCTTGAACAAACCACCATCCCCATCAAAGCTCCAGGGGCGGCCTTGTTCAACAACCTCTAGTCCGTCTTCATCATTCCGGAACTTGAGCACTTGGTCAGTCCTGCCATTGGCCGCTTTGAAGGTCAGCTCGATCCCCGAATCGCCAAACCACTTCGTGCTGACGATCACGACGATCTGATCCGGGAGAATCCCACGAACCGCTGTGCCCGGCGTTAGTGCTTCCAATTTGGTCATGCCACCATCCTCTTGCGTGTCTACAGGAGTAGCCCCAGTTCGCTGATCAGTTTGCTGTTGTAGTGAAGCTGGACGCCCTGTGCATGGTTCACGCCGCCCTCGCTTGCTTGTGCAGAAAATACAACAAAGCACCCGGCCTCGCCTCCTTGGATGCGGTGCGTAGACCTTTACACCTGTTGTGACACATCTAGGTGCTACTGACTCTACAGACTTTGCAGCTGGATCCGTGATACACACGTTTCTAAGTTGGCTGTCCAGGGCGCTTGTGTATTTCGATGAAGTGGTCGTGCATCCTGACAACTCCAGCTACACTCTCACCCGTGACACAACACACAGCCACCCGCACCGCACACACCAGTCATCGCCTAGCTCGATTCTGGGGACTGTGTCACAGGCTCAGCATGGCGCCGTGTATCGCGCCCGGTAACACGCTCCCTGCCGGCTCCCAACACTCGCTCCTCCTCCACCTCCCCTTCCAACTCAGAAGCAGCTCGGAGGCCTGATGCTGCCGAGTTCCAAAGCGCCTGTTCTATCAGCAGAAGTCCTGGCTGTGACACAGGCCTTAACTACTCATGCCCGTGAATGAGCTAGCTGTGCCTCCTTCGCCCGCGCCACATAATCGCTGCTGAGTGCGAACAACTCGCGCACCTTCTGATAAAAGCGCTTCTCAGAGGCTCGGATCTCGCGGATGCGTGCCAGCAGCTCATCGAAGTAATCCCAACCGCCAGGGTCCTTCAGCCGCTCGTCGTTCATCAGGAAGCCCTTAACCAGGTACTCCCGTAGGTGCGTGGTAGCCCACTGGCGGAACTGCGTACCCCTGGGCGAACGGACTCGATACCCGATGGCAAGAATCAGATCCAGATTGTTCAACTGGACGGAACGCCTGACCTCGCGTCCCCCCTCATCCTGAACTGTCAAGGAATCCTTGACAGTTGCCGTGGGACTCAGCTCTCCTTCTTCAAACATATTTCTCGCATGCAGCGAAACATTCTGTTTGGTGGTTTGAAAGAGTTCGGCAATCTCGAGCTGGCTCAGCCAGACGGTGTGCCCTTCAACCCTGAGCTCAACACAGCTTAACCCATCCTCTGATGTGTACAATACTAAGTCACTCATTGCTTACTCCCATATCAAGCAAGTCCGGGCTTCTCCACTCGCAGATACCTTTCCGTATGGGTGCGATCTGCTCAAAATCTACCTTTTGGTTCTGCACTCCACTGCCTGCCTCCTTCTCCTCCGCGTGAACCCTCCCCGCGCTCCCCCGCCCTCCCGCTTTCCCCGTACTACTTTGTATCACGCTGTGCTACAAGACTGAGGCAGCTCTGGTGCATGGACTCCATCTCGGACCGCCTCCTGAAGGAATCCGCCTTCACTTCATTGGCAGGGAAAAGCCGACGCAGAGCGGACGTATTACAACGAGGAAGGAGTGCAATCAACACTGGAGTGGATGGGCCACGCATTGTCGGGAAGGGAAGTAGCCAATAGAATGGGCGGATAGTCACGCAGGGGGGCACAATTCAACTGAGCTGACAAGTTCCCATCCCGTCATGAAGTCCACAGGCTGTGATACAAGCGGTTCACTTGCTGAGGGCGGAGGGCTACCTGACTCCAGTGACCCGGTAGAAGGCTTTCCCATGCGCCAGAGCGTTGTGATCCGTGAAGCCAGGTGTAGATGTCCGGCCGATCAGGAACTCTTGATCCAGTTGTGTATCAGGGCTCGGCAGGCGGTAGATGTTCCAGTTCTGCATCAGGATGTTGTCACTCCAGTCCAGCAGGACATCTGTGTTTTGAACTGTGCACTGCAGCCTGATGCTTGTGAATGCCTCACAGGCCAGGTCTGAGTAGCCTATCCAGTTTTCATCTGGCAAGCGACAAGGGGAGGTTTCCTGCAGGTGATACAATGTGTCACTGGCAGAACAGAAAGCAGGATCATCTACGATATTGCCGGCCAGCCACACGCTGTGCGAGTCGTCATCTACTGAAATGCTTCCAGCTCCCCCCTGAATGCAACTGCCCTGTGTGCGGATACTTGAATCATACCTGCACGAGATTAGTGAGACAGAACCGTGGCCCCAGGCAATACTGTTGACCAGCGATACATTCGACCATTGTAAGCATAAAGCCATGCCGCTAGTGACAAAGCTCCCATCAGCATGATTGCCGCTTATTGTGACGTGATCCAGCAGAACTTCGGAGAAACTGGCCGTCATGCCACCACTGTAGGCATAGCGCCCAACAGCTTCATTGTCGGCGACAAGGCTGTTCCGCAGGATCAGCATGTCGGCGTCGGACCGAATGCCACCGCCCCCGCCGTAATGTTCTGGGGCAATAGCTCGATTGTTGACAAGGAATGCGTCACACACAATCACCGTATCATGACTGGAAGCAAAGAACGCACCTCCTCCGTATGCGTAAGTCCCTCCATTTGAGGAGTTAGCTGTTAACAGGAGTTGCTCGAAGCGAATTCCATTACTGGACGAGTATAGACCGCCTCCATGCGCGTAGCTCTCCGAAGTGCTCTGACAGTTGCGGATATCCAGCCCCTGGACAAGGCTGCAAGTGCATGAGTTCAAGTTGGCTCCCGCACCGTACATTCGTACTCCGCCGAAAGCCTCGCAATCAGAGATCCTGATGTTGTCCCATTGTGATTCGTTGCAGTACTCGGCAAACAGGCCACCACCACGTGAAATTTGACTGCCGATCACGGTGCAATTGCTGATCCAGAGGTCGCTGATCTGCAGACCAGCATAGACGCCTCGCACATACATTCCTCCACCATAGACGTTCTGAGCACCAAGTACGACGTTATCAATCGTGACACCTGAGATCTGACCATTGAAGTAAGACAGATATACTGCGCCGTAAGCGTCACCATCCGGGGAACAGTAGCTACAACTGGTGATTCTCAGATCATGCAACCGCGCTTCTGCACGGTAGATCATGAGCCCGGCGCCACGATCCGCCTGTCCGTTGCGCAGGGTGAATCCTGAGATCTCCATGTTGCTGGAAAAGTAGGGGCCTGTGACGGAGAGTACGCCTGCTTCTCCACCGGCATCGATGATGCAGTCCGCAGATCCGGCCCCGAGCAACTGGATGGATTCCACAGCAGGCCAAACAAGTGACTCGTGGTAGATCCCACTGCTCACCCGAACCTGGTCTCCTGCCGCGCAGGCATCCAGCGCACTCTGAATGTGCTCGAAATCTTGCGGAACACGGTGGATTTCTGCTTCAGAAACCTGTGCAGCAGCCAGCAGAATCAACAGCGGAAGTACATTCTTACTCATCATTCCTGTTTCCTTGGTATCGAGAATCAGTCTAGATCTGTGATACACCCAACAACACGGTAGTATTCAGCCTGATGCTGCAACGCGTTGTTGACAAGATAGGCTGGATGTCGCACGCGCGCATAGAAAGTACTCTCGGAAAGAGCTTGCCAGGGATATGACAGCCTGTGGACGTCCCAGTAGTTGTGCCCCGACTGATTCCAGTCCAGTCTGACTGAACCCGCAACCAGGCTGATTTCAATCTGAACCTCCTGTGGTGAGCAGGGGAGTTCATACTCCAGAATCAGCATTCCGCTCAGGAAGGAACCGAGGTACAGTCGCCCTTCCTCGTAGATTGCATCACCCGTTGTGCCATTGGTCAGATAGCTTCCCATGAGAACTGGATGAGCCGGATCAACGAGACTATAGGCGTGCAACCCATTGGCGGGGAGAAAGAGCGTTGTGCCGACAACGACGCCATGATCCGCAGACGGATAGTGACCAAGTGTATCACATACGGCGAGCTGTGAGGGATCATGCGCATCAACAACCAGCGCCTCGTGCAGTGTTGAAGTGTAGATATAGTCTTCGTAGCACATGACTGAATAAAGCTGGGGGATTTCCAGGCTACCCAGGAAGGACAGAGTATAATCCTCTTCGATGGCCGCCCTGAACAGGCCGCCTGCCGATGCAACCGTAATCGTCGATTCGTGGATTTCGAAATCCACATGCGTGTGCAATCCATTGGCCTGGGAGATCAGTTGGGGCGAAAGGATGTTGCTGTAATCCAGCACCTTCAACCCCTCGTTGTACAGCAGCAGAAAGAGAATGTTGTTCCGTAGTTCGGCCTTTATCAAGTACTCGCTGTAGTCATGTCGGCAGAGTTCCGTCAGGTTCTGCGGGTTGCCAATGTCATACAGAACCAACTCGGAGCCCATGGTGACGACCAGTGTGTCACCGCTTATCTGATGAATCTTGGCTCTATTTTCCAAGGGATGGGTGGCAATTGTGACTGGGCTGCCGTTCTCAGCAATCCGGTGGACTTTCAGAAAGGGAGGATCGCTGATTGTGTAGCATGTATCACCACGAGCCACAACGGAATAGGAGAGACTGGCACTGTCCGATTGGCCCAGGTTGACGAAGCCGGTGTTGTCGTGCGCTACAGTTCTCAATCCGGCCTTGGCATCCGCGACAAGTACGATCCCATCTGATTCATGAAAACCTTCAATCTCACCAAACGAAGAAGAACTGAATTGAAAGGAGGGGTTTGACGGATCTCGGATGTCGAAGAGGTTCAGCATGAGGTTGTCAGCGATGAGGATCTGTTCCTCCAGTAACTGGACAGCGGGAGCAAATTCCTCGAACTCGAAGGCTGAGAGTTGTATCACATTGAACCCAGCATCGATTTGTAAAAGATGCAGGGAATCATCACATGCCACGAAGATCGCGCGCTGCCCGTTAAGATCACAGCGGTTGTAGTAGTTGTCAGCCAGGTATGAGCTCCGGTACACTGGCCTCTCCGCGATCGCGACATCATAGAAGTGGATGCCGGAGTCATCACTATAGCAGGCCAACTCTCCATCCACGGCTACGTCGCTGACCTCGGTTGCAACTCCTGTTTGCATCACAAGCTCTGGCGAAGCGGGTTGTGTTACATCAATGAACAAGGCACCCAGTTCGTCGCTGACAGCGAGCAGGCAGTCGCCGGAGGCATCGATCCCGATACAGGTTCCAAGGTCGCCTAGGTGTCCAATGATCTGCGGAGCTGTTGGTGTCTCCAGTGATACGACCTGGATTCCGGCTTCGGCATTTGCCACAAAAACGTATTCCCCGACAACGCTCAGCGCTCTGACACTGCCGGGCATCAGCAAAGAGTGCGCGAGCACGGGTTCAGCGGGGTTTGATACGTCACATACGTGAAGCAGATGACCGGCTCCCCAGACGGCATACTCCTGAAAGCTAACTGCATCACGTGCTGCGCCAGGCAATGCGCCAAGCAACTCAAAACTCTCTGAGTCCTGAGCGAGCAGAAGTATTGGGCTGCACAGCAATACGAGAAGGACTGCGAAGACTTTCATTCCTGTTCTACCTGTTGTTAGCAAAAGTGCTCTGCGACTTTGTGTTGCGGGACAATATGCGAATAGATCGCCAACTGTCAACGACTAAATTCCGCTTGTACGAGATGCATGGTGCAAGGCACAGATCCGCGCAAAGACCCAGCCCGTCGTCAGTAACAAGATCGGCCGCAACGAGCCCTGCCCCTGCTGCGGTTCGGGCAAGAAGTACAAGAACCGCTGTCTGAACAGGGGTATTCGCCTCAAGGCTTTGGGAACATGCGAACAAGCTGTTTCCAGCTAACACGACCATACCCTCTGCACTTCTTTTCACCTTTCGCAGAATTCTGCAAATCTCCTTGACCCTGTGTCATTTCTGGCGTAACATTGCCCGCGATGTAGAACGCCCGGCAGACCTGCGTTGCACATGGATCACGCAGGGGAGCGTATCCGGCGCACAGGGCTGCTCAACAGTGAAAAGACAAGGAGAAGCCATGAACAAGAGCTATCGCAGAGTTGATTTGTGTCTGTTGTTCGCCATGGCACTGTTCCTGCTCAGTGTGCTCTTCCCTCCGCGGGCCGAAGCGCAGCCTCTCGCATACGGCACAGGCATTACGGTGGATGGCGATTGCAGCGATTGGGACCTGAACGAAGACTTCTACGCC
Source organism: Candidatus Delongbacteria bacterium (assembly GCA_963663545.1). GTDB lineage: Bacteria > CAIWAD01 > CAIWAD01 > CAIWAD01 > CAIWAD01. Next base: position 754,561 of record OY760505.1, read on the forward strand.
AACATGTATCTGGGAGGACGCACAAACCGCCCGGTGTTGTCTAGCCTATACTTGCGCTACGATTGTGCCGACAGCCTGCTCTACATTCTGGTGCTGGATAATTCTGCTGACAATCTTGCGCCGGAATCTACTGCCAGTGACGCCTGGTTGAAGATTTACAACAACGGCTGGGCCAACAACAAGCTCATCGACGGCAATAGCGACGGCAACACCAGCCCGCGCTCTTTCAGTTGGGTTGTGGAAGAAGGCACTCTGCTTGGCTACGAGGCCGCCGCCCATCTGCTTCCGAGCTACTACGCCGAGATCGAGGCGCATCTGAACGTGGACGGCGAGACCTCCTCCACGGGCAAGTACAGCCAGGGCAATGCCATTGAGCTGGAAATTGCCTGCCAACCCGGTGATACAGCTTCTGCAAAGGAGCAAGTGGATCGCACAACGCTGGCGCAGAACTACCCTAATCCTTTCAACCCGGACACGCACATCGACTTCCACTTGGAAGAGACCAGCGAGGTGCAACTGCAAGTCTTCGACATGCAGGGCCGTCTGGTGGCAACACTGGCCAATGGACTCTACGCCAGCGGTCATCACAGCGTCCACTTCAATGCCGCCTCGTTGCCTAGTGGTATGTACGTCTACTCCTTAACCAGCGGCCATCAAGTTCAGACGCGGAAACTGGTGCTGCTCAAGTGATCACGGCGTATCCAAGGAACACCTTGAGGGTGCCTGCGGGCACCCTTTTTCTCACCAGGCTGTAAGGGTTCCACAGGCCACCTATCAGGCCAAGGCTCCCACTCTTCTTAGGTCGACACATTGCAGACGGACAAGTTCTGTACACACATGCCACTCTTCCCAAAGCCAATCAGGACACCTCGCTCACGTGACAGCGCGCACAAACAAGTGAATGCCACTTCCGTTCTTTCCGATAGAATCTGCTGACGGTAGAATAGGGAGCCTGACATGAAGCTGAATTTGAGTACATGGACCTGCGCGGTCCTGATTCTGAGCACAGCGGCCCACGCCGACCTGAGTGGTCCGGAGGCTGAGGCTGTCTATGGCGGTATGGTGCAAGGTATGACCTGGAATGCCACCAGCGCCAGCAGCAGCCGCTTATGGCTGAGCACCGAAAGCGCCAACAGCCTGTTCTATAGTGATGTGAGTCATTCGGGCTCGTCCACAACCTTTGGCAGTTTCCAGGCCGTGCCGGACGTGGACGCGGACGATGGCTTCGGTGCGGACATTCGCCAAATTGCCGCCGATGAGGACTCGGGTTGGCTCTTCTTCAGTGCCGAGGGCGGCCTGTGGCGTGTGACGGACAGCGTCGGCAGCCTGACGCTGGTTGCCGCCGGTAATGCACCGGAAGCGATCTGCGTACACAATGGCTGGCTCTATTGGTTCGATGGGGGCCAGTTCCACTTCGGCAGCATCGACTCCGCCAGTGGAGCCTTCACCGAAAGCGCCACTTCGCCCTTGACCTTAGGCATCAGTTCGGCACCCGGGATGACCCTCATGCCGGGTCTGTGGGGCAGCAGCGAGCGCCTCTTCCTGCTGGCAGAAGGCACGACACCGCTTTACATGAGCGCCGATACTCTGGGTGCCTTCGGTTCCGCCACCACTTTCGATCCCGTGGACACCACCGGTCTCACGGATCCAGAAGCCTGCGTCGCGCTGGGCACCGGCCCCGACGGGCGCGTCTTCCTGGGCTTCGTCATCGGCGTGGAACCCGACCATTTCAAGGGTGTGGCCTGGCGCGATTCGAGCGCCACCAGCTGGACCGAATTCGATACCGGCTATGGCGGCACCAGTGGCAGCTGGCTGCAGTGCACAAGCGCCCTGCCCACCTATCGCGTCTATTTCGGTACGATCTACAGCGACTCGCTTGGCGTGAACGGCAGCTGGCACGCCATTGGTGATACAAGCTTTGAGACGCACCCCAATGACGGCGGAGTCATGAGCTGCCCCCTTAACGATGACTTGATCGTCTGCACCACAGATCAGGGCATCGGCGCCAGTCACGATGGCGGCCCGACGCTGGTGGAGATCGACGACGGTCTGGAGGCCGTGCAGGTGAAGGATCTGGAGATGGATTCGGCCAAGGAAATCGCCTGGGTCGCCTCCAAAAGCGGACTGCGCCAGGTGAGCAACTACTCCAGCACACCGACCTGGTCCAGCGCCATCTTCCCCAACGGCGACGGCTCGCCCTTCTGGTCCATCGCCATGGATACCACCGACGCCACCGGAGCAACCGTCTACGCTGGCAACATTCGTGTCTACAAGAGCACGGACGCGGGCTCGAATTGGACACAGGGCCTCGACGCCCAGCTGTCGCCCTGGAATCTGAGTTTCTTCAGTCACGTAGCGGCCTTGGAAGTGGATCCCTGGAACCCGGACCGCGTGGTCGCCGGCTATTACGCCAGTGAGGAGACGGAAAAGGGCCAACTCTTCGTCAGCGAGGACGGCGGTATCACCTTCGACATCATCAGTGGCGGTGATCTGCCCAGCGACGGTGCGGACTTCAACGACCTGCTTTTCGTGGACGAGGGCGGCACCAGCGTGATCTACGCGGGTGTGGATTACACCTATACCTTCGGCTTTGGTACCTCCTGGGCCGTTTACCGCATCGAAGGCGATATCGCCAGCGGCTGGACGATTACGCAGGACATGACTTTCGGCGTAACCATCAAAGACCTTTGCACCGACAACGCGGGCGGTCTTTACGCGGCTGGCTGCGATGGTGGCGGCCATCCGGTGGTCTATCAGAAGGTGGCCGGTGGCAGCTGGGCGCCCATCTCCTGGTCCAATCTGCCGGGCGATGGTTGTGTCACAGCCATTACCTCAGGCGACGACGGCGTGGGTCACACCATTCCCTACGTGGCGGTCAACGGCGACGTGTATTACCTGGGCTACGGCGCCAGTGTCTGGACGCTGGCCTACGAGTACCCGGAGGGCATGGAAGTCAACGCCTTGTATTACGACGATCTGCTGGTGGCCACGGGCACGGGCCTCTACGCGCAGAACACGGTGGCCAGCACCAATGCTCCCACAGCCGAAATCTGTGGCATCGAGTGCGGTAGCGCGAGCTACGCCGAGCTGCTGGCGGACCCGCCGGCAGTAATGGTCAACGATGTGGACAGCGAGTCGCTGGTGCTTTCCTGGTTGGCCGGAGACAGTCTGCTCTGCCAGCAGACGCTGACAGCCAACGGCCAGTGCGCTGAGATCTGCACCGGCTTCCTGAACGCGGCAGCCGCGGGCGCCTTCCGCTACGAGCTAAGCGACGGCACCTGGACCGTTACTGGTGGCGAATGGGAGCTAAATACTTCAACAGAACGCGTGATACAACCGGTGGCCTTCAAACTGGAACACGCCTACCCGAATCCCTTCAACCCGCGCACGAGTTTCGTTGTGGAACTGGGACGCGCGATGCAGGTGGAAGCCGCCGTCTACAATCTTCGCGGCGCACTGGTGGCTACTCTGCAGAAGGGCGAAATGCCGGCGGGGCGTCATACGATCAGCTGGAACGCTGAGTCCGTGGCCTCGGGTCTTTATGTGATACAGGTGAGGACGCCGGAAGCAAGTGCACAGCAGAAGGTGATGCTACTGAAGTGATACACGTGGGTGGATTCACCCACTGCTAGAATGCCAAGTGATACACATCCCCCGGTGCTTCAGCGAGTGCCGGGGGATTTTCTTTGCTGCTATGACGAAGGGAGCGTCGCTGCTGTCTAACGGGATTCAATCGTCCTACGCAGATACTTCCCCGCACCCGGCTGCGCCACGACCTGGCCCTCTCGTGCCACAATCCGTCCGCGTTGAAGCACCAACTCCGCTGCTCCCTGAACCTCCACGCCCTCGTAGAGTTCTGTGTCACAGTTCTGCTTGTGAGTACGCGTACTGATTACGTCCCTGGCCGCGGGATTCCAGAGCAGCAAGTCGGCGTCGGCACCTGGCGTGATACTTCCCTTACGGGGAAAGAGCCCCATCAGCTTGGCGGCATTGGTGGAGGTCAATTGAACGAATTGCGGTAGCGACAGTTTGTACTGTATTACACCCAGGGTATACAACAGGCTCATTCTGTGCTCCACCCCACCTACGCCGTTGGGAATGCGTGTAAAATCGTCCAGGCCGCGTGCGTTGCGCTCTGCCGTGTTGAAGGGGCAATGGTCCGTGGCTACCGTACTCACACGCCCATCGATAAGAGCGCGCCAGAGAGCGTCCACATCCGCAGCCGAACGCAGCGGAGGGCTCATGATGCAGGCTGCAGCTTCTTCAAGCGGCCCATGATACATCGACTCATCGCAAGCCAGGTGATGCACGCAGACTTCAGCAGCAATATCCTGCCCCGCTGCCCGTACAGCGTCAATAACCCGCAGGCCCGCTTCCGAAGAAGTGTGTACGATATATAGTCTCGCTCCCGTCTTGCGAGCCGCCTGCGCCGCTTGTGCAATGGCTTCGGCTTCCAACCTGGGAGGGCGTGATTCCGCGTGGTAGCGGGGCGCGCTCATGCCCTGGCTCAGCAGCTCTTGCTGTAGCCGCTTGACTTCTGTTCCCACTTCACAGTGAGCCAGCACCAGAATGCCATGCTGTGCGCAGGCGCGCATCACAGGCTCCAACTCCTCCGGTGCAAGACCGATTGTATCACCGTAAGCCAGATAGATCTTGCAGCTGCTCATGCCTTGCGCGGCACAGTTCGCCAGCTCTTGTGGCAGGGAATCCCGCCAGCGTGTGACACTCATGTGCAGACCGTAATCGCAACAGGAGTCCGACGCCTCCGCGTGGCGCTCCGCAAAAGCCTCCAGCAAGGGCTGCTCACGACCCGGTGTGACAAAATCGATGATCGTTGTGGTACCGCCCACCAGCGCCGCACGGCTGCCGCTGTAGAAATCGTCTGCAGAACGCAGGCCGCCGCCCACAGGTAAAGCCATGTGCACATGAGGATCAATGCCGCCAGGAAGAACCAGCTTCCCGGCGGCATCAATACTTTCAGCTCCAATGGTGTTCCATGTCTGCGCATCACCCACGGCGACAATCTTCCCGTCGTTAACGAGAATATCGCCGCGATACTCCCCCTCGTGTGTCACGATGAGGCCGCCTGTGATATGCAGACGCGAACCCGCCACTGGTTTACAGACTCTTTAGCACACCAGTGCGCTCGTTGAAGGCCTCAATGGCCTCGTCCCACTGGTCCACCTGCGAAAGGTGATTATGCCAGTAGTTGTGATCGTACCACTGGGCGTTCAGTTCCTCGACGGTCTTGCCCTGCTGCTCGATCCAGGTGAAGTACTTGAGGTTGTGCATGCGGCGCTTCTCGTAATACGTCATCTCGATCATGTGATCCGTACCCAGGCCCATCAGGTCAGCGGTGGCTACTACAGCCGCCTGGCGCGCGTCGAATTCGCCCAGGCGCTCGCGCTCTTCGATCATGCGTGATCCATACATCTCCATCGAGTCGGTGGCGACGGTAAAGACCACATCGTGCTCGTCCATCTCGTAGTACTTGGCCATCTTGATGGCGCCCATCAGATTGGCAATGGACGAAATGCCCATGACTTCCAGCTGTGCCACAATCTGCGGGTCCACACCCAGCTCATCGATCAGATAGCGATGTCCGGCGGGTTCGTTGAACAGACGCATGATGTGCATGTTGGCCTCGTCATCAATACCAGCCACCATGTCCATGTTGCGCAGGTTGTGAATCCAGGGCACGTGCTTGTCGCCGATGCCCTCAATACGATGGCCACCGTAACCATTATAGAGCAGCGTCGGGCACTGCAGCGCCTCACCGGCGCAGACCTTGATCTGCGGATACTTCTCGCGCAGATACTCGGTGCAGCCCAGCGTACCGGCAGAGCCCTGGGTCAGGAAAACGGCGCTAACACGATCTGTATCACCGCACTTCTTGTTGAAGACTTCTTCCATGGCCGGACCCGTCACGGCGTAATGCCAGACGGCGTTGCCCATCTCGCTGAACTGGTTCAGGTTGACGATTGTATCACCGCGCTCCGCCAGCAGCTCCTTGACCTTGTCGTAGATCTCTTTGACGTTGGACTCGCAGCCCGGTGTGGCAAAGACCTCGGCGCCCACCTTGTGCAGCCAGTCGAAGCGCTCCTTGGACATTCCCTCCGGCAGCACGGCAATGGACTCGCAACCCAGCAGGTAAGAGTCATAGGCGCCACCGCGACAGTAGTTTCCGGTGGACGGCCACAGCGCCTTTTGCGAAGTGGGGTCAAAACGACCGCTGACCAGCTTCTCCACAAGCGGACCGAAAGTGGCTCCTACCTTGTGAGCGCCGGTCGGGAAGTACTTGCCGACCAGCACGAAGATACGCGCCTTGACACCCGTAATGGCCGATGGCATCTCGATGACGTTCACATCACCAAAACCACCGCCCTTGGCAACAGGCTCGTTTTTCCATGTGATACGAAAGAGGTTCAGGGAGTCTAGATCCCAGAGTCCCAAACCCGCCAGCTTGGCCTTCACCTTCTCTGGAATCAGATTTGGATCACGCATCTGCTTGTAGGTAGGTATCACAATTCCGCGCTCGCGGCAGCGCTCAACGGTCTTGGCCAGCACTGCCTCATTTACATCCAGCTTCAAGGTTTTCATTTATTGCTCCTTAGGATACTGTTCAGTGTGTCTCAGACCGAAGGCACGCTGTCCATGTTCAACCAGAGTTTGCGTGCCCTCTCGCGGGCGTGTTCCAGAACGGTCGACGGATCGACACCAAGCACTTTGCGCTCGTGCACAATCAGCTTTCCCTGCGAAATCACGCTCTCGACCTGGGCGCTCTTCATTCCATAGATCATGTGTGCTGCGAAATTCTGCGCACTCAAGGGAGTGGGCGGATTGTAATCGAGCACCACCAGATTGTCATCTCCATCTCCGGCAAAGCCATTTCCTTGCGCATAGTGATGCACGTGGCGTAGCCGGTGATACATGGCCTGTGGTGATACACCACATCCGGCCTGGCTTGCCAGATAAGCTGACCGTGCGCTGCGCAACATGTCGCTGTGCATGCCATCGGTGCCCAGCATGATGCGCTCGCCTAGACTTTCGTGGGAAAAAGTACCGACACCGTTGTTCATGTTACTGTCGGCATTTTGTGCCACATGAACCGGCGCTGCAGCCACCAGCCGCCGTTCCTCCTCGCTCAAATGCAGGCAGTGCACCAGAATGGAGTTGGGCGAGGTCAATGCCCCCGCACGCTGAAGGCGTTCCACCACACGACAGCCGTAGGTTTCCTGACAGTGCTTCTGGTCGGCCATGTCTTCAGCCACGTGCACATGCAGACCCGTGTGATACTTCTCTGCAAGATCAATCGCCGCGTGCAGCAGCTCATCGCCTACGGTGAAGGATGCGTGCAGTCCCACCAGTCCCTGGTGCCGACTCAGGTACGCGTCCGTTTCTTCAAGCCCTTCCCGAGCAGCGGCTTTGCCATCGCGATCGGAGAGCTCGTAACACAAAAGATGTGACACGCCGACCCTCTCGAAGGCCTTGGCGATCACCTCCAAGGAACCTGTGCAGGCAAAGGGCGAAGCGTGGTGATCAATTACAAAGGTCACACCATTCAGCGCGCACTCCATTGCGGTCACCAGGGCGCTGGCCTCAATCATCTCCAGGTCCAACGACTTATCCACCCGCCACCAGATGAGCTTCAGAATGTCGAGAAAGTTCTGTGGCGCTCTAGGCGGAGCCGGCATACCGCGCGCCAGTGCGGAGTACACATGGTGGTGGCCGCAGGCAAAGGCCTTGGTGACCAGCTTGCCGTTGCAATTCAGTGTTGAATCACCGTCTTCGACAGGGGGAAGCTCGTCTGCAAAGGCCAGCCGTCCCGGTGATACAATCAGATGAGTCTGCCGCATTTCAAGGCTCTGCCAATCCACCCAGGTGGCATTTTGTAGCACGACGGACATGACTAGCTCCTCGCCTTGTTTTCGTAGGGCCTCATGGGCAGTTTGTATCGTCTCACTCCGTCGTATTTGTAGAGAGCGTTGGCCACAGCACCAGCTGTGGGAACCAGGCCGATCTCACCCACACCCTTGGCACCGTAAGGGCCGTGCGTATCCTTGACCTCGATGCCAATCACCGTCACAGGCGGTGTCTCGTGCGCTTTCAGAATTCCTAAGTCGCGAAGGCGGGTGGATTTTAGATAGCCTCCCTCCATGGGGAGGTCTTCGCTCAGCGCGTAGCCCAGACCCATGTGCACCGAGCCCTCAATCTGGCTCTCGAAGAGGGTGGGATTCATGATCCTGCCCGCGTCGTGTGCAGCGTAGACGTGATCCACTTTCCCTTCGTCATCCAAGGTGACAAGCTGAGTGGCGTAGCTGTAGGAGTAATGTGTCACCACATCACCCGGCTCGCCGGGCTTGGTGCTCCAGTCGCAGACCCAGTAACCGGTGTAGGTGCGGCCAGCCAATTCCTCCAGCGAGTGCGTTTTCAGGTCTTCCTTCAGCGGTTTGATGGCCTCAAGCAGACTGTTGCCCAGAAGCGAAGTACCCCGGCTTGAAGTGGTCATACCCGCTTTGGCTCCGTCGGTGGTGCTGACGCGTACTTCGATCTTTTCCGGTGCAATGCCCGTCTCGCCGGCGAGGATCTGCACAGCCACTGTATTGACCCCTTGGCCCATCTCGGTCCAACCGTGATACACGGCAGCGTGCCCTTCCGCTAGAATTTCAACCTTGGCCACGCTGTCGTCCGGCATACCGTTGCCCACACCGCAGTTCTTGATGCCGCAGGCCAGACCAGCGTAGCGCGCCTTGTCGTACTGATCCTTCACGGCCAGCAATGTATCACGCACACCAACACTCTTGTCTAGGATCTGTCCAGTAGCCGTGGTGCTGCCTTCTACAAGTGCGTTGTCGTAGCGAAATTGCCAGGAATCAAAACCACCCTGGGTACACAACTCCTCTACGCAGCACTCCATAGCGTAGGTGGCCTGATTGGCGCCGAAACCGCGCATGGCGCCACAAGGAATATTGTTGGTGTAGAGCGTCTTGCCCTCGATATCCACGTTGGGCACCGAGTATCCACCCGTGGCGTGACCAGCAGCGCGTTCCAGCACTTTCATGCCTACCGATGCGTAAGCGCCTGTATCACCGATGATTCGTGCCTTCAGCGCCGTCAGCGCGCCCTTTGCATCACAGGCCAGCGTGTAGTCCATGAGAATCGGATGCCGCTTGGGGTGCATGCGCAGCGAGTCTTCGCGCGTCAGGTGCAGTTTGACCACGCGCCTCAGAACATGTGCAAACAGTGCCACATGGCCCTGTACGGTCAAGTCTTCCTTACCGCCAAAGCCTCCACCCATGGGCACCAGGTTGACCTTCACCTCATCCTCGGGAATACCGAGGATGGCGGCCACCTGGGAGCGGTCTACATAGACGCCCTGGCCCTGGCTGAAGAGTTCGACGCCCGTCTCTCCCCAGGGACGTGCAATGGCAGTTTCGGTCTCTAGAAAGGCGTGCTCGATGCGCTGAGTCTCATAGACGCCGCGTGCTACGTGCGCCGATCGGGCGATGATCTGGTCCACGTCTTCGCCCCGACTGAAGCGGCACACCTCCAGCAGATTGCCCTTCTCATGCACCTTTATGGAACTGTGCTCGGCTTCCCGCATGTCGGTCAGCGGCTCCAGGACTTCGTACTCCGCCTTGATCCGTTGTGCCGCAGCGCGCGCTATCTCCTCCGACTCGGCCACCACAGTTGCCAGCACATCACCGATGTAGCGGGTCACTTCGCCTTCGGCGACCATCATCGGCCAATCCTTGACGATCAGACCTGTGATACGATTGCCGGGAATATCCGCAGCCGTAAAAACGCGTATCACACCGGAGAGCCTTTCTGCCTCGCTGGTGTCGATCTTCAGCACTCTGGCACGAGGGTGATCCGAATAGCGCAGTGCGCCGTGCAGCATGCCCTCAAATCGCAGGTCATCCACGAAGGGACTGCGGCCAAGCGCCCGGTTCAGCGCATCGTACTTGGGATGGGCGCCACCGGCACGCGCCGCGGGGGGTAGATCGACAACGCCGCCCTCACGCAGCACCTGGGCAGCTTCCTGAATCGCGCTGATGATGCGCTTGTAACCAGTACAGCGGCAGAAGTTGTTCTTCAGTGCCAGTGCAATCTCTTCACGGGAAGGCGCAGGATTGTTTTCCAGCAGAATGGCCGCACGCACCAGAAAGCCCGGAGTGCAGAATCCGCACTGAACGGCTCCATGCTTGACAAACAGTCGAGCCAGCGTATCACGCACGCGCTCCGGAAATCCTTCCAGCGTGATGATGTCACTTCCCTGCAGCTTGGCGAGTTTTGTCACACAGGAAAGCGTCGGTTTGCCGTTCACTTTCACCATGCAGGCCCCGCATGCCGCCTGCCCACTGCAGCCGTCCTTGGGCGACATGATGCCGCAAACGTCTCGCAGATAGTGCAATAGGCTAAGCTCGTCGTCACACTCGTACGACTTCTGTTCGCCGTTCAGTTTAAATTCCAGCAGCATCAGCCTGTGTCTCCTTATTGCCCGCGCACTACTTTGGCGTAGTTCTCAGGGTCCGTATCCCCCTCGGTGTTGATCAGGAGAACACGGCTAGTATCACACAGTCCCAACGAAGTGCGTGCCTCCTTCAGGCTGTCCTTTGTCATGAGCGCCAACAACGCAGCCAGCCCTGACGCTCCCGATTCACCGGATACTACGCCTTCGCGTGCATAGGCTCGCATGGCCTGCTCTGCAAAGTCGTCGCTGACTGAGACGAACAGGTCGAATGTGTCACGGACGATAGGCCAGGCCAGTGGCGAAGGGATACCGCAGTTCAAACCGGCCATAATGGACTCCTGCGCGCCCTTTGTAGGAACAGGCTCTCCGGTGCCGTGGATCACGGATTCCAGGAAGCAGTCGGAATCGTCGGGCTCTACGCACACCAGCCGCGGACGTCGCTCGTGATACTTCATGGCGTAATAGGAAGCACCAGCAGCAGCCAACCCACCCACACCAGCGGGTAGCACGACGAGGTCTATGCCTGCCTGATCGGGCAGATTCAGGCTTTGCTCCAACTCACGGAAAATGGTGGTGTACCCCAGCAGAATGAAGCCGGGAATCTCCATGTAGCCCTCGTAAGCCGTATCCGAAATGGCCTGCCAGCCATGTTGCGCAGCATCACGCGCGCACTGGGCCACGCAATCATCAAACCTGCCGGCGACCAGAACGACACGCGCGCCCTCACCCTCGATGTTTGTCACACGCGAAGCCGCCGTGTTGTCGGGCATGTAGATCACCGCCCGCTGCTTCAGCCGATTGGCGGTCCAAGCCACGGCACGACCGTGATTGCCGTCGGTGGCCGCACAAAAGGTGAAGGTGCCAAGCATGCTCATGGTAGCCGGATCTTTGAACTGCTCGCTGCTTAGCGTATTGCCGAACTTCTCCCGCCACATCTCCTGTAACACTCTGAAAATGGCGTAGCTGGCTCCCAGCGCCTTGAAGGCCTTGATACCGAAGCGATGGGATTCATCTTTTACCCAGATTTCACCCAGCCCCAGTTCTTCTGCAAGTGTATCACACTTCACCAGCGGCGTTGGCTCGTAACCCGGCAGCGAGCGATGAAACTCCAGCATATCGTTCCTGGATAGAAATGAATACGAAGCAGAGCTCCAGTCAGGATTGGATTTGATCATCGGGTTCGTTCGAAAGGCAGTCACAGTTTTTCCTCTTCGTATCACAATTCCACTGCTGGAATCGGTGTTTCATTGACAATACAACTCCGGTCGTGATCCAAGCGCCTTCAGTAGCAGATACATCTCGAACATGCGTTCGATGTGCCCGGAATCAAGGTCCCCGCCCTCCGGCAGCTCCACGCGTACGGTTTGCTCAGCAAGGCGCGCTACGGCGCTGATTCCTGGACAAGCATAATGCAGCTCGCCCGCACGCAGGCACAGACTCGCAACACCGTGTTCGGTGTTGCATTCGATCGATGATCCTTGCTCACTTGGCGTCAGCCTGTACCCGCCTGTTGTTTCTGCGAAGCTCTGTGTGCTCAAACACAACCGAGGTTTATCGAGGGCGGGGAAGCCGGCTGTGGGACAGAAACTCCGGCAGTTGCCACACTCGTTGCAGAAGTCGGCGAGATTCAGAACCTGCACCCGCTGTGTCACGCGTAGATGATGCGTCCTTTGCTGCATCGTACTCTCTCCCGCCTTGATGGACAGGGTGAGTGGCAGCGACAAGGCTTCGCTCTCGTAGCCGATGTTGGCGCGATTGGGGCACACGGTAACACAGACATCGCAGACTTCGTCACACATCAGACAGCGGGATGCCTCCGCCACAGCGGCCTCTCTGGAAAGCGGCTGCACTACTGGATCAAAACCGAAACGTTCGCAAAGCGGCAACTGGCCAACTCCCTCAGAAGGCTGACGCCTTGAGGCGCGTAGTGCTTTTTCGCTTCGATTGATCTTGCTCAGCTGCGTATCACGGACACGTGTTCTACCAGATTTCAGCAGGATATCCTCGGCCACACGCCGGCCATCGGCGACGGCCTGAATGATGGTCTGCGGACCGCGTAGCGCATCTCCACCGATGTAGAGCTTCTCATCGCTGGTTTGCAGCTTCGTATCACCAAACTTCACACCCGCATCCTGCAGGAAGCTCAGCTCAGCCTGTTGTCCAACTGCGATTATCAGCGTATCACAGCTCAGTCGAGCTTCGGCACCGGCGATCGGTTCAGGTCGTCTGCGGCCACTTGCATCCGCATCCCCCAGACGCATGCGCGCTGCGGTCAGCTCAAGCCGACCCGCTAAGGCTGCAATAGACACCGGCGTCATCAGCTCACGGAGCTCAACGCCCTCCTCCAGGCAGTCCAGGACTTCTTCGCGCTCAGCGGGCATTTCCTTCTGCGTGCGGCGATAGAGAATTGTCACACGCCCCTGCTCTCCCGCAAGACGTCGTGCCGTACGTGCAGCATCCATCGCGCTATTACCGCCGCCCACGACAATCACGTCTGAGCCAATGGAAGCCAGCTCTCCGCTTTTGGCCAGACGAAGGAAACGCAGGGCATCCCAGACTCCCTCCAACTCCTCACCGGGAACCCCCAGCTTACGTCCTACCGAGGCTCCCGCTGCGATGAAGACAAAGTCGTAGTCCGACGACAGTTGCTGGAACGCACTCTGTGTCACGGGATGATTGAAGTGAATCCTCACACCCACCTTGTACAGGCGCTTCAGATCAGCATCAAGGGCGGCGTCGGTCAGTCGATAGCGAGGTATCACCGCCCGGGCCATGCCGCCTGCATCCGATGCGGACTCAAAGATCTCCACCTGTACTCCCGCCAGCGCCAGAAACCACGCGCAGGAAAGGCCCGCTGGACCGGCTCCCACAATGGCAACACGGGTTCGGCCCGTCTGCGTCTGTGCAGGAAGTGTCAGCGGCTCGCCGTTCTCTTGCACGAAGCGTTTGACCTCGCGAATCTGCAACGGATCGTCGTAATTCAATCTCGTGCACTTCCCCTGGCAGGCATGATCACAGGACATGCCGGTGATCGCCGGTAAGGGGTTAGTATCCAGCACCGTGCGCATGGCGGCATCAAGATCACCCCGCGATACGTGATACATGTAGCCGGGGATATTCTGATTGGTGGGGCAGGTGCTCACGCAAGGTGCATGCACGCAATCCAGTCGCGTCAGGCGGCGGGCGGTCTTGATGGAGCGTTCGGGATAATGCGTCTTGCGATAGACCTTCTGCTCCAGCACACTGTCAGCATAGTGTCGCAGACAGTCCAAACGCTGAGATGTATCACCGCAGAACTCATCCACGGTCGCAGCTCCAGCTTCTTGCTGCGCCTTCGCCAACTCGTCCAAGTATTGATTCAGGCGTCCATATCCACCGGGTTTCAGCAGATCCGTACACACGGTTGCAGGACCAAGTCCTGCGCGTATCACGTGCGGAAAATTGAAGCAATCCACACCGCCACAGAAGGAAATGTCCAGCTCGCCCGCGAAGTCGTTCTGCAATCTGGCTGCCAGAGCGATGCTCAGCGGATGCAGCGCACGCCCGCTCAAGTAATGCATGGATTCGCTCGGCGGTAGCACGGCCCGGCGATTGACGGTTTCCAGCGTGTTGGTCAGCTTGATACCGAACTCGACGCCCGCACGCTGTGCGCTTGTCTCGAGCTGACGCAGCAGGTGCAGCGCGTCGGCGTACTTCAAATCATGGGCAAAAGCTTCGTCGGGACAGTCGGCCTCATAGCCCAGGCGCTCGTTCAGGATGTGACGCAGCGTCTCAGGACCGAGCAGCGTTGGATTCAGTTTGACAGCAGTGTGCAGCTTGCGCTCGCTGATGAGGTACTCGGCAATACGGCCAATTTCCTCCGGCGGGCAACCGTGCATGGTCGACAAAGTAACCGCATTCGTGATACAGTCTGGAATCTCGATCTCGTGCACCGCAGGGTACACAGCGCTGATAGCGTCGAGTACGGCTTCCTTTTCGCTCCGGCAGTTCTGCATCAGATCCAGAAAGTGCTGCACGTTGGCATTTTGCACGCCCTGCAGGTTGTAGCCTACGCTCATGTTGAACTGAAAGCCGCGCTCGCCTCCCCAGCTAAAATGATGACGTATCACATGCAGCATCACCCAGGCATTCAGATACTCCTGAAATGACTGCTGCAGTTTGAGCTCCTGCGACCATTCGCAGTTGTAGCCTTCGTCTTCGGCATCAATGCAGGGCTTGGTGACATCAAGCTCATCCAAGGTCTGCACGGTCTTCAGCTCGAGATAGCGTGCGCCGCAAAGCCAGGCGGCTACAATATTCTGCGAGAGTTGCGTGTGCGGGCCGGAGGCCACTCCCAGAGGCGTTTCCAGCATCTCGCCATATCGTGATACACGAAAAGGATCAGATTGGCGTGGAGTGAAAAACTGTGCCCTGTTGAGGCCGAAAATGGATCCCTGCTTTTCTTCAGCAAGGATCCACTCAAGCAGTTGTCGCGATTGTAGTACGTGAAACTTGTCGGACATGATCACCTGGTCGTCTTGGACTATCTACCGCCCATGGTCAGCGCCATGATCGCCTTGGCGGTGTGCAGTCTGTTTTCGGCCTCGTCGTACACGATGGAAATGCGTTCGTCGTCGATGACCTCGTCGGTCACTTCGCGATTGCGATCCGCGGGCAGCGCGTGCATCATCTTGACGTCCTTGTGGGCCAAACCCACGCGACGACGATCGAAGATCCAGTCCTTGTACTGCTCCAGGCTGGACGACATTTCCTTGGCACACTCGGCTTCATTGGCCAGATAGTCCTCTGTCGACCATGCACCAAATCCGCCCCAGTTCTTCGGTATCACGACGTGCGCGCCCTCAACGGCGGCATCCATATCGTCGGTGAATTTCAGGCTGCCACCACCAGCCTCGGCATTCTGCTGCGCCTTGGCAACGATGTCCGCGCTCAGCGGGAACTCTTTGGGATGGGCGACAGTGACGTTGATGCCGTAGCGCGGGAAGAGCAGAATCTGCGTTTGTGGCACAGACAGAGGCTTCGCGTGAGATTTCGCATACGCCCAGGACACCGTGACGTTGAGGCCCTTTGGCTCGCTTCCAAAGTACTCGAAGATCGTCATCAGATCGGCGAGGCCCTGCATGGGATGGTAAATGTCATCCTGCAGCGACATGATGGGCACCGTAGCGTGACGCGCCATCTCTTCGAGGTACTTGTTGCCGATGCCGTAGAAGCAGTTGCGGCAGGCGATGCCGTGACCCATGCGCGAAAGGATCACAGAAGTGTCCTTGGCGCTTTCGCCGTGAGACAACTGCATCTTGTCCGGAGTCAGGTCGTGAGCGTGCCCACCTAGCTGCGTGATACCAGCTTCCATGGAGTTACGCGTACGCGTGCTCTGCTCAAAGAACATCATGAACAGAGTTTTGTCTCTGAGCAAACGGTGTGACTCACCCACCGCGAAGCGTCGTTTCAAGTCGCGTGATACTTCAAAGACCGTGTCCAATTCCTGCTTCGACCAGTGGTCGCAGCTGATGAAATGCTTGTTGCGGAAAATCGTATTCATCTTCAACCTCACTTGTAGGGTCAACTCAAAGAGACCTTGTATCACATCGAGTAGGCAAAGGCCGCATAGAAAGCGGAGGCCTTGACCAGGTCGCTCACCGGCACTTTTTCATTGGGCGCGTGCGCCAGCACTTCGTTGCCGGGACCGTAGCCGATGACCGGAATGCCGTAATAGCCGTTGATGGTGACACCGTTCGTCGAGAAGGTCCACTTGTCAACCTTGGGCGCGCAGCCAAAAAGACCTCGATGCGCCTCGACGCCGCGCTGCACCATTTCGTGATCCTCGGGCAGTTTCCAGGTTGGGTAGTACTTCTCCATGCCGTAGTCCAGGCCGGTCCAGCTTGTCTCACGATAATCGAGCAGTGTCACTTTCGCGTTCAGAGGTTTGGCAATGGCCTCGATCTCCGCCATCGCCGTTTCCTTTGTCTCACCCCAGGTCAGGCGGCGGTCCAGATGGATTCGCGCGTAATCGGCCACGGCACACAGCGAGGGGCTGCCCGACTTGATCTCTGAAATGGTGACACTGCCCTTGCCCAGGAACTCGTCGTAGGCCAGGTGCTCGTTCAGTTTCTCGATTTCCAGACAGGCGCGCGAAGCCATGTAAATGGCGTTCTTGCCGCGTTCCGGCGCGGAGCCGTGGGCGCTGACGCCGTGAAACTCCACCACGATTTCCATGCGTCCGCGATGGCCACGATAGAGATTCAGGTTGGTGGGCTCGGTGCTGATGACGACGTCGGGCTTGATCTTTTCTTCTTCCACCAGGTACTTCCAGCACAGGCCGTCGCAGTCCTCTTCCATGACTGTGCCGGTGCAGAGCAGTGTCACATCACCGTCGAAACCCAGCTCCTTCAGAATGCGACCAGCGGTCACGAACGCGGCCGCGCCACCTTCCTGATCCACCGTGCCACGGCCAAAAACGAAGCCGTCCTTGACCTCGCCCGAAAAGGGATCGAAGTCCCAGTTGTCGAGGTTGCCCACGTCCACCGTATCCATGTGCGCGTCAATGGCCAGCACGCGTGATCCATTGCCGATGCGGCCAATCACATTGCCCAGGCCGTCGATGCGCACTTCGTCGAAGCCAGCTTCCTTCATCTGGCGCTCGAGTTCGCGATTCACTTCACCTTCACCCAGACTCAGCGATTTGATTTTTACTAGTCGACCAAGATTTTGCGCCGTGTAGTCGGCGTACTTCTCTGCCAGAGCCAGTATGTCCTGATGGATGCTCATTCTGATTCTTCCTCCTCGACATCGACGACTTGAAATTCCTTCGCACCAAATTTGGCGATGATATCCTGCACAAGCGGAGATCGTACGGCGATCACGGTATCACATTCCGCGCGCAGGCACTGCTCAACACTCGCAGCCCATCCCTTTCCGGCGAGTTCCAGATAGCCCACCTCATCGATGAAGAGCGGTGATACACGCGACTCCAACAGTTCGGCGATGAGCCCTTTGCCCCACTGGAATGCTGCCCGGTTGAAGGAAAACCTGCCACAGCGGCATTCCTCTTCCCATGGCTCCGGAAGGCAGTCGAGGGCGCAGGCTAGATGAATGGACTCATACTGTGCCAGTCGTTCAAGCCTGTAGCCTGACAACGTATCACCGTCCAGCACTTTCGAGGCAACGAAACCGTCACCGCCCAGCATGCGCTGCATTTGTGCCAGCCTCGTGCTCTTGCCTGAGTCCACGGTTCCTTTGACGATGGTCAGCACTCTGCTGGCTCCTCTGCGAGCCTGCGAAAGTCACCGGGCGTGTCCAGATCCAGTAGCACATCGGCACTGGACACCTGGACTTCTACGCAGCGCTGACGCCGTATCACGGCACGCAGATTTGAATCCGCTGGCTCCGCCAGAATCACATCCTTCATGCGCTGACTCAACACAACGGGATGTCCGCGCCTTCCTTCGTACACGGGAATCACCACATCGCCGTCGGCGGCGGCCAGCTGGCAGATTGTCTTCTGTCCGGCGAGCGGGCAATCCACTGGCGTGATACAAAACCTGGCGGAATCAACTCGTGACACACCGCACTGCACAGAAGAGAACATGCCGGACTCGTAGTGTTGGTTCAGCACCAGCTCCACTCCGGATTGTCCTTGCAACAATGCTTCGATTCGCGTGGATTCGTACCCGGCCACCACGATGATACGAGAGCAAACCGCGCGCAAGCCTTGCAGTGTTTTCAGCAGCAAAGGCACGCCGGACACCAGGCGTTCCGGTTTGAAGCACCCTGCCCGCGACGAGAATCCGGCTGCCAGTATCACACCATCCATATTCATCCGTATCGGATCAGTTGAGCCTGTACCCTGCCGGGCTGCGAGAAGGAATCCTGCCTTGCTCTGAAGCGAATAGACTCTACGGAAGGGGTTCAAGTATCCTTACAAAACGCAGCTCGACATGGAGCGTGCAATATAGTGTAGAGGAAGCCTGTTCGCTTGAACCTGCAACTCAAGCTGAAGCTCGTTTTATGCAGTTATCATTGCATTGGTAGGGGGTGGCTAAGGGCCCTAGGTGCGCGGTGCCAATCGATGACTGGCGGGTACACTTCGCGTAAAAAACGCAGCTGCCCAACGCTACAGCAAGCGCTTCGCGCCTGCAAAGACCTCTTCCACCTTGAGCGCGGCAGCCGCGTGCCCCGGGTGCTTCTCCGGATTCCAGCGCTTCATGTCGTCGAAAATCGCGCCCGAGGTGTGATACTCGATGTGCCCCTTGAGCTGGTAAGCCTTGTTGTCGGCAGTGATGAAGAGCACGCTGCCTCGACTGCCCGACTTGATGTTGCGGCGAGTCTTATCGAAGTAGTTGTCCGCGACGACTACGGTGTCTTCTCCAAACAAGCTGACACAGGTAGCATAGATGGAATTGGGCAAGCCCTGCTCATCAACCGTAGTGAATACTACTGCGCCCTGGCGATTCTCCCAGGCTTGGCGGACGTCTTCGGGAATGCGAGCCATATTGTCTCCTTTGTATCACATATAATCGAAATCGGGATCGCTATCGCTATCGGTACTGGTATCGAAGCATTGTATCACCGTCAAACACCGTTCACTTCCATGTTCACGTTCACGCCTCGTATCACGCCAGCGAGAACGAGAACCGCTGACGCTGTGAAGGTGAACGCGAACGAAGGCAAGCGCGCAGAACTTCGTTCTCGCATCCAACCGTGCTCTCTGAGGTCGCTGTGCGATCTTCTGCTTCCCTTGCCAGCCAGTGGACCGATTAAGTGAAATGGCCTACTAGGCCTGCAGCGCTTCCCGGCCGCGAAACCAGCGCAGTCGATGGCGTGCCACGTCGCCTAGCTGCTCGAAGAGCGCTGGCAGGCGATCGAAATCCGCCGCCACCTGCTCCGGATGATGCGCATCGCTACCCAGCGTGATACAACAACCTGCCTCCAACGCCAGCGTAAGCAGCCAGGGAGCTGGATAACACTCGTCGGCACCCTTGCGCCAAAGGCTGGTGTTGATCTCGATGCAGACGCCGCTGTCCGCAGCCAATCGCAAGGAAGCTTCGGCTTCTTTGCACTCACCGGGCAGCGGCTGTCGCGTAGAATTGCGGTACACATCGGCGTGCGCCATCGAATCAAAGAACCCGCTGGCTACAGCCTGGCGCCAGGCGCTCCAGTAGCGCTGCAGAATGTGCTCTTCCACTCCCGGACCGCAGCGAATGATGTATTGTGGAGGCGTCACGTCACACAAGTAATGCACACTGCCCAGAATAAAATCCCAGTCGTACGCTTGTATCACGGCACGCGTCTGCGGTAGATAGTGCGGCAGCCAGTCCACTTCAATGCCGACGCCAACCTCGATGCGTTCGGCAAACTCATCCTTCAGCGAGATCAGCTCGGCGTGATACTCGGCTAACTCGGCTGCGGCCATGCGATTGTGGCAGGCAAATAGATCTTCTATCGGGGCGTGGTCGGTGATACAAATGCGCTCAAGCCCTATGGCAATGGCCGCTTCAACATACTCACGAGCATCACCAATGGCGTGCTGACAGCGCGCCGTGTGCGTGTGTTGATCCCAGTGCGGGATCACAGTTCCTGCTCCAGACGCTCGCGATCAACGCCCAACAAACGCTCCAGTTGCGCTTCGGAAAGCAGCAGATTGATGTGGTTGTTAAGCATGTCCAGCCGCGCCTGCGAAAGCGCGCGTCCCGCGTCGATCAGTGCCTGGCTGGTGATCTGCCCCGCCTCGTGGCGCTCGACGCTAATCAGATAATCGCGCTCAGCCATCTGAACCATGCGGCGGCGAATGGGCAGGGTGCGCTGCAGTTCATCCAGATCCGCCAACAGACTGCGCAACTGATCGCCCAGCTCCTCCTGCAACTCCTCGCGCGCCAGCTGCGAACGACGTAGGGAAAGCCTGGCCCTTTCCAGGCTACGCGCCGTGCTTCCGCCCGTGTACAAGGGATAGCTCATGCTCAGGGAGACACTGCGACTCAGGCCAAGGTCGGCCAGCTCCAAATCGATCTCATCGCCTGTCTTGTAAAGATCCCAGCCCAAGCGAAGGGTGAAATCAGGAAAAAGATCGCGCAAGCGGTTGCGAACCTCGCGTTGCCGATCCTGCACGGCGTCCTGCGCCTCAAGAAAGCCCAGATTATTGGCCGCTAGCGTTTGCTGCAGTTCGTCCAACCTGTGGGTTTGCACGGTACTGTCCAATTCCTGATTCAGCATCACGGGCCGCTCGGGATCGACGCGCACCAATTCGGCGAAGGTCCGCGTTTGTAACACGAGGGAACTGGAATCGGAAAGAAAACTGGCTTCCTGTTCCAGTTTCTCCAGGTCGATCTTCAAATAATCCGATTCGGCAATCAGCCCGGCCTCGTAACGGCTGCGCGCCCGCTCCAGGTTGTTCTCGGCGGCCTGCAAGTCTTCGCGTGCCAACGCATGACGCATCTGGGCGCGTAGCAGGCTATAGTAGGCTTGTATCACACGATAGCGCAAGGTGGCCATTTGCTCACTTGCGCCCAAGTGTTCTAGCGTATACTGACGCCGTCCCTGTCGATAATCGCCCCACGGAGTACGCGCCGCCAGCAGGCTGTAGCTCAGCCCCAAGGACCAATTGGTGCCGTACTCTTCATCGTAATCGCCCGTGCTGGATTCAGTGTGATACGTCGACATGCCTGCGCTGACCGAAGTGCCCAGCGGCAGTTCGCTCTCAAGCTGCAGGCTGCCTTCCTTGTACTGACGATTTACATTGCGCCAGTAGTAGCGCTCTTCCGCATCATTCCAGAGTTGACTGCGACTATCACTGATGCTGGGGACAACAGCTCCCGCCGTCAACTGCGGCAGCATGCGTGCCAGCACATCGGCGTAGTCCAGCTCCGCTTCGCGATGGCTGATACGCGCCAGCTCACTGTCGCGGTGATCGCGCAGAGCAAGCTGAATCGCATCTTCAAGCCCCAGGCGCAGTGTATCACGAGGAATGGCCGCGCACAACAAGGCCGGCATCAGAAGTAAGAAGCAGAGTCTATTCATAGCGCAACGCATCAATTGGGTCCAACGCAGCGGCACGCCGCGCAGGATACACACCGAAAACGATTCCCGTTCCCACACTCACCAGAAAGGAGAGTCCGACCGCCCATAGGCTGACCGCCGTCTGCCAACCCGCGATCTGACTGATCACAGCCGACATGACAATACCCAGGATCACACCCAGCAGTCCACCTCCCAGCGATAGAATAACAGCCTCCAGCACAAATTGCAGCAGTACCTCAGTGGCCGTTGCACCTACTGCCCGGCGGATGCCGATTTCGCGCGTACGCTCCAACACGCTGCTGAGCATGATGTTCATGATGCCGATACCTCCCACCAGCAAGGAGATGGAAGCGATGGCTCCCATGATCAGGTTGAACATGCGCTGGGTAGCCTGCTGTTGACGAATCAGCTCCCAGGGTACAAGGATTTCCGTGTCTTCAGGTTCGTTGTGCCTTCGCTGTATCACAGCCCGAACAACGTCCGCGGCGTGCAGGATATCTCCGCCTTCAGGGACACTGACGACGATCTGATCCACCAGATCGTGATCTGCGTAGTGGGGAATCCGATTGAGAAATGTGTGATACGGAATGTACACATCCAGGTTCGTATCACGCAGGCCCAGATCCTGCGCCTTGTCATTTAACGTGCGCGATTGTATCACGCCAACAACGGTGTACCAGTCAGGAAAGCGGTTGAAACGCAGCTTGAGCAGCTGCCCAACCGGATTGACTTGACCAAAGAAGACGTGAGCAGCCTCAGCCCCCAGCACACAGACGCGCACCTTTCCCAGACCGTCTGAATCTGTCAGCCAGCGGCCTTTGATGCCCATACCGGGAAACTGCTCCAGATACTCGGCGGTGACCCCTAAGACGGGCACATCCTGACGATCGCGTCTAGAGGTTGCTTCCATTGTCTCACGAAGCTGATGTGTCACACGGCAGTCGGGTAGCAGGCCTTTGATTGCATAGCCGTCCCGCAGGCATAGCGCAGAAGCGGCGTTGGCATCTGAATCCTCGGTAGGCTCATTCTCGCGTGCATTCAGCAGAATATTGCCAGAGCCCAAGGTTTGAATATTGGCCATGGCCTCACGCCGGGCTCCTTCGCCGATGGAGAGCATGGCAATGACGGCACCCACACCGAAGATCATTCCCAGCATGGTCAGGAAGGTGCGCAGCTTGTGTGACAAGAGACTGCGCCAACCAATTCTGAGAGCTTCGCGTAGCGCGCCCGAGCTGACACCCAGCAATTGTCTCACAGCCATCAGTTCCCGCTGGCTTGTTGCTCGGCCCAGGCTTCGGGATCCACCAGTGCGATGTGATCCCCTTCGCTGACGCCGTCTTCCACAACGGTGCGATCACCGTTGGTGGCACCAATACTCACTTCACGACGCAGGTATTCGCCGCCTTCAAGCGCCCAGACGTACCAGCCTGCTTCATCGCGCTTCAGGCATTCCACAGGCAGCGAAATCACATCCGGCAAACGTTGACCAAAAATGGTGCAGCGTGCGTTCATGCCCGGCTTCAGCAGCTCGCTGGCTTCATCAAAGGAGGCCACCACATCGAAGGACTTGATGCCGACTTGATTCTCGTGCTCTGTTGCCAGCACACTGATGTCCGTTACGCTGGCGCTGAAATGCTGATCGGGCCAAGCGTCCAGCACAATGTCGCAGGAATCGCCCTTGCTGACCAGGTTCAGATCCATTTCGTTGATCTGCAGATCCACCTGCATTGCACTGAAATCAGGCAGTTCCAACAAGGCCTGCCCACGCCAGGGTGTATCACCGACGCGCAGCTTTCCAAATTTGTCCCCACGCCAAGAGGGCAAGCAGACAACCATGCCCGGCGCATGAGCCGTAATCACAAGGCTGTTGAAATCGCGTACCGCCTCGTCCAATTCAGCGCGCGCCTGCTGCACTTTCAATTCAAGTGAATGCAGCTCCTCATCGTTGATGGCAATCTGGGCGTGATACTTGGCCACCGATTGTTCCAGCGAAAGGGTCGCCTGATTGAATTGCAGCTCGGCCTCTTGTCGTGATACTTCACTCTCGAAGCGTGTACGCTCCAGCCGCAACTGCGCCAGTTTCCAGGAGGTGGAATCGTAGGTCAGTGCGCTACGCAGATTCTCCAACTCGTTTTCAAGCTGAGCCTGTCCCTTGCGTAAATTTGCCTGTGCAATATCCAGATCGGCCTGAGCCGTCTCGATACTCTTCTTGACCTCGGCCTGGTCGAAGATAAGCAGCGTATCACCGGGAACTACATTCGTGCCCTCGTCAATCAAGTACTGAATCCGCAAGTCCACACGCATGCGAGGCGCGGAAACCATGATGGAGCGGGTCGCGGCAACACTTCCCGACTCGTGCAGGACAATGGAGAATTCTCCACGCTCGGCCACTACTTCGGGTGGTCGCTTGCCCATGCAGCCCAATGCGAACAGCAGTAGAAGCAGCAGAAATGCCTGTAAGGGTCGGTTCAGATGAAGTCGCGTATCACGGCCAAAGGACATTGGATCCTCACTTCATGTAATTGGGCAGAAGGTGATAGAACCAAGCAGCGGCACGAATGCCACCAAAGAAGTTCTCCAGCTCCATGTTCTCGTTTGGGCTGTGGCAGCGGCCTTCGGGAAGGCCGAAACCCATCAACAAGGTGTCCACACCCAGCACATCCTTGAAATCATCAACGATAGGAATGCTCCCGCCTTCACGCTGATACACGGGCTTCACACCAAAGGCTTTCTCCAGTGCCTCCATGCCAGCCTGTATCACGGCGTGATCCATCGGAACAATCACCGGGCGACCATTGTGATGACGTGTCACCTTCAGCTCGATGCCAACAGGTACGCGCTCACGCAAATGAGCTTCCAGCAGGTCGGCGATTTTCTCCGGATCCTGATCGGGCACTAGACGGCAACTGAGCTTGGCGTTGGCCCTTGAGGGCAGAACGGTCTTGGCTCCTTCACCAATGAAGCCGCCATGCATACCGTTGACATCGCAGGTGGGACGTGCCCAGAGGTGCTCCAGCGCGGTGTATCCCGGCTCGGGACGCAGGCCGGCAACTTTCAGATCAGCGCGGAAAGCGGCTTCGTCAAAGGGCAGCGCGGCAAAAGCCTCGCGCTCCTGAGGCGTCAGATCGACAACGGCGTCGTAAAAACCTTTCACGGCCACCTTGCCGTTTTCGTCATACAGCGAGGCCAGCAGCTCACAAAGTGCGTTGACCGGATTCACCACAGGGCCGCCGTAGGAGCCGGAATGCAGATCCATTGCGGGTCCGGTAACATCCAGCTCGATGTAACACAAGCCCTTGAGGCCGTACGTGATGGAAGGCAGGCCCTTCATGAACATGTTTGTATCACTGATGACCGCGCAGTCGGAGTTGAGCAGCTCTTTGTGTTCCTGCAGGAAGGGACGCAGGCTGGGACTGCCGATTTCCTCTTCGCCCTCGAAAAGAAGCACGACGTTCACCGGCAAGGCGTCCAGCGCAATCATGGCCTGCAGCGCTTTAACGTGGGTGTAGAGCTGGCCCTTGTCGTCCATCGAGCCGCGCGCGTAAATGCGTCCGTCGCGGAGTTCGGGCTCAAAGGGCGGGCTTTCCCACAGGTCCAGGGGATCTTCGGGCTGCACATCGTAATGACCGTATACTAAGACCGTCGGCGCGCCAGGGCGGCCTTTCCAGCTGGCAGTCAACACGGGATGCCCCGCCGTCCGGTGCAGAATCACATCCTTGAATCCGGACAGTTTCAGTTCCTGACGCAGGTGCTCGGCGCAGGCATGAAGGTCGGCCTTGCGGGTTGAATCAGCAGAAACAGAGGGGAAACGCAACAGCTCGATGAGTTCATCCAGGTGGTCGTCCTGTTGAGACAGCAGACGGGCAAGCACAAGATCCATGTTGATCTCCTGATGAGTTTCGATTTGCTGGCTGCCGCTGCCGTCAGGAGTCCGCATATCGAGGCCGGAACAGAGCAGGGGCTTGTCAGCTTGTGTCACGGACAGCGATTCCTTCGTCAATCCGTGGTACTCCCCGGCTATCGCCAAGGAGCCACCAGCTATTCGCTAAGTTAGAATTTGTCAGGCGGAACTGACCTGTCCTTCAAGCTGGAGATCGACAATGCCCCAACTTACCGGAAGCGCCACTCCTGCAGCAAGCGAGGCATGGTGCAAAGAGCACGAGTTACAGAATCACGAGGCCTGTGGTACAATCGACGGCCTTCATGTATCACGCATCGGCTGGGGCACGAATAGCGGCGAAGTCAAGAACATTGTCGATCTGAAGTATGAAAGCGCGTTGCCGCTTGTGATCGAAGGCGGCATCAACCTCATCGACACTTCACCCGCTTATCGCTGTCGCCGCAGCCAGCTGGCTGTGGGAAAGGCTCTGCAGCGGGTTGTATCACGCGGAATGATACGCCGTGAAGAACTCGTGCTTGTGACACAGGCCGGTTGGCTCGCTTTTGATCGCAAGGAGGAGGAACCCGCCCCCTTCCTGAACAAGCGACTTCTGCCGGAACTGAAACTGCAGGCCTCCGACTTTGTGGGCTCTGTGTGGAGTCTGCACCCCGATTGGATTCGCTATCAGTACACGCTGGCCTGCAAACTGCTGCAGGTGGAGCACTGTGATGTCTTGCTGCTGTCGGCGCCGGAAGTGGGGTTGCGCAAAGGCGACCGGCAACAATGGCTGGAGGAGCTGCGCCAGGCCTTTCATTGCTGCGAAGGGCTGCGCAAGGAAGGGCGCATCCGCTGCTGGGGCATCGCCACTCTGGACGGCTTTCGCGTGGACGCAAAAGGTCGCACCATGCTTGAACTGCAAGAACTGCTGGACCTGGCGCAAGGTGTGGGCGGAACCGACCACGGCTTTCGCGTTCTGCAGCTTCCTTTCAGCCTGGGCCAACTCGACCTGCTGAACGCCACACAGAGAAACGGCACCCTGATTGAAGTCATTGAGCGCGCCGGACTTGCACTGCTGGGCGCCCTCCCACTGGGACAGGGCCAACTCACCGTAGGACTGCCCGGCTCTCTGCAGGCCGCCTTCGGCAACCTGGTCAGCGATGCCCAGCGAGCACTGCAGTTCGCGCGATCGGCTCCAGCACTCACCTCCACGCTGGTGGGCATGAAAACGCGGGAACACATCGAAGAGAATTTAGCCGTGCAGAAAACACCTCCCCTCAAGAACAAGGAGTGGCAAAGTCTCTTTGGTGAATCCTGAACTGCGCTCTAATCACTCGACTAAGCTCTTGGTTTTTCAAAGTCAACATTGTTTTCAGGCTCTTGACACGCTCTCATAGCTGTGCTATGTTGGCCTCTGTTGTCACTGACAACTGACCTGATGTGCCAGTGAGTTTGGGCTGCAGGTGGTCATGAACCGAACCCCTCACATCCCCGTGAGGCCAAGCGCGGATCCTTCCGCAGTGTTTGCACGGCGAGCCCGACTCGCCCCCTTCCCTGACTGTTCCAAAACCAATACCCTACAGGAGGAATCATGAAGAAAACCGCTCTACTCTCTACTCTCTTGCTTTGTGCCGCAGTAGCACAGGCAGTCGAGCTGAAGTTCGACGGCCAGGTCCGCTGGCGCATGGAGATGACGAAGGGCAAGACGGATTATTTTGACAGCGATGTGGACGCCTATGCCGTGCAGTACATGCGTACTCGCATCGGTATGTCTGCAATGCCGATGGAGGGTCTGGAGACCTACGTGCAGTTCCAGGACAGCCGCAAGCTGGGCGATGGCTACACCATGGTCGAGCAGGACACGCTGACGATGGGCCTAAGCGAAGAGCGCGCGCCCTTCTATTCGCCGAGTAATCGCCCCATCACCCCTGACAATGACCTCTACATGAAGCAGGCCTGGTTCCGTTGGCACTGCCAGCTGGTGCCCGGACTGAGTTTCCAGGCCGGACGCTACGAGTGGGCCAAGGCCGATCAGCGCTTCTTCTCCAAGCGCAATTGGAACAACTACGGCATGTCTCACGAAGGCTGGAATCTGCGCTACGAAAACGAGATGGCCACGGTGGAATTCTACTGGCACACGCTGCTTGAGAATGAGACCAACGCCGCCGACCAGGAATCCTACGGCGTGTACATCAGTGACATTGCTGCGCCGATGCTTCCCGTCAAGCTGGATGTCTTTTTCGACGTCGAGGACGCCGGCGAGATAACAATGGGCAGCACAGACTACGCCAATGCCATGAACACCCTGGGTCTGCATTGTGAAGGCACCTTCATGGACATGGTTCGCGCCAAGGTGAACTTCGCCATGCAGATGGGCACCAACGAGTTCGCCGACGTCGATCTACTGGGCAACGTCGTCGAAGCCGATTACGCCGGCATGCTCTACGGCATCGAAGCCGCCTATCTGGCTCACTTGGGCATTCTGGAAGAAATCTACATCGGTTACGAGAGCTTCAATGCCAATGACGATGGCGATTACGGCTGGCAGGAACTGTATCCGGCCTACCACGCCATGCACGGCATCAGCCCCTGGGAGCCCGCTTTCAATGAATCCGTTGAGGGCTACGGCTTCAACGCTCTGGAAGTGGGTGCAGCCGGTGCGTTGCCGATGGAGCTGAACTGGGATCTTTCCTACCACATTTTCAGCACCGTTGAAGACATGGCGAGCGGCGAGACCGCCGTGGGTGACGAAATCGACTTCACCCTGGCGCGCAATTTCGGCAAGTTCAAAATCGATCTGGGCTACACCATGGCCAATATTGACGACAAGCTGGAAGCCGACGCCGATGCCTTCAACTATTTCTACCTGCAGATGACCGCATTCATCAAGTAAGCGTCACCTACAGCCTTGACGACATCAGCCCCCGTTTTCTGTGAGGAATTCGGGGGCTTTTGTAATCGGTATCGGTGTGTCGTGCACTTCGTGCTCGACACCTCGACGAAGCCATGCGTAAGGAATTCAGCGCAATCCTAGATTTGCAACCAGCATGGCTTCGTCCATAGGTAGTCAGGAGTCCCCCTCCATCCATCTTAATCGGGATCGGTCCTGTCTTCTTCCCATCGGCATCGGTATCGGTATCGGTATCGGGATCGGTATCGGTATCGGTATCGGGATCGGTATCGGTATCGGGATCGGTATCGTTTTTCTCTTCCTCCCATCGCTATCGAAAGCAATTCCGAAGTAAGAAAAAGACTGGGATTTGACTTCAAAGGCTTGCTGTCGATTTCGATACCGAGTACCGATAGCGATCCGATCCGAAGGGTCGGCAGCGATAGCGATTAAGAGGGGAATGGCTGGAGGCTAAATCTCTCTGCGAAGACGCTTGACGGGGATATTCAGCTGCTCGCGGTATTTCTGCACCGTACGACGAGCTACCTGGTAGCCCTCGTTCTTGAGCAGATCGGCGATGGCCTGATCGGAGAGCGGGCGCTTCTTGTTTTCGCCTTCGACGATGACGCGAATGCGCTCCTTGATAATCTTGGTGCTCACATCCTCGCCGGACTCGGTGGCCAGACGCTCGCTGAAGAAGTACTTCAGCTCAAACACGCCCCACTCGGTCTGCACGTACTTGCGGTTTGTAACACGGCTGATGGTGGAAATATCCATCTCGATGTCTTCGGCCACGTCACGCAGAATCATCGGCTTGATGGCGTCCTTGCCGTACTGGAAGAACTCGATCTGCAACTTGACGATACTGCGCATCACCTTCAGCATGGTCTCACGCCGCTGTTGAATGGCGTTGAGGAACCAGCGCGCCGACTCGACCTTGCGTGTTACAAAATCGCGCACCTGCTTGTCCAGCTGCTTGCGACTCTGGTACATGTTCTCGTAGGTGCGGCTGACACGCACGGTGGGCAGGTTGCCGTCCACCAGGCTGACAACGAACTCTTCGTCCTTGCTGCCGTCGGGCAGCTCCACTTCCACGCGCTCCACCACCAGATCGGGGATGATGTAGTTTTCCTTGTCCTTCATCTCCCCCAGCCCGGGCTTAGGATTGAGGCGGCCGATAAAGGTGAAGGCAGCGCGGATCTCGTCCAGGCCGATGCTCAAGGTGCGGGCAAGCTGCTCGTAGCGCTTGGCGGAAAAGTCGTCGAAGTGATCCTGCAAAATGGCGCGTGCAATGGGATCAACGTGCCCCAGCTCGCTCAACGCATCCATCTGCACGAGCAGGCATTCGCGCAGGTCGCGCGAACAGATGCCCACCGGATCGTAGCGCTGAATCCGCCTGAGCACACGTTCCACCTGGTGTTCATCGATTTCCAGCAACGCGGCCAGGTATTCGGCACTGCAATCAAGAAAACCGGCGTCGTTCATGTTGCCCACGATTTCCATGCCCACGTACTGGTCCGTACGGCTCAGGGTCATGTCCATTTGCAACTGCTCGATCAGGTTTTCCTGCAAGGTCTGGATGTGCGGGCGGGGAATGTCGAGCTGTTCCTGGCTGGAAGCGTTGTAGTTGCGGGCGAAGGGCGAGTTGATGTCCTCGTTGGCCCACTCCTCCCAGTTGTCCGTGTCGTCGATGGCGTTGTCCATCTCACGGGTCAGCTCGTCGTTGCCGTTGTCGGGCTCCTGCTCGTGATCGGGATCGTCCTCGTGGCCGGGCTGATCGCGATCTTCGATTTCCAGCTCGCTCTCGATGAACTCCAGGGCGGGATTGTCCTCCACCTCCATCTTGAGGCGGGCCTCCAGCAACATCATGGGTAGCTGGAGCAACTCGCTGCGCAGGATCTGCTGGGGCGTCTGGACCATGTCCTGGCGCATGCTGATTTCCTGTCGCAGGTACATCATGGGACTCTCTCCTCGTCACCGATTGCAACTGACACGGTTTTTGCTACCGCAGAATCACGAGCCGACAAACTACCGATTCAAACGGAAATTATCACCGAGGTAAAGACGGCGCACCTGCTCATCGGCGGCCAATTCCTCAGCGGTTCCACTCTTGAGGATCCTTCCCTCGTAGAGCAGATAGGCCCTGTCGGTAATGGACAGGGTCTCGTGAACATTATGATCGGTAATCAGTACACCGATCTTTCGTGCTTTCAACTCATGCACAATGGCCTGAATGTCGCCCACCGCAATGGGATCGACGCCGGCAAAGGGCTCGTCCAGCAGCATGAAGGAAGGACGCGAAGCCAGCGCGCGCGCTATTTCGACGCGTCGGCGCTCGCCGCCCGACAGCGTGTAGGCGATGCTTTTGCGCAGATGTGTCACACGTAGCTCGCCCATCAGCTGCTCCAGCCGTTCGCGACGCTCTCCGCGTGAAAGCGGCATGGTCTCCAGAATGGCCATGATGTTCTGCTCGACGCTCAGCTTGCGAAAAATGCTGGCTTCTTGCGCCAGATAGCCCACGCCGCGACGTGCGCGTTTGTACATGGGCAGGCCGCCAATGCGCTCTTCGTCCAGCAGGATCTCACCCGCAGTGGGCCGAATCATGCCTGTCATCATGTAGAAGGTCGTCGTTTTACCCGCGCCGTTGGGGCCCAGCAGGCCGACGATCTCGCCGGTACGCACTTCAATGGAGACGCCGCCCACCACCGTACGACGACCATATACCTTAACCAGATCACGGCTGCTCAGCGTCCGCTCACTCATGGCTTCTTTCCTTCTTGCGTCGGCGGCACACTTTTGCCCTGAGGTTTTTCCTCACGCCACAGGCTGTCCAACTCGGCGCCCACATTTCTGGGCGGTGCTTGCAGAGGCATCCAAAACGCGTCA
Source organism: Candidatus Delongbacteria bacterium (assembly GCA_963663545.1). Taxonomy (GTDB): domain Bacteria; phylum CAIWAD01; class CAIWAD01; order CAIWAD01; family CAIWAD01. Next base: position 785,701 of record OY760505.1, read on the forward strand.
ACGCCGCCGCCCATATCCACCTGCTCCAGATGCCGGTCAAGGAGCTGGAAGAGCATGTGTTCGGCATCGGCCACATTCATGCCTGGACGACCTTGATCGTCATTGGCAAAGAGCACCGAACGGGCCGAACCCTGCACATCGATTTCTGCCAGTTCGTTTTGATGGAAGCGAAAGACCATCTCATCGCCTTCCAATCGGTCACTCAGATCTGCGCTGATACTGTCCGAAGGACTTGTAACACGCGCGTCTCCCAGAACAAGCAGACTGTCCAGTCGATTGTCCTCGTTGGTATGAGCGTGTATCACCAAGCCCTCGATGCGTCGCTGTTCACGCATCAGCACAGGGTCAAGATGGAACTCGACCAAGGAGAGCGAATCAAGCCAGCACAGGCTGTCGCATGTCGCGTCAAAATCATCAGTGTGCAGTGTTACGTCGCGGCGTGCTGTGGCCCGGGCTTGATCTCGCCAGTACTCTAGAATGTCGGCCGTCAGCACGGCATGCGGATCGGAAACGCGCGTCAGGATCGGATCAAAGACAGCGCGCACATAGCCCAAAGAATCATCCAGCAGTACTTCGCCAGCGTCCAGTGCCATGCTGTGCTCAAAGTCATCGATGTGTACGACGCGTTCCAGTTTGCCGCGACGCAGGCCGTCCCACCAGGTGGCTGTCTGACAGCGCACATCCATGCTGTCGCCCCAGGCGTGCACTTTGCCGCGTGCGACAACGCGATCATCGGACTCGTAGAGGGTAATGGCATCCGCTGTCACCGTACGCGTACTGTCAAAGACCACCACATCCTGCATGCAGTGCAGAATACCGTCTTGCATGTCGTAGCGACCAAGCTGGAACTTGAAAGTCATGCCCTTGTACCGCGCAATGACGTTGCCTTGCAACTCCCGGATCATCTTGCTTCCCAGCTGATTGCTGCGCGCCACATCGGCGTGATCCAGCACGACGCGCTCGTTTGGCTCCTTTGCAACACACAGGGCGCACAGAAACAACAGCAGTAGATGTCTCACGGCTGTGCCCCTTTCTTCTCGCGCTGCGGTCGTTCAAGCGAGCGATGACTCACACCCTCTACCTGGTAGACTTCCCAGTTGCTCAGGTCACGGTTGCTGGTGAATCCGGTTCCCCAGACTGTATCGGCGGGTGACTCAAAGTAGATGGGTGCGTCGGTTCGCAGACGACCCACGCGATCGTTCCAATCCAGCCAATCGGTGGACAGATACTGACAGGGACCAGCCAGCAATGCGTCCACGGTTGTCGGCAGCGGCCCCTTGTAGACCCCGGTTTCGGAATCTGTGAAGGGGGAATAGATCTCTACATTCCAGCGCGCTTTCAGATCGTGATGATCGCGATGGAAGTACAATGTATCACAGGTCATCACGCTCTCGATGTGGCCTAGACTGTCCCAGGAGACGGCCTCGACGGAATCGAAACAGAGGATCATGCGCTCGCTGTTGAACTGCTGCATGTGCAGTGCATCCAGGCGCGCGCGCGGACGCTCACCGCTGAACATCGTGATACGCGCCCGATGAAAGTGCTGATCGGGCTGATGTATCTGCTCGCTCAGCTCGTCATCTTCGGGAAGCCTCGAGCACCCACCAAGCAACAACGCGATGGCAACAAGGCCGTAACACAAACGCAGGTTCATTCAGCGAATCCCCTGCGTAAGCAGATCATGCAAATGCAGAATCCCAACCGGAGCTCCGCTCTCGCTCAGTACAACAAGCTGCTGAATCTTGTGCCGGTTGAGCAGTTCCAGTGCTTCGGCCGCCAACCTACTTCCGCGAATGGTCTTTGGTTTCGCGCTCATCAGATCCGCAGCGCGCAGATCCTGCAGATGGTTGCCTGCCATGCGACGGCGCAAATCACCATCGGTGATCAGCCCGGCCAGTTTGCCCTCGGCCAGCACGCAGGTTGCTCCCACACGACTCGAACTGATGGATACGACAACATCGGCCAAACTGGCATCTGGTGATACATGGGCCAATTCCCGATCGCCGGGCAAGGCGTCCTGCACCGTCATCAGCAGACGTCGGCCCAGCGCTCCACCGGGGTGAAACTGGGCAAAGTCCTCGCGGGTGAAGCCTTGTCGGGTCATCAGCGCAACAGCCAGCGCATCGCCAATCACCAAGGCGACCGTTGAGCTGGTAGTAGGCGCAATACCATGAGGACAGGCTTCCTGCTTGATGGAGGCGTCCAGCACCACGTCGGCGTGATGCGCCAGCGGGCTGTCCACATCGTGTGTCACGGCGATTACGCGTACACCGCGTCGTTTGAGAAAGGGAAGCAACACCGTCAATTCTTCGCCCGCACCGGACTTGCTGATCACCAGCGCCACATCATTTGGTTGGATCAAGCCGAAATCGCCGTGTGCGCCCTCAACGGTGTGGACATAGATAGCCGGTGTGCCGGTGCTTGTCATGGTGGCTGCGATTTTGCGACCAATGGCTCCGCTCTTGCCCAACCCGGTAATGATCAAGCGTCCGTTGGCCGCCTGGCCACGACTGCTGCCAGCCGCATCCAGGATCAGGTCCACAGCCTGCAGAAAGCTGTCATCAATGCGGTCATGCAGCGCGTCCAGAGCTTCGCGCTCGATGCGTACTACACGCCGCAGAACTTCCAGCTCTTCGTCGCGTGACACATGATCCAGGTTGTCATTGCTGGACACTGGCCGCCCTCCCTGCTCCCGACATGTACTGATTCAGCACAGCGTCATATTTTCCCGTAGCCAGCAACAGCGCTTCGGCAAACTGCCTCACAGCGCCTTCTCCGCCATTGCGGTCGCTGACGAAATCACTGCGCAGGCGGACTTCCTCTTCTGCATCTGCGGGACAGGCCGTAACACCTACGCGACCGAACAAGGGAAGATCAATCCAGTCGTCGCCCATATAGGCCACCTGGCTGGGTTCCAAACCCTCGCATGTCAGCAGTTCATCATAGGCCTGCAGTTTGTCAGGGCGCCCCTGTATCACGGGATCAAGGCGAAGTTCCGCTGCACGGCGTGCAACCGAAGCGCTTTTGCGTCCGGTCAGAATCCCCACGCGAAATCCTGCCACCTGCAACAGTGTGATACCCAGGCCATCGCGTGCCGAGTAGGCCTTCAGTTCCTCTTGCTCGCCCAGGTAGAGCCGTGCATCGGTTAAAACGCCGTCCACATCTAGGATCACAAGTTTGATCCGGGTGGCCCGTTCGGCAAAATCCTCGCGGTGATACATGCGACCTCAGCAGCTGGTAAAGGGAGTAGCTTCGGCGTTGGCTGCCACCTGGTGAATGGCAAGGCAGTCCTTTAGCAGACCTCGCAATCGCGACAAGGGCAGCATGCTGGCGGCATCGCATTTGGCATTGCCCAGATCGTCGTGGGTCTCCAGAAAGAGCACATCCACGCCCGCGGCCACTCCGGCTCGAGTCAGGTGCGGAATGTACTGCGGTTCGCCACCCGCCGGGTCAGCGCTGGACACGCCGTACTTGCGAACGGTGTGAGTGGGATCAAACACCACCGGCCAGCCCAAACTGCGCATCATGGGCAACCCGCGCATATCGGCGACCAGATTGTGATACCCGAAGCATGTACCGCGATCGGTAAGCATTACGCCGGGGCATCCGCTTTCAACCAACTTGTCGACGACGTTACGCATGTCCAGCGGATGCAGAAACTGGCCCTTCTTCACATTGACCACGCGCCCTGTTTCGGCGGCGGCTATGGCCATGCTGCTCTGCATACTCAAATAGGCGGGAATCTGCAGGATGTCCAGGACTTCAGCAGCAGGCGCGCACTGGTCCGGTGTATGCACATCGCTGATGACCGGCACCTTGAATGTATCACGCACTTCGGCCAGTATCTTCAGCCCCTCTTCAAGGCCAGGACCTTGAAAGGAGTTGATGCTGGAGCGATTGTCCTTCGTGAAGCTGCTTTTGAAAACCCAGTTGATCTTGAGCTCATCGCAGATGGCCTTGACCTGCTCAGCGATGCGCAGGCAGACATCACGTCCCTCAATGACGCAAGGACCGGCAATCAAGGCCAGAGGCTGACCGGCACCCACTTCAAATTCACCAATGCGAACGGTATTGGACATGCTCATTCTCCTTCTTCTTCATTCTGCGGCAGCAGACTACCCACCTGCTGCGCGCTGGCCCGCACGAACTCTCGGAAAAGCGGGTGGGGCTTCATCAGCCGGCTCTTCAGCTCAGGATGGAACTGGCAGCCGACGTACCAGGGATGATCAGGCACTTCGACCATTTCGACCAGATGCTCATCGGGCGACAAACCTGAGAGTAGCATTCCACGCTGGGCCAGTGTATCACGGTACTTGTTGTTGACTTCATAGCGATGCCGATGTCGCTCTTGTATCACCACCTTGCGATAGGCCTTGTAGGCGTTGCTGTGGCGATGTAACACGCAGGGATACGTGCCGAGCCGCATGGTTCCGCCCTTGACCTTCACGCCGCGCTGATCCATCATCAGATCAATTACCGGATAGCGCAGACGCTGCACGAACTCGGCGCTGTTGGCGCTCTTCATATTGCAGACGTGACGCGCGTACTCGATTACCATGACCTGCATGCCCAAACAGATACCGAAATAGGGGATCTGATTCTCGCGCGCATAGCGGGCCGCCTGAATCTTGCCCTCGATGCCACGCTCGCCGAAACCACCCGGGATCAGCACACCGCCAACGCCTTCCAGGAGTGAGGCGACGTTTTCCGCGGTCACTTTCTCGCTGTCCACCCAACGCAGCTTGACGCCTGTTCCCAGTTCATAGCCGGCGTGATACAAGGCTTCACTCAGCGATTTGTAGGCATCGGTCAGCTGAACATACTTGCCGCAGATGGCGATTTCGACTTTGCGATCCAGCGTGCGAATGGTTTCCGCCAGCTGGTACCAGGGTTCAAGCTGAGGTTCGCTGGCTTTCATGCCCAGTTTATCCAAGACGATCTCGGCCATGTTCTGGCGCTCGTATTCCAGCGGGCACTCGTAGATCGAACCCATATCACGAGCGTCGATGACATCCTGGGGACGCACGTTGCAGAAAAGGGCGATCTTCTCGCGTGATCCACGGCTGATTCCGCGCTCGTTGCGACAGACCAGCAAATCGGGCATGATGCCGATTTCACGCAGACGGCCAACAGAATGCTGCGTCGGCTTGGTTTTCAGCTCGCCCGCAGTGGGCAGCCAAGGCAACAGTGTCAGGTGAATGAAGAGGCTGTTGCGGCGCCCCACTTCCAGTGCGAATTGGCGGATAGCTTCCAGGAAGGGCAGACTTTCGATATCGCCGACCGTGCCGCCCACTTCAACCAGAACGATGTCCGTACCCTTCTCGCTGCGGGCCAGATCTGTGATACGTTTCTTGATTTCGTCAGTTACGTGCGGAATGACCTGTACGGTAGCGCCCAGGTAATCACCGGCGCGCTCGCGACGTATCACTTCACCGTAGATCTGCCCGGTGGTCGCATTTGACAGACGGCTGGTGGTGATATCGAGAAAACGTTCGTAGTGCCCCAGATCCAGATCGGTCTCGGCACCATCCTCGGTCACATAGACTTCGCCATGCTGGTAGGGGCTCATGGTTCCCGGGTCCACATTCAGGTAGGGATCAAGCTTGATCACGTTCACCTTGAGGCCACGAGACTTCAGCAGAATGCCCAGGGAGGCAATGGTAATACCCTTGCCGAGCGAGGAAACGACACCGCCGGTAATGAATATGAACTTCGTCTTCATTCTGGGAATTCGGGCCATCATTGCTCCTTGGGAGATGAGTCTGACTGGGCGGACTGCGCCAGCAAAGATTCAACGAGGGGGATATCCTCGGGGCGATCCACGCCCTGAGGCTGGTAGTCGGTTTCAACCACACGCACGGCAATACCATTCTGCAGCAGCCTAAGCTGCTCGAGTCGCTCGATCTGCTCCAGCGTACTATGCAGGCTGCCAAAGCGCTTCAACAGTGATCGCCGGTAGATATAAATGCCAATGTGCTTGCGGTACTGGGCAAGAACGGTTTTACCGTCGCGATCGTGAGGTATCACGCTGCGCGAAAAGTACAAGGCATCACCTTTTGTATCACAAACGACCTTGACCGTGTCTGTGCTTTGAAGCTCGTCGAAACTGCGAAAATGTGTCACGGCGGTGGCGCATTCAAGCGTTGCATCCACTTTAAGCGGTGATACAGTCGCATCGATGACAGTGCCCGACAGCAATGGTTCGTCGCCCTGAATATTGACGACGATGTCCTGATCGGCGAGTGCCAACCTAGCGGCCACTTCCGCCAGGCGGTCCGTGCCGCTTTCGTGATCCGGCCTTGTCATCATGACTTCGCCGCCAAAGACTTCAACGGCTCGCACAATGCGCTCGTCGTCAGTGGCCACAATCAAACGGTCGAAGTGAGCCTGTGCGGCGGCGCGCCAGACGTGCTCGATCATGGGACGGCCCGCAATGAGGGCCAGCGGTTTGCCCGGAAAACGCGTCGACGCATAGCGTGCGGGTATCACACCGGTGACGGTGAATCTCATCATTTCTCCACAACTGGAAAGGGTGACGGTACACGCAAAGGCTGCCCCAACTTCAGAGATCCCAATTCCAGACCTACGGGCAGGCAGTTGCCGGGAAGATCGGGTCGCAGCGATTCGAGTGAAAGCGTATCACAGGTGGGATCATAGGTGTCACAGGGAGGCAGTTTGTCTGCGCAGGCAAGAGAGTCCTGCAAGTGCCGCTGCAAGAGGGGAAGCTCCTGCGGTGACAGGTCCAGACCTGCCAGTTCAGCTACGTGATACACGTCCAGAGCAGTAATGCTCATGACCCAACATCTCCTCACGGGGCTCACGGCGGACCTTGTCCGGGAACCTCGTCCATCGGGGTGAAAGCTGAATTTGGTAAAAGGTCAGAAGACCTGACTGAAGGCCACCGGTGCTTCTGCCTGACGCAGACCACGGCTGATCTGAACGCCGGCGAAGGAGACATCCACCATTTCCATTTGCTCACCATGCTGAACCGCAATCACAGGCTTGCTGGGATCAAGCCCACTGCGCATGGCAACGACGCCGCGCCTGCCGTCGCTCAGCTCCACCGCTTCTCCAACTGGCCAGCGGCCAAAACAGGCGGTGAATTCGCTGACGAGATCGGCAGGAAACTCGCGCCCCGACCAGCCCTGCAAAAGCGCCATGGCTACGCCCGGCGAAAGTGCACGACGGTAGGGCGTGTCGGTGACCAGAGAATCGAAGGCATCGCAAATGCCGACATCGTAGGAAAGCGGATGAATCTCTTCCTGGTGCAGCCCCTGCGGGTAGCCGCTGCCATTGAAGCGCTCGTGATGCTCGACTACCGCACGGCGAATCTCACCGGCGATGCCTTTCATCTCACGCACAATGACCAGGCCGAACTCGGTGTGCATGCGCAGCTCGTCTGTGTCCTCGTTCAGGATGTCGCCACGGAACTGCTGCAACTCGCCACAATGCATGTAGCCGATATCGTGCAGCATGCCCGCCAACCCGTAATGCAGCATCTCGGCATCACCAGCTTGCGGACGTTTGTGCATAGCAAGGCGCACCAGCAGCCAAGTAACCGCCAGACTGTGTCTGTAGATAAAAGGCTGCCCCTGTCGCATACGCATCAGCGCCATCGTCAGGTCGGGACCGGTACGCAGGTATTGGATGGATTGAAGCAGGTTGTCTTCGAGGTTCTGCAAGCCGGGGTTCTCTCCCTTGCGCACACTGAGGAACAGGGCGTCCAGCTCCTGGATGGTCTTCAGCTCGTTCTGCCGCGCCAGATCCACCTGATCGCGCAGAGCGATGAACTGCTGCAAGGTCTCCTCTGAGCAACTGTTGCCGCGATAGGGTTCCAGGCGACCGCCGTGCTCATCCACAATGACTTCCCTGCAGCCCGCGTCGCGCAGACGCTGCAAGTGGCGATCATGGCGAATGACCTGACCACGGGCAAAGAGCAGCACGCAACGCCCGTCGCTGTGTTCTTCAAACACATCCTGGCCGAGTCGCTGCCCGATTTGCAGATCCGTCAACTGCACTTTTCGCACGTCCCCCATAGTGAGGCAAGTCCTCCTGTTGCCACAAAGCTAAAAATCGGCAATTACGGTGAGATCCACAAGGAAAAGGTATCACCGGATTGCGAGAGCACACCTGGACTCACAAATGAATCCAGGTTTCCCGCTCTTCTTGTGCGTAGGAGAAATTGTCCTATTCTGGCGACCGACTAGAGCTTGACCTGCCGGTTCGGGCGGCCGAAGACAATGCCCATGCTTTCCGCAAAGAGCACGGTTTGGCCTTCGGGGTCAACATTCTTGGTCTTGTGAATCACGTCCTTGATCGGACGTGAGACGATCTTGTTCCCCTGCAAAGTTGCCACGCAGTTGAACTCCCCGCGCGCGATCATCTCCGCTCCCATGACGCCAAACTGAGTGGCCAGCACCCGATCGTAGGCGACGGGAGTTCCACCGCGCTGAATGTGGCCCAGCACGGTTGCACGGCATTCCATGCCTGTGGCTTCATGAATGGTCTGCGCAAGGTAGTCACCCAGGCCGCCCAGACGCTCCTTCGCGTACTCGCCCTCCTTGGCCTGGCCGCGACGGGTGATATAGGTACCATCGATCTCGCGTGCCCCCTCGGCGGCCACGATGATCGAGAAGTCTTTGCCACGTCGATTGCGACGCAGCACGGCGTCGACGACTTCCTGCATCATGAAAGGAATCTCGGGCAGCAGAATTACGTCGGCATCACCGGCGATGCCCGCGTGCAGGGCGATCCAACCGGCATAGCGGCCCATCACTTCCAGAATCATTACGCGGTGGTGACTTGCCGCCGTCGTCTGCAGGCGGTCAAGGGCCTCCTGCGCCGTCTGCACGGCCGTCTGAAAGCCGAAGGTGGCGTCGGTGCCGTACAAGTCATTGTCGATGGTCTTGGGCAGACCAACGACGGGAATGCCGCGCTCACAAAGCTCAGCAGCGATGGCCATGGTACCTTCGCCGCCAATACACACCAGGGCATCCAGACCCAGGTAATGGAAATTCTTGATCATGTGCGGACGCACATCTTCCGTGACCGCCTTACCGTCACGTATCACGGGACGCTTGAAGGGGTTTCCGCCGGAAGCGGCGCCTAGAATGGTACCGCCGCGCGATAACAGGCCGCGCACTTCATCCAGTCCCAGATGAGTTGTCTTGCGTGTATCGATCAGGCCCTCGAGCCCGTTCAGGATACCCATGACTTCCCAGCGGTACTTCTGGATGGCGGTCTTGGTGAGGCCGCGAATGACGGCATTCAGACCCGGCGCATCACCACCACTGGTGGAAATGGCAATGCGTCGTATTTCAGGCGGCGAGATGACTTCCACTACCGGAGTGGAATTCGCCGCTTTTTCAGGCGATTGCTCAGAGGTTTTCTCTTTCGTGCTCACGCTATCCTCCGAAGAAAGGTTCATATCATGGTTCAAACGACAACTTAGGGATTCCGCTGCAATAGCGGTGAACGGTAAACTCGCCTTCCGTCCGCTGAAGGGGCGCAGAGTGCGGGCCCGCCTCTCTATCGGCATTAAATGCGTAGGAATGCTGCCGGCAAGTGCTACGCGATTCGAGAAAAAATGGCACACTGTTGGGCCGCGGGCGGAAGCTGGATGGACCTGCACTGTGCCCGCAGATCAAGGAGTAGGAGCGGCCTGCATGTACGTTGGCAATCGTCTTCGTTATCGTCGTTTCGCCACACGGGAAGTCCGCGTAGGCGACCTGGGAATTGGCGGCAACAATCCCATTCGCATTCAATCGATGACCAACTGTGACACCGCCGATGTGCAGGCCTGCCTGCGACAGGTACGCACCCTCTGTGATGCAGGCGCCGAACTAGTGCGACTGGCCGTCCGCCGCGACAGCGATATTGAGGCCCTGGCCGAACTACGCAAGCTGCTCAAACAAGATCGTATCACAACACCCCTTTGTGCTGATGTACACTTCAGCCCGCGCCTCGCTTCGGCCGTTATTCCCTTCGTGGACAAGGTGCGCATCAATCCCGGCAACTTCGCTGACCGTCGCGACCGCGAAACGGTCGATGCGGATGCGGAACACCAGCACGCGCGCGAGCTCTTTCGCCCCTTCATTGAGGAGATGAAACGCGAAGGCCGAGCTCTGCGCATCGGCGTGAATCACGGCTCGCTGTCGGCGCGCACGATGCACTTGCACGGTGATACAAGTCTGGGCATGATTGAAAGCGCGCTGGAATACATCGGCTTCTGCGAGGAAGCTGGTTTTCGCGACATCGTGATCTCGATGAAATCCTCCAATGTGCGCCTGATGATCTACGCCGTTCGCGGCCTTGTAGCACGCATGCGTGATGAGGGTTTGAATTACCCGCTGCATCTCGGTGTCACCGAGGCAGGTGGTGGTATCGATGGCATCCTGAAAGGTGCCCAGGGAATCGGCGCGCTGCTGGAAGACGGCATTGGTGATACAATTCGCCTCTCGCTGGCGGACCCGCCCGAGATGGAGATCAGCCCCGCAGCACAGCTGGCAAACCTTTATCGAAATGCTGCCGCCAACCAGGATCGTCTGGCCTATCCGGAATGCGGCCAGGAATACGAGAGCTGGGAACCGCGTGAGACAAATCTCACAGGAGATCGCCGCGGACGATTGCGGGCAGGCGGCGAAGCAGTGTTCCCCGTGCACTTGAAGGCGGGTGCCCAGGATGTCCCCGGCATTTCTCCGTTGCTGGCGCAGCTGCCCGGACCGGATAGTGTTCTACCAGAGGATCCTGGCGAAAGCGGCATGGTCTGCCGTGATCCCGAAATCCGCCGTGTGTCACTGTATCGTAGCGATCTGGTGGACGGAAAAGTTGTTCGTCGCATCATTCCGGTTGAAGTGATACACGATGACGTCTCTAGCTGGGAAGGCCTTTCGGGCGAAATCGACGAGATTCTACAATTCCATATCACCACAAGGGATGTAGCACAGATCAATAGTCTGGTGAAGTATATCCACGAACATTTCCCTGCCGGGCGCACAATGCTATCCATTGGCGGTGGTAACCCCGTGCATCGCTATCGACTGCTGGATCTGGTGTTGCGCAAAGTGGGCTCACGCATGCCTGTGGACTACCTTGTGTCACGCGAAGAATGTCGTGATCCACTGGCTCTCGCTGCCCATCTGGGTTGTCTGCTCTCCGACGGCCTGATTCACTCGCTGACCATCACAGGTGACGTTGCTATGACCGGTAGCCGTTTCTTTGCTTTTTCATTGTTGCAGGGAGCTGGCGCACGTCGTTTTGCCACTGAGTTTGTCGCCTGTCCCACGTGTGCACGAGTGAGTTACAACCACAGCGCGCTGCTTGCCGAAGCCCAGGAACGTCTGGCACATTTGAAGGGCCTGAAAATCGGCGTAATGGGCTGTGTTGTCAATGGACCCGGTGAAATGGCGGATGCGGACTATGGCTTTGTGGGCTCTGGCCCCGAGCTGGTGGATCTCTATGCCGGCCAAGAAGTCCAGCGACACAAGGTGCCAGTATCAGAGGCAGTGGACGCGCTGATTTCGCTGATTCGCTCACGCGGTCAGTGGGTCGAGATCGGCTGAGTCACTTCTGCTGTTTCCTTAGCGAGCTTCTCTGGCCAGGCGGAAACCCACGCGATCGCTGGGTTGGCTGTTTACAAGGTAGCCACGGTTGTACACACGACAATTGCCTGCTTCATTGGCCCAGCTCCCACCGCGTCTCACGTAGCGATTTGTGGACGCCCTGCGCGGGCTTGCGTCTCCGTCCTTATTGGGATAGCGGTCCTGGTACTTGTCCGCACAGACTTCCCAGACATTGCCCAGCATGTCGTACAGCCCCCAGGAGTTTGGACGCAGACTGGCCACAGGAGCGCTCTCTTCACTCGAATTAGCCGCAAACCAGGCGTATTCACTCAGGTGATCGACGGAATCGCTGAAGAAGTAGGCATCTTCACGTCCGGCACGCGCTGCATACTCCCACTCTGCCTCACTTGGAAGCCGGTACTTCCACGCCTTGTCGCGTTTGTTCAAGCGCTTGATGAAGGCCACCATCTGCTCACGACTGATGTTCTCAGCGGGACGTGTGTCACAGGTAAAGCTGACGGGAGAGTGTCTCATGACTTCCTGCCACATCGCCTGAGTGACTTCGGTCGTCATCAATTGGAAAGCCTCAACGCTCACCGTACGCAGAGGTTGCTCATCAGAGTTGGCAATGGCGTCATCACAACCCATAACGAAGGATCCAGCCGGAATCTCTACGAAATTCATACCCGCAAGCGGACCTTGTATCACAGAGACACGACGTCCATCAGGTATCACAAGAGTATCCAGTTCCCATGTCAACTGCCGTGATTCGCCAATGGCAAGTCTCAGCGTCCGAACCCAGGAACCAACACGCAGAGTGTGTTCGCCAGCGAGAAGGCTGTCGGCAAAAGGAAGCTGCGCCTCGCGTACACCGTCTACAAACAATGGCAAACGCACGGGCTCAGAGCGAAGATCGACACAGTCCAGCGCGAGGAATCCACGGAGCGGTACTAACTCAAACTCCACTCGTCTATGCTCTCCCGAACCGAGTGACACAAGTCGCTCCTGGGCTACTGCGTTAGTGCCATCGCCAACTCGCACGCGGAGTTCTTTTTTGGAAGGAACCCGGGCGAACAAGGGAGTGCGTCCCTGTAACACGCCGTCCAGAATCACGGGTTGATTCTCGGGCGTTGAACGCAGGATCAACCAGGCCTGTGAAGCATTGACCGCTTCTCCCCGGCTATCGAAGCCATCCAAGGTGAACTCCACAACCTGACTTTGATAGTCGTAGATCGAAATCACGCGCTCTTGAGCTCCAACCCGAATCCGGTGCACGCCCACAGGAACCATTCCCTGCCAGGGCAGCACTCCCAGACTGTTTCCGTCCAGATACCCACTGACGGGAAGCACCTCGCCCAAGACGGTCGTCGCAGCTACAGTCAGCAATCCTTCCATCGGTGTCAGGAGCAATTTGTATTCCTTGTGCTCTCCGGCCTGAATTTCAATACGCTGTGTCACGGGTTCATGCGTTTCCGGATTGCCTACGCGCAGACTGTGCTCACCCGCCGCCACTTCTGCATCCCAGACGGGCGTTCGTCCCAGTAGTCGACCATCGATGTAGAGGGGTTGCCCCTGCGGATTGCTGTGAACGCTGATCTTTCCCATTGTGGTCGCCAGATCAAAAACCAGCAGGGTATCAATACCCAGCACAAGGCTTTGCTTGAACTCTGCACGACCCTGTTGCCGCAGCTCAATTTGTGATACAGCCGGTTGCAGCAGAATATCGAGCGGAGTTGATCCCAGCAGCACTCCATCCTTCCAGAACTCGGCTCCCTCAGGTTTACTGCTGATGTGAATCGTTACAGGATCAAGTTGTGACACAGGCTGTGCTGATCCAATGAAACTGCGGCAAAGGTGTTCCATCTCGTAAGGGATGTTCACAACCAAACGGTTCAAGTCGCTGTTCGCACTGTCGCGACGGTTAAGCAGTTCGCCGCTACGGACATCAAGGAGAAGCAGACGAGTACGATACTCACCCATTTCGTAATACAATCTGTAAGTAATCAATTGTGATACACCGATCGAGCGAGCCAGCTCAAGTTGTCGCTCACCATCACAGCTGTAACAGTTATCGCCAGCAGAAAACCCTTCATCGCCAAGTGCTCTTTCGTCGACCATTTTCAGCGGTGCATAGTCCCGATCAAACTGGGCATGCAGCATGCGGCTGACCTTCTGGCGGTCTTCCAAGCTGAAACGGTGGCTGACGGGACGAGAGAGATCGAGCAGCAAACAGTTCTGCGCCTGTAGATTCAGAGCGAAACTGAGCCATGTCATCAGAACGAGTAGCAGCGTGCGCATAGGAGTTCCTACTGTGATTGTAATGCCCTGTAAGGTAGAAATGGTGCAAGCGGCGATCCAGTAGAAATCGCTACGAGAGAAGAGCCCGACTCGAAAGCCGGGCTCTTGGAAATGCTTTTTGTCTCCTAGCGATTATAACGTGACTCAGCGGCAGTCAAGGTTGCACTCGTAAGAGCAATAACGCGGTAATACAAATCAGGCTGAACCTGGACTCCCGGATGCTGCCAGCTAGTTGCTGTAGTCAAAGCCAACGACTGCCATGTTTCTGCGTAGGGATCGCTGCTCACCTGAACACGATACATCACATCCTGCAGCGGCTCACCGCTGGTATCTTCCTCGATGGCCGACCAGTCCAGCTGGATGCCCAAACCGGAAATCAGCGTGATACTCAGATCCTCCACGGCTAGCGGAACACCTGACCCCGAATGCAGATGTAGCGGATACCACTCAACGTAATCCAAATTGGCATCGCCGTTTCCGGCGGGCACCTGTGCCTGCAGACTTCCACCGTCGGCGCTGGCATAGGCAGCCAGGGCAACGCGAACCGTCTCTGGAATTTCGCCCAGCTCACTCTCCAGCGTGATACTCGCCTCGAGCACACTGCCATAGGCAACACTGGCGGATGTGGACGCCTCCAGATCAAACCACCCGCACCATCCGTTGGATTCTTCCTGGCCAACAAAGGCCGCCCAGCGAGTGGTGGTTCCGCCCTTGGCCCAGGGAGCACTTTGTGTCACACTGCTGCCGTCAGAGATCATCAGAAAGTGGTCGGTACCGCTGGTCGGTGCCGGCGTGGCGGCCAGATAAAGCTCGCTACCATTCCAGGCTCCCCAGAGGGAACGCTCGCCTACAGTGCCCAGCAGCTCGGCATTTGCATCCAGCTCACCATCGATCTCCCACGCGCCGCCATTTGCGGTTGGTGTCACGGAGATGTGCCAGTCGGCGTCGTTGTTGTTATCCCAGGTTCCGCTGCCATTGTTGAAGACAAAATCTACTGATGTAGCGCTCTGTGGAACGGTGTAGGCGTACTCCCAGGCGCTGGAATCGGCGTTCCAGGTCATGGACGGATCGGGTGATACAATCTGACTCCAGCCGCTGTGCCCCAGATGGATGTAAACGGGATCGGTATCACCCGGCAACGCTCCCTCACTGAGGTCGTAGAGGATGTGAACCGTGTCACCGCCCTCCAGCTCTGCCGGCCACCAGCGTACTACATCGTCCGAACCACCGCTACCGCCGCTGCCGTCACCCACGTAGGTGTGTTGAATGGGTGTGCGCTTGACCAGACCATTGCTCCACGCCTCCACGTAATAGTCCACCAGGACGTCGCCTTCGTCGGTGATGTCGCTGTCGGTCACGTGCGTGTAATACTCGTCGGCGATGTAGAGGGGCAATTCAAAGAAGTCGATGTTGGGATCGTTGAAGAAGTTGTCCAAGGGGAAACTGCGCTGAGTCATGGACTGGGAACGCCACGCTTCTACGCCGCTTCCACCGGCATAGGTCTCGTTGTCGTGATTCGCCAGCGGGTTAACACCGTCGTTGTCCAGGCGATACTTGAAGAGCACGCTGTCCACACCGCTGACGTCGTGGACGAAGGTCCAGATCCAGAAGTCGCGCGGCTGCATGGTCTGCTGATAGCCGTAAAGGCTGCCGAAGCCGATGCCGCCGGGATTGTGGGGCAACTGCTGGGGAATCCACACGGTGGGCGGAGTCTGATCCTGACTACCATTACCGATGACACCATCCGCATAGGCCACTGCATTGTTGCAGGCGATTGTGGGCTTGACCTCCATGTCCAGCGAAGTGCCGTAATACATGTAACCGCTGGTCAACGCGGGCAGGAAAAAGTGCCAGGCCAGTTCAGCATCGGTCGCACCTTGTGTCACGGGATCCTGCACCGAGGCTGGATCAACACCACCTGCAATCTGCTCCGCTGTGGAGACTCGATTTTGCGCCGCAGTGATCACCGCCCAGTTGCGCTCGTCCTCAGCCCAGCCGCCGGGAATATTGAAGCTGCTGCCGTAGACCAGTGGCCAGTTCCAGTTGATGAAGTCGGGGCTACCGAAGTCGCCGTCCGCGTTGACCCAGGCACCATCCTCAACGTGTATCACGTTGCTGGCCGATACCGGATGATCGTGCAAGTACTGCTGTACTACGGTCGGTGTGTAACCGGCTCCGACTGCCTGACTGGTGAACGACGGCACACTTTCCATGTAGTACGAATAGCCGCCACCAAAAGCATTGTCGCCGTCGTGGGCCAGCGCCACCAGAATGGGCTGCGACGGATTGCTGGCGTGGGCGATCTGGCTGACATGCTGAATGCCATAGGTCTGGTAGCCGTCCTCCCAGCTCATGGCCATTGCCACCGGCACTACCGTAATGCGTGATACAGCACCTGTTTCCGGATCCACATACTCGGCTTTTGCGGGCGTGTAGGCCATTGGGACAGCGTTGGTGGGTGTGCAACCGCGATCGATGGTCAGCGAGAACCACTCGCTGCTGGCAGGATTGATTTGATCTGCAAGATTCGGCGGATCACAGTTCTCGCCACCGGTACCCATGATCAACGGGAAGTTGCTGCAGGCACGGCTAATGTGGTTGTTGGGTACGAAGGTCCATTCGACGCCCTCTTCCACCAGCACTTTGATGATGCGCTCGCTGAAGGCCAGCTCCGGCGGGAAGAATCCCTGTGATACACCGGGATACGCGCCCCAGGCCTGGTCGTAAATTTCCTTCTGAATGCGCAGTTCCATGCGTAGCGCATCTTCGTCCACCAGCGGGGCAAGGCAATGGTGATACGGGAAGAGCACCATGTCCAGACGCGGATAGCCGTCACTGGTGGTCCAGTTGCGCGCTGTGCGAATGGGGTTCATCCAGCCACTGCTGTATCCGTTGAAACCGTGTTCGCCCTGGCTGGCGACGTTCTCGATCAGGCAGCCGCCGTAGCTGGACTGCGCGCCGGAATCGCCTCCGCTCATGGCGCCGATGGCGTCACGCATGCGCCACTGGTAGGCGGCGCGGCGGTCGTCGATGCCGAAGATCTGTTCCACATCGTTCTGCGGATGCGCGGCACCACCATTGCGCAGTTGAATGGACTCGTAAGCCTTCTGATACGTATTCGAGTTCCACTGGCTGGTCTCGGGCCAATAGATCGGCTGCTGCTGGTGCCAGTGGTAGGTGGTGTACACTTGGGCCAGGGCGCTTATCGCCAGACCCAGCACACCGCAAAGGGCGAGCTGTTTCTTCATGCAGATTCCCGGGTTGGTTCAATGGAAGCCGGACGGGCATTTACGATCCGACAGTAAGCCACAATTACAGCTTTGCAGAGCGGCAATCCAAGAGAAAAGCACAGCGTAAATCATCGTAAGCGACTTCCCCCGGGTATGCCTTCGAACCGGAGGTATGTGGCCTCGCCAGATGCACTATCCTCAGACTTCTTTCAGGCTGGAAGCAAAAGAGGCGCGAGACTGCATCTGCAATCCCGCGCCTCTTCTTCAGGGAGTGATGGTCAATTACTTTTCGTCGACGACCTCGAAATCGGCGTCCACCGCTTCGTCGTCCGACTTGCCACCGGCGTTGTGCGAACCGGCACCCTGTGCGCCCGCGCCGGGATCTCCACCGGGCTGTCCCTGCGCACCGGCCTGCTGACTCTGCTGGTACATGTTGGTGCTGATCTCGCTCCACACCTTGTCCAGCGCGTCGGACGCGGCCTTGATGGCGTCCAGGTTCTCACCCTTCAGCGCCTCTTCCACTGCCTTGCAGGCGGTCTCAAGCTTCTGCTTGCCGTCCTCGCCTAGCTGCTCCTTCAGCTCTTCGATCTGCTTGCGCGTCTGGAAGACCTTGGCGTCGGCGGTGTTACGCACCTCGACCTCTTCCTTGCGCTTGGCGTCCTCGGCGGCGTGATCCTCAGCATCGCGGCGCATGCGATCGATCTCGGATTTGTCCAGCCCCGAAGATGCGGTGATCTTGATGGACTGTTCCTTGTTGGTGGCTTTGTCCTTGGCCTTGACGCTCAGGATGCCGTTGGCGTCGATGTCGAAGCTCACCTCGATCTGCGGCACACCACGCGGTGCGGGCGGAATGCCGTCCAGCTGGAAGCGGCCAATGGTCTTGTTGTCGCGGGCCATGGGGCGCTCGCCCTGCAGCACGTGAATGTCGACGGTGTTCTGGCTGTCGGCGGCGGTGCTGAACACCTGGCTGCGGCTCGTGGGAATGGTGGTGTTGCGCTCGATGAGCACAGTATTCACGCCGCCCAGGGTCTCGATGCCCAGCGAAAGCGGTGTCACGTCCAGCAGGACCATGTCCTTGCCTTCCATGTCTCCGCCCAGAATGCCAGCCTGAATGGCGGCACCGGTGGCTACCACCTCGTCCGGATTCACGCCGCGGTGCAGTTCCTTGCCAAAGAACTTCTTGACGGCTTCCTGCACGGCGGGCACGCGAGTGCTGCCGCCCACAAGAATCACTTCGTCGATCTGAGTAGTGCTCTTGCCGGCATCCTTCAGCGCCTTGCGGCAGGGCTCAATGGAACGCTGGATCAGGTCATCCACCAGCTGCTCGAACTTGGCGCGGCTGATGCTCAGATCCATGTGCTTCGGGCCATCCTGAGTGGCGGTAATGAAGGGCAGGTTTACCTGCGCCTGCTGGCCGGAACTCAGTTCGATCTTGGCCTTCTCGGCAGCTTCCTTCAGACGCTGCAGGGCCATCGGGTCCTGACGCAGATCGACGCCCTCGTTCTTCTTGAACTCGTCGGCGATGAAGTCGATGAGGCGCTGATCGAAGTCGTCACCACCCAGGTGTGTATCACCGTTGGTGGCCAGCACTTCAAAGGTGCCATCGGCGATCTCAAGAATGGAGATATCGAAAGTACCGCCACCCAGATCGTAGACGGCGACCACTTCCTCGCCCTTCTTGTCCATGCCGTAGGCCATGGCGGCCGCGGTGGGCTCGTTGACGATGCGCTTCACCGTCAAACCGGCGATTTCACCGGCTTCCTTGGTGGCCTGGCGTTGGCTATCATTGAAATAGGCGGGCACGGTGATCACGGCTTCGGTGACCTTCTCGCCGAGGTGATCCTCAGCGGCCTGCTTCAGTCGCTGCAGCACCATGGCGCTGATTTCGGGGGGCGCGTACTGCTTGCCGTCGATCTCGATGCGAGCCACGCCGCCTTCGCCCCTGACAACCTTGTAGGGAACTTCCGTGATTTCGGTAGCCACCTCGTCGTAATGACGCCCCATGAAGCGCTTGACGGAAAACACGGTATTGCGCGGATTGGTCACCGCCTGGCGCTTGGCAGGGGCACCCACCAGACGCTCGCCGGACTTGGTGAAGGCCACCACCGACGGGGTCGTACGACCGCCCTCGGAATTGGTGATGATGACGGGCTCGCCGCCCTCAATGACCGAAACGCAGCTATTGGTGGTTCCCAGGTCAATGCCGATGATTTTACCCATGATGAACTCCTGTATCTCTTTTCGTTCTTTCCATCGCCCGGGACCATCACTCCGGACGGGCCGCTTATGGCAAGCGCTGTGCCAAACGCGATTTTCTGTCAAGTGGATCACCAGGTGCTTGTTTTTCTTGCGTGTGCAGTGGGGATGCAAGTAGCGGAGCTTGCAAGGTTGTTGATTTATGTCGACAACCCCTGTCAGACCTCTGTCAGATCGTCAGTATGTCGCGTCTGCCATGGCGTTACTGTCAGGCTGTCAGCCCGATTCACGCTCGTTGCTCTTTCGCGCATAGCGGGCCAGCAGACTGTCCGCCAGAAGCAGCAACATCAGCGCCAGACTGACCCAGGCCTGCGGCGCGCGCAGTACAAAGCTCAGCAGCAGCAGAAACAACGTGCCCAGCAGATTGGTGAAGATGCCTACACTGCATAGCAGCGGATCCCGCCCGCGTAGCCGCAGCAGATTGAGCAAGCCCAGCAGCAGAATGGCCAACCCGCTGCCGGCAAACCAGAGGGCGTCCACACTCATAGTAGTATAGAACCAGGCCGTCGCGACCATGTGAACAAGGCCCAATCCGCTCAGCAGCGTCGCGCTGCCCCCCGCCAGCAATCCACGCCGGTTCATTTGTTTGCCCTTCCTGTGCGCTCTGTCCTGTGCACGGACTGAATTGCCTGCACGCGCGCGGCAAATTCGGCGGGTTCGTAGGCAGCCACCGCTTCGGCGATCAGATCCAGCGGTGCGTCCGCCAACTTGCGAATGTGCAGACAGGATTTTCCCATATCTACCCGACCACCATAATCACGCCAGGCCCGTTGGAACTGCTCGCGGCTGTTATCGGAGAGGTAAATGCTCATCAGGTAGACCGAGCAGTACTGCTTCTGTGCCGCCAGTCCCGCATACATCAGCGCTTGGCCGTTGTAGGTCTGCGGGCAGACCTCGAGCGGAACCACCCAGCTCAACAGGTTTCCGCTCACCACTTCCGCAAAGCCCGCCGGCATGTTGCGGCGTATCACGGTGAACAGATGGAGCAGCGTGTCGGCGCGCTCGGGAGGCGCCTGCTCCAGCCAACTCTGTATTTCTGCATTCTTCAGCTTCATGAACACTCTCCGTCTGTGGCAGCAAAGGGTCGTCGCGCCAGTAGCAACAAAAGCGCCTGTTCTGACTGCGGATCCAGCACTTCCTCGTGCAGAATTTCAAGGCCGGCACTCAAGACTTCGTTGCGCAACGTGGCCGGAGGATCAATGTATCGCATGTTGTGGGTGACTGCAGAAGATTCGTTCCTCTGCTCTGACAAACACATGGCCTGCAGCACAAAGTACCCTCCCGGGCGCAGGCACTTGGAGATCAGCCTCAGCAAGCGGGTGCGCGGCACCGCGTCCAAACAGTGGAATAGATGGCCGTCTACGATCAGCTCATAGGGGCCGCCGGGAAGTGCTTCTATTTGTCCCACGTCTGCCGTAAGAAATCTGCAATAGCACCCGGCGGCAGCCGCCCGATCTTTGGCCCAGTCAAGGGCTGTCTGTGATACATCAATGCCCGTGACACAAAACCCCTGCTCCGCCAGCCACAGACTGATATTGCCTGCACCGCAGCCCAACTCAAGAACTTGCGCGCCATCAGGCAGCCGCAAGTCCTCCAATACCGTCATCAGCAGAGCTTTACTGTTTTCGTACTCGCTCTCTTCCGCATCCCAGCCGGGCCAACCAGCAGCGCGACGCTGACGGTATGCTTTATCATAAACGCTACCAGTGCTCTCACTCTGTATCACAATCTTCATCCTTCTATCACAAGTACCTTGGCTGTGTTTTCTGGAGCTTTGCCTCTGCGCAACATCATGTGAGAGTCAATTCTGCCGGAAACAGGCACGAACTAAGTCCATAAGAGCTTCGAGCTCAGGCGAAGAGTGCAGGCGCTGATGGTAAATCATCAGTACCGATGCCTTCAGCATGGGATGGGTCCACGGCAGGACCAGCAGTTCACGGGCCGCCAGCTCGCGCGTGATACACAGGCGCGGCAGCAAGGCAATTCCGTTGCCTTTTGTGAGACAGCGGATCAAGGCCTCCAGGCTGCCTAGCTCGACACTGGCCTGTGGGCTGAGCTTCTCGTCACGGAGCATCTGCTCAAACAGCATGCGATAGCTGCAATCGTGCTTAGGCAGCAAGAGTACCTGCCCATTGAAATCTGCGGCCTTGATGCGTGTGCGATCCGCCAGCGCGTGTTGTGGCGCCGACGCCAGCACCAGATCCAGCGTGCCCAGGCATTCATAGGCCAGATCATCGAACTCCAGCCCGGGTGCCAGCAGAAAGGCCAGATCACAGGAGCCGGCAGCCAACTCGGCGGGCAGCAGGCTGTACTCGCAGGAAGCAATATCCAGGTCCGTACGCGGAAAACGGTCGTGGAGCTGCTTCAGGAGTTGTGGAAGAAACAGCTGTGCCAGGCTCTGCGGCATGCGAATACGCAAACGCGCGTTGCCCTGGAGCTCCGGGTGTAACACGGCCCGGGCGGCTCCAGCCGCCTCCAGCAGACGATGTGCGTGAGGCAGAAAGCGACGTCCTGCGGGAGTAAGCTCGACGCGTCTTGTATCACGACTGAACAGCGTACAGTCCAGTTCCTGCTCCAGATTGCGGATCTGCACCGATACTGTGGACTGGGCATAGTGCAGTCGCTCGGCAGCCTCCCTGAAGCTGCCCATACCAGCCACCGCCACGAAAGCCCGCAGATTCCTTAGCTCCATAGCGCCTCCGATCGAAGTTTTCGATCACACTTATCTTGTTAATTCACTAGCAATTACACTAACACTTGGACAAGTTACGCGGCGTTGACTACAGTTCAAAGTATGAGGTCGTTAATGAAAGTCGCACTCAAGGCATCGCTCTTCTTGACATGTCTGCTGGTGAATCTGACCCAGGCAGCCACACCAGCGCCTTGGCCTATAGACGTCAGCTGTCACGAAGTAGAAAACCGCATTGTCGAGAGCCGCGTGCGCGATCATGTGATCCGCTGCGATCAACCCCGCGAGTTCGGCGCCGATGACACCGCACCAACTCCACCTGAGCTACTGGCTTCCTCCTGGGCGGCCTGCCTGGTTTCCACCCTGCGCTTCGTCGCCATGCGTGAGAATTTGCACGTGGATTCCATCAAAGTGCGTGTTACAGGCAGTATCGATTTCTCCCGGGCGATGGGTCTGGAGCCCCTGAATCGTCCGGGCATCGACGGCTGGACAGCGCATGTGGAGTTCCAGTCGGCCATGACTGATACCGAGAGACGTCACTTCCTCGCAAACGCACTCGCCTGCGGTGCCGTGCTGGACAACCTTCGTCATGAAAACAATGTGCGCGTGATCCTCGAGGAGTAAGGCGGAAAACCTACTTCAGCTGCGCGCTACTTGGATTGCTGTAGGCGTTCGGCGTCCGCTGCCAGACGTATCACGGCATCCACATAGTGATTGCTGTGATTGTAACGGCGTATCACACGCCGGGCGCGGTCGTCGCTGGCGCTGGGTCGCCAGCCGTTTTCGCGCAGGTAATTGCCTATGCTGAAAACAGCGTCCTGCATACTGTAGAGGTTCACCACTCCATCTCCATCGCCGTCGACGGCATAGGCTTCGCGACTGCTGGGCAGAAACTGCGGCCAGCCCATTGCACCGGCCCAGGAGCCTTCCAACGAAGGCCATTGCTCAGGTTGGAACTGACGTGTCAGTGCGCTGAACTCTTTCAGTGCCCATTTGCGACGGCTGGAGGCCCGTTTGCGTAGTGTACGCAACAGCTCATCTGCATCACGACTGCCACCATCGCGCCGCTCACGCACCAAGGCGGAATCCAGATTGACCTGCAGCTCCGCTTCGTGCTCTAAAAACTGCAGGCTAAGCAGCAAATCGGGTACGCGATAGCTGCCCCAATTCGCCCCAAGACGGCTCTCGATCATCAGAATGGCAGAGACGATGCTGCCTGGAACTCCATAGCGCGTCTCTTCGGCCTGCAGCAGACTGTCATTGGCCAACATGAACTCCGCGACCTGTCGTACGACATCAGGCTGCTGAAATCCCAGGTAATACTCTGCGCCGTCACGGCCATGCAGGTTGATACGCAGAGCAGAGGGGTAGAAGCGCAGGGAGTCCATAGATAGCTGTGACACAAAGACACTGTCGAATTCGGCCTCCAGCAGATCCTTACGCAGCTCCTGCTGCTCAGCGGTAGTGAAGAAGCGAAACCCAGGGTCGGCGGCCAACGTGTGAATCAGCAGCGCTGGCAGTAGAATCTGAAGTACTCGTAAGATTGTCACGAAACACCTTGTATCACGAAAGACTAGACCCGTTCAGCTTCGCAGACGAAGCAACGCCTGCATGCATTTCAGTCCCGCCTTCCCTACGATAGCGGCACTGGCCCGTTGAGCTAATCTCGCACAGGTTCCCAGCCCCCAGCCGTGCAGACGTCCGCCGAAAAAGGCAGCACCCAGTACATCTCCGCAGCCAGTTGTGTCCACAACGGGAAAGACCTCCTCGGCTGGCCAATGGCGCGTTTCGTCCTGGTGTGCTACAAGGAATCCATGAGCTCCGTGTGTCACAACCACGACTCGCACGCCTAGCTTCAGAATGCGGTGCGCCAATTCACTTGCGTCCTCAAGACTGTGTCTCACACGATTATCCAGAGCCCACGATTCATACAAGGTCAACTGCAGCAGGTCGACGCCTTCAATCCACTTCTCCCAATTGGGCAGCTTGCGGGGGCGCCGTGGGCTCTCCGCATCCAGCGTCAGCGAGTGTAGATCCATCTGGATCCAAGTGCGTTGTTCATGGTTCAGGCCGCGTACTGTATCACGCAGCTGCTGCCAGGTCTCCAAATCCATTTCCTGGCCGGAAGTGAAGTTCATCAACAAACCGTCAACAACAGGCAAGCCGTTCAACTGATCCATTTGAATGGAAGGCAGCGTCAACTGGCTGCGCTCCGTTTTGCTCTCAGGGTCACCGCAATCCAGCTCGACGGCGTTGTTGGGTTCGCGGCACCAACGGACATGACGGGCGTGCAGCTTCTCGGCTGCGAGGACTTCGCTCAGCTCAAGCTGCAAATCCTCGCCAGCGTTGGAGAGCAGCTCCACATCGACTTCCGGAAACAGTCTGCGCAAAGCCAGCAGGCTATACACCAATCCCCCAAGAGAATCGGTCTTCAGCGCACCATCGATCAGTGTATCACGATTGAATGTGCCAACCAGCAGCGCACGCCGCTTAGGCTTCGGCTTATCTATGGCCTCGGCAATCGCCGTCATCGATGTCTCCGCCTCGTGAGCTAGTCCTCGTCGTCGTCCTGCCAGGAATCGTCATCCTCGTCGTCGTCCGCTTCGCCCTGATAGGCCACGGCCCAACCACCCGCAGACTGCCTGCGCTCCACACCGGGCGGGAGAGTGAAGCCATCGTGCGCAGCGTTTTCCTGCTCTTCCTGAGCCAGCATATCGCGAATCTGCGAGGCACGGCGAAAATCGAGACGCACCGGTACGCCATCCAGATTGAAGTGCTTGCGCAAGCGATTCTCCAGGAAGCGCTTGTAGCTTTCATCGAGCAGATCCGGATAGTTGCAGCTGAAGAGGAACCAGGGAGGATTGTCCCGGAACTGTCTCACATCCGTGATACGAATCCATTTGCCAAGACGTGCCGCTGGCGGTCGTTTTTCCACTTCCGGCAACATCTTCTCGCAAAGCTCATCCCGATCGAAATGTGTGATACAACGTTCGTGAATCTCCCAGGCCATATCCAGCACACGACGCGCGCGTTGCCCTGTCAGTGCAGAAATGAAGACGACCTGAATCCAGTGGAGAGTGGGAACCTGCTCGCGAATGCGCTGTTCGTAGTCGCGAGCGGTGTTGGTTTCCTTATCGGGTACCAGGTCCCATTTATTGACGGCCAGCAGGACGCCTTTGCGCAATTTGACGGCCTCTTCGAGCACCTGAATGTCCTGGCGCGTCAGTCCTTCTTCGGAGTCCAGAAGCAGCACGCAGACATCAGCACTCTCCATGGCGGCACGGCTGCGCAGCCCGGCGTAGAACTCTACGTTTTCGCTGATGCGCGTGCGACGGCGCAGGCCTGCAGTATCCACCAGCACATAACGCCGACCTTCGTGATTCACCAGCGAATCGATGGAGTCTCGCGTTGTTCCGGCGATCGGTGTTACAAGAATGCGGCTTTCGCCCAGCAACTTGTTGACCAGCGAGCTCTTGCCCACGTTTGGTCTGCCAATGATCGCCAGACGCAGATCGCCTTCCAGGTGATGCCTTCCGTGAGCCGGCAGGAGCTCGACAACCCGGTCGAGGATGTCGCCCGTGTGACGACCGCTGATGGCCGAAACAGGCAAGGGTTCGTCTAGACCAAGACTCCAGAACTCACCCACCGCCAGCTCGCGCTCCTCGTTGTCGGCCTTGTTCACAAGCAGCAGATAGGGTCGTTTTGTATCACGAATCATACGAGCCATCAGCTCATCGACGTCGGTAACACCGGTAGTGGCATCGCCGATCATCAGAATCAGATCCGCCTCCTCTAGCGCCAACTGGACCTGCTCGCGAATGGCCACGTTGAACAACTCGCGCGAATCGGGCACATATCCACCGGTATCCATCAGAAAGAACTCGCGATCAGCCCATTGCGCCTCGGCGTAATGCCTGTCGCGTGTCACGCCGGGATAGTCATCGACGATGGCCTTGCGTTGATGGATCAGACGGTTGAAGAGCGTGGACTTGCCCACGTTGGGGCGTCCTACCACAGCAACTACAGGTTTATGCTTCATGAGAATCTTTGTCCTTGGAGACGGCTGCATCAACCAGCGAAGTGGCAACAGCGTCCTGGTTCCGGGCCGTATCACGCGCCTCACGGCGGCGACGGCGAACATCAAGCCAGATGAATTGCACGAGAGCGGCCAACGGAACGGCCAGTATCATGCCGACAACATTGAACAGGCTGCCGCAAATCAGCAGCGATAGCAGAGCGATACCGGGATGAACCCCCACACTGCGGCCCAGAATACGCGGGCTGATCACCCATCCTTCCAGGCTTTGTACTACAAAAAACACTAGCGCCACGCGCAGCAAACCGGACCACCAGGGCGTGATTACAAGTGCGGCTACCACTGCACTGACCACCAGCATCAGACCCGTGCCAATGTAGGGAATGATGCTGAGCACTCCGGTGGCAAGTCCCAGCAAGAGGCTGTATTTCACACCAGCGATCAGTAGCCCCAGCCAGGTTAACAAGCCAATGGCCGCACTGACGAGCAACTGCCCGCGAAAGAAGCTGGAAAAAATGCGATCGATCTCTCGGGCATAGCGCCCCAGAAAAGTGCGCGTATCCGGACTCATGTCCTCCTCCAGGGAAGTACTCAGGCGCGGCAGATTGGCTGAAATGTAAAGCGTAAACACCGGCACAAGCACCAGGTTCATTACGCTGCCCACCAGTTGACTAATGGCCAGGGCGAAACTCTGCCCGCCGCTACCCAGCAGCGACAGGGTTTGCTTGGCCAAACGCGGGGCCTCGGACTGCAGCCACTGGCGCGCGCCCTCCGGCAGCAGTTCGCCGCTGTGGGTGCTCCACTGCCGGCTTAGCCAGATCTGCCAGTTACGCACCAGCTCCGGAACCCGCTCGGCGAGATCAGCCGCCTCCTGTAACAACTGCGGCAAGGTAAACACACCAATCAGAGCCAGCAGTACGATGACACACAATACGACCAGTAACGAAGCACCGGTCCGTGATACAACGCGCGACAACCGTCCGACAATAGGCTCAAGGATGTAAGCGAGAATGAAGGCCAGCAGCACCGGAAGCAGCACACTGAAAAGGTGCAGCGTTAGTTGAATCACCGCCAACAACAATATCAGCCACAGCAGCCGCCCCGTCAGAACCTGTTTGCGCCAGGGCCAGGCCAGCGTCCACGCCGCCAGAGCCAACATCGGCAGCGCAGCGCCAAAGGGTTCCTGCCACAGCATCAGGCCTGCAATCCCCGCCAGCAGAAGGTTCAGCAACAGTCCGGAAGGCTGACTACTAGTGGTAGACTCGTCCAACTTCAACTTCTTCATTTTTCCCTTGCCTCAATGGTGCACAAGATATAAAATGGGCGCTGTACTGGCTTCGTGCCAGGACTAATAGCAACCTGTTTGAACAACGTAATCAGTCATTCTTTCGGAGGTGTAGCGCTGTAGCGCTCCCTGGGGTTCGTCATCAACCGCACTGCGGTTATGAATATCTCCTTCTTTTCTCTGCTTTACATCCCCACAAAGCAGGTTTTAGGGCACAACTGAAAGGGCTGGATCCCCAATCCGGCCCTTTCGGCATTTTTAGCCTTTCTACTTCCCCCAAGCGCAAAGAAAAAGCCCCCACCGGAAAGGCAGGGGCCGTTTTGTTCAAGTTGCCTGACGGGCCTCAATAGGAGGCCGAGTCCAGCTTCACTTTGCCGCGGAAAATGCGATAGATCACTGTCGTGTAGGCAATGACAAGCGGCATTCCCACCAGTGCGATGACCAGCATAATGCCAAGCGTACGCTTGCTGGAAGCAGCGTTGTAAATATCCAGCGAATGGCCGACGGCTTCCGGATCGAACATGATATAGGGGAAAAGACCCACAGCGAATGTTGCCAGCAGAAGTAGAATCACCAGGCTGCTGGCCAGAAAAGCGGGCCAGAAGGCCAATTTGCGCCAGGCAACCAACAGCCAGGCCAGGGCCGCCAGTACAAGTGCAGGGACGATCAGCAGCGCGGGATGGCCCATGTATTGCGCATTCACGTGCGGCAGCAGCAGAGTCCAGATCAGCATGGCGAGCACCAGAACCAGATAGATCGGCAGAACGACGCTCAGCGTGCGACGCAGCCCTGTCTGCAACTCGCCCTCGGTCTTGATGAGCAGAAAGAGCCCGCCGTGCATGGTAAAAGCGCTGACAACCATCAGCCCCATTCCCAGCGCGAAGGGCCGCAGGAGCCCCAGCAGACCGCCAGCGTAATTGTGAGTCGGTGTCAGCGGAAGCCCCATGACGATGTTGCCCAAAGCGACTCCCAGCAGCAGGGCGGCGATGAAGCTGCCCAGCGTGAAGCACAGATCCCAGGCAGAGCGCCAGCCAGCGCTTTCGACTTTGCCACGAAATTCCAGGGCCGAAGCACGCAGAATGAGTGCCACCAGCAAGAGCATCAATGCAGTGTAGAAGCCCGAGAATACGGATGCGTAAACCTCAGGGAAGGCAGCGAACAAGGCCCCTCCGCCGGTGATCAGCCAGACCTCGTTGCCATCCCAGAAGGGGCCGATGGAATTGACCACCAACCTGCGATGCCCTTCCTGCTTGACGCTCAGGTGCAGAATGCCCGCTCCCAAATCGAACCCGTCCAAAATGGCATAACCCGCCAGTAGCACACCCACCAGCAGAAACCAGGTTGCATTCAGATCCCAACCCATCTTAGTTCCTCCCCGCGCTAAGCACACCGACGCCCGTGGGCAGTTCCTGCACATTCGGTCCCGAACCGATCTTGCGTCCCAATACAAAAAGGAAGAGCACCATTAGCAGTGTATAGATCAGCGTGAAAAGGATGAGCGAGAAGAGCACCTGTCCCGCGTTCACAACCGTTGAGAGACCGTCGGAAGTACGCATCAGGTTCTGCACCAGCCAGGGTTGTCGGCCGATTTCGGCGCTCATCCACCCGACCTGATTCGCCAACTGCGGCACTAGAACCATGGGCAAACAAAGCACCAGATACCAGCGGCTGTGTTCCAGACTGCGGCGCCACACAAGGAACACGCCCAGCAGACTCATGCCGATCAGCAGCATACCCAGCACAACCATTAGATGATAAGTCTGGAAAACGATGTTCACCGGTGGGCGCTCATCCTTGGGAAAAGCGTGCAGTCCGGTCACTGGCTCCGTGGCGTCAAAGTGCACAAGCCAGCTCAGCATACCCGGCAACTTGATGCCCCAGGTGGTCTCGTTCGCTTCGTTGACCCAGCCAAGCAAATACAGATCGGCGGGCGCGCTGGCTTCCCAATGGCCCTCGAAAGCGGCCAGCTTGGCGGGCTGGTTTTCGGCAACACCCACCGAGCTGGAGTGCCCACTGGCCAGAGACGCCAACGAAGCGAAGGCTGCGAGGAAGAGCGCGGTGATCATGGCGGCACGTGCCTGCGGAATGGCACGGCGCTTGAGCAGGTGCCAGGCACAGATGGAAATCACCATCCAGGCGCCCGTCTGCCAGGCCCCCATCAGCGTGTGGCTGAGGCGATCCATCGTGGATGGATTGAACACCATCGCCCAGAAGTCAGTGATCTCGGCGCGCGTGCGGCCCGCTTCGGTAACCAGTTCGAAACCTGCTGGCGTGTGCATCCAGGAATTCGCCACGAGAATCCACAGGGCGCTCAGATGGGCTCCGACGGCTACCATGAGGGTTGAGAAGAAGTGCAGTCCCGGCTTGATTCGGTTCCAGCCGAAAAACATCAGGCCAAGGAAGCACGACTCCAGGAAGAAGGCAAACACACCTTCGGCGGCCAATGGACTGCCGAACACGTCGCCGACGAAGCGCGAATACTCAGCCCAGTTGGTGCCGAATTCGAACTCCATCACGATGCCCGTTGTCACACCAATGGCGAAGGTGAGGAAAAAGACGCGACCCCAGAAGCGCGTGGCCTGATACCACACAGGGTCCTTTGTTTTCAGCCACATACCCTCGAGCATGACCAGCACCAGACCCAGTCCGATACTGATGGGCGGGTAGAGAAAGTGAAATGCCGCAGTCACGGCGAACTGCAGGCGTGCAAGGAACTCAACATCCATGGGGTTTCCATCCTCCTCTGGCCACGGTCCGTCAGCTGACGGATCGTCGTGGGTCCTCGTCTGTTCACATCGGTCGAAGTCCGTACGGAATCATTAATAGTGAAAAATATGTCAACTCAACATTGCTTGGTCAACCGAATATTCCAGCGAATTGCGCGAAATCGTGATCGCCTATGCAATCGGGGATAGTGAAGCGTTCCGGCGATGCTGCCAGATATCAGAGGAGGATGAATTCACGTGCAGCTATTTTTCGCTGAAGCGGATGGGCACCTTGCGCTCGACGCTGGATCGCGTTCTGCCCACCTTCTGCTCCACTTCACCGGCTTCGGCTTTCTCGCGACTGGCGCGTACTATGACGCCGTCCTTGAGGCTGACCGAACCGAGATCTCCGCTGACCGTGCCGTCTTTGTTGATGCGGATGTCCAAGATTCACTCCCGCTTTGGCAGATTCACTCTTGCCTGGTGTGCGGAATTCTGAGTAGCCGTTACGTCGCTCTCGTAGTATTCAAGCGGCTCTCCGCGGTTCTGTGATACAATGTAGACAACGGGGAGAGAGGGCACAAGCAAAAAATGAGCAGAAAAGAGTACTCAGGCAAAAACAAAATTCACGAGGACACCTGATCCCAGAGCGGCTTCAGCACTGGCTTCACGCATTGCCAGCTCCCAATGTCCACTACTGCCGAGTATCACAGCTATCTCATTTTCGCTAATCTCAGCATAGCTGGTACACACACGTAGTACTTGCTTACCAATCGCAAACTGTCCTGGAACAAGATCCCGATTCCAGTCCGAGGGGGCTGGTCCGCGAAACACGTGCTCTGCGCGCAATTGGGTTATCAAATTGCCGAAGGAATCGGCATGTAACACACAGGCGGCATAGCCATTCTCCTGCTCGACCGGATCGAGACGCACATCGAGAAAGCGCGGAGTACCAGCCTTGTCACACAATTCCCAGTCCAGCTTTCCCTGCAGGGTAGTAACGGCAAGGGGCACGAAATGATCGCGTCCATGAAAAGTGCGCAGCGCGCTGGGTGTAGGATCGGGCGCCTGCCATACACGCGCTCCTGGATCCAGATCGAGAATGTGAGACAAAAGGCCATTGTCGGGTGCAAGGAACTGCTGCCCAAGCGCTTCTACATAGAGGACGCGACGTCCACTTCCCACTCCCGGATCTACAACGGAAAGATGAAAGCGTGACACGGCAGGTAATCCGCGTACTACGCTGTAAAGCAGCCAGGCGGCCGTCCGCACGTCGTGAGAGCGCAGATCGTGAGCGATGTGTACTACACGCACTTGTGGAATGGCCTCGCGCAGCAGCAGCTCCATTTGTGCCACATAGCCAGAGGAGCTACCGAAATCCGTCAACAGTGTTACAACAGGCGACACAGAAGACCCACCCTGTTCTGTGTTCGCATGATGATGTCGCTGCACTCGCATCCTGCACTCCGCGTTGTATCACGTCCAACTGTCACTTCCGGGCCAGCATTTCCTTCAACGGGTCGGCAACCATCTCGCTGGTGATTCCACGCAGGCACTCGAGCGTTCCTGTGGGACACTGGTTCTTGCCGTGAATGCCACAAGGCTTGCACTCGGGAGTAAGCTGGACAACCCGATCCCGAGCCCCGCGCGGTCCGAAACCGAAGGCCGGCCAGGTGGAACCGAAAATGGCCAAGGTGGGTGTTCCAGCCGCCTGCGCCAAATGCAGTGGCGCACTGTCGTTCACTACAGCTGCTCGGCACAGGCGCAGAATCTGAAAACTCTCGCGCAGTGAAATCACGCCTGCCAGATTCAAGAGGCGCGCCGCGTCCGCAGCCGAAAATGCATCACGGATGGTGTCACACAGCTCTGCGTCCGCGCTTCCTCCCAACAGTACGAATCCGCCCTCGTGATCCAAGAGCATCGTGCGCAGCAACTCGATCCAGCATTCCAGCGGCCAGCGTTTCGTCATCCAGGCGGATCCCGGCGCCAGCGCGATAGGGTGCCCGATCTTAGCGTCTGCCAGCCGTTTGCGGGCCGCGCCAGCCTCTTCCGGATCATTGAAGAGACTTGGCATAGGCGGCGTTTCCACATTAGGTTCAACTCCCGCCAGTGAAAGCAGCCGGTCCACCTCGTGGAGCTCGGGGTTGTAGTGCACCATGCGCGAGAAGCTGAGACTGAAGACGGAATTGGAATAGCCGATCCGGTCCCAGGCTCCGCTGAAGATGGTCAGCAAGCCGCTGCGGAGACTGCGGTGCGGACAGAGCACACGGTCGGGGGCAAAAGCCCTGATGCGCTTGATGACACGCCGGTAGCCGCCAATGCCACGATCATGGCCGCGCTTGTCATACACGATCAGCTCATCGATTCGTGGATCACGGTGAAAGAGCGAGGAAGCCGCCGGTGTAGTCACCAGGGCGAGAGCCTCCAGATCTGGGTCGGCGCGCAGGTGATCAACAAGCGGTGTGGTCAGCACAAGATCGCCCAACCAGGCAGTATGAATCAGTAAGGTGCGCACTACTCCTCCTTGTATCCGATTCCGCCGTCGGGTGGAGGCGGCGTCTTCCAGCGGTGATGCATCCAGAACCACTGTTCCGGACAGACACGAATGCGCTCTTCCAGAAGCGCGGTGAAACGCGCCGTCAGTGCCGCAACGTGCTCGTCACACGCAGTCCAGCTCGCGTCGACCGG
Source organism: Candidatus Delongbacteria bacterium (assembly GCA_963663545.1). Lineage (GTDB taxonomy): Bacteria > CAIWAD01 > CAIWAD01 > CAIWAD01 > CAIWAD01. The sequence goes on from OY760505.1 coordinate 818,449, forward strand.
TATCTCCACAAACTCCACTTCGAAATGATCCCGCCCGACGCGGCGACAACTGACGAAGATCATCGGCGCGCCTGTGCGTAATGCGTAAAGGGCGGCTCCACGCCTGGTGGATGCAGGTCTGCCCAGGAGCGGGACGAAGACGCCACGGGTGCCGGCGTCCTGGTCAGCCAGAAAAGCAACCAGGCGGTTGCGGGCAAAGTGTTTGAGCACCTGGCGACCCGCCTCACGCGTGTAGATAATCTCTACGCCGTGACTCGCCCGCGCCGCATTGACAACCTGGTCCAGCACCGGATCATGAATGCGCTTGACGATGTAGCTCACGGGAAATCCGCTTCGCGTAGCTGCGCCGCCCATGACTTCCCAATTGCCGAAGTGGCCGCCTACAGCAATAGCGCCGCGCCCCTGCGCCAACAAGCGTGCCGGAAGCTCAGCATTGACCCAGCTCACGTGCTCTTTGATCCAGGCATCGTTCATGTTGCGTTGCCAGATCAGCTCCAGCATCATCCGTGCGTAGTGCAGGCAGCAGCCGTGTCTCACGCGTTTGCGCCAGCGGGATGTGGAATGTGGAAAGGCGAGCTTCAAGTTCTCATCAATCAGCCCTGCGCGGACTGGAATGAGGTAGTACCAGAGATGCCCAAGGAAGCCACCAAGACGAAGCAAGGAGCCATAGCTTCGGCGCTGAAGCCACTCCAATAGACAAGCTTCGATGCGTGATACAACAGTATTCTCGCTGCGGGCCATTACTTCTCCGTCATCACCGTCACCAAATCCCACTCTGCTTCAGGAGGTGTTGCCGCAAATTCGCGACAACGCTCACCCAGTGTCCGTGCAGGTCCATCCTCTGCGAAATCAGCGTGGATGGCTTCGAAAAGGCGGGCAGCCTCTTCCCAGTTCCGGTTCTCGTAGACTTCCAATGCCTGCTGCCAGCGTGTAACACGCTCCACAAGAATTGCGTCCGGTGTATCACCTTCCAAGCCCAGTACTTCCCAGACTTCGACGGGTTCACTCTTGCCCTTCACACGTAACACGTCCAGACGTCGCCCGTAAGCACGCTCATTGAGCATGCCCCAAGTGGCCCCGGAAACCATCAGCTCGCTTGCATAGAATTTATTCACGCCCTCAAGACGGGAAGCCAGATTGACGGCATCACCCATGGCGGTGTAGTCGAAGATTTGTCGGCTTCCCATGTTGCCCACAACCATCTGGCCGGAGTTGATGCCGATGCGCGCGCGCAGTTGCGGACGACTCTCGGCCGCCCACTTGCCACGCAGCTCTTCCAGTTTGGTCTGCATGGCAACAGCGGCTCGCACAGCACGGTCCGCGTGATCCTCTGCAGGCAGCGGCGCGCCGAACTCGGCCATGATGGCATCGCCCTCGTACTTGTCGATGATGCCCCCCTCGGCCACGATGCAGTCGGTCATGGCGGTCAGATACTCGTTGAGCAGCTGCACCAGATCACTGGGGCTCATTCCTTCTGAAATGGTGGTGAAACCAGCCACGTCGGAAAACATCGCCGTCATCACGCGCTCTTCACCGCCCAGACTGAGCTTCTCAGGGCTGCGGATCAACTCCGCCACCACCGCTTCAGGCACATACTGGGCAAACATGCCACGAATCTGCGCCTTCTCTTTTCTGGCCAGCAGAAACTGGTGCACGGTTCCCGTCAGCCATGTAGCCAGGAGTGCAGCTACCGGTGTTACAACCTGCAGCCACAGGTTGTATTTGCTGAAGAGTATCAGTGCGCCCCAGAGCCATAAAGCACTCAATAAGAGAACAATGACCAGAGTACGTAATGGTCCCATTCGTGATACAAGGAATCCTGTCAACATTGATAGCAGGAGTATTTGTAACACGAAGAGAAGCCCCGGCATCGCGGGTACGATCCACGAGCGATCAAGCATTGTCTGCAGCGCGTGCGCGTGTGTTTCCACTCCAGGCATGAGTTCGCGGGCGCCATGATAGCCGAAAAAGGGCGTTCGCTTGTTGTCGTGTAGATCTTCGGCACTGACACCTACCAGGGCGATCTTTCCGCGGAAAGGATGCGGCTCGTCTCCCCAAAGCAGCTCGTATAGTTCCGTGTCACACCACTGTTCCATGTAGTCGGTATCCAGCTCAGGATCGGCCAGATCAAAATCAGCGTCATCGAGGATGTCCGAGTAGGAGTAAGTGGGAAAAGTGCCCGCGGGTCCGTAGTAGTTGATGCGAAATGCGTTGCTGTATCCCGGGGCCAAGCAAATCTCGTACTCACCGAGTTGTATCACACCGCCCTGCTGCTCGGGAATCATCGCACCGGCGTTAAGTACGGCCTGCGCTGGATCCATCTGATAAAGCAAGGTCAGCGTGCCGATGGTGGGAATCTGTGTTTCACCCAGCGGATCCGGCAGGTAAAGGAAATAGAGACGGTTGACGCCGTCCGCGTCCTGCAAATCGTTGACCAGCCCCCAGGGCTGTCCAGTGGCCAGCAACTGCGGAAGCGGCCTATCCAGACGCTGATACCCACGGCGCGTTCGTGGCATTTCGCCCGCCAGGATCACCGGAGCGCATTCGGCAACGGCCTCGGCAAGCAGGCTATCGCCCACGGGATCAGCACTGACGCTCTCGGTGAACTGGATATCCAGCACAATCAGGTCAACACCGGCCCGTTTCAGATTGCGTAGCAGGCGCGCGTGCATGTCGCGCGGAAAGGGCCAGCGTTCGTCAAGATCCTTGTAGCTGCGGTTGTCCACCTCGACCACAATTACCGGACTGTGATCCACGGAACGCGGCCCACGCAAACAGAAACGTTGGTCGAGACTGCGATCCTCCAGCCCCATCAGCGAACGATCAAGCCAGCCCAGCAGCAGAGCAATGGACAGGCCGATGAGTGTCACAGCCAGCCAGCCACGCATGGCTTGAGCTTGATTGCGTCGCGCCTTCGTCCCGCTCGCCGCCATAGGACCTCCTACTTGCTGTCGATGAGCTTGGTCAGGTCGGGATCCTGCACGCGATACTCGTTGAGCTTGTTGCGCAGCGTGCGAATGGAAATGCCCAGGCTGTCCGCCGTGCGCGTGCGGTTGTTGCCGTAGCGCTTCAGCGTGGCCAGAATCAGGCGTTTCTCCATGTCGTGGATGGTGATGTCCGAAGGAGGCAATTCCAGCTCACCGGTGTCCTCGATGAAGCTGTCCAGCGTGCGAAAGCTCTCGGCATCCAGGATGTTGCTGCCCGCCATCACAACGGCGCGCTCCACCGTATTCTCCAGCTCGCGCACATTGCCTTCCCAGGGTTGGGCCATCAAGTACTTCAGGCCCTCTTCGCCGATGCCGATTACATTGCGTCCCAGCTTCTCGGCAAACTTGCGCAGGAAATGCTCGGCAAGCAGCGGAATGTCGTCACGGCGCTCCCGCAGTGGCGGTAGCACGACCGGTATCACATTCAGCCTGAAGTAAAGATCGCGGCGGAAGGTGCCCTTTTGCACTTCGCGTGATACATCGCGATTGCTAGAGCTGATGATGCGCACGTCGACCTTGATGGTCTCATTGCTGCCAACACGCTGGATTTCGCCTTCCTGTAACACACGAAGCAGTTTGCTCTGCAGGTTCAGCGGCATCTCGGAAATTTCGTCCAGGAAAAGCGTGCCCCCGTTTGCTTCTTCAAAGATGCCCTTGCGATCGCCAATGGAGCCGGTAAACGCGCCCTTGACGTGACCGAAGAGCTCGCTTTCGAGTAGCGCGTCGGGAATGGCTGCGCAGTTCTTAGCCACGAACTTCTGATCAGCCCGGTCACTGTAATGGTGCAAGGCCCGTGCTACAAGCTCCTTGCCCGTTCCGTTCTCTCCCTGAATCAGCACGCTGCTGCTGGAAGGCGCCACGGTTTTGATCAGATCAAAAAGCTCCTTCATACGCCGGTTGCGGCCGATGATGGTGCCATACTCTTCGCGGTTCTCCAGTCGGCCACGCAAGTAGCGTGTCTCGTTCAGCAGATCCATATGCTCGAAGGCCTTGCGCAAACGGTGATCCACTTCGGCCACCATGCACGGCTTCTGGATGTAATCCCACGCGCCCAGCTTGATGGCCTTGATGGCGCTGTCGACACTGCCGTAGGCGGTCATCATCAGCACCGTCATCTCGGGAATGCGACGCTTTACCTCCACCAGGAACTCGTATCCGTCCATGCCATCCATGCGAATGTCGGTCAGCACGAGATCCACCTGCGTGTTCGCCAACAGTTCCAGCGCATCACGCGCACAACTGGCGGTGTGGATGTCGTATCCCAGACGGGTCAGCCCCTCATCGAGCAGCTCGCGGATCAGTTTTTCATCATCCACCACCAACACGCGGCGGCTGCTTCTGACTGCATCACCAGCCATGCTCATTCTCCATCATCTTAGTGCCGGTCCGCCAGCAAGCGGCAATTGTACCGTAAACGTCGCGCCTTCACCCTTTTGTGATACAAGGCTGATCTGTCCACCGTGCAGCTCGATATTCTTGCGCACAATAGCCAGCCCGAGGCCCGTACCCTTCGCCCTGGTTGTGAAGAAGGGATTGAAGAGCTTATCCTGCAGTTCCGATGATACACCGGGACCGTCGTCAACAATGTCCACGCGCAGCCAGCCGGGTTGTTCATCTTCGCCAATACGGCAAATGACTTCACCCCCCTTCTCGCCAAGAGCCTGCACCGCATTCTTGAACAGATTCAGAAAGCCCTGTCGTAGCAATTCGGGATCCATCTGGACATCGCACGGATTCGGTCCCAGCTCGGTCAACATGCGCACGGGCAGGCCTTCCTGCTCAATCTCGATCTGCACAAAACTGATCACCTCACGCAGCAGATTGCATAGATCGAACTGCTGCAGCATTGGCTCAACGGGACGCGTGTAGGCCAGCAGATTGGTGGCTACCTTGTTCAGTCCGTCCACGCCTTCGATGATCTTGCTGACATAGCGCGCTTCCACCGATTCACGGGGTAACATGTCTTTGAGTAGCGCAGCGAAACCGCCGATGCCACCCAGAGGATTTCGCAATTCGTGTGCTACACTCGCCGCCATCTCACCCAACGCAGCCAGCGTGCGCGCCTGCTCCAGGCGACGTTCCATACGAATGATCTGTGTTACATCGTCCAGCAGAATGAGCACACCGATCGGGTGCCCCTTGTCATCCTGCACCAGACGACAATCGACGCGCACCGTCAGGGCAGACTCTTCCGGACCGTGTAACACAAGATTGTCGATGCGGACGTGGCGGCCCTCGCCGATGACTTCGTCCAGGATATCCTGCAGCGTCTCCGGCAGAATGTCGCTGGCCAGCAAAGGTGGCTCCTCGCGGAAACCAAGCAGCTGCCGCGCCTGCGGATTCGCTTCACTGATGTAGCCGTCCAACTCAATCATCAGCACGGCACTGGACATCGCCGCCAGCACCTGTCGCAATCGTGCGGCGGTGCGTTCCACTTCGAGCTGCTGGCTAGCGAGCAGGCGGTCCTTCAGATCCATCTCGTGATCCACGACACCCATGCGCTGTTCAAGCTCGAAGAGGCGGTGCTCACGCTCTTCCTGATCTTCGCTCTCTGCGGAACGAGCACGTTCGGCAGCAGAAGCTCCAAGATCGAGGCCCTCAGGCTCCTGGCTGTCCCAGTCCCTGCTCATGACTGCTCCCAACGCCCTCTTGTATCACGCCACGTGCGCGCAGGCGATATTCCTTCAGCTCTGCATAGTCCCGACGACGAGCCAGCTCCAGCTCAACGTCCTTCATAAGCTGGTCTATCCGGAAGGGTTTGACCAGAAAGGCTGCAACGCCACCGCGCCAGCACTGCAGGCAGACCTCCAAGGAGGGATACCCCGTCATGACAAAGACCGGCACGTCCGTCCTTGCAGCCAGCAGGTTGTTGATGTGTTGTGTCCCCGTGTTACCGGGCAGGTGCACATCTGTGAGTACCGCGTCAAAGCGCTCCCGCTCAAGCAGTGCAAGCGCCTCAGCGGGTTGTGTCACGCAACTCACGTCCCAGCCGCGCTGCCGCAGATTCTCCATCAGGATTTCTCTGCTGCCGCCATCGTCTTCAATAACCAGCATTTTCATTGTGACACCTGTCAGGCTTGTTCTTCGGCCTCATCTTCTTCGGCGGCTGCATCAGCCTCTTCGTACATATCCTTGTAATACGCCCACAGCTCGGGGATCTGCTCGACGTACTCGCGCCAGTCCTTGATGGCTCCCTCCTGGTCCACGCACTTGCGGCAAAGAACCACAGTGTTGTCCACAGGTGATACACCTTCCCAGCCGCGGCCGAAGCATAATTTGCAGCTGCTGCGACGACTGTGACGGCCGGCAATCTTCTTGGCCTGCTCCAGATGCTCATCAGACAGGCGGAAATCACTCTTCTCACTCATTCCTTATCTCCCTTGCATTGAACGCCGTGACACGTGCCACAGCACCCTGCATCACGATCAGGTAACTCCTCGGGGTAATCGCCCGAGAAACAAGCAGTACAAAAGTCTTCCGGCTTCAGCGAAGTGGCCTCCAGCATTCCCTTCAGGCTGAGATAGCGCACCGAATCGGCACCCAGCTCGCGGGTCATCTGCTCCAGATCCATCTGGTTGGCAATCAACTCCTCCGGGTCGGGGAAATCCATGCCGTAGTAACACGGAAAACGCACCGGCGGAGAACTGATGCGCAGATGGACTTCCGCCGCACCAGCCTCGCGCAGCAGACGCACCAGGCTGCCCATGGTGGTTCCGCGCACAATGCTGTCGTCCACCATCACAACGCGACGCCCGCGTAACACACCTTCGACAGTGTTGAATTTCAGGCGCACACCCGCCGTGCGGCTCTGCTGGCCGGGGCGAATGAACGTACGTCCGACATAGTGGTTGCGAATCAGGCCCAGCTCAAACTTGGCCTCGCTGCGGCGGCTGTATCCAAGCGCTGCAGTGTTGGAGGAATCCGGCACAGGAATGGTGACATCCCCATCGACGGGATGCTCCCAGGCCAGCTGTTTGCCCAGTTTGCGTCGTGTCTTGTCCACGTTCTCGCCGAAAATCTTGCTGTCCGGTCGACTAAAATACACGAGCTCAAAGATGCAGTGAGCACGACGTTCGCTAACGGCAAAGCGTGTGCTCACTTCTTCCTCGCCCCGTATCACAATCAGTTCGCCGGGTTCTACATCGCGCTCGTAAGTAGCGCCGATGATATCGAAGGCACAGGATTCGCTGGCAAAAACGGGACTGCCATTGAGCCTGCCCATTGCCAGGGGGCGAAATCCGAAGCGGTCGCGTGCTACAGCCATCCCTTCAGGCGTCAGAAAAACCAGGCTGAAAGCGCCCCGCAGACGAGTCAACGCCTCGGCGATCCGCTCGCCCCAGGCCTTGCAGCGGCTTCGCGCCATCAAGTGCAACAATACTTCAGAATCCGTCGAGGTCTGAAAAATGGCGCCTTCACCTTCCAACTCGCGACGTAGCACAGCGGCGTTGGTCAGGTTGCCGTTGTGCGCCATAGCCAGTTCGCCATCCTTGGTAATGACCTGAATCGGCTGAATATTGTGGTAATCGCTCGAGCCAGTCGTCGAGTAGCGCGTGTGACCGATGGCTGCGGTTCCCTTCAGCTCCTCGATGTGTCCCGGTCGGTTGAACACATCGCTGACAAGGCCCATACCGATGCGTCTGTACAAGCGCTTGTGATCCGTGCTGACCACGCCGCAGCTTTCCTGACCGCGATGCTGCAGGGCGTTCAAGCCCAGCACAGTATGCGCGGCCGCGTCGACCGTGTTACAAAGGGCAAAGATGCCGCAGTATTCGTTGATAGCCTGGTGCATCACACTCCTGTCTGATCAAATGTGGATCAGTCCGATCTTGTGCAATAGAACGATGAGGACGGAAATGGGCGCCACAATCTTCACCAGAATTTTAAAAAGGATGTAGTACACAGCCGGATGCTCATCGGCACCAAAGGCATCACGCCGATCCTTGTCCTTCATCACCCAGCCAACAAAAATCGCAATCAGCAAGCCGCCCAAAGGCAGCATCCAGTTGCTGGCCAGGTAATCCATGGTGTCGAAGAAGTTGGCGCCGAAAATGCGTGTCCAACTGCCGAAAAGCTCTCCTGAACCCGACAGCGCGGAAGGCACACCGAACAGGAAAATCGCGCTACCCGTAATCATTGTAGCACGCCGACGCTCCCAACCCAGGCGATCAATGACCGTTGCTGTAACCACTTCCTGCAGACTGATGGCGCTGGATAGGGCGGCGAAGGTCAGCAGCAGAAAGAAGAGTAGTGAGAGGATCAAACCGCCGGGCATCTGCGCAAATAGAATGGGCAAGGTTTTGAAAACCAGTCCAGGTCCCGCCTGCGCCTCTTGCCCGAACGCAAAGACGGCGGGATAAATCATCATGCAGGCCAGCAGCGCAATGACGGTATCCATGCCCGCGACCCAAAGGGAATTGTACACGACGTCGCGCCGGTTCTGCATGTAGCTGCCGTAGGTCAACATGGCACCCATGCCCAGACTAAGTGTGAAGAAGGCGTGTCCCAGCGCTTCCAGCACGCTGCGTTTGCTAAGCAATTCGGCGTGTGGCACAAAGATGAAGTTGAGCGCTTTCAGGAATCCGCCACCGGGCAGGAAAATGCTGTAACACACCAGTAGCACGACAAGGACGAACAGTAGCGGCATCAGTACGTTGCAAGTGCGCTCAATGCCCTTCTGCACACCGCCAATGACCACTCCGATAACCGTGGCCATGAAGAGGAAATGCCAGAAAAGGTTGATGTCGCCCGCGGCATGCAGCGTGGTGAAGACATCGCTGATGCCATCAGCATCCAGAGTCTGCAGGTGATCCGTCAGCGACAGCAGGATGTAGTTCATCGACCAGCCGGCCACAACGCTGTAGTACGAAAGAATGACGAATCCGGCCGCCACTCCCAGCCAGCCCACACCGGACCAGAGTGTATCACGCCCGCGAAAGTGAAGGAAAGCGCCAACCGGGCTCTGCCGTGATGCACGGCCCATCATCACCTCTGCGATCATGATGGGCAGGCCCACCAGCAGTACGCATGCCAGGTAGATCAGGACAAAGTACCCGCCACCGTTTTCGCCCGTGATGTAGGGGAACTTCCAAATATTGCCCAAGCCCACCGCACTGCCCGTGGCAGCCAGGATGAAGCCCATGCGTGTACCCCAGTGTGGCCTGCCGGTCGGTGTATCACTCATCGTCCTCCCCCCAGTTTCCAGCTTAGAGTCAACACGGGAGTTCCGCCCGGACTCAACGTACTGCCAAGCTCCAGACGATCCGTCCAGCTGTCGTCGAAATTGCTCATCGCCCCGCAGACGTATGCGTCCAGTACCGTGGCCAAGTGTGAAAACCCCAGCCACCAGATCAATTTGTTGCGATCCCTCCTGTAGAAGTCTGCACGCTCAGCGGCGGCATCACTGTAAACAAGAAAGAGCTCGCTTTGCTGCTCTTCTTCCGTGTTCTCCGATTGCCAGAGGTATGTATCACGCTTCCTTCCCCAACGCAGCATATCCTTGTGCTGCGAATCGATCGCGAGCGCAAGCGCAGTTTCCCCCCCCAGCACGATGGCCGCTTTGATCCACTCGCCGTTGTAAGCCTGCCCCCAGCCCGGCACGAAGAGCGAGCGCCATGCAGCGTGAGCCCCCCGTTGAAGAGCAAGGCTGTCCACCTCCTGCGCGATGACAGGCGATGCGGACAGCCCCAGCAGAATCAGCAGCAGCAAGCCGGGAACCACGTTGGGCAAGCGCTTAGGCAAGACCGACTACGGCCTCTACCTCCACCAACACGTCCAGCGGCAGGCGCGCAACCTGCACGGCCGAACGGGCGGGGAACTGCTCGGTGAAATACTCGCCGTAAATCTTGTTGACTACGGCGAAATCACCCATGTCCTTCAGGAAGACCGTGGTTTTGATCACTTGGGAGAGCTCAGCGCCCGCGGCACGAACCACTGCCTGAAGATTATCCAGCGCCTGACGTGTCTGGGACTCAATATCCTCGGCGACGAGTTTGCCGGTTGCCGGGTTCAGGGGAATCTGACCGGCAGTGTACAACAGATTTCCGAAGCGGACGGCCTGGCTATAAGGACCGATGGCCGCCGGCGCATCTTGGGTAGAAATAATGGTTTTCACAGGCTCCTCAGAGTTTGATGCAACAAGGTAAGAGTTGCCGCAGGAAAAAACCGCCCGTGCGGAAATATTTACCGGAGAAAGAAAGAGTTCTATCGACAGGCAGCTTGTATAAAGGGTGTAATAAGTAAGACAGGAGCGACTAACACTTGCAGGATATCAACCAGGACCTTATAATGTTGCCTTACTTGTAAAAGGGGATGAACCATGGGTGAGAAGAATCCCAAAGCCAATCCGCGGGAAAACGAGCTGGTGGAAATCATGCAGCTGATCGCTTTTCCTGAACCGGACAAGTATCTCGATCTGATCAAGCAGATCTGTAACACGCAGAAGATTGATCGCCGTCGGGTTCACAAGATCGACTAAGCGAGGCTTGAGAAAAGAAAAGGGGCTGTAACACAGCCCCTTTTTTAATGCGCTCTGATGCTAGATCAGACGTTCTTCTCGACCAGCTCGCGGATCCAGGTGCTTGTGTTCACCTTACCCGCTTTTTTCTTGATGGCCTTCAGCAGCTTCTCGTTGACGCGGATGTGGATCACGCTGCCCAGCATCTCCGTCTTCTTCGCTACCGGCTTCTTGACAGCAGGCTTGGCCGCCTTCTTCGCAGCAGGCTTGGCCACCTTCTTCTCGGCAGGCTTGGCCACCGGCTTGGCTGCTTTCTTCTCAGCGGGCTTGGCTGCCGGCTTGGCAGCGGCCTTCTTGGGAGCAGCCTTGGTTGCCGTCTTCTTGGCAGCAGGCTTGGCCGCCGTCTTCTTGGCTGCCGGCTTCGCTGCCGGTTTTGCCGCTTTCTTGACCGTCTTCGCCATAGGGACCTCCAAAGAGCTTGTTGGGAGTATCACCGTGTTACATGCATATTACTCGTGTTGCAAGAGCTTGTCAAGGAAAATATCGGCAAAAGTATCACACACTTTCACTTATTGCGTGCGACAACCCGCTTTCTTCAATTCTTCAAGGAATTTTCCGCCGTCATCCATCGCCAGCACCGTGCGTACTACATAGCCCTCTTCAGAAGCCGACTCGTCCAAAACGCGTGCTACACGCCTAAGCGAAGCTACCAGATCATAGCGGGCATGAGGTACAAGCAAGGTGTAAGTGCGCTGTCCCTTCTTCTCGTGCTGGGAGATGTGCTCCAGCAATTCATCCAACCTGAGCTCGCGCGTTGCCGAAACAAAGAGCGCTGGCTCGTGCTGCCTGGCGGCTGCAAAGACAGCCGGATCCTCCACCAGATCCACCTTGTTGAAAACGTGAACTACGGGTGTGTCACCTGCACCAAGATCTTGTAACACTTCGCGCACCGTTTCAAGCTGCTGCTGCCAGTAGGGATTGGCAAGATCGGTGATGTGCAGCAGCAGATCCGCGTCGGCAGCTTCAATCAGTGTAGACCGGAAGGAGGCCACAAGGTGATGCGGCAATTTGCGGATGAAGCCAACCGTGTCAGCCAACAGACATTCAGCGCCGCCAGGCAAGCGCAAACGTCTCACCGTGGCATCGAGTGTTGCAAACAGGCGATCCTCCACCAGCACACCGGCACCCGTCAACTGGTTCAGCAGCGTGCTCTTGCCTGCATTGGTGTACCCCACAAGGGCGACCTTGAAAAGCTCATCGCGCTTGGATCGCCGCGTTTGCTGGCGGCGCGTAATACGATCCAGCTCCAGCTTGAGCTGCCGGATGCGCGTGCGCACCAGACGACGGTCCGTTTCGAGCTGTGTCTCACCAGGACCGCGCAGACCAATACCGCCCCGCTGTCTTTCCAGATGTGTCCACGCACCAGCCAGACGCGGCAACAAGTAATTCAGCTGCGCCAGTTCGACCTGGGTGCGTGCTTCGGAACTACGCGCACGACGCGCGAAAATATCCAGAATCAATCCGCTGCGGTCGATGACACGACGCTCGATGATGCGTTCTAGGTTGCGGGCCTGCGCAGGTGTCAGGTCATCGTCGACAATGATGAGATCGGCGTTGAGCTCTTCGGCCACAGCTTTCACGTGCTCGGCCTTGCCTTTGCCGATCCAGGTCGCAGCGTCCGGTGCGGAACGCGACTGCACAATCTCGTCCACCACATCGGCTCCGGCGGTGTCGGCCAGCAGCGCCAGTTCTTCCAGGTGCTCGTAGACCAGTTCGCGATCGCGGTTGTCCAGACTGAGTCCGACCGTCAGGGCGCGCTCGCGGCGCTCCTCGGTTCCGGGTCGCTGTTCCAGGCCGTCAAAACTTTGGTTCATGCTTTACCTCCGGTGGCCAGCCAGGTCTCCAGCGCCAGTAGCGCCAAGGCCAACAGCAACAAGGGCCACCAAATTTCCTTGCCTCCTCGGGCGTCATGCAGCAAGCGATTTGTATCACTTCCACTACGCCACTTCAGCTTGGTTGCCGCTTCAAGATAATCCACGTCCAGCTCCTGGCCAGCAAGGTCGGCGGTGGCTGGATTCATCGGGATCACTGCGGCCTCTTTGCCATCGGCTACCAGGGTATACCAGCCCGGCTCCGACATCGGTGGGAGCTGCAAGGGTGCGCCCTCTACCGGGACACGCAGCAGGAATTCACCCGCTGGCCCACGTAACAGAAGGCGTGACACAGCTTCATCGCGCCAGTCAAAGTCTGCGGCTTCTCCACAGAAGAAAGCGCGCAGTGTGTTTGCACCGGCAGCCAGATACCGAACACCGCGTGATACGGTGGGGGCAAAAAGGCCGGAAGCGGCCAACTCCGATCCTTCCTGCAGCGGCGAGGCCAGCAGCAGCAGGATCCGTCCACGGCCGTGATGCGCTTCCAGCAACAGCGGACCTCCAGCGTTGATCAGCGTGCGCATCTGCACCTGCGAACCAAGCACGAGTCGCTGTTGAATCAATGCGGGAGCGGGTTGCTCGCCACGCCGCATCACGTCGCTGTACAAGGGGTGTTCTAATTCCACATGATCCGTCCTCCATGGGCCGTGTTCCAAAGCGGCAGCCTCCGGTAATCCCAGCTCGCGCAACAGCCGGTTGGCTTCGCGCAAATCGGGCATCCGGTCCAGTACCAGCAACAGGCCCATTCCTTCCTCAACTGCACGTGCTACAAGGCCAGGTGCAGAAGCCGGCAATTGGGTTCCCAACTCAGTAACCAGAACCTGTGTATCACCGCCGAAGCGGTCAAGCTCATCGGGAGCTAGTTCGTCCAACAGAAACTCGCGCGAATACTCCTGCCGTGGCACTAGGGCAGCTCTCAGCAAAGTGCGCAGATCCGCATCCTGTAGCGCCAGTGTAACACGCAACTCCTCTGCGGCCAATAGACTGAAGCGCACCAAGTCATCGTCGGCTAAATCAGTGCCCGTCAACAGCAGCTCACCACGCAACTCACCGGCGGCAGGCAAACGAAAACGCAGCGGCGGGAGTTGCTCTTCTCCAAGGCTGGCACTGGCCAGCGTTTCACCTTCTACTTGCAGCGCAAGGTCGCCCTCGCAAGCGCCGCCCACCATGCCCAGCTCTAGTTCCACCGGATCACCGTGACGCAACAGACGCGTACGCAAATGCAGCTGGTCGACACTACGATCGTTCACCTTCGCAGCCGCACTCAGATGTAGAAAGCAGCGCAGGTCCTCAGGAAAGGACGCGCTCAGGCTATCCGGATCGAGCGCCAGGGCTCCATCACTGAACAAGTGCAACTCGCGCAAATGTGCGGGCCAGGCGGAGACCAGCTCTGCTGCACGAATCAACCCCTGCTCGAGATGAGCCCCGGACCAGGCAGCTTGCAGTTCCTGCAGTAGTGAACGCGCCTGTTCGGCATTCATCGGACTATGTGCAGCGCTCAGCGGAGCAGCAAGGGTCTGTATCACAAAGCGGTCCTCATCGCCGGCTTGCTCCAGCAAAACGACAGCTTCTTCTGTGATACGGTTCCAAACAGATACACCCGCAACTCCTTTCTGTGCTGGAAGTCGCGATGAGAAACTGTTGTCCAGCAGCAGAAGGTGATACACGGGCTCGCGTAACGCGGTCGCGGGCAATTCGGTCTCCAGCAGCGGCCTGGCAAAGACTAAGACCAATAACGCCAGCAGAAGGCTACGCACGGCCAACAAAAGCCAGCGTCTCCAGCGTATCACGCGAACACGGCTGCTCTGGATTTCCTGCAGAAAGCGGATTGTCGAGATTTTCTGCTCGCGCCGCCTGCGGGGCTGAATCAGGTGTAGCACAAGAGGCACCGCCAGTACTCCCAGCAGCGCCAATAGGGGACCATTAAGTACAAGCATGTTAGCAGACTTCCCGCTCCGTCAGTGCGATCAGGTTGTGGCCAAGGGCAATGTGACACTCCTGCACGCGACCTGGATCACGGGCGGGTACAACCAGCGCCACGTCACACAGCGGCGCCAGGCTGCCGCCATCTCCGCCCAGCAGTCCCAGCACGCGAATTCCACGCTCGTGGGCGACCTTTACTGCCGCAACCACGTTGCCCGAGTTACCGCTGGTGCTAATGGCCACCAGGCAATCGCCGCTTTGACCCAGTGCTTCCACCTGCCGCGCGAAGATCTGCTCAAAAGAGAAGTCATTGGCGCAGGCGGTAAGCAACGAAGTATCCGTTGTCAGCGCCAGTCCCGGAAGGGCTCGTCGCGGAAAAGCCGAGCTTAATCGTACGACAAGCTCCGTGGCCAGATGCTGACTGTCAGCGGCGCTTCCTCCGTTTCCGCAGAACATCACCTTGCCGCCAGCGGCTAATGTGTCAGCCAGTAAACGGGCACCAGCCTGAACCTGTGTCACGGAATCCTTGGCTAGAGCCTCCAGCAGCCCGGCTGTCTCACGAAAATTGGCGGCGACGTCAATCATGGTACTCTCCTTCAGGCTTCGTGGCGACACTCGATCAGTGCCTGCCGAAAAGCGCGGATGCGATCGATCAGCAAGGGCAGATCCTGCTCCTCTTCCAGCGCTGTGCCGACGACAACCGCATCGGCTCCTGCGCGGCAGGCTACGCAGAGATCCTCGCAAGTGCGCAAACCGCCACCCACTAGCAGCAGACCGGGCCAGACCTCGCGGACCGCGCGGATCATGTCCGCGGCCACCGGCTCCGGTGCTCCGCTACCTGCGTCCAGATAGAGCAGGCGCAGACCAAGCGCGCGTGCTGCTAATGCGTGTGCGGCAGCCAGTTCGGGCGCACATCGCGGCAGCGGCATTGTAGCACTGATGTAGTGTGCGGAGGTTAGTCGCTCACTCTCGACCAGCATGTAGGCGGTGGGCAAGCACTCCAGGCCTGCGGCGAAAACGCGCGGCGCGGCCTTGACTTGCTCACCAATCAAATACTGCGAATTGCGCCCCGACAGCAAGGTGTGAAAGAGGATACCGTCGGCGTCGTCACACAGCTGTCCCGCATCACCGGGAAAAAGCAACACTGGCGTTTTTGTGGGACGCAGCGCCTGCACCACTTCGCTACTGTGGCCATTGTGCAGCATACTGCCGCCCACCAGCCAGGCATCGGGCATCAGAGATTCGGGTAGGGATTGCAGTTGTTCAGCCAGCGCACGCCCGCGATCATCGGGATCGATCAGCAACAGTAGTTGCGGTTGTGATTGTGCCCGTTCTCGCAGTTGCTGCTCGATGGGCCCGAGAGTGAGGGTCATGCTCAACCTTTCTGCAGCAGATCTGTTACCCGTGACACAAAGTGCTTGAGTACTTCATCCATTCCCGCTGCGTTCTTTCCACCCGCTGTGGCCAACTGGGGACGACCACCGCCACCGCCGCCAACCAGCGGTGCCAGCTCGCGGACCAGATCACCGGCCTTGATCCCGTGCTTGGCAATCACGCCATCGCTGACGACAACCGCAAGCATTGGTTTGTCATCGGTGACCGCAGCGCAAAGAGCCACCAGTTCCTGTCCGCCCTCGCGCAATTTGTCACACATGCCCTTGAGCTGATTCATGTCTGCACCATCGCTGCGCACGGTCTGAATGGCCACACCATTTACTTCCAGCGCTTCGCCCATGGCCTCAGCGGCCTGAGCCATAGCCAACTCTTCGCGCAGACGATTCAGTTCGCGCTGCAGCTCCTTTTTCTCTTCCAGCAGCTTGCGCAGCTTTTCCACTTCGTCGCTACCGTGACTGCCCAGTGTATCACGAATGCGCTCCAGGCTGCGACGCTGCTCCTGCACCAGCTGGCGAGCCGCCTTGCCGGTAACAGCCTCCACACGCCGGATACCCGCCGCGACGCTGCTCTCCGTTGTAATGGCGAAGCCACCCAGCTGTCCCGTGGACACCAGGTGTGTACCACCGCAGAGTTCGGCCGAATAGCCGGGCACTTCCACCACGCGCACGCGGTCACCGTATTTCTCACCGAAGAGGGCGGTTACACCGCGAGCAACGGCGTCATCATAGGTGCTCTGTGACACGCGAAGCGGTTTGTCGGCCATCATCATTTCGTGAACGATGCGCTCGACGCGCTCGATTTCGTCCAGCTCCATGCGGCGCGTGTGACGGAAGTCAAAGCGCAGGCGGCCCGGCTCCACCAGCGAACCCTCCTGCTGCACGTGATCGCCCAGCACTTGCCGCAGAGCAGCCTGCAGCAGATGCGTGGCCGTGTGATTTCGTTCGGTGGCGTGACGCAGATCGGCGGCGACCTCGGCACTCACAAGCGCTGTGGGTTCAAAGGAACCGCGAACGCTTCCGCCGTGGATCACCTGATCGTCCTCTTTGTAACACGCGTCCACCACAAGCTGCCAGGCATCGCCACGGATCACGCCGCGATCGCCCACCTGTCCACCGCTCTCCGCGTAGAAGGGAGTCTGGGATAGCACCAACTCGATACGATCTTCACCCGCTTCCCGCCAGCGCAAAATTTCGGTACTGGTTTCCAGCAGATCGTAACCCACAAAAGTGCCGGTACCCGTGTGAACATCCTGCCAGGGACCCGCCTGTTGGATCACGGTCTTGCGTCGTGCATCACGGCTCTGCTCACGCTGCTTGAGCATCTCGGCATCGAAGCCTGCGGCGTCCACTGTCAGGCCTCGCTCGGCGGCCATCTGCTGCGTCAGGTCTAGCGGAAAACCGAAAGTGTCGTACAGACGAAAGGCTTCTTCACCCGGAATCTCGCTTGCGCCTGCACGACGCAGTCTGCGCTCCAGGTCAGCAAAGAGGTCCAAACCACGATCCAGCGTACGACCGAAGCTCTCTTCCTCGCTGCGCAGCACTTCCTGAACCAGCGACAATTGTGCAGGCAGTTCCGGGAAGGATTCGCCCATGCACTCGGCCAGCGTAGCCGCCAGCTCGCTCAGGAAAGGCTCGGTGAAGCCCAACTCGCGGCCGAATCGCGCAGCACGACGCAGAATGCGGCGTAGCACGTAGCCGCGACCTTCATTGGATGGCAGAGCGCCGTCGGCGATGGCAAAGGAAAGGGCGCGAATGTGATCCGCGATCACACGATGAGGAGTACCAGTCTCCTCGCTGTACTTGACGCCGGAGAGTTCGGCAACGCGCTGAATCAGCGGCTGGAAGACATCGGTATCGTAGTTGGAATCGCGATCCTGTAGCACGGCGGCCAGACGCTCGAAGCCGGCGCCCGTATCCACGTGCTTGGCGGGCAACTCGTGTAACACGCCCTCTTCGTCGCGGTGATACGCGATGAAAACCAGATTCCAGAGCTCGATGAAGCGCGCGTGATCCGTATTGACGAAGCAGGTCTTGGGATCCAGCTTACCGAAGCGCTCGCCACGATCGATATGAATCTCGGTGCAGGGGCCGCAGGGTCCTGTATCACCCATTTCCCAGAAGTTGTCCTTGCGACTGCCCTTCAGGATGTGATCCTTGGGAATGTCGGTTTCCTGCTCCCAGATATCCCAGGCTTCCTGATCAAAGGGCACGTCGTCCGTACCTTCAAACACGGTGGCGTAGAGCTTGTCCTTGGGCAGGCCCCAAACCTTGGTCAACAGCTCCCAGGCCCATGTAATGGCCTCGCGCTTGCCGTAATCGCCAAAGGACCAGTTGCCCAGCATCTCGAAGAGCGTGTGGTGATAAGTATCACGGCCCACTTCCTCAAGATCGTTGTGCTTGCCCGACACGCGCAGGCACTTCTGCGTGGAAGCGGCGCGCGTGTAGGGACGGCTGCCGGTTCCCAGAAAGACATCCTTGAACTGGTTCATGCCAGCGTTGGCGAACAGCAGGGTAGGATCGTCCTTGGGAGCTACAGGGCTACTGGCCACGACCTCGTGACCACGCTCGCGGAAGAACTCTAGAAAGTCGCTGCGGATTTGCGCAGAGGAAATCATCGTCGTCTGTCTCCTGACCAAAGGTCGCTTGCGGGGCTGTATCACGCGTCGTCTCTACGCGCGGCGTATCACGCGCCCCAGTTCGATCACTCGCTCTCCTGCCTCCGCCAGCTTCGTGCGGGCCACTTCGGCCTGCGTGGGCGAAAGGATCAGGATCATGCCAATGCCCAGGTTGAAAGCGCGAAACATCTCGTCGTGGGAGATCGCGCCGCGCTCCTGCAGCAGGCGAAAAAGGGCGGGCCATTGCCAGGCCGCCTCATCGATTTCAATCCACAGGCCCTCGGGTAACACGCGCTTCGTGTTACCAAAGATGCCGCCACCAGTGATATGGCTGATGCCGCGAATCTCCACACCCGCGTCAAGCAGGCCCGTCACCGGCTTCAGATAGCTGCGGTGCACGGCCAACAGCGCATCACGAAGTGATACACCGGGCTCCACCTCGTACTCCAGCGGCAGCGCGTTCTCGCCCAGCAGCACGTGGCGCGCCAGGCTGTAGCCATTCGTGTGCAGACCGGTGGAAGGCAGCGCCAGCAGTGTATCACCTTCCTCGATGCGGCTGCCGTCGATGATGGCTTCGCGATCCACCACACCAACAATGGTGCCGGAAAGGTCGTATTCATCACCATTGTAAAGACCGGGCATCTCGGCCGTCTCACCGCCGATGAGCGCGCAGCCGTTTTCGCGGCAGGCGATGGTGAAACCGCGTATCACCTCGCTGGCGGCATCCACGTCCAGGCGGCCGGTGGCGTAGTAGTCCAGAAAGAACAGGGGTCGCGCGCCGCAGGCCAGAATGTCGTCGACACAATGATTGACCAGGCACTGGCCCACCGTGTGATGCACGCCGCTGGTGTGCGCGATCTTGAGCTTGGTGCCGACGCCGTCCACACTGGCCACCAGCACGGGTTCCTTCAGCTTGCCGAAGTCGGCGCGAAAGAATCCGCCGAAGGCTCCCAGCTTGCCCAGACTTCCCGCGGTGCGCGTCTCAGCGACGTAGGGCTTGATGCGGTGTACCAGCGCTTCGCCTGCGTCGATGTCTACGCCGGCCTGTTTATAGTCAGCCATTGCTCCTCCAGTCGGTGGCGAAAAACCACATAATATCAGAAGAGATGGTTGAACTTTCTCATTTGAATCGGTATCGGTATCGGTACTCGGTATCGATTTCGGAGTCCGACTCGGTTTCGAGTCGGCGGGATCGTGGTATTGCCGCACATCAGCTAGGGGCGTCGCCCCCAGCTAGGATCGAATCGCGCCTTTGGCGCTAGTGTGTCGTGGAATTCGTCCCCGACACCTCGGAGATTTCTCGCACGTAGCGTGAGCTGAATGGCAACACCGCGAATTCGCGAGGAATCTCCTTCTGGCCTTCATGTTTTGCTCACGGTCATGTCACTTAAGAAGCAGCGTTTTCCTCGTCTTCACCACGCCTTCTCCACGCAGGCTGATCAGGTAGACGCCGCTGGCAAGATGGCTGGCGTCGAAGCGGGCGATGTGTTCGCCGGCGGGGAAGTCTGTGTCGGCCAGGGTCTGGACGAGCTGGCCGCGAAGGTTGTAGGCCTGCAGGGTGAAGTGGCCCGGCCGTGGCAGGGTGAAGGGAATGGTGGTCACCGGGTTGAAGGGATTGGGGTAGGCATCCTCCAGCGTGGGGGAGCTGGGAAACGCATGCTCGGTAGGCGATACTCCAACGGTCTCAAACACGGCGGCAAAAGGTCCGCCTGTAAAGCCAATGTCATTGCGCAGGCCGCCTTGGGAAGGCCAGAGAGCAAAGCCGGGAGCGTCGGGGTCTTCGATGTCGTTGTAGGCCGCTTCAGGATCTCCAGCGTCGATGCAGGGGGAATCAGATGCCAGATAGGGTGCGCCAAGCTCAAGATCGAAGCGGGGAGCCACTGCGACCAGATTGTTTGTGCCTGATCGGGGCTCTTGAAGCATGCAATATTCGTACACTTCGCCGCCATAACTCCATTCAGGACTCCAGTGCTCATACTCGTTCTCGATCAACGCGCAATTCGTGAAAGCTATCTCAGGTGAAGCTACTCCACAGCGTTCAGTGCCAATTAGGTTTATCTGGCTACATCCAGTGATAGTACAGTTTCTAATAGTGGCTCTCAACTCGCCTCCAACATCAATTGCGTGTTGATTGCTGTTCTCAGGGTCAGGGCGCTGGCAGTCGTGTTGACACGAGTTTTGCACTAGGACATTCGAAAACTCAAGAACACCCCCATCGCCTGAATCCTGGTAAGACGCTGCAGCGACACAAGAGTATCGATCCACGTCGATGAACTGGCAATTCTCCAGCTTGATGTTCCCTTCACAAACGGCGAACAAACCGCCGTCATCTATCCCCTGAAACAGGCAGTCCTGCACGACGAGGTTGGCCCCGTCTCGTATGTACACCGTGTTTCCAACCTTGCCAATCAGGTTCGGGTCGGGCCGCTCGGGGATCCAATTCGGCTGGCGCTGCTCAATGAACTGGCAACTATCCATGATGATAGTAGGGCATATCTGGCCACTATAAATGAGCAGCGAGCGTCCAAGATTGGGTCCCCAGAAGCTCCCGGTTGCGTAGTTGTCGCGGTCAATCACCAGGTTGTTTTCAAAGCGAAGACGCTTGAGCTGAAGGGTATCCAGTGCGCCCGAAGTCGCCCTTACCAGGCTAAGTATCGTGTTATTGGTCCCGGTATGCTCACGCCCTACGCCCACATTGTTCGTAAAACTGCAGTCGACCAGATCCATCCCTGTCATGACTAATGGGCCGATGATTTCGTGGTCATCTGGATCGCCCTGGTACACTTCCTGGCCATACGAGCACCCGTCAACACGCAGATGGCTGATTCGGTCTACACGACGCTCTGTGTCGCCATCAATTCCCCCGAAACCCAGCAGGCTACCAAAATCCGTGTGGCAATTGCTCAGTGTGACCGAATCTATGTCCATGTGCGCGGCCGAGAAACTAATTCCGCAATCGCTACCGGGGTAGCTAGCCCCATGGTAGCCTGTTAGTCGGCAAGTATCAAACGACACATTGCGTACGGTTAAAAGAAGAGTATCAGAAAAGACCTGACAGAGCCGGGCAATTCCACCATAACCATCATTCCAGGGAGCCGCAATTTCGCAGTTGCTCATGCTGAGATCTTGCAGAACGCACCCCCTCCAAGACGCTACATTCAACATGATACCGTCAGAAATGGCCATACCGTGAATCTGAATACCACATAGCTCCAGATAGTACGCTGCAGAACTACGAAGGACGCAGAATCCTTCAGTATTCACCGTGTAAGCTCTTAGGTTGCGAACAGTAAGGGAATCGGCATAGGTGCTGATTGCACCCTTGTTTGAGTTGGTAGAGTGTACAGTTTCAAGCTGTTGAAGGTCAATAAGTGTTACATTCGAAATTGAAACTTGACGTGGAAGCGTCGGGGTGCTTTGTATCTGACTTAGAGCTGCACCTTCAAAGCCATCGGTATCACAGTCACGAATCACACAGTGATCCAACCGCAGTACTTCGAAGTAATACAGGTGTATTCCCCCTGCCAAGTGCCGCGGTAATCCATCGTGGTAGTAGTGGCCTTGCCCATGGGTAACAGTGAAGCCCTGAATGTCGTAGTGAAAGGCACCTTCCGATCCTGTAAGCACCGATCCCCCATACTCCCCATCCAGGATCGTCTCCTCTACATCCAGTGTGTCCTGCGTCAGTACATGGCGGGAATACAAATGCATGCTGCATTCGGGAAGCTGGAACTGTCCGAAGTAGGTGCCGCGACTCACCAGCACAGTGTCGCCTGACTGGCAGGCATCGAGGGCAGATTGTAGATCCGTGTTGAGCGAATCGACACAATGGATAGTCGCCCCGGCATCTGTGAACAGAAACGCGATCAGTATGAGAGTCAGAGTGATCCAGCGCGGTGCAATACCAGAACTCTTGTGCATGTGTCCTCGCCTGTGATTGTGATACAGGAATGTAGGATTCCACCGCGCGCCGTGTCAGCACATTCTGACGGATCAGAACAATTGGGCTGTCGCAAAGGGTTATCTCACTACCTGATCCTATTCGCGAAGCACCTCGAAAAGTGCTCGCACGTTGTCGAAGCTGAAGCGCAGCGCTACGAATTCGCGAGAAATCCTCTCCTAACCTTCAGGGCTTCCTGCCGAATGGAAGACCAAGCATCGGCTGCCGATTCTTCGGCCCTATAGCCACTCACCCCCTCAGCCAGCTCACCCAAATGGCCGCAAGGCCAAGGGTTACAGAGTGCCAAAGCCTTGCAAGTCACATCTACATATGCGTCCACCAGCTGGTGCACTTGGGTGCTTCGTCCTGTGGCCAAAGCACCTCGAAGAAGCCGCGCCCAACACGCATTCGTCGATCAAAGGATCGCTGAATGCGCGACTTCTTCCCTCACAACTATAGGCCGGAAGTATGCGGAAGCGGTGGACGCCGTGCTGCGCGATGGTTGGGAGGCGCCGCGAGACGAGAGAAAGAGCGGGCTTTCACCCGCTCCAGTGTGATACAAATCCTAGGACTCGATCCGACTACGAAGGAGTCGGATCGACCCGCAGGGTCGGCAGCGATAGCGATATCGATACCGATACCGATACCGATTAAGAAGAAGAGACCTTCGGCTCCACACGATCTTTATGGTCGCTGGTCAGATACATGCCCTCGATCACCTCGCTATACTTCTCCAGCACGAAATGGCGCTTGATCTTGAGGCTCGGCGTCAACTCGCCGGTCTCAATGCTGAACTCGCTACCCAGGATCGAGAAGCGACGCACACGCTCGTACTGCGCCAGATCCGTCGACAGGCGCTGAATCTCCTTGTCGATCAGCTCGTAGACTTCGGGATGCGCGGCAATCTCCTCCGTCGGCGGTAGGTCGGCGCCCTCGCCCAGGTTCAAATCGCGACGCAGCAGCTCGTAGTTGGGCACGATCAGCGCGCTGATGAAGTTGCGCTTCTCGCCCACCAGCATCACCTGCTCGATGTAGGGACTGCTCGCCAGCGCAAACTCAATGGGCTGCGGCGCAATGTTCTTGCCGCCGGAGGTGACGATCATGTTCTTCTTGCGATCGGTGATGTGCAAGAAGCCGTCGTGATCCAGATAGCCGATGTCGCCGGTGTGCATCCAGCCGTCCTTGATGGCGGCGGCGGTCTCAGCGGGATTGTTGAAATAGCCCACCATCACGTGCGGGCCCTTGGTCAGAATCTCGCCGTCCTTGGCAATCCTCACCTGCGCGGATGGAAAAGGCCTTCCCACACTGCCAAAGCGATTCTCGTCAGGCGAATTGGCGGCGATCACCGGGCTGGTCTCGGTCATGCCATAGCCCTCGACCACCGTGATACCGACAGCCTGCAGCTTCTCGCCCAGGCCCTCCTGCATAGGCGCGCCACCGGCAACAGCCAAGCGAAGACGTCCACCGAACTTCGTGCGGATCTTGCTGTAGAGCAGCCGGTCGGCGATTTTGCCCGCCAGCTTCAGTCCTGGATGGATCATGCGCCCATCGGTCTTGCGGCGAATGGTCGCCAGACCCACACGCACGCACCAGAGAAAGATCTCGTACTTGAGTCTGGGGCCGCGCTTGGCCTGATCCAGAATGTTAGCCCAGACCTTCTCCATCAGACGGGGCACGCTGACTAGTATTGTTGGCCGCGCCACCGGCAGATCCTCGCCGACAGTCAGGATGCTGCGCGCATAGCGTGTAGCACCGCCCACCACCATGCCAAAGTTCTGCGCCAGACGCTCGAAAACGTGTGACAGCGGCAGGAAGGAAAGGAACACGTCCGTGGGCAAGGGGCCGAATCGATCCAGCGCGTCACACAGGTTGCTGATGACATTGCGGTGACACAGCATCACACCCTTGGGCTTGCCGGTCGTTCCCGAGGTGTATATGAAAGTGAAGACGTCCTCGGGCGTGATACTCGCCGCCACTCTGTCGATCTCGCCGGGATGCTGCTTGTTCCACTGCTGACCCCGCTCCAGCAGATCCTGCCAGCAAAGCATGCGCTCTTCACCATCGCGCACGCCCTCGTTGGGCAGCATCACGATGAACTCCAGCGCGGGCAACTGATCGATGACGCGTAATACTTTTTCCAGCTGCTTGCGGTCCTGCACCAGGATCACACGCGCGCCGCAATCTTCCATGATCTGCTGCAGCTGATTGCTGGGCAGATTGGGATAGAGCGGCACCAGCGGCATCCCCGTGAAGGAGCAGGCGTAATCCGACAGCGCCCACTCAGGCATGTTGGTTGAAAGAATGGCCACGCGATCGCCGCGCACAAGGCCCAGGGCATTGTACCCGGCAGCGATTTGTCTCACGCGCTCAGCTGCCTCGGCCCAGTTGATGCCTACGTAGGCATCGCCCTGGCGCACGGAATAGGCCTCGCGCTCGGGGTGAGCGGCGACGGTGCGTAAAAAGGCCTGGTTCAAGGTGGTGGGGGCTTTCTCCCCCGACAACACGTTGTGATAACTCATGGATCCTCCACTCTCGACGGCTCAGGTAGGCCGGTTCCCTCTCGGGTTCATGCCCAATATACGCAATGAACCGGGTTCAGGAACGGGCGAGTAGTTCCGGCATTCCCAGTGCGACGGGGTCGTTGCTGGTGATGAAGTGCACATCGGGAAGCGCCAGGGCGTGCGCGTGAGCAGCATCGTCCACCGTCCAGAAACCAAGCAGCAACTGGTAATCGCGGCAGACGCGACGCACTTCGTCCAGTGATACACCGGGCCGGTACCCCAGATTGAGACCGTTGAAGCCCTGCTCCCGGGCGCCGATGGCAAGTCGCGCCAGACCACCGGGCGCTGTCCACTCCTCGAATTCCGCAAGACGCAGTGTTCGGCAACCGGGCAGTGCCTGTTTGGCCGCAATCAAGGTCGCGGGTTGGAATGAGATCAGCAGATAATCGCCTGGAATCAATCCATGACGATTGAGGGTCGCCGCCAGCGGTGATACCAGCTCCGGTCCCTCTTTCAACTCCAGCAGCAACTGGGTACGCGACGGACGGGCACGCAGCAGGTCCTCCAGGGTCGGCAACCGTGTAGCACGAAAGGCAGAATCAAAACCCGCCCCCGCGTCCAGCAGGCTGAGGGCGCGCGCGCTCAGTTCTTTCAGACGAACCGGCACACCGCAGCAGCGGGTTAACTCCTCATCGTGAGACAAATGCAGGACGCCATCTTCGCTGAGGCGCAGATCCACTTCAACGGCACGACAGCCTTCGCGCCAGGCAAGTTCGCAGGCAGGAATAGTGTTCTCAGGCGCACGCGCCGAGAGGCCTCTATGTGCTACAAGCAGCAGGTCATTGGCCACGGGGCACCTCGTAGCGTTCGTAGTAGCCGATCAATCGTCCTTCATCATCGCGCACGGCACGCATGTAGATGCGGCGACGCTCGTTGTCGGAGATCAGCTCTTCGTCCAACCCCTGCTGCATGCGTGCAAAGACTTCGTGAATCTGCTCGCAGGAACGCTCGCTGTGACACGCCAGCACACTGCTTCCCAGAAGACTTGCACCGCCGGTGTAATGCGCAATGGCTGCGCGATTCATCCAGCGTATCACATGCTCTGTGTCACAAAACATTACGGGGCTCTTGAGGGAATTCAGAAGATGAAGGAATAACTCTGCTTCCATAGAATACCAGAAATGGAACGGGGAGCCGTAGCCCCCCGTGATACAATTCGACTCGATGACTACTCGCCGATGCCGAGCAGTTCCACATCAAAAACCAGTACCGCGCCGCCGGGAATCACGTTGCCGGCTCCACGATCGCCGTAACCCAGCTCGGAAGGAATGGTGAAGCGGAACTTGCTGCCCACGGGCATTAGTTGCAGACCCTCGGTCCAGCCGCGGATCACGCCGTTCAGCGGGAAACTGGCCGGCTCGCCACGCTCGACGGAACTGTCAAAAACAGTACCATCCGTCAGCATGCCCTCGTAGTGCACGGTAACCATATCCGAGGCTTTCGGCTTGGCGCCGTCACCCATGGTCAGTACTTCATACTGCAAACCGGAAGCCGTCGTGGTAACGCCCTCCTTCTTGCCGTTCTTCTCCAGATACTCTTTTCCCGCAGCCGCCTGCGCCATGGATTCCTCCTTTGCCCGGTTCTTCCGGTTCTCTGATATCTCGCGACGAACACTGGTCACCAGTTGCTGCACTTCGTCCGCGCTCAGTTTCACGCCCGACGCATGCAGTGTATCACGCAAGCCCTGAACGAAAGCCGCTTCGTCCAATTTGAAGGGCATATCCGTCAGATAGCCGCCCATGTCCACGCCCATGGCATAGCTCTCGCGCTGCTCATCACTGGTCAGCGTCTTGACTTCCGGCGTTCCGCCACAGGAAACGAGCACTACGCCCGCTACTACACTCGTTGCCAAAAGCCGCAACACGCTCATCTTCGTCATACGATCCTCGCAGATTGGTCCGCCCGGAGGCGGAGATTAGCCCTCATCCGTGATTGGCCAAAGTAACAAAGGCTATCGCGATCATTTTGAATGTAACACGCGAATCAAGTTGGTAGTACCGGGTTGCTGCAGCGGAACACCCGCCGTCAGGACCATGGTCTCACCGGGAGGCACCAGCTGCCGACGACAGACCACGGCACGCGCCGCGTCCGCAAGCGAACCGGCTTCGTCCTCCAGCTCCATCAAGACCGGCGTGACACCCCAGACCAGCGTGAGACGCCGGAAGGTTTCCTCGTTGGGCGTAAGTCCGTAAACAGTCATCCGCGGACGATGCCGTGCTACAAGCTGTGCCGTTGAACCGGACTGCGTACAGGTTAGAATGGCACGGCTGGAGAGCTGCTCGGCAATCTGGCAGGCGGCTCCGGCAACTGCCTCTTCGGGGGAGTCACCACCTATGCCTCGACGTTCGAAGCGCGAGCGCCACTCGCGATGCGGGAAACCGGCTTCGGTGGCATTGGCAATGCGCGCCATGACTTCCACTGCACGCACCGGATCATGACCCACAGCGGTCTCTTCCGAGAGCATCACGGCGTCGGTGCCATCGAGGATGGCGTTGGCCACATCCGTTGCTTCGGCACGCGTCGGTCGCGGGCTGTCCACCATCGACTTGAGCATCTGCGTGGCGGTAATCACCGGCTTTCCCACCTGGTTGCAGAGCTGAATCAGCCGCTTCTGCACTGCCGGCACCTGCTCCAACGGAATCTCGACGCCCAGATCGCCGCGCGCAATCATGATGCCGTCCACCAGCTCCATGATTTCGTCGATGTGATCCAGCGCTTCGTGCTTCTCGATCTTGGCGATAACGGGCACGCGACGCCCGGCGTAATGCATGATCTGCAACACCTGGCGCACATCCTCAGCACTGCGTACGAAGGATAGCGCGACGAAATCCACGCCGTGTGACAAACCGAAGGTGAGATCCTTGCGATCCTTGTCGGTCAGAATGGGCGTGCGCAAACTGCGGTCCGGCAGGTTGATGCCCTTGTGGCTGCTCAGCTCGCCGCCGGTAATCACCTTGCAATGAATATCCTGACCGTGAACTTGTGTCACGGTCATTTCCAGTGCACCATCGGCTAGCAACAGTGTATCACCGCCCTTGACCTGGGCGGGAAGATCACGGAAGCCCAGACCGACTTCCTCTGCGTTGCCCACCACATCGCGCGAAGTCAGCACATAATTCTGTCCTGCCTTCAGCGTTACCGGGCCTTCGGGAATGGTGCCGATGCGGATTTTGGGACCGGCCAGATCCTGTAAAATGGCTACGGGATATCCCAGTCGCGCGGCCACGCTGCGAATCATCTCGATACTCTCGCCGTGCTCCGCGTGGGTCCCATGGGAGAAGTTCAGCCGGACGACGTTCATGCCAGCCTTCAGCAGACGCTCCAGCGTTTCAGGGCTGCGGCTGGCGGGACCTAGAGTGCAGACGATTTTGGTTCGATTCATGAAGAGTTCCTTTCGGATCCGGATGCAGGAGCCAGGGGCTCGTGCTACATCAAGCAAGGGGATTCCGCGAATGGGCCTGTATCACGCCCTTCCACGTCCAAGCCAGGCGTGAGGGTGGAAGAGAACGTTTCTTGAGCAGATCGGGGAGACCACACGCAAACAGCGCAGCCAGGCTGACCAGCAAATTGACTACAGCATAATAGTGCAAGGCGAGATGCTGAACACGAAAGCTGATGAGAATGCTCATCGCCACTCCGCTCAAACCTCCCCAGAACAGCGCACGCGACGAAATGCGCGGCATAAAGAGCGCCACGAGAAAGAGCGCCAGCAGCGGAGCTCCCAGGCCGTTGAGCACACGGTTGGCAATGACAAAGAGACTGCCTAGTCTGCCCACATAAAGCGCCCCCAGTGTGGCCAGCAGGCCGAAGCTCAGGGTCAGCAGTCTCAGTTGGAACATGGAGGGCTCGCGCCGCAGCGGCAACAGGTCGCGCACGGTGACCGCGCACAGCGAGTTGATTCCGCTATCCAGACTGGACATGGCGGCCGCCAGTAATCCAGCTGTCAGCAAACCAGTGATCCCAGCGGGCAGATCGCGCACCAGTGCGGCAAAGTGCGCCATGGGCGCGGGAGCGGCTAGTCCCGTGATACGGCTATGGGCGGCAATGGCAAAGCCGAAAAGCGCCAGCAGGCTGAGGGCAAAGACTGCGGCAAAGGCGTTCAGCCAGAAGGCGCGCCGTGCCTGACGCAGGTCGCGCGCGGCAAACCAGCGCTGCACCACGACCTGGTCCACTCCATAGCGGGAAAGGAAGGCGACAAAGGTGCCGATGAGCGCGCTGGGCAGTGTGATACGAATCTGCGGATTCAGGCTGAGCACCTGCGGATCCCAGGGATAGAAGGGGCGCAGACCATTGTGGGCGGCCGTATCACGCAGCAGTTGACCAAAACCACCGACGCCCTTCGCCGCTATCACCACTGCGAATAGTAGCCCACCCGCCAGCACGACGAACTGCATTACATCGGTGTAGACAACGGCGCGCATGCCGCCCAGGCTGGTGTAAACCACAGCCACAACGCCGATCAGTAACACGAGCTGCCAGAGCGGCCAGCCAGTAATCAGCGCCAGCACTTTTGCAGGAACATAGAGCAAGGTCGCCACCCAAAAGAGGTGCCAGATCAGAAAGGTCAGCGCTCCCAGCTTGCGCAGTCGCGGGCCGCCGCAGCCCTCCAGCACTTCATAAGCGCTTGTCACACGCAGTGCCGACCAGAACGGCAGCACCCAGCGTGACACAGGCCAGCCGATGAGCAGAAAGACGGGCACCGACAAGAAGACGTAGAGGCCCTGCTTGTACACTTCACCCGCGAAAGCTGTGTAGTTGATGGCCGAAAAGGCGGTGACCATCACCGACAAGCCCAGCGCCCACCAGCTCATGCTGCGGCTGGCGAGAAAGTACTCATCCGCACCAGTTTGTCGTTTCAGCAGACGTAGGCCGAGACCCAGGCTCAGCAGCAGGTATGCGGCCAGGACCGCCCAATCCATCCAGGTCAAAATTCATCCTTCTCGTCTGCAAAAGAATCCTTCCGACGGTTCCAGATCCAGAGACCAGCCAGCACCAGCAGCAGCGGCCACCCCTTGTGTAGCAGCCCGCCCAAAGTGGGGAAATTGCTGTCGGCGCCACGGATCAGTAGCACAAAACCCGGGATCAGCGGCCACCAGGAGGCCTTGTCGTCGGTCAGACGATCCAGGACATACATCAGCAGAAAGGCGATGCCCAGCGACAACCCCATGGTGTCCTGCATGTGCGGCCAGTGCGACCTGAGCAGTTGACTCGCGCCCACGGCGGCTACTAGACAGCCGGACATCAGATAGGTGCTGGAATGTCTCACGGCCCAGTAGGCCAGAAAGAGTCCGCCCACGGCCAGCAGAACAAAGCCCTGCGCGGAGAGCAGCACGAATTGTAACACGAACAGCGTGAGTCCCAGCACAACCAGCAGGCCTGCTGCCAGTTGGCGTCGATTGTCGTTTTTCACTTCACATTCCCCCATGCTTCGCTATGCACGCGCTCAGCCTGATAGCGATTCACCTGTTGCTTTTCTTCTGCGGGATACCCGATGGCGACAATGCAAAAAGGGACAACGGATTCGGGCATCTGAAACAGCGCATGTAAAGCGTCCACCCGCTCCGCACGCGGGTACACGCCCACCCAGACCGCGCCCAGTCCAAGGCCGTGAGCCGCCAGCAGCAGATTCTCCGTCGCCGCGCTGCAATCCTGCACCCAGAAGCCCTCGTGTCGTTCAAAGGACGTATCACCGCAGACCAGGATCGCCAGACCTGCCTCGTGACACATCTGCGCGTAGGGATGAAATTCGCAGATGCGATCCAGGGTGCGCCGATCGCGTATCACCAGAAACTGCCAGGGTTGCTGATTGCCTGCAGATGGTGCAGCCATTGCCGCGCGCAACAGCTGCTCCAGTTTCTCCTCTTCCACCGGTTGAGCCGTGTAGCGTCGCACACTGCGCCGCGACAGCAGAGCCTCCATCACGTTCATTTTTCCTCCTGTCCGCTGCATCCCCTCACTTGGCCGCGCTCGCAATCACCTGCTGCAGTTCAGGCCAGTAGCGGTCCATCAGCGACACATTCACGTAGAGCAGGCCTTCCAGCAGCTCTGGCGTCAGCGCCTGTCCTTGTAACACAAGTCCCGTACGCAGACGCAGCTCACCGCTGACGTGATCCATTTCGTAACTGCCCGATAGCAGTCCGTAGTTGGTCTGGGCAATCCAGTCGGCCACATCGGCTCGACGGCTTTCCGGCACGGGATCCTCCAGCAGCGAGAAGAAAGCCAGCGTCTGCAGCTCATCGCGTACCACCAATAACGTAGGCCAGCGGCCTTCTGCGCCGATGAAAGCACCGTGATACACTCCAGCCGTGCTGTCCTCCTGCATCAGCCACTGGCGCTCGCTCAAGAAACTGTGGATTGTATCACGCATCGTGCCCGCAGCTAGCGTGGGCACCAGGTAGAGCAGTAGTATCAGCAAACGAATTCTCATTCGGCGATCTCCCTTGACCCCTGCAATGTACCGCTTTCAGCTGCCCTTGGCGGCCCTTACGAGCGCGTGTGCGTACAAGTCGGAGCCGATCCCGCGTCGTGCACAGCTGAGAAAAGCACGGGTTTCTTGTGCAAAAGCCCGCTTCCGGCGCCCTTTCCCTTGACAAAACACGGCCTGCTTTGGAATCTTGTAGCCTCTAAACCGGAGGAATACGTGAGCAAGCTGACCACCACTTATATGGGACTCAAGTTGAACAATCCTGTGATTGTCAGCAGTTCCGGCCTGACCCAGACCGTCGAAGACGTGCGCCGCTGTGCAGAAGCGGGCGCGGGCGCGGTTGTGCTGAAGTCCATTTTCGAGGAGCAGATCGAAGCCGCCTCCCAGGGCGTGGCTGACGCGGGCGAAAGCGCCTGGTGGCACGCCGAAGCTGCGGAGTACATTCTGCAATACGGGCGCGAGAACGCGGTGGACGAATACCTGCGCCTGATCAGCGACTGCAAGGCCCAGGTGGGAATTCCGGTGATCGCCAGCATTCACTGCAGCAGTGCCGGTAGCTGGATCGAGTTTGCCAAGCGCGTGGAAGCCGCCGGTGCCGCAGGCATCGAGCTGAACCTCTTCGTGCTGCCCTCCGATCCGCGTCGCACAGGCGAGGACAACGAGCAGCTGATTCTCGACATCGCCCGCAAGGTCAAGGAGCAAGTGAAGATTCCCGTGGCCCTCAAGCTGGGCAACTACTTCTCCGGCCTGGCGCGCACCATGAAGACCCTCAGCCACCATGTGGACGCGCTGGTGCTCTTCAATCGTTTTGTGCGCATGGATTTTGACGCCGAGAACTTGAGCGTCGTTCCCGCCGAGACGCTGAGTCAGCCCGGCGAGCACACCCTTCCCCTGCGCTGGACGGCCATTCTGAGCGAGCACGTGGACTGCGACATCGCCACCACCACCGGCGTGCACGACGGTATCACGGCAGTCAAGATGATCCTGGCGGGCGCGAGTGCGGTGCAGGTTTGCAGCGCGCTCTATCGTCAGGGCATGTCGCGCATTGGCAGCATCAATGCCGAGATCGAGGACTGGATGCAGCGCCACAATTTCGACAGTGTCGCGGCCTTCCGCGGGAAGATGGCGCAGGAGCGCGCGGCGAACCCGGCGGGGTATGAACGTGTGCAGTTCATGAAAGTGAGCACCCGCAGCTAACGCTCTTAATCGGTATCGCTGCCGACCCTTCGGGTAGGATCGCTATCGGTATCGCTGCCGACGCTTTGCGTCGGATCGGTATCGGTGCTTATTTTGTGATACATGCGAGCGGACGAAAGTCCGCTCTTTCTTTTTCCTACGCGGAAGGCGCCCCTGCGGGGGGCTCTCTCGCCTGCGGCGGGCATTCGCCTACGCGGCGAAGCGGAAGAGGCGCCGCCGTCGCGGCGCAAGACCACTTTTCTTTGTCGCGTCAAAGAAAAGATGGTGTGCTCATAAGCAAGCCTTAGTCTGAAGATAATTTGTCTCCAGCTCTATTCTGCTGGAGGCTTGGGCACGTGATACGGGTCGTACACCTTGCCAGTAACCACGACAGCCCGCATCAGCACAAGCAATTTGCGCATGACAGCACACCGTGCCTGCATTTTGCCTTTGCCTCTGATGATCAGGCCATCACTAAAGGCTTTCAGCGGAGACCCCTTAGGTTGGCCTGTAACACTCGCCATGAACAGCATCTGCCGGAGGAGTGCAGATCCACGTCTGGTGATGTGACCGCCACTCTTGATGCTTGTACCGGATTGGCGCTGGCGTGGAGATAGCCCGGAGTACGCCGATAGCTGGCGGCTACGCGCAAAGCGCTCCAGTGGCCCTACCTCGCCCAGCACGACAGCGGCAACCATAGGACCAACTCCAGGAATTGTGCGCATCAGCCCAGTAGCATTGCACAGCTCTTCATGCTCATTCACACACTGCTGAATGAGCATGTCCGCCTGCTTCAGCGCAGCCTCCAACTGCTCAGCCAGGGCCTTGTCGGCCTCGAACAGCTCTGGATCACCTGTCAGCTCCTGCAGTCGCTGCCTGGCCGCATTGCGTAGCTTCATGACATGTGCTCTGTAGCGTACACGTTCACGCAAAACCTGGTAAGCAGATGGCAACTCATGGAATGGACTTGGCTTCCGCTCGCAGCCGTAGCGGGCGAGTGCTGCAGCGTCCATCTTGTCGGTTTTGTTACGTACGCCAAGGCTTTTCGCGTGATACGAGGTTCTGGTGGGATCCTCAATAGCGACAAGCAGAGAGGGCTCCAGCTCAAGCAGCCAGTCCTTCAGCTCTACGCTGTAGCGCCCTGTGCTCTCCATGACAATGCCTGCGGGAAGCCAATCCTGCGTGGAACAAATCTCCTGGAGCCATTCCAGAAGCTGAGCTGCACCAACCTCTGATCTGGGAAACGAAGAGCATGGATACTCTGACAGTGGCAGCCTGGTGTCACAATACTCAGGGTGACACCAAGCTGCATCAAAAGTCTGCTTCGAAACGTCAATTCCGATCCAGTGTGGAGGCTTGTCCATGATGAAGTTCTCCCTTTTTGAAGCAATAAGAGTTCCCTACCATGCGGATGCGCCTACTGGACCATTCTTGCAACATGCGATCTTCGGATCACGATGGTGTCCGGTCTTCACGTAGAGCGCGGTAGCGGTGAACGGCGGTATCTTTTCTTCGGGTTCTACCCATTCGCAAAAGCCGCTCGTTCACCGCGATTTTCTCTTCAAGGCCTTGAAGAGAAAACCCCGCATACATCTAGTTAGACCAGCTGTCAGCCTTTTTGGCGGGTGTGAACATACAAGTTCGCAAAAGAAAACGCTCATTCTCTCCGACCCGAGGACGCTTGACCGCTGGTCAACCGCCGCGGGCGGGCACCATACTGTAGCAGTGAGGCAACGTTTATGTGTTCACACCTTCGGTGTTCACTAGTGGCCTTACGGCCATTTGTGATACGCGGGCTGTTGAGAAGGGTGGCTGGAATACATGTAGAATCGATAAGCCGATTCTACGGATGCCGAGAACAAATCCTGATTGATAACAGTATTCAACCACGCTCAGGCCAGCCGGGCGGAAGATCGAGTAGCTCGCCAAGGGAGGGGCCGGTGGGATTAGGGTCAGCTGAAGTCCATTGCTGCGGGTCAACGACAGCCAAGTTCCGTAACACGCCCGTGTAGGGATGAAGTGCGTCTGGATGCAGGAAGAGCATGGGCACTGTGCAGGTAAGGATCCACGGGTCCACATTGCGACATGCAAGCAAAGCACTGAGTCTGCGACTGTGATACGAGCCTGTGGGACAGAACAAGCCGTTGTTGAGAAGTGTGATCGTTGCAGTATCGAGTTGTATCACTATTGCGAAGCGAACTCGTAGACTCCGTAGAAGTGACTCCCGCTGACCGGATTCTCCAGATTCAGAATCCAGGCTGACTCAGTGCGAATGAAGCGTAGATACTGGCCAGCAAACTCATCGACGCAAGCTGTGAACCCGCTTTGTCGGTATCTGAGAGTGTCTACTGTCGCGAAGCTGCTACGGACATCCGTGATCCGCGCAATACCCAGCTCACCCTTGACGCTGAGTTCGATGTTGTAGCCCCAGTAGTGGTAGCCGTAATCGTGAAGAACATACACGCCATCGGGAACGCTTTCCGCAATGCCGCTGTGCTTGTAGTGCAGCATCATCGGAGAACAGCTTGCCAGCAAGAGGGCCAGTCCGAGAAAGAGAATTGGCTTCATTACACGTCTCCCTTTGACATCAGTGATTGCATAACACTTGTAAAACGGCTGAAGATCTTGGAAATCGCAGAAAACAGTTCCTCAGCAATGCAAATTGCTAAACCGCTCAGCCAGCATCAATGGAGCTACGATACGCCCGTTCCGTGAGTGTTTGCGGCACTTTGACCCGCACACGGGCCCGTTGCAATGCGATGCTCCCTCTCCGGCCCTCGTCTTCTCTGGGCTGCTGTGGCAGCCTCATCGAAGGCCTTGGCCCGGAGTCCTGCTCCGGACGGGTCTAGAGGCACAGGCGGAAACCCAGGTCGCCATACGCCCTGCCGGGCCCGTACCCGACGCGGCACGCCGCACGCAGCCACCCGGGCCCGCACCCCCAGCTCCCACCACGGTACACGCGCCAGCCCTCGGGACTGCTGTCGCAGACCGGGTCCTCGACGGGCTCTTCATCCGCCTGACCCACACGTCGCTTGTACTCATCCACATCCCAGCCGTCCCAGCACCACTCCCAGACGTTGCCCAGTGTGTCGTACAAGCCCCAGACGTTCTCTTTCAAACCAGCCACCGGCTGAGTCGCCTTCGCATTGTGTTCGCCCCAGGCAATCTGCTCGAGTTCGCCGTAGCGTGCTGTTTCACTGCCCGCGCGGCAGGCGTACTCCCACTCCGCCTCTGTGGGCAGGCGGAAGGCCTGACCATTTGTAACACGCTCTATCGTCTCCGCGTCTGCCTGTTTCAGATTAGCTGGCAGCGTGTAGCCTACCTCAAACCCGCAACGCGCCGACAGCGCGTTACAACAGGCCAAAGCGTCAAACCATCTCACCTTCTCCACAGGACGCTGAGCGCTATCCGGTTGGTCCTTGAAGCTGCTTGGATTGCAATCCATGAGTGCTTGATACTCAGCCTGTGTTACAGGAGTCTCTCCCAGCCAGAATCCCTGCGTGATCCGTACACGATGCTGGGGTCTTTCATCAGAAGATGCTTCTGCGTCTTCTTTGGGAGAGCCCATCCGGAACTCACCCGGCGGTATCCAGCGGAAGCGCGTGCGATAGCGCGGAGAGGCCACAATCTGGATCTCAGCCCACAGGCCGCACTCGTCCTGGCCCCAGGCATCGGCCCAGGAGGGCGGGCAGCCGCGAAGGAGTAGTGTGCCGTCGTCAAGATTTCGAGAAGTATCGTGTTGCTCGCTCATAGTCTTGTTCCGTTGGGTGGGGTCGGGGGCTTTCGGCTGGCTCCGCCATCTACTTGCCCCTTTGTCTCCGGCTTTTGTCGGTCGAGCCGACCAGTGCAACCAGGAAGGTGGACCGGATTCCTCCGGTCACGCCAATGGCACAGGCGGAAACCCAGGTTGTCATACGCCCTGTCGGGCTCGTTCCTGTCGCGGTATGCCGCACGCAGCCTCCCGGGTTCGTTCCTCCAGCTCCCACCACGGTTCACGCGCCTGCCTTCGGTCCTGGAACACTTCATACTTTCAACTCGCGATGCAACGCGCTACGCCAACTCTTTGTGTCACAATGAAGAATGGCCGCTGTCCGCGCCGTAAGTGTTTGCTGCCAGTGGACCTCGCTCGCAGAGTCTCCGGATCCGTTCTGGATGAACTCCTGCAGTGCCCGGCGATACCGTCGCTGCCCACGGTGTGTCAGCCACAGGCGGCCGGGATACACTACTGCACCAAGAAAAGGGACGCCGTTCTTCGAGGGGAGGATGCCGGTCCTCTCATGCAGCACAAGTTGTAGATTCCCGGCCAGCCAGCTCTGGAACTCCTCCAACTGCGCCGCAGCACGATCTTCATCCTCCACCCACCACAGAAAGTCGTCCATATAGCGGACCATGTGGTGCACACGCAGGTGTTCCAGCAGGAAGC
This sequence comes from Candidatus Delongbacteria bacterium, assembly GCA_963663545.1. Lineage (GTDB taxonomy): Bacteria > CAIWAD01 > CAIWAD01 > CAIWAD01 > CAIWAD01. Next base: position 855,276 of record OY760505.1, read on the forward strand.
GATCCGCTGCACTGAGGTACAGGTTGGCCATGTGCTGGGCAAACCGGGTTCCGATGGGAAGACCCTTTCCCGAGGTATTCTCGTATCTGCTGATTAGCGCTTCCAGAATGCGCAGCGTGCCAGGATGTTTGAATCTGCGCACTAACATCTCATAGAGGATGCTATGGTCGATTGTATCATAGCAGTGACGAATGTCGGTCCGGACGCAAACAGGGCTCAGGCGAGAGTATCGCTGTGCACAACGCAGGGCAGCATGAATCCCCCTACCCGGCACGCAGGCGAAGCTCTGCATGCCTTGCCATCGCAACAAGTCCTGTGTCATGGGCGCCAGAACTGCATGCTGCAGCACTCGCTCCCTGAACGACGGCACACGTATCACGCGCCGCTTGGGATCGTGGAGGACCAGCGTGCGAAAGGGCGACAACTCGAGCTCGCCGGTCAATAGCTGGCAGCGCAAGCTGTTGAGTTCCAAGTCCAGTTCGGCTGCGAAAGCACGTACGTCGTCACGTTCGCGTTTGCCTTTCGCCGCGCGATGGAAGGCTTCCAGTAAATTCGGCCAAGCCGCCAGATCCTGAGGCGCGAGTGCGCTACGTCGTGGCATCTTCAACCTTGTCCGAGTGGATTTTGTGTAGGAAGGGGTCGCCGTACTTCTCGGCGCGCGCCTCACCGACTCCTGGAATGCTGCGCAGCGCACTTCTGCTGTTTGGTTTCTCACGCGTCATGGCAGCCAACTGCTCGTTGGTGAAGATGCTGTACACGGGTATACCCAACTCCTCTGCCAGCACCCGACGGCACTCGCGCAAGCTGGCAAACAGCTCAAACTCCTCGGGACTTAACACCTCCTTGTAATCCACCTTCTTCACAGGCTGAGTCCGTTGGACTTGCTCCTGAAGCGTGGTAACACTCACGGCCCAATAGCTGTTCAACCCTGCCTGCACAAACTCCTGCCGCAGCTCGGCCACCCGACTGCTCGCCAGCAGCCGGTTGAGCGCGGCCAACTCTTCACTACCGCCGCTGGCGGGCAGGGCGAACAAATGGAGTTTCACTCTTTACTCCCCGTTTGAATCCTATTGCGGCGGTGCCTCTTGCCCGTGTCCTGCCTGCCTGGGCGGCGCAGCCGCCTCGCAGGCTCGTCCCCGGTCCTGTGTCACCGCTCTTCTCTTGACTCGACTAGAGGCACAGGCGGAAACCCAGGAAGTCATACGCCCTGTCGGGCCCGAACCCGGCGCGGCATGCCGCACGCAGCCCCCCGGGTTCGAACCACCAGCACCCACCACGGGAAACGCGCCAGCCTCCGGAGCTGCTGTCGCAGACTGGATCCTCGACTGGCTCTTCTCCCGCCTGCTGCACTCGTCGCTTGTACTCATTCTCATCCAAGCCGTCCCAGCACCACTCCCAGACATTGCCCAGTGTGTCATACAAACCCCAGGCGTTGGGCTGCAGCTCCGCCACTGGATGTGTCGCGCCTTTCGCATTGTGACCGCCCCAGGCAATGTCCTGCAGCTCACCGTAGCGCGCTGCCTCACTACCCGCGCGGCAGGCGTATTCCCACTCGGCTTCCGTGGGCAGACGGAAGGCTTGGCCATTTGTAACACGAGCAATGGCCTCGGCATCGGCTTGCTTTGGGGTATTTGGCAACTTGTACCCGACGGACAAGCCGCAGCGCGCCGATAGCGCGTTGCAGCAGGTAAGCGCGTCAAACCAACGTACATTCTCCACCGGCCGCTGAGCGCTCTCTACTTGATCCTTGAAGTGGCTGGGGTTTTTGTCCAGCAGCGCCTGATATTCCGCTTGTGTTACAGGCGTCTCGCCCAGCCAGAAGCCCTGCGTGATCCGCACGCGATGACGCGGACCTTCCCACGTCTGTCGATCCTCTTCATCCTCCGGCGAGCCCATCCAGAACTCGCCAGCAGGTATCCAGCGCAGGCGTGTCACAGGACGGCAGATGTGCAACTCCATGAAGAGACCGAAGGTGTCGCGACCGAAGCCGGTGCGAATGCTGCGCTTGTTTTTGGAGGTGTGGGGGAAGATGGTGGTGGGGTGGAAGCGGTCGAGTTTGAGGTGGCTGAGGTCCGAACGTACTTCTAGCTTCCAGTCACAATCCGACGATGTCAATGTCTCGACTTCCGCAGCTGGGTAGCCTGTATAGCTGAATTTCTTGCGCACTTGCTTCTCGCAGATCACACGTCCCGATTCTGTCTCACGATACACCAGTACGCGGTTCCGGCTCAGGACAGATTCAGCAAGCATCACTCGCGGCAAGACGCTTCCGTACTTTGCATTGCTGGCGATCAGGAATTGCTCTTCACCTTCGGAGTTGGTGACAACTGCGTAGTACTCTTGTGTCACATTGCTCGCATCCGTCAACTCCTCTGGAATATGGGCAGGGTCGATCCAGTCCGGTAAGGGCCCCTTATGGGTGCGGCACCAGATATGGGCCAATTCGCGATCGCTGAAGCGCTCGACGCCCTTGGCGCGTGGGCCTAAGTCTTCGCTGATCTTGCCGGACCAATCGTTCAGCAGCTCGTCCGTCGACTTCCCCTCTTCCGGCTTCAGTGTGCGCTCAACTTCTGCCAAGTGAGCGAGGGCTTCGGCCAGTTCCTTGCGCAACCACGGGGGCTGATGGGGACTGCCTGTATCAACGAACAACTCGGCGTTGTCGGCGGCGCAGGAAAGCAACTCAGTGTACCAGTATTCGGCAGGTTCGCCTGCACGCCAGCGGCGCAGGCGCTCGAGAGCGGCGTATTGGAGTTCCACATCGGCTAGTCCGCGAAATCTGCTGCGGTACTCTGTGACACCATCGGCGGGCAGCTTGCGTCCGCCCCTCGTTTGCGCACCTTGCAGCAGCCGCCAACACGCCAACTCGTGCACGAGACTCGCACGATGTCGAGGCAGCAACAGGCAAAGGTCGCGTAGCAATCCAGGCCCCAGTGTGAAGCAGTGCGCGGCAAGGGCCAGGATCTGCGTGCAGCTCCCTTCCCGCTCGCGAACCTCGGGTCGTTCCCGCTCCAAATACAAAACTCGACGACGCAGGTTCTCAGATAGACGGTGCAGCGCCACCTCCGCGGGTTGAGTGGCACTCAGCACCCAGAGGGGGAGGTTGTGACGACGGACCAGCCGTTGGATTTGGCGCCAGACGCCGATTTGTGACTGCTCCGCCTCCACTTGCGCCAAATCCCCCAGAAGGAGCACGGCGGGAGGCTCGCCACCCCGCATGGATTGTGTCACCTGCTCACGCAAACTCCGCAGCACGCCGTCGAGCCCGTCCTTGCAATGCAGGGTCTGTACCTGGGGTTCGCCCAGCAGTCGCACCAGTCCGTCGTGCAATTGTGCGCGCTCAGCTTCCAGTACTTCCAGTTGCGCGCTTTCGTCGTACACAAGCACGCAGCATCGAGCCAGGGTCCGGTTCTGACGCCGTGGCAGCACTCGCGGTACGTCACCGCGCGCCAGGCGGCAAATGATCTTTGCCGTGTCCAGCCGCTTGCCCGGTCGCGTGCTTTGCAGCGCCGTCTGCACCTTGGGCAGCCAGACCGACCACGGCAGGCGGCGCGTGATCACTTTAGGGCGTAATACTTCCTTCTCATCGGGATGGTAGAGCTTCCCCAGCGAAAACTCAGCCCTATCTCGCTTGCGAACGGGCTCCTGAGAGACGGGTTGGTCCTGTGCCTTGTGAAAGGCCGCCGCGACACGCAGGAAAGGAATATCTGCGGCGGGAGCGTTGACGGCTTGCGGTTCCTCCTCTGGCGCGAGTGTTGTAGCGGAGAAGCCCGTTCCGGCCGTTACAGCGACTGGCAATGTGGGTGCCTCAGGCCCTTGCTGCGGCCGAAAATCCTTTAGTTCCGGAGCAATCTGCTGCCGCCAGTACTCGAAGGTTTCCTGCGAGCAGGCGTCCTGAATGCGCACCAGGTCGGCCAGGCCAATGTCGGAGCGAAGGCCCATCAGTCCTTGCTCTGCTTGTCAACCACGAAGGTGCACAAGGCGGGAAGCAGCAGCTGCTGCCGCTCTGTATCACCTTCGGCCAGCACGTGGATCGCGCGCAGTAGATCCAGCAGTTCCGCCTGTCCGGGCGGTACCTGACCACGACCACGCACGGCGGCTCGGTGCTGCACCAGCAGATTCACGGCTGCTTCGACGACCTTGTCGCAGATCTCCCTCTCGCTGAAGTGCGTGCGTGCGCGGCTGGTGAGGAAGGCCTTGAGAGCTTTCTCTTCTTCGGGCAGGCGCAAGTGTAACACAAAACAGCGGCGCAGAAAGGCGTCCGGCAGGGTGCGTTCCTCGTTGGTGGTCAGCAGAATCAGCGGAGGGCGATCCTCGGGGAACTTTACGCAATCGGTGAATCCTGGTACGCAGAACTCGCCTTCACCCAGCGCTTCGAGCAGGCCATTGGGTACGGAAACATCCGCCTTGTCGATCTCGTCGATCAGCACCACCACGCCCTTTGCGGGATCGCCGGAATCCGGTGATACACTGACACGGTGGTCTACTGTATCACACTGCTCTTGCGCGGACTTCCAGTTAAAGCCCCACCATAGCGGTCCAGGCATGGTGAAACGACTGATGTCCAGCGCCGCGCGCAACTCCTTCTCATCCGTGCCCAGGTGGCCGAGCAATTGAGCCTCGGCCAGGCGTCTAACGGGATCGGTAGTGTAGAGCAAATCACGGGCTTCCACCTGCACGTCCACCACGAAGCGGTGATAGCCCCAACCCAGCGCAACGGCGACCGCACGCGCCAACTCGCTCTTGCCGGTGCCGGGCTCACCACGCACCAGTAGCGGACGGCGTGCGGCCACAGCCCCGTTGACGGCGTGACACATATCAACCGTTAGCTCGTAGGGGGCGACGCTGGTGGGGACCGCGGGGTTTGGGTTAAGCAGGAACATCGTCTTTCCCTTCCGATCAAACCTTACTCACTGATCTTCTCGTACAGTGCCTCTAGTAACTCCACGGTCTCGACCCACTCAGAATCACAGTCTTGAGAGTAGACCAGAACCCGACCTACCTGGAAAAAAGTCTTCATCATAGTGGCGTGAGACACCAAGGCCGTTTGAAGACCTTGCTCTTCGACATAGATCAACAGAGCAACCTTGGGCGATTCGAACATTGGGTACTCGCTGCCCAAGTCCATCTCTCTGGCGCGAAGCCGGGAGCGAATGATCTTCTGAATCCTGTTTGAGAGCAGTACCGCAGCCGAGGGATCGCTACCGCTTATTGCATCGGGTCGTAAAAGCTTGATCAGTTCCAAGGACACCGCAGCCTTCAGACTATCTAGCGAAGCACCCAAGCACTGGGGGCATAGTCTTATTGTAAGTGGATAGCACACCACGCTGCGTTCATTCTCATCACGTGGGTTACAATAGCTCGTCACACAAAGCCATCCCGTGTGACTCGCCCGTATCAGCTCAGCGCTCACAACACTGTCCGAGAAATGCATACCGTCACGAAAGGGAGCGTGACACACCAATCTGGGTGAGCTGAGTTTGAAGAGTTCACGCAAGTCGTCTATAGATGCCGAAGAATTGACATAAGCCATGAACTCTTTGTAGTACTCCTCAATCGGCAGCCTGCCCAGACGCAATACAAGACCAACGGGATCGGAGTCACCCAAGGATTTCAGAAAGCTTGATCCACGCTGCTTTGCATACTTCCGGACAGCCTCCTCCCAGGGATCCTGCAGCAGGCGGAGCAGAGGATCAAGTCCCCGCAGCGTCAAGAGCCTGATCTGCGAATAGCCCTCAGCGACCAGCGACACGACCAAGCCAACTGCCCGGCCGGTTCGGCTGAACAGCAAGGTCCCGCTATATCCACCGAGCTGGCCTCTCAGCTTGTTTAGATCACCTAATTCGCCAACGCCTTTCACAACAAGGTTGGTCTGCGTGTTATGTAGCTCTGCGGTCCCCTCGGCGTACAGCCGCAGACTGCCTGCACTCGGTTCCACTCCATCAAGGCCGCTACAGGCCATTGAGTCGGGATAGCCGACTCCATCGAGCGGTTCACCCTTGAATCTGAAAGACAGTCTAGGCGGGAGGAACTCGGGCCCACCCTCGAGTTCCAGAAGAACCGCATCCAGCGTTCTATCATCAGGCGTTTGTATCACACGGGAGACCTTCAGATAGCCTGAACCTGCGTAGAACACCAGGATATGGCTGGGATGCTGAAGTACATCATCGATCATGAGCGTGTGCTTGCAAGTCAACACATGCTTCGTGCACCAGAAGGCTCCCGAAGCTCCTCTCCAGTGTTCGCCATCTTCGCTGACTAGAACGAGACATTCGCGGCCAAGGGGAAGGTTCTCTTCCTCTTGCTCATGGGACGGCTTTGACTCGTCTTGTACATCCTCTGCTCCAGTCTCCAGAGGTTCGCCTTCCTGCTGAGGAGCATCAGCTGTTGTATCACCATCCTCATTGGCTGTGGGAAGAGACGCGACGGCCTGCTCACTCTTGGCAGCGCAATACTCGAGATGCCCCAGCAACGTGTCCCAGTTTGTCTCCACATCCGCATCGGTGAAGAAATCCAGATAGAGCGTCGATCTCAGGGATACAGGCAAACAGGCTCGCCCTGTGTGATTCTTCTCGCAGCGAATGGCAACGACCTTCGTCTGCTCTGGATCGGGGTATACAAGCTGCGCGATGAGCTGAGCCTCGGTACCGCAGCCTCCTTGACCAGTGGCAGCCTTTCGCGCATAGTGGCTGTCGCTGAAGACGAGGATGTTCGTGATCGCCGGGTCGTTGACAATACGCTCCATGAAGCGGGTCACGTTGTTGCCGAGCCTCAGACTGGCAGTGTCCAGGACTACGTCTACGCCGTCCTTCCCAAGCCTGCTCGCCCAGGCTTGCACTCGCCCTCTGTGGGCTGGATTATCGTGGCAATAGGAGACAAAGACCTTGGGCTTCTTCCCCATCATTCACTCCTGCTAGTGTGTTACTCATCTCCCTCGATACCTGGCATCGGCGGTCTGCGCAGCAGTCCACCCGAAAGCAGCGTGGCCTGCAGCTCCCCGAGCTCAGTCACCACCTTCGGCCTCAAGGTCAAACTCAACCGATGCGTGCGTGTCTCCGTGTGCGTGCCCTCCCCGCCAACTTTGACGGTGACGGGTAGCCATGTGACACCAAGCTCGCCCTTCGCCCCTTTGGTCTCCTGGGCAACCAACTCCAGCTCCAGCTTGATCTCCGGCACCTCGAAGCGCACTTCCTTGCTCCAGCTGGAATCCACCAGCCGCTGCACGTCGGCGCGCAGGGATTCAATGGCTGTAAACAGGGGGCTATCACCCTTTGCGGGTTTGTCTTTGCTGTGTGTCATCTCTTCTCCTGTCCAGATTGCGTGTCGTCAGTGAGCAATCTAGGCTATACGGGAAGAGAAACAAGCGAGAAACATGCGCGCCAAAATGAGTAGCGTATTTGTATCACATGCTGAGCTGCGAAATAGCGAAAACTCTCCTCCCGATCCTCATGGCTTTCCATTCAGGAGCAGACGAAGAATCGGCCCCGATTCTTCAGCCGTGTAGCCATCCTACCCTGCAGCCAGCGTGTCACATATGGCCGCCAGGCCATCAGTGAACGCCGAAGGTGTGAACACATGAGCGTTGCCCTTCTGCAATCAAATGGTACCCGCCCGTGGGGATTGACCTAGCAAGCGTTGGAATACTATGGACGAAGGCGCACATCTCAGTAGCCAAGCATGTTCAGCTGAAACCCCAAGTGCGACTTCGTCGAGGTGAGACGCCAAAGGCGGCTCACACGTCCTCTGGTCGGAGGGAACGAGCGTTTTCTTTTGCGAACTTGTATGTTCACACCCGCCAAAAAGGCTGACAGCTGGTCTAACTAGATGTATGCGGGGTTTTCTCTTCAAGGCCTTGAAGAGAAAATCGCGGTGAACGAGCGGCTTTTGCGAATGGGTAGAACCCGAAGAAAAGATACCGCCGTTCACCGCTACCGCGCTCTACGTGAAGACCGGACACCATCGTGATCCGAAGATCGCATGTTGCAAGAATGGTCCAGTAGGCGCATCCGCATGGTAGGGAACTCTTATTGCTTCAAAAAGGGAGAACTTCATCATGGACAAGCCTCCACACTGGATCGGAATTGACGTTTCGAAGCAGACTTTTGATGCAGCTTGGTGTCACCCTGAGTATTGTGACACCAGGCTGCCACTGTCAGAGTATCCATGCTCTTCGTTTCCCAGATCAGAGGTTGGTGCAGCTCAGCTTCTGGAATGGCTCCAGGAGATTTGTTCCACGCAGGATTGGCTTCCCGCAGGCATTGTCATGGAGAGCACAGGGCGCTACAGCGTAGAGCTGAAGGACTGGCTGCTTGAGCTGGAGCCCTCTCTGCTTGTCGCTATTGAGGATCCCACCAGAACCTCGTATCACGCGAAAAGCCTTGGCGTACGTAACAAAACCGACAAGATGGACGCTGCAGCACTCGCCCGCTACGGCTGCGAGCGGAAGCCAAGTCCATTCCATGAGTTGCCATCTGCTTACCAGGTTTTGCGTGAACGTGTACGCTACAGAGCACATGTCATGAAGCTACGCAATGCGGCCAGGCAGCGACTGCAGGAGCTGACAGGTGATCCAGAGCTGTTCGAGGCCGACAAGGCCCTGGCTGAGCAGTTGGAGGCTGCGCTGAAGCAGGCGGACATGCTCATTCAGCAGTGTGTGAATGAGCATGAAGAGCTGTGCAATGCTACTGGGCTGATGCGCACAATTCCTGGAGTTGGTCCTATGGTTGCCGCTGTCGTGCTGGGCGAGGTAGGGCCACTGGAGCGCTTTGCGCGTAGCCGCCAGCTATCGGCGTACTCCGGGCTATCTCCACGCCAGCGCCAATCCGGTACAAGCATCAAGAGTGGCGGTCACATCACCAGACGTGGATCTGCACTCCTCCGGCAGATGCTGTTCATGGCGAGTGTTACAGGCCAACCTAAGGGGTCTCCGCTGAAAGCCTTTAGTGATGGCCTGATCATCAGAGGCAAAGGCAAAATGCAGGCACGGTGTGCTGTCATGCGCAAATTGCTTGTGCTGATGCGGGCTGTCGTGGTTACTGGCAAGGTGTACGACCCGTATCACGTGCCCAAGCCTCCAGCAGAATAGAGCTGGAGACAAATTATCTTCAGACTAAGGCTTGCTTATGAGCACACCATCTTTTCTTTGTCGCTACAAAGAAATGTGGTCTTGCGCCGCGACGGCGGCGCCTCTTCCGCTTCGCCGCATAGGCGTAATGCTCTCCGCAGGAGAGTGAGCCCTGCGCCAGCAACAAAGAAAAAGCGGGCTTTCGCCCGCCAAGTTTGCTGGAATCAACAGCCTCGATACCGATCCGACCCGAAGGGTCGGCCCGACCGGCAACGATCGATACCGATACCGATTTAAGAAGAGGGATGGAGGCTTTCCCGTAAGCCCTCCATCAGCGGCTTCACATGATCCGGCATGAACTCGATGCGCGTTCCCGCACGAATAAAGGCGTGACGCAGACTCATGCGCTGCCCGGCGGCGGCGGCGGCCTCGTAGTTGCGAATGGTCGCCTTGGGCTCCTGCTTGTAGCGCTGCCAGATTTCCAGCGCGCCCAGCTGGGCCACGGTCTGCTCGATGCTGGTCAGCGGGTGAATGAACATCGTATTGATCAAGTGCCACTCGTAACGCAGATAGTCTTCGAGCCCGGAAGTGTTCACTTCGCCCTGCCAGAAGGTGTCGTAACTGCGCTGCCAGTAACGGTGCCGTTCCTCGCGAGGCACACCGCCCTTGCGGTACAGCCAGAATTCGTATTCGTTGATGCGCACGGTCTGGCACAAACGATGCACCACACGGTGAACCTGACTATGCCAAAGACAGACGCCCGCCTCATTCTGGTCACGCAGATGATCGGCAACCAGCAGCTCCAGCAGACGCGCGCTCAGCAGGGCAAACTCGCGGCGCGGCGTGGCCAAGTCGCGGTTGTCCATGTCGCGGGTCATCATGGTCAGGTTGGCCTGACTGACCTGGTACACGAGGGAAAGCAAATCGTCCACGCCCCCGTGCAGATTCATCAGCACATAGGGAAGCCTACGCTCGCGCAACTGGCGATTGAGGCTGCCGTAATACTTGCCCGGTCGGGGTTCCAGATCCAGCACGCCCATTTCCTGCAAGGCGTGCAGACGATGCCCCAGTCGCGGATCGATGCGCTGCAGAATTGCTCGCAGTTGATCGACGATTTCTTTCGGCGTCTGTTCAACGCGGGTTCGCTCGCCGCCCAGGGCGCACACATGCAGATCCCAGGGCCGCAGCTCGTCCAGACCAAGTTTCTGCCGACGCGCCTGCAACAGCTCCTGCTGCAGGGGCAACACTTCCTGCTTCACCGTCGTGTGCAGCAGTTCGCAATCGCTGGTGCGATAATCGCGGCGCATCAGGCGGCGGAATTTGTAGACCTGGTAATTGCTGTAGTCGGCGTTACGCGCAATCTGCTCACGCAGCGCCAGCATTTCGTCGAACATGTCCTCCATCACGTCGGCTTCTTCCACCAGACGCTGGGCCATGCCCGTCCAGGCAGCTTCGCGCACCTTGCGGTCGGGGTCCTGCAGCAAGCGCATCACATCGGCCACGCCCACTTCACGGTCGCCGACGGAAACCGACATGCAGCCCAGACGCATCTGGTACTCGGCTTCCAGATCATCCACCCGCTGCTGCAGCGCCAGATTGGTCTCGCGATACAGGCGGAATTGGGTCTCGATGAGGTAATCGATTTCGCCCCACACGTCCATGTCCAACTCGGCGCGCGCCGGTGAGGACAGGTACTTGCAATTCCACTCGTGTCGAATGCTGCGCAGATTCGGCAGCAAATCCTGGGTGAAATGGCTAAGCCATTCGCGGCGGCCCATATCCTGCAGGTTCAGGAAGTAGTCGATCTGCGCCAGATTGAAGGCCTCGTCAAAGCCATCGTAGAACTCCTGGCGCTCGCGCAGCCAGTGTTCGAGTTGCTGGCGGGTTTCCACCGGGCGGTTGCTCAGATCCTCGGCTAAGGCGAGTACATCGGCGCGCTTGCCGAATTGCAGGGTTTGATCCACGATCTGGCGAGGGTATTCGCGCGGCAACAGATAGGGGTCCGACATCTCCATCTCCCGTCACTAGATAGGCGTTCCCAACAAGTTGGATATCGTCCACTGACGCGGGCGGCTTCAGTCGAATTGAGGCTTACGGCGTTATTTAGCGATGAATTACTAGGAGAGTTGTGGACGTGCAGCCACAATGACGTCCTGCACCTGAAGCTTCAGCAACTCTGCTGGCGCAACCTCGGCGGGATCCTGCGAAAACAAGGTCACATCGCCCAGATAGCCGGGCGCCAGTTTTCCTTGCTCGTGCTCACGGCGGGCGGCCACAGCGGCGTCCCAGGTCATGGCGCGCAGCAGGCGGTCCACATCCAGCGCTTCGGCCATGCCCAGCAGATGAGCGCCCTTGCGAGCAGAACGCGTCCGGCCATAAAAGAGGTTTTCGCGCGGGTCCAGGGGTTCCACCGGCCAGTCGGTGCCCACGGGCAGAGCCACGGCGTGCTCAGCCAGGCTGCGCCAGCGATAGCCGCGGGCGCGAATGTCGGTGCCGATGATGCGCTCCATGTAGTCCTGGTCGGTGGCCGCGTGCAAGGGCTGCACGCTGGCAATCAGCTCCAGGCGCGAAAAGCGCTCCAGATCCTCGTCGGCGACAAACTGGGCGTGCTCGATGCGATGCCGCATGCCGCGTACGGGCAGACCGGCTGTATCACACTCCTCCAGAATGTCCAGCATGGTGCGCACGGCAGCGTCTCCAATGGAGTGCACGGCAATGCGCCATCCTTTTGCCAGCGCGCGTGATACATAGTCCGTCAGCTTTTCGCGCGGAGCTACCAGCTCGCTGTAAGTCCCATTGTGATACGGCAGCAGCATGGCGGCACTTTGGCTACCCAGGCTGCCATCGGCAAAAAGCTTGACTGTATCACAGGAAAGCCACGGTCCGCTGAAAGGCGCACTCTCCAGCGATTTTTCGGACAGGTTGCCGTTGTTGCGCCAGGCGTGAATGCGCGTCTGCAGTTCGCCTGCGGCTTCCATTTGCTGATAGACGGGTAGTAGGCTAACGGCGGCGTTTTCGGTAACGGCGCAGATGCCCAGCCGGTGCGCGTACTCCTGCGCTGCCAGGATGCACTCGCGCATGTAGGCAGGACTCGCTCCCGGTATCACGGGGCGCATCAGCAGCGCGGCGTTTTCGCGCAGAAAGCCGTTCAGCCGACCCGATGTGTCACGCTCGAAAGCGCCACCCGCAGGTGCTGGACGCTCTTCCGTGATACCTGCCAGTTGCAATCCGGCGCTGTTCACCAGCGAGGAATGCAGATCGCGAGTATCGATGCGCAGCGGAATAGCGCCGGTGGCCTCGTCCAGTTCGGCCAGGCTCGGACAGTGGTCCGGGTCCAGGCCCAGACCAAGAATCCAGCCCTCGCGCCGATCAGCGTCGCCGTTGATCTGTGCCGCGCGGCGGGCCAACTCCTGCAGCAGATCGGCCTTGTGGGGAAACTGTCCAGCGTGCACCATGCGCAGGCTCTCGCCGCCCATGAAGAAGTGCAGGTGTGCATCGTGCAGACCCGGTAACACGAAGGCGTCTTGGCAATCATAGAGCGGCAGCCGCCGATCGCCCTTCCCGGGCGCGGGTAGTGCCGTGATACGTCCCTGACGCAGCTCGACCTCACCCGTCCAACGCTCGCCGCTGAACGGATCAAAGAGGCGCGCGTTGATCAGCAGCAGATCGTGCATGGGTCCTAGTCCGGTTTTCGTTCCGTGGGGAAAGCGGGGAGTTGAATGCGTTGTATGCGCGTCGCCTGGCGGCTGGCCTCATCCACTTCCACCAGCACACCTTGTAACACGCCCGGGCCTTCGGCAGGCTCGTAGCGGTGCGGAGTCTGATAGAGGAAACGGCGCACGGCCACATCGGCTTTCAGTCCAATAACCGAATCGTGACAGCCGGTCATGCCGGCATCGGTGAGGAAGGCGGTTCCCTTGGGGAAAATGCGCTCGTCGGCGGTCTGCACATGAGTGTGCGTGCCCACCAGCGCGCTCACGCGCCCGTCGAGGAAATGGGCCATCGCAGCCTTTTCGGCACTGGCTTCGGCGTGCATGTCGACGAAGATAACGGGCGCTTTCATGCGGCCGGCCACCTCGCGCTCGATGCGCTCCAGCTCGCGCTCCATGCTGCGGAAAGGACAATCAATGGGCTGCATGAACACGCGTCCCTGCACGTTCATCACCACAATGGGCGCACGACCGGGCAGCAGGTGCGTGGTCCAGCCCTGGCCACTGCAGCCGGAGGGATAATTGAGGGGACGCAGCAGCGCACTCTCGCTTTTCAGCAGGCCGTGAATCTGGAAGCGATCCCAGGTGTGGTTGCCACCGGTAATCACGTCCACGCCCGCATCACGCAGGCGGCGGTAGGTGGCGGGATTCATGCTCTTGCCGTCCAGCGCGTTCTCGCCGTTGGCGATCACGATGTCGGCGTCCAGTTCGTGACGCAGGTTGGACAGGCGCTCGTCCAGCACCTTCAGTCCGGGTTCGGCACATACATCGGCAATAAACAGAAGGCGAATGGGAGCGCGCACGGTCATCCTCTATTTGGCCAGTTCAATGCTGCGGAACTCACGCACGGCCGTGATACGAATCTGGCCGGGATAGAGCAGCTCCGTCTGAATATCGACGGCGATCTCGTTGGCCAGCACGTCCAGCTGGTCGTCCTCGATCTCGCCGGGAGCCACGACCACGCGCAGCTCACGTCCCGCCTGCAGCGCACAAGCGTCTTCCACACCCTGCTTGGAACGGGCGATCTCCTCGATGCGCGCCAGGCGCTCGATGTAGCGGCCCATGTCCTCGCCGCGAATGCCCGGACGGGCGGTGGAAAGGTTGTCGGCGATGCGCACCAGTGCAGCTTCGAGACAGCCGTTGTCGCCGCTCTCGTACTGCTCGCGCACCGCGCGCACCACGGCTTCGCTCTCGCCGTACTTGCGCAGCAGGTCGGCGCCCAGCTCGGCGGTGTTCACTTCGGCATAACCATCGACGGCCTTGCCGATGTCGTGCAGGAGCGCGGCACGACGCACGCCGCGGGGATCCAGCCCCAGCTCGGCGGCCAGGATGCCCGCAATACCGGCGACTTCGCGGCAGTGGGCGAGAATATTCTGCCCCATGGTGTTCTTGAAAGCCAGCAGGCCCAGGTGCTTGATCAGCTCCTGATGCAGGCCGTGGACGCCCAGATCGAGCATGGCCTGCTCGCCGATTTCCATCACGGTCTGGCCGATTTCCTCGCGAGTGGCGGCCACCACCTCCTCGATGCGGGCGGGATGAATGCGGCCATCGTTGACCAGCTTCTCCAAGGCCAGACGAGCCACCTCGCGGCGCAGCGGATGGAAGCTGCTGAGGATCACCGACTGCGGCGTGTCGTCCACCAGCAGCTCGACGCCGGTCACGGCCTCGAAGGCGCGAATGTTGCGGCCTTCGCGACCAATGATGCGGCCCTTGATCTCGTCTGAAGGCAGCTCCACCAGCGTTACCGTGCTCTGGGCGCTACGCTCGAGGCTGCTGCGCTCCATGGCGTTGATCAGCACCTGGCGGGCTTCCTGATTGGCGTACAGGCGCGCGCGCTCACGGATTTCGTTGAAATGCTGAGCGGCCTCGCTCTGCACCTTGTGTTCCAGATTGCGGAAGAGGTGTTCGCGGGCTTCCTCGGTGGTCATCTGACTGATGGTCTCGAGACGCTTGTTCTGCTGCTCAACGATCTCGTCGGCCTTGCGCCGCTGCTTCTCCACCTGACGGAAGCTCTCTTCGAGCTGCTTCTCGCGGTGCTTGATCTCGACTTCACGACCGTTGAGGAGCTCCAGCTTCTTATCAACGGTCAGCTCGCGCTCGCGAATGGCGGTCTCACGGTCCCGCAGGATATTCTCCTGCTTGTTGCGCACCTCTTCCAGGCGCTCCTGCTCGCGCGTGCGCTCCTCACCGGCCTCCAGCCGCGCCTCGTGCAGAAGGGTCTCGGCCTCGCGACGGGCCTCGTCAAACTGGCGTTCGCTCTCTTCGATACGTCGCTGATAGTGCGAGTCTGCACCGCGCATGGCCATGCGGAAGCCGATAAGCGCACCGAGTCCGGCGCCCAACAGTGCTCCCAGCACAGCTCCGATCAAGTATTCCATTAGACTATGCTCCACGTGCACCCGCCGCGTACGGCTACGCGGGGTCGCTGCGCGAAATCGTGGAAGAGAAGAAATCCCTGCAGACCCGGCTCAGAAGAGAACCACCTCATGTTCACGGGTGGGTGCCGCCTGAACACTTCCGGGATCCACCGACCCTAAGGTCACGCCGAAGCGTGTGTGGCCTGCCGTCCGCATTACTATTAGAGCAAGCTCCCTGGTACATCGTGTTTGGTTCTTTATAAGGCGATAGGCCTGCAGGGACACATGTTCCTGCAGTGGCGTACAAGCTGCATCGGCTTTTCTCTGTCCTCATCTGAGGCCACCCTCAAGTTCTTCCGTCAACCGACGGTTGAGAGCTTCAAGCCGATCGCCCACTTCTTCGGTGCCCTGCTCGCGCTCCACCAGCAATTCGCCAGCGAGATTCAGCGCAGCCAGCAGCGCCACCTGCAAAGGGTCGCGAACCGAACCGCCCTCACGCACGCGTTCCACCATGTGGGAGACCATCAAGGAGGCCTCGCGCACTTGTTCCGAAGCAACTTCGGTACGAATGGGGATCTCGCGTCCCATGATCGAGACGGTATGGCGCTTACTCATACACCCAATGAACCGCGGAAATCCGCGGGTCCGTCATCTTCCACGACCCGGTCAGCCGGGTCCACGGCCTCTTGTTCCAATCGCTCCAACAGGTGCTCAAGCCGTTTCCGCGCCTGCTGGTATGTCTGCGGATCGGGGAAGGCGGCAAGGGCGTCATTCAAGCGGACGCGCTCGCGTTCCAGTTCCTCAACCCTGTTCAGCGCTTGACGAAGACGGTCTTCGCGCAACGAATCGTCCCGCTCCATGGCGGAGAGCTGGTCCCGCTGTTGCTCGAGTTGGTGCTTCAGCTCACGGCGCTCTTCCAGCAGCCGTGTTACCAATACTTCGAGCCGACCTAGCGTCTGCTCCATCAGGACCTCAGCGTTGCATCGAACTTCTTCGTCAACGAGTCCACAATGTTACGAAAAACAGGTTCAATATCCGCTTCGCACAGGTTGCGGTCCAGCGCACTGAAGCGGATTTTGCAGGCCCGGCTGATCTGCCCAGCCGGAATGCCCTCGCCCTGGTAGAGGTCGAACACATCCACGTCCTGCACCAGTTTGCCGCCCGCTTTGCGAATGGCCGTCAGCAGATCACCGGCGGGAATGTCCTCGCGAGTAATTACGGCCAGATCGCGCCAAACCGAAGGATAACGGCTGAAGGGCTTGTACTTGGGATTGCGCCGCGCGTAGGTCATCAGCGCTTCCAGATTCAGATCGGCGGCGAAAACGGGCACTTGACAGCCCAGGCTTTCGAGCGCCAGCGGATCCACCTGCCCCAGCACGCCGACTTCCTCTTTGCCGACCTTCAGCAGCAGGCAGTTGGCCGAGAAAGGCGCGGGTTGCGCGCTCTCCGTGCGGACCGCGTCGATGCGCAAGCCCTGCAGCAGCTCCAGCACTACTTCCTTGATGTCGTACACATCGCAGGCGCGCTCGCCCTCCTGCCACGTGGGCAGACGACGACGTCCGGCCATTACCAGCGCCAGATGGCGCACCTCGCGACAACCGGTCTCGCTCTCGCTGTCCGGGTGGAACTCGCGATCCAACTCGAAGAGGCGCAGGTCGTCATTGCGGCGATTCAGGTTGTAGACGGCGGTGTTCAGCAGACCGGGCAACAGCGCCGGTCGCAGCGCGCTCATCTCTTCGGCCAGCGGATTGCGAATGCGCAGGAAGGCGCTTTCGGGCATCAGGCGCTCCAGCACCTTGGGATCCACCATCGGATTGCCCACCGCCTGCTGGAAACCCAGTCGCAGCATCTGCTCCCGGGCGATGCTGCTGATTTCCAAGACCGGATTCGTGCGCAGCCCCAGCGGCACACGGGCGCGCACACTTTCGCCGACCTGGTCGTAGCCGGTCATACGGGCTACATCCTCGATCAGGTTCTCGGCGTGCTGCATCTCAAAACGCCACGTGGGCGGCGTGCAACGCAGCGTGTCCTCGTCGACGAGTTCGCAGCGGGTGCCCAGACGCTCCAGGCAATCCTGTACCTGCTCGCGCTTCAGGTTGAAGCCCAACAGCGCATTGCAGCGTGATACTTTCAGCTCGAGGCTGTTGATGGCGGGCAGCTCCGTGATACAATCCACCAGCTCACCGGCGATGGAGGCACCAGCCACCAGCGCCATCAGCGATGCGGTGCGCTCGACCACCTGCTGCACATTGTGCATGTCGACACCGCGCTCGAAGCGGCGGGAACTGTCGCTGGCCAAACCGGCGCGACGTGCTCCCATGCGAATGCAGACAGGATCGAAGGCCGCGCACTCAATCAACAATTCCTGTGTATCACCGGCGATGCCCGAAGTAAGACCGCCCATGATGCCCGCCAGCGCCACCGGACGCTCGGCATCGCAGATCAGCAGATGCTCCTTGTCCAGTTTGCGCTCGACTTCGTCCAGCGAGGTGAAGCTTTCGCCCTCGTTCGCCAGGCGCACGCGGATCTCTTCGCCACGCACTTCGCGCAGGTCAAAGGCGTGCAGCGGATGCCCCAGCTCCCAGAGGACGTAGTTGGTCACATCGACGATGTTGTTAATGGGACGCAGGCCGACGGAACTCAGACGGTTGGCCATCCAGGCGGGTGAGGGTGATACACGGGCACCGCTCATCACCAAGCCGGCATAACGCGGGCAAACCTTGGCTGCGGCGGTGTCAATGCTCACACGCACCTGACGATTTCCTTCTGCACGCACTGCGGGAGCCGCCTGCGGAAGGGTCAGTGCTACTCCGCGCAAGGCGGCCAGCTCGCGTGCTACACCGTGAAGGGAAAGCCAATCACCGCGATTTTGTGTCACCTCAACGTCGATCACCACATCTTGCCAGCCGTGTTCTTCGGCCAGCGGACGACCGGCGGGCCAGACTTCGGCATCCAGGTCCAGAATGCCTGCGTGACTGTCGCTGAGACCCAGCTCTACTTCACTGCAAAGCATGCCACAACTCTCGACGCCGCGAATTTTGGCCTTCTTCAAAGGCTGATTGTCCAGACCAGGCAGTTTGCTTCCCAGCTGAGCCAGCGCCGTGGTCATGCCCAGACGCAGATTCGGTGCGCCGCAGACCAGACGCAGCGGCTCTTCGCCGCCGAAGTCGACGGTGGCCAGACGCAGTTTGTCGGCGTCCGGATGCGGATCCACCTGTATCACATGCGCCGCAACGACGCCTTCAAGACTACGCTCGATGCGTGTCACGCTTTCCACTTCCAGACCGGCCATGGTCAGTTCGTGAACCAGTTGTGACACGCCCTCTTCGCTGGTATCAATGGCGATGAAATCGCTGAGCCAGTTCAGGGAGATTTTCATTCCCATGCTCCTTTTCTATGTGTCACAACTAGAACTGCTTGAGAAAGCGCAGATCGTTTTCGTAGAAGAGACGGATGTCGTCTACTTCGTAGAGCAACATGGCCATGCGCTCGATGCCAAGACCGAAAGCGAAGCCGCTATACTCGGCAGGATCGATCTCTACACCGCGTAACACATTGGGATGCACCATACCGCTGCCGCCCATTTCCAGCCAGCCGGACTGCTTGCAGACGCGGCAGCCCTGGCCCTTGCAGAAGATGCAGGTCACGTCCACCTCTGCCGAAGGCGTGGTGAAGGGAAAGTAGTGCGGGCGGAAGCGCAGTTGGGTATCAGCGCCAAAAATCTGGCGGTAGAAGCCCAGCAGCGTTCCCTTGAGGTCGGCGAAACTGATGCCGTGATCCACGCAAAGTCCCTCGACCTGCATGAACATCGGGCTGTGGGTAGCGTCGGGCTTGTCGTTGCGGTACACGCGTCCGGGAGCGATGATGCGCAGCGGCGGCTTGACCTTCTGCATCACACGCACCTGCACGGGGCTGGTCTCGGTGCGCAGCATGTGGCCCTGCTCAAGATACAGGCTGTCCTCCTCGGCGCGGGCGGGATGCCAGAAAGGCGTGTTGAGCATGTCAAAGTTGTAGTGCTCGGTCTCGACTTCCGGGCCGTCCTCGACAGTGAAACCCATGCGGGTGAACACGCTGATGATCAGCTCGCGCATCTGCTCCAGCGGGTGCAGGCGTCCGCGTGATACAGGATGCCCCGGCAGGCTCAGATCCACACCGGCCACACTCTGGCTGCGCTTCATGTTGTCCTGGATTTCGTTGAAGGCGGCGGTCAGCTCCTGCTTGAGCTCGTTGAGCTGCTGGCCTAGGCGCGGACGCTCTGCCGCGTCGGCGTCCTTCATCAACAAAAAGAGCTTCTGCACTTCGCCTTTGCGGCCTAGCCAGTCAGCGTGGAAGGCCTTGAGTGCGTCAAGGTCTGCAACCGCTTTCAGCTCGGCGGTGAAGCGCTGGCGCAGCTCGTTCATTCTTTGTTGCATTCTGCTTCCCTCTTCTATCGAAATCGGGATTCTCTACTACGTTCGCGATCAGCTCCGCCTGCGGCGGAAAGCTCTGGTTCTTTGCTGCGCAAAGAGAAAGCCTACTTTTCTTTGTTGCGACAAAGAAAAGTAGCAAAAGAAAGCGCTCGCTCCCTCCGACCCGAGGATTGTTGACCACTGGTCAACAACCGCGGGCGGGCACCACTTGCTTGCTAGAAGGCTACGCTCATTGATTCAGACCTTCGGTCTTCATCACTGGCCTAACGGCCATTTATTGAGCGCAACCAGTGATGGAAGGACTCGCTTCAAAGAGAAATGTCCCCTTGCGGGGACATTTTGCGTATGCTGAGTCGCGCCGCTCTACTTGACTGATTCCACGAGGGCGTTAAAAGCCTCGGGATTGCGCACGGCCATGTCAGCCAGCTGCTTGCGGTCGATGTCGATGTTCTTCTCGTCCAGCAGGTGGATGAAGCGCGAGTAGCTCAGGTCGTGCATGCGCACGGCGGCGTTGATGCGCGTGATCCACAGGCGACGGAAATCACCTTTGCGACGCTTGCGATGAGCAGTCGAGAAAGCAAGACCACGGTCGATGGCGGCCAGCGTCTGACGAACCAGATTATTACGTCCGCCACGATAGCCCTTGGCGGCGGCAAATGCGCGCTTGCGGCGAGCCTTGGAGGCGGGATTATTTGTTGCTCTCGGCATGGGACTACCTCCTTACTTGCCTAACATAGCCTTCACGCGCGGCTCGTCCACTTCGGCCACGATCAGGGACTTCCGCAGACCGCGCTTGCGATCAGGGCTTTTCTTGGTCAGAATATGGCTGCCGTAGGCCTGGTTGCGCTTGACGCGCCCGGTTCCGGTCAGCTTGAAGCGCTTTGCAGCAGCGCGCCGGGTTCTCATCTTGGGCATGATATATCCTCCAGTTCTTCTTGTTGACGCTTCGCCAGACTACTTGCGCTTCTTGGGCGCCAGCAGCAGGGTCATATTGCGCGGCCCATCCATCCGGGGAGCCTGCTCGACGTTGGCCACGTCCTTGACCAGTTCGATGAACTGCTCCAGAATGCCAGAGCCCAGCTCCTTGTGGGTGATCATGCGACCGCGGAAAATCACAAAGACCTTGACCTTGTTGCCCTCTTCGAGGAACTCCTGCGCACGGGCAGCCTTGGTCTTGAGATCGTTGGGACCAATCTTCGGCGACAGGCGCACACCCTTTACGGTGACGGTGTGCTGCTTGGCCTTGGCCACTTTTTCCTTTTTGGCCTGCTCGTACAGAAATTTGCCATAGTCCAGGATCTTGCAGACCGGGGGATCGGCGTTGGGAGAAATCTCAACCAGATCCTGCCCTGCCTCTTCAGCCAGCACCAAAGCCTCCTGCAAGGAGACGACGCCGCGCTGTTCGCCCTCTTCGTCAATCAGACGCACTTCGGCTGCGCGAATGCCGCCGTTCAACCGATGCTTTTGCGCCTGTACCTTAGGACGCTGAAAGAACTTGCCTCTGGCGATGATGTACTCCTTTAAGGATGACCAACTGACCTATCGCGGCCGCAAAGCGGGAGCCTTCACTCCTGCCCGGCGGGAGCGGGGGCTCCAGCTCGCGCGGCGATCTCTTCTTGAATACGACCCAGGAAGTCCGCGGGTGTCTGCTGCCCCAGGTCGCCGACGCCGTGACGGCGCACGCTGACCAGGCCTTCTTCTTCCTCGCGGCCGCCGACCACCAGCATGTATGGCACCTTGCGGGTTTCAGCCATGCGAATCTTGTAGCCAATCTTCTCGTTGCGCTCTTCGAGGAAACTACGGACTCCGGCGGCAGCAAGTTGTTCGTGAACGCTACGCGCATAGTCCATTTGCTTCTCGGTAAGCGGCAGCACGGCAACCTGCACCGGCGCGAGCCAGGTGGGCAGATTGCCAGCGAAATGCTCGATGAGGATGCCGATGAAGCGCTCGAAGCTGCCGAAGATGGCGCGATGCAGCATCACCGGACGATGGCGTTCGCCGTCCTCGCCGATGTACTCCAGATTGAAGCGCTCGGGCATAGAGAAATCAAGCTGCAGCGTACCGCACTGCCAACGGCGGCCCAGACTGTCCTTGATGTGGAAGTCGATCTTGGGACCATAGAAGGCGCCGTCGCCGGGATTCAGCTTGTAGTCGGCGCCCACGCGAACCAGCGCGTTCTTCAGCGCCTGCTCGGCGGTGGCCCACATCTCGAGGCTGCCGATGTACTTCTCTTCCGGACGGGTAGAGAGTTCCATCTCGTAGCTCAATCCGAAGGGCGCGTAAATGCGGTCCACCAGATTGATCACGCCCACCAGCTCGTCCTCGACCTGATGCAGCATGCAGAAGATGTGCGCGTCATCCTGGGTGAACATGCGGACGCGGAAGAGGCCGTGCAACACGCCGCTCTTCTCGTGGCGATGTACCTGACCCAGCTCGCCCAGCTTCAGTGGCAGCTCGCGATAACTGTGGGGCTGGCTGGCGTAAACCGTCAGGCAGCCGGGGCAGTTCATCGGCTTGACCGCAAAGTCGGCTTCGTCGATCTGAGTGAAGTACATGTTGTCGCGGTAATTGTCCCAGTGACCGCTGCGATGCCAGAGCTCCTCAGAAAGGATCATCGGCGTGCGGATTTCCTGGTAGCCGTCGGCCACATGCAACTCGCGCCAGAAGCGGGTCAGTTCGTCAAAGACGATGAGTCCGTTGGGATGCCAGAAGGGGAAGCCCGGACCCACCTCGTGGAAGCTGAAGAGATCCAGCTCACGGCCAAGCTTGCGATGGTCGCGCTTCTTGGCCTCCTCCAGCAGGGTGAGGTACTCGTCGAGCATAGCCTGCTTGGGGAAACTGATGGCGCGCACGCGCTGCAGCTGTTCGTTCTCCTCGTTGCCGCGCAAGTAGGCACCGGCGACGGAGAGCACTTTGAGCGCCTTGATGGGCGTAGTGTCCAGCAAGTGCGGACCACGGCAGAGGTCGGCCCACGCGCCCTGCTCGTAAATGCTGACGCCCTCACCGCGCGCCTCGATGGCGTCGATGATGTCCAGCTTGAAATCCTCGCCACGGCTCTTGAAGAACTCGCGGGCCTCGGCGGGAGTCAGTTCACGACGAGTGATGGGCTGCTTGCGCTTGAGCACTTCCAGCGCCTGCTTCTCGATGCGCTCGAGGTCTTCTTCGCTGATGGGCTCGGGAAAGCTGATATCATAGTAGAAGCCCGCTTCACCGGCGGGGCCATCGTCCAGGCGAGCGCTCGGGTAGAGCTCCTTGACAGCCTGGGCCATTACGTGAGCGGAACTATGCCAAAACACGTGTTTGCCGCCTTCATCCTCCCAGGTCAGGATGCGAAGTGCGACATCGTTCTGCAGAGGCTGATCCAGGGAAACGAGTGCGCCATCGACTTCAGCGGCCAGGGCGGCCTTGGCGAGGCGTGGGCTGATCTCCCTGGCGACTTCCAGCGGCGTCACTCCTGCTTCCACTTGGCGGGAGGAGCCGTCCGGAAAGGACAGCGTAATCATGGTCCTTTCCTCTTCCTTTCCGGGGTGACGTGCGCCAGCAACGCCTTCCCCTATGGCAGCGAACAAGCCCCCGCGGGGGCCTGTTGCAGTTTCAATGCAAGCAGCAAGTGGTACTGGCTGCTTTCAAGTGGGCGGTACGGGATTCGAACCTGTGACCCCTAGCGTGTCGAGCTAGTGCTCTAACCAACTGAGCTAACCGCCCAAGAAAGACCGAGAAGATAGCGTGGGAGGAGCAGCTTGTCAAGTCCACTCCCCCTTAATCGGTATCGGTGCCCATTCTCCGCGCCGCCCTTTTCCTGTTGTAATATCGAGACACAGATCGCAGATTGGGCGTACACAGATCCGGAGAATAGCGATGAACACGAACAAGAGTTTCCTGATGGCAGCTGTGCTGATGATTGCAGCATGTGCTGTAGCACAGACGGGTACCTACGCCGACTACGAGTACCTCTCAAGTGCTGAGATCTCACCGGAAGGGCACGCATCCACATTTGTATCCGGAGAGGCTCTCTGGGAGCCCATTCACACGAACGGTGCATTCAACATCTCCGACTTATGCTGCCCCATGTTTATGGGTCTGGCAACTTGTGGCGCAGACTACGTCATCAATCTTACCGAAGACCAATACGAGTATGTCTTCCAGGGTGGCCTGGTGATGCAATCTCCCGGTGTAAGTCTAGACGTTGAGGATACATTGGAAGAAATACGCAGTGCCGTGCAGGAGCCCCATCACTACACCGGTTTCGCCATTGTCGATGGTGATACACAGGCCGTTACGACCTATCTGAAGTTTCTTCACAACGAATATGCTGTAGCACAGTATTGTGCCGGACTAGTGCGAGCCGAGCTGGATAGTCTTGACCAACCAACCGGCATCTACGACACACTCTACGTGACACAAGCTGAAACGGACTGGCTGATTCAGCCATTGCCAACGACTGCGGGTGAAGAAGTCATTGTAGTTGACGGCGTCTGTCGACTGGAAGGCTTTGTTGAGGGACGTATCACGGTGCTGGCCTCTGACAGCATGTTCATCATGGATGATCTGGTCACAAGCGATGTCGTCTTGAGCAACTGCGGCGATAACTCCTTTGGTCGCGTTCCGGAAGGTTCGAGCAACTGCATCGGCCTGATTGGTGAGAAGGATATCATTGTTGCCGCCACAGTCCCGAACGGTGCTTTCGACGGTGCTTACCTTGGCGAACACTTCTGTGTATCACAGATGGGGCCAGCCTGGCAGGGTGGACCGGCCATGCCGGCAAACATCGACTCGTGCTCCGGTGCGTACAAAGATGTTGTTATCACCGCCAGTATCATGGCTCTTGGCTGTACTTTTGAGACCGAATTCTGGCACACATCGGCAACGGCTTCACCCATTCCGCCCAGTGAAGGGACAGGCATGGGTAGTACCAGCCTTTGCAATGAGGGTTTGAATGATTCCCACGTTGCCTACTGGGACTGTGGATTTTCAACAACCGCGGATCGCCGCGGCACTCTCTGGTTTGACGGTTCCCTGGTGCAGATCCTGCGCGGCTATCGAGTGCGAAATCCCATTGGCCCTTGGGGAAACGCCACCATTGGCTATAGCAGTTTCCTGCGACGCTACGATCGCAACCTGTATCACAGAGCACCGCCGATGTGGCCGCCACTTGAGAACTCGGTGCGCTTCGAGCTCCTGCTACCTCAGGGGATCTCGGCAACTGGCACCATCAAGCCGTGGAAACTTCGAGGACTCGTGAATAGCGATTCCTGCGGTATCTACCTCCCCACAACTCTGGAGAATTGCTTTCTGCCCGACTTCTTCAAATGCTCGATCCGTGCTGAGCTTCTCGACGACGAGTTCGAGATCGAAGCCAGAGAAATATTGCTGGCTGACTCCAGTGCGGCTGTGATACTGCCCTTCCCCGATGTTCCCTTCATCGAAGAGTATCTCCCGGGCGATGAGTTCTTCTATCAACTGGGCTATGGCGGCTGGAATCGCAATGGAACTAGGCTCCGCTGGACTCTGCAGGCCGGGCCCGTGGCAGCAGAAGCGGAGGCCCTAGGCGTTACTGAAGGTGTACAGCCCGTCTTCAGCGAGTTCGTTCAGCAGTGGAATTCCACCACAAGCCGCTTTCGTATCACGGAGCGCGCCGATGTGAACCTGCTCGTCCGGCTGGTGGACGGCAGTGGAAATGTTCTGTCAGAGAGCGAGTTCAGCGACAATCTCTTCGAGCTGCCAGCGCTGGACTCTGCGCTCTTCAGCGATGATGATGCCTACGAGATTCACGTGGAAGTCTACGCTCCCTGGTCCGATCAGACCTGGAGTTCCGCAGGCAGCATCAGCTGGTGGTACAATCCCGACACCGCTGTATCACCCGCCGAACTGCCGCAGGAGCTAAGCCTGCGCGCCTTCCCCAATCCTTTCAATCCGCGTACTACAGTGGAACTGGCGCTACCATTGGCGGGAGAAGTGTGCGTGGAGCTCTTCGACCTTACGGGCCGCAGTGCGAGCGTGATACGCCGGGGCGCGATGGCTGCAGGTCTGTATCACATTCCCGTGGACGGACAGAACCTTGCCAGCGGTTTGTATCTGCTGCGCGTCGAGGCGCCCGATGCAGCCGGGCAGCGTCAGCAGCGGGTGCAGAAGCTGCTGCTGGTGAGGTGAGACACAAGGGTGGAATAGATGAAAACACACAGCATCATCTTGCTGGCTGGAGTGCTGGCAATATGCACCAGCGCATTTGCCCAGACGGGCACTCTGGCCGACTATCAGCTTCTAAGTCAGCGTGAGAGGACAATGGAAGAGACTTCTCTCTTTCATGGCTGCATTCACGCGATACAAAATCGTTTCCACACCAACGGCAATATTCCCCTTTCCGACCAGCGCTGTGAAAGATACTTCGGCCTGGCAAGTAGCTGCGAGGATCTGGATGAGATCCCTCTTGAGCAGTGCAGAGCAGTGTTTCAAGGTGGGCTGGTTACGCACGCACCTGAAGTGAATCTGGATCTGGACGTACTCCTAGAAGAGATTCGTAACACAGTGGCTAGCGAGAATCACTACCAAGGCTTCATGTATACTGAATCTGAGACACTGGCGGTGACCACCTACCTGAGATTCATGAACACTCAGTACGCCGTGTCACAGTATATCAGTTCCAGCGTCCAGGCTGAGTTGGACGATGACGGTGATCCAACGGGTGTATATGATACACTCTATGTTACTCCGGGTAACACGGACTGGGTTGTCCACCCCTTGCCGTCACTACAGAACGGAGAGGTCATTGTTGTAGAGGGCGTCTGCCGTCTTGAAGGCTTTGTCGAAGGACGTATCACAGTACTTTCCGCCGACAGTATGTTCGTCATGGATGACCTCGTGACCAGCGATGTGATCCTGGAGGAGTATGGGAATCGCGAGGTCTATGGCCTAGTACCAGAGAACTCGCCCAACTGCATTGGTCTGATCAGTGAAAGCAATGTGATCATCGCCAATACCTTGCCCAATGGAGCCTTCAACGGTGCAAACAGCAGTGATTTTTGCACCTCGGTGATGGGGCCAGCCTGGCAGGGAGGACCGGAGATGCCCGCCAACATTCAGGTGGAAAACTCCAGCCGGCAGGATGTGGTGATCACGGCCAGCATTATCGCATTGGGATGCACATTCGAAACTGAGTTCTGGCACACATCGGCCACAGGAATCCCGCTACCAGAGACAGAGGGGACAGGTATGGGAACCCCAAACCCCCTCTGCGGCGGCATGAACAACTCGCACGTCGCACTCTGGCCTTGTGAGAACGCATCCCCTACACGGGATATCCGCGGTGCAGTCTGGTTTTGTGGTTCCGTCACACAGGCACTGACTGGCTTCCTTGGCCGTACTCCGCCCGGGCCATTAGATCCAGTATCAATTGGTTTGGAAATTGTGCGCCGCTACGATGAGAACTTGTATCACCGAGCTCCTCCGATGTGGCCCATCTCAAGTCTCAACCTACACTACACGCGGCGTCTTCCCGACGGGCTGGAATCAGGGGATCACATCACGCCGGCGAAGCTCTACGAACTCGCAAGCGATACGACGGCTGGCATCTATCTGCCCACAACGCTCGACCACTGTCTACTGCCCGACCACTATCGTCTTCTGCTGAATCACTGCATGTGTTGCGACAGCGTTCCCGTAGTGCAGCAGCCACATGAAATCGTATTGGATGATGCATCGATTGCGGTTCTTCTGCCCTTCCCACGAGTTGACTGCACCACATTTGCCCTTCCCGGTGATACAATTTCTCCTGTTCTTGGTGTCACTGCCTGGAATAGGAACGGTTCCGATTGTTCTTGGGTGCTAACCACAGGAGATCTGCAACTAGCCCCAGCTAGTATGGATGTTGAATGCGGCGAGCAGCCATTCTTCGATGAGTTCGTCCAGCGCTGGAATGCCGCCGACCAGCTCTTCCGTGTCGTTGAGAGTCCGGAGGTGGTTCATACCGTTCGCCTGGTGAATGAGGACGGAAACATCCTGGCCGAGTCATCGGAAGGGACTGTACTCTTCGCCCTGCCCGAGCTGGAAACAGGCGTGTATTTCGACTACCAATCCTACAAGATTCATGTGGAAGTACTTGGTCCATGGTCCGGCAGTGGCTGGACCTCACTGGACGAGCACACGTGGTGGCACAACGATGCGCCCGAATTCGAATGGACACAGGCCCCGCCCGCCTGCGGCCAAGTGACAAGCAGGGAAGCCTTTCTTGCCAATTGGAACTCAGCTCCACCCGTGATACATCTGTTTGATCAAAACCATGATTCGATTCATGTGCAGCTCCAGAACCAGGGCATCACATTGCGAGCATGGAGCCTGGCCGCAACACACATACCAACAACCCTTGAGTTAAGCAATCTCGCGCCTGCCGACCTTCCCGGCGAAGCCTTCGAGCTCAGCTTGCACATCCATGACCGATTAGGCTTCGCTCCCGAAGGCTACGAGCCACTGGTCTGGTGGTACAACCCCGACACCGCTGTATCACCCGCCGAACTGCCGCAGGAGCTAAGCCTGCGCGCCTTCCCCAATCCCTTCAATCCGCGTACTACAATTGAATTGGCGCTGCCGGTGGCGGGCGAGGTGCGCGTGGAGCTCTTTGACCTTGCGGGCCGCAGTGCGAGCGTGATACGCCGGGGCGAAATGGCTGCAGGTCTGTATCACATTCCCGTGGACGGACAGAACCTTGCCAGCGGTTTGTATCTGCTGCGCGTCGAGGCGCCGGATGCAGCCGGGCAGCGGCAGCAGAGGGTGCAGAAGTTGCTGTTGGTGAAGTAGCACATAGGCTGAGGAAGCATGAAAAAAAGATTTGTTGTCTCTTTGACCGCACTGCTGACACTCAGTGCTGTAGCACAAGCAAATACCGGAACACTAGCCGACTATCTCTACCTGACAAATGCAGAAGTATCACCCGAGGGTGAAACAGCTACCTTCCTGCCAGAGAGCTTTCAGGCAGGACACACGCATACAAACGGCCAATTCAGCGTAACTGCTGATGATCTGCCTAGGGCCGGAGGCCTTGTCAGCAGCCAGTCCACGGAGATCGCCAATCTGTCTCCGCAGCAATACCCGGAGGTCTTCCCGGGCGGTCTGGTACTGGGTGCCGAAGGAGTGAGCTTCGACATCTCCGGTTCCCTTCAGCGAATGCGCACCGCAGTCCAGCCGGAACACCATTTCTCAGGCTATGCAGTTCTGGAAGGGGAGACACTGGCCGTCAGCACCTATCTCAAGTTCAAAGATGGTGATTACTATGTGGCCCAATACCTGGCGAATTGTGTCACAGCAGAACTGGATGCCAATGGCAACCCGACCGGCATCTATGACACACTGTATGTGACACCTGGTGATGCGTACTGGAGCCTGAGGCCGCTTCCTTCCGTCCCGAATGAAGAGGTGATTGTTGTAGAGGGCGTTTGTCGCCTGGAAGGCCGGGTGATGGGCAGGGTAACTGTGCTTTCAGCCGACACACTGTTCATCATGGATGATGTTTACACGGCGGATGCAAATGTTTGTGCCAATTACGGTACAGAAGACCTCTATGGCATAGTTCCCTGTGGTTCCAGCAACTGCATCGGCCTGGTGAGTGAGCGGGATGTCGTTATTGCCGCCACACCTGCCAACGGTGCCTGGAACGGCAACGGTGTTTCGGTCAACAGATGTACAGCCGTGATGGGCCCCGCCTATACCGGTGGACCTGCATGCGGCGACATTACAGATGTCACGAGTTTCTCCCAGCGAAACAAGGATGTCATTATCACTGCGGCCATCATCGCCCTGGGTTGCAGCTTCGAAGCAGAGTTCTGGCACACCTCGGCCACCGCATCCCCCTTGCCGGAGAGCGAAGGCAGCGGCCAGGGTACACAGAATCCGGCGATCTGCGGTTGTGAGGGCTTCTACGATTCGCACATCGCCTATTGGCCCTGCTACGGTGATGAATCCGTCCAGGACAATCGCGGGTGCATCTGGATGGATGGGTCGCTGATCCAGATGACAAAGGGATACACCTGGCGGCCTGCCGGTGGTCCCTGGGGCCCGTGTGACATCGGCTACTGGCACTTCTTCCTGCGCTACGACCGCAATCTTGGACACCGGGCGCCACCGATGTGGCCCGTCAGCGCTTCCACGTTGAACTACGAGCTGGTGCTTCCCGCCAACATTGCAGCGGTGGACACTCTCTCACCTTGGAAACTGCATACCTTCACCGGCAATGGGTCAGTTGGCGTAATACTGCAAACCGGTCTTCCAAACAACACACTGCCGGAGACATTCTCACTCTACACGATTAACCACTACGGTGACTTTCATCTCATCAACGACAATTGTGTGATACAGCCGGCACCTTTCGAAATCACCCTACCGGATTCGAGCACCGCCGTCTACTTCCCCTTCCCCGGATCCGAATACTGGGAAGGCTGCTCACCCGGTTCAACCATCCACTTCGAATTGGGTCCCGGCGCGTGGAATGAAGACGGCTGCAACAGTCACTGGACTCTGCAGGCCGGGCCCGTGGCAGCAGAAGCGGAGACCCTGGGCGTTACTGAAGGTGTACAGCCCGTCTTCAGCGAGTTCGTTCAGCAGTGGAATTCCACTACAAGCCGCCTTCGTATCACAGAGCGCGCCGATCTTGTGCTACTGGCGCGATTGGTTGACGGCGAAGGAGAGATTCTGGCCGAGAGCGAGTTCAGCAACAATCTCTTCGAGCTGCCAGCGCTGGACGCTGCACTCTTCAGCGATGATGATGCCTACGAGATTCACGTGGAAGTCTACGCTCCCTGGTCTGATCAGACCTGGAGTTCCGCAGGCAGCATCAGCTGGTGGTACAACCCCGACACTGCTGTATCACCCAATGAACTGCCGCAGGAGCTCAGCCTGCGCGCCTTCCCCAATCCCTTCAATCCGCGTACTACAATTGAGTTGGCGCTGCCGGTGGCGGGCGAGGTGCGCGTGGAGCTTTTCGACCTTGCGGGCCGCAGCGTGCGCGTGATACGACGGGGCGAAATGGCTGCAGGTCTGTATCACATTCCTGTGGACGGACAGAACCTTGCCAGCGGTTTGTATCTGCTGCGCGTCGAGGCGCCGGATGCAGCCGGGCAGCGTCAGCAACAGGTGCAAAAGCTACTGCTGGTGAGGTAGGTCACTCCAGCACTCTGCTCGTACAGACTTGCTGGCCAATAGTGCATCCATTGCACTAAGCAGAAACTGTGTATTAAGTGGCTATACTACTCGCCAAATGTATTCTTAAGCTTCTGATAGATCTCTCTTTGAACTGCTCTACTGCAGCGCCGGATACGAGCTAAAAGAGATTTTGCATCCTCAGACAAAGGCGTAGAGTTAGCTTTGCCTTGGTTGCATGCTGAGCATACTACTTGAAGGTTCTCACGCTTATTGCTTCCACCCTGTTCAATTGGGACTCTATGATCAATCACTAGCCGCACATTGCGTGAAGGATCCAACGGGTCTTTGTCGTCTTTCCCATTGCCACAAATTTGACAGGTAAAGCCATTTCGCTCTAAAATCTCCGCTCTAAGAGAAGCCGAAACGTTTCGTGATACAGCAGGAAGTCGTTCTTTGGATATAAGTATATACTCGCCAGGTTTAAGATCAGCCCGATCTTTGTGAGTATATATTTGGTACCCCATTTCGTTTCGTAATTCACGTACCCTACGTGCCCATTCGCTAACACCAGCGACTTCGCGGAGTTGTTCGGAATCGACCACCACACCAAGGTGTTCAAGGAAAAACTTCTCAAGTCTCCACTTCGCGCCTTGCTTGACTGACATCCATCCTCCGTGTACTCACTATCTTGTGACATCATCTCCGACAAGATTCTAGCAAAGCTGTAATGCAATCTGCTACGTGTGCGGCCAGAACTGGAGGCACTGCATTCCCAATCTGCTTGGCTATCTCAATCTTTGTCCCTTTGAATTCAAACCAATCGGGAAAAGACTGAAATCTCGCTGCCTCACGCATTGTAATTGGTCTATGCTCACTTGGATGCAGATATCTACCCTTCTCTGGCTTGTAGAACTCGGTTCGGATTGTGACAGCTGGACGATCCCACCACAAACGACCAAACAGGTCCGTTCCGCCACTCTTCTTTCGGATCCAGCAGCTAGGAGTCAAGTGTGGAGCCAGTTGCTGGAGATCAAACCGATTCATACCCTCATCAGGAATCGCCTGATACCGTGCCAGACTCTTCGCGGTTGGATTTCTACCAAAGTGAAGGTTAAGCGGTGCTGGCTCATCTCTGACTTCTGTCCCAACTGGCTTGAGTGGTAGATCACGAATCGCATCTCGCACAGTTCGCCACGTCTCTGGATGATCTACATACTGCGACTGAAACAAAGTACTACTGGTTTGGAAGCCGTTTCTTGCATTGTAGAACCTACGCATGGGTGGGAAGAACTCGCGCGGGTCACCAACGCGGCTGCCCAAAATGAAAGCACGTGATCGTGTCTGTGGAACACCATAGTCTGCTGCACAGAGCTTCTCAGAATGTGTCACAAAGCCTATCTGTTCCGCATAACCGACAATTTCCCGATGCTCTTCGGAAGCAAGAATTTGGGGTACATTTTCTATCAGAAATACTCGAGCTCCAGATCGCTCCACGATTTCCATAAAGGGGCGCCATAGCGTCTTTCGCGGATCATTTTCACGATTCTTGTTTAGTAGCGAGAAGCCCTGACAGGGTGGTCCACCAATCACAACATCAGCTCTCGGGATCTCCACCCCAGAGGCAAGAATCTCGAGGATATCCCCAGCAACACAATGAGTACCGAAATTGGCTGAATAAGTCTCGGCGGCTAACTCGCTACTATCATTAGCCCATACTGATTTAAAGTTGTGGCCAAGTCTTGGATCAAAGCCAAGAGTTAATCCTCCTGCTCCAGCAAACAAATCAATAAGTGTATATGGTGTTTTTCGCCCTGTGGTTGGCTGACCTTGTAGCCGCCTTTGGGTAATCTCTTGAGAAGTAGTCTTCATTGCTCCGCTCATACTTTGACGAAATAATAGCGTGCCCCTGAGACATCCTAGGAAAGCTGACATACCGTCGGATAATTCAAGCGCCTATGAGATTGGAGTCCCAGCCAAGCGGAACAGCCGGATGGTCAGTTTAACAAATCGGGATCAATCTCTTCCGAAGACTACTGCTGGATCTCGTGTCCTAGCTAGGCGTCCAGTCACACGCAAACAAGCTGGTGTGTCACACGGGGAATCAGTCGCTCCTTTGGCTGATTTCGCTACTAGTAGTATTCGCAACCTTCGTATGACAACCGATTGAAGACCTCGCGTACACGCGCCTTCCTTTGGTGGGAAATTGTGGAATGGGTGGCTTCTTTCATGCTCTTCCAGAAGTGTTGGTGCAAGCTGGGGACCTCGCTCTTTGATGTTTCACAGTGTGCTCACCTAGTCTGACCCAGGATATAGGGGTGCTCATCATTTCTGGCCGAGTTACTCACGTTATTGTGCTTGTGATCCGCCCCAACACCTGCGCCTCAAGGCCATTCGCCAAAGGCGGAACACACATAGACAGAAGGCTCGCAATCTCATCCATGGCGATGTTGCAGTCCTTGGGGGCGAGACTTCGTCTCAACCACTTTACGCACGACGTTGTCGAGGGACAAGTAGTCGGGATGGATTTCTTCGGTATCGAAATTGGCAAGTCACTTCGATTCACTTTCATCATTGGTCAAGAATCACTTCCGCCCATCTCCCAAACAATCGCCCCCGAAAATCATCATCTGGCTTCGGGGGTTCTCTTTCCCTTCGCGCCCATCGCCCGCTAAATCTAACACCGCTCTTCTTCAGTGCCTCTGTATTCTATAGCACCATCAACGACTTACAAGCGCTTCTGTTGACTCCCACGGCCTGGTCCAACTTGCGAATTCAGTCATTTTGTTCTATCCTATCAATCATTCCTGTTGAAATCATTTCGAAGCAAAGAATCCAAAATGCCCACCCAAAAATCCATGAATGAGCCGGCACCGCTCGCGGACGAGGTTTTCTTTGAGACCTGCGGCATTCGCGTACTCACCGCGCTACGGCGCATCATTCGCGCTGTGGACCTGCACTCGCGCAAGCTAAACGGCGATTACCAGATCACGGCACCGCAGATGATCTGCCTCTACAGCCTGGCGCGTCACGGCGAGATGACCCAAATCGCGTTGGCCAAGCAGGTCAGCCTGAGCGCCAGCACGGTCAACGGCATCATCGACCGGCTGGAAAAACGCGCCTACGTCCAGCGCAGACGTTGCGACCAGGATCGTCGCCGCGTTTACGTCAGCATTAGTGAAAGCGGCCGCGAGTTGACTCAGTCTGCGCCCGCGCTGCTGCAGGACAAACTGGCCGCCGCACTGCGCCGTCTGCCGGAGCTGGAGCAATTCGCCATTGCCACCTCCCTGGAACGCGTGGTGGAGCTGATGAGCGCGTCCGAACTGGACGCCTCGCCCAACCTGCTGCCGAACGCCGCCATTGAAGAAGCTGGCGCGGCAAACCAAAAGGAACTGTAACATGACCCTGTCTCCCCGTCAGGAGCGGATTTACCAAGAGCTGGAGCATTCCGAGAACCACAGCAAATGGCGCGACTGGAAATGGCAGCTGCGCAATGAAATCCGTGACCTGGATACCGCAGAGCGTCTATTGGGTGTGACCTTCGATCCTGAGTTGCGCGAGCAATTCTCACGCACCATCGAAGCCTTCCCCTTTGCGGTGACGCCCTACTACCTGTCGCTGATCAATACCGACGACTACCTGAATGACCCGGTCTTTCGCCAGTCCTTCCCTTCGCCGAAAGAGCTGGTGGTGGAGCCTACGGACATGGCGGACCCGCTGCACGAGGATCGCGACAGCCCGGTGCCCGGCCTGACCCACCGCTACCCTGACCGCGTGCTGCTGCTGGTAAGCAACATGTGTTCGATGTACTGTCGCCATTGCACGCGCAAGCGCCAAGTGGGCGACAAGGATTCGATTCCGGGCAAGGAGCAGATTCTGCAGGGCATCGAGTACATCCGTAACACGCCGCAGATTCGCGATGTGCTGCTCTCGGGTGGTGATCCGCTGATGCTCAGCGACAATCAGATCGACTGGATTCTGACGGAACTGCGCACGATTCCGCACGTCGAAGTGATACGTATCGGTTCCCGCATGCCGGTGGTGCTGCCCTATCGTATCACGGACGAATTGGTGCAGGTGCTACGCAAGCATCAGCCCGTGTGGTTCAACACGCACTTCAATCATCCGCGCGAACTGACGCAATCTTCGCGCAAGGCGCTGGCCAAGCTGGCCGACGGCGGCATTCCCTTGGGCAACCAGTCGGTGCTGCTGGCGGGCGTCAACGACTGCCCGCGCATCATGCGCTCGCTGGTGCAAAAGTTGGTCTACAACCGCGTGCGCCCCTATTACCTCTATCAGTGCGACCAGTCGCGCGGCCTCTCGCACTTCCGCACGCCGGTGGGCAAGGGCATTGAGATCCTGGAGAGCCTGATCGGCCACACCAGCGGCTTCTGCGTGCCCACCTACGTCATCGACGCGCCGGGCGGCGGCGGTAAAATTCCCGTGATGCCCAACTACCTGATCTCCTGGTCCACCAACAAAGTTGTGTTACGCAACTACGAAGGCGTCATTTGCACCTACAAGGAGCCCGACTCCTACGAGCCCACCTTCTGTGACCGCCACTGTGATCGCTGCGAGCTGCAGCTGGGCCTCGAGGACGCCGACGAGCAGAAATCCCTGGGCATCGAAAAGCTGCTGGCCGACTACGACAAGACCATCTCACTAGTACCGCAGGACAACGAACGCTACAGCCGCAGGGAGTAACACGTGCACCCCGTCGACTATTTGATCTTTGGCTTCTACATGGTGGTGGTCCTTGGCGTCGGCTTCTATTTCTACCGGCGTAACACGGACAGCAAGGACTATTTCATCGGCGGCGGGCGCATGAGTGCCGGCCACGTGGGGCTTTCCATCGTGGCGACCGATGTGGGCGGCGGCTTCTCCATCGGCCTGGGAGGTGTAGGTTTCACCATGGGGCTGGCAGGAAGCTGGCTGCTCTTCACCGGCCTGGTGGGCGCCTGGCTTTCTGCCGTGCTTGTGATACCGCGCATCAAAAAGCTGGAACGCGGCCGCACGTTGCTCAGTTACCCGGATTTACTGCGCCTGCGCTACAAACCCTACGTGGCACTAGCTGCAGCGCTGGTCTCCGGCATCGGCTACTTGGGATTTACTGCGGCCCAGTTGCTGGCGGGTGCCAAGCTCGCTGCGGGCACGCTTCTGCCCGATGCACAGATTGCGGGTCTCAGTCCGCACGTGCTGGCCTTGCTGATCATTGGCGTGGTCACCATTCTCTACACGGTCTTCGGCGGCCTGAAAGCGGTGATCTATACCGACACGGTGCAGTGGATCGTGCTGCTGGCGGGATTGATCTTCGTCACCGCACCGGTGGCCCTGTACGAGATCGGCGGGTTCGCAGCGCTGAAAGCGGCGCTTCCGCCCTCGCACTTCTCACTGACGAACATCGACGCATTGATCTTCATCAACTGGATGCTGACCATTGTTCCCATCTGGCTGGTAGGCATGACGCTCTATCAGCGCGCTTTTGCCTGTGCCGATGTGAAGACGGCCAAGCGCGCCTGGTACATCGCCGGCATTTTCGAGTACCCGATCATGGCGTTCACGGGTGTGTTTCTGGGCATGTGCGCGCGCGTGCTGATGCCGGGCGCAGAAGCCGAAGCGGCGCTGCCGCAGATGATTCACGATGTATTACCGCTGGGAGTGGCGGGCATTGTGATTGCCGCCTATTTCTCCGCGATCATGTCGACGGCGGACAGCTGCTTGATGGCGGCATCCGGCAATGTGACAGGAGACTTGCTGCGCAGATTGCTGCCCGGGTTCGTGACACAAAAACGCGAGATCAAGGTGTCGATGCTGATTACGCTGCTGCTGGGTGTGCTGGCCGTGGCACTGGCCGCGCGCTTCACCACGGTGCTGGACGCCATTCTCTACGCCTACGCCTTTATGGTCTCCGGTCTTGTAGCACCAACGCTGGGCGCACTCTTCTGGAAGCGAGCCAGCTCGACGGGAGCGCTGATCTCCATGATCGGCGGCGGTGGACTCACCCTCTGTCTGCTGTTGAAGCTGTTTCCACTGCCCGAGGCCCTACGTATCACGGGCCTGGATTCAGCCGCGTACGGACTTGGTCTGAGCGCAGTTCTCATGGTGGCGGTCTCGCTGCTGTGGCCTGACGCAAGGAAGGAGGAGCAGCATGGATAGCATTACGACGTATCACGGTGCTACAATTCAGCACGGCGAGCACAGCCAGCGCATTTACCTGATGAAACTGGGTAAAGCCGACATCCACACCCTACCCGGCGACCTGCTGCAACTCGCCCGGGATAAGGGCTACAGCAAAATCTTCTGCAAACTGCCCGCAGGTCAGGCCATGCAAATGCTGTCGGCGGGTTATAAGCGCGAAGCGCTGATTCCCGGCTACTATCGCGGCGAAGAGGACGCCTGGCTGCTGGGGCTTTTTCTCGACGAAAAGCGCGCGCAGGAATCCCACCCGGTGGAGGTCGAGGCCTCTCTGGAACTGGCCCAGCAGCGCGCGCTGAATCTTGCGCTCGGCAAGGCAGAGTTGAAGCGGGCGATGATCGCTCCGCTGGCAGCGGACATAAGGCTGACCGCATGTACTCCAGAGGTGTGCGTTGAGATGGCCGCAGTCTACAAAGAGGTCTTTGCCAGCTACCCCTTCCCCATACACGATCCGGCCTATCTGCGTGATACAATGGCCAGCCACATCTTCTACATGGGCGTGAGACACGAAGACAGGCTGATCGCGTTGGCCTCTGCCGAGATGGACTTGGACGCCCGTGCGGTTGAGATGACCGACTTCGCCACGTTACCCGACTGGCGCGGCAGCAGCCTGGCACGGCATCTTTTGCATGCGCTGGAGGCTGCCATGCCGGAGCGCGGCATAAAGACCGCCTACACCATCGCCCGCGCTGTGTCACCGGGCATGAACATCACCTTCGCCCAGGAAGGCTACAGCTACACGGGTCGCCTGGTGAGTAACACGCAAATCAGCGGTGGTATTGAAAGCATGAATGTGTGGGTGAAGCGACTCTGAGGCTTAGGGCAACAGCGACCTTAACGAAGCCAGACTTCAGGATCCCCTGACAACCAAACACGTGTTAGTCGTGTGTCTACGGATGTACCGTAACAGAACCGACCTCAGAACCTTGTTCTGCGAGCTTGCAAGTCAGCTTGTCCTCACTTGAGCTGGTCTAGAATTGTCGATGAATGCGCGTACTGCGATAAGGTTCGGTGTGCAGCGCGTCCGAACCGCAGTAAAGGCAGCGAAAGTGGCGCCCTGAAATTACGCGACCACAGTCCTCGCAGCGCTGGACGTCCGTCGGGTGCATTTTGCTGTCCAGGGCACCGTCACGCAAGTGAAAGCCCAAGTCCAGAAATCTGCGCACCCGGCACCTCGACGAAGTCTCGCGTTCTGCGTCTGCCGCAGATCATCACCACTGATCCGTGAGCAATCGTCTAGAATCCACCAAAGTTAGCTGCGCTTAGAAGTCAGTGGCTAGTACCTGGCGCCCTGCACTCCCTCCGCCAGCAGCGCGTCCAGTCGCTTCATCTGACCAGGTTGTATCACGAGATCCCGGGCCGCCCAGTTCTCCTCCAGACGCTCGATGCGCCGGGTTCCTGGAATGCAGGCCAGGTGCTCGTAGCGGGAAAGCACCCAGGCCAGCGCCACCTGCGCCGGTGTGGCCTCCAGCTCAGCTGCGATTGCAGCCACCGCGTCCGCCAGTCGGACGTTGTGCGCGATGGCCTCCTCACTGAAACGCGGGTTGCTCAGTCGCCAGTCATCGACGGGCAGATCACTACGCGAACGGATTGCACCGGTCAGAAAGCCACGACCCAACGGACTGTAGGCCACGTAGCCGATGCCTAGACGCTGCACGGTCGGCAGAATCTCCTGCTCCACATCGCGCGTCCAGAGCGAATATTCCGTCTGCAGAGCGCTGACAGGGTGCACACGATGAGCGCGCTCGATGATGGCCGCGTCCGCTTCCGACAGGCCGATGTAGCGCACCTTGCCCGCCTGCACCAACCCGGCCAGGGCTTCCATCGTCTCCTCGATGGGTGTGTCGGGATCAACACGGTGCTGGTAATACAAATCGATGGTTTCGGTGCCCAGCCTCTTCAGCGACGCATCACAGCAGGCACGTACATAGGCAGCGTTGCCCTTGATGCCCAGCCAACGACCATCCTCTGTCCGTGATACACCGAACTTGGTGGCCAGCGTGATACGCTCACGTCGGCCCTTAAGTGCCTTTGCCAGTAGCAGCTCGTTTGTGAAGGGGCCGTACATGTCTGAAGTATCCCAGAAGGTGCAGCCCAACTCCGCCGCGTGATCCAGCACGCGCAGGTTCTGCGCCTCCGACGAGGAGCCGTAGAAGTCCGACATGCCCATGCAGCCCAGGCCGATGGCGGGCACGCGCAGGCCTTGTGATCCAAGACGGACTGTCTTCATAATGGAATCCTTTCAGGCTATGGGCGCGATGTAGTAGCGCGGGGAGATACCCTCGATTTCGTGGTGATAATAGAAGCAGACCGGGTCTGCCGCTTGTACGCTTTCGATCATTTTCGGCAGTTCTTCGCGCGTAATGATGGTGCGCACCATGCAAAATGTATCACCGCTGCGGCCACCCCGCCCCTCGTGTACAGTGTAGGTACGATGGTTATGGCTGCCGGTGATGGCCGCCCCCACCGCATCGCGCTGGCTGGTAATGAT
This sequence comes from Candidatus Delongbacteria bacterium, assembly GCA_963663545.1. GTDB lineage: Bacteria > CAIWAD01 > CAIWAD01 > CAIWAD01 > CAIWAD01. The sequence goes on from OY760505.1 coordinate 894,623, forward strand.
GGTCAGAAGGGTCAGCTTGAATTTGTGATACAAGGTATTGAGGGTTTCCGCAGAGACAAAAATGTAGATACAGGTGTACATAAGGGTGTTGATCACCGACTCAAATCCGCCCGCCTTCAAGTACACCAACAGCAGACCGAAGGCCGTCGACACCACCGCTGCTACCACCGCAATGCTACCCACAGGCTTCATATACTTCATTGCGAAGTAGGCGGCCAACACATCCTCATCTCCCGTCGAGCCACGCCGTTTGAAGGCAATTGCCTTGGCTGCACCCGTCAACAGACCGCCGAAGATCACCAGCAGCATGCGTTCATGCTGTGGTTCCGGCGAGGCGAAACTAAGTTCGGGCAGGTAGAGCAGCAGAACCACAACGGTCACCACCACCAGCAGCGAGTGCAGGGCAAAGGAAGTGCTGACCTTGAAAATGGCGAAGCCTAGCAGCAAGAGATGAAAACAGAGGTAGAGCAGCAGAAAGAGCCGGTAACTCGAGAAGTAGTACGAAAGCGCCGTAGCAATGCCCTCGCTACCTGTCAGGATCACCTTGGCCGGCAGCACGAAGTACTTCAGCGCCAGCGCGTAGAGCAGGCCGGCGAAGAGCAGCAGCACAAAATCGAGCAGACGGCGACCAATGATAGATAGCATGATGTTCTCCTGGAAGAACAGGGTACGCTCCGAGCACAGAAGCGACGGATCCGAGCGACATAGCAGCAGTGCGTATGGTCGGCATGCAGTATGGCAAATCTCCGTCGTCCAAGGATTGGAAGGACTGCTATCCTCTACTCACAGAACTCCATCGGCAATAGCGCTTGCAATTCTTGTCACAGGATATTCCCTTTGCTTCAACTCGGAACTTGAACCAGCCACGGGAAAAACTTCATGTTGTTTACATCCCCCCGCCGCGCCACGAGTGCCTTCCTGATGATTGTCACCTCGCTGATTCTGCTGCTAAGTGGCTGCGACAAGCCCAAGCTGCTGACTCACTATGAGGTCGTCCGCGAGACCCCCCTGTACAGTCATATCACGCTTTCGATGTACTTCAACTCAGCCGCGCCCGGGGATACGCTGACCGTGCTGAAAACCTTCGACAACTGCATCTCGACCAAAGTACACGGACGCAAGCGCTACGTAAAACTGGAAGACCTGCGCCTGATTGAGGTGGCTCCCGAGGAGCGCATCATCTCAAATACTTCGCCCCTGCCGCCAGTGGCACAGCAGTTCATGATGAAGTACGCCAATTTCTGGAACTGGCGCTTCTGGGCCATCATTGCCGGACTGGCGGTGACGCTCTTCCTCATGTTCAGCATAGGCATGGGCACGCAGATCTCGTACAGCGTGGATCACGAGACCGAAGCGCCGGGACTGGAGCTCTTCCCCGTCTTCTCCTTCGGCATTGGCGTGCTGATTGGCGTCTGGCATTTCCTGGCACCGGAGACAACGGAGGGCGCCCTCTACCATCTGGACTTCCTGCGCGTTTTCGCGGACGAAGATCCTTCGCGCACGGCCTGGTTCCTCTTCGCGATGGGCGGCCTTTTTGTGCTGTTCAATCTCTGGTTGCTGATCCGCATGCTGGTGAAGTACTTCAGCTATTCCTGGGTCCTCTATCCTTTCTATACACTGATGGGTGTCACGGCACTACTCAGCGCCGTCTACATGGCCACCGCCTCGATCGTTGTGCTGATCGCGGGCACGGTGGTCTACTTCGGCTTCAGCATGCTGGGGGGCGCCATGGGTGCGGTGGGAAACATCGGCTCTGGCGGATCCGCTTCCAGTTATGACCAGGAGCGGGAGATCACCAGACGCGACCAAGAGGCCCTCAAGCGCCGCCAGCTCAACCAGGCGGAGTGGCACAAGGTGTACAAGGGCAAGAATATCGATCCCAACGTGTTCAAGTGAAGCCTTGAGCGCTACATCCCAGGCAACCAGAGATCGCGGCGTCTCGATCGACGCCCACATGGACGGCTTCGGCCTCCTCGTGCCGAGGGTGAAACGCTCGCCTTTGTTCTCTCCTGCGTACGCCCTCCGCTCTTCCTGGCAACCGTTTTTCCTCGGCTATCGTTGTACTCCCGTTGAAACTGCCGTGCTTGTGTCACCATTTCAGCCCCCGGTTCCGATGGAAGCTGAGGGCGCGTACTTGGTTCATGCAATACCTCATCGCTATCAAGCGCGCTGACCAGGAATCGCATTTGCCCCCGGCGGCAGCAGGTGTAGGCCAGCATCTGATCGCGCTCGTCACAACGCAATTGCGTGAGACGTCGGGCGCGCTGCTGAAATCCCGGTGTCCGCTTCACTCCCGTGACACACCACCGGCGGCCCCATTTCCTTACCATGGCAGGCTCTTCCACCGCAAGCAGAGCCAGCGCCTTCTCGACTTGTCCTTGCGGCAGCTGCATGAAGCGTGCGATTTCTTCGTCGCTGAGTCCCTGCGGATGCCAACTCAGGATCTGCAGAATCGCCGCAATCTCAGGCTCGCTGGGAAAGGCCGTTCGAATGAAGAAATCCAAAATGCCCTTGTCGCCCTTGCCGTAGAGCAAAATGCCGTAGGCCGCCTCCAGCGCCCGACCGGCCCGTCCAACCTGCTGATAGTAGGCGACCACGGATGCCGGCATCTGATAGTGTATCACAAAGGCAATGTCCGGCTTATCGAAGCCCATACCTAGCGCAGTAGTAGCCACCAGCACTTTGAGGCGGTTCCTCATTAGTTGGTCTTCAATCTGCTCGCGCTCCGGAGCTCCCGAATAGTAGGCTTTGGCCGTTATGCCGCAATGCTGCAACCATGCGGCCACTTGCTGTGCGTCCCTGACGGTCAGCGTGTAGACGATGCCGGAGCCAGGCAGCCGGGGAAGCTGCTCCGCCAGCCAGGCCATGCGCTCACTGCGTTTGGCCAGCTCGATGTTTTGTAGCACAAGACTAGGACGCGCCAGCTCACCGCGCTGCACCTGCAGATCCGGCCCCAGGATCTGCTCAAGGTCCCGCATCACGCGTGCGTTGGCCGTGGCCGTTGTTGCCAGCAGACGCAGACTGGCAGGTAGCTGTGGTATCACGCGCTCGATCAGCCGATAGTAGGGCCGGAAGTCGTGGCCCCAGTCGGAAATGCAATGCGCCTCATCTACCACCAGCATGGCGATCTCGCGCAGGATGGGCGACAGCACTGTATCACAGAAACCCTCGTTGGCCAGCCGCTCCGGTGAGATGAGCAGCAAGTCCGCCTGCCCTTCGCATAGAAGATGCTGGTTATGCACCCACTCCTCCCTGTTGTCCGAGTGAATGCTTACCGCTCGCAGCCCCATGCGCTCAGCCGCTTGCAACTGATTACGCATCAGCGAAAGCAGCGGCGAGATCAGAATACTTGGCCCCGCACCGCCCTCTCGCAACAGACGACAGGCAATGAAGTAGACATAGCTCTTGCCCCAGCCGGTACGTTGTATCACCAGGAGACGCCCGCGCCCCTCCACGATGTGCCGGATCGCCTCTTCCTGTCCCTCACGGAACTCTGCCTTCGCCTGTGCGGTCCCTTCCCGCAACAGCTCGCGCGCTCGCTTCGCATCGTAGTTCATGCTCCCTCCTTCCCGCTTACCGATGAGCACGCCGGCAACGTGTATCACGGCTCCCTGCGTTCATCCTTGTTTGATGTGCTTTGTGATACAGACTGCGCGGGTTGCGGTTCCGGGTTTCGAGCGGATCTGGGCATCACTGCATTGCAGTGTCCAGACGCTTGGACACATTAGATCAGGCGATGCGGATAGGCGTAGGACGCACAAGCTGACCCGAAACCGCGAAGTCATCGGAATGTTGTCACACACACCGCCTATTGAAAGCGGAAAAGCAGTGGCAGCACGAAGAAAACGAACGCGGCCCATATGACGTAAACCGGAAGATAGCCGGCAGCAGCCTGATGAAGGCTCTGACGGGTGCCCGTTCGCAAATGGACTAGCTGACCACGCAGGATGACGGCAAGATGTCCAAGGATCACCAGGTTCGCGCCCAGGACCACCACACGGTTTGGCGAAAAGCCGAAGGATGCTAGGCGAAAGACGATGGACGCCAGCGCCTGTAGATCAATCAGCATGGTGATGGCAAGCAGGCCAAGCGTGATCCACTCGCCAAAACTCCGCTGCTGATTCGTGCCTTGGTTGGCAATGCTCAGCAGGCTGATCAGTAAGACAACCAGCAGCAGACCGTTCATGAGAATCAGGAAGTCGCGATCGACGAAGGGATTGCGCCCAAGCTCTAGCGCCACCGTCAGGAAAGCCGTTGACATGATTAGAAAGAGCGGGGCGAACACTCGCGCCAGTACCGCGGCGATCTTTGTACGACGTGCGAAGATGCGTTTGAAGAGATATAGGAATGCTAAAAAGTCCTGTCCGAGACACGGCACAAAGACCTATGAAAATCTGCAAACTAGAATGACTGAATATCCTGATTAACCTGTTTGCGGATTATATCCCCATCATATCTATCCACGACACTTCTATTAACAGTATCTCGCAATCTAACATCTATCATAACACCTTGATTCATCTTGTCACTTCGGCTAATTTATCGAAAACATTCTAACATTCTATTTTCTTCTGACAGTCCTGCACTTACAACATTTTTGACTATTTCAGATGCTAAATATCACAACCACCTCCTGATAATGCTTTTTCCATTTCTGCTAATATTTCTTTCTCTCGCATTTTCGCTTGTTGTATACTTACTAAAATTGATTTAACTAATCGCAGAACTACAATTCCATTTGATTGCACTGAATGCTTAGCTATAGTCTCCAAACACCCATTATCATATGTATAGCGTAACTTTGAAATTGATTTTAATTTATAGAATTTACTCCTTGAATCACTTGTGAACGCATAAAGCATGTCTACTATTCCTTGTACTAATGGATCTTTAAATTTGTATTTATATGCCATAGTATTGCAATCCAAGTCACCAAGTAGCGACATTATTACCGGACACCTACTCATTGCTGTACCAACATTTATTGCTACCGATCTCCAAAACCACTGATTTGATTCTATAAGTCCATTCTTCTCGTAAAAACGTACATTTTCCTCTAATTCACCTATCGTTACCAACGGATCAAATGCAATATATCCGCAATCAAAACTCATACTAATTTCTTTTAATATTTTTATTGCTACTTCTGCTTGTTCAGCAGTATATCCCCTGTTATATCTTTGCAATTGTGAATCTACTCCACTCTCAATTCCAATGTATAGCCTCTTTAATCCTACTGACCTATAGTCATTTAATAAACCTTTAATTGTTTCTACGTGATTGAAATCACCATTTCCTACTATGAATCCAGGTCTAACAAATATTCGAAACTGAACTTCACGTTTAGATCTCCTTCTTGCTTCATGAATAAATCTACGTATCTTATTTGCACGATCAAGATTTTGACTACAATATTTGCCAAAAAAATCATCATCACAAAATTCTATAACATCAACCCCTAAATCACATATGAGATGGTTAATATCCCTTTCAATTCGGTCAATAGAAAAGCTCTCCCATCCGCGATTTCTAAAGCTATACCTCGTGCAAAACGAACACTTTCCCCATGAACATCCACGCGAGAGCTGCGCTTGAACAACCTTAATTCCATCAACCTCTTTTGGTGTATACTTTGGCAAATATGGCAGTTTTTGCAATTTCGGAGTATTTACCGGTAGCTTACTTATACGACCACATCCATTGTCTTCTGAAAAGCTAACAACACCATCAATTTTCCTTATTGTATGGAGATTTTGCACACTCTTATTCAAACATCCCACAATCAGCTCTATTACACGTTCAGCTTCACCTCCTACACAAAACACTTTTCCAATATCAAGACAGTTTAACGAATTAATTCGATTTAAAATCTCTTGTGGTAAATACGTTGGCAGCTGCCCCCCTAATAGCAAAATACCCGTATCTAACAAATTGAGTGTTTTTACAATATTCAAACACAGCTCGATTGTATTAGTAGAGACACTAATGCCAATAATATCATACTCGACATCAGAAGCATAGTTTTCCACAAAGCAATCAATAGTATCACATTCAATGCGATCAATAAGAATCGAGTCACCGTAGACACCCAGCAAATGTCCCTCTAACGCATCAAGCGACAACATATTCCAAAATGAATAATGATCAATTGACCTCAAACCTACGAACAAAATCCTTATAAAAGGCATTATTTAACTCACTAATTTATTGTTCAATCATTGCTTGTATTTCTTCCGATACTTTATCACAAGAGTATTCGTATTCACTAGCTTTATCGCCGTTAGATTTTCGCATCTTCACCTTAAATACTGTGCCGTCGTTACTAAAATTTGGTAGCACGCCACCCATGCGATACGGGACAGTAAACATAACTTCCACATTGTTACCATCTTGCGACCTTTGAAAATTCAGCAAATCATGAACAACTCTATTATCGTTAACCAGTATTTGCAGCATTAGAGCTCCTGCAGCCCTGCACCCAGAGAACAAAAATACATATTTGCTATCGTTTTCCTTTGCCCATGGGTTTTTACAGCATGAGATTAACGCATAATCAGTATGTGTCATGTTTTCCTGCGACTCATTTGAAACAGTAGGACAACACATAATACCATTCGCAATTATACAGGCCATATTTGTTTCACCACATACACCTGTTCTAGAACCGCTAGTACATTCAGAATTCCCAGGACACTTAATGAAACTTGCGAACAAACCTGGTTGATCGCCCTGTTTTAGCATTTTATCAATAAATCTCTTTGTTACTGAGTTTGTTTTACTACTGCCAAGAAGTATTAGATTACGGTCGCCTAATTTTTCTTCTTCTGATCCGACTTCACAACTACATTTTATTCTTACTCTCCTATCACCAAGAACCGATTGAACAACACCATACAGCTTCATTGCCAATAAGCTTTCTTGTAATATTAATGGTATACTAGAAGATGTTTTTGCTAAATCACCACGTCTATGTTTTAAATCATTACTAACAACATCACTCCAATAACTATCTTTTTCTGAGTCAATTTTATGTGAGAATATCACATCAACTCTTGCTCCTGACGCATAAATCTCATCAAGATGAAGAAATTGTGCCAGAGGCTTATATCCAGCAGTATCGGCCATATGAGTTTCGAGTAACTCAACTATCCTATAACAATTTTTGTCAATTCTTGAACATTTGGATACATTAGATAACAGTTCACCTATAGCACGCTTGGATTTTGCAATAGCATTATTAAAACGCAAAAACATCACTACAACACCTATAACTATATAAATAGTGATTATAATAATCATTAACCACAGAAGTTGGCTATTCACCATCCCGAGTTTAAAATGCGACGCCAAAAGTCCAGATACGGCAGTAACCAACGGCGAATAGCGCCAAACAATTTTCCATATCCTCTTCCAGATGGTGTTTTTCCTGTCGTTTGGCATACTTCACACCTGCTGACATTTATTCTTAACTACCTTCTGTCTGTTCCGGAGCCAAGCTACTATGTAATGCTGTTTTGAGCCAGCACTTTCGAGTAGATATCAGACAAGCTCTTCTCTCGATACTGTAGGAACTCTTCATCTGAGACATCTCAGACCACACAGGGTCGAAATTGAGTTCTAGATCATACACACCAGCTTTGATCGCTAATCCTGATTACCTAGTATCCTCCGATTACCGCAGGCTGCCCAGCGGCCTTTTCGTGGAGCTGGCAGCAGCTCGTAGCAATCTGCATAACAGCCCCTGCTGGTTGAACCTGCAATTGATGAGAAACAGAAGTAGGCCGAAGTAGCGAGGCAGGTAGCGAGCTTCTGACTTGTGGTGCACACCAACGAGGCTGGTCTTCAGATTGCCCAGGATCGGGTTCGCCCAGCGAAAGACAATTTCCAGCAAACGCTTTCTACCCTTGACCGCATTCGGAGCGTAATCCTGAGCAGTTTCCTTGATCGCCGGAAAGCCCCCGAGGGCATCAGAAAACACAAAGGCCTGAGCCGCGAAACGCTGGCTTGCTCAAGCTGAAACAGGGATTCGCGGAAGTTGGGAAGGACGCTATGACAAGATGACGCACGCCATTGTTCTCATTACGATCCACAGCAAACACAAAGGGTGTCTTGTACGGGAATCCGCGTCCGGTCTTCTACTCAGGACGTTTTCCTCCATGTACGCATCGTCTATTTCAATCGTTTTCATCAAAATGCGACCCACCTCCTGACTGACAACTACGTCCATCAGCTTGTGCATCATCAGCCAGGCGGTGCAGTATGTGTCCTATTGTGCAGCCACAACACAGATAGACCAAGTCTCAAGGCCAACGGCATTTGTGATAAATGATCGGGACCAATCTTTAGTAAGCACATAGCAATAGTACACGCGGATCTGTACCGAAAGTCCTATCTAAGCACAGCCATTCAATTATATAAATATGCCGTCCAGCAAGCGGAACCCGATCCCCGGTGAGTTGATCGACGCGTAGAAGTCTACTCATCCACAGGATCGACAGCGATAGCAATACCCTGATCCAGAAAGGTCAAAGACTAAGCAAGACGATGCCGCCCACGGTCAGCAGCATGCCGAGCGCCGTTTTCAGAGTCAAGGTCTCGCCGCCCAGCATCAAGCCCATCAAGGCACCGAAGAGTGGAGAAGTAAACGCAATGGGCATCACGCGATTCAGCGGAGCGCCCTTCAGCGCGGCGTAAAAGCAGAGCATGCCGCCAGCACCGGCCACCACGCCACCGCCGATGACCATCATCCACAAGGCGCGCGGTGGAGCGGAGAGCAACAACTTCCACTGGGGCGCACTCACCAAGCCCAGGATCAGCAGTGCCACGGCGGTACGAATGCTAATGCCCAGCTGAGGCGACAGATGCCCCATGTGCAGGCCCTTTTTCTCGAAGTAGCCGCCAATGCCCCAGGCGGCGGCCGTGAACAGTGCCAGAAGCTGTGGATTGAACTTCATCGGGTCAGCCCTTCTTCGCTCAGAATGCGACTCAGGATATCGGCGGCTCCCAGAACAATGCCCGGGCAGAGCTTGTGCTGCTCCGCCAGCACTTCTTCGCGGCTGCGGTTCGTTTGGGGAACCAGATGATCGCAGCGGTGCTCGCCATACTGGCTGCGAAACTCCTCGATGAAGTGCTTGGCGGTATTGCGGCAGCGCTGCTTCACGTCAAGATCACCGGCGCTGACGCGCCCTTGCGCCAGGCCTATGACCAGAAGCGCACCACCGATGGCACCGCACATCTCACCCGTTCCCGCCATGCCGCCACTCAGAGGATCGGCCAAACGCGAGGCCAGAGTGGGCTCCAGGCCGAACTCGTCTGCCCACGCCATCAGAATGGCCTGACTGCAGGACCACCCCTCTTCGTACAACTGTTTCGCTTTCAGTGCGCGGTTGATCATCTCATCCTCTTGTACCGAAGTCGTCCAGAATGCGACGGCAAAGTCCCACCTCCTCCGCGTCACACATGCGATCGGCACCATAAGCACCCGCATCATGTGTGACACTCGCTCCCACATGCACGGCATGCAGGCCGGAAATGCGCAACAAGGGTTCCAGATTGCCATGTCTCACGCTGCCAGCGGCAATCAGCTCCAACCCATCGCCCACAGATTCCATCCACTCATGCAGCGTGTGACGGCCGCGATAGGCGGTTTCGGCCATCCCACTGCTAAGCAGGCGTCGGCAACCAACACGCATCAGCTCCTGCAGAGCTGCTTTCGGATTCTTCAGCTGATCGAAAGCGCGATGAAAAGTAACCGGCAGGGGTGCCGCCGCCTGTATCACACACTCCAAAGAAGGCAGATCCAACTCGCCTGAAGGAAGAAGCGCGCCAAAGACAAAGCCATTGGCTCCTGCTTTTCGCAGGGCATTCAAATCCACCATCAGCTGCCCCAGCTCTTCGCGATGGATTGTGAAGGAGCCACCGCGCGGCCTGAGCATGCAAACCAGGTCCGCCGTTGTTGTATCACGAAGCGTCTGCACAAAGCCGGGTGTAGGAGTCAGGCCGCCCTCGGAAAGGGCCGAACAGAGCTCAAGTCTGTCGGCACCCGCTCCCAGGGCGGCCTGTGCTGATGTCAGATTATCAACGCAGACCTCCAGGAGGATCTGCGTCTGCGTATCACGCTGTATCACGCGCGATCAATCTCCCGCCTGTACAATGGGTTGTGTGGCCTTGTCGGAGCAAAGCACCACCATCAGATTGCCCACCAGCCGAGCTTTCTCGTGGTCGTCCATGGCCACCACATTCGTCTCTGCCAACTGGCTAAGCGCCATCTGCACCATGCCCACGGCGCCGTCAACGATTTTCTGGCGTGCGTCAATGATGGCTTCGGCCTGCTGACGCTGCAGCATGGCACTGGCAATCTCGCTGGCATAAGCCAGGTGATTGATGCGGGCCTCGACGACTTCCACTCCAGCCGTCTTCACACGCTCCTGGATCTCCCGCTGCAAAGTATCGTTGACTTCGTCCAGCGAACTGCGCAAGCTGTGGCTCTCGCCCTCGGTGTCGTCGTAGGCATAGCTGGTTGCCAAATGACGCAGCGCGGACTCGGACTGCACAATCACGTAGTCGCGGAAGTCCTCTACATCAAAGGTCGCCTGAGCGGTTTCTGTAACACGCCATACCACCACCGCCGAGATATCGATGGGGTTGCCCTTCTTGTCGTTGACCTTGATTTTCTCGCTGTCGAAGTTGCGTACCCGCAGGCTGATTTTGCGCTTGGTGTAGAAGGGGTTGGCCCAGCGGAAACCCGCCGTCTTCTCCGTCCCCGCATACTGGCCGAAGAGCAGCATGACAACGGCTTGATTGGGCTCCAGCATGAAGAGACCGCCCAGTACCAGCAGCCCGATGAAGAAAAGCAGAATCATGGAAACGAGTAGCGCTATGCTGTGAAAGGCCAGGCCGCATACAAAGCCGGCCACGCTACCCAGTCCCACCAGCACGCCCAGAAAGAGCATGCCCCAGCCACTGGCGGTACGTCCCTGTCTTTCCTGCATCCGTAATCCTCCTCTTTGCAGGGTAAAAGGGCGGCACCCCCGGCGCCGCCCACTCTGTGCTACATCAAACCCGCCTCGCGGTGTTTGGCGACGATTGCGTCCGCCAACTCTTCGAGGGCGTGATACGCTTCCTCGCGCGGCGCACCCTTGCAGGCAACGCCGGGCAGCGTATCCAGCTTCAGGCCCGCCAGCAACGCACCAGCGTCGTCCATGCCCTTCTTGGACCAGCCGTAGGAGCCGACCATGGCGCAGAATTGCGTCTTGGGCTTCAGTGCATTGGCAATGGTCGCCGCGTAGGCAATCAGCGGATGCGGGCCGCCTAGCAGACTGGAGGCACCCACCACGATGGTCGCTGCGTCCACCAAGTGCAGAGCCAGTGCATCACCACTGGTCACTGTCAGATCCAGCAGGGCGACTTCTACACCCTGCCTGGTCAGTGCACCTGCCAGATGTTCGACCATGTGACGCACGCTGCCGTGCATCGAGACAAAGGGAAGCACAACCTTGTTGTGACACGGACCGGAAACCCAGTCGTGATACAAATCAAGGATGAACTTCGGGTTGTCATAGACCGGACCGTGCGAAGGCGCGATGATCTTGAAATCCACTTCCGCCAGTTTATCCAGGTTCTTCTTGATGAACTTGGCGTAGGGCATCATGATCTCGGCGTAGTAGCGTTTGGCGGCGTCTTCCACTAAGGGTAGATTGCGCGCGTAGAGATCGGCACCGGCCACGTGTGATCCAAAAAAATCGCAGCTGAAGAGAATGCCTTCCTCTTCCAGCAGACTGACCATGGTCTCCGGCCAATGCACCCAAGGCGTATGGAAAAAGCGCAGCGTGCGATCGCCAAGGGAAAGTGTATCACCGTCCTCGACCACGTCAATGCGATCCGCATCCAGCGGCAGCAGATCCAGCAGCATATCCTTGCACTTGGGGCTGCAGATCACGCGCGCTTCAGGGTAACGCTCCATGACCCAGGGTAGCGAGCCGGTGTGATCCTGCTCGGCATGGTGGGCGACGATGTAATCCAGCCGGGGCACATCGGCAAGCTGCTCAAGCAGATCTTCAAACTTGGTGGGATCCACAGTTTCCAGCAGGGCCACCTTCTGGCTGCCGCGGATCAAATAGGAGTTGTAGCTCGTGCCGTGCGGAAGGGGCATCAGGGCGTCAAAAAGACTGCGATCCCAATCCTGGGCGCCGGCCCAGTCCACACGATCCGATATCGGACGTCGTTGCATGCTAAACCTCAATACTAACGGGGGCCGCTCCCTGCGACCAGGCTTCAAAGGTAATGCATGCAGATCAAGGCGCGCCAGCGGGACGCGCCCTTAGTCGTGTTCCGGCTTGCCATCCAACGCTCGGCGAATGGCATCGGCGTAGTGCGCCAAATTCACCGGCTTGCGCAGAATACGCAGTCCTTCGATGCGCGACATGCGATTCAAAGCCGCCGACTCCAGCTGTCCCGTGCAGATCAGAATGGGCAATTGAGGTCGCAGCGTGCGCACCTCCTCAGCCAGCTCGTCGCCCGTCATGCCCGGCATGGTCAGATCGGTGAGCACCAGATCCACCGCATCACGGTTTAGGTTGAACCAGGTCATGGCTTCGGCTGCATCGGTAAAGGCCACGACCTGATAGCCGAGTCGCTTCAACAGGCGCTGATAGAGGCGAACGATGACGTCCTCGTCGTCCACCACCAGCAAGCGCTCGCCACCGCGCGGCATGTCCACATTGGAGTCGACCTGTGTATCACTGGCACTAGTCTGCAGGCAGGGCAGCTGAATGCGAAATGTAGTACCCACGCCAAGTTCGCTGTCCACCGTGATACGTCCCTGGTGACCGCTGATAATGCCGTGCACGACGGCAAGGCCAAGACCGGTGCCCTTTCCCTGCTCCTTGGTCGTAAAATAGGGCTCGAAGATGCGCGACAGCAGTTCGGCAGGAATGCCCGTACCTGTATCACGCACTTTCAGCAGCACCCAGTCGGCGTCCTCTTCGTGCACCTTGTCCAGCACCAGCTCGATGCTTCCGCCCTGTTCCTCCAGCGCGTGGGCCGCATTGGTGCAGAGATTCATCAGCACTTGGTGAATCTGCACAGGATCGCCCAGAATCATGTCGCCGGAGCGGTTGAGGCTCAGTCTCAGATCAATGGTGGAGGGCAGACTTGCCCGCAGCAGTTTGAAGACTTCCTTGGCTAGACTGGAAAGCAGCAGCGGTCGCAGTTCGCTCACATTCTGCCTGCCTAGCGAGAGGATCTGCTGAATCAGCTGTTTGGCGCGCAGGCTTGCGCTCAGAATCTGGCTCAGTCGCTCATCCTCGCCCTGCACCCGCTCCATGTGCAGTAATTCGGCATTGCCGATGATGGCCGCCAGAATGTTGTTGAAGTCGTGGGCGATACCGGCAGCCAGGGTGCCGATGGCCTCCATCTTCTGGGAATGCCAGAGTTGCTGCTCCAGCTCTTTGCGCTCCGCTTCCATCCGCCAGCGTGCCCGCAGGTCGTGTATCACAAGCATGCCGTAGTATTGCTTGCGGTATTCCACCTTGCCCACCGTCAGTTCAACCGGAAGGTCGTTGCCGCTTTGCATTGGCAAGACAGCTTCGATGGTTATGCTGTGACGGCGACCGGGTTTGCCCTGATCCAGCCATTGACGCAGGCGTCGTGCCGTTTCCTCATCCACCAGATCCATCAGCGTACAATCGCGAAGCTCATCGGCACTCCGCTCCAGCAGCGGCCCCATGGTCTGATTGAAATCCAGCAATCGGCCCGTGTTCAGGTCCAGCAGCGCAAGTCCTTCATGCGACTGATCCAGCAGAGCGCGAAATCGCTCCAGCTCGCCCAGTTGGCGCTTTAGCTGCGGGAAGTAGCTCTTTTGAATCGATTGTTCGCCCAGACCAATGATGCGGTCACGCAGTTGCTCTCGATTCTTATGGTCAGCGGAGTCTCTCATAGAGTTGTATCACGTCCTCTTGTTGCGGATTCCTGGGATTGGTCACCAGACACGGGTCGGCCAACGCAGCCCCGGCCAGTCTGGGCAGAAAATCCCGTTCCAGCTCGCTCAGGCTGCGATCAACACCGACATCCTTGCGCAAATGATGAATGCTGGCGATCGCTTTGTCTACACTGCTGCCTGTACCCTCTTCCAACCAGGGCACACGGCTGCGCAGGTAGTCCATGCGCGCTTCAATAGCAGGGCGGTTGAAATCGATTACGTGTTCCAGCAGCAGCGCGTTGCACTCGCCGTGGGGTAAATCCAGCAGGCCACCCAGCGCGTGTGCCATGGCGTGCACTAAGCCCAGGCTGGCATTGCTGAAAGCCAGTCCTGCATAAACGCTTGCCAGAAGCATGCGCGCACGCCACTCCTGGTTGCCGGGGTGATCCAGCGCCTGCCGCAGGCTTTCGCCCACGAGCTGAATGGCGACAATGGCGTTCTCGCTGGTGATGTGGCTGCGGGCGTTTGAACACCAGGCCTCGATGGCGTGGGTCAGTGCGTCCAGTCCGGTACACGCTGTCAGATAGTCGGGCATGGAAACGGTCATCTGCGGATCCACCAGCGCGGCGTCCGGAATCACGGTTTTGGAGATGATGGCTTCCTTGACACGGGTCGTCGTGTTGTTGATAATGGCAAACTGCGAAAGCTCAGCCGCGGTACCGGATGTTGTGGGCAGACAAACCAAGGGTGGCGAAGGAATGGGCACCCGGTCCACGCCGGTGTAATCGAGGATGTGGCCGCCATTGCTGGCCACCACACCAATGCACTTGGCGCAATCCATTGGACTTCCGCCGCCGAGAGCGACAATGCCGTCCGCGCCCGTGTCGGCAAAGACCTTCACTCCTTCCATCACCTCAAAATCGCGCGGATTGGCACTGACCTTGTCGAACACATCCGCACTGATACCCGCTTTGCGTAGATGGGCCAGAACCTCGTCCACCATGCCGGTTTGACGCACACCCTCATCCGTGACCAACAGGACGTGATTCAGCCCCAGGTTGTGGCAATAGCGGCCGCTTAGTTCGGCTGCACCCGCACCGAAGACAAACTCGGGCGCCACAAATTTACGCAGCTCGAGCAGCTCGCGGGTTTCTCCGGGATTCTTTGCTCCAGTGGGCATGAGCTTCCACCTCTCCTTGAGTCCTGGGCGTGGCCCGGACCAATCTCGCGCGGGCGGTTCTCCCGTTACGAATGCCCTGCGCGCACGTCAAAGCTACCCCTGCTATCGGCAATAGTAGCCATAGTATTGAACAGCGTCAATCATGAGCTGCTGGAGTTCTCGCTCTATGCAAACTCAGTCTGAACAGGCGCATGTCGGCCCTCAGTCCAGACAGATCACACGATAAAACGAAAGCGGACCCTCGAGCGAAAGAAGAAGTTCGGTGGAGGTAGTGAGGGTCAAGGGAAGCCAGGGTCCGTAAGCCGACTCGGCAATTTCAACACGATAGGCATGTGCAACACTCAGCGGCTGCCACTGCAAAAACAAGCTCCCGCCGTTTAGGGAAAGATGCAACTCCGGCGCAGGCGGGGCCAGGCGGCGCAGACAGTCGAGCACCGGCAGGCCGCGCCCCAAGGCGTCAAAGTGCGAAAGGTTTTCATGCCCAGTACAAAGAGCGGAGGCCTGGACCGCTGGCTCCCAGAAACAGAAGCCCAAACCAAGGCCATTGGGCAGAGTGCGTATCAGCTCCAGCACATCGCCAGCCAAGGCCGCTTGCCCAATTGGCGTAGCCGGATACCCCGACAGCAACTGGCTTTCCAGCCCGACAATGTTGCCGCAGTCGTCCCACCAGCCTAGCGAGAAGGGATAGGCGTGTTCGACCACCAGCAGGCGCTTGCCGTAGCGCGTGGCCAGGTCGCTGAGATTGGCACTCAACGCAGCCAGATCACCGTGCCACCAGGGATACCAGGAAAGCGCAATGACGTCGAAGTCGCACAGAGGCGAAAGACTGTCGATGAAGTGACGCACAAGCTCATTCTGCCCGCCAGCCGCCAAGTGCAGCAGTAGTTGTGGACGGTGCTCGCCGTCGCAGACCGCGTCCACACCCGCCATGGCATGCAGCAGCAGATTGGAGAGTGACGCCCACTGCGCAGGCGTGTCCTGCTGCACACTGCCCGCTGGCCAGAGCATGCCTCCGTTGATCTCGTTCCCCAGCTGCAGATACTGCGGTAGACAGTCCGCGTTGGCAAAAGCGCTGAGCACATCGGCGGTGTAAGCCTCCACCGAATCCGCCAGCGTCGCTTCGTCCAGGCCTTGCCAGACAGCGGGCGGCGTTTGTTGTCCCGGATCAGCCCATGTATCACTGTAGTGCAAATCAAGTAGCAATTGAAAACCAAGTGACCGGGCGCGCAGCGCATGAGCCAGTGTGCTATCCAGACCCTGCCAGGCTTCAGCGGGTGTGTGCCACAAACGCAGACGCAGCAAATTGAAATCATGTCGCCGATAGATCACTTCGGCGCTGCTGGCGCTGCCCAGGCTGTCACTCCAGCTCGCGCCGGCAGCCTCCATTTGCGGGCCCCAGGAATTATCCAGGCCCAACAAGAGCTGGTCGACCGGTGTTACAGCACCGCTGCTTCCGAAACGCACCTCGACGGAGGCCAGCTCCAGTAGCCCGTTTCCGTCTTCGTCCATCTCGCCGCAGGTGCGCCGAAGCTCACGATCATCGCCACTTTCCCACACCACAGTCTCTGGATCGTCGCGGTCTTCGAGCACCAGCTTCCAGGGTTGAGTTGTGCCACTCAGCGAGTCCAGTTCGAGCTGCAAGTGATACAACTCTCCCGCCAGCGACTCGAACTGCGGTCCCGGTCCCCAGCTGCCCATTCCAGGATGGGCACCGCGCAGGGTCAGCGCCTGTAGCGCCGGATCAAAGAGCCCGGTGATACGCGCGCTTGTCATGTCGGCGAGTATTTCTACTTCCACAGCGGCTACCGGGCACGCCAGGCTATCGTCATTGAACCATACACTCGGTAATTGTAGCTCATCGTCCTGGGCATAAAAGCTACGGTTTGCACCTTCCTCCCAGAGTAGTTCCTGCCCGTCGTGGATCACAAATTTGTATTCGTGCGCTCCTTGTGACAGCTCTATGCTTCCGTGATACAGGCTGTCACCCGTAGTCCACAGACCTTGCCCTTCCCAGCCGGACCAGTCGCCATGAACACAGACAGAGTCCGTTGCCGGGTTAAAAAGCCCGTTCTGTGCTGCCACAGCCATCTGCAATTCAAAGTGAACCGTAGTGCAAAGGGCCACCTTCATACAGGCCAGTATGCAAAGTAGGCGTATCACGACAGCACCACTCCAGTAATCCAATGCCACATCGGCAGTGTTACAAGTGACAGCACAATGCCCACACCCGCCAGTGAAGCCGCCAGCTCGGGTTCCAGATCCGCTTCAGCCGCCAGTACACTGGCGGTTACCATGGCGGGCATGCCAGCCTGAAACACGCTGATCTGAGCGGGAAGGCCTTGCCAACCAAAGAGCAGGCAGTACAGAAGACAGAGCGCCGGAACCACCAGCAGCTTCAAGCCCAGCCCCAGTGCCAGCATGCGTTTGCGGCCTTTGGCCAGACGCAGTTTGAGCTGCAAGCCAACGGCAAACATCACCACCGGCACCATAGAATTCTCGGCCAGCTCGAGCACTTCCGCGATGGGTCCCGGCCATTGGTGACCGCGCATTGCCAAGCCGATGAGTAGCGCAACAAAGGGTGGAAAGGTGAAAATGCGACGCAGCAGCAGCAGCGCTGTCGGTCGCTGTTCGCCCGAATAGTACGCGGAGGCCATGGTCGCGTAAATGCTGACCCCCAGGAAGGACCCCAGCTGGTCGTAGAGCAGCGCCGGTAGCAGGTTGTCCGGACCGTACCAGACACGCGTCATCGGAATGCCCAGGAAACCCGTGTTGCCCAGTGGTACAACCAGCATCAGTGCGCCTGTGACACTGCGCGGTAATTTGAGCATGCGTGATACAAGCCAGACCAGCAGAACCGATCCTGCCTGTGTCATCCAGGCAGCGATCACCGGCGTCAGCATGCCGGATTCCAACTCCAGCCCGGGCATCTTGTGCATCACCAGCGCGGGCAGGGAAACCCAGATCACGAAGCGGTTCAGGGTCTGCGCACTCTGCGGCAGAAAAGTGCCGGACACGCGTAGCGCCTTTCCCAGGCCAATCAGTGCGAGGATGAGTAGAAAGGTGGCGATGATCGGCTCTCCTCTTACTTGGCCCTGCTTCCCAGTAGAAATCGGATAGGCTCATCGATGCGCGCAGACCAGGAGCGTTCGGAGTGCTCGTGTCCAGGATAGTGGCGGTTGGTGAAGTCACGATCGGGCACCCAACCCATGTGCATCAGGGCCAGGTTGGCGCGCATCTGGTACGGCAGATAGGCCGCATCCAGCGTTTGATCACCATGATCGAAATACAGACGACGCCCCTGCGGCTCTTGTGGATGCTGCTCGAGGAAGTTGACCAATGCGCCATCGCCAGCAGGCCAGTGCGTGGAGACACAAGCGGCGGCTCCGTAAATCTGCGGCCTCTGCCACAGCGCGTAACACGAGATCAAGCCACCCATGCTGCTGCCGAGGAGCCAGGTGTGCTCACGATCAGGCAGTGTACGCCAATGCTCGTCCACCCACGGTTTCAGGATCTCGCTCATCCAGACGAGGTAGGCGTTTCCCTCCATCGGCTGATAGCGTTGCAGGTCCTGCTGGCCCGTTTCCGTTGTGATACAACACTCAAGCGCCTCTTGCGGGGTCAACTCCTGCAATCGCTTCGGTGTGTTACAAATGCCGACAACGATGGGAACCAGCTCACCTGCAGCAGAAAAGCGGTTGAGACACTCATCAAGCTGCCATTCCACTCCGATGAAGCTGCTGTCCGCGATGAACAGATTCTGGGCATCCTGTGCGTACAGAACGGGCCAGTGTTTGTCGGGCTGCTGCTCATAGCCTGGAGGTAGCCAGATCATCAGGGGGCGTGGATCGATATCCCTGAAAGGCGCATTTGTGATGTAGAGCAGTGTGTCGCTGGAAGTCTGTGTCACACCGGGGTCCTCCGGCGTCTTCGCGCAGACTTGCAGCGAAAGTACAACTCCGGTCAGCAGGTAGAGCAGGGCTCGGGAATAAAGCGGAGCCATCATGCAACAGTCCTTTCGTATTGCAGGGCATTGCCCTCCTTACCGGCAATGCTGAGCAGATCCAGTTTACGCAGACAGTAGCAGACTTGCTGCGACAAGCGTCTGCTGCAAGCAAGCGCCTGCGCCAGTTCCTTGGTGCCAAAGGGCTCCTTCAACCCGGTCGGCAACAAGGCCAGCAGATCGACAGGATCGGCGAAGATGTGACTGCGCTCGATTGAAAGCAGACGACGTTCAACCACTTCCCAGCCACCACGACGCCGGCAACGCTTGCTGGTACTGGGCCTGCGCACTTCTTCCTCGTGAATCAAGAGCACTTGCAGACGAAAATTCTGCTCGGCCAGCAACTCCGGTGCCGCCACCAATTCGCGACACACTGAAATCAGCTCATCGTGCAGAGGACTACGACGTCGGCTCAGCTCCTTGCCGGATTCGTCCTCGCGAACGATGACACGCTCGGCGGCCAGCGGCATCACAACACGCACGACGTGATTCGGCAGGAGGCGTGCCAGTTTGCGCCGCATCTGCCCCAGACCGCGCGTCTGAACCTCAATCAGTTCTCCGTCGCGCAGAATGTCGATCACATGCCCGTCCAGCGGTTGTTCAAACAAGTCACCGCGCACGGCCAACCACTGCTTCAACGACGAGTGCAAGCCTCGTTCATTCAGGGTGCCAATCAAGGGGCTATCTGCAGTGGCACGTGTCACGCATTCCTCCGCGAAAAATCGGGATCGTGTATCACACAGGCGCTTGCTGCTGCACGACCGGCCATGGTCCCTGAGGACCAAGCCCATTGCAGATTGAAGCCGCCCTCGCGGCCGTCGACGTCCAGCATCTCGCCGCAGAGGTACAGGCCGGGCTGGTCCTTCAACTCCAGGCTCTTCAAACTGCAAGCCGAAAGTGGAACTCCTCCTGCGGTGACTTTGGCCACACTCCAGCCCAGATCGCTGCGCAACGGGAGTTCACCCGCGCTAAGCTCCTCGTACAGGCGCCTGCGTTGCTCGCGCTTCAGTTGACTCCCCTGTTGAGTGGATTCCAGTCCGGCCAACCTCAGCAGACAGTCCAGCAGGCGCGCAGGCAGAAGACCGTCCAGCTGGGCTGCCAGGGATTTTGCCCCTTGCAGACGCTGTTCCAGATCCTCGCGGTCCAGGAGGCACCAGCGCGTGCGTATCACGGCATGTTCTCCGCGCGAACGTGACACAAGCACATGGCGGCTGAGATCAAGCACGGCAGGCCCGGAGGCGCCCTGATGCGTCAGTAGCAGTGGACCCCTGCTGCGAGCCAACACTTTACCGCTCGCCAAAACAAGGCTGAGCTCGACCTCCTGTGTCACACCGGAAAGCGTAGTCAGCGGATGTCGCGCTGGCAAGCGAAAGGGCACAAGTCCTGGTAACAAAGGTTCGTTCAGCGGGAGCTTGAGTTGGCGCAAGAAGCCGAAAGCCTTCCCATCACTTCCCGTGCGTGGCAGGCTGCATCCACCACAGGCCAGAATGACTCTCTGAGCGCTGTAGTCACCGTTACTGCATCGTAGTACGAAACCACCCGCCACGGGCAGTACTTGTAACACGCATTCCTCGAAGAGCAAGCGCACTCCGGCAGCACGCGCCTGCTTCAATAGGGCATTCAATACGTCGCCGGCTCGGTCGCTCGTGGGAAAGAGCTTGCCCGCGTCCTCCTCATAGCAGTCGACGCCGGACTCGGCAAAGAAGCGCAGGGTTTGCTCGACCGTCAGAGCGCGTAACACGCGGTCGATTTCTTTGGGTTCGGCCCCCGCGAAATCCGCAGGGCGTACGATGGTGTTGCTAAGATTACAGCGCCCGCCGCCGCTGAGCAGCAGTTTGCGTCCGGGTCGCGGGCCGCGCTCCAGTACCGTGACACGACACCCCGGTTGCTGACGAGCCGCCTGAATGGCCGCCATCAGTCCGGCTGGACCGGCTCCGACCACGAAAAGGCCGGGTTCATTCCTCGTACACATTCGCGCTCCCACAAGGCAGAGAAAGGGGACGACGGAAAAACCGCCGCCCCCATCAACAAACTTCAAGCTACAATCAGTCGCCGAACTCTTCGTTGTAGTCGGCCATGGAAGCCTCTACTACTTGCAGCGCGTGATCCAGGCCGTAGACCTTCTCGATGGAGGTCGTGCTCTCCTGTCCCGGAATCAGCTTGTAGGTACTGAAGTAGTGGGTCAGACGGTCTACCAGAGCGCTTGGCAGATCCTCCAGATCGTGCACCTGTCCCCAGATATTGTCCTTCTCCAGAATGGCGATGATTTTGTCGTCGGCCTCGCCCTGATCGATCATCTGCAAACCGCCCACCACTCGCGCCTGCAACAGAATTTCCGCCTGGCTGATGGGACGCTCGCTGATGACACAGATATCCAGCGGATCACCGTCGCCGCTTTTTGCCACTGGCGAAAGTGATTTCACGCGCCGTCCGCAGTAGGTGCGGGGAATGAACCCGTACAGCGCGGGAGGATGATTGCTGGAACGCTGGGGCCGGTCGACTTTCAGGTAGCCCGTCTCTTTATCAACCTCGTACTTCACCAGGTCGAAGGGTGTAATCTCGATGTAGGCCGTTACCACTCGCGGTGCTTGCTCACCGGCTCCCAGGCCGTGCCAGGGATGCGGTCGCCAGCGGTAGAAGGGCTTTGGAAAGGACACGTTCACCTCATCACACTCGCCGTTTGCAGACCCATGTTGGGATGATGCATCGGCATGGTCATCTTCTTCTTGTGACACAGCGCGCAGTTCTCTTCTGCACCGATGCTCCTGGTGTTCCCCTGATACTGCAGGGGCTGCAGGTTGTCACGATTCGCCTCAAAGATATTGTGTGCCGGGTAAACAGCGTGAGTCGAGCCGTGGCAGGCTTCGCACATCAGCTTGCCGGTGCCGTCGTGACTCATGCGATAGAGTTTGCTGCCGTCGGGCGTCCACTGGTTGAAGGCACTGGCGTTCTCGGCGGCGGGATTGAAATCCTTGTGACAGCCACTGCAATCAGGCTCGTTCAACCAGGGCTGGCGCGCGTTGATTTGGGCGACATCGCTCACCTTGCGCGGACGCAGGTTGGCCATCAGACGGGCAGCGCCCTTCTTGCCATGCTCGTGCTCGTACTTCAGCAGACTCAGGGCGTGATCCTCAAGCGTGCCATGGCAACTGGTGCAGTCGGTGGCGTCGCGATGGGCACCACGCAGGCAGTGCGTTGATCCCGTGGGAGACGAAGGATGGCAGCGCGCACAGGCATCGGCCCCCGCGTCGCTCAAGTAATTGGCATGCCAACCGTGCATGGCAGCGGGGAAGGATAGCAGCTCGGGTTGTCCCTGGGTTCCCAGCACCGGATCGGCATGGCAGCTCTGGCAAAGATGGGGTTCACCCGCTTGCGCCTGCTCCAGCAGATTGGTGCGGCTGTAGCGATCATGGGCAAACAGGATGTCGGCCGAAGTGGCATCGCTGAAACCGGCCACACCATCGACGCGCCAGGGCCCCCCGTGGCAATTTCGACATCCCATCTCGGTCGAGTTGGGCGCCACTACCTTGGTGCGCGCCAAGAGGGCCCCCTCTGTATCACGCGCCGTCACTTCAAAGACCGGGAAGGGATTGTACTTGCCGTCCTGGTAGCAGGTCACCGGAATCAGATTGGCACCAAAGGCGTGATGCGCCTCTTCGTACTTCATGTCGCCACTGACGCCATTGCCGGACAGACCGACGCCCACCGGCAGATCCTTGGCCCCGAAATTGGAGTGGGCGAATTCCCAGAAGCGTACATCGTCCTGTGGAGTGCGGAAGCCCTCTTCCACTTCATAGCTGATGGTGACACCTTCGCTGACCACCTCTGGCTTGGCACCGCGACGAATGAGTTGAGCGAAAAGGTCGTTGGCCGGCGGCAGCAGGACCCAGTAGGGATCGCTGTCGCTGATGCAGTGCATGCCCAGATTGTTCCAGGCCAGCAACACGTAATCGTCCTTCTTTGGGTCAAAGGGCGGAATCTCGGTGTGCAGCTGAGGCGGCGTCCACGCAGGCGCTTCCGGTCGCGGCTTAGCCTGTAGCTCGTATACGACGTAGGCGGCCAACGCTTCCTTTTCCTCCTGTGTGCCCACAAAAGGCGGCATGTAGCGATTAACCTTGCCCTGGCCCGTCATCTGGGCCTGCAGACCGAAGCTGCTGTATTTGGCCGTGAGGGGCAGGATGTCATTGAGCACACCGTTCACGCTGTGACACGCGGCGCACTCGAGCTGAAACAGCCGACGCCCCATCTCGATCTGGTTGTCCGGCGTGATACGACGCTCGGGCAGCCAGCGCGCATGGGCCAGCACGCCTTCCTGATTGATCTGCTGCACCTGCGAGGGCATAACGTTGCTGGAATAGAGGTAATCGTAGATCACGAAGGGGCGACGTCCCGCCTCACGGATGTACTCGAAGCTGCCGATCCAGGAAAGCCCGACAAGCAGCATTACAGCCGCCAACAGACCATGAATCAGCTTGGGCGGACGCAGCCAGCCCAGTACCGTAGCCAGCAGACTGGCAAGGCCCAGCGCTCCGCCCACCATGACGATACGGCCCAGCCACACGTAGATTTCAGGCGAGCGCTGCAAAATGATCTCACGAACTTCAGGCGGAGTGGCATGTAAGTACCACCACGCAGCAGGCAGGCTGAGCAGGAAGGGCGGCAGCAGCCAGGTGGCGCAGGCCTTCATGGCACGCAGCCGCAGCTCGCGATCGCGCAGGAAAGCCGAGGTGAAGAAGCCGAACAGACCGGCGATGGTGAGCGCCAGGAAGGTGCGGAAGACCAGCGCAGGCAGGAAGCCCGGGTTGAAGAAGCCCAGCCAGAAGTTGCCGTTTTGCAACCAACCACCAGGCGTGAGCATGAAGGTCAGAATGCCATTGATGATGAAGAGCGAGGCCCAGGCGGCACCGAAGTAGATCCAGCCGATCTTGATGTGCGTCTTCGGATTCATCTTGTCGAAAGTGGCCACGTAAATCAGCAGCGCGGCGATCTCGACAAAAAAGAAGACCCACTCCGTAGCCCAGCCGAAGACGAAGTTGTGAATCAGCACCGAGGTCGCGGCGGGATTGAGCAGCGAAATCGTAAACCAGATGCCCACGCCCGTCAGACCACCGAAAACCATTGTCAACAGCAGGAAGAACTTGGCGTGAACGCGTACGAAGTCCAGCAGCCCCTTGTCCTGCGTGTTACGCGCCTTGGACTCCAGCAGCACCAGAAAGAGACCGCCGCCCACGGCAAAATGTGATACAAAGACATGCACGATGGCGATCAGCGCAATCCAGAAGCCGCCGCCCGTTGTCCAGAGTTCCCAGTAGGGGTAATTCATGTTATCCCTCCCGGACCGCGGCTGCGGCCTGCTTGAGCATCCAACCAAGAACCACCAGTCCACCCACGAAGGTCACAAGGAAAAGGATCATCGGGCTGTACTGTGTCACCTGCGGCAAATCAGCCAGCGAAAAATCGGGCAGATAACCGCCGCGCACGGCGTCGCGCATCAGCGCCATGACGGCTACCAGCAGCGCCAGCATACTCACCGTCGGCCAGACCCTTTTGCGGAAGCCAGTCACTAGCACACCGACTGCCAGCACAACGCCCAGCAGCAGCAGAATGGTGGCGTAAAGGCTGTCCCCCATGAAGAGCAATAAAATCGGCCGCGGCAGCGCAATGAGGAACCAGAGGCCGATGAAGATTTGTATCACGGTAGCATAGCTGAATATGTTCATGCCGTAATCGACGACCGCCCTCATCTCGGGCTTCTTGGCCAGCTGGCGCTGGGCCAGTAGTGCGCGTGTCAGACCACCAACAGCAAGGGAAGCAATGACAAAGTGCAGCCAGCGCGGCCACAGAGTGGAATCTCCCAGCAGCAGTGTACCGGAAGCATCACTGAACCAGGCACCCCAGTCACCGGGGCGCAGCATGAGCGTCATGTTGGTGGTAAAGAAGAAGGAAACCACCAGCAAGAGTGCGCATACGAGTAGTAGCACAAACGTGCGCCCGACACCTGGCTCACTCAGCTTGTAGCGCAGAATGTACAAGCCATAGTAGGCCGTCATCAGCAGCACAATAATCGACAGCCACCACACAGCCATCATGATGGAGCTAACGTAGATATAGTGGCCGAAGAGCACCTGGACGAAGAGCAGAGGAGCCACACCCAGATTGATAGTGAAAGCCATCAACCAGGGAAGCTGGCGCCCCATTCCCGCGTCACGGTTCTGTCCGCGAACGCTGTCGGCAAAGGCCAGCAGCACGCCGCCCAGCATGGCGTTCATCACCAGTAGATGCAGGACGAAGGTCAGGATCAGTAAGAGTTGAAACCAGCCCCACGCCACCGGAATGGCATCGGGAGTTGGAATCAGATCGCCTGGAGTCATGAGTCTCTCCTTTGCGGATGCAACTCGAGCAGGCGCAGTTTACCCGTCGAGTCTGTGGAAGGAGTCTATGCTTGGTTCACGTTTCCCATCGAAGCGCCGCAGGATCCAATGCATGTGGTGGCGCACGACACCAAGGAAGTATATCCCTGCTATGAGACCAAGATCTTTATCGTGTTAGATTTGATGCATCTTCATGATCAGAGCAGAAAAGCACTGCTTATCTCAATATGCGCAGCTTGCAGCCCCTCGCGTAAAGGATGACCGGATTGGTCCTGATTGAGGTGCTCGCCACGACCGTCCTGCAGCCAACGTGCAAAGCCCGACGCATTGAGCCAGTACCACAAGCCCCAGTTGGGGAAGTTCCACTCTTCGGAATATGGGTTGGTCTCGTAGTCGATGTAGTACAGCCGTTTGTCACGCAGTACAAAATTGGCGGGAAACCAATCCAGGTTCAGCCCTGCATCACGGCAGATACGATGCAGCTCCGCTAACTGGGCAAAGCACTCCTGCGGTACGCGGTCCTGGGCAATCAACTCCGGCGCATCCTCGCCGTGGATATACTCCTTGAGCAACCAGTCTTTGTCCACGCTGTATGACAACAGTTCGGGCATGGGAACACCAAGTCTGCGCAGCCGCTGTTCTGCATCCAACTCGCAGCCCAGCTTGTCTGCGTCGAACCGATAGAAGGAATTGGGCTGATGATGAATCAGCTTCAACACGCGCTCGACACCGGCGCACTTGACCAGCCATGAAATGCCGGACTTCCCGCGCCCAAGCTCGCGCACAGCTTGGCAGTGTGTATCACCAATCAGAAGGCTCTGAGCGCTCTCGAGTGAGGGCAGAAGTGGATGTAGCGGAGCGGACTCAGCGTGTATCACGTGCGACACGCCTCCAGATGGCGATCATACGTCCGGCCAACGCTGACCAGCCGAAGCGCTCAACCAGTTCTGCTCCAGCAGATCCAGCGGGCCCCAAAGACATCGCGTGTGCGAGTGTGTTACACAGCTCACTCACAAAGACCGAGCGGTATTCTCCTACAGGTTCATCTACGCTGGCCATCGGCGGCTGTGTCACAAGATGCAGACTATCTCCAAGCCAGGGGGCCAAGCCCTGGCGGATACCGGGCAGCCCCGTAGCCACGAGACGACAGCCACAGGCGCGGGCTTCCGCCAGTACCAGTGGAAGCCCTTCGTAGAAGGAGGGCAAAACCAGCAAATCGCTCTGGCGCATCAATCCAGCCAGCTCCGACTGGGCTAACTGTCCGTGCTGAATCACATTTGGCATCTGCTCCGTGCGCGCCGCCAGCGTTTCCGCCTCTTCTCCGGCACCGGCCCCGGCGATGTGCAGCTCCCACTTTCCTGGCAGTCGCTCAATAGCGTCCAGTAGCTCGGGCAGGCCCTTGGCACGGCTGTATTTGCCAACGTAGAGCATGCGTCCCGTGGATGTGTCACAGCGGCCTTCGCTATGGAAGATGCGATCGCTGTAGCCCGTTCCCGCCACCTGGACTTCTTCAAGGGGCACGTTCAATGTTTGCGCGACCTGTCTGCGCTGCTCATCGTGCAGAACCAGCCAGGCGTTGGCCTTCCGGCAGCCGTGTATCACTTCCTCTGCAAGATGGGGGCAGAGCACAAGCTGTCGCAGGCCGGTTGCATGGCTGTAGATCACCAGCGGTATGGATCCGCGCAACTCCGCTACCGTGGCGCTAAGCAGCCAGATGTGGTTGCTCTGAATCAGATCCGGTTGCCAGTCGCGCAAGATCTGTATCACGCAGGCGCGCCAGGCTTGGCGATACGATTCCAACTGTGGGGATGTCAGCTGAGCAAAACGGCTGCTCTTGTAGGGCATCACATCGCTCATGCCCGGTAGCGCAAAAGGCAACTCTTCCCCACCAAATCGCAGTGCGTAAACATCCTCGTGCGTCAGGCCCCCCACCTGAGGGACAGCGGCCTCAGCGGGAAGTCCCACCAGCACACGCTGCTCGATTCCCTGACGGCGAGCCTGGTCCACCACTTCGTGCAGAGCAACACCGCTGCCAGTATAAGCAGGCTGCTGGGAAAGCAGGTGTAGTACACGCATGGTCAGGATTCCTTAAACAATGACCGTGATCCACTGCCAGCACAGCAGTCCACCCAGTAGAAGCAGACTTAGAAAAACGCCACGACGAAACAGCTGTTGGGGTAGACGGGTGGCCAGACGCCCTCCCAACCAAACTCCTGCGATCGTGCAAGGAAGGGCGAAGACGAAATAGCGAAAGAGCCCCATGCTCCACAAACCGCCCAGGCCGTGTGACACAGCAATAGATAGCGCAGCAGGCAGAAAGTAACCTTGGAGCGTGGCGCGAAAGCGCTGACTGTTGTAGCCGCGTAGTGTGCACCACACCACCACCGGGGGACCATTAACATTGGCGGCACCGCCCAACAATCCGGCAATGAATCCCGTTGGGTAAATCGACCACGTATCACGCAGCTCGCATTCCCGTGTGCTGAAAAGCTGCCAAAGCGTGTACCACACCAATAGCAGGCCAAGACCGCCCAGGATCCAGCTCTCCGGTGCACGCCGAAGCAGCACAACTCCCAGCGGCAGTCCCAATAGTGTTCCTGCCACCAGGCGCAGGGCCGAAGGCCAGTCCACGTCACTGCGCGTGTGACGCAGCATCAGCAGCACAATACTCAGTGATCCCAGAGCGACCAGCGGAGTCGCCAGGCGTGGCCCTAGCACCAGTCCCAGTAAAGGCATGGCTAGCAGGGCATCACCAAAACCCAGCGCTCCACGTACACAGGCAGCCACCAGGCTGATCAGGCAGACGGCGAGGATCTCCATCAGTCACACTTGCCCAACTCACCGGCCAACCCACGCAAATCCTGTCCGCTGGGCTGCTGGAACACATGCAGATCGAAGACCGGCACCATGGCCAACACGCGGTCGAAGATGTCTGCCTGAATGGCCTCGTACTGTGCCCATTCTGTAGTACGCGTGAAGACATAGATCTCGATGGGAAGCCCGGTGGGGCCGGGCTGCAGTTGCCGGATGAGAAAGGTCATGTCCTGATGCACGGCGGGATGCTGCCGCAGCCAGAGTTGCAGCCAGGCGCGAAAGCAGCCGATGTTGGTCAAGCCGCGGCCATTGACGGCGTCCTGCGCCTGCAAACCCAGGCGTGCATGTTCTTCGCCGATTTCCTGCAACTTGCCCTGCATGTACTCCTTGAGCAGGCCAATGCTCAGCAGTCGCTGGCGCAAGGCTTCATCGAGGAAACGAATGCTGCCCTGGTCGATGTGAATCGCGCGCTTGATGCGACGACCACCGGATTGCTCCATGCCGCGCCAATTGCGGAAGCTTCCGGAGATCAGCTGGTACGTAGGAATGGTGACAATGGTCTTGTCCCAGTTCTGCACTTTGACCGTGGTCAGTGATACATCAATCACCGTTCCGTCGGCGCCCGCCTGGGGTTGTTCTATCCAATCGCCACGCGCCACCATTTGATTGGCAGAGAGTTGCACGCCTGCCACCAGGCCTAGAATGGCATCACGAAAAACGAGCATCAGTACAGCAGCAAACGCCCCCAGCCCGGAAAGCAACACCAGAGGACTACGCCCCAGCAGCTGTGATACAAAGAGAATCAGACACACGCTCCAGGCAAGTATCTGCAGCACTTGAATGAAGCCCTTCAGAGGGACTTCGCGGGCGCGGTCACGCTGATCGTAAATCTGTAACACGGTGCGCAGTAGAGCTGTGGCAATAGTCGTACCGACGATGATCAACCACAGGCGCAGCAATAACAGAAGCAGGCTGTGCAGCGCACTGCCTTCATCCAGCACAAGCGGTAACAGCATGTAGATGCTGAGCAAAGGAACCACGCGAAAGACCTGCTGGGGCACACGGTTTTCCAGGAGCGCGTCGTCCCAATTCGTTTCGGTGCGCAGGATAAAGCGCTTCAGAACTGCCAACACAGGGCGCCAGAGCACCCAGTGTATCACAACGGCCAGTAGCAGCAGAAACAACACACCGCCGGCCATGCCCAAATGATCTGCCGTTGTAGACAACAATCCCTGCTCCTGCAGCAATCGACTGAAATAGCTCTGCATCACGCCTCCAACTTCACCTGCTGCAAATGTAGGGATCGCCGGGGCGGCCCCAAAGAAAAGCCGGCGCCACTTCTGAAGCGACGCCGGCCTGTGTTTTGTGATACGTGATCTTAGTTCGTGGCAATCACGCGATAGAAGCGCAGCTGGTCTGCGGCCACCTCGCCCAGACTATAGCTGAGGTCCGTTGTCGTAGCCAGCGTGCTCCAGCTTCCGCCAAACACAGTGGCCACTTCAATGCGATAAGCGCTGGCACCGGCAATGGCCTCCCACTGCAGACTCACCAGACCCGCATCGTTCTGGATCACCGTAACAGGCGTTTCCAACTCAAGCGAACCCACGGTCAGCGTCACCGGCACTACGATGGTGGCATTGTCCGGATCGTTGCAGCTAATGGTGATGCTGCCGGTGTACTCACCTTCCAGCATGTCGGTGGTGTCGAAGTCAACCAGCAGATTCTGGCTGCTGCCAATGCCCACAGTACCCGAAGTCGGTGAAATGGTGAACCAAGGCTCCTTCTCAGGAACTGCGGTGATGAGAATGGCCATGCTTCCCGTCAGGTAGCTGCCAGTATCGTAGAGGATCTGCAGGCCGTTCGAACCCGCGGAATTCTCGATACCCACCGTGGCGCTGTTGTCCAGACCGATGGCCTGATACTGGAAGAGAATGCTGTTGTCGCTGTTTAAGATTGCCTGGAAGGTGAAGACCTCACCACTGCTGTAATGCGGAATGGAGTCCCACTGCGCGATGAAGCGATTGGCATCGACGTAGTAATAGACTTCACCACCCAGGTTCGGGCTCAGGTCATCCCAGCAGACGGCGACAAGATTGTTCGGCTCGCTACTGGTGGGAATCGGGTCGTTCGAGTAGTCCGTGGAAGTACTGGTGAAGGAAAGGAATCCGTTCGACATCACACGCACGGTACTGAAGGTGTTATCGTAGAAGTCGAATTCGAAGCCCATCTCGATTTCGTCACTGTAATCATCATCGGCGAAACCCAGCGGAGTACCGATGCTGCTGATATCAACCCAGTTGTACGTGGGACCGCCGGTCTCATTGCTATCCATCCAGGTGTAGCCGTAGTAATCAGGGCCACCAGCGTCGCGAATCGCTGCGGGCTCACGTGTATCGGCCTCGCCCTTGGCGAGTTTCAGCTCGGCGCGTACAACCAGCGCAGGATCATCAATGGCCATGTCCGCCGACCAGTTCAACACATTTTCGCCGTCGTTGGCGATGTTCAGCGAGCGCTGTGCGGTGGTGTTGGGTTCCATGACCTGGGCAATAGACGAGGGCGTCACCAGGATTTCCGGGAAGGTGGGAACTCCCATGCTCGGCATCTGGACGAAGTCCACCCAGGCGCAATCCGAACCGCTACTAAGGCTTACATCCTTGTCGTACACCCAGCTCAGCGTGTGACTTCCAGTGCTGAGGGCGTACTCAGCATAGGTCCAGTCGATGGTGCCCGCCCACTGATCCTGCACGACGCCGTCGATCTGGAATTGCAGGTAATCGTAGCCGGATTCCGAACTCACCTTGTACCAAAAGTCCACCGTGGAAGCGGCGGTGACTTCCAGCGCCACGCTCATGGTGCTGATCTCATTGTCATCAATGTCGCCGCTGCGTGCGCACTGGCTGCCACTGTAATACTCGGCGTCGTCAATCACCCAGATGGCATCACCGCTGAACTCCCAGGGGAAGTTATTGAAGCCGGTCTCAAAGTCCTCGTGCAGGCGGATGGGCATCACGAAGTTCAGCGTGGCCGCCGCATCGAAATGGAGGCTGGATTCCTGCGTGGAGTAGCCGGACTTCAGGGCCTGCACCGTATAGGTCGCGCCCGTGGGCAGACTTAGCGAGTACTGGCCATAGGCATTGGTGTAGACCGTGCTCAGCGGCGTATCCAGAGCGCTGATGGCCACATTGGAAAGCAGCGTACCCTCTGTGTCCATGACGGTTCCAGTCAGCAGGGCGGCCGGTGCGGGAGTCAAGCTGACGTTGTTGGTCACGGTGCCGTCTTCGGGCACGATCACTACATCGGTTGCCGAGACATAGCCAAAGGCCTCGTAGGACAGGGTGTAGGTGGCAGCGGGCAGGTACATGCTGTACTCGCCGCTGGCGTTGCTGGTAGTACGCTCGCTACCCGCAGTGTTGCTGATGATCGCATCGGCAATGGTGCCGCCGCTGGTGGAACTCACCGTTCCCGCAACAACGCCGTAGCCGTCCATGATTTGTGACACAGCGGCAAAGGCGTCGATCAGGCCCCAGCCCCAGGTATTGTCTTCGCCAGTGGTACCGCGATCAAGGGCGGTATCCATCAGGATCTGCTTGATGGTGGTCACATCGGCATCAGGAGCCGCGGCGCGCATCAGCGCCACAACGCCAGCCACGTGCGGACCGGCCATGGAAGTTCCGCTCATCTCCACGTAGTCGCCATAGGCGTCAATACTGTAGATGTCGTCACCGGGCGCTGTCACTTCGGGCTTGACGGCGTAATCGCCACCGCAACCGGAAGGCCCGCGGCTCGAGAAGTAACTGATGGTGTTGCCGTCCGTGCTGCAGCTGCCCACGGAGAAGCAATTGGTGGCTGTGGTAGCGCGATCGGCGGGACTGCGCAAGGTGCCGCTGGTGGAGCCTTCGTTGCCCGCAGACCAGGTCAGCACAACGCCAGCAGCCTCGCAATTGTCGATGGCCGACCACCAGCGTGTATCACAATCGAGGTAGCCAAAGCTCTCGTTGACGCCCCAGGAGTTCTGCACGACGTCGGGCATGTCGTCCACCGTGCCGGAATTACCGTCGGGATCGGCAAACCACTGCAGACAGGTAACGACCGCATTATCAAAGGATGTGCCCGCGTTCATCATGATGGGATTGGCGGCAATCCACTCGGCACCCGGCGCCACGCCGATGCTGTCGTTGGGTGCCAGACCGCAGATAGTGCCCATGACGTGGGAACCGTGGCCGTCGCCGTCACCGGGCGTGGAATAGCCAAGTCCGGCCACATCCAGCCAGCACTCGGAAGCGGGCTCATGATTGCCGCGCCAGCGACTGCTGATGGCTTCGTGAGATCCATCCACGCCGGTGTCCATGTTGCCCACCAGCGCGCCGGTGCCGTCAATGCCCAGCTCGTACCAGACGCGGTCGGCTTGAATGGCCTCCAGACCTGGAGTGATACCAATATCGCTGCGGCTAGCGGGTGCGTGAATGTCAACCGGATCAATGAGGCTGGCCTGGAAATTCGCTTCGGCAATGTCGACATCGGGACGCGCGGCCAGTGTGCGAATGACCTCGGCAGGAGCACTCACCAGTACGCCGTTCACCAGCCAGTAGGAGGTGAAGCCTTCAATTTTGCCCGCATCCGCCAGGTTCTGCAACTCAGCCAGCAACGAAGCCTGACTCTCATCGGCAGTATCGCGCAGCGCGTCGATCACGGCTTTGTGACGCTTGGCCAGCGGAGCACGACTCTGATGCAGGTCTGCGTCCAGTCCGGCGATATCGGCCTGCGCCTTCATGGCAAGCAGAGCGCTGACGTTCTCGCCAGTTTTAGCCTCGCTTAGTACACGCTCCAGGCCAGGACTCAGGGTTCCGGCCAGAGCGCTGCCACTGAACATGGTGCCGCAGAAGGCGGCGCCCAGCAATACAGCAGTCAGCATACGCTTCATCAGGATGTCCTCTCGTCTTTATTCGAACTTGTTCAAGTTCAGTCACTTCGAGCAGCCGGGAAGCCGGCCGACGACACGCTATCCGCGCTGATCCTCAACTCGGATTCACTTTCAGGGGGATGATTTCACGTCTTTGTTTTGGTTGATCCGGACCTTGTGCTTGAACGCAATTGCTGTGCCGTCCTTCCCGACAGCGCACCCTGTGTCCCCCCTCCTGAAAAGAGTGACTAGAAAGGACGAAAAGGAGACGTGAAAATGTGTGCGGTGTCTGTGCGCGTGCTGTTCCAATTCCTATCTTGGACGCCGTTCTGTGTATCACAAATCAAACAAGGAATGGTCATGAAGTTCAAAGTTAATCCGAATGACTGCATCGGGTGCGGTGCCTGCGAGGCTGAGTGTCCCGAAGTCTTCCAGTTGGATGATGATATTTCGACGGTCGTCGTGGACGATGTCCCGGAAGATCTGGTAGACAGCGCCCTGGCCGCCGAGGAGAACTGTCCCGCCGACGCGATCTCCCACAAGTAGAATTGCTGCAGCGGGACGCCGGCTTGTACGCCGTCCCGCTCCTCTCACACCGGAAGCCGCCCAAGGCAGCCCGCCTCGATTCTCCGCTTCATCAGCAGCTGCAAGAAGCTTTCATTGGCCGGGACCTTCATCCCTTTCCGCTCAGCCATTTCCACGATTGTAGAATGATAGTGCAGCGGTTCAAGTTCTTGTCCGCGCACAAGCGCCGTGTACACCGAGTTGTGAATCTGCGTGACGGACGGCTCTCCTGATGTAGTACGAGCCTGGACCGGAAGCGCTTGTCGCTCGATCATCTCCTCCAGACTCAAATCCTGGCCATCGCAGGATCGTGCAAGAATGCCATGGGCCGCCAGTGTATCACGCGCTTCGACCAGCAGATTTCGGCGGAACTCCCAGTAGGCGCTGCTCGCCTTCAGCTCTGTGGTCGCGAGCACATTGATGGCACTAAGCAGATTGGTGCAAAGCTTCAGCCAAAGGTCCTGCCGGATCTCGGCAGAGAGTGCAGTGTTGAAGCCAGCATGCGTCAACTGCAAAATCGCCCGTGTTACGCGCTCGTCATCAACTGTTGGATGCAATCCAAGTACTACACGACCTGCACCGCGGTGATACAAACAATTCTCCTGAAGCATGCAGGTCTGGCGCCAGACTCCGCCGAGCGCTGTCCCCCCAGCCGCTAGCGTTTCCACATTGCCTATTCCGTTCTGCAAGGATAGCGGAAGAGCTTCAGGAGCGTATTTGATGAGCAAGGAAGCGGCATTGGAAGTATCTGCTCTGCGCCAGCACACAGCGGCAATTCCGTCTTCGAGCCACTTCGTCGCTGACTTGATGCTGTCGCTCAGCGGAAGCTGTATCACCTCTTCGTTGCCGGAGGAATCTACACATCTGATTCCCTTCGACAACAAAAAAAGCGCCGCAGATCTGCGACTGTAGACGAGTACAGGCACACCAGCAGTATGCAGGCGTGTCGCCAGGCGAAGCCCGACAGCACCGGCGCCAAGAATCAACCAACGCATGTCATGCATGGAATCACTCAAATTGTGCACGGAACTCTTCCAGCGTATCACGCAGCTGACGGACTTCCGCTTCCAGCGCCTCGACCCGGCTCAGCAGATCCGCCTGATCGCTTGGTGCTTGCTCTTCAGGAGCGTCTTCTGCGGACCTCAGGTTGGTTGCTGCTTCTTCGGTGAGCGTTTGACGCCATCGGGCTTCCTTCTGTCCCGGTTGTCTCTCCATTCGCTGCACCAGCAGCTCTTCGCGCTGACTGAGGCCAAGCAGCAGTTCTTCAACCTCAGCTGTTGATGCCATGGAAAACATGCGTGAGGCACGGCCCCGCAGCTCTCCAGGAGTCTGGGCACCACGCAGCAGCAGCTCAGAGATCAGGGCAGCTTCTCGTTCACCCAGCTCATAGCCTTGCCGCAGAAGCTGATCATACTTGCGTGCACGTTGTCCCGCTCCTTCAACATGTCTCACAAGCCCGCGACGCCAAAGGTGATCCAACGCATCCAACACTTCCTGCTCAACCAGTTCCAGCACTGGATCGCGGTTGGACTTCTGGTTGCAAGCCGCCAGCAGGGAATTCAGCGTCAGCGGATAGTAATCGGGGGTGGTGGTCTTCTTCTCGTAGAGGCTGGCCAGTACACGAGCCTCCACAGCACTCAACAATTCCATTCCAGACTCCTATTCAGGCAGAACGTGCAACAGCATGGCGAAGAAGTGACACACGCTCCCGCCAAGTACAAAGAGATGCCAGACGGGATGCGACCAGGGCAGCTTCTTCCAAGCGTAAAAGACAATGCCTCCCGTGTAGCACAGGCCGCCAACGCCTAACCACATCATACCCATGCCGCCCAAGGCGTGCAGCATGGGACGCAGGGCGATCAGCACCAACCACCCCATGCCCAGATAGGTCATCACGGACAGGATGCGCCAGCGGCCGATGAATAGCGTTTCCAGTAGAATGCCCACCAGCGCCAGTCCCCAAACGAGGCCGAAAAGCGTCCAGCCCCAGGGACCGCGCAATGAGACCAGCGTGAAGGGAGTATAGGTGCCAGCGATCAATAGATGAATAGCGGCATGATCCAGACGACGCATTACCGCGCGCACACGCGGGTAAGGTATGGCGTGATACAAGGTGGAGGCCAGATAGAGCAGCACCAGACTGGTGCCGTAGATACTGAAAGCCGTGATACGCCAGGGATCTCCCTGTCCGGCGGCCATCACGACCAGGATCACCAGTCCTGCCACACCCAGCAAGGCACCGATGCCGTGACTCACGCTACTGGCAATTTCTTCGCCTATCGTATAGTTCTTCGTTGTCATGCGTTTCTCATCTGCTCCCATTCAGCCAACAGTTTATCCTCGCGCACAGAGTCCAGTCCGGCGCGCCATTTCCACGACACTCCGCGCTCTTGCAGTGACCAGGCTTCACGCTCCTCGATGAAAGCTGCTGTATCACGAAGAGTCTCCGCCAGGGGTCGGAAGCGCAGGCCAGCTTCTATCGCTAAGCGGCAATTCACACGATTATGTCCAGCGTATCCCTCCTGCGGAACCCATAGCGGCAACTCCATGTAGGGGGCTACTTCGCGCTCCAAAAGCCAGGTTTCCTCCGCCCAGACCGGTTCGATCTGCGTGCCCAGGGACTCGGCTCCTGCCCGCAGAAAGGAACCCATCGACAACGTGTCTTCAGGACCTGTGGCGTGATACACTCCGCCACACTGCCGTTCAAGCAGGTCCAGACACCACTCAGCCAAATCGCGACCATCGATGAACTGCACGGGGTCCTGCGGCTTTCCGGGTGCCAGCAGTCTGCCGCCTTGTTGCAGCCGGCGTATCCAATAACTGAAGCGATCGCTTGGATCACGGGGGCCGACAATCAGTCCGGGGCGCACAATCAGAGCACGTTCACCAAATGCCTGCAGCACTTCTTGCTCGCAAATGGCTTTGTAGGGACCGTAGGTCTCGCCGGTAATCGTCTCTTCAGCGCCATCGGGGAGCTGCCCCAGCGGCGCATCTTCCGTGGCACCGACAGGAATGGGCTCGGCATACACGGAGATGGAGGAAACAAAAAGGTATCGTGACACACGCGATTTCAGCGTCTGCGCGCTCTGTCGCACAATGCGCGGAAAATACCCGCACGTATCTACAACGGCGTCCCAACAACTTTCGCCCAGTGCATCCAAGCCTCCGTCGCGGTTTCCGTGTATCACCTCGGCTCCCGTAGGCGCGTACCCAGGATTGGATTTCCCTCTGTGGAATAGGCTCACTTCGTGCCCACGCGCCAAGGCCAACTCAGCCATGTGCCGCCCCAGAAAAAGGCTACCGCCAAGAATCAGAATACGCATTGTCAGCTCCCATGCTTGTTGCTTGCTCTGCTTCCTTTTCCCTTTGGCCACCTCTGATTCTTTGACCTCGTCACGCTACCGCCTTGCCCGGGTTTGCGTCGCCCGGCTTCGCCTTCGGGCTTCATCACATCCTTCTGTCGTTGACGAGCAGCCCAGGACCGTTCAACGTAGATTTCACTTCCCGTCGCGGGATCGATACCTGTGTGATACATGGTGGCAGACCATGTTCCAGGCAATGGTGTGTAGATCTGTATTTCGTCTGGCAACAGGCCCAACTCACTTTTACACCAGTCGCGCAGTTCGCGGGCGTGATCCATTGTGCAAGCAGGGTGTGCGGCCATGAGGTAATACACCAGTCCGCGCTTGATCCGCAAAGCAGAAAGCCTTTTGCGAAAGAGTTGGTGAAAACGCTCCACTAATTCCTTGCCGGGTTTCCCCATTGCCTGTAGCACGGCATGGCTGCAATGCTCAGGCGCCAGTCGCAGGCGACCTCCCGTGTGATGCAGCAGCAGTTCATCCAGGCATGTTGCGGGATCACGATCCGCCAGCAGCAGATCGTGACGCAGACCGGAGGCAACGCGCACCTGTTTTACGCCAGGCAGCTGTCGCAATTGACGAAGCAGCTCAATCCAAGGTTTGTGATTCACACCAAGCGAACTGCATGCTGCTGGAAACAAGCACCGTTTGTCGGCACAAGCTCCTTTGCGCACTTTCAACGCACACTCGTAGCCGTACATGTTGGCGGTGGGACCGGAAAGGTCCTGTATCACACCCTTGAAATCCTTGCGCTTGCTCAGGACGCGCGCTTCACGTAGCAGACTGGCCGGACTGCGGAAATGCACGCGCCGTCCTTCGTGAGCGGCTACCGCGCAGAAGTTGCATTCGCCATAGCAACCCCGATGGCTGACCAGTGAATGTCGGATGGTCTCAATGGCGCGCACCTCTCCCTGTGCTGCATCACGCGGATGCACCTCGCGCGTGAAGG
The DNA here is from genome assembly GCA_963663545.1 of Candidatus Delongbacteria bacterium. Taxonomy (GTDB): domain Bacteria; phylum CAIWAD01; class CAIWAD01; order CAIWAD01; family CAIWAD01. The sequence goes on from OY760505.1 coordinate 932,678, forward strand.
GCAGTTCGTGAATGCGATCCAGCTCAGCCTGCTCGGGGACCTGCGGAGGTGGATTCTGCACCAGCCAGCGCGTGTCCTGTCGCTGTGCCAGACGACGTCCGCGAACGGGATCGCAGTTCTCGTACCAGCTACGAAAGGCTCGCAGATAGGCCTGTTTGTCCACGCGCACTTCCTCGTATGAGGGCAACTCAAGTGCATCAGCGGGCAGCTCCGTCGACAGGGTACACAAACCGCGAATTGTGCTTGTATCACAAGCATCTCGCAGCGATGCTGCCAACTCCAGGACACTGCCCTCAGCCATGCCATAGAGCAGGAAATCGGCGCGCGCGTCCACCAGCAGACTACGACGTACTTTGTCACTCCAGTAGTCGTAATGCGCGACACGCCGCAGACTAGCCTCAAGCCCACCCAACACGATCGGTACACCGGCTTTCGTGTGACGCCGGATCAAATTGGCGTAGATCAAACTGGCTCGATCGGGACGCCGCTCATTGCGCCCGCCGGGCGTGTAATCGTCGCTGCGTCGCGGTTTGCCTTGGGCCGTGCGATTGGCCACCATGCTATCCAAACAGCCAGCGGTGATCCCCCAGAAGAGTCGCGGTTCGCCCAGTCGCAAGATGTCCGTGTCACTGTTCACATCGGGTTGCGCAATCACACCAACCCGATATCCAGCGGCCTCGAGCACGCGAGCAATGACGGCTACTCCTACCTGTGGAGAATCGATGAAAGCGTCGCCGGTCACCAGAATCACATCCAGACGATCCCAGTTGCGAGCTTTCAGCTCTGCGCCATCAACGGGTGGAAACCGGAATTGTGTCACACTGCACCTTCGCTGCATTCGCGCTGCTGGCGTTTGGAAAGGCTTGAGAAGATCAACTCGTGGCTATGCGTCACCAACTCGCGAACCAGGTCATCCGGCAGCGGCTGCTCAAGATCCAGCGTGTTCCAGTGTTCCTTGTTGAGATGATAGCCCGGTGTGATGGCGGCAAACTGACCGCGCAGCAATTGAGCACGTTCAGGATTGCACTTCAACGATAGGCGAAAGCCCTGAGTCGGCTCCGTAAGCAGCGCAAAGATTTTACCGCCGCATTTGTAGACGAGCACATCCGGTCCGAAGGGACAACACTCTTCCGCCGCCAGGCACTCCATCAGCATAGTGCGCACTTCTGTGTGTGTCACTTTGCAACCTCCTTGACGGCACACAGGGAGAACATCAACGGCAGTCCTCCCTTGGGTTCGGGTGACACATACATGCCATCGTCCCGTCTCACCAGAAAGCCATGGGAACGGTAGGGCAGGTAGTTATGCTCATGAAAGAAGACCAGACGGAGGCCGGCGTCCAGCACAGCCTGTATCACATCGGCAAGGCCGAATTCCCACTCGTAGCTGGTGCCGCTTACTTCGGCGTTAGCATCGGCGTAACTTCCCTCAACGGGGTAGATACTTGGCTCCTGCTGACGAAAGTATGGATTGGCCAATGCAGCGGGAAGAGACTTTGTGTCCATATCCAACATGGTTGCGGCGGGATGAAACTCGCGCAAGTAGAGCCTTCCGCCGGGTTTGATGCAGGCGGTCAGATTTCGTGCCCATGCTTTCAAATCGTGCAACCAGCATAACACGCCGGCGCTGGTGAACACCAGATCAAAGCGCCCATGCAGTGTGGTTGGCAATTCCAAGACGTTGGCCTCGATGAACTCGGCTTGCAGATTTGTATCACAGCTCAGTTGTCTGGCAAAAGCAATGGCACGCGGAGAAAAGTCAAGGCCTGTGACACGTGCTCCGCGTCTGGCCCAGGAAAGGGTATCCATGCCGAAATGACACTGGGTGTGAAGCAGCTCCAAGCCCTGCACCGGACCGACTTCTTCTACTTCGACAGGCAGAAGTGAACACGAACCGGCCAGGAAAGCGGCTAGATCGTAGAACTCGCTGTTGACGTGGATGTCCGTCCAGGCGTCCCAAAGTGCCCGATTGGCGTGCAAGCCCTCACCTACGCTCATTCTTCATTCTCCCCGGAAAAGAGCATCTCAAAATCCGCCCACAATGGATCACGCCTGCTGATGCTTGACATCGTCTCCGTGACACGCTCAAGCACCATCGGATCGGCACGCAGGGTTGCAAGTGCTTCCAATGTTTCAAGTGCCGTAGGGCCGCCACCCAGCAGAAGACCACAGAGCAGGCTCATGGCCTCATCGTGTCTCAGTAGAGCGAGCGCGGTCAGTAAAGGACGCCGTTCGTCCGGCAGCATCGCCTCCTGCCATAGTTCTCGCAGAAGCGGCCATGCCGCAGGCAAGCGGCTTGCCCCCAGAGCGAGCACCAAAGACTCGCGAAGCAAGTCATCTTGACCGGCAGCTTTTAGTAGGCGTTTGAGGGCAGGTAGTGCCAACTCTGCATCTAGTGCAAGCAGGGCGGCAGCGCATTCGCCTACCACCTCGGGCACAACATCTCCGCTCTTGAGCTTGTGATACAAAAGTGCGCGGGCGCCTTCGCTGTCATGGCGACTCAACTGCCTAGCGGCACCGGCACGCGCACTCGCTTCGTGATCCGCCAGCAATCCACCTAACTCTACCAGCGCCGACATATTGCCATCCAGCAAGGCGGAAGCCGCCTGCACGCGAACTTCTGCGGCGGTATCCACACTTCCGCCCCAGACGGGCTCCCATTGTTCGTAACACACAGCCATGCGCAAGAGATCTTCGTCGTACCAACTCAGCTCTTCCAGCGCCGCAAGAATTGCTGACAGCGCCTTGCAGCCAGGATCACGCTTGCGCCCGAATTTCATGCAGGTTTCTGCCGCCTGAACCAGCTGCGGAATCAGTGTCTCCAGGTCGTGCTCTCCCACTAAAACAGCAGCACCAGCGATCACCGTACCGCTGGTTGCTTTCAGCAGGCGGGTGCACTCCTGTACTACACGATCATCGCCCATTGGCAGTTGCCGCAGTTCCTTCAGCAGATCCAGCTGCTGTTGCGTGGTCTCGCGTGCCATCCTACTTGCGTCCTATGGCCAGCAGAGCGCAAGGAAACTCTACACCGACAGTGTGCAATCGCGTGCGCAGTTCTTCTCCCTGCGCTGCGAGCTCCTGCAGCTCATCGTGCTCAGCAATACGCTTCAGATACTGGTCAAGGCCCTGTTCCATGCGGGCGATTAGTTCGGAATTGTGCGGATCACAAGGCGGCGCGTCGTGCTCCAGGATCTCCATGGAATTGCAAGGGAGATCACGCAAGAAGGATTCCAGTGCTGCTCGCGTCCACGTGGGATTGTGTATCACGCCCAGGGCGGTGTCCACGCGTCCCCACCAGTGATGCAGCAGCACCTGGGTTTGCTGTGTATCACGCAGCTGGTCCGCATACATTTCCAGCACAATCAGATGTCCGCCCGGTTTGAGCACGCGTAGGGCTTCCAGCAGAACAGGTCGCGCCTCCTCCAGGTGATGCAGCGAACAGGAAATGCCCACCGTGTCGAAACTCTCATCGGGAAAATCGAGGTGCAGAATATCCATTTCCATGAATCGAACCCGGGGATCGCCTATGCTACGCTCAGCGGCAGCCAAGGCCGGCGTGCTGTGATCCACCGCGATGATCTCGTCAATTTCGGCAAGAGCACTCAAGAGCGTTGCTACGAACTGACCCGCGCCCGTGGCCAGGTCAAGCACGCGTCCACCGTGAATATTCCCTAGTGGATTGGAATCCTGCACGATCTCCTCCTCAGTTGTTTCCGGTGACACGATTTCACCCTACGCCAGCGGTTTGGATTGCACATCTGTCGCGGCCACTGGGCAAAATCTTCTGTGTTGCCCTGCCTTGAATATTGCGAAGTTGTGCCGCGAGTCACACTCCCATCGTGGCAGCAAAAGCCTTCTGACGGCTCCAGAAGCGCTCTGCGATGGCGGTATCTGAGTCTTCCGGAGTGGCCCCGTGCCGAGGTTCCGGCCGACTCTCAGCTAATGCGGAGAGATCCGATGCAGTTCAACGGACGCGAGTACAAAGCTTTCGCAGGTGCTTTCAACACACCTGAGTATACCAGCACCCTGGTGGCCCGACGCGGTGCCGCCCCCATTCCCCACCGTGGCAACAAGGTCACGACCCTGGACGCAGTCATGGAACTGATCCAGGATGGTGATACAATCAGCTACCCGCACTATTATCGCACCGGCGATCAGGGTCTGCAGATGGTGGTGGACACTCTGCGCCGTCACGGTAAGCGCGGCATCATTCTTTACGGCAATGCCTTCTTCGACAACGCGGACCCCTGGCTGATCGACGCTTTCGCCGACGGTACGCTGGCCGGCTTGTATGGCAACCCCTACCGCATGGTGGGTGGACGCATTCTGAAGGGTGAGATTCGCCCCTGGGTCAGCGTTGGCGTGAGTCACGGCAATCGCGTCCGCAAGCTGCAAACGGGCGAAGTGCACGTCAAGATGGCCTTCGGTCCGGTCCCGATGGCCGACCGCTACGGCAACGCCAGTGGTTGCATGGGCAAGCCGGAACACTACTGCGGACCTCTGGGCCTCTTCGTCGCCGACACCGAATACGCCGACTACACCTGTCTGCTGGCGGGTACGGTGAGCGACAAAACCCTCGGTCCGGCAAGTCTTTCGATGGAGAATGTGGACTTTGTGGTGCCGATGGAGACGCCGGGACTGGCCGAGGCCATTGGCAGTGGCACGCTGGATCTGGAGCGCATTCGCGCCAACAAGTTCAACTCGGTTGTTGCCGCCAATGTAACACGCGTGATGCAGGCGGCGGATGTGATACAGCCTGATGTCAACTTCCAGGTAGGCTCGGGCGCAGGTCTGATTGTGCTGGACAACATCCGCACCATGCTGCGCGAGCGGAGTATTTGCGCCAACTTCTCCATCGGTGGCATCACCAGTCTGCACCAGGATATGTTCGACGAGGGTCTGGTGAAGATTCTGATGCACGGCCAGCTCTTCGAGCCCAGCGAGCGCGTGGTTAAAAGCCTGCTGAACGACGCGCGTCATATCGACATTCCCACGGGCTACTACGCCAGTGTGGCGGTCAAGGATTGCCTGGTGAATCAGCTGGACGTGGCGGTGCTTTCCGCGCTGGAAATCGATCGCGAGTTCAACGTAAATACGGTGTGTGCCAACGGCCGCATCATCGGCGGTATCGGCGGCGGTCAGGATGTGGCTGCAGGCGCCGAGCTGACCATAATGTTCCTGCCGCTGGCCACGGGCAAGGATGGCAAGGGCTTCCCGAAGGTGGTGGACAAGGTCTACACGCGGACTACACCGGGTGAGGTTGTCGACGTCGTCGTTACCGAAGAGTACGCGGCACTCAATCCCGCCAGCAAGAGCAGCTACCGCCAGGCGATTACGGACAACGCCGCCAAGGCCGGACTGACGCTGATCAGCATGGACGAGCTGCACGAGAAGTCCATGGCCAAGGCCGCCGAGTTCGGCACGCTGCCGGTGAAGCAGGAGACCACCGACGAGGTGCTGCACCTGATCGAGTGGCGCGACGGCACGGTGCTGGACACCATCAATGCGCCGGTACCCAGAAAGTAGCTGCGTGATACATCATGAACTCAAGCGGCGGTTGCAGCGATGTGATCGCCGCTTCTCTTTGATCGAAATCGAAGATCGCGGCCGATGCTTTGCATCGGATCGATTTCGGAGTCGGGCGACTCCTGCGGAGTCGGTATCGGAAAGCAGCGCCGCACAGAAGATAGATGCGTGCATTTATCCTTGAAATCCGACAGGCTGCGCCAGAATTTCAAGGATAACTCCACAAGCGCCCTAAGCAATGAGCGAAAAAGCCCCGCATTGCTGCGGGGCTGGAGTTGATTGGTTCTCGAATCTACTTGATGACGGCCTGCTCGCGCAGCAGAGTATCGAGCTCGCCCATCCGGAAGTGAGGATGATCGTCGATGACGCGGGTGATCTCCTCGATGTCCCCCTTGTATGCGGTGACCGTGTAATACTTCTGGTCATTGAAGTGGCCGATGCGATGGTGCACTACTTCGGGTTCGGTAACGAAGGCGTAGAAGCTCATGACTTCGTAGGGCAGCGTGCTGTAATACACTACGTAGCCCGTGGGCTCCAGCGGGTCACCGTTGATGGTGGTGGTCACCGGGTCCCAACTCACATGGGCGTTGTTGTTGATCATCTCGATGCCGATGTTCTGCACCTGCGCAGGTGTTGGATCGGCGTAGCCGTACAGGTCCACTTCCAACAGGTGAGTGTCCCAGCCCAGGCTCAGGGTGTCCACGTAGGCGATCATCTGGGTCGGGGCAAAGTAGACGTCCACCGCCAGACTGCCGGAGGCGGACAGCACGGTTCCCGCACTCAGGTTGCAAGAGTAAGCGCCCGAACCCGCGAAGTCCACGCTGCTGAGGGTGATGGCTTCATCGGAATTGTTGTACAGCGTAAAGGGCAGCGTAGTCGTGGAGCCAAGAGTGGTGTATCCGTAATCCAGGCCGTGGGTGGAAGCATAGATACCGGGCACTTCGTACTCAACGGCGCCCATGTCGGGAGCCAGGCCGTAGTAGTCGCCGGGTTGCAGATCCACGATCACTTCGCCAAACCAGTTCACGTAGGTGGTTCCGGCGTTGATGCACGGCGACAGCTCGTTCAGCACGTAGCCTTCCTCGAAGAGCGGATCCTGATTCAGGTTACCGCCCATCCACAGCACCATGCCGTTGCTGTTGGTAACAATGGCGCCGCTGCCGCCCTCCACGTCGCAGTAGGTGATTTTAGCGCTGTTGGGGCTTTCGGAAGCGTGCATGTAGATCTGTTGCGGCAGGTTGGAATGGACAATGCTGTTCACCAGGCCCAAGTTGGAATTGTTGCGCAGGTAAACACCGCCACCCGCGCTGCTGGAGATGTTGCCGGACAGGGTGCAGTTGACCAGCACGGGGTTCACGGCACTACAGTAGAGCGCACCACCCGCCCCACTGGTGGCGGTGTTCTGGCCGAAAATCGTGTTCTCGGCGCGGAACTGCCCACCGGAGACGCTCGCGCAGCCTCCATCGTGGTGGCCTTGATTCAGGGTCATCGTGCAGCGCCGCAGCTGTGTCGTGCAATTGGTGAGATCCATGGCACCACCAGGAGCATTCGTTGATACGTTGGAGCGCAGAGTACAATCCTCAACTGTAATCGTAGAGACGTTCTCAGCATAAATACCACCACCGTCAAGATAAGCACGGTTGCCTGATATCCGACTTCGCTGGAGGGTACAACTGCTTTGATGTACAGACAACCCACCTCCAGAACCGTAGTAATGCCAGTCATCGTATTCGTAATATCCATAAATTGCAGTATTATTTATAATATCGCAATCACGGGCAGTAACTACACTACCTGCATTTATACCAACTCCGCCCCCAGGATTCCCTGGCCTAGATTCTGACCTATTCTCGCTGACTGTACAAGAATCCATAGTTACGTTTGAACTCGAGATCGCAATACCGGCACCTCTATATTCACCGTTGCCTGACCAATTGCCGGCCACCTGGGTTCCTACAAGGGTAGCGGTAGTGTTGAGGAGCAATAAGCCTCCACCTCCGTAGCCCGAGTAATTCTCCTGGAAGGAGCAGTCGGTGAGGACCGCGCTGCCACCCGTGGCGTACAGGCCGCCTCCTAGTCTGCAGCCGGAGGATAGATGCCCATTGTTCTTGCACACCAGCTCTACAAACTCCAGCTGGCTGCCACTGCAGTAAATACCTGCGCCGTACCTGTCATTACTAGTAAACTGGTTGTCCTGCACCACAAGGCAGTACACTTCCAGATCGGGACTATCGACACAGTACACTCCCGCACCATGACTGCCAGCCTCGTTGTTGAGGATTGTGCTGTGCTCGATACGCGGGCTCGAGTAGTAGATTTCCTCATCCTCAAGCAGATTGATGTACACGCCGCCACCCGAACCAGTGGACGTATTCTGAATGATCGCCAGATTCGACAGAGTAGGGCTGGATCCTAGAATGCACACGCCACCACCCATCGCGGAGCGACCAAAGGTGATGGTAAAACCATTCAGCACCGCCGCGCGGGTCTCCTGATTCTCGAAGGTGACCACGCTGCCCATCTGGCCGCCGTAAAGCACTGTGTTTTGAATGTCCAGCGTGTCCTGGCTGAACATGTAGTTGGAAGTGACGGTGACGTCCTTGCCGTTGTAGTTGATCAGCTCCAGGTACCAGCCGGGCTGGCAGACAATGATATCTCCATCGGCAGAAGCGTTGATCGCCTGCTGAATGGTGCCGTGATCGGCGGGGACATTGATGGTCATCGCCAACAGGCTGTGGGCGAGAAGCAGCAATAAGAGAGGGGAGAAGATTCGGCGCATGGGGCCTCCTTGCAGGTGTAGAATGTTCGTTGGAAACGTGCTTGCTCAGGTGAGCTGCGCCGATAATGCCGCAATCTTTGTACCGGTATCCACGCTACTCCTCAATTTTGATTATCACTCTAGTTTTATTCGCTTTGCCATTGTTTGCTATTACTATTTCACGACATGTTTGTCACTCTAAATGAAGGATTGTTCTCGGGTGTCCAATATTGAACAAATGCATCGCCCGGCACTGCTCGGGAGGCCGCAATCAGAGTGGTGGTATCTCTACCCTGCCGGGACAACCCGTGGCTTGGGTATATCTTCAGGAATGATCCTCGAGAATTGGCAGGGGAGTAGAGCTGAGGCCACTGGCAAGAGGACGCTGGCTTCTTCACTGGTTATACCGGCAGACGCTCGCACTGGTACATCGACCGGCTCAACCTAAGCTCTTCTCCGATACCGATCCGATTTCGAAGAAGGCACGACTTCGAAGAAGGCGCGACTTCAAAGAAGTCGACACCGATGGCGATACCGATACCGATTAAGATGGGGGGCTAGATGTCAGGGTTGGATATGGGAAACACCCTCACTCTACCCGCCCAGGGACGCACCATGCCGATGTAGTACAGCTTCTCGTCGCCTTGGCGAATCTCCAGCCGGGCGGTAAGCACAGGGTCGAGGGGCGAGGACCAGAGCACGGTGGGCGTGATACAATTGGGCGCCAGATGCGCCTCGGTCAACTCGGGCAAGGCGCGCACTTCTTCCAACAGCATGCGCCAGGGATTAGTCCAAAGGCGGGCACCCAAGCCCAGCAGCATCACGACCAGAGCAAGCGCAACCACACTGCGCAAACGGGGCATGGGTAGCGCAGCAGCCATTTCGGCCTGTGCCCGTTCTCGGTCTGTATCACACTCATCGATGGATTGTGCCGACAGGCGAATCAGTGCCCAGAGCGCCAAGGCGTGTAACACAAGGATCAGGCTTCCGAGAAAACTGGATTGTAGCACGAAGCTTAGCATGGCGTTGCGATCAAGCTCAACTCCGGCCACCAAACCCTGGCCAATGAGCACAACACGCCCCATCACCAGGCAGCCTCCCAGCATCAGCAGCCAGGGTGCCATCCGCCCCAGCAGCTTCAGCATCCACAAGCGCTTCATGTACACGCCGATGGCACTGAACACGCCAATCAGCAGCATCAGCAGAAAGAGTGGGTAGTGCAAACCGCATGCACTTGCCCCTGTGAAGGTGTCCATGCCGAAGGCGCAGAGCAGCAGACTGGTGATGTACAGGGGCTGATTCTGGTGGGGTAGGGGTTTGCTCATGGTGCACCTGAGTTGATGGCTGAAGACTCAATGTACCAAGATCTTCAAGCTCGCGGCGCAGTGCAGCAATGAGCTCAGGTTTTATCCAGTGTATCACGAACTGCGCGCAGCAGCTCCTTGTGATGATAGGGTTTCTGCACCAAGCGCACTCCTTCGTGCAGAATGAAGTTGGTGTGAATAGCGCTGTCGCTGTAGCCGCTGGCGAAGAGTACGGGCAGATCCGCACGCATAGCGCGTGCACGCTCCATTACTTCCTGACCACTCAGATGTGGCATGACGACATCCAGCAGCAGCATGTCAATGTGCCGTGATTCACTCTCGAACAATTCAACGGCTTCTTTGCCATCACGCGCGCTCAGCACCGTGTAGCCGCTGCGCAAAAGGATCTGCTCTGCCAGGCTGCGCACCAGGTCGTCGTCCTCCGCCAACAGGATCGTCTCGTGCCCGCCGGGTGCTTCGGTATCAATGCCGGAGTCAGCAGAGGTTACCCCGGCCACTACCACAGGAAGATAGACATCGAAAGTGCTGCCTTTGCCTTCTTCACTGCTTACCAAAACCAAGCCCTTGTGCTGTGATACAATGCCATACACGGTTGCCAAACCGAGACCTGTTCCGCGGCCCGTCTCTTTCGTGGTGAAAAAGGGTTCGAAGATATGCGAAAGCACTTCTTCCGGCATGCCTTCACCCGTATCACGAACGGAAAGCTGCACATAGTCGCCAGCTTGGCCAAGTCCATGCGCCTGGCAGAACTCGTCGTCGAGATGACGATCGGCCGTTTGTATCACAAGATCGCCACCTTCCGGCATAGCGTCGCGCGCGTTCAGCACCAGATTCATCAGCACCTGTTCAACCATGCCACGATCCGCCAGCACCTTGCTTAAATCATTGCCCTGTTGGAAAATCAGCTGGATGTGCTCACCGATGAGACGTCGCAACATGCTGAACAGATCCTCGACCACACTATTCATGTCCAGTGATACAGGCTGCATGATCTGACGACGGCTGAAGGCGAGTAACTGCTCCACAAGCCGTGCGGCGCGCTCTCCGGCTCGTGTCACTTCGTGCAAGCTCTCAGCTGCATCGTGCTCGTCACTCAAGTCCTCCAATGCAAGTGCCGTGTATCCGTTTATCACCTGCAGCAGATTGTTGAAATCGTGTGCTACACCGCCCGCCAACTGCCCGATGGCTTCCATCTTCTGCGCCTGGCGGAGTTGCTCCTCAAGTCTGGCCTTCTCAGCTTCAGCATTTCGCAAGCTGCTTAGATCGATGAAGCTCTCCAGCAACACTTCGCGTCCGCCGACAAAGGCTCGTGAGATGCTCTTCATTACTGAGACACGAGTACCGTCGGGGCGAACCAGCTCGCGCTCGAGGCTGCGACCAATTAGCTGTGGATTGGTCAAGCCACAGTCCTGCACACCCGAGTCACACAGAAAGCCGCGGCATGACTTACCGACAATCTCTTCGCGCTTCAGCCCCAGCAACTGAGAGGCGGCGGGGTTGATGTAGGTCACGGTGCGCGTATTGGGATCCACCGTGTACACGCCGGCTCCGATGGTATCCAACATCGCTCGCAGACGCTGTTCGCTCAGACGAATCTCATCTTCCTGCCGACGTCGTTCGGTAACATCAAGGAAGAAGACGGCGACGTGATTCGGTTGGGTTTGGAAGGCCGTAATCTCATAGACACTACTAATGCTGCGATCGTCCTCGTACAAGATGTTCTCGTCGCAATAGGTACCACCCTCACGAGCAATGCGAGCGCACTCTTCCAGAGTGGTACTGCCTGTCAAGGCAGGGAAAGCTTCCTCGGCTGTCTTTCCCACAAGCTCATCATGGTGGATGCCCAGAATGCGATCCGTGGCAGGGTTGGCTCCTTCGAAAACCAGCGTCCTATCCTCCGCAAGGCAAAAAAGGTGAACGCCCATGGGCACCGACTGTATCACGCTGCGAAAGCGCTCTTCGCTGCGGCGCAGGTTCTGCTCGGATTCACTGCGTTCTGTAATATCGCGGGCAAAACCATAGATCAGTCGTGTATCACCCATTTCAAACGGCGCCAGACTGGTCTCGACGGGAAAGGTGCTACCGTCTTTGCGCCGGTGTCGCCCAAGTTCGGTCAACCGGCCCAATTCCAGCAGTTCGGCGAAAAAGCTCGCCATTTCATCACGAATCGGATATTGTACTTCCACATCGCGTGCGTGCAGGCCGAGCAGCTCATCACGTGTGTAGCCCAGAGAGCGGCAGAACTGCTCGTTGACCTCAACAAAACAGCCGCTCTTATCAAGAGCAAAAAACGCATCCGGCGCATTTTCTATCAGCAAGCGTGTGTACTCTTCGCTGTTGCGCAACGCTTGCTCAGCTTCATGGCGCTGGCGTATGCTCGCATTGGCCAGTTCGGCTGTATCACGCAGATCTTGCAATCGCAGATCCTGTGTGCGAATGGGCGCACTGTGTTCCGTCGCCTGCCTGAAGAAGCGGTTGAAGACGGCAATATCACTAGCAATACGCGCTCCAAAACGCCGGACCACGACACCCGCCAGGCTGCCTGTAATGATCAGCGTCGCCAGAATGACCAGCAGTGCGTCCATCATCGAGCGACGGCGCATTTCCTGCTCTTTGGCAACCAGACTATTGATCTCATGAAGATGTGTGGCTGCACCGATGTACCAGCTCCACTCCTTCAACCCCTTGACGTACGTCAGATTCAAGGCCGGGCGCAGGCCGTTCATGGGCGGCAGAATGTAGATCATGGTATCACCGTCACCCATCGAACGCTGAATCAACTCCTCCACAACCGGGCGACCAAAGAGGTCACGGATGTGCATGATATTCTGTCCCTTTGCCGGTCCCAACAGACTCACACCATTCCAATCACCGGCAAAGAGGTAGCCCTGACCGCCGAAACGCGTACTCTCCATCCAGTCCAGCGTGCGCTCCTGGACTTCGGCTTTCATGTCTTCCAGGTATTCGCCACAACCAATCACCCAGCCGATTGCAGGGCAGACCTTGATGTAGCTTAGCTTGACGTGCGCGGCATCGTCCGCACCCGGCCGATACCAGCTGTACTCGTGATACGTGGCACTTCCGTCTCGCGTGAGACGTATCAGATCATGTATCACGGCAGTGTTCAGGCTATCCAAATTGACAGTACTTGCGCCCTCGAGCCAGCGCTGCGTCGGTTGCAACTCAACGACACCCTCTTGTGACACAGCAAAGATGTAGTTGTTATCGTGCTGAAGACTCATGGCGCGCAAGAGTTCACGCACCTGGTCTGTCAATCGCTCTTCAGGAACCTGTCCACGGTTTTGTGACACATAGCTTGTCACGCTTTCGCAAGCAGTTTCTACGCGCTGACGAATGACCTCTCGTACCTGCTTTTCAACCAGGGTCTGCTGTGTGCGAGCAAATACAAGCGCCTGGTCCACCTGATTCTCGAGCTGCAAACAGGAACGCGAGATGGCGTCCTCGCGAATATGGTCAATCAGCGTTTTGTGCCCGAAATAGATCTGCAACAGCCAGGCGGCCCCGGTCACCAGCACCACGCCAAAGGCAACCATCAGCACTCTGCGGCCTAGGTAATTGGTGATTCCCGGAGGCGCGTGTTCCATAATCTCTCGTCCGACTCCCTAACTCATATGGATCGCCTGGTGGACCTCTCTACTCAATGAAGAACGCCGGTAGGGTTTCTGCACAAAACCCCGCGCACCCATGGCGAGCAAATCATCAATCCTTTGCTCGTAGCTGAACCCCGAGGTGAAGAGCACGGCAACACCTGGATCCAGTTCCCGCAATTTGAGAAACGTATCACGGCCACTAAGAATCGGCATCACCATGTCCAACAGGACAAGACGAATATCCGGCTGATGCCGGCGATAGACTTCCACTGCTTCATCGCCATCAGCGGCCATCAGCACATCGTACCCAAGAGAAAGCAGGAGCGAACGTGCTGTGCGACGAACGACCATTTCATCGTCGACAACCAGAATTGTCCCTGTTCCTTGTATCACATCGCTTTCATCCGCAGCACTGAGTTGCTGTCCCAATCCTACCGGAAGAAAGACCTTGAACACGGAGCCAATGCCGGGTTCGCTGCTGACGAAGATGGCGCCATTGTGTTCCTTGATGGTCCCATAAACGGCGGCAAGCCCCAAGCCAGTGCCTTTGCCCACAGGCTTGGTTGTGAAGAAGGGCTCAAACACACGCTCGAGCACATCGTGAGACATACCCCAACCGGTGTCACTAACATCAATCTCCACATAGACGCCGGGCTTCAAATTGAAAGGATGATCCCTGCAGTACTGCGCGTCCAACTCCACATTGGAAGTACTGAAGGTCAACGTTCCACCATTGGGCATTGCATCACGTGCATTCACCGCCAGGTTCATGAAGACATTCTGCAACAAGGTTGGATCACCAATCACGATACGCTCATTGGCATTGAAGCGTTTTTGAATTGTGATACGGGGATCTATGCTGCGCTCGAGCAGCGCAACAGATTCATTGATGGTCTGATGAACATCTGCTGGTGTACTCAGCATCTTGCCCTTGCGGGAAAAGGCCAGCAGTTTGCGCGTCAGCTCAGAAGCACGTTGAGCACCGCGCAGAATAGTCCCCACATATTGCTGAAGCTCGCTTTGCTCTTGCAGCTCCATGGCAAGCAGCTCTGCGTTTCCCAGCACGGCACCCAGCATATTGTTGAAATCGTGGGCGATTCCACCCGCCAGTTGGCCGACCACATCCATCTTTTGCGCCTGACGAAGCTGGTCCTCGAGGGTGCGAGTTTGTGTCACATCCATTACCGCAGTAAGCACTGCAGGCTCACCCTCGAACTCGATCGCCGTGGACGAGAAAACAACTTGTCTCTCGTGGCCGTTTTGTCTGCGAATGCGCCCCTGTGCTTCCTCCACCAGACCTACGGATTCAAGACGATGCCGGAACTCGCTGTATTGCTTCTGATCAAACTGCAGACCGATTTCCGGCAGTGAAAGACCGTGCTGCTCAATACTCGGAAGGGCGATAATTTGCTCGAAAGTGCGATTGACGCGTAACACGGTCCAGTCGTGCATGCTGGTGATTACCATGCCCAACGGACTGGTCTCGAAAATGGCCCGGAACTGCTCCTCGCGCGCGCGCAGCGTCTGCTGCATGGCGTACTCTTCGGTGACATCGCGAAAGACCATCACCACGCCCACGATACGCCCCTCGGAGTTGCGAATGGGAGCGGCGCTGTCTGCGATCTGGCGACGATGACCATCCTTGGACAGCAGCAGGGTGTGATTGGACATGCCGATGATCTCGCCCGTCGCCAACACCTTGCTGACGGGACTCGTCACGGGTTGTTCACTGATGGCGTGAACCAGATTGAACACTTCACTAAGCAGTTTCCCTCTGGCTTCCTTGAATGTCCAACCAGTCAGTTCTTCCGCAATGGGATTCATCTGCTTCACGCGACCGCGAACGTCCGTGGCAATGACAGCGTCTCCAATGGAGCGCAATGTGATACGCAGGTTCTCTTCGCTCTCTTGCAGTGCCTGTTGAGCCTCCTGCCGTTCGTTGACATCGCGCAGAATGCCATTGACGCTGACGGGTTGCTGGGCCTCGTTATGTGACACAGCGCCTCGTGCCTCTACCCAACCGCCCGCAGATCCGCCCGACCGGACAAGCCGGAACAAGAACTCAAACTGTCCGCCATGTGATACGGCCTCACGGAAGACCTTTTCGATGCGATTGCGGTCAGTGCGGCAGACAAGCGCCAGGAAGCTTTCGCCCAGCAGCGTTTCGGCCTCAATGCCCAGGCGATTCAAACGCGGGTTGATGTAGGTGAAGCGGCTCTCGTGATCCAGCGAGAAGGGCACATCGACACTGTTTTCCACAAGCACGCGATACTGGCGTTCACTGTTGAATAGCCGCTCGGCGTAGCTCAATTCCCGCTGCC
This sequence comes from Candidatus Delongbacteria bacterium, assembly GCA_963663545.1. Lineage (GTDB taxonomy): Bacteria > CAIWAD01 > CAIWAD01 > CAIWAD01 > CAIWAD01. Next base: position 948,218 of record OY760505.1, read on the forward strand.
GATGACGCTGCGCCTGTGCAGACAGTGCCAGCGATATGCCAAAGGCGATCATCGTCAGCATCAGGCCGATACCGATGATGCGCCCGCGCCAACTGGCGGCCTCTTGCTGAATGTCATCCACGTAGACGCCTGTGCCGACGATCCAGCCCCAGGGTTCGAACGCACTCACATAGGAAACCTTGTTGACCAGCAGATCCAGATTGTCTTTCCAATGCCAGCGATAGTCAAGAAAACCATCTGCAGAGTCTGCAATCGCCTGCTGCATCCTTCCCAGCAGTAGGGAAAGCGGTTCGCCGTCCGGTCCAAGAGTCGTGGCGGGATCGGCCCCTTCCAGGTCAGGGCGGTAAGGATGCATCAGAAAACGACCGTCCGGACCGACAATCCAGACGTAGTCCTTGTGTTCCTGCCCGTAGCGCTGTCTGCGCAAGCGCTTGATGGCCCGTTGCTGCATTTCCGCTGCGTTGACCAAACCCTCTGCCACATCCTCCTGTCGTGAATCCAGGTCACTGACGACCGCCTCCACCAAGCGGCGGCACAGCTCCTTTTTCTGCGAGAGGAAATTCGCTTCGATGGTGGGCGCCATCAAGCCGTAGACAACGGCAATGAACAGTACCACCAGCACCATGGAAGGCAGCGCTGTCTGAAGCAGCGTGCGCCCGAAGGCATTCGCCCCCTTCAGCAAGTGCTCCGGGTACTCGACCGGCGCGGACGCGGTGCGTGTAGAAACAGCAGATTCATCCGGCATGGTTACTCCCGTCGAAGGCGTGGTCAATGATGCGGCACGTGGCAGATCCGAGCGACCCTGAAAGTATCGGCAAAAATTCTGCAAGCTTTCATTATTGCTATGCCCGTATGCGCTGAAAACAAAAAGCCGCCCGAAGGCGGCTGAAAGCTGCTATGGGGTGGAGCTACTCTGCGGCCGTACCGCTCTGACGGTTCCGGCTACGCTCCATCGACTGCAGAGCAAGGTAATTCACGCCGAAGCGATCCAGGTTGTCCAGCTCGTTATCGTACTGATCGTAGTGCCGCTCTTCGTCGGCAACCAGTTCTTCGAACAGCTGCTTGCTAATGGCATCGGCGTTGGTGCTGCACTCATTGGCCCACAGGTTGTAATCGTGAGCGCTGTTCTGCTCCATCTGCGAAGCCTTCTCAAGCATGCGACGGACATCGTGCTCCTTGTCAACCGGCTGTGCCACGTTCATCTCGACCTCGCCCTTGAGGAAGAGAATGCGCTCGGCCAGACGCTCGACGTGCAGCATCTCGTCGATGGCAGTGCGCTTGAACAGACCGGCAAGCAGGTCGTAACCCTGGTCATCACAATGGAAATGCCAGTACATATACTGGTGAACGGCGGCCAACTCGTCGGCCACTGCTTTGTTCAATAGTTCGATGGATTTCTCGTGCATGGTACTCTCCTGATTTGATACACAGTGGCAAGGTAATATCCCGACACAGAATGCGCGCCGGAAATGAAGACCAATTCAGTGGGCTCAGGCCTGCCCCGACTCAAGAATCCCCTGCGCAGCAGGATTTGGGCGACCCGGCACAGCGTAGATCAGCGGAATGCCCACCAGCGTCGTTGCGCCCTTGATAAGGATGTTGCTCAGGATGATGGAACCCACCACCGCCAGTGGCATGGTGCCGTAAAAGGCGACAAAGGCAAAGACCAGCGTATCCACGGGAACGCTGACCGCGTTGCTCACCAGTACACGTCCCCACTGATGTTTCTCGGCGTAGCGTTGCTCCCACATCCGATAAGCTTCGGTGTCGATCAGCTCGGCCACCACTTCAGCCAGAATGGAGGCGAAAACGATGCGCCAGACGGGTGCCAGCACGGCAGCAAAGGCAAGCTGTTCGCCCACCATTGGATCACCGGGCATGCGGGCCACCAGCCAGAAAAGCGCTGCCATAAGCAGATTGATGCCGGCGGCGGCAAAGATCAACGTGCGCGCAGCCTGAATACCTAGCTGCTTATGAACCAAGTCGCGCAGAGTGAAAGTCAGCGGATAAATCAGGGTACCGGCGTCCATGCTAAGCGTGCCCAGCATGACGATTTTCAAGCTGGTGACGTCAGCGAGTAGTTGAGCGGCGATGTAGGCGGAGATCAGAAGTACAATGCTTTTCATTCTCGGTTCCAGTACTATCCTTGCCCGCAGGCTTCGCGCCCGCGCAGCCCGATAGAGTAGCATCCTCCGCGCTGGGTTGCCAGTGCTGCAGGCGAAAGAAGGGCACGCTGAGGGCAGGACGATAGACAAACATGAATCGGGCTCCTATTCCTGGCTCAGCTCAAACTGCAATTCGGGTTTTGCACGAGGTAATAGCGCAGTGTTGCACTAAGGCTGACCCGCAGGTTCTTCAGAAAATAGTCCTGAACATTTGTGTGCATTTCGTTCAGCTCCTCGCAGGCGGGAATGCGTCCCTTGCCTGAAACACTGCTGTAGCCGATTACCAGCGCACGAAACTGCTGCACAATTTCAAATTCGCTATCTGCGGGTAACTCGGGAAAAAGTCGCCGGAGCGTAGTCGCCACTTCCACAAACTGGCGCTGCGCATCACGTTTGTTTTCCAGGAGTTCCGCTACATCCAATTGCTCTTCCAGCAGGCTGGAAATCAGCGTCATCTGGCGGCGAAAGCGGTCGGCGCGCCAGAATGCGGTACTGACTTCGCGACAGTAACCCTCGACGCGATCGCCAAGCTCTAGGGGCTCCAAGCCAACCAGATGCCGACTCAACTCGCGGTAAAACTCATTGCGCAGCTGCGCCAGCCCCTGCAGGAAGACGCTTTCCTTGGTGGCGAAGTACAGATAAAGCGTGCCCTTGGCCAGACCCACTTCGCGCGCAATGCCCGCCATGGTCACGCGGTGATACGCATTGCTGGCAAAGAGCCGAAGGGCCGCGTCCAGAATCAGCTGGCGACGCTGCTCCTTCTCTTCGTCGCGCCGGGCATGTTGAGCTACCATGTGAGATTCCTTTTATGACCAAAGGTCATAATTAATATGACCACGGGTCATTTATCAAGGGGTGGGTTGGAATTTTTGTCTGCAACTGCGCAGCAAGCAGAAGGACGAGAAGCGCAAATGGGAACCTTAGGCGCCGAGAATTGGACCCGTGTTATGCGTTGACTGATCTTCGCGGGCACGGGTCTCCTTCAGCTCTGCCCAGAACTTCTTGTAGAGGAAGCTCGCCGGACCGAGATCGCAGAGTTCCTCAAAAAAGGGTAGCGTAACACTAACCGCCATCAGACATTGCGGCAGATACTTGCGCATCGCCAGATCGCTGCCAATGACCGCCTCGGGCCGTGAGAGATCGGAAAAGCACTGGATGAGCTGACCGCAACCGCTGCCAAATGGTGCTACGATCATCGCCGGCGTGTCACCCACGCGCTGGAAGTAGGCGCGACCATAAACCAGTGCACCCAACTGATCCGGTGTTACAAAGAGCGTAACGCTGCGTAGCCAAGGCGAAAGTGTATCACGCAGCGGGCCGATGGAAATGCGCTCGTGTGCGCTGGTAAAACACTTTGGGCGCTCGATCCATTCATTCATGCGCTCGCGATTGGCCATTAAGCCTTCTTCCTCCACGAGGAAATCGAGAAAGGCCTCGCGAGGACGTGTTTCCTTCTGAAACAGCGCAAACGCCGCCCCACCACAGCCGAAAGACTCGTCGGTGAGCAGCAGATGTGTGCCCTTCAACCATTGTCGGTAGAAGGCAAAAGTACACACGCGCGAGTTTGGCGGCGGTGATACACTGTTCTCGACTTCCAGACCCGCGGGTAGATCGTAGAGGCCGATCAGCGGTGTTGTCAGCCCAAGCTTTTCGATGAGCATTGTCGGATCGCTGGTCATTTGTCCTCCCGCTACACTCCCAAGGAATGTCGTTGCTCTTTGCTCAGTTTTCGGCTGCCTTCCCTCAACACTGTGCGGTGACACAGAGATTTCGTGTCACGCAAAAAGCTGATAGCGGCGGCGACGTCCGCGTCCGTGATTTCGCGTAGCGCCCAGGCGACCGCCTTGCGCACATCGGCCTTTGGATCGTTGAGCAAGGGGTGACACAATTCCAGACAAGCAATTGGATGACTGCGTCCTCGCTGCTGCAAACTGGCCGCGCAGGCCATGACAAAACGACGTCGCCAAGTGGACTCGCTGCTCGTCCACGACTGCAACTCGAGAATGTGCTGCGGATGACGATCCAGCAGCGGCGCGGCGACTCCCATGGCCAACTGATCGCAGAGTTCCCAATCGGCAATGTGATCCAGCCAGGAATCGATCTGTAGCCAATGCGTCCACTGCAGCTCACGATTACGTTTTGCCAGCCAGAAGATGTAACACAACACTTCTTCACGACTGCCTTGAGCAAAAGCGTGATGTAGAAGCAGCAGAAGTTGTTCAAAAGGAAGCTGACGATGCTCACGGTGCAGATCTGCAGCCAAGCCCCGGATCTTCGGCACGCGCACGCCGAGACTGTGACGCATGCCTGGAACCACGGTGGTCATCCCGACCAGATAGTCCTGATCGACGCACGCCCGCAGTCGCTCACCCGCCACCTGATGTATCACATCCCGAACCTGTGACACAACTACTCACCAGCCTTAACAACCAGCGGCTGATCCAGCAGGACCTCCATACCATCGCCGTGGCGGAAGCTGACTTTCATACGCCAGTCCCCCTCCTGCTCAAGGCGAACGAATCGCCAGGTGCGATAACGGATGCTACCGCTGGCGCTGAGCTCCTTGCTGATTTGTGTCACACCATCGTGAATGAACTCAACCTGAATGCCGTTGACCTCTTCGCCCTGCGGCACCAGAAAGCGAAACCAGACGTTGTAAGCCTCACCCTTGATCAGCGCATCGGGTGCCACTAGATCAGCGCACTCGTTCTCCACAACATTGTGACAGAAGCGGGCATCCATCAGAATGGGACCCTGACCTTGGCCCAGCAGGTAATAGTCGATTACGTTGCGAGCGTCTTCTGCACTGGGTTTGTTCTGCGCAAAAGCCGTCGCGCAGGCCAGTAGCAATGCAAGGGTCAGCGTCAGGGGTCGAATACTCTGCATGTTTCCTCCCGGGTTGATGGAATAAAAGTAACAGTGCGCTTGTGTATTGCGCACCTGGCATGCGTACATTGGCCAAGAATTCCGCTACGGAGGTCGCGGTGGAAGGTGTGTCACCTCAAGGAAAGGTTGCATGCAACAAGAGCAACAAGGTTACGGCTTCGGAACCGCTCCGGTCTTCCTGGCTGCCATCAGCACCATTCTAGGTGCTGTCCTCTTCCTGCGCTTCGGCTATGCCGTTGGTCACGTCGGCCTGATGGGATCCATTCTGATCATCCTGATTGGTCATATGATTACCATTCCGACCGCCATGGCCATTGCCGAAATCGCCACCAATCTGAAGGTGGAAGGCGGCGGCGAGTATTACATCATCAGCCGTTCCTTCGGTAGTACGGTGGGTGGCACCATCGGTTTGAGCCTGTACCTGTCGCAAGCTATATCCGTTGCCTTCTACATGATCGCCTTCGCAGAGGCCTTTCGACCGGCTTTCCCCTGGCTGGCATCGGTGCTGGGCTTCCAGCCTGGACTGTGGATGATCAGCATTCCAGCCACAGCTGTTCTGCTCTTCGTCATCCTCAAGCGCGGCGCCGATCTGGGTGTCACGGTGCTCTGGGCCGTTGTCGGCGTGCTGGCCATCTCGCTGCTGGCCTTCTTCCTGGGACATAGCGGCAGCAACGACGGCAGCCTGGATCTCTTCGCCCACGTTACCAACCCGAACAAGTTCTTTACCGTCTTCGCCATCATTTTTCCCGCCTTCACCGGTATGACCGCCGGCGTCGGTCTTTCGGGTGACTTGAAAAATCCGCGGCGTTCGATTCCCCTGGGCACCATGACGGCTACCGTGGCCGGCATGATCATCTACCTGCTGGTGGTAATGAAGCTGGCAGGCAATCTGCACCCGGATGAACTCGTCGCGGACCAGTTCGCCATGTCCAAGGTGGCCCTCTGGGGTCCGATCATTCCCATTGGTCTGGCGGCGGCCACGCTGTCCTCGGCCATCGGCTCCATTCTGATTGCGCCCCGAACCCTGCAGGCGCTGGCCATTGACGGCATCCTGCCCAGCAACTGGGCCAACCGGCTGTTGGCGCGAGGTCGCGGTGCAGGCAATGAGCCCTACATGGCCACACTGGTCACGGCAGTCATTGTCTTTGGTTTTGTTTCCATGGGTAACGTGGATTTTGTAGCACAAATCATCTCCATGTTCTTCATGATCACCTACGGTAGCCTGTGCCTGGTGAGCTTCCTGGAGCACTTCGCAGGCAACCCGACCTATCGTCCCACCTTCCGCAGCCGCTGGTACATTTCACTGATCGGCGCGGTGGGCAGCTTCGTCATCATGTTCCAGATGTCGCCGCTGTACTCGACGTTTTCCGTAATCGCCATCGTGCTGCTCTACATCAGTATACGCTCCGGACGCCGCGCACATGGCGAAGTGGACGATCTCTCGCAGATGATCAAGGGCGCGCTCTTCCAGTTGACGCGCCGCCTGCAGATTCTGATTCAGCGCCGCCAGGCAAGCGAAATGGCCGTCGGCTGGCGTCCCTCCTTCGTGGCGGTTTCCTCCGATTCTCTTTCGCGGCTAGCGCCTTTTGATCTGCTGCGCTGGATCTCGCACCACTACGGCTTCGGCACTTTCATCCACCACATCCACGGCTATCTAGATGAGAAGACGGCCGCCGAAGCGCGCTTCCGTCTGGACCAACTCATCGATCAGAGTCGCGCGAGCGAAGCAGGCATCTATGTCGATACGATCATCTCCCCCAGCTTCCGCACCGCTGTCGCACAAATCGTGCAGATTCCCGGCATTTCGGGGCTCGAAAACAACGGCATCCTCTTCGAGTTCCACAAGGACCAACCGGAGCGCGTTCCGGAAATCGTTGATGTGATACACTTCGCTGCGTTGGTGGACTTCAACCTTTGCGTGTTACGCTCCTCTGACCGCCACTTCGGCTACCGCCGCAACATCCACATCTGGCTGCATCCCGGCGATTTGCGCAACGGCAACCTGATGATCCTGATGGCCTACATCCTCATTGGGCACCCCGACTGGCACGATTGCTCCATCAGCCTCTACGCACTGTTGGACAAGGAAGACCTGCAGGCTCAGCTCAACCGGCTGAATCAGCTGATTCAAAATGGACGCCTGCCGATTTCGCTGAACAATGTGAAGCGCATCCCCTGGGACGGCCACACGGAGACCTACGAGAATCTCGTGTTACAACACTCCGAGCTGGCGGATCTGGTAATCGTGGGCTTCTCGCTGAAGAAGCTGCGCAAGGAAGCGGGTGCCTTCTTCACACGTTTCACAGGCCTGCACGAAGTCCTCTTTGTGCACGCGGGTCAGCAGATTGCCATTTTAGATGACGCCGCGCATAAGCAAACCGGACCGTTGCCGGAGCAGCAGAACGCCGTGACACCGGAGACTCCGCCAGCACAAGAGGAAAAACCGGTGGAAGCGCAGACGGACCTCCCGAAGGAAGAATCAGCAGCAGAGCAGAATGAAGCGGAGCAGGACAAGTGAACCTTGGCGCCAGTTGGGAACCGTTGGACCTGAGTCCTGGAACGGAGTGCGAACGCAATGTGGATGAGCTGCAGATTCGAGCGTGTCACAGAAGCGGAAGTCTGATGATCCGTTGCAGCTATCCTGACCAACTGGCTCAGCCCTGGACAGGCAGCGTGATTGATGAACGCAATCGTGTTACAATTATGCCGCAACTTCCTGATCTGGTTGTACAGGCCGCACTGCCGGAAAAACTGCTGCTGCTCCCGCGTGAAGTACGTCGTTTCTGGCTGGATCTTCCTGCCTGGCTGAGTATCACGGCTACCGATAATCATGTAGCGCTCTTCGGCGGACCAACACGACGGCTGAAAACCACATGGTTTGGTGAGTTGCACGAAGGATCACTGGAGTATTGGGTGCAGACCGTGCCCCTTGCTGACCGCACTGTGTTACACGCTGATACTGCGGTGCGTGTGCCTGTGAAGGTGCACTTCGAAGGCAAACAGCTGGCCACTCTTGAGCGACTGCGCTTGCCCTTTCCCAACATGACGCTGTTCGAGCACGACGGGCAATTGTGGACGGACCGGGTCAATGTGCTGCTACGCGAAGACCAGGAGGACATCGTGTCGGTAAGCGGACGCACTCCGCGCGATCTTCCCGGTGCAACACTGATCGCTTCACCGCGCGTAGTGCACAGGCGAGGAGCACTCCCGCTTCTGCAGCGCAGTCTGTAAAGCCCTGGCATGAGGATGGAATGGATAGTCTTGCTGTAGCGCAAAATCTCCACTGGTATTCGCACCTGACGGCGGGTAATCTGGAACTCTTCCTGCGTGTGGCGTTGCTACTTGTGGTGGGAATACCCGGCTCCTACCTGCTGACAAGGCTGATTGGGCGTGTGTCACGTAGAAGTCTATCGCCGCAGCACCAGATGATTCTGGTCAAGGTTGTGCTCTATACGTGTATCACCGTTGTGCTACTTACAGCGTTGAATGAGCTGGGCTTTCACCTCTCAACATTACTGGGCGCCGCTGGCATCATTGGCATCGCCCTCGGTTTTGCCTCACAGACCAGCGTCTCCAACATCATCAGCGGCCTCTTTCTGATTGCCGAGAAGCCCTTTGTGGTCGGCGATATTGTGCAAGTAGGTGCTACAACGGGCGCGGTGCTCAGCGTTGACATCCTCTCGGTAAAGCTGAAGACTTTCGACAACCGCTTCATTCGCATTCCCAACGAAACACTGATCAAGAGCGAAGTGGTCAATTTTACTCGTTTTCCCATTCGACGTATCGATATTGCGGTGGGTGTGGCCTACAAAGAAGATCTGGATCGTGTAACACGCGTGCTCGAAGAAGTCGCCGACACTTGTCTGGACTCCCTGAAGGATCCAGCACCGCTGGTTTTCGTCACCGGTTACGGCGCGAGCTCCATCGACTTCCAGTGCAGTGTCTGGGCACCACGCGAGAAATGGCTGAATACACGCACTGCCATGTTCAAGGCCATCAAACGGCGTTTTGATGAGGAAGGCATTGAGATTCCCTTCCCGCATGTGTCACTCTACGCGGGTAGCATCAGCGATCCGCACAAGATTCAGGTGCTGAGCCATTCGCCTGATGGTCATGAGGATCAAGCTCGGTAATCCAGTCTTTGCTGTGATACACATCTTACGATGATTCACATGCTCGCCTATTCGAGGCTGTGCTCCCATTCTTTGGGCAGCTCCAGCTTCTCCAGCGCAGGTCTCGCGAAGTAGTAGCCCTGAAAAGCACTCACGCCTAGCTTTCGCAAGACGCGCAATTCAGCGCGCGTCTCAACACCAGTGGCAACAACTTCGTACTCCAGCTCCTTGGCAAGATGTATCACGCTTTCTACAATGCTGTAATTCACACGATTGTGCTGCAAGCTGCGCACTAGGCGCGGGTCAATCTTGACGATGTCCGGACGGAAAAGGGCCAGCAACTCAAGCCCCCCCAACCCGGCTCAAAAGTTGTCCAGCGCCATTCGGACTCCTTCACTGCGGTAGATGGCAACCATGCGATTGGCTCTTTCGGGATCAGCGGCATAATCGTTCTCACTGATCTCGAACACCAGCTGCTGCGGTGTCAACCCCATCTCATCCGCCCAATTGACCGTGCGCTGCAGACAGCGACCAGCGTCCACCAAGTATTGCGGGGTTACATTCAGGCAAAGACCCCCGCGAAGGCCCAGCGAGCTGGCCGTTCGAATGGCCGCCATGCGACCCGCTTGCTCGAAAACCGCCCTGTGTTTCCCCTCCACCAGCTCAAGCACGCTGGCAGCTGACTCGCCGCCGGGTCCACGCACCAATGCTTCCCAGCGAAGATCACCTCGGTCCTGTTTGGCAATGGGTTGATAGGCGTAACGAAAATCAACGGGCAGAGGGCCACAACAACGATTACAGCCTGAACAAGGCTCGCGCGTTGGCAGATCCATGAATTCCTCCTGCATTCGTGTGACACGGTGCCTGAATTCACATCATCCAGTTCAGCTCGCCGCTTGGCAGAGGTTGCAACATGCCATTCCTCCCCTCCTGCCTCAAGAAAAAGCATAAAGCTAACAGAATTCTCATTGACCCTTAGTTAACTTATTGACTACTAGTCATATTATTGACCGGCGGTCAAATCATGGAGGATCGCGTGGGAACGCAGGAACGTCGCGAGCGAGAACGTGAACAACGGTGCGAGCTCATTTTGCAAAAGGCGCGCGCGCTGATCGGTCGCAAACGCTTTCAACAAATGACAATGGATCGGCTCGCCAAAGAGTGCGAACTATCAAAGGGCGCGTTGTACTTCTACTTCAAAGGCAAGTATGAAGTGCTGGGCGCGCTACTGCTGCAATACACCAGCGACCTGGCGACCTCCTTTGCCACCGCGCGCCAGCAGGCGAGCCGTCCGCAGGAAGGCCTGGTTCTCATCGGCATAGCCTACAATCGCATCTATGAAGCATGGGCCGATATGATGCCGGAAATCCGCATGCTGGGCAGCATCGAACTGTACTCCAACCTTAGCGAAGAAAGCGCGCGTGCGCTGAAGGACGCCCAAACGGACAGTTTTCGCGAAGTAGAGGCCTGCGTACAGTCGGGTATTGATTCAGGCGAGTATCACGCAAACACCAATCCGCTGATGGTGGCCGTGATCCTGGCGGGTGCTTCCATGGGCATCACCGAATTCATCAAGAGAAATCCCTACCTGGCCAGCCTCGACAGCCAAGCAACCATCGAACAGGCCTGGAGCTGGGTCATGGCATCCATTGAAAGGAGACACTGATGCGTTGTATCACGATGGTCTGCTCGCTGTCGCTTCTTCTGGTGCGACTGCTCTTTGGCACTGAAACCGGTCAGCTCACGGGAACGGTGCTGGATGCACGTACGGCGTCCCCGCTGGCGGGAGCCAATGTGCTGTTGCTGGGAACCAAACTTGGCGCTGCCACAGATCTCAACGGCAGCTTTCTAATCGACAACCTGCCTCTCGGCGTCTATAACCTGGAAGCCCGTATGATGGGCTACGCGCCACAGGTGCGCACCGATATTGTGATACGTCCGAAGCACGACAATCCCGTCGAGATTCTACTGGAGGCGACCGAGCTGGCGCTGGATGAAGTTGTCGTACGCCCGGACTACTTCGCCACACGTACACAGAGTGGAGGTCCGTCCGTAAGCTTCCAGCGCGAGGAAGTGCGACGCGCTCCCGGCAGTGCCGAGGATGTTAGCCGCATCGTGCAGAACCTGCCCTCAGTGGGCATGGGCATGGGCGATGACCGCAACGATTTGATCGTTCGCGGCGGCAATCCCATGGAAAACCTGATTCTGCTGGACGGCCATCCTGTTTCCAACATCGACCACTACAGCACTCAAGGCAGCACCGGCGGACCCATCGGCATGCTGGCCGTCGACATGCTGGATGATGTGCAGTTCTCCGCAGGTGGTTTTGACACGCGCTACGGTAATCGTCTCTCCTCTGTCATGGATCTGCGCTTCCGCGAGGGGGATCGCGAACACTTGCGCGGCAAGGCCAATCTGAGCATGGGTGGTGCGGGCGCCACTCTGGAAGGACCGCTATCCGGATCGGGCTCCTGGCTCTTCACCTTTCGTCGCAGCTATCTGGAGCTGTTGAAGAGCCAAATCGGCACCGATGGTGTCCCGGTCTACAGTGACCTGAGCGGCAAAGTAATCTGGGAACCGGCGAAGAACTGGACCCTGGGTCTCGTGCTGCTGGGCGGCCAGAGCCTGATTGAGTGGAGCGCCGACACGGATGACGTGGACGAGGATTCGGCGGATGAGAGTGTGTACGACGAAGTGCGCCGTGTTACAACTGGTCTCAGCTTGCGTCATGTGACACAAAGTGGAACGGTGGATCACATTCGCTACACATTGAATCACATGCTGCGCGACGATGTGTATTCCACCTGGAACAATAGCCTTAGCATGAGCAACAATTCCATTGAAGCCATTCATACGCTGGAAGTATCACGGGATGTATTACGCAAGCGCTGGGATTTGCGCATTGGTCTGGGTAGCGAGTATGAGGATGACGGTCATCATGTTGTGATTAATCCTTACATCGACGATCTAGGACAAGCGCAGCCGGGTAGTACAACGGATCACGATTTTGACGCGCACTCCTACTGGAGCTACGGCGACGTCACGCTTCGTCCTTTCAGCGGTACCAGCTTGCGGGCCGGCCTGCGCGCTGACTACTTTGAGGCGATTGATGAGGTGGCTCTACAGCCGCGTGCCGGACTGCGGCAAGACTTCAGCGACCGCTGGTCCTTCGATCTGACGATCGGCGTCTACGCCCAGAACCTGCCCGGCATCTGGCTCTCGCAACAGGAAGAGCCTGAACGCATGGAAGCCATGCGCTGCCTGCAGTATCAGTGCGCACTGGAGTACCGTCCACAACCCTGGCTACTGTGTTCTGTTGAGCCCTACTACCGTAAGTACTCCGATCTGCCCGTGAGCGGCCTGCATCCCGAGATTCCCGTTAACAACCTCATCGGCGGCAGCTTCGGCTTTCCAGAAACAGGCCAGATGACGACGGGAGGTGAGGGACGCAGCTACGGCGTCGAGTTTCTTGTTCGACGTAAACTGGCAAAGGGCGTGTACGGCATGCTCAGTTACGCCTGGTCCAAGGCTGAGTACCGCACGCCCAGCAGCGACTGGATCCTTGGCGCTTTTGATCGCCCGCACTCCTTCTCCCTCGTCGGCGGTTGGCTGATCAATAGCCGCTGGGAGCTCTCGGGTCGGTGGCGCTATTGCAGCGGCGCACCAACTACCCCCCTCGACGAAGAGGCGAGCATCGCCGAAGGCCACACGATTCGCGATTATGCGCACTACTTGTCAGAGCGCCTGCCGATGTATCACCGTCTGGATTTGCGCGTGGATCACCGCATTCACGGCAAGCGTTGGGACTGGGTCGTTTACTTCGATATGCAAAACGTCTACAATCGCAGCAATGTGAATGGCTACTATTTCCGCCGCGAGGCGTTGGAAGGTATGGTGGACGGACAGCCGGTGTACAGCTACAAACGCGAAGAGGTTCTGGGCTGGTCTATCATGCCGGTGGGTGGATTCAGTGTGGAATTCTAGCGATATCGCATGCAACAGATTTGTATCACGGGGGAGGCTGCGGCCTCCTCCTGGTTTACTCGAAGTTTCCCCGTCGCCAGCTATTGAGCAGTGTGGCCAGATCCTGTGCTTTCATTCCATAGGTATCCGGCAGGCGTAACACAGGCACCTTCCCGTCCCTGTCTTTCAGTCCGGCCGGTATGAACTCCACCAGCCCTTCGCGTCCCTTGCGTCTGGCTGAGAACTCCTGAACCTGATCCCAGCTCCAGAATGTATCACGATGCATGAATCGTACGTGAAAGCCCTTCTCCGTGATACGCAGGTGATACAGCGCTGGCAATAGTCGTAGCCCCGTGAAAAAGAGTACGATGAGCATGAAAGCCAGGCCCAGGCCGCCGATCCAGTGCTGACCACTATCCAGCAGCATGCAAAAGAAGGTGATACCCAGGCCTGCCAGAATCAGGTTCAGTACTTGCCTGAAGGGGGCTGGATGTAGGATCAGCTCTTTCATTCGGTCTCCAGAAAAAGCGGGACACGGGTGCACCAGTGGTAGCCAATGCATAACATCAGCTCAGCGCAGCAGTCGACAGATGCGACTGCTTCCCCTCAGAACCCGTGTCCCCCTTGATTATTCGTAATCGCTTGTTACCAGGCAGATGAACTGCAACGCTTCATCGCCTGTATTACGAAACTGATGACGCTCATTGGGCAGAATCAGCAGGTAGTCGCCTTTGCTGATCTTTCGCGGTCCCTCGTCGCTCATCATCGTGCCCTCGCCTTCAAGAATGTAATTCACATGCTCAAAGGGATGTGCGTGATGCGGCGTGTAACCACCCGGTTGCAAGGTGAATACACGAAGCGAAAAATTGGGCGCGCCGTCGGCCTTGCCGATAAGCAATTGACGAACAGCATCCTGAACACCATCCATCTGCACCGGGAGTGCAGGTACCTGATTCAATTTTCGAATAATCATGGTTTTACCTCTTAAAACTGCCACAATTGTTCAATACAAAATTTGGACAAAAGCCCGTTGGCGAGCTATTTTATAGCAAACGGGAGAGTCAATGTACTATCGTGAACTAGACCAAGTACTGAAGACCATTCGACGTCTACCTGTATCGCCGGTCTTTGGAGAGCTTCTGCTTGCGCTGGACGGTAACGATCACGCACAACTTCGCATTGGCCACAAACTCATTCGCAAAGACCCGCTGCTAGCCATGCACCTCCTACGGACCGCGAATCTTGCCGGACTACCACATGATCAGCGCTGTGTTACAATTTCCAGTGCCACACATTACCTGGGCAGTAGTCTAGCCATGGGAGCCGTACAGCAGGCCTGCCGTACTTGTCAGAACGACAAACTGACGGTGGACTGGCTGGAGGAAGAGAACCGACTGCGCGAGCACGCCGTCTGCGTAGCCATTGCCTCACAGGTGTTCGCACGGCATCGCATGCCTGGTGTTCCCCGCGAGCTGGCATACACGGCCGGTTTGCTGCATGACTGCGGCAAACTAATGGTATTGTACAATCAGGTACGTCGCATGCCGGGACAACCTGTTGTTGAACCCAAGCTGCAAATCGACCGTGAGCACGAAGAGGAGCGTTGCGGTTTTGATCACAGCATGGCAGGAGCGTGGTTGTGCGCAGAGTGGGCGCTCCCCTCCATGATTCAGCAAGCCTGTTTGTATCACCATATTCCCGACCGCGCTGCCACTCCATACCAGCCTATCGTTCGCTGCATCTATTTCGGCAACCTGCTGGCGCATTTGTGCGGCACAAGTTCGGTTAGCGGTGCAAAGGCAGCAGCACATTTGAACGACCACGAGCGCGGCCGCTTGGAGGATATGGTGGAAGAAGTGCACCTTCTCTTTGGCGAATGCACAAAGCAGACCAAGGAACTGATGAAATACGATCCGCCGTTTTTAGTTGAGATGGCCACAGAGTTTGCAGAATCAGACTCAGCTTGTGATACAGATCTGGATCAGCAGGAGATTGATGCAAGAGCGAACCCGTATGCGGATCTAGCTGCAAGGAGATCCCTTTTCGACAATGAAGAGTTGCCGAAAACTGATAGTTCTCAAGAGGACGATGACACTGCCAGCGAGTAGAGAAGCCGAAATCCGCGCGCCAGGTAGTTGTCCAGAGCTGCGGGGTGATCCTGATCGCATGTGTGCAGCCAGATACGAGTTGCACCCTCCTCGACAAGCCGCTTCAATACACGATGCAACCAGAGTTTACCCAAGCCCTGACCTGTATGTGATTCCAGAATTCCGAAGTAAACGATCTCGCAAGCTGCTCCGACAAAGCGCACCTCCGCATAGCCGGTAAGTGTATCCATGTGATACGCGCGATAAGTGCGCACACCTGGCTCCTGAAGCCATTGGGTCCACTGTTCCTGTGACCATTCAGCACGATCGATCCAGGACCAGCGCTCTCCAATCTGGTGATACATTCCGGCATTGAACTGCGGATCTGCAGGGTGCTCGACCAGGCTGAGGTTGCTAGGGTCGCTTGTAAGGATTTCACCCTCACCGGGAGTCCACACCAGGTAGTGTATCACAAGGCACCTTGTCTCAGCCAGTCGCTGACCGCCTGCGAAAAACCGCTTCCGCAAGCTCCCACTGTTTGGAACCGCTGCCGCAACTCAGTTGGCGCATTGCCAACGACATAGGCCTGATCAGCCCACTGTAACAGATCGAGGTCGTTGTAGTCGTTGCCGATGGCCATCAGAGGAAGCTCATTCGATTTTAGTCCCAACTCATCAAGAACTTCGCGGCAACCTGCATCCTTGGACACACCATTTGCGAAGACTTCGATCCACAGACTGTCGTGATCCAGCGGACTTGTGGCGCGTATCACCTTCAAGTGCATCAGATTATTGCGGACTTCGTGATACAGATCTACTCCGCGATTGGTAATAGCCAGGAGTTGGGTGGCAGATAGCGGTTCCTCTGCTCGATTGATGGGACGCGCCGTTCGCTGATAGAAGGAAAGGCGACGCAGGAAATCGGTGTTGGCCTGCGGGCGCTGATGAAAACGCAGGTGATGATTGTCCGGAATTGGATCGTGGATGAAATAATCCAGATCCAAGTGATCCATCACCCTGGTAGCTTCTTCAACCTCTGTTAACGACAGCAGGCGACTATTCATCAGACTCTGCATGCGCCAGCTCCATGTGCCCGCGCCGGAAGAAAACACCAGATAGTCGATGGGGAACTGATCGTCCATGACGTTGTGGGCCGTGCGCAAATTTCGTCCTGTGGCTGCGATACGTAAATAGCCCGCGTCGCCCAATTGTCTGAGTGTATCCCGATCCTGCTTGCTGATCTCCCCTTGCTGGTTAAGGATAGTTCCATCCAGATCCGTGATGACGATGCCCCGGTACTGCGAGCTGCAAGGCTGTGTCACGCGCGCTCCTCCAACAGCTCGTAACTGGCCACGGGACTTGAGCAGCGCAACATGTCCAGAATGCGTTCAAGTAGAATGCCCTGACGCGGGTCGTGAGAAAAGCCGAAGGTAGCGCGTACTCCCTGGTTGATGAACTGCACGGCCCGATCCAGCGCAATGGGCAAGCTGTCACCACTTAGCAGACTGCCCATGACAACCGAGGCGAATGTATCACCGGTGCCCGGGTATTCACCGGGAAGAATCTCGCAGCGCGTCTGCCACAGGCGACCACTGTTACGGTTCCAAGCCAACACACGCGAGGTGCGCGGATCATCCTGGGGCACGCTGGTCAAAATGACGACGCCGGGTCCCATATCACCAAGACGGAACAGCATCTCCTTGATCTGTTGCAAGCTGTAATCGGCGCGGTACTCCTGCTCCAGCAGCAGACAGGCCTCGGTCAGATTTGGTGTGATGATATCCGCGTCACACACCAGTCGCTGCATGCCGGCAATAATCTCTGCAGGCAAAATGGAATAGAGCTCGCCCTCGTCCCCCATGACAGGATCAACGAGTACCAGCTGACCTTCCTTGCGAAAGTCTGCAATCAATCGCCGTACTACATCTACCTGACGCGGCGATCCAAGAAAACCGGTGTAGATACCCTCGAATTCCATTCCAAGCCGCTTCCAGTGGTCGATCATTGGATCGAGATGCTCCGTCAGATCGACCATGTAGGGTGCGGCATACTGGCCGCCACTGGAAAGGACTGCGGAAGGCAGCGGGCACACTTGAATGCCCATCGCCGACAGAATGGGAATCACGACCGTAAGGGCCACGCGGCCCACTCCTGAGAGATCGTGCACTGCGGCCACACGCGGCACGGGCAGACTTTTCATGGGAGTCATGTGAGCTCCTTTGCTCTCGCGTTCCGCCGCAACCACCATAGCAGCAGAAGACCGGTCAGAACCGGCAGCAGGCTCAACCACTGCCCGGCACTGAATGGGGGCAGCGACCAGCTAGCCAGTGATTCCTTGAAATACTCCAGAACAAATCGCAGGGAGAACACCAAAACGAGCAGCCAGGCCACAACACTGCCTTGCCGCCGTGTCTCACGGTGATACAAATGCCACAAAAAAAGCGCCAGCAACACATATCCCAGGGCTTCGTAGAGCATTACGGGATGTCGCGCTACGTGATCCACACGCTCAAAGACGATGCCCCAAGGCAGTGTCGTAGGCGTTCCCAGGATCTCGCTGTTAAGGAAGTTGGCGAAGCGAATCATGGCTGCACCGGGCATCACAACTGCCGCAACCATATCCAGCAAGGTCAACAGGGGAATCTTCTTCCGGCGGGAAAACAGAAGCACCACCAGCGATAATCCGAGCAAAGCTCCGTGACTCGCCAACCCGCCGTTGTTCACCAACAGAATGCGAAGCGGCTGCTCCAGGTAATACATGGGGTCATAGACCAGACAGTGCAGCAGCCGGGCACCGCCAACACCACCAAGGATCGCATAGACCACCAAATCTGCAGCCCACTCTGTCGGGTATCCGCGGCGCCGCATCAGCACGCGCATCAGCAACCAACCAGTGAGAAAGGCCAGCATGAAACACACACCGTACCAGCGTATCTCGAGCGAACCAAGGTGCAGGATCACGGGCTCGAAGGACCAGACCATTTGATTCATACCTCTTGAACGAACGACGGCCGGATTTCCCCGGCCGCCGATATCGATCTGTCCACGCGTGTTACAGGCAGCTCTTCAGCACTCCTGCCAAACGCTCGACGGCCATGCGAATCGTCTCTTCATTGCTCATGGTGAAGTTCAGACGCATGGTCTCAATGCCCTGGGACCTGTCGGTGAAGAAGTACTTGCCCGGAACAAAGGCCACCTTGTTCTCGATCGCCTTCCAGTAGACGGGGTCGAGGTCCATGCCCTTCGGACCGGCAGCCCAGAAGAACATGCCGCCCTCAGGACGCGTCCAGGTGAATTCCTGCGGGAAGAAATCGTCGAGCGATGTCAGCATGGCTTCCATGCGCGGACGGTAGAGCTCGATGATCTTGGGCAGGTGATCCTTCAGATAACCGCCAGCGAGGAATTCGGCTGCCAATGCCTGACTAAAGGAACTGGTGTGCAGGTCGATGCCCTGCTTCGCCAGCACAACCCACTTGCGAATCGGCTCTGGTGCAATGCCGAAGCCGACGCGCAGACCGGGCGCAAAGACCTTGGACAGAGTGCCCAGGTAGATCACATGCTCCGGTGCCAGGGCTTTGATGGGCGGAACAGGATCGCCCTTGAAACGCAGTGCGCTATAGGGATCGTCCTCGATCACAAGCACGTTGTACTGCTGAATGATGCGGGCGATTTCCTTGCGACGCTCCAGCGAGAGGGTGCGACCCGTTGGATTCTGGAAAGTGGGAATGATGTAGACGAATTTCAGCTTGTGCTGCTTCAGCATCTCTTCGAGAGCGGAAGGTATCACGCCGTCATCATCGGTGGGCAGTGCGAGGTACTGCGGTTCGTAGGGGTTGAAAGCCGTAATCGCGCCCACGTAGGTAGGAGCTTCAACAGCAATCTTGTCGCCCTTGGTGATCAGTACCTTGCCCAGCGCATCCAGCATGCTCTGACTACCGCTGGTGACGACGACTTCCTCGGTGTTGGTGTGGATGTTCTGCTGTCTCACATACTCCACAAGCTGCTCGCGCAGCGGCTGAAAGCCCTCGGTGACATCGTACTGTAGCGCGCGCGCGCCGTACTTCTCAAAAATTTGTGCGGCCAGGTCACGAATGATCGGCAGCGGGAAAGACTGGGGTGCAGGAATGCCGCCAGCCAAAGACACCATGCCGGGCTGTGAGACGACCTTGAGGATCTCACGTATGGCACTGGCGCTCATGTTCCTGGTTCGATCAGCGAGAAGGTGATCAAAGCTCATCTCGTATCTCCAATTGGATGCTCCATGCGCTGCGGGAGCGCACATCGTTCCGCGGTTTCGTTCAAGCTACCATTCAGCGCGTCACAGCCAAAGAAAAACCTTTGGTTTCCAGCTTTGCTACGCTGCGGTGCATGTATCACGCCTTCTTCTGTTCCTTGGCCCAACTGTCGCGCAGTCCCACCGTGCGGTTGAATACCGGCGTGCCGGGTTTGGAATCGTGGCGATCCGCGCAGAAATAGCCCATTCGCTCGAACTGAAAGCGCTCCTCGGCTTCAGCCTTTGCCAGAGCGGGTTCCAGATAGCATTCCTTCAGCACACGCAGACTATCGGGATTGATCGCTGCCGCCAGGTCATCCATCGAAATTGCACCGGGATCTTCCTGCAGAAAGAGTTGATCGTAAACGCGCACTTCGGCCCGGACAGCGGTTTCCGCCGCAACCCAGTGAATTGTGCCCTTTACTTTGCGGCCATCCGGTGCATCACCTCCGCGCGTGGCGGGATCGTAGGTGCAGCGCAACTCGACGATCTTGCCCGTAGCATCCTTGATCACATCCTGACAGGTGATGAAGTAGGCGTAGCGCAGGCGCACCTCGCGTCCAGGAGCCAAACGGAAGAACTTCTTCGGCGGCTCCTCCATGAAATCATCTGCCTCAATCCAGAGCTCGCGACCAAAGGGCACCATGCGGCTACCAGCGGCGGGGTCTTCAGGATTGTTGATGGCTTCGAGCTCCTCCACCTGACCCTCTGGGTAGTTGGTGAGGATCACTTTAAGCGGATTGAGCACGGCCATGCGGCGCTGGGCGCGGCGGTTCAGATCCTCGCGCAGGCAGTGCTCCAGCAGTGCATAATCCACAACGGAATCTCGTTTGGCTACACCGATGCGGCTGCAGAAGTCGCGAATGGCCTCGGGCGTGAAACCACGGCGACGTAAGCCACAGACCGTCGGCATGCGCGGATCATCCCAGCCGGCGACATGATTCTCCTCAACCAGCAATCGCAGCTTGCGCTTGCTCATGACGGTATTGGTCAGATTAAGACGCGCGAATTCGATCTGCTGTGGATGGCAGGGCGTCTCCAGCTCGTCCAGAACCCAGTCGTAGAGCGGGCGATGATCCTCAAACTCCAGCGTGCAAATGGAGTGCGTGATACTCTCCAGCATATCGGACAAGCAATGTGTGAAATCGTACATCGGATAAATGCACCATGTATCACCGCTGCGATGATGCGTTGCATGCAAAATGCGGTAGATCACCGGATCACGCATGGTCAGATTGGGCGAAGCCATGTCGATTTTCGCGCGCAGAGTGCGGCTGCCGTCGGGGAACTCACCAGCTCGCATACGGCGAAACAGATCAAGGCTCTCCTCGGCACTGCGCTCGCGATAAGGGCTGTCCTGGCCGGGCTCGGTCAAGGTGCCGCGGTACTGGCGAATCTGCTCACCTGTGAGATCGCAGACGTAGGCTTTGCCACGGCGGATGAGCTCCTCCGCGTAGTCGTAGAGCTTTTCGAAGTAGTCGGAGGCGTAATACTCGCGGCCCTCCCAATCGAAGCCCAGCCAATGGACGTCGTCACGGATGGAATCGACGTACTCCACGTCTTCCTTGGTCGGATTGGTGTCATCGAAGCGCAGATTGCATTGGCCGCCCTGGTTCTCGTTGGCAATGCCGAAATTCAGACAGATGGATTTGGCGTGGCCGATGTGGAGATAGCCGTTGGGCTCGGGCGGAAAGCGCGTATGCACCGTGTTGTGCTTGCCTGACTCCAGGTCACGCGCGATGAGGGCGCGAATGAAATCGCTGTTGCTGCGGTTCTCGTTGACACTCATGTCCATGGTCCTTGTGTTAGACTTCCCCTTGGCGGGAAGAAGCCGTTAAGGTAACAATCCAGCTTGCATTGCGCCCGACCAGGCAGCTATACAAGCGGTTTTCCGACCCTTTTCGCGTCTTCTGTTTGCTATTCTGTGTTACCAGAAATGGAGGCACTATGTGCAAACCTGAATCCCCCTGCGTGGGAGTCTGCACTCTGGATCCTGCGACAGGGCAATGCATGGGCTGTCACCGGACAGCTCAGGAAATTGAAGACTGGTATTTGATGAGTGCAGAAGAGAAACGTGCGGTGTTGGAGGAGCTGAAGAAGAGGGCGTAGGGTCTGGCACGTGTCTGACCCCCGTCTGGCACCGAGATTCCGAAACCGTCTACTTCAGCCGACTCTGGCGCGGTTTTGCCCCAGGTGTCAACAGTGTAGGACATGCGGCACCAATGAATGCACATTGAGTTCCGTGTTATGCACCTCGTGTCACCACGGGCTTACTCGCTGTCCTTGACCCAGCGATGCAGGACTTCGCGCGAAATGCCGATGCGCTCGGCTACATCCTTCATGCTGCCTTGGCCCAGGTATCGCTCCAGATAGGCCTTCCGTAAGCCGCTCAGAAGACGGTCACGCGAATCGGCAAACGGCATCTCCACCAACGCGCTGAAGTCGGCTTGGTCGGCTGGCACCATCAAGCTTTGTGCTGTCGAGAAATGACCGGGCAGCAAGCGGGGGCCATCGCAGCGGACCATCGCCAATTGGACTGCACTTTCAAACTCGCGCACGTTGCCCGGCCAGTGTTGCGACCGCAGCTCGCTGATCGTCTCATCTGCTACTTCAAGATCTGCACGGGCAGGAAAATGCTTGTGCATGAAGTGCCGTAGCAAGATGGGGACATCCTCTCGTCGCTCGCGAAGTGGCGGTATGCGAATGCGGATCTGATTCAGCCTGAAGAACAGGTCCTGCCGCAGCAGGCGTTCTTGTATGCGCTGCTCAAGATCCTGATGCGTTGCCGCGACAAGACGAAAATCGACCTGTGTATCACGTAACGCGCCTACTCGTCGGATACGCCCGGTTTCTATGGCTGTGAGCAGTTTGACTTGTGCTTGCGGGTCCATGTCGCCGATCTCGTCCAGGAACAGGGTTCCTTTGTGCGCCAATTCCGTCAGCCCTTTCTTCGCGCTAATCGCACCGGTGAAGGATCCCTTCTCGTGGCCGAAGACTTCGCTGTTGAAGAGCTCGCGCTCGATGGCCGAAACGTTGACCTCCACAAAAGCGTGATCCTTTCGCGTTGATCCTTCGTGAATCAGGCGCGCCATCATCGTCTTGCCCGTTCCGGTCTCACCCGTGATTAACACAGCCAGGTCTGTGGCTGCCGCATTCTTGATTTCGCGCTTCAGCTGTTGCATCGCGGGTGAGTCACCAATCAAGTTTCCCAGCGACTCCTTCAGGGCGCGCCGCAGAAGCGCATTATGTTCCTTCACTTGTCGCAGTGCAAGGCCTTTTCGTATCACATCGAGGATCTCTTCTAGCGAAGTGTTCTTGACGATGTAGTCAAATGCGCCTTGCTTCATGGCACGTACGACGGTGCGCACACCGCTTTCCTTGGTGATCATTACCACAGGAATGTCGCTGTATGTAGTGCTAAGCTTGGTCAACACATCCAGTCCGGATGCCCCGTCTCCCAGATCATAATCGAGCAAGATCAAATCCGGATCCGCCTCAGCCAAGCTGGCCAGGCCGGTCTCTCCGGTATCGGCAGTGAAACACTCATACTGCCTGCGTAGACCGTGTACCAGATCCTCTACAAATTCCTCGTTGTCATCGATGATCAGTATGCGTTCCATATCAGGCTGGTTCCACCTTTTTTACCTCCAGCAGGAAAGTTGTCCCTTCGTGCGAGGTCTCGTGTATCACAAGTCTGCCACCAAAGCGCACAAGGATTTCGCGTGAGCGATAGAGGCCATATCCGCCTCCTGATTCGCTTGTATCACCAGAAGTTTCTGTTCGCGATCTTCCGCTCCAACCTGCATCAAAGACCCTTGCTTGCTGCTCTTCAGGAATACCAGGACCTGTGTCACGAATGAGAATCTGCAACCGTGTTGGACGTTCGACCAATTCCACGCTAAGACGTGCATCCTTACGGTTTCGCATCCAGTACACTGCGTTCGTGATCAGGTTATCCAGAATAAAATGCAGCTTGTCAACGGGAAGGCGCGCCATTACCTGTCGCAACTCTCGTGCACAGACAATGGAGAGCTCTATACCTGCCAACTCGTCCTGTCGCTCTTTCAGGATGCGGTCTACAACATGAAGCGGCGAAGACGAAATTTGTAGGTCAACTTTATGCTCCAGTTCGCCAAGAAGGTTCTGCAGTTGGTTCAAACGAAAGGCGAGCTCCTCCATGGCAACATCGCTTGGTGGATCCGACAGTTTGACCAGACTATCCTCAACCTCTGTGACACGCTCACGATACTGGGCGAGTTGACTCGGTGGAAGCGGATTATCCCGCTCAGGCAATCGGCTGAACATGCGTGATACAGTGTGAAGGCTGTGAACTGTTAGCTCAAGAAAGACGCGACGCGCATCAAGAAAACGATCCAGAACATCCTCATCCAATTGTCCCTGGTGATACAAGTTCCTACTGGTTCGCAGCAAGCGATCGAGGTTGCGAGTCGCTGTACCACTATGGCCGAACTCGCGAAACAGATCTACCAGATCGAGGATACCGCCAGGCGGCTCCAATTCTTCCTTCGTCTTTGCCTGCTTCATATTGACTCGTACGTACCACCAGACGAGTAAGGCAAAGACAGGCATGAGGAAGTAGAAGTATGGCTCTTCTGTCTTCAATCGAATCCAAACGGCCAAGCCCAAGGCGAGGAGTTCCAGCAGGGTAAGTGATACATGCGCAGGCAAAAGGACAGTCAGAATGCCACCGACGATGAGCATCCCGATCAGAATGCTGATGCGGTGTGTGATTCCCATTCGATGCGGTGTTACATTCAGCGGAAATGTCAGCACTTCGCGACTCAGGTTTCCCCAAGCATCGACAGCTTGAAGCTGAAAACGGTGAACGCCCTTGCTCAGCGTATCGGTGGGAAGCAACTCGGTCGGAATCAGTGCACGAGGTGCTCTCCACGCAGACCATTCTCTGTCGTCAAGCCTGCAGCGCAAACGCACGGCAGTCTCCGGTGAGCTCAGCGGGTCCACAACATCCAAGGGAAGTGTATCACTAAGTTGGGCTCGCACCAGCTGTTGCACTTGCTTTGTCGCTACGATCAACGGCGCGACGTAATCCGGAACAAGGTAGCCCGTGCCCATACTCCCGGAAAGCCAAACCGTCTCTGCGTGATCCAGAGCTACCGAGCGAATGTGCTCGTGTGACAAGCCTGCACCGGGCAATGGACGACACCAACCTATCTGCGGAGAGGCGTAGTAGTAGAAGTCACCACCGGCCAGGAGCCAGTAGCGTCCACTTGCAACTAGCAGTTGCCCTACGAGCTGTCCTGGCGCACAGTTGCTCTCAGCTGCGTGGCGAACTAGTGCATCAGGATAAGCAATCGTATCGATCTCGTTGGCCGCATCCAAGTTGATCATATAATCAGCGGCACAAGCAATGATCCCACGAAAGCCGTCATTGACTGCCATGTAAACAGGCTCACGAACACGCAGCTTGCTTATATGGCTCCCATCAAAGAAAGCAAGCCCCTGCGGCCCGGAAGCCAATGCCAGCGTGCTTCCGAAGTTCTCCAACCACCAGATTTCTTCCTCGCCCACGAAGCTTGCTGTATCACCATCGCGGAGCAGCATTAGACCATTTGTCAAACCGATCAACAATTCGGAAGTATCACCTCCCGGAGCGTGACACACACTACGAATGCTGCGAAGATCAAGTGTATCGGGAAGTTGTGCTCGATGATACCCCTCCTCCCCCAACTCAAGAAGAAGCTTCTGGTGGCCCTCGTCCTCAAGCAATAACACGGGATTCGATCCAGCGAGTACTTGTATCACCGTAAGATTCTGATGGCTTGTTGTTGGCAGCAGCTGCACGTTTCCATTTGCGTCAAGCAGAACGCCATCAGCTACGTTCTCCTGAAGGAAACTGCCAGGTATTGGACTGTAGCACAGACTAGGAATCCAGTCACATAGACGCTCTGCAGGCCAGGGCCTAGGATCCTCATGGTTTGACATATCGATGGTCGCACCATTCAAATCAACCCAACCACGGGAACTTCGTATCACAACACCGACACCGTTTAGCCGTGTCATCAGCTCAGCTGAGGAAGTATCATCTGTTTCACAGAGTTGAAGATCCAGTATCTGTAGCTGTCCTCGTTGGAGATCTAGCTCTGCACAATGCCGCAAGCCATTTGTATCACGGCCAACGGCTAATACATGCTTGTCATCCGCAGCAAGGGACTCAATTGTAGGAAGCGCATCTCGGAAATCTGGCGGGATCAGTGCTGGATTGCCGTTGGCATCGAACAAGTACAAACCTTGTGCTTGGCTTCCGGCAAGCAGCATTCCTTGAGGTGTGATACAAAGAGCATTTACTCGCAGTTTCTCAAGTAGCACGCGCTCGCGCCCCTGCTGGTCCATTGAAACCAAGCCGCGGTCACCGCCGATAAAAAGGCGGCTTCCGTTTGCTAGAAGGCAACGACACTTGGATTCCAGTACGGGTGAAAGGCTTTCGACTCGGCGAAAAGCTGCGTCACGACGATAAAGACCTCCCGCTGCCTGCACCCAAACAATGCCCTGTGGATCAACGGTAATGGCATTTACCGCACCGCCTTCATAGCCGTCCCAGACGCTTTGCATGATGAGATATCGACCATCCCAACAATACAGGCCGTCTCCGTTTCCCATCCAGACCAAGCCAAGGGAATCCAGAGCAACAGCACGCAAATCCGTTAAGGATGCATGAGTCACTGAAACAGCGCTGAGCAGAAGGAGAACCAGCCGAAGCAGGAGTGTATGGAGGTGATTCACTTTGGCTTCCCGTGTACTACACGAGAACAAGGTAGGTTGCCTCCGCTCAAGGTACAAGTGAAGGAATGCCCGAACTCCCTTTCGCAGCTTGTAAAAGTCTGAGATTACGCTGATACATGCTAGGGGTCATCCGCCGAAGTACTCTTCCGCGAGTAATGGACTCGTAGGATGCAGCTACGGCTGCTTCGTTTTCTAGATCCAGCCACTGCGCATCTGATAGCTGATGTACGAGCTCATTTTCCGGAGCAAGAAGGCTTGTTCGCGAAGCTTTTGCGTTACGGTTCCATGGACAGACCTCCTGGCATGTATCACAACCGAAAAGCCATGGGGGTAACTGTGCCGCCTGCTCAGCGCTAAATTCAGGCGCGGATTGGCCGACACGGGCGCGATACTCGATATTCAGGGCACTGTTGCACCGGTCTGCTTTCAATTGTCGTTCTTTGTACAATGCTCCACTTGGGCACGCTTCCAGACAGCGTCTACAAGTACCACAACGCGCCTTCATTGGAGTGCCAGGTTCGTACTCCTGATTTACTACAAGCGCCCCCAGCATCAACCAGCTTCCGTAGTCCGGGTGAATGAGCATGGTATTCTTACCAATCCAGCCTAACCCTGCACGCCAGGCAAAGGCACGCTCCAGTAAAGGGGCCGTATCCACGCAGGCGCGCCACTGCAACGCGGGAAGTTCAGTCTCAAGGCACCTTGCAACACGGGTCAACAGCTTCTTGAGCATCCGATGATAATCTCTTCCTTGGGCATAGCGAGCAATGCGAATCGAAGAGTCTTCTTCCGGTGCTTCGTGCTTGCAGGACACACCGATCATCAGCACACTGCGTGCGCTTGGTAGCACAAATCGCGCATCGTGTCGGCTTCTCGGTTCCATGTTCAACCATTGCAGGAAGCCGTGATCGCCCCGCTCAAGTGCGCTGACAAATCGCTTCTGATGTTCATCGTGTAACACGGCAGGAGCAATTCCAGCCACATCTGCACCTGCACTAATTGCACTCGCAATCAGCTCATCTCGTCGCAAATTACCTCCTGATTTGGCTTACATGAATAGCATTCCATCGGATGGATGATGCGGGACACTCATCTTCCTTGCCTAGGGTAATAGTGTAGATGTCTGTGCAAAAACGACAAAGGCCCGCCGAAGCGGGCCTTTGGAATTTTAAACAGGCGGCGACCTACTCTCCCACAGAGTTACCTCTGCAGTACCATCGGCGCTGGTGGGCTTAACTTCTCTGTTCGGGATGGGAAGAGGTGTATCCCCACCGCCATTGCCACCTGCATTTTCTGACACCTGGTATTGAGGCAAAGGCTGATTAGGCGATTGCATCGAAGGGTCTGTGAGACATCCCCGTCCCAGCGGGAGATGAAATTATAGATCAAGTCACACGGCCGATTAGTACGGCTCGGCTGAACATGTTACCATGCTTAGACCTACCGCCTATCAACGTTCTAGTCTCGAACGGGCCTGAAGTGAGAGCTAATCTTGAGGTTGGCTTCGCACTTAGATGCTTTCAGCGCTTATCCGTTCCGAACATAGCTACCCTGCCATGCCACTGGCGTGACAACAGGTGCACCAGAGGTTCGTCCACACCGGTCCTCTCGTACTTGATGCAGCTCCTCTCAACTCTCATACGCCCACGACGGATAGGGACCGAACTGTCTCACGACGTTCTGAACCCAGCTCACGTGCCACTTTAATTGGCGAACAGCCAAACCCTTGGGACCTTCTACAGCCCCAGGATGTGACGAGCCGACATCGAGGTGCCAAACCTCCCCGTCGATGTGAACTCTTGGGGGAGATCAGCCTGTTATCCCCGGGGTACCTTTTATCCTTTGAGCGACGGCAATTCCACACTCAACCGCCGGATCACTAAAGCCTGCTTTCGCACCTGCGCGACGTGTAAGTCTTGCAGTTAAGCTCTCTTGTGCTTTTACACTCTACGCACGATTGCCGACCGTGCTGAGAGAACCTTTGCGAGCCTCCGTTACTCTTTAGGAGGCGACCGCCCCAGTCAAACTACCCGCCTGAAACTGTCCCGGACAAGGCTTCACTTGTCGCGGTTAGAATTCCACCAGAGCAAGGGTGGTATTTCAAGGATGACTCCACGACCACTGGCGTGGCCGTCTCAACGTCTCCCACCTATCCTACACATGCTAAGATAGAACCCAATATCAGGTTATAGTAAAGGTCCACGGGGTCTTTCCGTCCGATCGCGGGTAGCCGGCATCTTCACCGACATTGCAATTTCACCGATTCCGTGGTCGAGACAGCGCCCAGATCGTTACACCATTCGTGCAGGTCGGAACTTACCCGACAAGGAATTTCGCTACCTTAGGACCGTTATAGTTACGGCCGCCGTTTACTGGGGCTTCGGTTCACAGCTGCCTCCTTACGGATTGACCGCTCCCCTTAACCTTCCAGCACCGGGCAGGTGTCACACCCTATACAGCGTCTTACGACTTCGCAGAGTGCTATGTTTTTGGTAAACAGTCGCCTGGGCCTGGTCACTGCGGCCTCCAGGAAAGCAGGACGCGAAGTCCATTTCCCCCGAAGGCACTCCTTTTCCCGAAGTTACGGAGCCAATTTGCCGAGTTCCTTAACCACGGTTCTATCGATCACCTGAGGATTCTCACCCCGTCTACCTGAGTCGGTTTACGGTACGGTCAGCACCCATCCTCGCTTAGAGGCTTTTCTTGGCAGCATACTTGGGGGCAGTTTATGGGGCTAAGCCCCTCCCATTCGCGCCTCGGACTTATTGTGGCGGATTTGCCTACCACAGTCCCACACGCTTAGACCGGCAAGCCAGTGTCCGGCTGCCCTTACGTGTCTGCGTCCCCCCATCGCTCAAACGGATGGATACTGGTACAGGAATATTAGCCTGTTTCCCATCGCCTACGCCTTTCGGCCTCGGCTTAGGGGCCGACTAACCCTCCGCAGATTACCTTTACGGAGGAAACCTTAGACTTTCGGTGGGAAGGTTTCTCACCTTCCTTATCGTTACTCATGCCAGCATGATCTTTTCTGCT
>OY760505.1:982500-1747500 GCA_963663545.1 Candidatus Delongbacteria bacterium
AAACGGCATCGTCAAAATCCCGTGCATCGGCGGGGTCAATAGTAAAGATCAATTCATCGCGCAGATCCTCGCGACCCGCGTGCAACTGAATGTCATCCTGCCTGAAGCGTCCAGCCTCCTGCTCAACGGCACGCGGGAACTCTCCTGGCAGATTCAGTGACGCTTTCAACCGTAGCATCAACGTTTGTGGCGAATCCCCAGCAAGCCGGTGCAGGACCTCTACCACCAGACCGCCAGCAGCAGCAGGCTCGTCGTGACACACACGCGCTTGGACCGTATCACCGGATACAGCACCATCGGGCAAACGCCCCTTAACGTGAATGGTACCGGCGAAGCTCGCACTCAAGGGAAGGAGAACCCAACCCGCACCATAACGCGCCAATCGTCCAACCATCTGCTCAAGCCTGCGCTCGATGAGTTGTATCACACGGCCTTCGGCGCTGGGACCGCGGCGCCCCGGTAGCAGCTCGATCTCGACAATGTCTTCCTGCAAATACCTGGCAAGCTGACTCCGTGCTACAAACACTTTTTCGCTGCCATCGTCTGGTAACAGGAAAGCGTGGCCACTGCGAGTAAAACTAAGCGCGCCCACCAATCGCTTCATGGGCCTTCCGGATTGCCAGCGGCGAAGTTTATCGCGTGAGACACGGCCTTCGCTCTCGAGTTCATCAAGCAGACTCCTGAATTCTCCATAGGGAAGCGGACGGCCCAGCAGGTTATAGAGCGCGCGACTTTTGTAGCCGCGCGAAGAGTCTTTTAGAAAGGAGACAACTTTTTCTGTCGTATCACGCCGGTGCGCGCCAGCCTTCTCAGCCGGTGTTGGCGGCGGTCCTTGAGGATGACTATGGGGCGCAGTAGGGCGCCGGCGTCGCCTGCGTTGGTCTTTCACTCATGCCTCCAGGCAATGACGTAGCGATCCCGGCCCGCCAAGTCATGTATCACTTCAACACTCCGGCAAACCGGCTCAAACAATGCTTGAACCTCTGCGCCTTGGTCAGCTCCGATTTCGAACACGGCCATGCCTCCTGGGCGCAGCCAGGAGTCGAGTGTGGCAGCAAAGCGTTTGTAACACGAAATGCCTGCTGTATCACCGTCGAAGAGTGCCATGCGAGGTTCGTGTTTCAGTTCCGGCTCCAGCGATGCTTCGTCTTTCAGACGAACGTAAGGCGGATTGCTAACCAACACATCTACGGGTGAAGGCGGAAGCTGTTTGTGCAGATCCAGCTTAGCAAAACTCACGCGCGCGCCAACACCATTGCTCCCTGCGTTTTCACGAGCCAACTCAAGCGCCTCAGAGCTCAGATCAAAGGCCTGCACCTGTGCTCCAGGAATCTCCTGCGCCAGAGAGATGGCCAGGCACCCGCTACCCGTGCCCACATCTGTGATACAAATGCTCGCATTAGGATCAGGAATGTGTTTCAGTACCAGATCAACTAGCCCCTCGGTTTCGGGGCGGGGAATCAGCACCCGCGCGTCCACGCGCAACTCTGCATTGCGGAAAGGCTGACTGCCCAGGATGTACTGCAGCGGTTCGCGACGGCCACGCCTAGCTAGCAACGCACGCAGAGTGCCCAACTCATCGTCGTTCAAGGGCCGGTCAAACTCCATATAGAGATCAAGACGCGTGCAACCCAAACCATGAGCAAGCAGTTCCTCTGCCTCTCTACGCGCATTGGTGATGCCGCGCTTGGCCAGCCACTCCGTACTGCTGGTCAGAATCTCAAGCAGACCGGGACTGGCGCTCATTCACCCATTCTCCCCGGAGTCCAGTCCAGCTGATTCCAGTCGCGAACTCATGTCCGCCATACGTAGGCCACTTGTAAGCTCATCGAGATCACCATCCATCACGTAATCCAGCTTATAGAGCGTCAGGTTGATGCGATGGTCTGTAACACGATTCTGGGGAAAGTTGTACGTGCGGATCTTAGCACTGCGGTCGCCGGTGCTGACCTGGCTCTTGCGATCCAGATCGAGCTTGGCTTTCTCCTCAGCCATACGCGCTTCCAGCAGGCGGCTGCGTAACACGCGCATCGCCTTGTCCTTGTTCTTGTGCTGGCTTTTCTCGTCCTGGCAAGTGACCACCAGGCCGGTGGGAAGGTGCGTGATACGCACTGCGCTATCAGTAGTATTCACACTCTGTCCGCCGGGGCCACTGGAGCGGTAGACGTCGATGCGCAAATCCTTGGCCTCGATCACCACGTCCACTTCCTCGGCTTCCGGCAAAACGACGACGCTGGCTGCCGATGTATGTACACGGCCCTGGCTTTCTGTGGCCGGCACACGCTGCACACGGTGAACACCGCCCTCGTATTTCATCCAGCCAAAAACTTCTTCGCCGTTGAGCTGAAAGATGACTTCCTTGAAGCCACCTGATCCGCCTTCGGTAGCTGAGATTTGCTCCAGCTTCCAGCGGCGGCGCTCGCAGAAACGCTGATACATGCGCAACAGGTCGGCGGCGAATAACGCGGCCTCGTCTCCGCCCGTTCCTGCACGAATCTCAACCAGGCAGTTGCGAAAGTCCATTGGATCACGCGGCACTAGCAGCAGCTTCAATTCGGGCTCAAGCCGTACCAGATTTGCGGAGGCCTCGTCGAGCTGCATTTCGGCCATCTCGCGCAGCTCAGCATCATCCTCGCTGCGCAACATCTGCCGTGCTTCATCTCGCGCCTCAAACGCCAGACGATACTCGCGACCAAAACTGAGAATCTCACCCAGCCGCTTGTGCTCGCGAGAGATATCACGATAGTGGCTCTGATCAGCAATCACATCCGGATTGCCGAGCTCATCGCTCAATTGATTGTATCGCGTCTCGAGACGCGCGATTCGATCGAGCATCCCAGGCCTCCTTGCAGACTGAATTCAGGGTTAAGCTACAGAAACTCGATGCGGGATTTCAGGCCGTCCATGGGCAGCCCGAGGGAAGCACGGATAGCCACCACGGCCACTTCCACTTGTTCAGTGAACGGTTCCCGCGTGGTGAGGCGCTGCAGCCAAAGTCCGGGCGCGATTAGTGTGCGCACAATGGCGCCTGAACGCAGACGATTGGAGAGCTGCAGCATTTCGAAGGCGAAGCCCGCCACCAAGGGGACAACGGGCAAATGCACTAACAAGCGGTGCAAGACCGAGTGAAACTCACCGAAGCGGGCCACCCAGGCAGTATCGAAGAGGGCGTAGACCAGCACGGTGGAAAGCGCCACCAGAAGCAGGAAGCTGGTTCCGCAGCGGGGATGGAAGCGGGAATGGGTTTCCGCCACCGGTACTTCCACCGCTTGCTCTTCTTCCCAACTGTAAATGGCTTTATGCTCCGCGCCGTGATACTGAAAGAGGCGTTCCACATCTCCCCAAATG
This sequence comes from Candidatus Delongbacteria bacterium, assembly GCA_963663545.1. Taxonomy (GTDB): domain Bacteria; phylum CAIWAD01; class CAIWAD01; order CAIWAD01; family CAIWAD01. Next base: position 985,849 of record OY760505.1, read on the forward strand.
CCGATGGCGCGCAAATAGCCAAGCAGTAGGCAGACGCGTATCACGCCCACCACCAGGTGAAACACGAGTTGGTTAGCACCAAAGCCCGCCAAGCTGGTGAGCAGATAGGGCAGATACATAAAGAGCCCAAGTGCGAAAAACAGCCCGATGAGCACTGTTAGGAGCGAGAACAGAGTGCGGTGCAGAGCAGAGGGCGAGTTCTGCTCTTCGCACTGTTGCGTCACTTCGGCGGACCAGTTCAACGTGGAAGTGCCAATAACCAGCGACTCGATGAGAGAAACGGCGCCTCGCAAAATGGGCAACCCCAGAATGCGAAAGCGCCGTGTCAGTGACACATAGTCTTTGCAGCGGACCACAATGTGGTCGGGAGCGACGCGTACGGCTGTAGCTACACGTCCGGGGGCGCGCATCATCACACCTTCGATGACCGCCTGGCCTCCGATGGCGCTCGGGCAGGATTCCCGCTCCTTGGGTGCAGCCACTAAGCCCTTCCCGCCGCTAAGGCTTACTTGCTCTCGGACTGCGTCGCGTACTTCTTGTAGAAGCGATCCACACGACCAGTGGTGAACACCTGCTTCTGCTTGCCCGTAAAGAAGGGATGGCACTTGTCGCAGAGTTCGATCTTCATGTCGCCCTGGGTGGTGCGGGTTTCGAAGCTGTTACCACAAGCGCAGCTCACAGTAGCTGTCTCGTACTTGGGGTGGATATCTTTCTTCGGCATGATTTCTCCTTGGGTCATATTCGAACCGCGAATAATAAGCAAAGCATCACGAATCCGCAAGCGGCAGATGGGGCATAAAAAACCCGCCACATAAGGATCGGGCGGGTTTGTATGCTGTACATCCGCGATCACTTCATCATGATCTCAAAGAATTCCATGTTGTTACGAGTCAGACGCATCTTCTCAAGCATGAACTTCATGACCTCAACAGGATGCTTCTCGCTCTGCAGATTTCGCAGAATCCAGATCTTGTTCAGCGTCTTGTCATCCAGCAGCAGCTCTTCCTTGCGCGTACCCGACTTGTTGATGTCGATGGCCGGGTAGATGCGGCTGTTGGCCAAGTTGCGATCCAGCACCAATTCCATGTTGCCGGTGCCCTTGAACTCCTCGAAAATCACCTCGTCCATGCGGCTGCCGGTTTCGATCAGCGCCGTCGCGATGATGGTCAGGCTGCCACCGCCTTCGATGTTACGGGCGGCACCGAAGAACTTCTTCGGCTCGTAAAGGGCAACAGCATCCACACCACCAGACAGAATGCGGCCGCTGTGGGGCACCACCGCGTTGTAAGCACGCGCCAGACGGGTGATGGAATCCAGCAGAATGACGACGTCGTGACCGAACTCCACCAGACGCTTGGCCTTCTCGATGACCATGTTGGCCACCTGAATGTGACGATCGGGCTTCTCATCAAAGGTGGAAGCGATCACTTCCGCATCGATGTTGCGCTCCATGTCCGTCACTTCTTCGGGGCGCTCGTCGATGAGCAGCACGATGAGCTGAATCTCGGGGTGATTGGTGGTGATGGAGTTGGCGATCTTCTGCAGCAGAATGGTCTTACCGGTGCGCGGCGGGGCGACGATCAGACCGCGCTGTCCCATGCCGATGGGCGTGAAGAGATCCATCACGCGCATGGAGTATTCCTTGGCCTCGCGCTCCAGATTAATCTTGCGATCCGGATGCAGCGGCGTCAGGTTGTCGAAGAGCATCTTGTCGCGGCACTCATCGGGATCGCGATAGTTGATGGCCTCCACCTTGAGCAAGGCAAAGAAGCGCTCGTTGTCCTTGGGAGGACGAATCTGGCCGCTGACCACATGGCCCTTGCGCAAGCCAAAGCGCTTGATCTGGCTGGGCGAGACGTAAATGTCTTCCTGGCCGGGAAGATAATTGCTGGCGTCGCTGCGCAAGAAGCCGTAGCCGTCCGGCAGAATTTCCAACACACCCTGAGCGAAAATACTGCCGTCGCGCGCAGCCTGCGCCTCAAGGATTTTGTAGATCAGGTCGGATTTCGAGAGCCCGCTGGGGTTCTCGACGTTCAGACCCTTGGCCAGCTCAAAGAGCTCGCGAATGGGGCGCTTCTCCAGATCGGCAATGTTGAGCTTGCCCGATTCATGGTGCGCGTCCTGCGGTTCAGGGGCAGTCACTACGGCGCTTTGGACTTCGGCATCCGCTTCTTCCCCGGCGACAGAGGCACTTGCCTCTACCTCCTCCTGCGGGACAGACTGATCCTTGGCAGCACTTGCGACCGCTCGCGAAGAATGGGACGCAGTGCTCCTAGTGGGACCAGATTTGCGTACCCGCGACGGGGTTTTTTCGTTACCGTTGTTGACCGGTGTCATCGGTCTTTCTCCTTGCTTGCGCCGGTAGTCCCAGACTGCGGTGGCTACCAGACTTGGGTCAATTGGATCGGATTTCCATCAGGGTCGTGAAAGGTGGTATGACGACGAACGCCCTCTTCGCCTACAATGTCGCCGTCAAAGGCTACGCCGCGCGCTTCCAGTTTGGCACGGGTACCCGCCAGGTCAACGACTTCAAACACCGGGCAACCGCCGCCGCCGCGGGGCACATCCCCTCCCAGATTCCACTCGGTCAGCCCCAGGTCCACACCTTCAGCACCTGTGGCAAAAGTCGCCCAACCAGAGTCCTCGTCCAGGAAGAGCATGCGAAAGCCCACCTGATCGCGATAAAAGCGCACCGCCTGTCGCAGATCCTTGACGTAGAACCACAGCATACTTAGCTGCTTCAGGCCTTCCATGTCCGTTTCACGTCGCGAACGCCGGCCACGGGGGCGCCCAGTAGTGCCAGAACCATTGGTTTCGGTCGTCATGTTATTCCTGTCCTATCCACCTTCACATCAGTGCAAATCCAGCCAGGCGCGAACAGGATTATCCTTTCGCTCCGCAGCCAGAGTAGTCGTTTCATTGTGACCGGGTAGGACCAGCGCATCTCCCGGCAATTTAAAAAGCCGCTCCAGAATGCTGTGTCCAAGCGCCTTCGCGTCACCACCTGGCAAATCGGTACGGCCAATGCTTCCCGCAAAGAGTGTATCACCGGAAAAGAGCAGGACATCATCAGGTGCGGCCTGAAAGCGCAAACTGATGCTGCCAGGAGAATGCCCTGGTGTGCTAATGACTTCCAGCTCGCGTCCGCCGAAAGGCAGCCGTTGGCCATCGGTCAAATCCACAGTTCGTTCCGGCGGATTTTCCACGTTCAAATTCCAGATGCGCGCCATTTCTGCTGCGCCGTGATACAAGAAAGCATCAGCAGGATGCAGGAAGATCGGCATGCCATAGCGACGATCCAGCTCGCGGCAACCCGCCACGTGGTCCAAGTGCCCGTGGGTCAGGAGGACTCGAGTCGGTCGCAGGGCGCGCTCTTCCAGTAAGCCCAGCAGCTCATCGGGCTCCAGGCCGGGATCGATCACAATACAGTTCGTATCACAACAAAGAATCCAGCAATTCGTGTAGAAGGCACCAAGGGTAACTCCAAACAGCTCCACCTGGTGTAGACCGGCGGCCTGATTCTCAGTGGATACAGCGGATCGCCATATGGGTGTCCGGGAATGCGACAAAGAGGATCTCCGTTTCGGAGCCAGCACCAAGGTGAGCCTGTCGGCGCCCTGCCAACGCCCAAATATAGGCACCTTATCAGCTTAGGGCAAGAGGCTCAAGTACCGGCATGATTACTCGTTTTGTAGGGCCATCATCGCGCTCAGCTTCGCCTGACGCACAAGATCGTCAGCGCACGCGCCTCCGGGCAACAGATTGACCACCAAAGAGGAGCCCAAGAGCAGCGGTCCCGCCAACTCGGCCTCCATCATGCGTCCCAGCAGACCTACTGCCAATCCGGCGCTGGCCGGTCCGGCAAAGGCCAGAATCTCCACGTCATCACAGCCTGGCTCTTCGCGCCGAGCATCCAGGACTTCATCCAGTCCGAGAGCCATGCGCGCGTCCAGATCCGGGAAACGCTCCCGCAGATGCTGCAGCGCCGGCGATGCAAGGCACTCGCTGTCGGCTTGCTCTCGTGGACAAAAAACACTCAGGCGCGGTCGATAGCCCAACTCCAGTGCAAAGTCTACGACCTGTGCGGCGGCCTCCCCCAGCTGCTCTCCCCAGGCAAGCGCACTTTCACAACGAGGTGCCGTAGGTGCGCAAACCAGCAGAGTTCGCGATGGCGCACAAACCAGAGTTAGTTGTGCCATAAAAGGTCGTCCCTGCTCTTCGGCATGCCTCAGCAAGCCGCGCAAACGGGCTGCGTAATCGCCGCCGCAAAGGACAGCGGCCGCGGCAAGGCCGTCGGTCAGCACATCCAGCTCCTGCAAGGCGGGATCATCCAGCACGGGAAGAAGCGGCTGTACAAGCCCTTCTTCCTGTAACTGACGAGCAGCAGCCTTGACACGAGAAGGCTGATCGTCCACCAGAAGGACAGACACAGGTGTTTCACCGAGCCTGCGTGTGACACGCATCATCAGCTCGTGACGCGGTCCAAGACGGCGGATCAAGCCCGATCGGTACTCCGCCAGCCAGGCTTCCAGATCTTTCGGCTGAACTTGTGACACACCGGATTCAATAGCCGCACGCGCTACAGCCGGTGCCACGTGATACAGGACACGATCGTCGAAGGGCTTGGGGATGATGTACTCGGGGCCGAAGTGCAGGTCTTCCATGCCATAGGCTTGTCTCACACTGGCAGGAACCTCGCTCCTGGCCAGACGCGCCAGCGCTCGGGCCGCCGCCAGTTTCATCGGCAGGTTGATTTCCCGCGCACGGACATCCAAAGCGCCGCGGAAAAGGAAGGGGAAACCCAGCACGTTATTGACCTGGTTCGGATAGTCGCTGCGCCCCGTTGCCACAATCACATCATCGCGCGCTGCACGGGCTTCCTCGTAGCCGATCTCCGGATCGGGGTTGGCCATGGCGAAGACAATGGGCCTGGGTGCCATGCTCTGCAGCATTTCTGCGCTGACTACGCCACCAACGGAAAGACCGCAGAAGACGTCGGCCCCAGAGATTGCTTCCTCAAGCGTGCGCATGGATGTATCACGGGCAAAGACTTCCAGCCAGGGATTCATGCCCGCGCTGCGCCCCTTGAATACCACACCATGAATGTCACACATGGTGATGTGATCGGCGGGAACTCCCAATTCGCGCCAGAAGCGGGCGCAAGCCAGACCTGCAGCTCCCGCGCCGTTAAACACCACACGAACCTGATCGATGGCCTTGCCTGCCACCTCAAGCGCATTAAGCAACGCGGCGCCACTGATGATGGCCGTGCCATGCTGATCATCGTGAAACACGGGGATAGGTAACAGCGCCTGCAATCGCGACTCGATCTCGAAGCACTCCGGCGCCTTGATATCCTCAAGGTTGATGCCGCCGAAGGTGGGCGCCATCAGCCTCACCGCCTGGATGATTTCCTCGGGATCCTCGCTGTCAAGATTGATATCGTAGACGTCGATGTCTGCAAAGCGCTTGAACAGCACGCCCTTGCCTTCCATCACCGGCTTGCCTGCCGCCGCTCCCAGATTGCCCAGGCCCAGCACGGCGGTTCCGTTGGAAACCACTGCCACCAGATTGCCTTTGTTGGTGAACTCGTACACGCACTCGGGATCTTTGTGAATCAGACGGCAGGGCTCCGCCACGCCCGGCGTGTAGGCTAGCGATAGGTCACGCTGTGTGCGACAGGGCTTTGTGGCACAAACAGCGATTTTCCCACGACGCTCACGCCGGTGATACTCGAGGGCTTCTTCTACTCGATCAGGGTGTTTGCTCATGAGTGGGTAGTTCGGCGGGTTTACTGCTTGTTGGCAGCAGGATTCTCGTCTCCAAGCACTTCGTAGACACGGCCTTCTATAAACAAACGCAGCAGCTCGGCGTCCAGCTTGCCGCGTTCCACATCACCAGAAAGAATATTCAGCGCGACCTGATGCGGCGCGGCTTTCTTGTAGGGACGATCACTGGCCGTCAGTGCATCATAGATATCTGCAATGGCCATCATCTTTCCCGCCAGCGGGATTTCCTCTGAAGCAAGTCCGCGCGGATAGCCCGTACCGTCCAGCTTCTCGTGATGCGTGGCGGCAATTTCGGGAATGCGCTGCAGCTCTTCCGTCCAAGGGATACGGCGCAGGAACTCCCAGGAATGGGTAACGTGCGACTGGATCTCGGCGAATTCCTCGGGCGTCAAACTACCACGAGGAATGGCCAGGATGCGCATTTCCTCGTCTTCCAACAACGCATGCTCTTCGCCGTCCTCGTCACGATAGTGTGCCGCGTGGATTTCGCGTAACACATTAGGGGCTTCTTCCGGCAGCATGGAGGGCTCATTGGCCTGCACAATCAACTGAATCCAGGCATCAAGACGCGCCTGTTCTGCAGCCAGTTTATGTTCCAGCTCCTCAACCACCTTCAATGTTGAATCACCAGATTCACGCATTGCGGCAAGCTGCCCTGTAGCACAACGCAGTTCGGCATCGCGCTTCAACCAGCGGAAGCGCTCGCGAATACGCAGAAGCTGCTCAGCCAGTAGTTTTTTGGGTTTGACGAAAACTTCTTCGCGTACGGCCACCTTGCCAAAATCATGCAGCAGACCGGCGTAGCGGATTTCCTTGAGCTGCTCCGCACTGAAATGCTCGTCGGCGTAAGGGCCTTCTTTCGTCTCACTGACGACTTCCGCCAATCGGACCGTCAACCGTGATACACGGCTGCTATGGCCGCTGGTGGTCGGATCGCGGGATTCAATGGCGGTCACACTCGCTTCTACGAAGCCTTCAAAGAGCGTCTCGATGCTCTCGTAGAGCCTGCTGTTCTCGATGGAAACCGCTGCCTGACCCGCTATTGAAGAGATGAAGTCGGCGTGACTTTGTGTAAAAGGAACGACCTCGCGCACAAAGTCCATAGGCTGCTTCAACACAGCAGAAGCGTCGCGCTTGGCGTTGATCAGTTGTATCACGCCGATGATCTTCTGCTGATGATCCACCATGGGCACCACCAGCATGCTGCGACTGCGGTATCCGTGTTCCCGATCGAAGCTGGGATTGAAGCTGTATTCCAGGCTCTTGGACAATTCATACACATCGTCGATCAGCAGCAAATTACCCGTAAGCGCCACATAGCCCGCCATGCTGTGCTTGGAGAGTTCTAAGGTGAACTCTTCGTAACTGATGTCGATGCTCACGTTCTGGCTAATCTTGAAGCGCAACTGCTGCCTACCGTCTGCGGCTTCTTCGACGAGGAAAATGGTGGCGGCGTCGGCGCCCGTGATACTGCGGCTCTTGTCCAGCATCAAGCGCAGAAGCTCGTCCAGATTGCGCTCGGCGGTCAGTCGCTTGCCAATACTGAGGATCTCGTCAAGCTCCAGGCAGAACTGGTCCAGTCGCTCCTCGAGCAGACGTACGGTATTGCTGGTGATGAAGTATTCGTAAGCGCTGCGCAGAGTCAGTTCCAACACATCGTCCTTTGTATCACGCGGAAGGATCGCGTGCAAAGGCTTTATCGGCAACCCTGCAGCCGTCCACTCCGCGAAATCGCCCAGGTAGATCACCCGGAAGCGGAGCTGGTCCAAATTCTGCAGTTCTGTCAGTACCGTTTGCGGATCACGAAGGAACTCGCTGCAAACCACCAGGATCTCGCACGCATCCGCATCCATGGCGATACCGGCCGGAGAATTGATGCGGCTGACGCTGCAGTTCAGGGAACGCAGTAGTCCGTTACCCACGACAAGCAGGGGCTCGTAGACCTTCAGCATTACCGGTTTGGTAGTGATGACGGCCGCAGTCGGAGTGATATCAGCAAAGGTGGTCATTCTCGTTTCGCTTCGTCTGGTGCGTTACACGTCCGCTCAAAGTAATTGCTTTGCACCGCCCTTGCCAATGGAAAAACAAATCAGTTACGATCGAAGATTTCCTGCAGAAAACGGCCCGTATGGCTGCCCTTCACTTTGGCAACGTCTTCGGGAGTGCCCTGCGCCACGATGCGGCCTCCGCGCGCACCGCCCTCGGGTCCAAGGTCGAGCAGATGATCGGCGGTCTTGATGACATCCAGATTATGCTCGATGACAACAACGGTATTTCCCTTGTCGACCAAACGATTCAACACTTTGAGCAGCATTTCGATATCGGCGAAATGCAGACCCGTTGTGGGTTCGTCCAGAATGTAGATCGTACGACCCGTCGCCCGTCGCGAAAGCTCGGTCGCCAACTTCACGCGCTGCGCTTCTCCACCCGAAAGCGTGGTCGCCTGCTGTCCCAGATGAATGTACCCCAGGCCCACATCGACCAGCGTCTTCAGCTTGCGCGCAATGCGCGGAATGGGATCAAAGAACTCCAGCGCCTCGGCCACCGGCATTTCCAGCACATCGGCGATGCTCTTGCCCTTGTACTTCACTTCCAGTGTTTCACTGTTGTAGCGGCGCCCCTTGCAGACTTCGCAGGGCACGTAGATGTCGGGCAGAAAGTGCATTTCAATACGAATGATGCCGTCGCCCTGACAGGCTTCGCAACGTCCGCCTTTGACGTTGAAGCTGAAGCGGCCCGGCGCATAAGCACGCATGCGCGATTCGGGAAGCTGGGCGAAGAGGTCGCGAATCAGCGTGAACACGCCGGTGTACGTAGCCGGGTTGGAGCGCGGGGTCCGACCGATCGGGCTCTGGTCGATGTTGATCACCTTGTCCAGGTGCTCCAGCCCCTCCAGGCTGCCGTAGGGCATGGGCAACTCGCGTGCGCCGTTCAACTCGCGAGCCAGCGCCTTGTTGAGCGTCTCGTTGATGGCCGTTGATTTTCCCGAGCCCGAAACGCCCGTGATACAAACCAGCTTGCCCAGCGGAATCTCTACATCAATCTTCTGCAGGTTATTGCCGCGCAGGCCCTTCATTAGCAGCCGTTCGCCGTTTCCCGCGCGACGCTTGGTGGGCAGCGGAATCAGGTTTTCATCTTTCAGGTAGCGCCCGGTAACGCTCTTCTTTGAATCGGCAATTTCCTGTGGTGTGCCCTGTGCCACAAGTTTTCCGCCGTGAATGCCAGCGCCCGGTCCCAGGTCCAGCACTTCGTCGGCAGCCAGAATTGTATCACGGTCGTGCTCGACGACAATGACCGTGTTACCCAAATCGCGCAGGCGCGTCAGCGTGGCGATGAGCCGTTCATTGTCGCGCTGGTGCAGGCCAATGCTGGGTTCGTCGAGGATGTACATGACGCCCATCAGCTGACTACCGATCTGCGTCGCCAGCCGGATTCGCTGGCTCTCGCCTCCCGAAAGCGTACCGGCGGCGCGATCGAGACTGAGATAATCCAAGCCAACGTTGACCAGAAAACCCAGCCGTTCGCGCACTTCCTTCAGAATGGGAGCCGCAATGGTGGCCGCATTGCCCTTGAGCTTCATCTTGCGAAAGAGCTCTTCTGCTTCGCGAATGGAAAGAGCGCACAGCTCCATGATATTCCGGCCTTCCACCGTGACCGCCAGCGATTCGGGTTTTAATCGGCGTCCTTCGCAACTCGGGCAGGCGCGGCTGCTCATGAAGCGCTCGATCCACTCACGCACGCCGGCACTCTGGGTCTGACGAAAACGTCGCTCCAGATTGGGAATGATGCCTTCCCATTTGCCAGTGTATTCCCAGCTGCCCTTTCCGTTGCGGAACTCACTGATGAAGCGCATGGCCCCCGTGCTGCCGTAGAGCACGACCTGCTGGTGTTTCTTGCTAAGCTTCCTCCAGGGTGTCTTCAGATCAAAGCCCTCGTGTGCACCCACCTGTTTCAGCGCGCGCAGGGTCCACACTTCGCTGTGGCCGTTGCTTTCCATCGTACCCAGCGCTCCGTCTCGCAGGCTGAGATTCTCGTCCACCACCACCAGCTCGGGATCAATAACCATTTGATGCCCGAGGCCATCGCAGTCGGGGCAGGCGCCGAATGGCGTGTTGAAGGAAAAGATACGTGGTGCGAGTTCGGGAATACTGATGCCATGCTCGGGACAGGCGAAATGCTGACTGTAGAGCTGCTCGCTCCACTCAGCACCTTCTTCCACTAGAATGCGAACAAGGCCGGAACCCAGTCCCAGAGCGGTTTCGACGGATTCGAACAGCCGCGCGCGAATGCCCTCCTTCAGCACCAGACGATCCACCACCGCATCGATATCGTGCTTGTGGGTTTTAGCCAGCCCTTGCTCCACTTCTTCTATGGGCAACACCTGTCCATCCACCCGCACGCGCACGTAGCCGTTGCGCTTGACCTGCGAAAAGAGCTCGCGAAACTCGCCCTTGCGTCCACGTACAAGTGGCGCCAGCACCTGCACCTTGCGTCCGGTATCGAGACCCAGAATCTGCTCGACGATCTCCTCCGGGCTCTGCCGGTGAATCTCGCGGTCACAGACAGTGCAATGCGGAATGCCGACGTTGCCATAGAGCAGGCGCAGATAATCGTAAATCTCGGTCACGGTGCCCACGGTGGAGCGCGGGTTCTTGTGCCGCGTTTTCTGCTCGATGCTGATGGCTGGCGACAGGCCCTCGATGGAATCCACGTCCGGCTTCTCCATCAGGCCCAGAAACTGGCGTGCATAAGCAGAAAGGCTTTCGACATAGCGGCGCTGTCCTTCGGCATAAAGCGTATCAAAGGCCAGGCTGGATTTGCCCGAGCCCGAGAGTCCGGTTACGACGACCAGCTTGTTGCGCGGAATGCGAAGATCCAGATTCTGCAGGTTGTGCTCTCTGGCTCCGCGAATATGAATGTGAGTGGGTTCCATGCCTGTCCCGGCTGATTAGGTTGAAGCGCTTCGGCGGACCAATGTGGCATTGTCTGCGGCCAGTTCTGATGGGGCAGGATGCCGTGTACAAAGTAGTTCAGCAATTGTGAACATAAAAGCAAGGATCAATCAATAAGCGCTCGCCAACGCTGGCTAGGCGTGCAGGTTCCGCAGACCGGGCTGGAACAAAAAGCCGGGTCCCGCAGGAGACCCGGCCGACAGGAGGTAGGTATCAGGTATATGGGACTACTTCATCAGACTTACCGGTAACACACGAGCGCCGTCGGGGAAGCGCGCCATCATGAAGTACGTACCACTGGCCACGGGCACACCGCGTGTATCACGTCCGTCCCACTGCAGCTGGTGCTCGCCGGCGGCAAACTCGCGATGAGCAAGTTCTGTAACACGGCGGCCCATCAGATCGTAAACGGCAACTTCCACAAGACCGGCCTGAGCACAACGGAAACTCAGCGTCGTGCTGGGATTGAAAGGATTGGGCGCACAGCTTAGCAGCTCGAAGCCAGCGGGCGTATCACGCGGCGCTTCCACGGAAACGTTGATCTGTGATACATCATACAGTGCCAGACGGGGATACTCGTTCACAAACAGGCAATCATCGTGTAGCTGCAAATTCCAGGCTGTAACAGGAAGATGTGCAGTTCCGATAAACACTGGGGCACTGTAATCACGATTGTCATAGAAGTGAAGCTCCAGCTCATCAGCCTCAGGTTCGGGCGAGTCGCAAAGGCTTAGCAGGAGTTCATCGCCGAGCATTAGTGGCCCATGATTCACGCTGACCCGCACATTCGGTAGCGGATGAAGCTGTAGATTCTCATCGGGAAGGCCATCCAGCGAGGCAACACTCAACTCACCGTTTGTATCACGCACATAGAGCAAATTGCCGTGGATCTCCCAATCGCCCAGGAACTCATCAAGCAACATAGTTGCCTGATATCCTGCCCCCTGCTGCTCAAGCATCCAAAGGGCGAAGGGGTTACAGGAATTGTAAATCAGCTTGTCCCCGGCAGCGGCAATCTGGATCGGCTGTCCCGCTTCAAGCTCCCATGAATGGGCCAGGCTGATATTGGCAGGATCCTGTAAGTCATAAAACCGAATCTGGCTACCTGTTGGATAGACCAGATAGTCTTGCCAAACAAAGGGAATAGCCGATTGACGGCGCCCCTCAAGATCAATCCTATCCAGCGAAACCGGATGCGCAGGATCCCGCAAGTCGAAGACGGAGATATAGTCTTCCATCAACCTGAGAACATACACATAGCCTTCATGCTCCAACATGCGAGAAGCGTTGAAACTCGGACAAGAAGCTACATGAACGGGTGCGGCGGGATCGTGCAGATCAACGATGGTCAAGCCAGCAAACTGCAGGTAGACGGCATATTCTCCAAGGCGCAGATAATCGCGCAGTCCGAGGTGGGATAAACCAGCTTGTGTCTGCACCTCCCCGGGTTCTGCCAAAGAAATGACCTGCAGGCCATCCTCTTCTGCCGCCAGATAGGCGTTCTCACCAACCAACTGAAAGCGATCATAGTACAGCTCGGTGCTAACATAGTCGGCTGAGATGAAGGGTGCTGCCGGATCAGTAAGATCCAGTGCAGCCAGCCTGCGGGCGCCGCTACCCCAACTCATGTACACCGTTCCATTCTGCTGGTGCAAGACTTTGCTTCCCGGCAGCCCTGTCAGCGTCGCTGTCACCTGCATGCTGTTCAAATCAATCAAGGCAAATGTGCTCGCCAAACCCAGACAGGCAAGATCACCAAAAAGCATCACGTCCTTCATGTACCCAAGGTCGGAGCCGCCATTGATTTCCGTTCGGCGAATCACCGGCTCCGCAGGATTGCTCAGATCGTAGCAAACAAGACCAGAATTGCCGTTTGCCACCAGGAGCACGTTCTCTTCCAGATCCAGACTAGTGCAGTAGTGATCCGCAAGGTAGTTGGCCAGAAGCACGGGTTCGTCGGGCGCTGCTAGATCAAAAAGCAGCAAGTGCCAGTCATCGGAATCGTCAAGGGACCTGGCGCTTACAATCAGACGATCCCCGTCTAGATCCAAGTCCAAGACGTACATGTCAGGATCGATTCTGCAGAGCTGCTGCGGAAGCAGCGGATCATCGAGGTTGTATAGGACCACTTCCTCGCGGTTGCAGTTGACAGCAAGCAGATTGTTGTCACACGCGATATCCTGTGCATAGATGCCTACTCTGCCAACGACCTCTGGCTGCAACGGATCATGGGTATCGACGATACGGATGCCGTCAATTCGATTGGCAAGGTAGGTGTATCCGTCTCTTGTGAAAATGTCATAGCTGCCCTCTTCCCAGAAACGGGAATCCGCTCCCAGCAACGGCAGTGTCAACTCCTGAGCCAGAATTGGTGATACAAAAAGTGTCAGCAGTGCGAAAGTTATCATGTGCTTATTCATCACTCTGCCCCCATTATCCGTGTCGATTGTCGCCTGTAGTACGATTCACGACTACTTCAACAGACTTACCGGTAACACACGAGCGCCATCGGGGAAGCGCGCCATCATGAAGTACGTACCACTGGCCGCAGGCACACCGCGTGTATCACGTCCGTTCCACTGCAGCTGGTGCTCGCCGGCGGCAAACTCGCGATGAGCAAGTTCTGTAACACGGCGGCCCATCAGATCATAGACGGCAACTTCCACAAGACCGGCCTGCGGACAGTAGAAACTCAGCGTTGTACTTGGGTTGAAGGGATTGGGGGCACAGCTCAGCAGCTCAAATCCTGCCGGAGAAGCAGCGGGCGTCTCCACCAAAACGTTGACCTGTGATACATCATAGAAGCCGATCTCCCGACGATCCGTTACCACCAACAGTTCGTTCATCATCTGCAATCCTCGCGCATTGTCGGCAAGTGCCACGGTAGCCAGCAGCACCGGGTGGTAGGGATCTGCGTTGTCGAAGACGCTCAAATAGTCGTGCGGATTGTCCTGCGTGGTTACGAAGAGCAGTTCGCCGTCACCAAGGACATTAGAAATGCCCAGCGGAATGTCGAAGAGATGCAAATACTCGAAGTCCAAGTCCTGCGGCAGATCGCTGAGAGCGGCGACGCGCAGGTCCTGGTACTGTTTCCGATAGAGATAATCGCCGATCACATACAAGCCTTCGCCGTAGTAGTAAGGGAAATCAAGCACCATTTCCATGCTCTCTTCCCAATTGCGCCAGACCCGCAGCGGCCCGGAATTGCTGCCACATGTGATCAGATACTCGTTCCAGAAGCTGTACACTAGATCGCCATTTCCGTCCCAGTTGTAATGGAACACTTCTTCGATGGCCGTGGGCGTGGAAGCATCCAGCAGCGAAAAGCCATCATCAAGGGTGGCCACAATTCGCCCACTCCAGAAAAACAGGTCCGTGGGTGGGAAGACATGGTTCCACTCGATCTCGGCTTCCATCCATGCCGGATGCATAGGATCACTCAGATCCACCAGTCGCAGCGCAAGATCACCGCCACAGCTGAGCAGTGCCTTGTCCTCCAGTTTTAGGACGCTGTTGCAGGGAGTGACCTCCAGATAGCCCCCCAACTGTGGATGCTCCAGATCCCTGATATCCACACTGCGAATGCCATTGTATTCCGACACCAACAGGTAATCGCCCATGCACGCAAAATCCGCGTAGAAGCCAGACTGATTCAACACGCCAACTTCCTGCATGTTGTCAGCATCCTGCACATCAACCACGCGCAGGCCATAACTGTAATCCGCACAATAGGCATAGCCATCCCGCACCTGGAAGTTAATTAGGTCTGCAGGTGGTGCATACTCACTGCGTATCACGGGCGAGGCTGGATTGCTCAGATCAATGGCGGCGATCGGACAATCTGGGTCGCCATAGGCCACATAGCAGATCTCATCTTCCATGTGCACTTGCATGGCAACAGCCACATCCTGTAGTTCGGCAACTTTGCTTGTGGTCTCCAGATCGACTACCACTAGGCCGCTCTCACCTGCGGCCAGGCAGGCGTAGTGACCGTAGAATGCAGCATCGGCGGCGTAATTGTTGGGTTCTAGCTCGACACTTCCGACCAGGACCGGATTGTCGGTGTCGCTCAGGTCGATGTGCTTGAAGGCCGGTGAGTTGCTGCACACCAGCAGATCATTTCCCCTGAGCACCAGGTCGCTGATCCAACCGCTGAGCAAACCGCTGTAATGGCCGATTTCCACCGGATGCTCAAGATCGCTGATATCAAAGAGGTAGAGATCGCTGTCGGGATGGTGATCGCAGACCGCCAGCGTGCGGCCGTCCACTGCCGCGATGAAGTAATCTCCGGGGATTTCAATCGTGGTACGTTGCACAGGCGCGGCGGGATTTTCCAGACTGAAAAGCCTAAGCCCATTACCACTTGTTACCAGGCACTCCTCACCAGTTTCGTAATACACCCCGTCCTGCTCCGGGATGCGCAGCACCTCAAAAGGCGCAGCGGGATCCTGCACATTCACCACGCTTATTTCGCGAAAGCCTAGGCAGAGATAGGCGTAGTCTCCGTAGACGGCCACATTCTGAACGCCTGAAGGCCAGATGTAATCCAGGCGACCAGCCACTACAGGATCCTCAGCCCGGGAAGCGAGTGGTAGCAGCACTCCCAGAGCAATCAAACAACAGAGTCGTAACCTCATGATAGGCTCCTAATACTGGGGGGACAGCGGTCTACCCCGGTGACACATCAGTACAATTACTTGAGCAGTGTCACTGTCTGAGCGCGTGATCCATCGGGAAAACGAGCAACAATGAAGTAAGTACCGCTGGCCACGTTGACGCCCTGTGTGTCACGCCCATTCCAGCTGATTTTATGTTCGCCGGCGTTGAAGTCGCCGTGTGCAAGACTTGTGATACGCTTGCCCAATAGATTGTAGACCGTCAGCTCAACCTTGGCGGCCTGCGGGCAGGTGAAGGAAACCGTCGTGCTGGGATTGAAGGGATTGGGATAGCAGGCGTGTAGCTCGAAACCACCTGGAGCTACAGCTGGCGTTTCAATGGCAACGTCAAGCTGTGATACATCGTAGATATCGAGGTCGTAATACTGATCGACGTAGAGACGATCCTCTGTTGCCTGCAGACAGCGGGCGAAATACTCGGTAGGAATACTGCCCAACAAGACTGGTGAAACAGGATTGCGGTTGTCGTAAATGTGGACACGGAAGCGCTCGGGGACAGCGGAGGCCATGTAGAGAAAATCGCCATGTAGCGCCATGCTGGTTCCGTAATAGTCATTTTCGAGGCCAGCGACAAGCTGGACTTCCAGCGGCCCATCGGGCAGGACGCTTAGATCCGCCACACGCCAGGCGTCCCAGTTTTCCAGGTAGAGCAGATTGCCAAAAGCCCTGCAGTCCGAATACACTTCTTCCAGCAGGGTTGTGATCTGGACTTCGTCCTCCACCATCCGAACCAGATGCAGATCCCAAGTGAGACCGCCATGTACCACCATCATATCCTGCCAGGTGAACAGGTCGACAACATAATTGTCGAATCCGGCCAACGTGTCGGCCAGGAAGATGTTGGCGGGGTCCTGGATGTCATACATCAACAGCCCCGCCTCGCTGGGAACCACAAAGCAGTTGTTCCAGACGCACATGCGACCGCCATTGTATTCTGGAACTTCGATACGGGACAGTTCAACAGGTGATTCGGGATTGCTCATATCGAGACAAACCAACAAGTCGTAGGCCGATAGTGCAAAGAGCAGATTGTTGTGCTGCAGTGGATAGCGGCCATGGAGACAGGCTGTTTGCCAGACAGAGTGTTGCTGCTGCAAATCACTCAGGTCCCGCACATGTAATCCAGCGGTTTCAAAGGCCACGGCATATTGGTCGATCACGGTGTACAGGTCCCAGTCTCCGTGGTCGGAGAAATAGGCGACTTCATGCAGGTTGTCGGGATCCTCAAGTGAGACTACGCGCACACCGTAGGCTTGACCGGCGCAATAGGCAAACTCTCCGCTGATGCAGAAGAAGTCGACGTCAAAGTCCGGTGCGTACTCGCTGCGCACGAAGGGCGCAGTTGGATCACTAATGTCGATGGCCGCCACAGGACAATCCTCGGCACCGTAGCTCAAGTAAACCAACTCGCCATCGGTGCGCACTTGATACGCAGTATAGAGCTCTTCAATACTGCCGACGGGCTGCATGGTGTCAAGGTCGACCAGATAGAAGCCGTTTCCCGCACCGATACAAGCGTGCTCTCCGAAGCCCAGGACACCAAATGCGTAACCGCTACCTTCGGGCAAGGCTACTGTCTGTGATACAGGGTGTTCCAAATCGCTGAGATCTACACAGATCAGGCCGCGGTTGCCAGCAGCGACCAGCAGCCGGTCACCGTTCAGCTCCAGATCGTAACAGAAGCCAAAGAGCCCGGCGTAATGCGCCAACACAACGGGTGTTGCGGGATCGCTAAGGTCGTAAAGCAGCAGATCGTCAACGATCTCCCGGCCCACCGTATGATAGCCCCAAACAGCCAGGCGGGACTGATTCAGATCGATCTGCGAAATCGCGATTTCCGGTGACAGCGTCGTCAGCAACTCCGGTGATGCGGGGTTCGTCAGACTGAAAACAATCACCGTAGGATCACTCAGGCAACGAGCCGCCAGCAGTGTACCTTCAACTTCCAACTCTTCGCAGTCGATGTCGGGCAAGTGGGTTACTTCTTCGGGATGCAGCGGATCGCTTACATTCAATACTCGCATCCCTTCGTGCTCTTGCGCCAAATAGAGATAGTTCTGCAGAACCCGGACATCACTTACTCCATCCTGCCACATGTGTGTATCACGGCCCAGGAGCTCGGGAACCTGCTCCTGAGCTGTGACACAAGAAGCGACGAGAAGTGTGACACAAAGTGTTGTATTCCAGTTCATCATCGTCTCCCTATTAGAGTGGTGTCTGACACCACAGTGGCGTTGTTGTTACTTAAGCAGCGTCACCGCCCTCACCTGGCCGCCATCAGGAAACTCGGCCACAATGAAATAGCTGCCACTGGCTACGGTTCGTCCATTCGTATCACGCCCCTCCCAGGTGATACTATGCTCACCGGCAGCGAACTCCTGATCAGCAAGGGTCGTGATACGGCGTCCCAACAGATTGTAAACGGCGAGCTTCACTTGTGCCGTGCGCGGGCAAGTGAAGTTCAGCGTAGTACTCGGATTGAAGGGGTTGGGAAAGCACTCTTGCAGGACATAGCCTGACGGCAGAGGATTGCCCTGTGATACATTCAACATGAACTGTGATCCATCGTAGATCTCGACATGTCGAGGAAAGCTCACGATCAGATGATCGTCAAACACATTGACGTCAAAGGAATACTCGTCCAGGACCATATAGTCGAGCAACTGTGGCTGAAGCGGATTGCTGTTGTCGAAAACACCAAGGCGGAAAAACTCGTCTTCAGGCTCCGCTACGATCCGGGGTCTGAAGCGCATCAGTATCAAATCATCAACGGCAACATAGGGACACAAACCACGATAGTCGCCTAGTCCAGTAAGAGTCTGGAACTCCAGTTGCCCCCCCGCCAACGAATTCAAATCAGCGATCTGCAATTCTTCGGTAGCGGTAATATTGTAGAGCTTGTCGCCAGCTAAAACGATGCCGCATGTTTGCAGATCCAGAGTCTGAGTCCGCACTGGCGAAGCGCCGGAACAGTCAAAAAGCACCACTGTTCCCTCTAACGTGTTGCGCACAAATAGCTGGTCACCGTAGGCCAGTAGTACTGCTGCTGAAGACAAGCCGGAATCAAGCTCAACGTCTATCTGGAGTTGCTGCGGATTCTGTGCATCAAGGAACAGCAGGTCTGTACCCGCCGCCGCAACCAGCCACTGGCCACATCGCACGAGAGCGCCTGAAAGTCGCTCATCGGCAAAATACCCGCACTCTTCAAGAGCGTTCGAATCCTGAAGATCAAGAGTAATGATTTCGCGTCTGTAGCTGGACAGAAAGGCAATGTCCTCCTCAACCAAGAGACAGGCGGTGCTGGTCCCACTTAGGAACCTCCCAAGCTCAGGTTGATGCGGATCAGCAAGATCGACCAAACGTACGCCGCTGGACTCAACAAGAAACAGCTGATCGCCAAAGCCCTCACTACGAGATACAGGACCAGCCAGTGAGTAAGATGTCCCTTCAAACAACTCGTCCGAATCGTTGTGCTGCAGAACACTGAAGCCAGCATCATGATTCGCCAGCAAAATGCGGTCGCTACCTACAAAGAAGTCGATTCGGTAATACGAGCGATCCAGCTCCTGTACAAGTTGCGGAGACTCAGGTGTACTTAGATCGAATTCACAGAAGCACAAGCCGTTGCCGACAGCAGAGGCGTAGAGCTTGTCTCCCGAGCACTGGATATCTAAGAGGTGAACCGGCAACGTCAGCGTGTTACTTAACTCCAGAGTCTCGGTGTTGTAGACATAGAGGTTGGAACTATTACATCTCACATACAGATACTCTTCTGTACTCGTCACATGGGTGGAAGCGGGCGCATCGAGGAAGTTCTCTGAACAATCCAGGTATGGATGAACCGGATCGCTGAAATCAAGCACGAAGAGGTGGGGATTTCCGGTAGCAGTGAAGAGCCGGGTTCCCTGCAGATTCAGATCCCAGACGTGCTCAATCATGTCTGTGTAATACACAATAGGATCTGGTTCAGTCGGACTACTGATATCGTAGATTGAGATTATAGTTCGCGACCACCAAGCATCAGTGGTACCTACCAGGGCGAGATGCTCTTCATTTATGCAGAACTGATCCAAACTGAAATCGAGTTCGAGTGTGGCACACAAGACCGGCGCGGCTGGATTGGCCAAGGAGTAGATATAGAAACCGGTCGATGTACTAATGAAAAGAGCCTGGCCGTTGCTATCAATCTGTCTCACGTAGTCAAAATCCAATCGGGCCAACTCTTGGACGTTTTCTAGATCACTAGCGTCAAATACTCGAACGCCCTCACATTCATGAGCCGAGTAAACGTAGTCGCCAAATGCGCAAACGTCACTCACGCCGTACTGCCAGTAGAAGTCCAGACTCGCCAGGTGATCCGGCATCTGAGCCAACGCAAGTATGGGAAGTGAAAGTAGCGCTGCTGCGATGGAGAGTTGTGATACAGTCATACTTCTGACCTCTCTGCTTGAGTTACATAGATGACGGGGCTATTTCAGAAGTGTCACCAACTTGACCTGGCCGCCATCAGGAAACTCGGCCACAATGAAATAGCTGCCACTGGCTACGGTTCGTCCATTCGTATCACGCCCCTGCCAGGTGATCTGATGCTCACCGGCAGCGAATTCCTGATCAGCAAGGGTTGTGATACGGCGTCCCAACAGATTGTAAACGGCGAGCCTCACTTGTGCCCTGCGCGGGCAAGTGAAATCCAGCGTAGTACTCGGATTGAAGGGGTTGGGAACGCAATCGTGTAAAACAAACCCCGTTGGTCCGGGTGTTACATCGTGAAGATCCAATAGAATCTGTGATACATCGTAGAGCTCAATCTCATTTCCGTAACACAAACTTAGCCTATTGTCGGACACGTCCATACTGCAGTCCTCGGGTCCGATCACCATGGACTCCAGCAACACCGGTGCTTGCGGATTGCTATTGTCAAACACACCCAGACGCTGGTACAAGTCCTCGGGCATCTGCCATTGGGCCAACTGGTAGCTCATCAGCATCCGTTCATTGCTGGCTGCCACTACGCACTGGGAACGGAATCCGTCCATGTTCATCACGGGTTGAAACACAAGCCCTTCGTCGGGTGCACCGATCTCCGCCATCTGTAGCAATGAGTCGGTAAGACAGTAGACGCGATGATTGGCAATGCTGACTCCGGCGGAGTTCATCTCCAGTAACTGAATCCGCTGAGGGTAGCTGGAACAATCAAAGACGGCCAGACGCCCATCCTCTGTATCACGCACAATCAGCATTTCGCCATCAGCGATCATGGAGTTGCCCTGACTCAGTCCTGTCTCGATCTCGCAGACAAGGTCCAGCTCATCGATATCGCCAGCGTGAAAGAACATCAGGTAGCTCGGCATGCTTGCCACCAGCCACTCTCCGCAACTCGCAATACTGTTGCTGCCGATCCTGTCGTCGAAGTACTCGGCACCAAGGCTCAGATGGCTCGGGTCATGAAGGTCAACGGCCATCAGCTTGCGCGGCTGGGTACACATGAGGTAAGCGATTTCGTCGTGCAGGACCATCGACCAGCAGGAAGGCTGAAAATAGGAGGATTCCAGTTGCCAGTCGGTGGGCAAACTCAGATCCAGCATGCGCAGGCCAGTGTTTTCCAGCACCGCCAGTCGATCTCCATATCCGCGGCATAGCCTGGCCGGGCCACAGTGGCTGAAGAAGCACTGGCGGACAAGTTCTCCAGGCTCAGGCCGCAGATAGAGGCCAGCTCCGGCTGCACCACAGGCCAAGACAAGACAATCCTCGCCAAGTGCGAAATTCCTGTCGATGTAACCCGAAACGATCTCAGCTTCGATGAAGAGTGTAAGTGGCGAGCTAAGATCGAAGATGCAGTAGCTACGACCGTTGTGCGCTGTGATAGCGTGTAGGCGATTGCCTTCCCGCTTCATCGAATAAGCGTGTGTCATGAAATCGCTTACAGTCAAAAGCCCCAGCGTCTCTTCGTCGAAAATGTAGATACCATCCCAATCCACACCCACATAGACATAGCCGTTGACAGCCTCGACGCTGCAAGAAAGCGGATAGTCGTAGGTCACGAAGCTGCTGGCAACTTGCGGATGATTCGGATCGCTCAGATCAACGAGAGTCAGATAAGGATCCAGGCTGGCGATATACAGGCGCTCACCGTGCATCTTCACGTCCGCGCAGCCTGAAAACAAGCCCGTGTAATACAACTCGGGGTCTGGCGCTAAGGGGTTGCTGATATCGTAAATGGACAGCACGCTGTGAGTCGGTTCGGCCTCAATATCCATGCCGCACAGGGCAAGCCGCTGACCGTCAAGGGTGAAACACTCCAGCAGAAAATCCAGCTCCAGGCTCGCACCAAGTACCGGCAGCTCCGGATTCTCCAGTGAGTAGACGTCCAATCCGCTATCCGTCTGTACTACAAGCGCCTGGCCGTTGCACTCCATCTCGCTATCACAGTCGGCTTCAATGTGCGCGACCTGATGCACATTCTGCGGATCGCTCGCATCCAGCACGCGCAATCCATCATCACGATGATTGGTGTAGATGTAGTTGCCGTTGACACAGACGTCGGCTACGCCGCGCAGCCACAAATAGTCCAAGTCGGTCAGGTGTTCCGGTAGTTCTGCCCGGCTTTGCTTTGGCAGAATCAGCAGTGTTGCTGCCAAGGCAATGCATGCAATCCTCATCGTTTCCACCTCCGCTGATAGCTGATGCGTGTCCCGGTTTACTTGAGCAGACTCACAGCACTGACACGCATTCCATCAGGGAACTCTGCCACAATGAAATAGCTTCCGCTGGCCACGGGTCGACTATTTGTATCACGTCCCTCCCAGGTGATACTATGCTCACCGGCAGCGAATTCCTGATCAGCAAGCGTTGTGATACAACGTCCCAACAGATTGTAAACGGCGAGTCTCACTTCTGCCGCGCGCGGACAGGTGAAGCTCAGCGTGGTACTTGGGTTGAAGGGGTTCGGCGCACATCCCAGCAGGGCGAATCCTTCCGGACCGGGAGCGGGAGTTGCTACTGACACCTCGATCTGTGTCACATCGTAGAGACACAGGTCCTGGACGTTGGCCATGACCAGCAGATCCTCGTCTAGCGAGAACTCTTGCACCTGCCCCTCCGTTGCCCCTTCGGCCAACAATACGGGCTGCAGCGGATTGGTGTTGTCGTAGACGCGGATGTGTGACATGGATGTTGAGCCATCCTGAATGCTCGTAACGAAGAGCAGGTTATCCTGCCCCTTGATGTCAGTCAAGTATTCGCTCACGCCGGGTAGCTCGATCTCGTGTATCACCGGCTGTTCGGGTAGCGTGGACAGATCATGCAGGCGCAAGTAGTCGTAGTCCCAGGTGTAAAGAAGATCGCCGACGACTCGCAGCTGATAAGAATACTCTGAATCGAAGCTCGTCAACGGCAGTATTTCGCCCGCGTGTTTCACCAGCACGTCGTACTGATCGGAGCCTTGATTGGAGTGGATCAAGTAGTCACCATATGCGGCGAAATGCTGATAATAGCTGGTACAAGCCAGATTGGGCAGCGGAGTGATCTGTGCCGGATCACTGACATCGATGAAATGTATCACGTGACGGTCGCTGATTACGACGGTGCCGCCCCACATGGTCAACTCGTTGTGCGGAAGTTGATCGGAAACGCCGATGCTGATGATCGAGGGCGCAGTTGGATCGCTCAAGTCAACGGTAATCAGGTTGTCGGAAGTATAGGTCTTCACCACCGCAACGTCCGTGGTCAGCATCTCGATATCGTAGGCGCGGTCGAGTTCCAGGAAACCCGCCAGAACAGGCGCCGTGGGATCGCTGATGTCGATGGTGCGCAATCCCAGGTACTCGAGGGTGATCGCGTAATCGCCCACTCTGGCCACATCGCAAATCTCGCCGGAATAGTTCACCCAGCCGATCTCGTGCAGGTCGTCTGGATTGCTCAACTCTGTGATACGCAGTCCTCCGTTGAAGCAGGCGCAATAGGCCTTGTCGCCCTTGACCACGAAGTTCTCCATGTCAATGACGGGTTCGTAGATGCCACGCGCCACTGGCTGCAGGGGATCGCTCAGATCAATGGCTACCAACGGGCAGTCAATCTCGCCGTAGCTCATGTAAGCCATATCGCCGCTCACATGGATTTGAAAGGCGCAGGTGAATTCCGTCAGCGAAGCCACAGACTGCATGGTCTGCAAGTCGATGAGCTGAAAACCGCTCATGCCCGCTGCCAGCACGGCGTAGTCGCCGAAGGCATCGATACCGAAGGACCAGTTGGTGTGCTCGTCATAATAGGGTTCGGAGACGATCGGGTTGTCGAGATCGCTGATATCCACCCAGACCATGCCGGGCACAGCGTCAGCGACCAGAATGCGATTCTCCTGCAGACGAATGTCCGAGCACCCCTCCACCAAATCCTCGTAGCGCGCCAACTCAACGGGCTCTTCTGGAGCACTGAGGTCAAGCAGTACGAGTGTGGTGTGAAACTCGGGATAGTTGCCGCTACGACCATAGAAGACAGCGCGCTGGCCGTCCAAATCCATTTGGCTGCAGTAGTCCACAGGAGCCAGTGTAGAAATCAGTTCCAGCCCAGGCTCGTCGGTAATGTGATACAGGCCAATGCCTTCGCTGTTCATGGCCAGCATCAGATCCCCGACCACGCGCATCTCGCCGAAATACTCGTTTTCGTATTCGGCAACAATGACGGGATGGGCGGCATCACTGACATCCGCGATGCTCACGCCTTCGCGGCCCCGTGCAAGAAAGGCGTACTGGCCGCTTTGGGCAACATCCCAGACGCCGTTGACCCAATTGTAATCGAAGTGGCAGAGGGGCTCAAGCTGCTGCTGCGCCTGTGATAGCGCGGGCAGGCAGAGCAAAAGAAGAAAAGGGAGAGTACGGTACATGGCTTCCTCCAAGCGCGATTGAAGGGGAGAACTTCATTCGCATTCCTTTTGACCGGTGTCCGTCCGGCCTTCGGGGACCTAATGCCCGCTTGGTTGCTGTAGCGTCCGGCGTTCCGGAAGAAGGAAGCAGTGTCAGAAGTGAATTCGCGTAGCACCCACAGAGTGGCACCGGTCAGCAAAAAAGCTGGTGCTGCAGAATGCTGTGCTTCTCAGTTCCAAAGCACTACCTCGAGTTGAGACGGTATCGGGTTCGGGAGATCTCAATCTCGTGGTCCAGGCTCATGCCAGGCTTATCATACGGTAATTAGCGACAAGCCAAAGGAATTGACTCGGCCATGATATCAGCCCGTACACTTTATCGCAAGAGATTTCTTTCAACGGTGAAAGAATCTGTGTTATCTGAGTAGTGTAGTTGTGATTTCGTCCAGCAGCAGCCAGCCCTCGGGACGAAGACAAAAATCAGGCTGCGGTAAAGGCGGTCGTAGTCCCAACTCAGCAAGCATCGATGTTGCCTGAATCGGGCTCAGCAAATGAGTGGGCTGCATCAACCGCCTTGCCGCCTCTCGCAGGTGCGAGATGCGTTCCTGACCGAAGACAGCTTCCAGCGCCTTCCATTCCAGCCCCCCCAGCCAGCGCAGTGACACAAAGACTTGTTCAAGCAAGCGCTGTTCAAGGTCGAGAGTCTCCTTCTCTACTTCTGGTGCCACCCCCTGCTCCACACGATCACAGAAGGACATCCAATCGGGTCGCGTCAGCGTGCGTACATCACCACTCCAATCCGAACTGGCTCCTGCACCAATACCCAGCCAGGGAGCGCCGCGCCAATAGAGGCTGTTGTGTTGTGATACACAGCCTGGACGACAGAAGTTGGAGACCTCGTAATGCAGATAGCCTGCCGCCTGAAGTCGTTGTGACACATGCAGGAAGTGCGCAGCCGCTTCTTCTGCCGAAAGGGGCTGCAAATCGCCGCGTATCACTTTTTCCGCCAGTGGCGTCCCTTCCTCAATTCCCAGCCCATAGACGCTAAGATGCTCAGGCTGATACGCAAGCAAAGCCTCAATATCCTGGTCAAGTTGCCCAAGGCTTTGCCCGGGAAGCTGCGTAATGAGATCGAGGGAAAGCTCAAGCGGTCGTGCCCTGCGCAGGGTTTGTAGTACGCGCTTCAAGTCTGTATCACGGCGCCGGTCCAACACCTTCAGAAAGCAGGGTTGCACGCTCTGCACTCCAAGACTGCAACGCAAACGAACGTGGCCGGGAATACTGCGCACGATCCGCGCATCGGCCGATTCCGGATTCATTTCGAGGGTGACTTCACATCCGTCACAAAGGCGTCCGGCCAAAGGCCCCTGCTGTGCAAAGAGCTCATCAAAAAACTCATGCGGCATGATGCTTGGAGTGCCGCCTCCCAGATAGAGGCTGCTGAAGAGTGTATCACGACAGTCCTGCTGTCCAAGGCGTCTACCAAGCTCGCGCAGCAGTGCCCGTCCGTATCGATCACGTTGCGCCTCGGTAGCGGTGGTAGAGTAAAAATCGCAGTAGCCACACTTCCTGCTGCAGAAGGGCAGGTGCAGGTAGAGACCGGCCTCCCCGGATGCCCGGGGCTGCATCAGTCGAGGTCCAGATCGTAGCCGACAGCGCCCACCACGCGAATGGCGCCTTCAGGGCAGCGCGAGAGACACAGGCCACAACCGACACAGCGCAAAGGATCGATGCGCACCTTGCTGTGACCCACGGGCGTAGCCGCTGGAGTTCCATCGGGAATGATGCAGCCCTCTGCGGGACACGCTGGCAGACACAGTCCGCAACCCGTGCAGAACTCGTTGACGGTAAACTGCGGACGGTGCGAGATGCGATCGCGAAACACGCCTGCGGGACACAGGGCGCGCAAGGGCAGTAGATTGTCGGAGCGTGTGTAATCGATGACACGCCGGCGTCCATCTGCGCGGACAATGCCGGGTGTAAGAAAGCGATCGCCAAGACACTGGTGCGTATCACGACAGCCCACTTCACAGATCGAGCGGCGCAGAGTAGGTTCGTCGGCAGAAGCACACGCCATGTAGATCTGTGCGTCTGCGGGTATGAGCGAGAGGACCTGACGCGGACAAACCGTGATACAATGTCCACATCCAGTGCAGGCTTGTGTGTCAATACGCGGATTTCCGCCAGCAAGGGAAATGGCCTCTTCCGGACAGGCTACGACGCAATCGCCAGCTCCCAGACAGGCCCAGGCGCAGGCGCGCTCGCCACCATACTGCAGCTGCAAATCGAGGCATGTATCACGGCGTGTGGCGGTAAAATGCCTCCTGCTCTGCCCGTGACCAGCAGCGCAATTGGCAACAGCGACAGCGCGATCGCCATAGCTTTCATGCGTGGTACCCAGACTGCTGTAGGCAACACGGCTGCGAATGCGCAGCGCGGGATAACTGCTGCTGGGCAATTCACGCTGCCAGGCCGCGGCGGGTCTGGTATCAGGGAGACGATAGCGCATTTGCAACAGCCAGATGATACCGGCCAGAGCAAGCAGCAGAATCAAATCACTCATGGCAGTCCTCTGTGCAGAAGAGCGGTGGCGCCCAGGGTAAGCACCAACCACAACAACAACATCGCCAGGCGGAAAGGCAAGCCTTCCATGGATCCCGGCACACGGTTGTTGCTGTATTTCTCGCCAGCACCAGTAAGCAGCATAACGGATAGAAACAGCAGAAGACCACCCGCCGCTCCGGCCGCCAACGGATCGAGCACAGAACCCAAGGAGCAGGGGACGAAAGCACGCCAAAACCAGGGAAGAAAGAGCAGACCGGGGATCGTCGCGCTTAACTCAATCAATTCACGATCGCGACCGCGAGCCAGACGGTTAAGGGCCACCAGCCCCAACAGACCGGCCAGGAGTGCTGCGGCAAGCTGAACACCTCGCGTCCAGCCCAGTGCGGAAGCGTGAGGCATCAGGCCAAGCAACCCACCGCCAGCTCCAACGGCAAGGCCAAGCGCTGGCAGCCAGAACCAAGTGCGGCGGAACTGGCCAAACTCCAGCCTGCGCAATAGCAGCGGTCCGGCAAAGGCTCCCAGCAGCAACAGCAACAAGGGATGCCCGGAAAAACTGCCGCCAAAACTCATGCGACACCTCCCGCGCCTTCGCCATTACGAGTGCGCTGACGACGCCGTATCACGAGCTGGAACACACCGACACTTAGCAACATAATCACCAGCCGTATCACACCGGCCTCGCAAAGCACGGCCACTCCTCGAGGAAGCCAAATCTGATCCAGCACCGTAGTCTCTAGCGCCGACAGTGCGAACAGGCCAAGAAGCGGCAAAGGCAGCAGAAAGGCCGCCTGCACACCCCAGCGGCGCGCAATGGCCTTGCTCATGCGTGCACGCCCCATGAGGAAGAAAAGCACAGAAAGGTGCGTGATGAGTACAAAGCTCAAATCCATCAGTGGCAAGGAATGGCCGAGAGTGGCGGCCGCCAGTCCGCGGTCCAGCAGATCCAACTCCAGCGGAACAGCGGTCAGCAGACAGAGCAGGCTTACCAGACCGCTCAAACTATTCAGTCTGAAACGATTGCCCGGTGTGCAAAAGACCAGCGCATTCAACGGCAGCAAGAGCAAGACGACGAGCCAGTTTACCGCGTCCGGCTTCAGCAATAGGGCGGGGCCCAGTGCCGCTGCATAAACAGCGGCCTCAAGCGGACTCACCGTGCGCAGCTGAAAGGGACGTTCTCCGGTAAGTGGGTTGACGCCCGGACGCCAGATGATCTCGCGTTCACGGCTGTGTCCCGCCTGTTTCAAGGTTTCACTTCCACCCAGGCCGATGGTTTTGCCACGGGAATTCATCGCGGTCCTCCGGGCTGAGTACAACGGTCCATCCAGGGTGTCAGCAGGTTGACCAATAGCAGCGCCAGCAGCGGGGCCACTTCCTGATCGGAATACAAAAGGGAGGGCAACAGGAAAAGGCCCAACAACAGCGAATAAATTAATTTGCCGCGCTGGCTCAGGGGCGAGGTAACCGGATCAGCCGCGAGGAAGAAAATCAGCATCAACAACAGTGTGCCGCGCAGAGAAAGGACGGCCCAGAACCAGGTGCTGAGATTCGTTTGCAGCGTAACCACACCCCCCAGCAACAGAAGGCCCAGAGCCGGTAGCGGAATGCGCCAGTCGAGGACGCGATTCGCGCTCAGCCAGAACATGCCCGGCAGGAGCAGGACCAAGGAAGTGCAGCCCAGCAGTCCGGCGTGGGAAGGCCAGACCAGCTCCAGCGGTGTCCATGTCTGAAGCAGATCCTGCGCGTAATGCATGACGCTGAGCACATCCCCGCCCGGCCATCCAGCGGGCAGGTCGATGGGCAACTGGCCGCGCAGCGTCTGCTCAAGAATGCCAGCACAATGTCCGGCTACTTCGAGCGGCGTTTGTAGTACGCGCATGGCCGCTGTGGGCCAGGTAAAGAAACCGCCCTCACGCCACCAGAACGGCGCCAGACGTGCCGCGGCGAGCTGTGGGGCCAGGGCAAGGGAAATCAATAGACGGACGGTGACAGCCGGATTCAGTGGATTGCGGCCGATGCCGCCAAAGAGCTCGCGACTGAGCAGAAAGCCGATGAAGGCCGAGCCTAGCGCCCACCAGGGTGACAGCCCGGGAGGCAACAAAAGCGCAAGGATCAATCCCGAAAGCAGGGCGCTACCATCGAGCACACGCTGGCGGTTTCCCAATAGAGCTTTCAGAAAGAATTCAGCTAGAATACTTCCCGTGATACACGCCATAAGAAGCAGAAGCGCGGGTAATCCATACACCACAACGCCCCCAAGAGCCGGCAGCGCCAGCAAGAGGTTGACGCGCAGCATGATCTGTGGCAGGCTTAGTCCGTAGCGCAGAATGGGCGTTGGCGCAAGGACAAGGGTCTCAGTTCGCATGGCGTACCTCGCGCAATTGCCAGCGGCCCTTGCGCAGCGCATGGCCAATATTGATGCGGCTGGGACAGACCCAAGTACAGATGCCGCAATCCAGGCAGCACTCGAGCCCGATGGCAGCCGCCTCCAAAAGACGCTGTTCCTCGATCAAATGCACCAGACGCGGAGGCGAAAGGTGGACCGGACAGGCGTCAAGGCAGTGCCCGCAGCTGATGCAGGCGTCCTCACGGAACACGGGCAACTCGACGCGCGGCCAAAGCTGCAAGCTGCGTTGTCCGGCCAGCAAGGGTACGACACCCAGCGTCAGCGGCGCGCCATCCAGCATGCCGCCCACCAAGAGTTGTCGTTGCAACTCGGGAAACTCCACGCTCTCACCCCGCAGGGCGTGCTGCAAACGCAGATAGATCCAGCTCAGCTCAGCGCCCTCGGGCGCCCAAACCTGCTTCGCCTCTCCCCTCTCGCGGTCATACCAGGTCAAGGGATGCAACAGACCGCCATCATCGTGTAACACGCGCTGCTGGGCTCGTAGCAGACGATCGGGGTCCATCACCAGAATGCCCTGTGCCGCCAAAGGGCGCTGCGGGTCGGGAAAACGCTTTAACACCTGGGCAGCCCGCAAGCGTGCTCTGCTGGCGGGATAAGTGGGCGAAAGGGTTTCAATCTTGGCCTTGCACTCGGGCGGTAGCAAGTCCACCACCTGACGAGCCATGTCGCGGTCTTCTTGGGCCACATGCAGTTGGACTTGCTCAAAGTCTGCTAAACGCCACATCAACTCGATGCCAAGGGCCAGGTCGCTGCTACGCTCACGCAGGAGCCAGCTCAGCGTGTGCTGTCCGGGTTGGCATTCCAAGGCGTGCAGGATGAGGGTGGCTCCTCGCGGAAGCAGACGGCACTCCAGATCCAGCGGCAGCCCTTCCTGTCCGGCCAATCCCATCACGGCCAACTGTTTCAGCAACTCGGTACGGCTCATGGTACGCCATGCGGGCACGGTCTGTCCAGCAGTCCGGGCCTGAAGCTCCGTCAGCACAACACACTGCATGCGCGTTTGCACGGCAGGCGTCTCACCTCCCAAACCGGCCACCAGAACCGGATGCAAACCTACATCGGCTACTCGTGCAGAAAGTGGGCTGATGCGCGGCCGCGAGAGCAAACCGCAAGGCTGTGACAAGGCCTGTCCCTCGCGCACCCAGTCGCCCGGACGCACGAGCGCGCGCGCCTCGTCGTAGCGCGAGCTCTGAATGGGTAGGATGAGTCGCGGTGGCAGATCATTCAGCACAAGGCTTTGTTCCGCCAGCAGGCTGCGCCCTGAAAGCAGGACGCCTTCCTGCAGTCTGAATCGAGGCATGGGGGGACCGCCAGAGCTCAATCGAGCCGTTTCAATTCGTCAATGAATTCCTGCACGTCCTGAAAGCGACGGTAAACCGAGGCAAAGCGAATGTACGCCACTTCGTCGAAGGCGCGAAGCTGCGAGAGTACGATCTCGCCCAACTCGCGACTGGTGATTTCGCCCGTGGCCACGGCCTGCAACTGCAACTCGCGCTCAATGCGGTCGAGCAACTCAACCACCTGTGCATCGTTGTGAGCACGCTTGGTCAGCGCCGACTCGACACCTCGACTGAGCTTCGCACGGCTGTAGAGCTCACGACTGCCGTCGCTCTTCTGCACGCTCAGCTGGGTGCCTTCGATGAATTCGTAGGTGGTAAACCGCGCCTGACACTGCATGCACTCGCGGCGGCGGCGGATGGCGCTGCCTTCGCGTGCGGGTCGGCTGTCGATCACTTTGTCCTCAAGATGACCGCATGCAGGACACTTCATGACCAGGTCCAGGATTCGGGGAAAAGGTGCCCGGCACACGTGTGCCAGGCACCCTCCACATCTTCAGCTCACACGCGCAATTCGGGATACAGCGGGAATGCGGAGGCCAGCTCACGCACCTCGGCACGCACTGCGGCCAGGGTCTCCTCGCTCTTGTAATCCGCAACGACGCGGGAAATGAATCCGGCGATCTTGCGCATCTCGTCCTCCTTGAAGCCCCGGGTTGTCAGGGCCGGAGCACCAATGCGCACACCGGAAGTGATCATCGGGCTACGCTCGTCAAAGGGCACCATGTTCTTGTTGACCGTGATGCCCGCCGCCTCAAGCGCCTTCTCGGTCGCTTTGCCGGAAACGCCCTTGTCGGTCAGATCCACCAGCACCAGATGGTTGTCCGTGCCGCCGGAGACCAGCTTGAAGTCATGGGAAAGCAGTGCCTGGGCCAGCGCCTGAGCATTGGCCTTGACCTGCTGGATGTACTGTTTGAACTCGGGACGCAGGCACTCACCAAAAGCGACGGCCTTGGCAGCGATGACGTGCATCAGCGGACCGCCCTGGATTCCGGGCATGACCACGTTGTCCAGGATCTCACTCTGCTGCTTGACACGACCGGACTTGCGCGCAACTTCTCCGTGTACGTTGTCATAGTCTTTGCCCATAACAATCAGACCGCCACGCGGGCCGCGCAGAGTCTTGTGAGTCGTCGATGCGACAACATGCGCATGGGGCATCGGACTGCTGTGCTCACCAACAGCCACCAGACCGGCGATGTGCGCCATGTCCACAAAGAAGAAGGCGCCCACTTCATCGGCGATGGCGCGGATGCGCGGAAAATCGATTTCACGCGGGTATGCGCTGGCACCG
This sequence comes from Candidatus Delongbacteria bacterium, assembly GCA_963663545.1. GTDB lineage: Bacteria > CAIWAD01 > CAIWAD01 > CAIWAD01 > CAIWAD01. Next base: position 1,017,723 of record OY760505.1, read on the forward strand.
GCAACGATCATGCGCGGCTTGTGCTCGCGGGCCTGCGCGGCCAGCTGGTCATAGTCAATGGTACCCGTCTCGCGGCCAACGCCGTAGGAGACGAAATTGTAGAGCTTGCCGGAGAAGTTTACAGGGCTGCCGTGCGTCAGGTGTCCGCCGTGGGCAAGATCCATGCCCAGCACTGTATCACCGGGCTTGATGAAGCTCATGTAAACGGCCATGTTCGCCTGACTGCCCGAGTGAGGCTGTACGTTGGCGTACTCGCACTGGAAGAGCTCGCGGGCGCGGGCGCGGGCCAGATCTTCCACTTCGTCCACAAACTCACAACCACCGTAGTAGCGATTGCCCGGATAGCCCTCGGCGTACTTGTTCGTCATTACCCCGCCCTGGGCTTCCATCACGGAGAGGGAGGTAAAATTCTCCGACGCAATCATCTCGAGGTAATGGTCCTGGCGATCGTGCTCGTGGGCGATGATCGCACTGACCTGCGGATCGGTCTTTATCAGATGCTTCATACTTGCTCCTTGGCTCCTGCGCTCTCTGTCGGTCCTAATTCACGACCGATCAGTTCGCCCTGGTGGATCTGCTCCACCCGGCGGGCGTGGCGTCCGCCCTCAAATTCAGCCTCCAACCAATGCTGAAGGATATGCAGATTCTGTTCTTCGCTGCGCAACCTGGCCGCCAGCACCAGGCAGTTGGCGTTGTTGTGCTGCCGCGACAGGCTGCCCTGCTCCACTTCGAGGCACAACGCGGCGCGCACTCCGGGCACTTTGTTGGCGACAATGGAAGCGCCAATGCCGGAACCGCAGGCGACCACGGCCAGCTCAAACTCGCCCTTGGCCAGCGCGCGTACACAAGGGAAAATCACCTGAGGATAATCGCAGGAATCGGGGCCATGACAGCCGAAGTCGCGCACAATGGCTCCCTGCTCCTTGAACCACGCGGCCAAACGCAGTTTGAATTCCCAGGCGGCGTGATCCGTCGCCAGGCCGATCACGCGGCCCTTTAGTTCAACAGCCACTGGTAGCACTCTTTTTTCGGCAGATCGTACTTGTTGAAGAAGCGGTCGCCGGCGGTAGGCAGCACTTCCTCAAGCGAACTCCGGCGGGCACGGGCCAGACTGCGGCTGCCATCGCTGACCTTGTCGTACTCATTGTAGGCCAATTCATACACCAGCTTGTCATCGAAATCCAGGCCTTCGGCGCTGGCGCACTGGTTCACGGCTTCTTCGTAGACATTGGCCATCAAGATGTAGCCCTTGCCGTACTCGGGGAAGCTACGCTCGCAGCGACGTGCCCAGTTGCGCGCATTCTTCAGCTGCCCCAGCTCCAGATAGGTGCGGCCCACCCGCTCCACCAAGTCGGCCTTGTCCCGCTGGATCTCCACCATCTGCTCCAGCACCTGAACGGCCTCAGCCAAACGACTCAGCCCTTCAAGCGCGGTCGCTTTCATCTCCAGAGCGGGAACGGAAACGGGATCGGCAGCCAGCAGCTGCTCGACGAGCACCAGAGTTTCCTTGAAGGTCTCGGCGGTCGCGTACTCCACCAGAGCACGTGCCAGTTTGCGCGTGGTGTTAAGATCGTCGGGGAACTGCTCGTGGTTGCGACGCAGCGAGGCAATGATCTCTTCGGGATCGTAATGCTCCGCCAGAATGCGGTCCTTGGTCTTCGCATACTCGGCGTCCTCGGGCCGCAGGGTGATCAAGGTGTCCAGTACTTCCAGCACCCGGTCGTAGTCTTCGACGCTATCGCTGTCTTCGGCACGATCGAGGTAGATGTTCATGATGTCAGCGTGGGACTGCCAATCTTCGGGGTCCAAGGCGACGCAAGCCTTGAACTCGGCCAGGGCAGCGTTGGTATCGCCGCTCTGCTTCAGCAGCATACCCAGCACGCGGTGCTCGTAGTGCTCCTCAGGACGCAGTTCGACAGCCAGCTCAAGAAAGAAGCGCGCGGAATCGGGCATGGCAAGGTTGCTGTAGCAATCGGCCAGCTTCTTCAGGTCAGCCGAATACTCGTACTCGGTATCCATTTCAAACAGGCGCAGATAGTAGCTTTTGGCCTCTTCGTAATTGTTCTGCTTGTAATACTCGTAAGCAAAACTGCGCGCCTTGCGCATTTCCAGGTCCAGGGCCTGCCGCTCAGCCTCACTCAATTGGGCAGGGGCGGGCTTGGTCTCTTCGGTCGCAGTCTGGTAAGTCGTGTTGCAGGCTGCCAGCAGCAGCAGCGCCAGCAACATCATGCTCAGATGCGGGCAAAAGCGCTTCATGATATTCCTTCCGGGTTGCTCTATTGTTTGCATCAATACTTCGGTCGATGGAACCACAGGTCGCGGGCCGTGATACTTGCGCCGATCGACCACCACTGGTTCTCGATGCCCTGCTCGTCCACATCACCAATGCCGCCGTAGGTCAGTGCCAGATCCAGCCAGGTGCCCGGCTTGCGCAAGGGGACTCCCAGGCCGCAACTGACCTGCCAGCTGCTCAGATCATCATAGACATTGGTGCTCTTGTTGAAGAAGCGTGATACTTCCTCTTCGTAGCGGAAACCAGCACGCAGAATGAGTCTGCGATAGAGCGGCAAGGTAATGTCGTCGGTAGGCAGGAATTCCAGGCCCGTAGCAAAACCCAGGGCTGTATCACGCAGCTGTTCCTCTTCCTGGCCCATGTCCACATCGTCAAGATTGGTGTAGCTCATGTCCGCAGAGGCGCGGAAACGATGCCAGTTTTGTGTCACACCAGCCTCAAGGACCATGGGCATATCGGTGTGTCCAGCCTCAAACTGCTCATCGATTTCGTAGGCCTTGTTCTCCAGGTCAATTCGATGATTGACGCTTGCCGTCGGCGTAAAAGCCAGTCCCAGCCCAGTGTTGCCATTCTGCCAGTGCAGGCCTAGGCGCGGACGGAATCCGCTCAGGCTGTTGCGATACTCCAGCCAGGTATCGTAGGGAGGTGCAACCGCCGGGTAATACACCTTCCACTTCTCCAGCATGCTACCGAAAACCAACCCCAGCTCAAGGCCCACGTGCAGATGTTCCGCAAAGAAGCCACGGCTGAAGGTCAGGTGGACTACGCTGAAGCCGCCATCACCACTGCGACTGTAAATGAACCTGCGACCATCGGCATCGGTAGAGTCGATGGCACTCGCATACTCCATGTGTGTCACGGGACGCATGCCGATGCCGGCGGATACGTTCTGCCACACCAGCGGCATACCCAGCGCATAATTTCCCACGACGCCGCGCGACTGGTTATCGCTCTCGAGCGGTGTCTCGAAATGGTCGTTGACCAGGCCAAAGCCCAGTTGAAAGCGCGTGCGTCGTCCGGTGTGAAACACGGCCGGGTTGCGCACGTTGATGCGCATTGAATCCACCTGCGCCATGCCCGCGCCGCCACGGCCCATGTCGGCCACGTTCTCAGTCCAGACGGCGCTGCCATAGGGCGAGGCAGTAAACACACCGCCGGCAGCGGTGGCTTCGTGATACAAACCGCAGGCCAGGGCTGCCAGCAGGATCGGTGTCAGCTTGTTCATGGCCGCTCCCAGGGTGCACTATTGGTTTTAATGGAAAGCGAGGGCCGCAGGCTATCCGGGGCATCCGGACCCCAGACCCGCAGTTTTCTCACCGACTGTTCGTAATACCTGTCGTAGCGCACGCCCAGCGCAATGGGATCCGTCGTGGTGAAGGAATCCTCCTCCAGCCAAATGTCACGCAGCAGGCTGACAATATTAAAGCACAAGGTCTCGATGGGCTCATCATCATTGTTGAGCAGGCTGTCGTAGTCGGTGGCCACCCACCAGTCCGGATCCAGTTCGCTGCCTTCGCGATAATCGCCGATGTAATACGCGTTGATCGCACCCTGTCCTGTGTTGTAGATGCGCTCCTTGAGATGCAAGGTTACCCAGGCGTCGCTGATGTTTCCCAGCAGGTAGTCGATGGGCTCACCTTCCTCGTCCAGCAGGGTGTTCCAGGGATCAAACTCCATCACCAAGTGCTGACCAGGGCCGCTGGACAGCCAGTAGCCATCCGGTTCGCCCACTTCCATGGCAATGCCCGACTGCCAGTCGCAGACCACAGAATCCACGTAGGACACAAGCGGATTCTCCGTGTCCACCGTGTCCGCCGTCCACCAGCGCCAGCGCAGGTTGGGACGAATCTTGCTGGAAGCACCGTTAGCGTAGAAAGACAGCATGCCCGAGTTGTTCTCCGCAGGCTTCAACAGCAGCAAGCGGCTTGTAGTATCCGCCGAGTTGAACCACCAGCTGGGAATGGGGCGAATGGTGCGAATACCGGTGAGGGGATCGCCTTCATCACTTGTACTGTCGCGCTGATACACACGCACATTCACGCTATCCAGCACCGTAGTGTACAAGCCCTCCGCAGAATGGAAGTTGTTCCAGCGAATGGAGTCGGGGTCGGGAAATCCGTCCACGTCCAGGGCCTCATCGATTTGCTGCAGCAGGCAAAGAGTCAAATCGACATAGCCGCTGTCATTGCTCATCTGCGTGATACGAATCGCCGAAGAATCGCCAATCACCTTCAAGCTGATGTAGGTGATCAAGCTGTCTACCTGACGCGAGGCGTTCCAGCTTTCAAGAGGCGTATAATCGAACTTCATGATCATCTCTGCGTGAAGTCCGAGTGTGTCGTTGTGGCCTACGACCTGACGCGGTGCGTAGCTCAAAATCTGGGGATACATGTAGGTCCCCATCTGTGTCAGCGCGAGGGTGTCCCACGCGCCTGCAGGGTCACCACCGGGCTCAATGCCCAAGGTGGTCGTGCTCTCGTCGCAGCCCAGCATGGCAACGAAGGCCGCGAGGAGCAGGAAGCAGTAGAAGCGACGCATTGTATTCCTTGCTTTTCGGAAAACTCAAAATATAGCCGCCGACGGCGGTGCATACAAGGGAATGCGCCGCCTTGGTATGAGGATTCTGCTAATAAGGTGGCGTATCACGGGAGGACAGATTCTGTCCCTGCAACCGGCCCTCGTGCAAGACGAGATAGGGCAATGTTAAGATCCTGCACATTGCTGTTGTAGATCGGGCAGGCAAAGCTGACTTAAAGCTGACTCCGACCTCTACTTTCATGCTATCTAGTTGATTTTTAACATCTAACACAGAGTGCTGGATTGAGACACAATTGGCATTTGATTTGCATAGTCGATTCGTTGTGCCTGAATAAGACCTGAAAATCCATTCAATAATGCCCGCGTGCGACCCCCCGCGATTCGTCGTGCGTGCGTGGGAACCAAAACCAATTTAGGAGGGGACATGAACCTCAAGACGGGCAAGTTGCTTTGTTGCACCACCGCAATGCTGCTTGGTCCGAGCCTGCTCTATTCCGCCCCAATTGCGTTCACGGGTGATGTGCCGACGGATTTCGCCGCCACACCGGTTTCGCAGATCATTGCCGACGGTCTGGATATCCCGATGCCAGACGGGCTGATCAGTGGTTGGGACATCAACAACGTCTACGTATCCTACAGTGACACCGAAGATCTGCTTCAGATCGGCATGGATTTCTTTGGGATTGCAGGCGACGTGGATGGCGATGGAATTGACGGACACTCGGCTGACTGGCTGATTGCACACAATGGACAAGATGCCCCTTATCTGGGTGGCGCAGAGTCCATTTCGATCATTTTCGATTTCGATCAGGATCTGACCTATGATCTGATCGCGGGCGTACCGATGATTGTTGATGCAAGCGGGTATGTAGTAGCGGACTTCATCGGTCCCGATTACATGCAGTCCATCGGCTTCGGGCCTTCCATGCCGTATTATGATGGTGGACACTTCTACGCGCCTGTTACAGAGACGCCTGATTTCGAGCTGTCCATTGCTCATTTCTCGGAATTGGACGAGAAGCTGGATGACAGCTACTGCTTTAACTTCCGCATTGTTGCGGGTGCCGGTGGCGGCTTCGACAATGGTATTGGCGAAGATATCGTCTTTGGAACCCTCTGCATCGAGGATAAGGAAGTTGCTTTCGCTGAAGCGCCCAGCACAATTGAGTTGCTGCAAGTCTGGCCCAACCCCTTCAACCCGACAACGACCGTGCACTTCTCATTGGCTGAGACAACTCAGGCCAGTCTGAGGGTCTACGATCTGACGGGGCGTGAAGTGGCTGTGTTGGTCGATGGTTTGACGGCTTCCGGCGAGCATCAGGTCAGCTTCTCCGGTAGCGATCTTGCCAGCGGCATCTACTTGGCGGTACTGCAGACCGAGACCGATACCCAGGTCCAGCGTCTGACCCTGCTCAAGTAGCACTCTACTATTAGAATGCACAGGGGATCGCCTGCAAAGGGGGTCCCCTTTTTCTTTCCAGGGCTCCGACACTTGTCTACCCCTGCGGTCGGCACAGGTCTGCGCACAAATAGCCCGCGCAGCGCAGTATAGGAGTACTTGAATGTTCTGTCCAACGAATCACCAATCAAATGATTGCAATATCAGCATTTACGATAGATCCAGGCAAAGAGATTGGACAGAACTTCTGAGTACTCCTATAACCTCATTCGTCGTCGATCCTGTTGCCGGAGGGCTCAGCGCAACCTGACGATGCACTCGTAGCAGGGAATGCCGGTACAAGACACCTGGCGTTTGCTTCGCATCCGGCACCCGACAGGCAAACAAAAGCCCCGGATCCATCACGGACCCGGGGCCTGGCAGTCAAGAACGAAAGCGGATCTAGAAGAAGATCAGCGTATCAAGAATGAAGACTGGAATCAGGATTCCCACCGACCACAACATGTAGCCGAAGAAGCTGGGCATTTTGACGCCGCGCTGCTCCGCAATGGATTTCACCATGAAGTTGGGCGCGTTGCCGATGTAGGTGTTGGCACCCATGAATACCGCGCCGCAGCTGATGGCGAGCAAAGTGGTGGCGCCTTCCATCAACAAGGGCACGGCCTGCGCTTCGGCCATTCCGGGGAATTGCTGGCCCAGCGCGGTGTTGAAGAAGGTGAGGTAGGTGGGGGCATTGTCCAGGAAGGAGGACAAAGCGCCCGTGACCCAGAAATAGCTCGCCGTGTCGCTGACCCGCTCCACAATGAAGCCCAAGGCACCTTCGGTACCGGCACGTAGGATTTCCAGTGCGGGAATGATGGTCATGAAAATGCCAGCGAAGACATAGGCCACTTCCTGAATGGGGAACCAGTTGAACTCGTTGGCCTCGCGGGTCGCCTTGGCGGTCAGCTTAAGGGAAACCCAGGCCATGAGCAGAATGAACAAATCGCGAACCAGGTTGATGTACGGCAGCACCAGCGGGTGGGCGCCCCCCATCAGCGTAATGCCCTTGGCAGCGTGATGCGCCTGATCGTAGAAGGCGGGGTGATGATTGAAGGAGCCCGAGAAGATCACGGCACCCACAATGCCCAGCAACATCAGGAAGTTGATGCCGCCTTCAAGACGCAGGGGATCCTTTTCGCCCTCGTCACTGATCTGCTCCTTCTTCATCAGCACGGTGTCGATGATAAAGAACACCACCAGCAACACGACCACGTTGACGAGCATGGGCATGAAGCAGCGCAGGGTCCAGAAGAACTTGACGCCATGCAGGAAGCCCAAGAAAAGCGGAGGATCGCCAATGGGCGTCAGCGAGCCACCGATGTTGGCGACAAGGAAGATGAAGAAGATGACCGAATGCACGCGATAACGGCGCTTCTCATTGCTCTTGAGCAGCGGACGGATGAGCAGCATGGCGCTGCCGGTGGTACCGATCCAGCTTGACAGCAGTGTGCCGATGAGCAGAATGCCCGTGTTGACAATGGGCGTACCCGCCAATTTTCCCTTGACCGCAATGCCACCGGCAACCGTGAACAGGCCGAACAACAGAATGATGAAAGGAATGTAATCCACCACGTAGATGTGTAGAATGGCGTGCAGGGCCGTGTGGGTACCGTAGGCAATCCAGAAGGGGACCGCGAAGAGCAGTGCCCAGAAGGCGGCCACTTTGCCGAAGTTATGATGATAGAAATGCGGTTTGGCCAGCGGAATAACTGCGATGGAAAGCAGGATGCCCACAAAGGGGATCACACTCCACAAGGGCAGGCGCTGTCCAAGTGGCAACTCGTGCGTCTCGCCATCGTGCAGACTGCCGTGAGCCTGCTCGTGTTCCTGCGCATGAGTGTCCACCTGCTGATGATCGCCACCTTCACCGGCGTGCTCTACGTGCACATTCTGTGCATGTTCTTCTGCCGCCAGCAGGGATGCATTTCCGCTGTTGCCCAGCAGGGGCAGAAACAGCAACAGAGCCACGCACCACAAGGGTATCAGACGCTTCATGAATCCTCCCGTCTCCATAAATCGAACACCTGACGCTGCCAGCCCTCATGAGCCAGCAAACGGGCCTTCCACTCCAAGCCCAATGCAAATCCGCCCACTCCACCGTTGTGATACACAACGCGGTGACAGGGAAGCAGAATCGGCAAGGGATTGGCTCCCACCGCACCCGCCACGGCACGAACCGCAGTAGGGCAACTCAGTTTTCCGGCCAGATCAGCGTAGCTCAGTTGTTCTCCAAAGGGGATCTGAGCCAGTGCCAGCCAGACTTGCTGCTGAAAGAGCGTGCCGTAAAGTCGCAAAACCTTTTGGCTGGTCCACTGTTTAGCGCTGAAATAGTCGTCAAACCACGATTGTATCACAGCGGGAGTATCACAGTGATACACCTGGTGCGATCCAAGCCGTTTGAGAAAGCCCTTTGCTGGGCGCTGACGTATTTCCGGGCACTTGTACTTTGGTGCCAGCCAAATTGGATAGGTCGCGCCATCCTCATCTCGCTCAAACCAGAGCGAAAGAGGCCCGAATGGACATTCCACCTGGGCCTCGAAAATGTCTTTTGTGTGATTCATCCTACTCCTCTACGGAGTCGAAGACACATCTACAGCGTGATACTTCCGCAGAGTTCCAACCATAGCCCCGGCCAAATGCCCAGCACAAGCAAGGCGATGCCCGCTAGACTGGCCGTTACCAGCAATCCGCGGTCGAAGGGCAAGGTCTGAATTTCCTGCTCAGAATCACGGAACCAGGCAAAGACCACGACACGCAAGTAGTAGTACACGCTGAGCACACTCGCCAGAATACCCAGGACGGCCAAGCCGGTGTAGCGTAATTCCACCGCAGATGAAAAGAGCCAGAACTTGCCGAGGAAACCAGCCAAGGGCGGAATGCCCGCCAGCGACAACAGAAATACGGTCAAGAGCACGGCCACCCATGGATGACGCCGCCCCAGGCCGCGAACCTCTTCAATGTGATAGCTGCCGCCGCCCTCGCGTGTTACTTCTGCTGCGAGCAGAAAGAGACTAACGTTGGCCAGCGCGTAGGGTAGCAGATAGAACAGCACCGCCTGCAGGCCTTCGCCAGTGGCAACGGTGAGTCCAAGTGTCAGATAACCAGCGTGTGCTACAGCCGACCAGCCCAGCATGCGCTTTACGTTGTCCTGCGGCAGAGCGATAAGGTTGCCCACAACCATCGTCAATGCGGCCGCCACCGCCAACAAGAGCATCCACCACGCCTGCTGTCCTTCGAGGCCAGCGATCAGCAAGCGACCGAAACCGGCGAAAGCCGCCGCCTTGGCTGCCGTACTCATGAAAGCAGTCACGGGAGCGCTGCTACCCTGATAGACATCGGGCACCCACTGATGGAAAGGCACTGCGCCCACTTTGAAGAGCAGGCCAGCCAGCACCAGTACGAGTCCACCAGCAGCGGCGGGATCCATACCGCTCTGCGCCAGGCCTTGGCTTAGCCCTGCAAACCGTAGCGTACCGGAAGCGGCAAAGAGCAAGGCCATGCCAAACAGAAGCAGCGCGCTGGCAAAAGATCCGGTAATGAAATACTTGATGGCAGCCTCGCGCCCGCTCAGGCGTCCCGCCAGCAGTCCTGCCATGCCGTAAAGGGCAAGGGAAAGCACTTCGATGCCGAGAAACAAAGTGACCAGATCGCCGGCAGACGCCAGCGCCAGCATTCCCGCTGCGGCAAACAGACTCAGGCCGTGATACTCGGTCTGCGGTAAATGACGTCGACGGATCGCACCGTCAGCGGCCACTTGCAACATGAGTAATACAATCAGCACCACCAGGCGTGCAGCCGTGCTAAGCGCGTCCAGGCTCGCAGAACCCGCCATTGCCGGGCCCCCGGAACCTAGGGGATGCAGGCTGACGCCTAGTGCAACCAGAGTGATCAGCAAGGCTACCAGACGTGGCAGCTGTGACTCCGCACGACTAAAGGCACCCACAAGCAAAAGCAGCAACCCGCCGCCGGCCAGCAGGAATTCCGGCATCAAGCCGGGCAGATTCATTTGCATCCAATCCATGCGATTCTCTCGTCCTTTTTCGTCGCAGGCTCCGGTACTCGTATCACACATCTACCCGTGATACGTACTCGCACTCCTACTGCAGCATCTGCAGCGTGGCTGACACGGCGGGCTCAATTCGCTCAAGTAGCGGATCAGGCCAAACGCCCAGTACGAGCATCAGCAACATCAGCGGTACAAAGACCAGCCATTCACGCAGATTCAGATCGCCAAGGGCAGAGTTCTTGGGATTGTCCAGCGGCCCGAAGAGCACACGCTGCACCATCCACAGCAGATAAACTGCGGCGAAGATTACACCGGTTGCGGCCAAGCTGGCGGCCATCGGGTGACTCTGGAACGCACCCAGCAGCGTAAGGAACTCGCCGACGAATCCGTTGAGTCCAGGCAGACCGATTGAGGCCAGCGCCAGAAAGACCAAGACAAACGCGTAGCCGGGCATGGATCGCGCAAGACCACCGAACTCGGCAATCATGCGCGTGTGACGCCGCTCGTAGATTACGCCAACGGCAAGAAAGAGCGCGCCGGTGGTGATACCATGATTGACCATTTGTAACACGGCACCGCTGGCTCCCTGGCTGTTGAGCGCGAATAGACCGAGTGTCACAAAACCCATGTGTGACACAGAACTATACGCCACCAGTTTCTTCATGTCCTGCTGGACAATCGAGACCCAGGCACCGTAGAGAATGCCGATTACGGACAAGGCCACCAAGAGCGGCAATGCGGCGTGTAGTGCGTCGGGGAACAGCGGCATGGCGAAGCGCAACAGGCCGTACGTGCCCATTTTCAGTAACACACCCGCCAGAATCACACTGCCACCGGTGGGCGCTTCAACGTGCGCATCCGGCAACCAGGTGTGAAAGGGAAACATGGGCACCTTGATGGCGAAGGCCAGCACAAAGGCGGCCAGCAGCCAGCGCTGCAAACCGGGGGCGAGCACATTGTAGCGGTAGATCTCTAGCAGGTTGAAGCTGTGGCCCCCCGCGGGCAGATGCGTGTTCCAATAGAGAAACAAGATGGCGATGAGCATCAGCACCGAACCGGCCATGGTGTAGAGGAAGAATTTCACCGCTGCATAAATGCGGCGTTGTCCACCCCAGATACCGATGAGGAAATACATCGGGATCAGCACCAGCTCCCAGAAGACATAGAACAGAATCAGATCCAGCGCAACGAAAACACCGACCATACCCACGGTTAGCAAAAAGAACATGGCGAGGTAGGCTTTCAGGTGACGCTCCTCGCGCCAGGTGCCCACAATAACCACGGGAAGCAGCAGCGTTGTCAGCAACACCAGCATCAGGCTGATGCCATCAAGGCCCATGTGGAATTGGGCATGTAACACAGGCAGCCATTCGGCTTGTATCACAAACTGCATGTGACCCGCATCCGCCACCGAGAAGGCCGTCCACAGCGGTATGGATAGCCCGAACTCGACGAGCCCCAGCAGCAGCGCCGTCCAGCGTAGAAGTCCTTTCGCGCTGGCTGGCATTAACAACAGAATCAGCATTGCCAGCAGGGGAAAGAAGGTTACCAGAGGCAGGATATACTCGCTCATGATTGCGTCCCGTTTTGGCTCAGAAACAGCAGATCCAGGCCAGGGCCAAGGCGGCCCCTGCAGCCATCACCGTTAAATAGACGGGCAATGTACCAGCCTGCGTCACTCTTGTTGCACGGCCGAGTCGTGCACACAATGCAGCAGTACCATTGACAGCTCCATCTATTACTGCAACATCCACGAATTTCCAGCAGGCAGTGCAGAGTTGATGAACAGGACGTATCACGGCACCCTCATACAACTCGTCGACGTACCATTTGTGATACAAGACCGCTGCAAGTCCGCGTGTCGGCTCTGCAAGTTTGGGTTGCTGTCCGTACTTGCGCCGTGCGAGCCATAAACCACCCAACGCCACCACAACCGACAACAGCATCAGCCCCCATTCAAGGGAAGCGCTTCCGTGAGCAGAGTGGCCGTGAAGATGCTCAGCATGCGCAAAGACCGGCTCTAACCAGATTTCGAAGCGATTGCCCATGTGGGCAAAATCGAGGATGTGCGGGAGTCCCCAGAATCCGGCGATGGTGGACAAAACAGCCAGCACCATCAGCGGGAAGGTCATAACCAAGGGATTCTCGTGCAGGTGTTTGTCCTCGCCGGGCTTGCCGCGATGCTTGCCGGTAAAAGTCAGAATGAGCAAGCGGAACATGTAGAAGCTGGTGAGAGCGGCTGTGATCAGCGCGATAGCGTAAAGGAACCAATGTCCTCGTGCAAAGGCCTGCCAGAGAATCTCATCTTTCGAGAAGAAGCCAGCAAAAGGCGGAATGCCCGTAATGGCCAAAGTACCCGCCAGGAAAGTCCAGTACGTGATGGGCATGTGACACCGCAATCCGCCCATATTGCGCATATCCTGTGGATCACGCTTGTGATCGCCGACCTCGTGATACACATGATGCATAGCATGAATCACGGCACCGGCTCCAAGGAAGAGCAGGGCTTTGAAAAAGGCATGTGTCACTACATGGAACAGGCCGGTTGAAAAGGCTCCTACTCCCATTGCCAGGAACATATAACCGAGCTGTGACACAGTGGAGTATGCCAGCACTTTCTTGATATCGTACTGCGTCAGTGCAATGGTGGCCGCAAAGAGCGCCGTCAAGGCCCCTACAACGGCCACCGTTGTCATGGCAAGGGGCGACAGCAGAAAGATCAAATGCGTGCGCGCCAGCAGATAGAGGCCAGCGGTTACCATGGTTGCGGCGTGAATCAATGCGCTAACGGGCGTGGGGCCAGCCATGGCGTCCGGAAGCCAGACGTAGAGTGGAATCTGCGCACTCTTGCCCGTCGCGCCCAGAAAGAGCAGCAACGCTACCGCAGTTGGCAACCAGTGGCCAACGTGGAAGTGCGCGATCGCATCGTTAATGGCAGGATAATCGAGTACGTGCAGATGTTTGAAGAGGAAGAACATGGCGAGCAGGAAGCCGAAATCGCCAATGCGGTTGACGATGAAAGCCTTCTTACCAGCACTGGCCTTGGCCTTGTCTTCGAACCAGAAGCCGATGAGCAGATAGGAGCAAAGCCCGACGCCTTCCCAGCCCAGGAAAGTGACCAGCAGATTGCCTCCCAGCACCAGCGTCAACATGCTGAAGCAGAACAGGTTGAGGTAGGCAAAATAGCGTGCGAACCCGCTGTCGCCCTTCATGTAGCCGATGCTGTAAAGGTGAATCAGCGTGGCAACACCTGTCACGAACAGCAGATAGACCATGGAGAGCGGATCAAGCAGAAGCGTCCACTGCAGCGAGAGCGAGCCGACGCTGATCCAGTCGGCGACATGCACTAGAATCTCTCTGGATTCCACAGGGAGCGCGCTCAGTCGCCCGAACAGAAGCAAGGAAAGCGCAAAAGAGGCGCCCACGGCACACGTAGCCAGCAGCCCACTGAGGGTATGCCCGAGCTTCCTGCCGACCAATGCATTTAGTGCGGCACCAGCCAGAGGCAAGAGCGGCACCAGCAACAGCAGGGTGGTCATACTGGAAGTATCGATGTGTTCCATCCCGGTATCCTGTTTGTCTAACTAGTGCCTGAAATACTTGATGCGGTCGATGTGACTGCTACCATGCCGGCGAACGAGTAGAACGACCAACGCCAGTCCCACTGCCACTTCAGCAGCAGCCACAGTCATGGAAAAGAAGGCCAACAACTGACCGTCCATGGAAGCGTGATAGCGCGCTGCGGCGATTAGCAGCAGATTGGAAGCGTTCAGCATCAGTTCGACACCCATCAGCACGACCAACATGTTGCGACGAACCAACACGGCAATGGCACCCGTGCCAAAAAGCATGATTGCCAGCAGCATGAAGTGTTTAAGTCCCAGCATCATCAGGCTTCACCTCCTGGTTTGGCGTGCCTGGCATGGCGGGCAAGAGCCAGCGCAGCAATCATGGCAACCAGCAGCAAGATGCCGGCAAGCTCAAAGGGCCACAACCACCGTTGGTACAGCAGGCTGCCAAAAGCCTCTACAGTGCCGAAGCCCTCCTGCAACACGGCGCTAGGCAGTAGGCCGATTCCCCGCAGAGTCCCGGCCAACGCGACCATCAGGCCAGCGCCCACCAGCGCAAAGAACCAGCGTCGTTTTGGGTAGGGTAGGCGTACGCCGGGAAGGGTCCCGCGCAGGTCAAGCAGCATCATCACGAAGAGGAAGAGCACAAGTACAGCGCCCGCATAGACAAGCAGTTGCACTACAGCCAGGAACCAGGCGTGCAGCAGCAGGTAGTGTCCGGCCAAAGCAATCATGGTCAGCAGCAGGGCCAGTGCACAATCCACAGGGCTCCGCCGCACAACCACCAGCACGGCCCCGGTCAGGGCCAAAAGGCTGAGCAGCCAGAAAAGCAAGACCTCCAAGGCAGTCTCCTTTTGCTTAGCGCACCAGCGCTTCCCACTCATTGCGGAAGCGCGTGATAGAGGAACGAACCGGTCCCGTGGCCGCATCGCCCAGGGCGCAAATGGTCCGGAAGCTGATGCGATCGCAGATCTCCAACAGCAGGTCAATATCCTTGCGATGGCCCTGGCCTTGCACCAGACGCTGAATGATTTCATTCATCCAGTGAGTACCTTCACGGCAGGGCGTGCACTGACCACAGCTCTCATGAGCGTAGAAATGAGCCAGATTGGCCACCACGTGCGGAATCGACACGCTTTCATCCATCACAATGACACCGCCAGAGCCGAGCATAGTACCCGCCGCCTGGCAGCCTTCGTAATCCAGCTTCAGCTCCCGGCATTCGTCCGCCGTCAACATGGGCACCGAACTGCCACCAGGAATGACGGCTTTAAGTTTGCGACCGTTAAGTACTCCGCCGCAGTCCTCCTCCAGCAAAGCCATCAGGGGCGTGCCCAAGCGCACTTCATACACACCGGGCCGGTTCACATGACCGCTGACCGAAAACAGTTTCGTCCCCGGGCTGGCCTGTGTACCCAGGCCGATGTACCAATCGGCGCCATGCTGCAAGATGGGCGGCAATGCGGCCAGCGTCTCAACATTGTTGATGATGGTAGGACAGCCGTAAAGGCCCTCAACAGCGGGAAAGGGCGGTTTGTTGCGCGGCAGACCGCGACGGCCCTCGAGAGAATTCAGCAGCGCGGTTTCTTCTCCGCACACATAAGCACCGGCACCCGGTGATACATGCAGCTCGAAATCCCAGCCCAGACCCATGGTATTGCGTCCCAGCAGACCCGCCTCCCGGGCTTCGCGAATGGCCTCGGCCACACTGGCCGCCTCATCGCGAAACTCGCCGCGAATGTATACATAGGCCGTGTGACAACCGATGGCGCGGGCAGCAATGGCCATCCCCTCAACCAGCTGGTGTGGCGCGCGGAGCATGATCTCGCGATCTTTGAAGGTACCGGGTTCGCCCTCATCGGCATTACACACCAGATAGACGGGTTTACTGCTCTGCTTGGGTAAAAATCCCCACTTCACTCCGGTGGGAAAGCCCGCACCGCCACGCCCACGCAGACCGCTGGCTTTGACCAGATCGGTAATCTGCTGCGGCTGCAATTCCTGCAAGGCGCGAAAAAGCTGGCTGTAACCGCCAGCCGCCTGATACTCATTCAGGCCCTGGCGTCCTTTATGCTGCAGTTGCGGAAAGCAGAGGAATTCACTGCGCATCACGACCTCCCGCTGCCGTGAGCTCGTCCAAAAGTGTGGCGAGCTTCTCGACCGTCATCCTTTCGTGATACACGCCATCGATCATGATCGTAGGCGCACCACCGCAGGCTCCAAGGCATTCCACCTGTTCCAGCGTGAACTGGCCCTGTGCATCGGTGCCCTCACGGGCTTCACCGAGTTGCAGGCGATTACACAGATACTCCACCAGCTTCTGCTTTCCCATCAGATCACAGGAAAGCGTCCGGCACACGCTGATCAAATGGCGACCGACTGCCCTGCGGTGATACATTGTGTAGAAACTGACGACATCGGCAACGTGCAAGGGTGATACATCCACCAGACGCGCGACCTCTTCAACAACGCCATCGCTGATGAAACCCTCGCGAGCCTGTGCAAGGTGCAGCAGCGGAAGAGTAGCGCTCATGCGGCTTGGATAGCGGGCCAGAATGCGTTCCGCCTCTTCAAGCTCCGCAGGTGTGAACTGAAATGACATGCCGGCTCCCATGAAAGGCTTAGGCGCAACCAGAAGAATCCACCTCTGTTGCCGTGGACTTACTCGCCCTGCTCGTCCAGAAAACGCTGGGCGTCGATGGCCGCACTGCAACCACTGCCCGCAGCTGAAATGGCCTGACGGTAGCGATGATCGGCCACATCACCCGCAGCGAACACGCCGGGGATGTTTGTGTGCGTAGTACGCCCCTGGCATTTGAGATAGCCGTTCTCATCCATGTCGAGCAGGCCTTTGAACAGAGTTGTATTTGGTGTGTGGCCAATAGCAACAAAGGCACCCTCTACAACCAGCTCGCTCTGCTCGCCGCTCAAGGCGTCCTCAAGCAGCACCTTCTGCAATCCACCCGACTGCGGATCGCCCTCGAAAGCTAGGGGGCGCTGGTTTAGCAGGAAATGCACCTTCGGATTCGCCTCGGCCTTCTGGACCATGATGGGCGAAGCACGGAACTGATCGCGACGATGAATCAGCGTAACCTTGCTGGCGAATGTTGTAAGGAACGTAGCCTCCTCAAGGGCGCTGTCGCCGCCACCGATTACGCAGATCTCGCGATCCTTGAAAAAGAAGCCATCGCAGGTGGCACAAGCGCTGACGCCAAAGCCCATCAGCTCACGCTCTCCGGGGATGCCCAGCAGACGGGCGGAGGCGCCGGTGGCGACGATCAGACTGCTGGCAAGCAGTTCTTCTCCCTCCACAGTCAGCTTGAAGGGGCGCTGGCCGAGCTCAACTTTCTCTACCGTGCCATCAAGAAATGTGGTGCCAAAACGCTCTGCCTGACGATGCAGGTTATCAATCAGTTCCGGCCCCATGACACCGTCAGGAAAGCCCGGAAAGTTCTCGACATCGGTAGTAATCGTCAGCTGGCCGCCGGGCTGCATTCCCTCAATCAACAACGGTTCAAGATTGGCCCTGGCAGCATAAATGGCCGCTGTCAGCCCTGCCGGGCCACCACCGATGATCACGACGTTGCGACTCTCGCTCATAAACATATCCTCGCTATTTCTGTGAACAGACCGGTAGAGAACACAGATGTTTAATATTGCGAAGTTTACTTCTGCGAACAAGTCTACGGTCCATGAAACATGTCCGAACCAGTTCACATAGCTCTGCTTTTGCAGTCCTGCTTTGTAGGTGCACAAACTTGACGCTGAACCCCTTTGTGCTTGAACGGTGTCGGGTTAGTCTTTAGATTTACACCACTTGTCACATACACTTTCATCCGCAAATGAGGTACACCATGCACAAACTGCTGACTCTGTCGCTCTTCGTCGCGACGTGTTCGCTACTTGTTACGGGTAGTGCTGCTGCACGCAATGCCGACCAACTTGGCCAAGGCTTGCCGCAGACACCGAATGCACCTGCGCTACACGTCGCGCTCGATGCTGATCTTCCGACGGCTGCCACCGTCAAGTCAGGCCCCCACCAGCTCACGGATGAGATGGTCGTCGTCGGCAACACGGAATACGATTACCAGGGCAACGGCACCTTGAGCAAAATGATTGCCGTCTCAAGCGATGGCATGGTGCACGGCACCTTTATGGGTGGTGATACCGGAGCCAATCGTCGAGTAAAGGCCTGGTGCGTCGATAGCGAACTGAACACAATCGCCTCTGCGACGAATGTCCTGTCAACCAAAACCGGTTATACCACACTTGCCGTGACGAGTGCCGCTCCCACAAACGGCTTCTCACCCAATTCCACTGTAGTGGGTTTGCATACCGCCACTCCCTCTGCCTCCTGGTTCTCTGTTGATTTTGAAGGCTGCACCAATGCCTTCAGTTCGTTGATGTCCAATTGCGGCACCGATCGTCTCTGGCCGCACGTCGCCGTGGACAATCAGGACAGGGTCCACGTGGTCAGCTATTCTTCAAGCGACTCCGCTGATCCCAATTACCACTGGTATCAGCGCTCCACCGCGGGTTCGGCCTGGGATTTTTCCTGTGTCGCCATTACCGAGGATTCCGAGGGTCTTGGCGGAATGGTCGCAACCAGCAAGACCAGTGGTCGCGTGGCTGTACTGACCTTCAATAAAACCGGCATCGAAGACATTCCCTACGACATGGGCGAAGGTTATATCGGTATCCAGATTCACCATGACATCGAGATGTTCCTGGCCGAAGACGGCGATGTGGAAAGCGAAATCACGGGAGGCAACGGCATCAATGTGACCCAATTCGGTCCCAACAGCACAGCCCCCTTTGGCAAGATGGGCAGCCGCGCGTACTGCGATGTGGACGCAATCTTCGATCGCACCGCTGACGCCAACTTGCACATCGTCTACTCGGGCGGTCCCCAGTGGACCGACTCGCTGCACCTGATCTGGGACGCAGCAGCCGAAGACAGCCTGATGGAAGTCTACATGCACTGGAGCCTGGGCAAGGGCCAGCTCTGGCATCATAACTACGATACCGGATCCTGGAGCCTGATCGCCGGTTCGAACTGTGTGCTGAGTGAGGCTGAAGGTGATACAATGGATATCGGTCGTGTAAACGGCTGGCGCATGAAGCAGGATCGTCCCAGTCTGGCCATCGATCCCGAAACTGGCTACCTGTACTGCGTTTGGTCTCAGTATTTCGATAGCGATCGCGGTGCCTGCGAGGGTAGCAGTGGTGAGCATTTCTGCAACGGCGAAGTCTTTGCCGCCTGTAGTGATGATAACGGTGAGACATGGGGTCGTCCGGTCAATCTGACCAATACCTTCACCCCCGATTGTGAAGCTGGTGACTGCCAGGCCGAAGACTGGCCCTGTGTTGCCGAGGTCGCCGACGGCTACTTGCACATCACCTATGTCCTCGATCGGGATGCCGGTGGTGTTCCCATGGAAGAATGCTCCACCACCACCAATGATGTCATCTATCATCGCGTGCCGGTGGAAACGGTGCTTCCCTTCAACGGAGATCCTGAACATTGGTATGCGTTAAACCGCGTGGGGCTTGCGCAAACAACACGCTGGTACAAATGGTACAGCGTCGCCTGGTGTGGTGATGGCGAAAGCGATGCCATCATGGATTCCCTCACCTGGTACGAGCCTGTTGTCGTCATGAACGAAACGCCCAATCCGGTTCAAGTGGAGAGCGTCCAGTTCCTGCATCACGAACTGGATCAACTTGGCGCCCCCGAGGATCTTGGCCTGGTCCAGCTTGATGCCAAGGTGCAGGTAAACGGCCAGTACATTCCGCTCTCCGAGTGGGATGGATCCATTCCCGCTTACACGGCGATGAAGTTCCAGAGCATCGTGTCCTACTCTGGCTATCCTCTCTATGATCAGCTGTTGGCGTTCAATTTCGTCGGCAACCGTCCGAGTTTGTATTACAGAATTGACTACAAGGATGCGGTTGAAGTCGAAGGCGATGAACCTTGCATGACCGTTGAGCAGCTTGACTCAAGTACACCTGAGTCTTACGAGGCCCTGACCTTGGGCGATTACTCGGGTGTGGAATCTTCTCGTCAACCCGTCAACTTCGTGTTGAATCAGAATCACCCGAATCCCTTCAACCCGACGACGCAGATCAGCTACGTAATTCCACGCGGTGCCGAAGTCAGCGTGCGCGTGTTCAACCTGGCTGGTCAGGAAGTAGCCACACTGGTGGACGGCTATCAGCCTGGTGGTCCGCACACGGTCACCTTTGACGGTAGTGCCCTGGCCAGTGGTGTGTATTTCTACCGCGTTGATGCGCTAGGCAACACCCAAACCCGCAAGATGATTTTGGCCAAGTAGAAGCAGCCAAACACTTCGCACACAAACCGGAACGCATTCGCGTTCCGGTTTCTTTTTCTGAAACCCGGCCCGGCTTTTCATGTCAGGGTCGGGTTCTCGCTTTTTGCGAAAGCCCCTTTTGGGAATTCGCAGAAAGAGTAACTGTCGGCAGGCACGGGCCGACTGTCACATTGGGTAGAGCGCTGGGATGTACTCGGAACAGGCTGCCGCTGGACACATGACTGAAACACTCCATCAGTCCTGAACTGCACTGGCACAGCCGAACTGGCGCATCCCGCCTCTACATCTCACCATACTCCAGGAGGACTTATGCGCAGTTCTTTGATGCTGTCACTTTTGCTGTTGGCAGTGGGAAGCAGTCTGGCCGCACGCCACGCTGATCTCGGTTTCAGGCCTCAGGACAGATCCGTACCCTCGCATCGCAATTCCTGTGCGGACGTGATACCGACGGCGACATTGCAAACAGCGGCTCCTATGAAGCTGGACAACCGTGATACAGACACGGTTACGATCACCACAATTGGTGCAACGCGTTACGATTACCAGGCCAACGGAAGTCAGAGCAAAATGCTGGCCGTGTCTAGCGATGGTACAGTACATGGTGTGTTCATGGGCGGCACCGATCTGGATTCCAACCGACGCGTCAAGGTCTGGTGTGTTGACACAAACGGTAGTCTGGAATCTCCCGTAAACATGCTGAACACAAAAACCGGCTATCCGACCATCGACGTGACCGGTGCTTCGCCAACGAATGGCATGGCGCCAAACTCCAGCGTCCCAGCTTGCCACAACGACAACTTCCCCTGGATCGGCACCGACTTTGGTGGCTGCACAATGGCCTTCAACAACTTGTCGCTGCCTTGTGGCAGTAACATCTACTGGCCGCATGTGGCCGTAGACTCACAGGATCGCATTCACGTTGTGTGTTACGAAGAGGAAGGACCGGAGCGCTATTATGTGCGTAGCAGCAACGGCACAGCCTGGGATGCGGGCGGCTGCTCTATCATCTCCTCCACATCAGAATCGCTGGGCTCCATCGTAACCGCGTCCGCAACGACGGACAAGGTGGCTGTGCTTACTTTTCGCACCTTCTATCTTCCCTTCGATGGCGGCGGCGAACATGTCGGCAGCCAGATGCATCACGACATCTATCTCTACGAGTCGGAGAACGGAGATATCGCCGATGAAATCGCCGACGGAAACGAGCGCAATTTGACCCGCTTCCGGCAGCAGGGGTGCACAACGCCTTTTGCATTGACCGGTTCCTCCTATTGCTCGATGGATGCCATCTACGACCACACCGCAGAAGCCAACTTGCACCTGGTCTTCGACTGTGCCACAGACTTCACTGACTCGCTGCATTTGATCTGGGATCTTTCCGGCGAAGAAGCCGACTCGCTGATGAATACCTACGTCAATTGGGGGTTGGGGCGTAATCAGCTCCTGCATCACAATGTGGACACCGGCAGTTGGAGCCTGATCACCGGGAGTGCGGCGAAGGTAAATCCGGCAGACCAGGACACCTTGGACATTGGGCGGCCCGATGCCTGGAGGCAAAAAATCGACCGGCCCAGCCTGGGCGTCGATCCGAATACTGGCTACCTCTACTGCATGTGGAGCCAAGCCTGGTACGCGGACACGAGCGCTGCGGGTATCTGCAATCGAGATGTACTGGTGGCATGCAGTGCAGATAATGGTGAGACCTGGGGCGAAGCGGTGAACATCACCGCCAGCTCATCACAGGGCTGCGAGGCCAACTGCCATAGCGAAGACTGGCCTTGTATGGCCGAAGTCGTAGACGGCTACTTGCACATTCAGTGGATTCACGACCTGGATGCTGGCTCGGTCATTGAAGATAACGTGATCGAGACGGTCAACGATGTCGAATACGCGAAAGTAAGCGTGGACGAAATCATCCCCTACGAAGGAAGCGTCGACGACTGGTCTGCCGAAGACCGTGTAGGTTTGCTTCATGACACGCGCTGGTACCGCTGGTATCCGACGGCCTGGTGCGGTGATGGTGAAACCCCGGGAATCATGGACACATTGCTCTGGGTTGAGCCCATCCTGCTGCTTAACGAAACACCTCACGCGGTACAACTGGACAGCATCGCCTATGTGTGTCACCCCGATGACGCCATCGGTGTGGGCAATCTGGACCTGATGCAAGCCTACGTAAAGATGAGCAACGGTTACATACCCGTTGGCGGCTGGAGCGGCACACTACCACCCTACTCCTCAACGAAGTTCGAAAGCCACTTGCACTACAATGGCCTGCCTAGTCACGACCAGTTGCTTGGCTTCTTCTTCACCGGCCGTCCCGATGTCTTCTATCGCATCGAATACAAGGAAGCGCTGAACGCGGGTGACGTCCCCTGCTTGGATATCGAGCCATTACTGCCCGAGCTCATCGACCAGTACGAGACCTATGGCATGTTTGATGTGGCTGTATCACACCCGAAACAGCCGTGTGCTTTTGAGCTGAAGCAGAATCACCCCAATCCATTCAACCCTGTGACACAGATTGAGTTCGTACTTGCCCAGGCGGCAGAAGTGCGACTTGCGATCTACAACCTGCAGGGACAGTTATTGGAAGTTCTGCTCGACGGTCAGCAAACGGCAGGATCACACTCAATTGCCTTTGACGGCTCGTCCTATTCAAGCGGCGTCTATCTATACCGGCTTGAGTCGCCAGCTGGCTCCAGCACAAAGAAAATGGTGTTGGTGAAATAGCCGCGCAATGGTGGATCACACGGAGCCCCGGCAGAATTCTGTCGGGGCTTTTGTATTCAGCGAGGCTCACTTTGTTATTTGCATCAGCAAGCAAAAGTGCCAGAATACCGCCTGCGGTCTTGCCCGGCCGCCAAGTACTCACGAGAAGCCTGACATAGGGGGACGTATGTTCACGCTAGTGATTTCTGTGCTGCAAAATGTCAGAGTTATCGGTCTGCTTTTCGCCCTGTTGCTCTTTGCTGCAGTACTACATGCTGATACACTGGAAGTTGGCGCCGGTGCACCATACTCCAGCATTCAGGCGGCCGTAGACGATGCCGTTGCCGGTGATACAATTTTGTTGCTCCCGGGCACATACATCGAAAATGTCGAGGTAACACTGCCGCTGACTCTTACCTCCTCAGAGGGAGCGGAGTCTACCTTCTGGAGCACGCCTGTTGAGTGGGACACCATCCTGGAAATCACAGCCGACAGCGTTGAAGTTTCCGGCATCAGTTTCTATGGATGCCCCTACGGCACGGCGGTCATTTACAGCGGAGTCAATGGCGGCTGGATTCATCATTGCGTGGCTGGCTGGAGTCCGACGCACTACAACAACACAGGAATCCATGTCGGGCAATCGTCGGTGGGCGTGCTGATTGAGAACAATACGTGCAACTATAACGAGAATGCGGGAATCTGGATTCACGGCTCCTCCCACACCGTGATACGTAACAACATCTGCAGCTACAATACGAGCGACATTTACGAAACCGCCTTCGGCATTGGCGTACACGGCACAACTAACACCGTGGTTCACGGAAACACTCTGTGCTACAACGATTACGGCATGTATTACAGCTACAACAGCAGTTTCGAGGACTTTTGTGCCAACACTTGCGACTACAACCGCTACGGGCTTCATGGCTACTTCATGAGTCGTATCAACATCTCGGGGAACAGCTTCGAGCACAATTCCGAGGCGGGCGTCTATCTATCTTCTTACGGACTCTCACGCTTTAACCACAACTCCATCCAGCATAACACGGGCTATGGTGTAGAACTCTATAACTGCAACAATTTCTACGCTTTCCAAAATACCATTGCCGATAACCTGGTGAATCTTCATCCCACGAGCGGCGCGAACCAGCACTGGTATTCGCCCGTCCGCCTTGGCATGAGCTACGAAGGCATAGACAGCAAGAGTTTTCCTGGCAACTATTTTGATTCCTACTCGGGTACCGACGCCGACGGTGATGGATTTGGTGATACACCCTTTGTGCAGGATGTGATACAAGACCCGAATCCCTTGATGGCAACTCCTGAGCAATACTGTTCCGCAGTCTGGTACTTAGGGATGGGCAACACAATGTATCACAACGACCCGCGCATCAACGGTGGCCTGCTGCGACTGGAAGCCGGCGAGTCGCATCTTTGGATTGCCGATGAATGTGCCACCGAGGAGATCGCTTTTCCGGCAGGCAGTGCGCTCGATTCTACGGCGTGGACAGGTGTGTTGAACTATGAATACAATGACCATCCAACTGTCCTGCTGGAGGTGGGAGTCTGGGATGGATCGACTTTCACTCCCGGACCAGCTGTTACCTTAACAGGCTACGCCAACTACTGGACACACGCCTACACAACTTCGGCCGAAGTGTTGAGCGTCCCGGTCGGTCAGTACCTGGCCCTGCGCCTAACTTCGCAGGAAAGCACCCGCTACTTCGATTTCCACATGGGCGGCAGCTGGGCCTTCCTTTCCGCTCCGGCAGGAGCGACCTATCCAGGCAGCAGCGGCAGCACAAGTGTATTGCTAAGCGCTTCATTCAACGCTGGCAGTGGATGCTTCACTTTGGAGTGGAATGCCGTTGCAGGAGCTGACTCTTACAATGTGTATTACGCAGATGCTGCTTACGGTCCTTTCGTGTTACTTGACACGGTTGCTATTCCCGGCTACACAGACTGCAGCCCTGGTATCACAAGCCGATTCTATCGAGTGACTGCCGTACTTGATTAGAGAGTATGTATCACAACAAATCGTAGGAGATTTCCCGCACAAGCTCCAGCTCATGCGGCGAGACAGAAGCCTGCCAAACCATCAACTCCACGCCACGTGATACAGCCTCCTTTAATGCAGTGGCGTAGGCAGGATCAATGTCTGTCGCCGGTCGAAAGCGATCTGCGTCCTCGCGCATCGCAACAAAAAGAACGACTGCACGATGACCTTGTATCACCATCTGCTCCAGCTCGCGCATGTGCTTACGTGCCCGCTGACTTGGTGCATCCGGAAAAGCCAAAGTGCCCTCTTCCGTAAGCAGTGTCACGCTCTTCACTTCGACGTAACACAAAGCACCGTTCGCATCGCAACCAAGAAGATCGATTCGGCTGTCTTCTCCGTAGTTCACTTCCCGTCGCCACTCTGAGTATTGGCGCAGTGCAGCAATGCGGCCAGCGCGCAAGGCTTCCTCGGCAAGCTGGTTGGCGCGTAGCGTGTTCACTACTATAAGAGAACTGCCTGCATCGACCAATTCCAGTGTATGCGAGAGTTTTCGCCGAGGATTGTTACTACAACTTACCCAGGCTGGCCAGCGCTCGCCGAGGCACGAAGTCATCCTTCCGCTGTTGGGGACATGCACGGTCATTGTTGTACCATCGGCCGTCAACACATCCGCCAGAAATCGCTTGTAGCGCCGAAGGAGTGTCACGGATTCGAGAGGTGAATCAAAGCGCATCCCCCGCCTCCGGTAGCAATTCTTCGAGCAAAACCAAGGCTCTGCGCAGGTGAGGAATGGTAATTGTCCCGCCAACAAGCTGGGCGATTTCGAAAGCATCCAACAATTGCTCTCGCGAATAGCCCGCATCAACACAATTTGCCAGGTGGTAGTGAATGCAGTCATCACACCGCAAGACCATGCTGGCCACTAGTCCCAATAGTTCTTTGGTGGTCGCGCTCAAGGCTCCATCTAGGTAGGCACGATGGTCCTGTGCCAGCATGCGTTTTATTCCCAGATTGGCCCTTGCTTGATAGCGCTCCTGAAGTTCCGCACGCTCACGCACCCAAGCCTCGTGAGATTTTCCTGTAGACACGATCTGGCCTCCTGACAACTCTTTGTGTCACATGAGGATAGCATTTGGTACCCGTCGGCACGGGGCAAAAGCTGCAGCCCTCACAACAAGGGAGCAATTTCCTCGTTGAAAGACTACTTTAGGCCTTCAGAACTTCGGGAGTTCTGCCGATACCGCTGAGGTCTGAATACGAGGAATGGCCGTGCATACATCCACTGAAACCTTCATCCAGCTTTGCCGCATGTTGACACGCCTCATGGAAGCATGTCCTCGCGCAGAGTTGGCCGCCAGCCGCGAGCGGATCCTGAGCGAGCTGACCGCAGAACTTAGCCGGGAAGGCATCGTCTTCGACCGTCAATTGGCGGGCGAGATCTTCGACCAACTGAAAGACGACCCCAGCCTTCAGGCGCCGGGACGCGAAACCGATGGCATTCGACGCCGCGTGCTTAATCGCGACTACTTCAGCGAACAGGTCATGGATACGCTAAGCGACCGGCTGTTAGCCGCGCTATCCAATGTGGTCTAAGGGCAGACAACCAGCCAATGCAGACGGCCCCGCGGGGCCGTTTTCAGTTTTTCTTGTTATTACCAAGCGAATTGCAAGTTCTGCAGAATTCCTAGTTTGATTGGGCAAATGCCTGCTTGAGGCACCGTTCATTCCGAGCAGGAATAGGCGCGGAGAGATCCGCACAAGCGAGGACTGCATGGAAGAAAACTCCCACTGGCACAAAGACTGGTTTGAAGAAGCGTATGCAACCGTATATGCTCATCGCGATCCGGACGAAGCACAGCGCGCGCTGTTATCGCTGGCCAAACACGCCAGCTTGCGCCCCGACGCCAAGGGAGATCGCGTGTTGGACCTGGGCTGTGGCGCTGGCCGCTACAGCATTCAACTAGCCTCCATGGGCTTTCATGTGTTGGCCCTCGACTACTCCATGTTCCTGCTTCGGCAGGCTCAAGCGAGCACGAAGCTGCCGTCCTCACAAGCTCCAACCTGGCTGCGCGGAAACTTCCATCAGCTTCCGCTTCGTGGCGGCTTCGACTGGGTGCTATCGCTGTTTACAAGTTTCGGCTACTGCGAGCGTGATACGGACAATGAAGCGCAACTTTCTGCCATGGCGGATTTGCTTGCACCGGGTGGCCGCTTGCTGATTGACTATCTCAATCCGCAAGCACTTCGCAAGGGACTAGTGCCCAGAAGTCAACGACACAACGGCGGTACCACAGTCGAGGAGACACGCTGCATCCGCGAGGATCTGAACATGGTGGAGAAACAAATTCGCTACTTCCCCACAGAGGGCCGCAATCCCAAAAACACCGGCCACGGCGTTGAGCGCGTCAAACTCTATGAACCCGATTGGTTTGTAACACGACTGCCGCAACTAAGGCTACAACTTCATCTTGGCGATCTGGAAGGCTCACCCTGGAGCCCCGAAAGTGCGCGCAGTATTCTTGTTTTTTCCAGGGAGGCCCAATGCTGAAAGAAAGTCCTGAATCAGCCCTTTTGGACAAACGCCGTCGATTGGCAGAGCTGATTTCAGCACAAACGCCTACCCCCTGCGACGCAGAAACGGCGGCGATGGAGCGGCTGCGCAACCCTGACTCTTTAGTTCTGATCACCGGTCAGCAATGCGGATTGATGCTTGGGCCCGCACTGGTGCTTTACAAGACGCTCGATCTCCTGCGTGTATCACGCAGCCTTTCATCTCCAACCGTTTGCGTGTTCTGGATGGAGGGTAACGATCACGACTGGGCCGAAGCCGCACGCCTGCATTTACCGGGCCGCCGCATTGTATATGAGCAGAGCACAGAGTCTGCCGGATGCAGCGTCGGTCATCTTCCGCTGAGCGAAGAAACGCGGGCAGACGCCGTATCACAATTTGAGAACAGCCTTGGCGCCTATCCATGCGTAGAACTAGGACAGATTCGTGATACACTTCTTCAAGCGAAGGATTTGGCAGATCAATTTCGTCACTACATGAGGAGGATCTTCGCGCATCATGGTCTGCTATTGCTGGATCCTTCTGATCCCGATGCGCGCGAACTGGCAGTTCCCTTCTGGACAGCGCTCGCAGATAATGCGAATCAGCTGAAGGAGGCACTTGTATCACAAACAGAAGTGCTTCGCTCACAAGGCCAACGAATTCAAGTTGAAATCGATTCGAGGGCCGATTTCTTCGTGGAAGACCAGTGGGGAAAACGTGTCCGGCCTGAAGTAGCAAAACTGCCAAAGGATGTTCGACGTGTTACACCCACCGTGCTCACGCGGCCGTTACTTCAGGACTGGCTGTGTGATACATGGCTAACTGTCCTCGGACCAGGAGAAATGTCTTATCAGCTGCAGTTGGATCTTGCCTACGAAGCACTTGGTCTTTGCCGACCACACCGGATGCCGCGCACACACATACAATTGCAGTTGCGTGAGGATCGCGATACTCTCCTGCGCTACGGCATTCCAGTCGAAGAGCCGCCGCGCCCGGGTTCACCCTGGCCGGAGCACCTGCTGGCGCAGTTCCCCGGTGCTCGCAAAGGAATAGCGGATCGCGACCAATTGGAACACCTCGCCAGTGAACTAGAAGACCTCACAGAGAGACGATCAACAGAATACAGACGTCCGGATTTGCTCACACAAAGCGAAAAAGTATCACGCCAGATTCGCCAGCTCGGTGACCGCCTACTGCAGGCAGGGCAGCAGATCCACAAAGTCGAGTTACGCAGTCTGCAAGAGCGCTGTGCGTGGTTGGATCACAAGGACCATCCGCAAGAACGACAGATCAACGCACTCGCACTGCTCTGTCGCATGGGTGGAATTAAAGTCGTTGATCTGCTGCTGGAAGGGCTTCCGCCTGTGGATCTTACTCATCTGACAACGCCGCTTGCTGCGCGTGTCACACTGGACCTCGATCCGCTGCGGATCACAGACTTGGAGTAGAAATGGAAACACCTCCCGCATTGGACATGTTGGCCTTTGGCCCACATCCGGATGATGTGGAAATCTGCTGTGCCGGCACGCTGCTAAAGTGCAAAGCTCAAGGCTACAAGGTGGGCATTGTCGATCTGACGGCTGGCGAAATGGGAACCCGGGGCAGCCGAGAAATCCGCTCAGCCGAAGCGGCTGCTGCTACCCGTGTGCTGAATCTGGATTTCAGAGAATGCCTCGATCTTGGCGATGGTCGTTTGCGTGATACATACGAAAACCAAGTGGCCGTTGTCCGCGTGTTACGTGCCTGCAAACCGCAGCTGGTTCTGATACCCTGGAAGATCGACGATCATCCCGATCACGAACACGCTGCCGCAATTATCAAAGCAGCCTGTTTCATGTCTGGAATGGCTCGTCTTGATACTGGACAACCACACCATCGCCCGGCGCGGATTTTGTATTACGCGGCCCGACGAGAGTTCCACCCCAGTCTGGTGGTCGATGTCAGCGAGTACTGGCCCAAGCGTGAAGAGGCTGCCCGTTGCTACCGCAGTCAGTTGTACGATCCGAGCAGCACGGAACCGCAAACCAAGATTGCCTCACCTGACTTCTGGCACCACATTACAGGACGCGCCATGTATTACGGACAACTCATCGGTGTGCGCTACGGCGAAGGCTTTTACTGTGAAGATGTCCTGCCCGTCAACGACCTGATCAGCACTCTGGCCTGAGGAGAAACGCATGAACATCGGCATCTGCTGTTATCCCAGTGCGGGCGGAAGCGGAGTGGTAGCAACCGAGCTTGGCATTGAGTTGGCTGCGCGCGGACACAGTGTGCACTTCATCAGCTACCGCAGGCCCTTCCGGCTGGATCGGCTGTATCCCGGTCTCTACTTTCATCAAGTGGAAGTGAGCGAATACCCACTTTTCGAGTACCCGCCGTACAGCCTGGCACTGGCATCGAAGATTGTCGATGTAGCACAGCACGCTGGCCTGGATCTGATTCACGCTCATTACGCTGTGCCACACGCTGTTTCCGCCTGGATGGCCAGTGAGATGCTTGGCAAGCAGCTTCCAACCGTCACAACCTTGCACGGCACGGACATCACGCTGGTCGGGCAAACACAAGGGTATCTTCCCGTGACACAATTCGCTCTGCGTCACGCAGGAGCCCTGACGGCGGTCAGCAATTTTCTGACAGACAAAACCAGGGAAGTGTTCGGTGCCGATTTGAGCATATGCCGCATCTACAACTTCGTTGACGTAGACCGCTTCGCTCCCCGCGCCAATCCTGAGTTGCGCTCCCGGTTTGCGGCACCCGATGCAGCACTATTGCTTCATGTCTCCAACTTTCGGCCTGTAAAACAGGTACACCGGGTCATTGAGGCCTTCGCGCAGATTCAGGCCAAGCATCCCGCGCGTTTGTTGCTGGCTGGAATGGGTCCCGAGCGAAACGCGATGAAAATGCTCGCCCAGGAGCTTGGAGTGGAAAGCCGCGTTGAGTTCCTTGGAAATCAGGAAACCGTCACGGATCTAATGTCCATCGCCGACTTGTTCTTGCTGCCTTCAACCACGGAGAGTTTCGGTTTGGCGGCTCTAGAAGCCATGAGCTGCGGTGTTCCAGTTGTAGCCTCTCGCGTTGGCGGTCTGCCCGAATTGATTCAGCACGGCGAGAATGGCTATCTCTGTGATGCGACGGATTCCTCCGCATTTTCCCTGGCCAGCCTTGAACTGCTGCGTGATCCTGACTTGTACAAGCGCTTCAGCGAAGCTGCCCGTGCCACTGCCGTTGAT
The DNA here is from genome assembly GCA_963663545.1 of Candidatus Delongbacteria bacterium. Classification (GTDB taxonomy): domain Bacteria; phylum CAIWAD01; class CAIWAD01; order CAIWAD01; family CAIWAD01. The sequence continues at coordinate 1,048,397 of OY760505.1, forward strand.
CGTTTCACAATCCCGAAGATCCTGCCCGAGTATCTGGAGCTATACGAAAGCCTGCTTTGAAGTAAAGCTTCACCAGGAATTCGTATTCGGCTTTCACCAGATCACACGATCTTTCTTACCTTGTGGGGTCCTGTGATGCTGATTTCAGTCGCAGGATCGGGGGAAGAACGAGGAGACCTGAATGGCAGGGACCATTCAGCCGAGAATTTACAACGGCACACGCGACATTCTACCCGCTCAAATGTTGCAGCGGGAGCGTCTTCTATCTGCAATGAGACGCTCATTCCAGCTCTACGGGTTCGCTCCAGTGGAAACTCCAGCGATGGAGTATCTGGAAATCCTATTAGGTAAGTATGGCGACGAAGAGCAGCTGATCTACAAGCTTGATTATCGCAACGATCAGCCCGATCGCCGTCTGGCGCTGCGCTATGATCTTACGGTACCGCTGGCCAGATTGGTGGCCATGAACGCCGACCTGCCCATGCCCTTCAAGCGCTACCAGTTCCAACCCGTCTGGCGGGCCGACCGACCCCAGCCGCACCAGGGGCGATTTCGCGAGTTCATGCAGTGCGATCTGGATACCGTGGGCAGTGCCAGTCTGATGTCCGATGCGGAGATTCTGGCTGCAGCAGCTGAGCTGATGAAGTCTCTGCAGCTCCCCGGCTTCGTGATACGCGTCAACCACCGTCGCCTGCTTTCTGCTATGGTTGATGCAGCTGGCCTACCGCTTGAGCAAGAAAGCGCTGTCTGCGCCTCCATTGACAAGCTGGACAAGGTCGGCCTTGAAGGTGTTGCCGCCGAACTCGAGAAGCGCGGCATTCCCGGCGCGGCGAAAGAATCGATCCTGGAGCTGCTGGGACGCGAGGTCAGCCTGGGCAAGCTGGACGCGTTGCGAGATCTGGCTGCAGGTAGCGAAAAGGCCGAGAGCGCGCTTCGTGAGCTTGAAGAACTTTCGTCTTTGTGTCACGGACTTGGTGTCGAGGCCTCACATTTGCGCCTTGACTTATACCTGGCCCGCGGCCTTTCCTATTACACGGGCCCCATTTTTGAGACGGTTCTGCCCTCGCTTCCCCACATGGGAAGCCTGATGGGTGGTGGTCGCTACGACGGCCTGGTGGGCATGTTCCTGGGACGCGATCTGCCAGCAGTGGGTGCCACCATGGGCCTGGATCGCATTCTTGCTGCAATGGAGCAGCTGAAGCTGCCCACGGCGGCCGCTACGCCCACCCGCTTTCTGATTACACGTTTCTTTGCGGATACCGAGCAGCGCTCACTAGCCCTGGCTGGCGAGTTGCGCGCGCTGGGTATTCCAACTGAAGTGTATCACGAACGGACCAAGTTAAAGAAGCAGTTCGCCTATGCCGATCGCCGCGGAATCCCCTACGTTCTTACGTTAGGGCCGGACGAGGTGAAGGAAGGACTGGTTAACGTGAAACGAATGCAGGATGGACATCAAGAGGCGCTTGCGCTCGATGCCAGCGTCCTGCAGACGATGCTACAGAATAGCCAGTGATAAATTTGTCACAGGGATACGTTCTCACTGGCGCTTTTGCTTTGGCTTTCTACATTGAAAGATAATCTTAAGGTTGCTTGAACAGTTCGCCACAACTGAATCAACCTAAAACCATTCAGGTTGGGGGCAGAGTCGGAAAGACGGAACGGCGCTAGCTCCCCTGAAAGACAGGAGTACCCGATGAAGAAACTGCTTGTGGCCAGTCTTGTGTTGAGCGTGGCTGGTGCTTATGCTGCTTCCACTGATCTGGGTCAGCAGTCGCACTCGGCCAAGCCTTCTGCGAATCATAATCTCGTTTCGCAGACTGGAAATCAGACCGCAGTCGTGACGAAAGAACAGGCTGTCTCGCGTGTCAGCGAGACACGTCAGCTGACCGCCGAAATGAAGCTCTATTTTGAACTGAAAGAGCGCGGTTCCAGCATCCCGACATGGCTGCACGAGGCCCTTTTCCCGCAGAATGCTGAATCTCACGGTCTTCGTACCGGAGGCGACAGTAGTGCAGATGCTACTGCCATAACATTCACCGTTGGCGAAGTTTGGAGTGATGACGGCGCAACGACCGACATGACCGATGCCTTGACTCACGATGACGTAGTGGCACCGACGAGCTGCACCTCCACCATTTACACGAGTTCTTATGTCGCACCGGATGCATGGTACAGCTTCACCCTTGACGGTGAGTACCTGGTCTCTGCAAGTACTTGCGATGCCGACATGGCTACCTTTGATACCGTGTTGGCGATTCTTGATGGCGACTTGAATGCAGTCGCTATCAACGATGATGGTGAGAATGGCGACACTGACTGTGGTATCCACAGCTACATTGCACCCTGCACCCTGCCCGCTGGTGACTATTATCTGGTCGTTGACGGTTACAACAATGCCTCCGGCGACTACACAATTGAGCTATTGGTTGACAATCCCTGCGAAGATTTCGACTGCACTGGTATCGACAACGAAGATGAGGGTATCTATACAGGTGCCGAGGGCGACGTAACCAACGGTGGTTGCAATGTGACTCCGCCAGTCTTCATGGATCTTGCTCCCAATGGTGAATACTGCGGCACCTTCTTCACTTTTGAAACAGAAGAAGGCAGTAGTCGTGACATGGACTGGTTCGAGTTCACGCTGACTGAAGACAGCAACGTGTACTTCACTGGCTTCTCTTGCGGCTCTTACCTCATGTTATTGATCGATGACAATTGCGGCGACGACCTTACCATCCTAGAGGACATTACATGCCCGATGGGCGAGGCGACTCTGGATTGCGGCGATATGTTCGCTGGCACCTATCGCTTCGTTATCGCCCCTTCGGCTTTTACGGGCATGCCCGATGAAGTTAGCTGGCACTTTGAAATGACAGCTACTCCGGTCACCATTGAGAACCCCTGTGAGACAGCGCAGGAATTGACTTGCGGCTCTACCCTTACTGGTACAAACGTTGGTGCCGTGAACTACGTTGGAAATGCTGCTGGCGACGTTTTCTACTACTTCACGCTGGAGAATGCAGGGTTAGTCGAGATCAACCTCTGCGACGCAAGTACAGATTACGACAGCTATCTGCGATTGTACGACGACTGCCCGATTAGTGGCGGCACCCAGTTGGCTTATGACGATGACGGCCCCACTTGCGAAGTGGATACAGCTCCTTATGAGCCTTCCGCCATCGAGAATGTGATGCTTGAAGCTGGAACCTACTGGATTGTGGTTGAAGGTCTGGGTGAGAACGAGGGTAACTTCGGTGTAAACCTTACTTGCTCCGATCCCTGCGAACCCTACGACTGCACCGGTCTGGACAACGAGGACGAAGGTTACTACACCGATGAGGACGTGACCAACGGTGGTTGCAACCTCGACAATCCGGTTTTCAGCAACATCGACTGCGACGGCGAAGTTTGCGGTACAATGTTCACCTACATCACCGGTGAAGGCACTGAAACTCGTGACATGGACTGGTTTGAGTTCACTCTGCTTGAGGACGCTTCTGTGACCTTCAACGGTTATGCTTGCGGCGTCTACAACATGTGGGTTCTTGACAACTGCGACAATCTGTCTACCCTTGGCAGTGCCACCAACCAGTACGGTGCGGGCACTGTTACGGCTGGACCGCTCTACGCTGGCAGCTACCTGTTCATCATTGCACCGGCTGGCTACACTGGCATGGCCGATGAGACCGTGTGGCACGTTGACATGACCTGCACACCCGAGAACATCGAGAACCCCTGCGACAATGCCACTGAGATCACCTGTGGTGAGACCTATGCCGGCAGCACCGTCGGCAACATGAACTATGTCGGCAACAACGCTGGTGATGCCTTCTTCACCTTCACAATGACAGCGGCTGGCCTGGTCTCCTTCGATCTGTGCGATGCCGGTACCGATTACGACACTTACCTGAGTCTGTATAGCGGTTGCCCCGTTGACGGTGGTACACTGGTAGGCAGCAACGATGATGGCCCCGACTGCGAAGTCAGCAGTGCCGAGTACCCGCCCTCCTATCTTGAAGTCGAGCTTACCGCAGGTACCTATTACGTGGTGGTTGACGGCTTCAGCGACAACGAGGGTAACTACGTCCTGCATTTCGATTGTGACGATCCTTGCCAGCCCTACGACTGCACGGGTCTTCCCGAAGAAGGCGAAGGCTACTACACCGATGAGGACGTGACCAATGGTGGTTGCAACCTCGACACCCCGATCTTCAGCGAGCTCGCTTGTCACGCTGAAATCTGCGGTACCTTCTTCACCTACGTCACCGGTGAAGGCACTGAAACCCGTGACATGGACTGGTACGAGATCACCCCGCTGAATGATGAGACCATCACCTTCACGGGCCACGCTTGTGTCACCTACAACATGTGGATCATTGACAACTGCAACGATCTGAACGTGTTGGACTTCACCTCTGGTTATGGCACCCAGACCCTGAGCCTTGAGGTGACTGCCGGTTCCTACATCTGCCTGATCGCCCCTGCCGATTACAGCGGCATGGCTGATGAAACCGAGTATCACATCGAGCTGGACTGCAGCGTTGGTGTCGAGCAGATCGCCGCTCCGGAGGCCTTCAAGCTCGGCCAGAACTTCCCGAACCCCTTCAACCCCACCACCACCATTAGCTGGATTCAGCCCGAGATGGCCAAAGCCACTCTGACGATCCACAACATTCTTGGTGAGGTTGTCGCCGCCTACGATCTCGGCCAGCGTGATCCTGGTCAGCAGAGCTTCGTGTGGAATGCCAGCGATCTGGCCAGCGGTGTCTACTTGTACACCCTGACCACTGCCGGCAACTCCGCCACTTACAAGGCTGTTCTGCTGAAGTAAGCGGACATGGCATCTGCCTTATGCAAGGCCCTCGCTTCGGTGAGGGCCTTTTCTATTATGTGTCTAGCACCTTAGCTGCTTCGATCCTATGTTGTTGGGTTCTGCATCGACCCTATGGAGAAAGAAATGATCCGCACTGCTCGCCTCCTCGCACTTAGTCTTCTGCTTACGTTGTGTGCAACCGCCGCAGAGGACCGGACAGTCTTCAACCCCGATAGCACCCTGACGGCTTTCACCGATACTCGCGATAACGAGGGAGGACCGGACAACTACGGTCACACCTGGCGTAATTCCAATCACCCAGCAGGCCCAGCCTTCGATTGGATTGAGTTGGACGGTATCGGTACTCAGCTCGCGATGGTGGGCAACGCCGTCAGCGATGAAATCAACCTGGGCTTCGAGTTCCCATGGTATGGCGCGTATCAAAGCGGCATCTACATCAGTACAAATGGCTTGGTAGGCTTTACCCCCAATGTGATCTCCTCGGCCAACCAGAATCTGCCCAACCCCGCTAATCCCAACGACCTAATCGCCGCCTTCTGGGACGATCTTGGCCCTGACGCTACCCACGGCAAAATCCTCTATCGTCGCTCGGGCGGTGCCTTCATTGTGGAATGGAAAGACATGCCGCGCGGCTCCAATCCGGAGTCGTCAACCTATACCTTCGAGCTGGTGCTGTACAATAATGGCAACATCCTGATTCAATGGCAGGAGATGAACGGAATCGTCAGCTCTTGCACGGTGGGTATTGAAAATGCAGACGCCAGCGATGCCATCACCTACCATATCAACACCATTGGTGAGGAAGTAGCTGCGGGCATGGCACTGATGTTCTACGGCCCCCTGGACTGCAGCCAAGTGGACTGCACGGGCTTGGAAAGTGAGTCTGAAGCCAACAATGGCTGGAATGATGGCCTGCTGATTGCGAATGAAATCTATAACGATGAACCGATGTGCGGCAGCATCAACCAGGGCGACGAAGACTGGTTCCGCTTCTATCACTATGGCGGCAACATCTATATTCGCAGCCAGATCTCGGAGTTCGATGCCATTATTGAGCTCTATCCCTACACAGAAGGCGCAGAAGCGCTGGTGCATTCCAATGTTTTCGGCCGTTGCGGTAACGAAGCGCTGACGGGCACGGGGCTTAATCCCGGCGAATACGTGATACGCCTCTACTCCAACCCCGATAGCCTGGTGGAAGGGGAGCAGAGTTGGATGCTCAGCGTCAGCACGGTCGGCGACTGCTGTGACGATCCCAGCCCCGTTGAGTGTCTTGGCGACAATGAGCAAGAACCCAATGCTGGCTGGATGGCTGAACCCGCCAACGCCAGCTACAATGACATTCAACCGGGCATAAGCATGTGCGGAAGCGTGAGCGCCCACGACGGCAACAGGGACTACGACTGGTATCGCTTTGTCGTGGACGAGATCAGCGACGTGCACGTGGAAAGCGACGCAACCGGTTTTGACATGATGCTATTTGTCACGCCTTTTGATCCAAACGGCAGCATCCTTTTTGTGCAGGATTACGCTCCGCCCTGTTGCGGCGAGTTGATGAACCTCTCCTGGATGGCTCCCGGAGAGTACTTCCTGGTGGTGAGTCACAATGACTGGACAGGTGTCCCTGTTCCACAGGAGTACAGCCTTACGTTGAACTTGTCTGCTTCGGCAAATGTCTCGGCATGCAACGTGATACGCACTTTGAGCGCAACCGAAATGGCCAGCGTCTATGCGGGCGATAGTCTGGTACTCGAGCTTGAAGCGCCGGATCGTCCCCACGTGCAAGAAGCACTAAGTGATGAAGGCACAATTGCTTGTCCAGGCTTCGACCATGTTCTGGCGCTGGATCTGCAGCAGATGCCGCGCTCCATTGAAATCACCGTTACCGGTACGCAGAACGCCGACGAAGTGCTCTGGTACACCTACGACTGCGTAACAGCAAGTGTCGCCTGCGAAGGTGCGGTAAACGCAAACGGAGCCGACTCTGGGGGCGAGCAACTTCTCTTGAGTTCACCCCAACTGACCTACCTGGGTTGCGATTTTGCACAGGAGGGAGCCAGCACGCCTCTTCGTGTCGTGCTGCGCGACATCAGCATTGATGTGCCTGAGCAAGCTACGCCAATGACCTTTGAGCTCCTGGGTGCCTATCCCAACCCCTTCAATCCCAGCACCCAGATTCGCTGGCAGCAGGCGGCAGGCAAGGCGAAGCTGCGCATCTTTGATCTGACGGGCAGATTGGTTCTGGACGAGGACCTTGGTCCCTTGCAGGCGGGTTTGCAGCGCTTTACCTGGCGGGCCGGCGAGCAGGCCAGCGGCCTGTACCTGTTCCAGCTTGAGGCTGCAGGCAATGTTGCGACCGGAAAAATGATGCTACTCAAGTAAATATCAGTGCGGGCGCTTCCTGCTCTCGCCTTCACCAAGCCATTCTAAGAGCGCCGCCTTCGGGCGGTGTTCTTCTTTCCGTTGCTGTCCGACTACTTCTGCATTCAGAACTTCATCTTCTCCGGGTCCCAGTGAAATTCTAGAAATCGCTCAGCACTTGAAGCTTAATTCGTCATCACGGCAGTTTTGCAGGGTTAAGCCGAGTGTATACGGGACAGTCATTGCACTAGCACCATGGAAAGTAATTTTAATTATTTTATTATCCATATCTTACACTCTACCAGCGAATCATGGTTGATATAAATTTTCATTTCTGGCTAAGATTTCGCTTGACAAACATGTCACAGGCTATTACTCTACCCGCTGTGCCAAAATCTGCATAACGACGGTGGACAAAGGAGAAAACCATGAAGAAACTGCTACTGGACCTTTCCTTGCTGCTCGGCATCACCGCTCTGTGTTTTGCCAGCTCCCCGGCTTCGAAGCCCCAGACGGAATCACAGGATGGTGGTCGTTGCGTCATTGCGTTTGATTGCACTACGGTTCCGGTTATCGCTTGCGATTCGGAAGTGAGCGGTTCTACAGTTGGCGCCATGAATGTCATCGGAAATCCCGCTGGCGATGCCGTGTACCGCCTCGACCTAAGCTCCCCCAAGTGGATCAGCCTCGACCTGTGCGACCCCAATACCAACTACGACACGTATCTGCGCGTCTACGATCGCTGCCTAGACGACCCTGATGTGGTACAGCTCGCTTATAACGATGATGGTCAAACCTGTACTGAGTCCTCTGAAGAAGGCTTGGTGTCCCGTATTGACAACCTACTGTTACCTGTGGGCAGCTATTACATCGTTGTTGAGGGATACAGCGGCAATGAGGGGAGTTTCAATCTAAGCGTGAGCTGCCAGGACGCCACTCCCGTGGATTTCGCTGACACAATCGAGTGCGGCGACACCGTAACTGGCAGTACCGTGGGCAATTATAGCTGGCTCAATACAGAATCAGGCGATGCTTGTTATCTGTTTTCACCCGATGCAGACGTTTCCGTCGAGTTAAGCCTGTGCAGTGACGGCACGAGCTTCGACACCATACTCAGCATCTGGGAATTCCAGGGCCCCATTTTCAGCTTGCTCGCAAGCAACGATGACTACTGCGGTACGGCCTCTCGGCTGATATACGCCTTTGAAGCGGGACTGGACTACCTGATTGTGGTGGACGGGTATTACTCAGCTGAAGGGACCTACGAGCTCGCACTAAACTGCCAGGTTGACCTCAGTCCTTGTGACGATGCTCTGGCACTTGTTTGCGGCGATGTTGTGGAAGGAAACACTACTGACGGCGTCAGCTATGTAGGCAATGAATCTGCCGATGCCTTCTACACCTTTGAAGTAACAACTGCGGGTGAGTACACATTTAGCACCTGCGGATCAAGTTTCGACACCTACCTTCGTCTCTACGATGTCTGCCCCTTGTCGGCGAACCAGATTGCCGACAATGACGACTTCTGCGGTCTCCAATCGCAGATAAGCATCACCCTTGATCCCGGAACTTACTTCATCGTGGTAGAGGGTTACACGGAAGCAGAGGGAGCCTATCTCCTTTCTGTACAGTGCCCCCAGGTGGCTGCTGCCGTGGAACAACCTGAAGAATTCGCCTTGGCCCAGAACTACCCGAACCCCTTCAACCCGACTACAACCATCGACTTTAGTCTGGCTGAGACGGGTATCGCACACCTGGCCGTATACAACATGTCCGGACAGCGTGTGGCGATACTGGTGAATGGCTTGATGGAAAGTGGCGCCCACAGCGTGAATTTCAACGCTTCCTCACTGGCCAGCGGCGTGTACTTCTACACCTTGCAGGCAGGCGATCAGCTTGCCACCAAAAAGCTGGTGCTGATGAAGTGATAGGGAACGACCGGAGTCAAGGGCTTACTTGATTCCCAATGTTTGTTTTCAAGGCCCCCGGTCCCGGAAGGGAACCGGGGGCTTCATCTCCCTCTCCACTACTCGCCAGAGGTGACGGATCGCAATGAGGCTCTGGCCTGAATCATATCGAGGCCAATCCACTCCGGCTTGACTACAGCAAACCGCGCTACCAGATGCCGGAATCTTAGCATAGCAGACACTCACGATCAGGACGAGTATTCAGAAATTCCTCTTTTATAACGCTTTCATACCATATATCTGTATTGAAAAATCTGGCACAACAGTTGCCATATGATCTTTCAGCAAATGATTTCGGTGTTCCAGGAAAAAATTTCGAGTAGGAGGCGTTATGCGTCTTTCCACGCTAATTTTACTAAGCATTGTGTGCAATGTGTATGCCATGGAAAAGCCGGTGACTTCGAACGGCTCCCGTGACATCCTCAGCAGCACCAGTGGAAACATCAGCGTCATCGTCAACAACAACCTAGGTGACTCCACCGTCGGTCGCTTCACCATCGGCACAGCCGAAGGCACTCCTCTAATGTTCGGACATGGATCCGATCCCTGGTCGTCGTTTGTGCGCGCCGAAGTGGATGGCGAGTCATTCGTTCAACATTGTTGCGGTGGGGAAGGCGGTGGTGGGGAGCGTATCGGCGCTCCTGTCGATGTCAACTATATGACGCTAGTCACAGCGCCTGTTTTTAACATGGATGGCTCAATTAGCACGAGCTATTTGGCAGGCGAAGTGGTGATCACACAGATTGTGACACCAGGCACGATCGCGGGACAAGATCTTGTGAGCATTGAATACGAGGTAGAAGTCCCTGCAAGCCGAACGGCTCACGATGTCCGTCTGTTACTGGAAATTGACACACAGATTGGTGAGAACGATGCAGCGCCCATCGCCACCAGTTTTGGCTATACGGGCTTAGAGACTTGCTTCGAGGCCCCCGTCCCCAACACATGGACGGCGTTCGAAGAAGGTCCGGATCAGGGCGACAGCCTGCTGGTTGGCTGCGGCATTCTAAATGGAAGCGGTGCCGTAGCGCCTGATCGCTTTGCAATTGGCTCTTGGCCTAGTTTCAGTTACGAGTCTTTCTTCGATTACGAATGCTCTGGTTCGGAGTACGGCGATTCTGCAGTGCTTCTCTGGTGGGATCTGGGTACGCTGAACTCCGGTGACGCCCCCACCCTGGTACGCACCTATTACGGCACTTGTACGCACACCTCCTCGCCCGGTGAGCTGAACGTGGCTTGGACAGGGACCTCCTCCTTGTGGTGCGGGCCCAACGGCTACGAGCCCAATCCGATTGATGTGAATGTGCTAGTCACCAATACCGGCGAAGAAGCCTGCACGGGCGTGAGTGTCTTCATGCCGACGGTAGACTGCCTGTATCCGGTGGCGGGAAACCTGTTCTCGATCGGCGAACTGGCTCCCGGCGCGACGGCCTCGGTGTCCATTCCTCTGGTATACATCTGCGACCAGTGTGACATTGACATTGAATACACGATTATCGTGTCCAGCGATGATTGCCCCTCGAACGAGCTGGCCACCTCTCTATATGTCCCCTGCTGCAATGTGGCCGCAGCTGAAGAACATCCACTGGAGTTCGCGCTTGGCCAGAACTATCCGAACCCCTTCAACCCGACTACGACCATCGACTTCAGTCTAGCCGAGACGGGTATCGCACACCTGGCCGTGTACAACATGTCCGGACAGCGCGTGGCCGTGCTCGTGGACGGCATGACGGAAAGCGGCCATCATAGTGTGAGCTTTGATGCCACCACACTGTGCAGCGGTGTGTACTTCTACACCTTGCAGGCAGGCGATCAGCTTGCCACCAAAAAGCTGGTGCTGATGAAATAAACACAGCATCATTCTGCGAACACAGGCCGCTTCCATATGGGAGCGGCTTTTTTCTCCAGCTCTTTCTTCTTGCCAATGCTCTATCCCGGTACTATCATCAAAGCGAATCAGCAAGATCTACATCAAACTGCAAAGCAGATGTGTCACACGGTCCGGCAACTGTGTCACGCAACACTTGATGTATCACAGAACGGGGCCGACTGTACTACAGATCGGATCGAGAAGGAGGAGAAATGCAACAACTGCTGCTAGCCACACTTGTAGCCAGCGCCTGCGTGATACAATCCGCGTCAGGTTCACCCACGGCAAAGGAGATTGCAAACAGCCCGGAGCTCCAGCTCTATCAGCAACTGCGTTCGAACGGAGATGATATTCCCGAGTGGTTGAACGAAGCGATGTATCCAGCAAGTACCGATGTACCCGGTGTTCGACAGGGCGGTGATACATTCGAGACCGCCGTGGCCATAGAATTCCCCTTCTCAGGTTCGGGCTCAACTCAGGGATACAACAACGATTACGATGTGAGCTGCCCGTTCTTCGGTTCCACCGCACCCGATGTCGTTTACGCGTTTACTGCAGAGGTCACAGCACTGCTGGATGTAGACCTGGCTGGCTCCCAGTACGACACCAAGTTGTACATCTACAACGCCGCCATGGAGCTGGTCGCCTGCAACGATGACTATTACCCGAACTATGTGAGTGCTCTGTTTGATGTAGAAGTCGTTGCTGGCACGACGTATTACATCGTGGTGGATGGATTCGGCTCCCACAGCGGTGTTTACACCATCCATGCAGTACTGCAGGACGAATGTACACCACCTATCCTCGACCCGGCGTTTAGCGAAAATGAAGCGCACTATACCGACTTCGACATCACCAATGGCGGCTGCAATGAGGCGAATTATCGCTTCCAGGAGTTCCCCTTTGAAGGAGAGCGCTGCGGCACAATCTTCACCTACACGGCTCCCAACGGGGGTGCAGAACGCGACAGCGACTGGTTCCTTGTCAACCTGCCTATGGCCGGTTCCATTAGTTTCGACATTGATTGTTGTGGAGAGTGGACAGCACTTCTCATGGCCGCCAATTGCGAGTTGCCCCTCCTCTACGGCCAGGCTTCGACTTATGGGCACGACACGCTGAACACACCCTTTTTGCCTGCAGGCGACTACTATTTCGCCATTGCGCCAGCAGAATACACGGGGATGTCAAGCGAACGTATCTGGCATGCCGCCATGTCCTTCAGCTCACCTTGCGATGAAGCCACGATGCTGATATGCGGAGACAACCTTAGTGGTGACACCTACGATGCACCAAACTGCTTCGGCAACCTGGCGGGTGACGCATTGTTCACCTTCACACCAACGCGTGCGGGCCTTTACACGTTTAGTACGGACAACCCAGGCACAGGCTTTGACACCTATCTCTGGCTTTACGCAGGCCATCCTTCGCTGAACGATCTGGTCACCGAAAACGATGACTACGACTTCACGAATCTGACCTCGCGTATCACGGCAAACCTGTCCGCTGGCGTTGAATACTGGCTTGTACTTGATGGCTACTTCTTAGAAGAGGGCGCGTTTGAACTCAGTATTGAGTGTCCAGAAAGCGCCTATGCGGAGTTAGAAGAAGGCCAGTTTGCGCTAGCGCAGAACTATCCCAATCCATTCAATCCCAGTACTACGATCGAATTCAGCCTGGCCGAGACAGGATCGACGCAGCTGGCCGTGTACAACATCACGGGACAACGCGTGGCACTGCTGGTGAATGGGCTGATGGAGAGCGGCACCCATAGCCTTCGTCTTGATGCGAGCACCTTGCCAGGTGGCGTCTATCTCTATACGCTACGCAATGAGCACACATCCATCACAAGGAAAATGCTGTTGATCAAGTAGTCCGCATTCATCCGCAATCAACTTAGGGGTCATCATGGATGGCCCCCTCTTGTGCCAAGGTCGGCGTCTGATCGGGTAAATGGACAATTTTTCGCAGAACACAATTATGTCTTGGGGAAGCGCTATCGCGGCTGTACTTTGGCAACGGTTCTTCCCCGGGACCACGTAGATGGAAGTTGCGAGTAACTCAATAGAAATGGTGTAGACTGGACCCAAAAGCTCAGCCATCCGTTTGGCAAAAGGGCTGGTGTGCACAGTGATACAGGAGAGATCCCCTATGAGACATTTACTTGTCTTGGGTCTGCTGCTGGCCTCGTCGTCAGCGGTATGGGCCAACGCTGATTTGCGAAAGGAACTTGCCAACAAAGCTTCACAGCAAGGCGTCTCCTTGGATGAACTGCTGCGGGAGCACGATCTTGAGGCACCAGCCGATGGAGCGATTGGACAGTACCTGCAAGCAAAAGCCGAAGGTCGGAGCATTCCAGCTTGGCTGGATCGGCAGATGAATCGCCCTGGAGCCTTGCAGAATCGTGTGGGCGGAAATACAGACGCCGACGCCGTAGTCATCAACCTTGTAGCTGGCGGAGATCCCTACGAAGACTCCGGTTCAACCGTAGGCTTGTCCGATCACACAACCGCAGCCTGCACCATTGGGACCTCTTCCATCGGCTGCTCGACAACCATCTCCAATACAGCGCCCGACGCATGGTATTCGCTCACAGTTGACACGCCTCTGAGCTGTGTTGCCAACCTTTGTGGTTCCAGCTATGACACGAAGCTCTATATCTTCAATAGTGAGCTTGTCATGGTTGCCGGAAACGATGATTCCTGCGGCGCACAATCCGAAATAAGCTGCAACCTGCCTGCTGGCGATTACTACATCGTTGTGGATGGCTACAACAGTAATTCTGGCGACTACACTCTTTCCGTGGAATTGGTGGATATCTGTGCCGACTACAACGACGCCGTCCTCAGCTTGAGCTCGGTGCCCGGCAGCATAAGTGGATCCACGGTTGATGCCCCCAGTATCTTCGGAAGCGCAGCCGGTGATGTCGGCATTGACATCGTGATTCCGACTACGGGCAACTGGGACTTCGGCTCTTGTAATGAGGGCACCGATTTCAGCACCGACCTGTATCTCTTCGACGCAAATCCCTGCGAAGGTGGCGAACTGCTGCTTTCGAACGAGTACTGGGCCGGATGCACCGATCCAAGCGGGGCAGCAAAAATCACAGCGCTCGATCTTGCCGCCGGGACGTACCATTTGGTGGTCAGCAACACCGGCACCTCCGAAGGTGCTTTTGAAATCAATGTCGAGCCCACTCCCGAAGCCCCCACCAGTGGCGGTCCGGATGAGTACGGATACATCTGGGCCACCTCCGACGACGCGGAAGGCCCAGAGTACGAGTGGCTCGAAATCAATGGCAGTGGCGAGATCGCCGGAACTCAGATTTCGGGTATGTCGGATGTCAACTGCGTCGGTCCCATTGTCTTGCCATTCACCTTCAATTTCTATGGCATCAACTACGATTCGCTTTGGATTGGCAGCAACGGCCTTGTTGGCTTCAACAATACCGTCACAGCCGACGGCAATCAGAACATGCCCAATGCGACCAGTCCAAATGGACTGATTGCCGGTTTCTGGGATGATCTGGATCTGGGTGATGGTCGCGGCGCTGTCTACACCTATTATGACGAGGGCAACGATCGTTTCATAGTTGAATACGATGGTGCCCCGGACTACCCGGGCGGGACAGGAGCACAGAACTGGTTCCAGTTCCACCTGTACTCTGACCGGAGTATCGAGATCCACTACATGGATCTCCAAGGTGACCGTACTAGCTGCTCGGTGGGTATGGAGAACGAAGAGGGCACGGTAGGCCTGACAGCGCTCTACAATGATACCGGTTTCCTGCTGGGCAACGAAATGGCAATTCGCTTCAGCCAGCTTCCCGGCGATTTCGCGCCTCCGCAGATCGTACATACCCCTATCGTTTCCGTCGAGACTGAGTACGCCGGCGGTATTCCGGCGAGCGTCGAGCTCTTTGACGACTCGGATATCCAGCGTGCCAGCCTGTATTATCAGCTAAATGGTGCTGCCCACACAGACAGTACGGCCTTTGCCCACGAAAGCGGTGATACATGGACGACGACCATTCCCATGCTAAGTGCAGGAACGATCGTTAACTATTGGATCACGGCCTGGGATGATGCCCCGGATCACAACTACCGCGTCAGCGAGAGCTGGAGTTTTGAGGTTGTCAGCTATGCCTGGCCTCCACGGAACCTCGTGGCCACCGACGGCGAGTTGGATGCTACCTGGATCAGCTGGGATGCTCCCGCTCCTGTTGCTGAAGAAGGCGACTACTTCGAGAATTTCGAGAGTGGTATTCCCACCAACTGGACTGTCTATGACGTAGACGGTACCAATTACGTATGGCAGCAGTACGAGCCAACGGATGCCAACGGCGCCTATGAAGGCTCCTACGTCGCCGGCGTCCGCTACGAAACCTATGGTTCGCCTTCAGATGAGTGGCTTGTGACACAGGCCCTGCAGGCATCGTCAGAGTCCCGTTTGGTTTTGGCAGCCCGCAGCATGTATACGTATACGCTCGCCTCCGGCGACGTTGTGGTGGCTACGGGCAACGATCTGGAATCATTGCAGAATGCAAGCGTAATCGCCTCTACAGAAGCCCTTAGTGACGGTGCCTGGGGCCAACTTTTCATTGACCTTTCCACGTACGCCGGGCAGGAAATCTATCTTGCCTTCCACTTCACGGGTTCCAACGGCGGCATCTATATCGACGACGTCCGTTTCTATGACCTGGCGGAAACACCGGCACGCTCCGGCCATATTCCCAATCCTGGTTGTATCACGGGCATTTCGCCAGAGGACTTGATGCGCGAGTACGGTCTCAGCCGCGAGGCAGCCAAACAGCGCATTCTCGACTGGGAGCGTGCCGCGGCTCACCGTGATACACGCAACTTCCAGCAGTATGTAGTCTATCGCAACGGCATTGAGCTTGGTCGCACTACCGATCTCTTCTTTGAAGACACCGCCGCGCTGGGTTCTCAACCTGGTGTGATCTACGAGTATACAACCACGGCGATGTTCGACTCAGGTGAAAGCGATGAGTCAAACATGGATCAAGGATCCTGGACGGGACGGCCAACCAGTGGCGGACCGGATGAGATGGGCTATGCCTGGTATGCGTCAACAGATCCGGAAGGACCGAGCTACAACTGGGTGGAAATCAACACAACGGGTACTGAAGTAGACAGTTTGACGGATGTCAACGCAGTTGGTCCCTTCGCTCTACCCTTCAGCTTCCCCTTCTACGGAAGCAGCTACACGCAGATCTACATCGGAAGCAACGGACTGATTGGCTTCAATAGCGCCATCACCTCCGATACAAACCAACTGCTTCCAAGCACCACCTCGCCCAGTAATCTCATTGCAGGATTCTGGGACGATCTGGATCTGGGCGATGGCCGCGGCGCCGTCTATTACCTGAATGATAGCGCCAACGACCGCTTAATCATCGAGTACGACGGCGCTCCCGACTACCCGGGCGGAACTGGAGCGCAGAATTACTTCCAGTTCCATCTCTATGCCGATGGCAGCGTCGAGATTCACTATCAGGCGTTGAACGGTGACATCACCTCCTGCACCGTGGGTATGGAAAACGAAGACGGTACGGTGGGCTTGACCGCCGTTTACAACAACGATGGCTGCCTGCTGGAAACACCAATGGCCATCCGTTTCGCTCAGCTTGAAGGTGACTTCATTGCCCCTGTCATCGTCCACGAACCCCTGATCAGCACCGAGACAGAGACTGCGGGTGACATCCTCATCACAGCCGAAATCACGGATGCTGATTCCGATGTGGATCACGCCGAGTTGTATTACAGCACTGGCGGAGGCTTCACCGAAGTCAGCATGACCAACACTACCGGCAACACCTATACGGGCAGCATTCCGCATCAGGCGCTGAACACAACGGTGAGTTACTACCTGCAGGCCACCGATGATAGCGACCGTCAGAATGTTCGTATCACGGACACCTATGACTTCTTGGTGATGAGCTGCGAATGGGCGCCGCAGAATGTGCAAGCCTCGGATGGCGATCTGGGCACTGTGACGGTCAGTTGGGATACTCCTTGGGGCGAAATGTTCTTCGGTTCCGACTTCCAGCTGAGCGGCGAAGAACTGATGCAGCGCTACGGCTACAGCAAGGAAGAAGCGATTGTCGCCTACGAGCGGATGCACAGTCCCTACCTCGATCAGGCCAACCGCAACTTCATCATGTATCACGTACTACGCGATGGCAGTGAAATTGCCACCACGTCCGAGCTGAGCTACGTTGACGACAGCACGATGGGTGGAGTGACTTACACTTACACTGTCTCCGCAGAGTACGACGCGTGCACTTCTGATCCTTCTGACGGTGATACAGGCTACGCATTGGAGACCGGTGGACCGGATGAGTTCGGTTACACCTGGCGTGACAGCTCCGATCCGCTGGGTCCCACCTACGGTTGGATCGAAATCAATTCCCTCGGCACCGCGGTTGAGTTGACTGACGACGACGTCACGGATGGCGTGTTCATTGGCTTCCCCTTCCCCTTCTACGGTACTGAATACGATTCCATTTTCATCGGCTCCAACGGAGTTCTTGGTTTTGCCACAGAGGGTATCACATCCTGGACCGCAATGCAGTCTCTGCCGGATACCGATACACCCAACAATTTGATCGCCCCCTTCTGGGTTGACTTGGATCCCAGCTACGGCGTTGGTCAGATCCTCTACTACTACGATGAAGGCAATAACCGATTCATCGTTGAGTACGATGGTGTTCCCGACTATGACTCAAATGATGAGGGTCTGCAGAACTGGTTCCAGACCATCCTCTATCCCAACGGCAACATCCTGGTGAATTATCAAAGCCTGCTGGGTGAGGTATCCGAGGTCTACGTTGGCATCGAGAACGCCGACGGCACAATTGGTCTGATGTACAGCGAGGAAGGCACAATCACGCCTCTCGAAAGCGAAGTGTCACTCATGTTCTACGGCCCCATCAATTGCGATCCGGTCGTGTGTAGTGGTGATGACGAAACCGAACCGAACGACGGTTGGGACGGCGACGCTTACACCGCCAACAGCATTGAAAATGGTGATACAATCTGCGGCACCCTCCAGATGGACGGTGATACAGCCAACCCCGACTATTTCTTGTATCACCATTTCGGTGGTCAGCTGGCTATCCAAACAGATGTATCCGACTTCGACGCAGTGCTGCGCGTCCTTGAATCCGAGCAGGACGGTGCGGTGTTGTATGAGGTGGACAACTGGGAACGCTGCGGCAACGAGAGCCTTGCTATTCCAGGTCTTGATAACGGCGACTACTTCATTGTGGTGGATCACAACAACGATGCCGATCCCATTGTGGGCAACCAGACCTACAGCCTGACCGTTATCGCTTCGGGTGATCCGTGTGCGGGTCACGAACCCATCAGCTGCGATGGCACTCCCGAAGTGGAGCCCAACGAAGGATGGAACAGCGATCCGGTGTCCTACAACGAAATCGGCAATGATGTCACGGTGTGTGGAACCATTGACCGTGTCGATGGCGAAGAAGACAGCGACTGGTATCACTTCACTGTAACGAGTATGGTGGACGTAACCCTGAGTGCTGCCATTGACGAATTCGACGCCGTGCTCTTCCTCACCGACTTTGATCCCGACGGTTCTGTGCTGGCTCAGGAAGATTTCGGACCTTCCTGCTACCCCGAGACGCTCGAGTACATTGGTCTGCCCGCCGGTGAGTATTACGCGGTGATCTCGTGCGTTGACGATGTCGACTTCTCTGCCGAGAACTACAGCCTGAATCTGCACTTCAGTGACACAGTGGTTGGCGAGCCCTGCGGCGACCTTGTCGTTGTTGGCAATCTGGTGGACGCCTATACTGCGGACCGCAGCGCACCGGTGCTTACCCACCAGGACGGCAACAACTGCCCCGATGCTGGCCACGCAATGGGTCTGGATGACGTGTTCCAGGTGACCCTTACCAGTGCCACTACTCTGCGTATCACCATGCAGGGCGAAGGCAACGCCGATGAAGTCATTTACCTGATGGGCGATTGCGCGGTGGCAACCTCGTGCGGTGCAATCCAAAACGAGTTCGGTGCTGGTGGCGAGCCCGAAGTGCTGGAGATTTCCGGTCTACCGGCACGCACCTACTACGTGGTAGCTGACTTCGCGAATCCTGGCGAGACGGCCCCCTACACCATCACCATTGATGATGTGCTGGACGTGGATACCAATGTGGTCTACGACTTTGAGCTGATGGGTAACCATCCGAACCCCTTCAACCCGACAACAACCATCAGCTGGACCCAGCCCGACTTGGCCGAGGTTCGTCTGCAGGTATGGAATCTGCTGGGCGAAACCGTAGCCAATCTGCGCCTGGGAACGCTGCGCGCTGGCCGCCACGAATTTATCTGGGATGCCAGCCAGCTTTCGAGCGGTATGTATATCTATCGCCTGGAAGCCGGAACGAATGCGGCCCAAAGCAAATTGATGGTCATCAAGTAATGCCTTTTCGAATCCCCGGCCACCTGGTCGGGGATTCTCTCCACAATCTCCCCGGTTGTGGAGTTGCCTCTTCCATCTACCTTGAATGCGGGTGCCCGGCAGGCGCCCGCGTTCTATTTGGCCGAAAGCTGAAATGCCCAGCAGTTTTCGCTCGCTTTGCGCAAGGCTGCGTTTTACCTTTTTCAATCTGAAACCTCCCTTGAATCGACGTGGATTTTGACCAAATCATAGATACCGAAAACGCAGAGTCCTCTGCGCGGATGTGTGATACAAGTGCGTACACGATGCGTGTGTATGCTGTTGACGCACATCCTGGGCAACTCAGGAGAGATGTGATGAAGCAGTTTCTTGTCGCTGGCCTGCTCCTGCTAAGCTGTGGCCTCGCGTGGGGTCTTAGCCCCGCTGAGCTGGCTGAGAAGTCCCGTTTGACAGGCGTCCCCCTGCAGAATTTATTGGCCGAGTTTGCTCCTCTTCCCGAGGACGCGAGCAACATGAGCCAGACGGAGTTCCTTTACCTGCAGTACAAGTTGACCCAAACGCCTCTTCCACATTGGCTGCAAACTGCGGTCAATCCTGTCGTGGAAAACGGGCAGGGAAGCCGTGTCGGCGGTGATACAGACGCTGATGCGGTGGAAATTGAGTTGGAAGTAGGCGGTGATGCCTACACCGATTCGGGCACAACCGTGGGTCTGAGTGATCATACCACGGTGGCGTGCACCATCGACGGAAGTCCTCTCGGCTGCGTCACAGCCGCTAGCAACCAGGCACCCGACGCCTGGTATGTGATCACACTCGACACTCAGTGCACCATGACCGCGTCCCTCTGTGGTTCCAGCTATGACACCATGCTTTTCTTTTTCGATGAAGACTACATCCAGCAGGCGGGCAACGACGACTACTGCAGCCTGCAATCCCAAGTCTCCTGCCTGATGCCAGCCGGCACTTACTATGTGGTAGTGGACGGGTATTCCACCAACTCCGGCGCATACACCCTCTCGGTTTCGCTAGCCGATGTCTGTGCGGACTACACCGACGCCCTCCTCACGCTGAACGAGATTCCCGGAAGCATCAGTGGCAATACGACAGGCGCCCCGGATGTTATCAATAGCGCTGCGGGCGATGTGGGAATTGAGTTCACCCTGGACACTGACGGCGTCTGGGACATCAACTCCTGCCTGGAGGGCACAAGCTTCAGCGTTGACCTGTACTTGTACGATGGCAATCCCTGCGAAGATGGGGAATTGCTGCTCTCCAATACTAATTACGCCGCGTGCTCGGAGCACTCCTATTCGGCACGCATCCGCAATCAGGAGCTCAATGCTGGCACCTACCATCTGGTAGTCAGCAATACGGGTACGAGTGAGGGTGCGTTTACGGTTGAAGTGCAACCCGCTCCGGACGCCCCCAGCAGCGGCGGTCCAGATGAATTCGGCTACACCTGGATCAGTAGTGAAGATGCGGAAGGTCCCGAGTTTGAGTGGATCGATGTTTCAGGTACGGGCACGGTACTCAGCTTATCGGACGACGACTGCTCAGACGCGATCGATCTGGGTTTTACTTTCCCCTACTATGAAGAATCGTATTCAAGTGTTCATATCGCGTCGAATGGCTACATCGGATTCACAACGACTGGAATGAGCTCACTAGGCTCACCGGGCATTCCAAATGAGGCGGCTCCAAACGATTTGATTGCCGGCTTCTGGGACGACTTGAATCCTACAGGGACCAGCTCGGTGATCTACGAATCCCAGCCGGAAGAGGGGCGCTTTATCGTGCAATACAACGGTATACCTCCTTATGGCAGCACCGGTGCCTTCTACTTCCAGATTGTCCTGTACGAAAGTGGCGACTTCTGGATCAACCTGCTGGATATGATGGAGGAAGATCTCAATCTCTGCACCCTCGGCAATGAAAACGCTGACGGCAGCATGGGCCTGGAAATCCGCTACAGTGGCGAAGGTGCGCTGCTCGCGGACAGCACGAGCTTCCAATTCATCGCCCTCGAAGGAGACTTTGCCGCACCAAGCATCATCCACACGCCACCGGAAAGCGGCGAAGCCGAAGCGGAAGGCTATTCGATTGAAGCCGAGTTGACCGACCTTTCTGGAATTCAGCGCGCAACCATCTACTACAGACTGGATGAGGTCAGCGACCCGGACAGCGTCTCAATGAGCCTGGGCTTGCGCGACGCCTGGAGCGGGAGCATTCCGCAGCAGGAAGGTGGGAGCACCGTCTACTACTGGCTCAAGGCCTGGGACAACTCCGAACGCCACAATGCACGGCAAAGCGAGGCGTGGAGCTTCCCGATTCTGAGCTACTATTGGCCCCCGCAGAACGTGAACGCGAGCGATGGCGGCTACAATCGTACGCTCATCACCTGGACTCCACCCGCGGAGCCTGTCGGTCCCGATGAACTACTGGAATCCTTCGAGGCTGGAATTCCGGTGGAATGGCCGATTCACAGCCTGGACGGCACCTCTTCTGTCTGGCAGCAAGTCAGTCCGATGGACGGTGAAGGTGCGGTAAGCGGACTACGAGTCGCGGGCATCAATCAGGAAGACGGCGGCACTGCCGGCAATGAGTTCATGATGACCCAAGGGCTGATGATGGGTGCAGACGCCCAACTCAGCTTCTACTACCGCAGCTCATACTCGTGGAGCAGTTCCAGCTTCAATCTGGTGCTTTCCACAAGCGGCAACGATGAAGCAGACGCCACCGCGGCAGTTGTGCTTGAAAGCCTCAGCGGCAGCGGAACCTGGACACAGGCAGTGGTTGACCTCTCGGCGTACTCCAACCAGACGGTGTATCTGGGCTGGCACTTCACCGGGACGAGTGGCTATGGCTTGTACCTGGACGACGTGCACTTCACCGGGCTTGATGTTCCCGTGCAGTGCGAGGGTCATCGCCCCAGCCCGGGTGTGGTCTTCCCTGGACGACCCGAACTGCTGGCCCATCAGCAAGGCATAAGTGTTCCGCAGGCAATACGGCTTCTGCAGCAATGGCAGCGTGAGCTGGAAGCCAATCGCGTGTTCCAGACCTACGTCGTGTATCGTGACGCTATGGAGATCGGACGCACAGGCGATCTGTTCTTCGAAGACAACGCCGCTCTGGGAAGCCTGGAGGATGTCGTTTACGATTACACGGTCAGCGCCTTGTACGACATCGGAGAGAGTGAGGCCTCCGTCGCCAACGAAGGCCACTGGACCGGGCGTCCCGCTTCCGGTGGACCGGATGATTTCGGCTATTCATGGTACAGCAACAGCCATCCGGATGGCCCCGAGTTCGAGACGCTGGACATTTCTACCATGGGTACACAGCTGGACATTTTCGGTCTGGACGCCTCGGATACGATCGAACTCCCCTTCGATTTCTTCTTCTACGCCCTGCCCTACAGCCAGGTGACGGTCAGCTCGAACGGCTACCTGACCTTCGGCACCTATGGACTGGTCTACAACAATACCTCGATTCCCTCCACCATAATGCCCAACGATCTGATTGCCGTGTTCTGGGATGATCTGAACATGGACAGCCAGTCCAAGGTGTACGGATACAACGATGAGGCTAACGAGCGATTCATTCTCCAATGGACGCATATGCGCACCTTTGCCCAGGAAACGGCGGATCTCACCTTCCAGGCGATCCTCTATCCGCAGGGCGAAATCGTGCTGCAGTATGTGAACATGCAAGCCAATGATTTGAGCAGTGCCACTTCGGGCGTCGAAGATGCAAGCGGCTCAATGGGGTTGCAGGTGCACTACGCGGGCGATGGTGGTCCGGTGGAGAGTGGAAGTGCTGTGCTAATGGGCGGGCTCGAGAATGACTTCATGCCGCCCTATGTTGCCATGAGCCAGCTTGAGGATGTCGAAACCGAGATCGAAGGCGATTACACGGTGAGCGCCGAGATCTTTGACAACGCTTCAGGAATCGCCGAAGCCCTGGTGTACTACAGCACAGGCGGGGCCTACACTTCGATCGCCATGACCAATACTTCGGAATCGACGTATACCGCCGCGATCCCGCACCAGGATGCAGGCGTCAGCGTCAACTACTACATAGAAGCCACCGACGGTAGCGCGGCAGGAAACACAACGACATCACTGAGCAGCTCCTTCTATGTCATCTCCTGCGAGTGGGCACCCAACAACATTGTTGCCAGTGAAGGTGTACTGGCGCAGGTGCTGGTGACCTGGACCGAACCTTGGCTGAACACTTTCTTTGGCGCGGATGGTGCTCGCAGCATTGAGGAACTTTGTCTTGTTCACGACTGGAGCAAGTCGGTGGCAAGCGCCTACTACGAAGCCATGCACCGGCCACTGCAGCAGAATGATCGCTCCTTCCTGATGTATCACATTCTGAGGAACGGCGAGGAGATCGGTACGACTACCGATTTGATTTTCGCCGATACCGAGACAACCGGCCTGGTCCCGGGAACCACGTACTCCTATTCGGTCAGCGCCGAATACGAAGCCTGCACTTCAGATCCGGGAACTCCCGACAGTGGATCCGCTGCGGTCCCGGGTGGACCGGACGCCTATGGGTATACCTGGCGCAATAGCAACAACGCTGTGGGGCCCGTGTTTGAGTGGGTTGACATCAGCAGCGTCGGCACGAACCTGGGCATTGTCGGCGACGACGAGGAGGGAACGGTTACGTTATCCTTTGACTTCCCCTTCTACGGTGAGATGAAGACAAGTGCGACAGTCTCCTCCAACGGCTTCCTCAGCTTTGGTACTGAAGCCTGGCATTACAGCAATTCTGAGTTACCCGATGCGGACGAACCGAATGATGGCATCTACCCACTGTGGGATGACTTGACAACAACGAACAGTGGCGATGTCTACTTCTACGATGATACGGACAACAATCGCGCCATCCTGCAGTGGCAGGATGTGCCTCACTTGAATGGCGATGACGGCCCCTATACCTTCCAATTGATCCTGTATCCAAACGGCAATATGCTCATACAGTACCAGTCGCTGGGCACCGGTGTCGTTGATTGCACCGTTGGCATTGAGAACGCTGACGGTTCCATGGGGCTGATGTATCACTACAACGGCGAAATTGGGTCCATGACCCATGAGCTGGCTGTGATGTTCTATGCTCCGATCAATTGCGATCCCGTTGAATGCCAAGGCGAAAACGAGATTGAGCCCAATGATGGCTGGGAGGGAGGAGCTTATACCGCCAACGAGATCGACGCCGGTGATACGGTCTGCGGCACGTTGTTCATGGATGGCAACAGCGCCAACCCGGACTACTACTTGTACAATCACTTCGGTGGCGGTCTGGCAATCAGCACGACGATGTCCGATTTTAACGGCGTCCTGCGTGTTCTGGAAGCTGAACAAAACGGCGCTGTGTTGTTCGAGGCCGATGAGTGGGAGCGCTGCGGAAATGAGTCGCTCGTCATCCCCGGGTTGGAGAATGGCCAGTACTTCATTGTGGTAGATCACGACAACGACGATCCGGCCATTGAAGGCAATCAAACCTATAGTATGACGCTGGTGTCAATGGGCGATCCCTGCGATGGACATGAGCCCATCACCTGCGATGGAACACCCGAAGTGGAGCCGAACGAGGGCTGGAACAGCAACCCAGCGTCCTACAACGAAATCAGTTCAGGCGACACCTATTGCGGAACCATCGCCAGAGTCGCCGGCGACGAGCAGAGTGACTGGTATCACTTCAACCTGAGCGAAGCCCAAGATGTGTACCTGCAAGCCGAAGTGGACGAATTCAACGCTGTTCTGTTCATCACCGATTTTGATCCCGAAGGTTCGGTATTGGCCGACATGGATTACGGCCCCTCGTGCTACCCGGAAGAGCTCGTGTACTACGGTCTGCCTGCGGGTGACTACTATGCTGTGATTTCTTGCGTGGATGATGTGGATTTCACCGAGCAGAGTTATAGCCTGCACCTGGAAGTACAGGAAAGCTCCGTTGCTGGCCCCTGCGACCATCTGGTTGATGCCGGTGCGCTTGTTGATGAGTACTCCGTCACACGTCCGGCCCCGACATGGATGCACCAAAACGGCATCGATGGTTGCCCGGGAAGTATACCGTCCTGGGGTTATGATGAAGTCCATGCTCTGACGCTGACGGGCACCAGCAATAGTATTCAAATCACTATGCAAGGCGAAGGCAATGCGGATGAAGTGATTATGCTCATGGGCGATTGTGCAGTGCCCGCTTCTTGCGGCGCAATTCAGGACGAGTTCGGTATGGGATCAGAAGCTGAAGTGCTTCAAATCGATGGTTTGCCGCCGCGCACCTATTACATCGTTGCGGATTTTGCCAACGCGGGAGAAAGTGCCGCGTATACGCTTACTGTGGCGGATATGTTGGCGCTAGAGCATGGGCTGGTGTACGATTTCGAGCTGCTGGGAAATCATCCGAATCCGTTCAACCCGACGACGAGTATTGTCTGGACCCAACCGAGTCTTGTGGACGTCAAGCTTCGTGTGTGGAATCTGCTGGGCGAGGTCGTGTATGAACGACGGTTGGGCACGCTTCCCGCTGGAAGACATGAGTTCCGGTGGGATGCAAGCAGCCTGTCTAGTGGTCTTTATGTCTACAGGCTTCAGGCAGGCGAACAAACGGCGCAAGGGAAGTTGATGCTGCTCAAGTGACGCAAGGTTGCAGCATCGCTGCAGCATTGTTTCAGCACGCCAAGACAAAACGCCCTCTGTTTACCACAGAGGGCGTTGAATTTCGCTCTCTCCCCGGCCCTGCAAGATGTAGCAGTAGCCACTAATCCCAAATGCGAAGCAGGAAGCTTGCTGCTTTCACATAGCTGTGAGACAGGGCTTCTCACTCTGCTAGCAAAGGAATGTATTCTGGTCTCAGTCGTGCCCTGCTCGTCTTCTAAATGTCAGCGGCATTGGGCTTTCTTCTAGGCAATGGACACAGTAGAGCATCGCCATGCGGCGGCAAAGGGCTATGGGTCTTGAACCTCCGACCGCACTCCAGATAAGCCTCCATGGCCTCGCGATACCCAGCATTCCAGCCATGGCCGCCTTCTGCGAACGAAGACCAGGTCGGATGCGGCGTCAAGATGTTAGACCCCGCTTGCCCAGAGTTCACGCGATAGCTGCTCCACGCGTACAGCTCGGGATGCGAGACGATTGCCGAGCGCCAGGGGTTGGCTTCGATGTAAAAGGAAGTGGTATACAGGTGCTGATGGCTTCGAATAACAAGTGCGTAGTATCTGCACCGCCACAATCGACCGCGGCGGTTGTAACGGCGATTGAAATAGCGTGCGTAACCGGCCTTAACATAAGCCATGAACTTCTGCACAGCTCCATCGACCCGCCCAGTTAGAAAGAAATGGAAGTGGTTATCCATCAACACGTAAGTATGAAGTGAGACTTTCCAACGCTCGAGCTGCCTGTACGTATGTTGCAAGAACCAGAATCGATCTGCATCATCCAGGAAGCACTTGCCATGATCAGCATGACTGGTTACGTGTTGAGTCACGCCTTTGTAATCCTCTCGGGGTTTGTAACTCACTGAATCCTCCTCTTCCACTGATTCCTCAACCCAAGTGCAATCGTGCTCATGATTGATCTGGTAAGACGACTCTTCATTCGATGAATCCAACACCATGATCGTACAGCCGCCCACGAACTGCGTGCTCCCTGCCTAATCGAGCAGGGGGGTAAATCGCGATCCGATTTTAACCTGTAATACTTCGATCCAAACAGCGCAGACTGAGCGCTTCGGCCACGTGATCCACGCCAATACGTGCTTCTCCGCCAAGGTCTGCCAGAGTTCTGGCCACGCGCAGCACTCGATCCATTGCTCGCGCACTCAGCGCCAACCTTCCCGCCGCATCCGCGAGCAGTGCGCTTCCTCGCTCATCGCACTGACACCACTGGTTCAGGTGACGGCGTTTCAATCCTGCATTGTCATGCAGTTCGTCGTGTTCGCGGTATCTGTTCTGCTGCTGGACTCGCGCTCGAACAACTCGCTCTCGTACAACGGCCGAAGGCTCCCCGGCGGGTGCATCCATCAGCTCGGAATAGGGTAGACTTGGTAGCTCCACGTGTAAATCAATGCGATCCAGAATCGGTCCGGAAATTCTCCCGCGGTAACGCTCGATGGCCTGTTCGCTACACCGACACATACGCCGCGGATCGCCAAGATTTCCACAAGGGCAGGGATTCATTGCGGCAACCAGCATGAACCGTGAAGGTAGATGCACACGCAGGCTGGCTCGCGAAACCAGCACCTCACCATCTTCCAAAGGCTGCCGCAATTGCTCGATCACACGTCGGCCGAACTCGGGAAACTCATCCAAGAAGAGCACACCTCGGTGCGCCAGACTTATCTCGCCGATATGCGGCGGTCGCCCACTGCCAATCAACCCTGCATCGGAAATCGTAGCGTGCGGAGCTCGAAAGGGCCGGTCCACTAGTAGTGGTTGCTGATCACATAACAGCCCGGCCACGGAGTGAATACGACTTGCCTCCAAACGCTCTGCTGAATCCAAGGGCGGAAGAATTCCAGGCAGGCAGCGCGCAAGCAGTGTCTTCCCGGCACCCGGGGGTCCGATAAACAACAGATTGTGACCTCCTGCAGCAGCCACTTCCAGCGCTCGGCGGGCAAGTAGCTGTCCACGGACATCACGCATATCGCTCGCCTCCTGGCTGCGCAGGGACGCGTGTGATACAATCTCATCCAAGGGCTGGGGATCGTATACGGTTAGTGGGGCCTCGCCACTGAGGTGCTCCACCGCCTCCTTCAACGTGGCGGGTGCAACAATGGACACTTGGCTGCTGGCACGCGCCTCGGCAAGGTTGGGAAGTGGCACCATGATCTGCGTCAAAGGAGCCTTCGCCTCCGAGGCCAACGAAAGCACACCACGAGCCGCCAGCAACTCCCCATCCAGTCCGAGCTCCCCAAACATCAAGGTGTTTGCGAGCACCTGAGGATCGAGTTCACCACGTGCGGCAAGCATGCAAAGCGCAATAGGCAAATCGAATGCACTGCCTGATTTGCGTAGATCACTGGGTACGAAGTTGATGGTGATCCGCTTTGTGAAGCGCATATCAAAGCCGGAAAGCCGTGCCGCACTGAACACACGGGAGATTCCCTCGCGCACTGCACTATCTGGCAAGCCGGTCAAGGTGATCTTGGGCAGTCCGGATTCCGCGTGACACTGGACATCTACAGGCAATGCTTCGACCCCATGTAACACGGCTGTGTGAGTCTGTACGTACATTATTCCTCCACCGATTCTGACGATCAGATGAAGTCATGTACTACAGCATCACGCGCTGGTTCTGCGTTTTCGGGGCTCTTCTGCTCCTTCGCTCTCTGCTGTCTACAAGGGAGGACAGATTTGTGCTCTAACGGCTTTCGTGAACGGCCTGTGTTTTCGATGTTCATGCAAATTCATGGAGGATACCGTGCGATATCGTTCTACCCTGCTGTGCCTACTATTGTGCTCTTCAGCACTTGTTGCGCAAATGCCCACGGGGAAAGTCCTTGGTGGCTTAAGTCTTGTATCACCGCTGTACGGATTGGATCACAATGAAGTTGTGATCAACGGAGTGAGCCACACCGATCGGGGGCCGATGTACGGTGCCTTCGCTCTTTGGACCAATCAGCGCATCGCCATCAACAACATGCTCTTCTTCTCCGATGTAAATGGAACAGATATCGCGGGTGATGTGTTTTTTGCCAACTACTACCACAACCCAGAAGCAAGTGTCACATGGAATCTTGGACTGGGATGGGTCTGGCACAGCATTGACTCAGGTGATGTGACAATGCCCGTGGAATTCCCTGCGCAAGGACCACCTGTAATGGGCACGGTGGATTCACACATCAATATCAGTGCGCCGCTACCAAAGGCTGGTCTACTGCTGCGCTGGCCTGAAAAGGGTGTATCACTGAATCCGTATCTGGCCTGGACGGAAGAGAACATCAACTTCGCCGATCAGCGTTTCTCTTTGGATCACGAAGACAGGGGCATGGTCTATGGTATCACCGCCAAATGGAACTGGCGCTTCCTCTACTCCACGCTCAAGTACTACTACCAAACAGTAGACGGCTCTGGTGATCACTATCATGTGGCAAGGGTTCGCAACAGCGTCTTTCTGAATCACAGCTTTGGATTCACGACGCGTCTTGAGTACATGGAACATTCCACTTCGGATGATTTCAGCATCCTCTTTGGCCCCTGCATTTTATTCTAGGGTCTGATTGGACGAAGCAACTCTGTTGTGTATCACATCAGAAGGAGATCATCATGCGCTTTCTGTTTGTCCTCATCGTGCTGTTAACAACGCACATTAGCCGTGCAAGCAACAATGAAGAATTGGCCGCGATGCTGACGGCTGATCAATCCTCTCGCTATTCAACAGAGGGCGCAAATCCACAGGAAGACCAGCAGCGTCGGGAGCGAGTCTTTCAGCTGTTGGCGGGAAACATGGTGATCACTCCCGCCGACAAACTGGCTGCCGCTGTCATTCTGCAGCATACTCCACTCTCGGTCTGCGACGGGATTTTTGTATCACGCAGCGTCGAGAACTACCTACTGGCCAATGAGCTGGCTCGCGCCGCCTGGCTGGAAGGCGAAGAACGAGCGCAGCGTCTGATCGCTCAAACACTAGATCGCTACCTGGTATACACAGAGGGTAAGCAACGCTACGGCACTCAACGTTTCTGGGATGAAATCGAGCAGCAAGAGGTCCTGTATCCGATTGATCCTGCTACTACAGATTCAGCGCGTGTTGCACTCGGAATCGATTCGCTTTGTGTCCTTTTGCGCACATGGCCCATGAAGGAGGCACAGCCATGACACGTCTCCACGCAGTTTTGCTGTCTGTTCTGCTCCTGTGCAGCTCATGCAAACGAGTGACTGTTGTTCAGACGTGGCCAACCCCCGAGGCATACGCGATGTATCACGCAGGATTGAACGCCTTGCTATCCGAAGGATACACCTGTTCCCAGGACAGTCTCAGCTTGATTTGCACAACAGAGGGTCGAAGCATGGGCAAGGACCTAATGCAGAATGGTGGCGGTGAATGGGAGTTGGAAATGAGCTTCCGCTACCGGGTATTCCAGGCTGATGATTGTAGCGCATCCTGGGAGCTGCTTCCAGATGTGTTTGGAACTACAATGCTCGTATCACGCAGGCGCCAAGATGTGCATCAGTTCAGTATTACCCACCAGGAATACCAGCGAGTCCTGGGGAAAATCAACCTAGCGGTATCACGAAGCCGCCTTACTCCTCGGCATCCAAAGTAAGGTCAACACCTAGAAACCGATCCCACAGCTGATCAAGCACAGCAGATGCCGATCCACGCAAGCACTGATGAAAGAAGGGCGACAGATCCGTTGTTTCCGGATTCACTTCAACACAGAAACCACCCTGTTGTATCACGCGAAACACGGGTTCGGTGACGTAGGGAAATTGACTGCTAGTGCCTATGCTTAGGCAAAGATCCACTCCCCCTTCGAGAAAGCGCTCCAGCGCCGCAATGGCCTCCAGATTCACCTTTTCTCCAAACAACACAACCGTTGGCCGTAACACACCCCCACAGGAATCACAGCGCGGTGGTAAAACCTCCTCGATTCGCTCTGGGGCTGGTGTGACACTTCCGCATGCAAGGCAGCGTCGCTGCGCCAACGAACCATGGACCTCCGCCACCATTCGACTTCCGGCCTTACAATGCAAACCATCCACATTCTGTGTGAACACCAGCATTTCACCGAAAAAGCGCTCCATCTCCTGCAGCACCTGATGGCCACGGTTGAAATCGGCGTGCTCTGCCGCTCGACTAATTTGAGTCAGAATGCGCCATATCAACTCGGGGTTGCGTTGCAGCATCTCACCGGAAAGAGCTTGCTCAATGGGCGTTCCATCATCACAAGCTGCATCGTGATACAATCCACCAAATCCACGATACACGGGCAGGCCTGAGTCAGCTGATAAACCAGCACCGGTAATCACGAGCACGCGCTTTGCCGTTGCCATTCGCTGGCAAACGGCTTCGATTCCTGTCACTCGTCTTCCTCCAAAGCACCATGCAGGCGGGTCGGAAGCATCTCTAGCAGCGGTGCAGCTTGTTCAACCTGAATGCGTTGTCCACCCACAACAGAGCCGAACTCCAGTCGATGCGCGAACAAGCCTATTCTGCCATCCGGAAGGGTTTCGCCGGATCCATAGCGCAAGTCGCCCAGAATGGGGTGCCCTATGGCAGCGAGCTGAGCACGAATCTGATGTGGACGGCCGGTTTCGAGTTGTACTTCAAGAATACTGACCTCGCCAAGGCATCGTGACACAGTGTAGCTGAGAACAGCTGGAGCATAGTCACCCCCCGCTGTATCACGAATCAGAACCGTACTCTGCCCCTTCGGTTTGAAAATGCCGTGTTCCAACCGTTGCGTCAGGTTTTCCGGGCAGCCTTTTACAACTGCCGTGTAGGTTTTGCGTACCGTGCGGCGCTGGAATTGACGCGACAGCCTGGCGGCCGCCTTGCTGTTGCGCGCCATCAGAACCAGGCCACCAACCGGACGATCAAGTCGGTGAACCAACCCGATATAGGCCTTTCCGGGCTTGTCGAAGCGTAGGCGAATGTACTCGCGAACCAGCTCTTCCAGACTAGGGTCTCCAGTTTCATCACTGTGTACCAGCATGCCAAAAGGCTTTGCCACGACCAGACAATGGCTATCTTCATAGCAGAGCAGCGACTGAATCAGGATGGCCGCATTCACAGGTTCGACCTCGCTCACGTTGTGATACTCGATGTGGGGCTAAAGGGCGCTCCGTCAGGAATCCAACGGGCGAAAACACTACAAGGGAGAATCCTGCTGCTCTTACCCGGCATTGCTGTCTCACGCAGTTGCAATTCCCCCAGCTCAATTTCACCACCCCGTGTTACATCGGCGAGCATATTGCCCATCACGGTAGCTGAGAAGCCGAGCGAGTAGGCATTCATCATCAGAAAAAGCGGTGTATCACTCAGCAGGTCTGCGCAGGCTTTCAGTAACGGGGCAACGTGTTCCTCAAAACGAAACACTTTGCCCTGGGGATCGCGACCATAGGCGGGCGGGTCCAGCAGAATGCCGTCGTAGCGGCGTCCACGCCTTAGCTCGCGCCGGGCAAAGGCTAGACAATCGTCGACGATCCAGCGAATCGGGCGGTCTTCAAGACCCGAGTCCACCTGATTCTCCCGCGCCCAGTCGACGACATCCTTCGAGGCATCCACGTGACACACATTAGCTCCTGCCGCAGCCGCAACAAGCGAAGCGACACCC
Organism: Candidatus Delongbacteria bacterium; assembly: GCA_963663545.1. Taxonomy (GTDB): domain Bacteria; phylum CAIWAD01; class CAIWAD01; order CAIWAD01; family CAIWAD01. The sequence continues at coordinate 1,081,164 of OY760505.1, forward strand.
GTGTAGGCGAAAAGACTGAGGACATTACATCGGCCTGCACGAGGAGCAATACTCTGCTCCAGCCAACGCCAATTCGCATCGTGTTCGGGAAAAATGCCGGTATGTTTGAAAGACGTTAGCCGACAACGAAAGGACAGAGGCCCGCGCCGCAGGGTCCACCATTCTGGAATATCGCTCCGGTTCTCCCAGTGACTCGTACCAAAGCGCTTTTCGCGATGGAACCAGGCGTCGGCTCGTTCCCATTCCTTTTGGCTTAAACGCCTGGACCACAAGGCGTTGGGATCGGGGCGCGCCAATAGAAACTCACCAAATCGCTCGAGGCGGTATCCATCTCCACTATCCAGTAATTGGTGCTCTTGCAAACATCCTTCATGGAATCGAATCATCTAACACTCCCCATGGGAAGGTTTTTTATACTGTCCGCTGAAACCGTATCGCATCCCGTCGGTTTTGCCTGGCCGCAAAGGACCTTGAGGGAGAGGCCACGCGGCCCATCCAATCACCAATTTGACAAAGAAGAGGAAGAGCATGACAGGAGTTATGCGTCTGGCTCTATTGCTGTTGCTGTCGGCACCGGCATGGGCCTCCCGCATCCATGGATACGTGTTGGAGGCTGGTAGCGATGAGCCGCTGATCGGCGCCAATGTGATGATCCAGGGTGAAGCACTAGGAGCGGCCTCCAATCTGGACGGCTACTTCGTCATTGTAGGCGTCGAACCCGGCCGGTACGAACTGAGCGCCAGTTACCAGGGTTACCGCAGCGCAACAGAGTCTATCGTTGTAGTACGCGATCTGGACACACGCATCAACCTTCATCTCGAGGAAGGCACCATTCGCCTCGAAGAGGTTGTAGTGACGGCAGAGCAGACGGAGCGTGAACTGCAGCAGACCGAAGTCTACGCTGGCAAAGTACGCCTGGACCGCCGCCAGATGGAGCTGGCGCCGCCTATGATCGAGCGCGATGTCTTTCGTGCCTTTCAAACGGTACCTGGCGTACTACCCAGCAATGACTTCTCAAGCGACTTGAATGTGAGAGGCAGCCGGGCCAACGAGAATTTGATTCTGCTGGACGGCGTGGAAGTCTACAATCCGAATCATCTGGGCGGCATGTTCTCAGCCTTTATTCCCAGCGCGGTGAAGCACGCTGATCTGCTGCGCTCCGGCTGGTCTGCCGTCTATGGTGGCCGCACCGGCGCGGTGTTCAACGTGACCAACCGCGAGGGCAATCACAACCAACTGGATGCGGAACTCACGCTGGGAGCTCTGTCGACGAGTGCCTGTTTGAGCGCGCCTGTTCCCGGGCTGAAGAACAGCTCCTGGTTGCTGGCTGGACGCCGCTCCTACATTGATCTGGCCACCAAGGCCTTTACCGAAGAAGAGATGCCCTATTTCTTTACCGATGCGCAAGGGCGCTTCAATTGGGACCCGGGCATCAACGACCGCATTTCCTTCACGGGCTACTACGGCGAGGATGTATTCAGCTCGGGCGCACTCGATTTCCGCTTCGGCAATCAAGCCGGTAATCTGAACTGGCGCCACATCTGGAACAGCAAGTGGTACACGCGCGCCATTGTATCACACACGAGGTTCCGCAGCATTTTCGACGCTGGCGGCAAGGACATCATGTTCGAGGAGACCTACATCCGCGACTGGTCGCTAAAGCTGCTGATGGAGTATCACCCCAATCCGCAACTGAGCGCGGAAATGGGTGTGAGTCTGAAGAACACCATCAACGGTTACGAAGCCTGGATCGCCAACACGCCCAACTGGGATGTAACGATGCGCATGGCTGAAACAGCCGGCTACGTCAGTGCGTCGTGGGAACCTCACCCGCTGGTTTTGATCGAGCCGGGTTTGCGTGTGACACAATTCGCCAGCAATTACATCTTTCGTGATGCAACCACACATCTGCGCTGGGAACCACGTCTGGGCACCAAGGTCTATCTGACTGACTGGGTTCGACTGAAGGCGGCATGGGGTTTGTATCACCAGGGTATCAACCAGTACAAGCGAGACGGAAGTAGTTTCGACTACGTGTGGATTGTGATGGACGAGACCGGATCTCCCACGCGCGCCAGCCACAGCAGTCTTGGCCTGGAAATGGACCTGCCTGGCCAGACGGCCTTTGAGATCGAGGCGTACTACAAAGAAGTCAGCAACGTTGCCGAGGGTAAGCCCATTGCACAGCACGAAGCCGACGATCCTTCCAGTAACAGCGACATTTTCTGGTACGGCCTGGGCAAGGCCATGGGCATGGACCTCAGCTTGAAGCGCACCGAAGGCCTGTGGACGGGATCGCTTGGCTACAGTCTGGGGTGGGCCTGGCGTGAGTTGGACGAGCTTAACGAAGGCGAATCTTTCTACGCCAGCTATGACAAGCGCCACAACATGAACATGGTACTCAACCGCAATTTCCTGCTGGCCAAAGAACACGCTTGGCCCTGCCGCTGGGTGCCCTTCTTCAAATATGAGCAGACTTCGCTTTCACTGACAACGCGCTTCGCCAGTGGCCCGCGTTACAGCGAACCCGTCAGCGGAATCTATCTGGGCGAGGATGGCATTTCTAACGGCGAAGCACAGCGCGCCTATTGGGGGTCCCGCAATGGCGCCAGCCTGCCCGCATACAACCGCGTGGACATTGCCTGGAAGATGATTCGCCACAAGAAGGACTTCGTTTTTGAAATGAGCATTGGCGTGCTGAACCTGTTCAACAGCCCCAACTACTACGGCATCAACTACACGACGTCCGATGAGAATACCGGCAGCACGATTCCCGTGGCAGAACGCGAGCGCGGAGTCGCCCGCATGCCCAGCCTGGAGTTGACTTGGAGGTTCCGCTAATGAAGAAAGCCATACTACTTCTGCCACTCTTCGGCCTGGTGATGAGTGCCTGCGACAGTCTACCGGATGAGGATGCTAATCGTAGCGAGCGGGTTCTGTTGATTGCCGACCTCAACCCGGGTAACACGGGTTTGCAGGAAGTTCATCTATCCAAGCCGATCCCCATCGGTGACGAGATGATCTGGGCCACCTGTCATCTCTCCGGTGCAGAGGTCCACATCTGGAATCAAACGGGTGATACACTGCTTGTTCCTGAGCTTGCAGATGAGTATCGCTACGGTTTTGATCGCAGCCTGTTTCCGCTGGTTCCCGGTGACACAATTACAGTTGGAGTTGTGGCGAGCTGGTCGGGCAAGCACATAGAAGGGTCCGGTACAACCCGCATTGTATCACCGGACGATTTCGAGTTCACCGAAAAGCCGGGCGAGTTCAGTAGCGAGCTACAAGCGGATACGCTGATGTTCTTCGATGAAGAGTGGGAGTCAGGCTACAACGAAGTAACCGCCTTCTTTGTCGACTGGTTGGATCACCCTATCGACGTGTATCATTACCAGTTGGAAGTGAGCGCCATCTGCCACACAGACGAAGGTACGATTACTCTGCCCTTCGAACGCCGCCATTGGCTGCGTGACGACGAGGAGCTTTCCTTCCAATTCTTCAACACCGTCAATCCGCGTTCAATGCCGGCCGCCTATGCCGGCGCGCAGAATGTCAGCTGGCTATGGTTCAACATGGTCGATGATAGTCTGCGCTACGCCGAGGACACTGAACGCCGCATGGGCTACTATCGCATAGCCATCCGTCGCTTCGATGAAATCAGCTCGGCCTACTACTACAGCACACACGAATGGAGCCCCTACGAAGACGACCAGATCCAGTGGACGATGAGCGGTGAGAACCTGCAGGGAATTGTGAGCAGCAGTGCAAGCATTTCCTTTGACGTGCTCATCATCGACGACTGATCTCTGGCTCAGCCTCCAATTCAAGCGCCGCCTTTGGGCGGCGTTTTCTTTGGAACTTATGGTGAAGAACTGCACTATCTTGGATCTTAGTCTGTCAAAACTTATTTAGGCACCATGAGATCCTTTCTTCTGATCCTACATCTTTTGATCGCCACATCGGCCTGGGCCGGTCGTATCACGGGGTACGTTGAAGATGCGCGCTCCGGCGAGGCCTTGATTGGCGCTAACGTCATTGTGCAGGATTCGCGACTGGGCGCAGCCACCAACCTGGACGGCTACTTTGTTCTGATGGACCTTCCGCAAGGCACTTACGAACTACTGGCAAGCTATCAAGGATACCGCAGCGCTAGCGTGCTCGCTGTCATCCTGTCGGAGCAAGACACGCGTGTGGTCCTGAAGCTGGAACCCGCCGTCCTGGAACTAGAAGAACTCATTGTATCACACGAAGAGAACGAGCGGGATCTTCAGCAGCAATCGGTGTATGCGGGGCAGGTGCGCCTCGACAAACGCCGGCTTGAAATGGCACCCCCTCTGCTGGAGCGCGATCTGGTGCGCGCCTTTCTGACGGTCCCTGGTGTATTGCCGACGAACGACTACTCGAGTGAGCTCAATGTTCGTGGCAGCCGAAGTGACGAGAACCTCTATCTGCTCGATGGAGTCGAGATCTATAACCCGAATCATCTCGGCGGCATCTTCTCCACCTTCATTCCCAGCGCAGTGAAACACGCCGATCTGTTGCGCTCCGGTTGGCCGGCCAGTTATGGTGGGAGAACCGGCGCCGTACTTGCTGTCGCCATGCGTGAGGGCAACCGTAAGAAGGTTGATGGCGAGCTCACATTGGGCGCACTATCCAGCAGTGCCACCTTCAGCGGTCCTCTGCCTGGAATGAAAGGCGCCTCATGGCTGCTATCGGGGCGCCGCAGCTATCTGGATCTGGTAAGTCGTACACTCAGTGATACAAGCTTCCCCTATTACTTCAGTGATACACAAGGCAGACTGAATTGGGAACCCAGCACAAACGACAGGGTGTCCATAAGCGGCTACATCGGACAGGACAATCTTGGTGCCAGCTCCCTTGATATTCGTTTTGGCAATCAGGCAGGAATCATCAACTGGCGCCACATCTGGAATACACACATCTATAGCCGCGTCATTCTGTCTCACACGCGCTTTCGCAGCAGATTGGACTTTGGTGGCAAGGAGAATGTGTACCAGGAGAGCCGTCTTCAAGATTGGTCTGGCAGACTGCAACTGGAGTTCTACCCATTCGAGAGCATTTATCTCGAAGCGGGAACAGGTGTCAAGCAAGTGCGCAATTTCTATGAGTATTGGGTACTGGGCGAGCGCGCCTATAACGAGTTGGATCGCATGAATGATCTGCACGCCTATCTAAATGCGAGGTGGCAGCCATTTCGGCGTTGGATCCTTGAACCCGGGCTCCGTGTATCACGGTTTCAAGAAGGCACTCTCTCTGTGAGACAGCATGCCTTCGTCCGTTGGGATCCACGGTTTGCGGCGAAGTACATCTTGCATGAAGGACTGCGCCTCAAAGCCTCCTGGGGATGGTATCACCAGGCAATGCAACAGCTCAAACGCGACGGCAGCAGTTTTGACTACGTGTGGTCGCTGATCGACGAAAGTGCACCACCGGCATCAGCCGAGCACTTGTCTGCAGGACTTGAATTGGATTTGAGCGACGCGATGACTGCCGAGATTGAGTTGTATCACAAGAACATGCGCGATATTGTGGAAGCGCAGAATCTGGATCAACAAGAAAAGGGGCGCAGTCTCAGCAATCGTGATCGCTTCTGGTATGGACGCGGCGAGTCCTTTGGTGCTGATCTTATGCTTCAGCGAAATGAGGGTGCGTGGACGGGAAAACTGAGCTACAGCCTGTCTTGGGCTGTGCGGGAGTTTTCAGCAATAAACAATGGTGATCCATTTTATGCTGCGTACGATGCGCGTCAATCCGCACTGTTGATTCTCGATCGCGCATTTACCCACGATAATGAGAAGCCCTTTCCCTTCAGGTATTTGCGTCTGTTCCGCTACAACCGCAGCAATCTCAGTGTGACAGTTCGCTACGCCGATGGTCCCAGGTACACGGAACCTGGAGCCCTGGTCTATCTGGGTAATGAGGGTCTAAATCGTGGAGAAAGTGTGATACAAGCCTACGGTGCAAAGAATGCCTCGCAGCTACCGGCTTACTCACGTGTTGACATCGCCTGGACCTGGATGAAACTGCGCACAAAGTACGAGTTTGAATGCCGCATCGGACTGCTAAACGTGTTTAACAGCCCGAATTACTACAGCATCGACTTTGACGATAGCGATCCTGCCAGTGATACGCCTTTGCTGGTCCGCAATCGAGGTGTATCACGACTTCCCAGCCTTGAGCTGACATGGAGGTTCAAATGAAGAAGAACTACATCCTCACGCTGGCTCTAACCATGCTGTTGATGCTTGCTGCTTGTGACACACTTCCTGATAACAAGCAGAACGTCGATCAAAAACTGACTTTAATTGCCATGCTTGAGCCGGGAAGTACTGGATTGCAGAAAGTCCACCTTACTCACCCGGTGTCAATCAACACTGAAGTCAACTACGAGAGCACATGGCAGCCTGGTGCATGGATTCAGGTAATGAACACCAATGGTGATACACTCCTGCTGGACGAGGACGATGGCGAGTTCTGCTACATCTTCGACCGCAGCGAGTTTCCACTGCTCGAGGGAGACAGCGTGGGTGTTCGCGTTGAGGGTGAGTGGAATGATTTCGAATATGTGGCAGAGGCTTGGACGAGTATTGTATCACAGAGTGGTTTCTCATTTGTGAACCCTCCCTCTGGCGGTAACCTTGACTATCCCGCCGACAGCCTGATGTTCTTCGACGAGGAGCGCGAGAGTAACTTCACCGATGTTACCGCCTTCATGCTTGATTGGACAGACAACCCGGACGACGGCGTGAGTTATGAGTATCAGATAGAATTCCTTGCCGTATCACCCGGTCCGGATGGAGAATTCATTCGTACACCAGGAGAACGTCTCTACTGGCTGCGCGACGACAAAGAAGACGCACTACAACCAGCCCCCTACCCGGACATTCGTCTGCTGCCGGGCCCCTACAATGGCCCACGTCAGATCAGCTGGTATTACTTCATTTTCGTGGACGGGCAATTGTATCACGAAGAAACGCATATGGGTTACAATCGTATTAGTGTACGACGCATAAATCACAGCGCTTCACGATTTTACGCCACAACACATATGTGGAATCGGGATTTCGATACAGACCCTGTTGAGTTCAACCTGCTAGGCGCGGGCATCCAGGGAGTAGTGGGAAGCAGTACCAGTATCCACTTACGACTGGCCATCGTGGACGACTAAACAAAAGGGGCCGCTTTCGCGGCCCCCACTTTTTCGTGTCACACAGTCACTAGAATTTGATTTCAAACGTGACTTCAAACTTGGTACGAGTGTACTCCAAGGTGGTTGTACCTGCGTCGTTCTCCTTGTTCTCCATGGTCAGACGCAATGTAGGACGCACATGGAAGCTGCCCATCTCACTCTTGTAAGGCACCCAGTTGTAGTGCAGCCACAGGTAATGAACGGTGTGCAGATCGGCATCGGTCCAATCGATGCTGGTGTAATCGTACCACAGCAGAATGGCATCCTTGCCCTGGCGCATGGGCAGATTGTAGCGCAGACGCCCCAGCATACCCGTGTACTCACCGATGCTTGTCGAATTGTTGTCCGCTTCATTGTTCATAGTATAGAAGAAGCCAGCATCGATCTTGCCTGGACCTGCCGGAATTCCATACGCATTCACACCAAGCGTCAAAGGCTGTGGCACATAGTCATCGGCCATGGCATAGAACAGCGCCGGTGATACAGTGATCTTATCCATCAGCTTGATGGAGTAATCCAGTGTGATGGTGTAACCATCAGCTGTATCCAGATCGTTTGAGACGGACGTGGTATCATTGTACACCGTCTCAAACTCATTGGCGTTCAAGTTGTCATCGTCAACAAGCACTCGCATACCCAGTTTACCCGGACCGATCTTGTTGTAATAAGCAAAGCCAAAAGCGGCGTCGTTGCTCCAGATGTAGAAGGGAAACTCGCCCGGTTTGTGCGGATAGTAGTGCAGGTCGAAGCCCGGATTGTTGTAGGAATCCAGCGGCAGCAGACCCATTGCAAAACCCCACCCCTCACGCTTCATGCCGAAGTAGTTGAGCATCCACGACACATCCTGGCGAATGCTGTTGTCTGCAGCTCCGTCTGCAGGGGCGTTGCCGGTGTTGGCCCTGGGCAGCTGCGCCAAGGCGTTGACACCCATGCTTCCCTTCCAGAACCAGCCATTGCCGATTTGCGCGTCTGCATGCAGCCTGGCACGCCAGATGTAGTAATAGTCGGTCTTCGCCTTGGTTTTGGTAGCGATTGTATCACCGTCTACCACGGACTGAACCGTCTTCGGATAGTCGCCCCAATCCATCATGTCCATACGCGGACGAAATCGTGCATCACCCGAGAAGGTGATGGATGCCAGTACGGGCCCCGCTACCAGCAGAGCCATCAAGCAAGAAGCGAGCAGTTTCTTCATGATTCTTCCTTCCATACGTGGATTGATCCATTCCTATCGGCATTCTCAGTGCAGGTATTCAGAGCGTTGAGAGCAGCAAGAGCCCGGTTTCCCCGGGCTCTTGTGGTGATACGTCAGAATCAGCGACTGCCTTCGCGCAGGTAACGATAGAAATCGCCCTCGGTAGAGAGGATGAGGGCGGAATTCGCGTCGAAAGTGCTCAGGTAGGTTTCCATCGTTTTGAGGAAAGCATAGAACTCACGCGACTGGGAGCTTTGATTGTAGGCACGAGCGTAGATCTGCGTGGCCTCTGCGTCGGCACGACCAATGATTTCCTGCGCGCGGCGATAAGCGTCCGACTGGATCTGCTTCAGCTCGCGCTCGCGCTCACCGGCAATTTTGAACGCCTCACCCTGGCCTTCGGAACGATAGCGGCTGGCAATGCGCTGACGCTCGGAAATCATGCGATCGAACACTTTGCGCTGCACTTCGCGCACATAAATGATGCGTTTAAAGCGGAAGTCCATCACCTCTATACCCAGATCATCACAACGCTCCTGAGCATCCTTTAGGATCTCGGCGGAAATGGCCAGACGGCCCACTTCGATATCCTGATTGAGCTCGCCCGTATCCGCCTCGATCTCCTCACCCGCAGGGTACTCACGGTTGACGGAGCGCACAATCTCTACCAGTGGGTGCGCGGCAATTGCAGTACGCGTCTCACCGTCCAGAATGTCATCCAGCCTGGATTGGGCACCGTTCTCGTCACGCAGACGTTGGAAGAAACGCAGCGGATCTGTGATACGCCACCGTGCATAAGTGTCGATCCAGATGAAACGCTTGTCGCTGGTGGGCACTTCGTTTGGATCACCATCCCACTCCAGATAGCGCTTGTCGAAATAGTGTGTCACCTGAATGAAGGGCAGTTTGAAGTGAATGCCCGCATCGGTAATTGCGTTGCCCACCGGCTTGCCGAACTGGGTAATGATCACCTGCTCACGCTCGTCCACTAAAAAAGCGGCTTGCCACAAGGAAAAAAGGCCAACGGCGATCAAGGCGATTAGTGCGGACTTCTTCATTTTCCACCTCCCTTGCCACCGATCTGCAGGCCGTCTTCGCCAAAGAGCATGAGCGGTAACACACCGCTGGCACCTTCATCCATGATCACTTTGCGGCCACTGGTATTCAGCACCTGCGCCATTGTCTCCAGATAAATGCGGCGACGTGTCACTTCAGGCGCCTTGGCATACTCGGTGAAGACCGAGTTGAACTTGGCCGCCTCACCTTTGGCGCGATTGACGCGATCGGTGGCGTAGCCTTCGGCCTGCTGCACCGTCTGCTCCGCTTCACCGCGTGCACGCGGAATGACCTGATTGTACTCGGCGCGGGCTTGGTTGATCAGACGCTCGCGTTCTTGCTGAGCCTCGTTGACCTCGTTGAAGGCGGGTTTCACCGGATCAGGCGGGTTGACATCCTGTAACACAACCTGCTCGATACGAATGCCGTTTTCGTACTGGGTGCACAGATCCTGCAAATCCACCTTGACCTTGGCCGAGATTTCCTGACGGCCAAAGGTCAGGACTTCATTCACGCTGCGGTCGCCGATGACCTGACGCATCACAGCCTCGGTCATGTGACGCAGCGTCTGCTCAGGCTGGACCATCTTGAAAAGGAAGTTGTAGGGATCCTGGATGCGATACTGAACGATCCACTCAACGCTGGCCAGGTTCAGGTCGCCGGTCATCATCAGGCTCTCGTTACTGTAATCGCCGCTCTCATAGCGAGTACGCACAGCGGCGCGCGCTGTACGGAAACCGAATTCCTCCTTGAGCTGACGCTCAACGGGAACCTTGATGACACGCTCTACGCCAAAGGGAATCTTGAAGTGAAGACCCGACGGCATGGAGCGCGAATAGGCTCCAAATCGTAACACAACACCGGCTTCCTCCGGGCCAATAGTGACCCAGGATGTGAAGCCGAGAATCAGAATCAGTAACAGCGCGGTTACCGACCCAACCGTGGCGCGAAGTTGATGCGGCTTCACTTCACGGTTATTGAATTTGACATCCACCTTACTGCTCCTTCTCGTCTGGAGTGAATGATATGTGTGGTGACACAGGTCAAGCTAGCAAATCACTGAGTATCACAAGACTATTTTACACCCGTATCAGGAAGTACAACCGGCTTCACCAGTGGCGATTCCAGCTTCGAAATCCCTTATAGCGTGTATCACAACATCACACCGAGTCTCGCCTGGATCGAGTACTGCAGAGGGCGGCAAGATGCCACCCTCTGCAAAAATCTGGATTTCATTCATGAATCACGGCAAGACTCGAGATAGCTAATGCCTCCGGAGACATCGCAGCTGCACATCGCTACTTGTGAATCGGTGTCTCCAATGCGTCCATGCCCGCCTCCCAGAACGCCTCACTCAAGGTTGGATGCGCGTGCACGATCTGCGCCATCTCTTCCAGCGTTGCCTCCAGCTTTAGATAAGCAGCTGCCTCGGCAATGAGATCTGTTGCATTCTCTGCGACAATGTGCACGCCCAACACTTCTCCATAACGACGCTCGGCGACGACCTTAACAAAGCCATCACTGTTGCCCTCGCTAAGCGCCTTGCCGTTTGCCGTCAGCGGAAACTCGCCAACGCGTACATCGTGCCCTTGTGTCACAGCCTCCTCTTCGGTGAGACCAACAGCGGCTACTTCCGGTACGAGATAGATGTTCAACGGCACGTGATCATGCACAAGCGGCGCTTCTATACCCGCCATGTGATTCACAGCAGCAGTTCCTTGCGCCGCCGCCGACTGCGCCCAAAGTGTTCCAGTGACATCACCCACAGCGTACACTCCGGCCAGACTGGTGCGACCAAAGCCGTCCACCTTGAGGAAGCCACGTGTGTCCAGCTGCAATCCACGCCCCTCCCATGCGGGAAGCGTTGGAATGCGATCAGCACAATTGACCACAGCTGTTCCAGCAAGTGCTTCCGAGCCAACGAAGTACTGCTCGCCCTCGCGACGCAGCGATTCCATGCTGTGTATCACGTGGACACGTAGCTTCTTCATGCGCTGTGACACGAATTCCTTCAGGCTCGCATCAAGGAAAGAAAGCAGCTCTGCTTGAGGTGTCACCATCTCTACATCATAACCGGCAAGGGTTAGCATTGAAGCCGTTTCGCACGCCGGTCCGCCACCACCCAATACAATCATCTTTTGCGGTAGCTCTTTGCGAGAATAGAATTCAGGCAACGTCCACCACTGGTCACGCTCTAGTTTCGCAGTCTGCGCAGGATCGGGAATCGCCCCCGTAGCCACCAACAAGTGGCGGCAGCCGAACTCATCCGTCTTTTCACCTGTGACACGAACACGCGTGGGCCCAAGAACAGCGGCCTCTCCCTGTATCACGGTCACCTTGTTCTTCTTCATCAGGAAGCCAACTCCGCCTACCAGCTTGCGGACGATACGATCTTTACGCGCTACCGCTTTGCCCCAGTTGAAACTCAGGGCACTCTTGTCGATGCCGTCAACGCCAAAGGTGCCAGCTTCCAACACACGTTGATAAGTACGGGCGCTTTCGGTCATGCATTTACTGGGAATGCAGCCCCAGTTCAAACATTGGCCGCCCAGATTTCGCCGTTCTACAAGTGCCACTTTCAGACCCAATTGGCCTGCACGAATAGCGGCGACATAGCCGCCAGGGCCGCCGCCGATGATGATCAGATCAAACTGCTCCACGCTTTCCTCCAGGGATTCCCGCCACTAATCGAGGAACATGCTCATCGGATCCGCCAGTAGCTGCATGACTTCCCGCAGGAAGCGTGATGCATCACCACCGTCGATGATACGATGATCAATAGCCAGGGACAAAGGCAGAACCTTGCCGGCAACGACCTCACCGTCCTTCACTACAGCCTGGTCGAGTATTCGTCCTACACCTAAAATGGCCGACTCAGGCGCGTTGATGATGGGAGCGCCGTAAATACCTGCAATGGCACCGTAGTTGGTGATACTGAATGTCCCACCGCGCAATTCATCCAGTGTGATACGTCGTTCCCTTGCGCGTGCTGCCAGATCCTGAATGGCCAACGCCAGTTCACGAATCGACAGTTGATCTGCACCGCGTATCACGGGAACGATCAAGCCATCAGGAGTGTCAACGGCAACACCAAGATTGACGTAGTTGTGATACACTACTTTTCCGCCGTCCAGATCCAGCCGGCAGTTGAGTACCGGATGACGTCGCAAAGCGGTTGCAATAGCCTTGGCGATGAAAGGCATGTAGGAAAGCCGAATTCCCATTTGGGCATAGCGTTCGCGCTGGTCGTTGCGCAATTGTACCAGGCGTGAGATTTCCACTTCCTCGAATGTAGTGGCATGTGGAATCGTGGTCTTGGCTGCAAGCATGCGAGCTGCAATTGTCTTGCGCAACTGGCTGAGCGGCTGTTCCTCAATGCCGCCCTGCTGAACAGGTCGTGGTGAATAAACTGGCATCTGCTGAGCGGACTGCTGCGAAGCAGAGGCAGCTGGCGCTTCGATTCTTGTAGCACTCGCAGCCAAACGCTGGACATCATCCTTTGTAACACGACCACCGGGACCCGTGCCTTGTGCCTGATTGATGTCCACGCGCAGATCCCGGGCCAACTTGCGGGCGACCGGAGTCGCTTTCACCTTTTTACTGCTATTCACTGCACTGTTACGGCCTTCTTTGCCTGCCGGCATCACATCATTTCCGGTTGCCACCTCAATGTTGCCAACAACTCCGAAACCCGGCTCCACAACCTCTGTGCTCTCCGCAGCGGAAGCTTCATCGGCTTGGTTTGTATCACCGCTACCATCATCGATTTCAACAAACGTATCACCAACATTGATCACTTGATCAACCTTGCCATGCAGCCGCAGGATTTTCCCACCTCGCGGGCTGGGAATGTCGGCGACCACCTTATCCGTTTCCACCTTGGCTAGCGGGTCATTCTCATTGATGGTCTGTCCTTCTGTGACGTACCACTCAAGCAGCTTTCCTTCGCTCAGACCTTCGCCCAGATCGGGGAATTTGAATATGAATGCCATGGTTCTCCTCTTCCGCTAGAAGCGCGCCGTTTCCAGAACGCCGTGCAGCATGCGCTCCGCCGTGGGCAGGTAGTCGTTTTCGCCTAGTGGCAATGGCATGATAGTATCAAAACCAGTGATACGCTTCGGAGGAGCCTCCAACGAAAGTAGAGCCTGCTCGCTGACTCGTGTCACAAGTTCTGCTGCCACGCCAAAGCTCTGCGGACCTTCGTGGATGGCGACAAAACGCCCCGTCTTCTCCACAGATTCAACAATGGTTTCAGTATCAAGCGGATAGATACTACGCAAGTCTATCAGCTCAACCGAGACACCCTGCTGCTGCGCCATCTCCACCATTTGTCTAGCCGGCCGCATCATTGCACCATAAGCGACGACAGTAACATCACTGCCCTCTTGTATCACAGAAGCCTTTCCTAACGGAATGCGATACTCCTCTTCAGGCACTTCCTGACGAAAGGCGCGATAGACCTTCTTTGGCTCCATGAAGACGACAGGGTCATCACTCTCAATTGCGCTTAGCAGCAGTCCTTTAGCGTCATAAGGCGTCGAAGGTATCACGACCTTCAATCCAGGCACGTGAGCAAAAAGCGCTTCCATGCTCTCGCTGTGCAGCTCCAGCGCCTGAATGCCGCCGCCATAAGGCATGCGAATGGTGATTGGCGTCGTAAAGCGTCCACGGGAACGGTTTCGCATACGTGCTACATGTGTTACAAGCTGGTTGAAGGCCGGGTAGATGAAACCGGAGAATTGGATTTCAACAATGGGTCGCAATCCTGCGACTGCCATCCCCACCGCTGCTCCCATCATGACGCTCTCGGCCAGGGGAGTATCGAACACACGCTGCTCGCCGTACTTCTGCTGCAAGCCCTGTGTTACACGAAAAACACCGCCCTCGTAGCCGGCATCTTCACCGAAGAGCAACACGTCTGGATCCTGCTCCAGCTTGTGATCCAGTGCCGAATTGATGGCCTGTACCAGATTCATCGCAGACATCAGCGGGCCTCCTTCCAGTTCAAGTAGGCCTCATAAGCCTGCTGCTGCTCTTCCAATTCCGCCGGCTTGTCGGCGTACATGTACTGGAAAATCTCGGGAAGCGGCATATCGTTGATCTCATCCACTTCCTTCATCGCGGCATCCACTTCGGCTTCGACCTCGCTTTGCCAAGCGCTTTCGCGTTCTTCATCCCAGAGTCCGCGCTCTGTCAACCAAAGTCGCATCCGCTTGAGCGGGCAGCGCGCGCTCCACTCTTCTTCCTCTTCCTTACTGCGGTAGATGCTTGGGTCGTCACTGGTAGTGTGCGCCCCCATGCGATAAGTAAAGGCCTCGATCAAGACAGGCCCTTTGCCACTGCGCGCGTGATCCACGGCCTCGCTTGTAGCACGGTACACGGCCAGAAAATCGTTTCCATCGACCTGGATACCTGGTATTCCATAGGCGACGGCCTTTTGCGCCAGAGTCTCAGCCTTGGTCTGCTTGCTGCGGTTGAGTGAAATAGCGTACTGGTTATTGTTGCAGAAAAACACGACGGGACAATTGAACACACCGGCCCAATTCAGACCCTCGTGGAAGTCGCCCTGCGAGGTCCCGCCATCGCCGAAGTAGACTATGACGACTTCCTTCCCGCCTCGATAGCGAATGGCATGACCAATGCCGACAGCGTGAGGTATCTGCGAGGAAATGGGAACGGAAGGCGGCAGCAAACGCGGCGCATTCTCGTGAATAGCCCCCCATTCGCTTCCCTTGAAGTACAAAAGGTAGTTGCGGATGGAACCGCCATGAGTAAGCACAGCACCCAGCTCGCGATAGGCTTGCACCAGCCAGTCATCGGCATTGAGCGCCATGGCACTGGCCACCGCAGCGGCCTCTTGTCCAAGATTGGTGGGCAGCGTGTGCACTCGCTTCTGACGCTGATATCCAAGCGCACGCTGGTCAACAATACGGGCACGCATCATCTGCTTGTAGCCGTCAACCAGCCGCTCGTCGGACAACTCTGGTAACCACTTCTTTGCCAGCAGCTTCCCGTCCTGATCCAGCACGCTCAGTCGCTTGCCTTTCAAGGGATCAAACTGTTCAAACATGCAGTCGTTCTCCTGCTCATTATTTTGTTTCGTACAATGACCTGAATCTAATAATGTTCGCTGCTACTAAGAAACACCATTATAGGTTCCAATCCTTACCTTAGACAAAGTAAACGGCGATGGGAGACCTATGCATATCATTCACAAGATCTTCCACTTCAGTGCGGCTCACCGCTATTGGAACGAAAACTGGAGCGAAGAAGAAAACTGGCAAGCCTTCGGCCACGATGTCCGTGTGCACGGCCACAATTACATCCTCACGGTCTCGCTCGCAGGCGAGATTGACGCTGGCACGGGCTTCTCGGCTGATCTCCATCAGGTGAAAAGGCTCGTTAAAGAGCGCGTGCTACAACGCCTGGATCACGCCTGGATTGACCGCGATCTGGACTGGTTCGCAACACGACGACCCTCCACGGAGAATCTGGCGATCTGGATCTGGGAGCAGCTCGAGGAGTGTATCACCGGATGCCGGCTTCATCGCATTCGTCTGCAGGAAACGGAGAGCATCATTACGGATTACTACGGTCCAACGGGTCTTTCATTCCTGTTAGACTGATTCTTTGTATCACAGATAGCACAAATGGAAAGGCGACCCGCAGGTCGCCAATCGTGTATTACGGTGTGACAAGCCTATTTCAACACAGTGAGCTTCTGGACCCCTCTACGGTTCCCACTCTCCACAACCGCCAAGAAGAGCCCGCTTGCTTGATCTGCGGCCGTCCATTGAAAGCGATGCTGTCCCGCTGAAAGTGGACCATTGTGTAACACGGCAACCCGCTGACCTGACAGATTATATACCAACACCGTCGTCCGCGCGCTCACATCCAGCTCCACAAGAAGCTGCGTCGTCGGATTGAACGGATTGGGACACGCCTGCAGACTGAAATGCAGTGGAACAAGAACACTCACCGCATCATCAATTGGTGTACTGAAGGTGAAAGGATCGGACCACTCACTTTCGCCAGCAAACCCAATGGCACGCACCCGCCAGTAGTATTCGCGATTGTATTCAAGCGAATCTTGAACCTGTAGGTGACACAAGGTGATGCCCTGAATGAAATGGAGCGGCGACGCGAAATCTACGTCATCGTCTACTTCCAATTCATAGTGGTAGGCACAATCCACAGGCTCCCATGTCAAGCTGTAATTGTGAATATCACCCAGGGTAGTGTTGTCGACGGGTGACACAAGATCTGGTGCATCAATCTCATCACTGCAGACAGTACGAAACTCGCAGGGAAGTGACCAATGAGAAATCCCATATACACCTTGTGCACGAACGCGCCAGTAGTAGGTAGTGTTGTGCTGCAAACCGTCGACAACGAAGCTTGTATCACTGACATCGTTGTATTGGCGAGGCGAATCGAAGGCGTAGCTGAGATCAAGCTCCACGTCATAGCGGGTCGCGCCCTCGACGGCGGTCCACAGAAAAGAGGCGGCAACCGGCACGTCCACATCCCCCTGCGAAGGATAGAACTGCTCAGGCGGCAAGTGATAGTTTGACGGCTCGATACCTAGTAACACGGCTTCATCGTTGTTGAAGTTCATCCCGGCAGGATTCAACTGTGTAATCAGATAGTAGCCATCACAATTGCCAGCCCAGCCCCAGTTGAAGTGGAAGTACTCCTCGTCGCTGTAGCCATCACAGACGAACGCATGGCCGATGCCATCCGACCTACGAGCACGATATAGCAGCGGTCGGCCTTCGTCCAGCTCTCCCCGCAATGTGTTACACCATTGACGATCGGTGTTGTGACTTGCACGTCTGGAATAGGCCACCGTACCGCGAAAGTTGAAATGCTGCATCAAGGCGGCCTGCGCAGAAGGAGCGCTGCCATAAACGAGCGCGCCGGATTCGTCGCTGCTGAAATCCATTTCTACGGAAATAGCGCAGTGATACAAGAGACGGGAGATTTCTTCGAAACTCTGCCGATGAATGGCTTGCCAATCGTAGAGAGTATTTTCAAAATCCGCGTGTTGCTCACCGTATCGGGCGTGGTAATAGGTGTGCTCGCCAATTCCATGCACAGGCTGCATCCAGTAGGACATGATCTCGCCCATGGCAACAGCAACACAACCCACCAGTACGTGCCCTCCCGGGCCATCCTCATCTACAGGAAAGGCTGCATTGTACTGCCCACCCTGGCTCCACCGGGCAGTAACCAGCGGATCCACTCCGGAGCGTGTCCCACTCATGCCCCCCTGCAACAGCAGCTCCCAAGCCGAGCGATTCGTCTCACTATCGATCTGAGCCGCCTGCAACTGCGCAATCTGCTCTACTTGGTGTTCGAGCCACAGCTGAAGCGCAGGCACATCACTGGCAGACCCGCCTTGTGGCCCCCAGCCCAGAACAGGCGGAGCTGCATCGTCAGCGGCGATAAAAGCAAAGGCCCCGTCAGCGAAATGGAACTCGTACAAGCAAGTGTGGCCCTCTGCCGTCCAAGGCGTGGCACGGTTCAGCTCTGCCTGGTACCCATGGCCGAGCAACCAGTATTCCGCAACCCGCTGCGCGTCGGCTTCCCCTCTCGGCGCGGCTACCAGTCCCGACGCTAGCAGGCATGTACCAGCAATCAGTAAGGTGGTGCGAAACATTTGTACCTCTTGCGGAAAGACTTCCCAAGAATTCACGTAAGACGGATTATACAAAGCTGCAAGGGAAATACCTGCATGAAAAGCATGTCGAGAAAAAATACATTCGTTGCCACCCCATCTTCGTGTGAGGCACAGGTTAAAATTATAACTGGCGTATTATTTCCAGAAAGACTCGTATATTAGCCTCAACTAACCAAGTGAGGTCGACATGGATCTAACAAGCAAGTACCTGGGCATGAGCTTGAAGAGCCCTCTGATTGCAGCAGCATCTCCGCTTAGTCGCGACGTTGATAGCATTCGCAGATTAGAAGATGCGGGTGTGGGTGCGATTGTGCTGCACTCGCTGTTCGAAGAGGAAATCCGGCACGCTGAAGTGGATCTTCAACAACAGCTGGACAAGGGGGCGGACTCGTTTAGCGAGGCGCAAAGTTACTTCCCCGATTTGGGCTACTACGATTCTGGACCGGACGGCTATCTCGCCCTCATTGATCGCATCAAGAAAAAAGTAGATACACCTCTTATCGCAAGTTTGAACGGAGTGACGCCCGGGGGTTGGAGTCGCTATGCACGCAAGCTCTACGACGCAGGCGCGGACGCGCTTGAGCTCAACATCTATCACTTGGTCACCGACCCTTCGCAGGATAGCGCAGCTGTAGAACAACTCTACCTTGACGCCTTGAATGCTGTGCGTCGCGAAGTGACCCTCCCGGTAGCCGTGAAGCTCTCGCCCTTCTTCAGCTCGCTGCCAAATATGGCTGCCAAGCTGGTACACTCCGGCGCCGACGGACTTGTATTGTTTAATCGCTTCTATCAGCCCGATCTCGATATCGAGGCACTGGAAGTCAAACCAGAGGTGCGCCTGAGCAATTCGGGATCGCTACGCCTGCCCTTGCGCTGGATTTCCATCCTTCGTCCTCAGCTTCCCAAGACAAGTCTTGCGCTGAGCACGGGCGTGCATACTCCTGAGGATTTGATCAAAGGCTTGATGGTTGGCGCCGATGTCTGCGCCAGTGCGGCGGCATTGCTCATGCATGGCCCCGAATACGCCAGCAAGCTGCTGAAAAGCCTTGAGCGGTGGCTGGTGGATCACGAATACGAGAGTCTCGATCAGCTGCGCGGATCAATGTCTCATTTCAAGGTAGAGAATCCGTCGGCCTTTGAGCGCGCCAACTACATGAAGGCTCTACGAGGATACAAGCTCTAAGCCGATTGTATCACGCGAACATAGAAAGCCGCCTCAGTGCGGCTTTTCTGCTTCCAGCACCATCGTCTCGAAACGATTGATGTCCGCAGCAGCAATCTCATCGCCGTGACACTCCAGATTACATAAATGCGCAACCTCGCTTTCTCCGGGCGGATAGCGTGTTACAAAAACAAAACCCGCCGCCTGCAGCAGCTCCTTGAGGGTCCACTCGTCATAAAGAAATCGGTGACCCCAGTTGTGATGAGCGTTGTTGAGAATGCGGCAAGCCAGTGCGGCCGCTGGCGATGACGGTATCGCTGGTAGAATACCGGTATCCTCCAGCACACTTCGTTCCTCGTCAGCGATGTGCCGGTGATACATCCATTTCACATAGTGTGCAGCGTCGGAGTCCTCGGCACACTCCAGGCATCGCACCAGTGCCATCAGATCTGGAGTAGCAATGCGAATGCGCCCACCGGGCTCAAGTACGCGATAGGATTCGCGCAGCATCGCCAGCCCTTCATCCATGCGAAGGTGCTCGATCTGATGCTCGCTATACACCGCGGCAAAACTCGCTTCGGGCAAAGGAAAAGTCCTGGTGGCATCCAGGAGCATCACATCAGCGGATAAGGGAGCAATATCCGTGTTCAGCCAACCGGGCAAGCCATTCGGTCCGGAACCCAGTTGCAACAAGCGCAAATCGGTCTTGGTCAGATAGCGAGAGCGAATTCGCGGACGCCGACAACGAGCACGAAGGTGACGGTACAAGTGCCAACTGCCGCGCAGCGAGTGGTACAAAATGCCTGCCAAACTGGATTTCCGTGCCATTGTTGCCAATTGAAGTCTCATGGCCCCTCACCTCAGTGAATCTTCAGTGTTCGGTCTTCGACCTTGTGTGAAGAACATACTATTGCCTCAAGGCTTGCGCTCAAGGCCGAAAAGACAACACTTCCACATTCAGTCAGCAGGCAAAGAATGGGCGCCCTTTCGCGACAGCTAAAACAGGACTTTTTTAGTCCACATTTGTCTTTTTTAATAATGATTCCTATTATGATTATATGGAACGCAGAAGCCAGCAGCGTGAGCTGATTTTTCAGCTAGTAAAGAGCTACTCCCTGGATCACCCCACAGCAGCGGAGATCTACGAAGCGGCGCGCCGCGAGCTTCCGCGGATCAGTCTGGGTACAGTCTATCGCAACCTCGGACTGCTAGTCGCCAAGGGAGAACTGCTCTCTTTTCGAGTGGGCGAAAGCGTGCACTACGACGCGACAACCAGCACTCACCAGCATTTTGTCTGCAACCAGTGCGGGTGCATTCTGGATTTGACAGGCGACCCGGTCGCAGGCCTCATTCATGCCGCCGAGCAGCAGGGGCTTCGCGTCGAAAAGGTGGATTTTCTAATGAGTGGCCTTTGCCACAACTGTGCAGGTCAACAATCACAATAACGCAACAGGAGACATCATGCTTGTCACCAAACCCGCCCCCGAGTTTACCGCCACCGCCGTCATGGCCGACAACAGCTTCAAGCAGATCAGCCTGAAGGACTATCGCGGCAAGAAGGTTGTCATTTTCTTCTATCCGCTCGATTTCACTTTTGTCTGTCCTACTGAATTGCTGGCCTTCGATCATCGCTTGGCCGAGTTCGAAAAGCGCGGCGTCCAGGTGCTGGGTTGCAGCGTGGACAGCGAGTTCAGCCACCTTGCCTGGCGTAACACCCCCACCAATCAGGGCGGAATCGGCCAGGTCGGCTACCCGATCATCAGCGATCTGGACAAAAGCATCTCCCGCAATTACGAGGTACTGGTCGGCGCCGAACCCGCCACCGTCATCACCGAAACCGCCGAGGCCGAAACTTCCATCGGTGGTCTGGTAGCCCTTCGCGGCACCTATCTAATCGACGAAGAAGGCATTGTGCGTCACGCCGTCATCAACGATCTGCCGCTGGGTCGCAACGTGGACGAGATGCTGCGCATGGTGGACGCCCTCGCCCACTTCCAGAAGTACGGCGAAGTCTGCCCCGCTGGCTGGCAGGAAGGCGACAAAGGCATGGAAGGCAGCAGTGATGGGGTTGCCAAGTATCTCGCCGAGAACGCCGAGAATCTCTAGCAGATCGCTCCGTGGAATAGGTAGACATTCGGGGTCGCGCAGGCGACCCTTTTTTTATCTCCACACTTCCAGTTGCATTCAAGAACGCTATTTATTTCTCTCGGCCTACGTGCCCCCACGCATCAGAAGCAACAGGAGAGAAGTCATGGCTCATTTCAGGCGAGGCCTCGGCCTGGTCGCCGTGCTGCTTTTTATTAGCGGCATGCAGGCGGAAACCATAGTCAACGCAAACATCAGCAGCAACCAGACCTGGTCTCCGGCCGGATCACCCTACATCGTCACCATCGATGCCTGGGTCTACAACTACGACAACCCGGTCTTGACGATCGAAGCCGGCACAGAAGTTCGTTTTGAGCCAGGCGCCAGTCTGCGGATCGGCGGTACGTCCAATACCAGCCACCTGGGATCTCTGCAAGTGCAGGGAACCCTCGAAAATCCAGTGCTCTTCCAGCCCAACGGCGCGGAGGCCTGGGAAGGCCTCATCTTTCAGCGCTATGCTACAGAGGGCGGTAGCAGCTTGGAGTACGCCCAGATCAGCGGCGGCGGCAGCAACGGTCCGATGGTCCAGGTTGACAATGGCACGCCTGTCTTCTCGCACTGCAGCTTCTCAAGCGCGGTCCAATCCGGATTCAAGAGCGTCAATACTACCGACGCCTTCAGCATGACAGAGTGCGACTTCACAAACTGCGGCACTTATCCCATTGAGACCTACACGGAGTTGGCGCACTGCATTGCTGCCAGCAACAGCTTCAGCGGGAACGGAAGCGACGCCGTCAAGCTGATGGGATCCACAGTCACCGCAAGCTGCCGTGTACCGGCCCTGCCCGTGCCCTACGAGGTCACAAACAGCGTCACCGTCTACGGCAACAGCATCGACACACCCGCCGTGTTACATCTGGAAGCGGGAAGCGAACTGCGATTTCACTCTGCTGTTCAGCTAATCATTGGTTATTCCGCTAGCTCGAGCCACATAGGCGGTATTGACGCCCGGCAAGTGTGTTTTCGTGGTCTGGTTCAAGACCCCGGCTACTGGAACGGCATCTACCTGATGCGCTACACCGATCCGGATTCGGTTTGTATCACGGACTGCCTGATCAGCGATGCAGGCTCAACGGGCCGCAGCATTCAGGTCTACAGCGATGGAAGCTTGGAACTAAGCGGCTGCACTGTCCAGAATGGACTAGGCTTCGGCCTGGAAGATCAGGGCAGCACTCATCTGCTGGTTCGCGATTGCTGCTTTCAGAGTGTAGAGACGCCCATCAACATCCACTGCGAACACTTCTCGCGCATCAAGAGCGGCAACACCTACCTGAACAATACGGACAATCGCATTGAGATTCGCGGAGGCACGGTCTCCACCGATGCGGAGTGGACCGCGCAATCCGTGCCGCTGCACGTACTGGGCAACATCCTGATTAGTGCTTCGGGGGATTATCCCGACCTTAGCATTCCCTATGGCAGCGTGTTGGAGTTTTCTCAATACACGGGCATTCAGGTAGGCTCCACCGCCAACTCTGGCTATCGTGGAAGCTTGTCCGCAACGGGGACTACGTTTCGCGGTGATACAGCGACCGCCGGTTACTGGTCAGGGATCACATTCAATGTTCACTGTGAACCTGGCGAGTTGAACGGCTGCATCATCGAGAACGCGGGGTACTCCGGACGCAGTGTTTACACACGTGCTGCCACTCAGGTGATCACCGGTTGCACCATTCGTAACGGTGCCGGTGAGGGCATCTATGTATACAACGGAACTCGCCCCGAAATCTCCGCGACACGTATCACGGGCTGCGAGACTTATCCGCTCGAAATCGCAGCAAATGACGCAGGTGCCATGCTTGAAGGAAACGACTTCACAGGTAATGGCAACGACGAGATTCTGGTGCGCAGCGGTACGATTTCCGAGAGTGCCACCTGGGTGAATCCCGGTGTTCCCTATCGCTTGGACGGCACAGTGAACGTCCAGGGAACATCTGCGCCGCAGTTGCGCATCAATCCTGGCTGTGAGATTCGCATTCCCGACAACTTCATGATGATCATCGGCAGCACTTCGAACAGCAGCTACACGGGCTCCCTGTACGCCACCGCCGCCACCTTCACGCGTGATACAGGTGGTAGTTTCCACAATGGCATCTTCTTTGCCAATCACGCCGATGATGCCAACTGCCTCCTACAGGATTGTGTTGTCGAGTACGGCGGTGCCTCATCTTCCTATGCCAATGTGCGCTGCTACTACTCCAGTCCCACTTTGCGCAACTGCGAACTACGCTACAGCAACGGCTTGGGATTGATGCTGAGCGTAGCCACGCCGGTGGTTGCCGATTGCGAGATGCATCACAATGGCGACGCGCCTGTTTCCGTGCGCGCAAATGAGTTATTCAGTCTGTCAACTGGCAACGTGTATCACGACAATGCCCGTGATACAATTCTTGTTGTCGCTAACACAATCTCCACCGACCAGACATGGGTGGACCAGGGCATTCCGCTGCTTGTTGATGGCAGCTTTGTTGTTCAGGCTGCCGGCGACTATGCAGACCTGACGATTGAAACCGGCACCGAATTGATCTTCCCGGAAAACGCCCAGCTCACGGTCGGTTCCGGTACAAACAGTGCCTACCGTGGAAGCCTGAACGCCAGTGGTGTAGTTTTCAGTGGGCGCGAACCGGTTCCCGGATCCTGGAAGGGTATCTACTTCGCCGCATATGCGGAGGGCGGAAATTGTCTGCTGGATCGCAGCACCATCCAGTACGGTGGTAGTGACGGTTACGGTGCCGTGCGCGTTTTTCGCAGTAGTCCGGTTATCACCAACTGTGTGATACGCCATTCATCATCTGCCGGAATCCAGGTGCAGTATAGCGATGCGGAGCCGTTGATCTACGGCTGCACCATTCTCTCTAATGAAACTGGTATTCGTGTTACAAACGGTGGGCAGCCAGTCATTGGCGGTAGCACGGGCAATGGGAATTCCATTGCTGGCAACACTAACTACGGCGTAGAAAACACCGGTACAAACGATGTGGATGCCACCTGGAACTGGTGGGGTGAAACAGACGGGCCCTCGGGTGTCGCCTCTGGTAGCGGAGATGCCGTTAGTGCCTACGTACTCTACGATCCCTGGCGTGTGACCGTGCCAGGAGATGCTCCGTCCACCTTCAATCTGCTTACGCCTGACCATCAGGAAGTAGCGAATCAGCTGCAGTTGATCCTGGATTGGGAGAACGCAGTGGACCCGACACCCGATGACACCGTGCGCTATCGCGTGCAATACAGCACAACATCGACCTTCGAGCTGGCCGAAACCGTGACACATGACAGTCTGCAGCTCAGCCGCGTGAATATCAGCGGCCTGCAGGATGACACGCGCTACTGGTGGCGTGTCACCGCCTGGGACAAGCAGGGACAATACACCAACTGCAATCAGCAGAACTGGTACTTCGACACCTTCGTGCAGGAAGCACCGGAGGCCGCTGAACTACTCTTCCCTGATAATGGCAGCGATGTATCACACACTTCCGTTCTCCTTAGCTGGAGCGCCGCAGTCGACCCGGATCCAGGCGACGCTGTGTATTACACGGTTTATCTGGCTCCGACAGCGTCCTTCCTTCAGGCGGATTCAGCAGTCACGGTCGAGTTAGGCGCGTTTACGCCCTTCATGCCCCGTGATGCAATTCGCTACTGGCGAGTGAAGGCCACCGATCTAACCGGACGCAGCAGCTGGTCGGCAATCCGCTCCTTTCATGTGAGCAACAACGCCATTCCTCGTCCGGTGCAGGATCTCGCCATTGTGCCTGCCCCTGCAGTCGATGGCGTGGAACTTAGCTGGTCGGCGATTCCCGGCGCAGACGAGTATCTGATCCACCGCAGCGCGTTCCCATATGAGGGGAGCGCCCTGTACACCACCACGAGCTCCACAACTTGGCAGGACAATGGCGTCACTGTTGGCGATCAGCGCTGGTTCTATCAGGTGTATGCCGACGATGTGGATCTGAACAGCCGCTGCTGGCGCAAATTGGACGGAAGTCCGCTGTTACCGGAGATCAAGGCTCAGGGGAGGTAGAGCCTTCTTCCGCCTATGTGCCGATTCTGATATTGAACCGGCTTCTGGTTTTGTCCGAAGCTCAGCCATGTACACAACAAAACGGGCGCCCGCAGGCGCCCGTTATCAACTCAAATCAGCGGCTGGACTAGAATCCGTAGTCGGAACAAGTGGGCATTTCATCCACCAGAGAATAGGTCGTGGAAGAAGTCACCTCGCCATCCACTGTCCAGCTGATGGTCAGCTCGTCGTCAACTAATTCGTACAGAGTGGTATCGGTGTAGCTGAAGCCCTCATAAGTCATGGTGAAATAAATGTGTGTATCATCTGCGCGCCATGTACCGGTGTAGGGTTCGCACTGTTCCCAGGATAAAAGCGCCATCACGTTCTCGTAGGCACCGTCGCTATCCAGCGCATACGTATCCTCGTAGACGGCACTACTATACTGCCATACCGCAGTCAGCAATGCAGGGTGCGAACCATTGTCGTCGTCGTCGTCATCGTCGCAACCCACCAGCGAAAAGCTGGATACCAGCAGCAGACAGCACATCATCCAGGCAAAGAATTTCCGTTGCTTCATTCTTCTTCCTCGTCAATTCTTGTGAAGTGTTTCGTGCGGTGACAAGTGTAGCATGCAAGAGCTAGAAATCCAAACATCTGCAATAACAAGCACTTTACTCGATAGGCAATCGGATGCACACGAAAGTCCTTTTCGGAGCAGAATTCAGCTTCTTATCCCTACAGCGAAATGCTACAATGAACGTTCAGATTCGCGGCTGCACACCGCGCTTGCAGTACGGCAATATCGAGTTCCAGAATGCGGGTTTGACCCGTCACAATGTTCAGGAGAGGTCCATGCGCATCAGCAATTGTTTACTACCGGCATTGGCACTGGCCACTTTGATCGCGAGCAGTGGTTCGATGGCAGCTGAACTAAAAGTACCCGATGCAGGCGCAAAGGAGCTTCAGTTCGGCATTGGCAGCAGCTTCACTCTGCATCAGATTGATCAGTACATGATCTCGTACCAGCAGTATCTATCGAACAAGCTGGCCTGGCGCGCCGACTTTGGCCTTGACCTGAGTAGTACCGATGGAGATAGCAAAAGCCTGTACTTCAACAGCGAGGGCGAGCCAGCAATCCCCAGCGACGCCGAATATGATCAAAGCAGCTTTGGTGTTCATCTCTGTGCACAGATCCTTATGTACCCCGTGCAAAAACGCATTAGTCCATTTCTGGGCGCTGGCCTCGAGTGGGCTTATAGCAGCAGCACCCAGGACGAAGTGGAGAACTCGATCCAAGATTACTCGCGCGACTCAAGTTACATGAGGGTTGCCGGTGTGGGCTCAGTGGGCGTGCGCTGGCTACTGATGGAACAAGTCGAACTGGTTGTTGAGACGGGCCTTCACATCGGATACAGTAACCAGGAAGGCGAGAGCACCCAGTACCATTATGATGACGCCCGCGACGAGTACGAATCCGACGTGTCGAGTTTCTTCTGCGAAGCCAAGGATTTTCGCTTCGCCCTGGCCTTCTGGTTCTAGAATACTTCAACCGACGATACATCTAAGGGCGCTCGAAAGCGCCCTTTTGCATTTGACCTCTCCATAAGCGTCGCTTGTACGCATGGTATAGGAGTACTTGAATGTTCTGTCCAACGAATCGCCAATCAAATGATTGCAATATCAGCATTTACGATAGATCCAGGCAAAGAGGTTGGACAGAACTTCTGAGTACTCCTATACAGCTAGAGCTCGAGGCTATTCGTTGTAGTCGGCGCAAGTGGGAAAAATACCCACCGGCACGTACATCCAGTATCCCACGGTGGACGACAGAAACATGTTGCCCTGTGAAAAGCTCAGGCCGCATCGGAGGGTAACATCGTAGTAGCCGTTCCACATCGTGAGGATGAGGCTGTCGGCGCTTTGAGTATAGCTGCCCTCATACTCGAGACAATTCCCAGTCAGATAGGCGTAATTCAGAACTGCCAGTGATCCATCGCTCTGAAGGTCCAAGGTCTCCTGCCCAACACCCGTCGTCGTAGTTTGCCACAGACCAACGACAGCAGACTGGCTGCTGCTATTGTCGTCGTCATCATCGCAGCCGACAAAGGCCAGTGTGCAGCTCAGCAGGCAGGCCCCCAGCAAGGTGGTCTTTACAAAGGCGTGCATTCCGTCTCCTTGATTCTTATGTGCAGTGTATGCGGCGGGAATGTAGTACATGGTAGAAAAAAACCTGCGTGCGTGATACAACCCCAAGCGCGCTCCAAACTTCCGAAAATGCCGATTGTCGCGAGTCCGTCATGGTTAGTGACAGTAGCGGACACTTGCTGTGAACTGGATCACTGGCGAAGTGCGCGAAAAAGCTGTAAGCTGCGTGCGCGTCCTGCATGCAGGATCGAAGTAGTCCGTAAATCGAAAGATACAGGGGGAAAGACGTGAACAGAACGACGACAAGCGCTTCAATTGCCCTTCTGCTGCTGGTTGCAAGCGCACAGGCACAGTTCGCTGTTGGTCTCAAGAATGTCGAGTTCCATCTGGGACCGAACTTCGTGGATAAAACCGTCCTCGCTGATGGCTCTGTGGCCCTTGCACTGGGTTTGGGAACCGAGTTCGGCAGCTGGAATGATTTCAGCACCTACTTCCATTTTGACTACTGGTGGGATAGTGACGAAACAAAGGAGTTTGTGGGCTACAACGGTTACATCCCGGTGTATTCCACGACGGACAACAAGACATCGGAAATCAATCTAAGCCTCGGCGTCAAGCGTGAACTGAAGCTCGCTCTGCCCTTTACCAGCTATTTCCTGATGGGTGGCGGACTAAGCCTCTACAGTTATGATTTCGCCAGCGACGATGATACTGAGACTGATTTCAGCTTGCACTTGGCTTACGAGGCCGATTACAAAATCAGCGATGAGCTGATGGCTTTTGCGCGCATCAAGAAATCCACCAATGGCGGCAATTACCTTGGGCTCCAGGTTGGCGTCAGCTACCTGATCAAGTAGTGTATCACAACGGGTGAGGGCCTCCAATGTGCTTCAAGGGTCTTTGCTATTGTGCCCTCACCATGAACGACGACTATTGGTTTCCACGCAGGCGCCGTCTTTCAGAACCACCACATTTGAGTAATACAACAGCGTCCACTCCTTCGGTCTGAAGGAAAAAGGCGAACATCATCGCCCTTGTGATACGTCAGCCAAGATCCGGTTTGTGTCACACGTTGCAAGAAAGCCCACGTGGGTTACTCTTCCTGCACTGCAGTGACCCGAAAAAGAACGATCGTCCGCCCCACCGGCACATCCAGCTCAAGGGATAGCTCGCCAGTTTCGCCGCAGATCTCCCAGGTCGCTCCATCGCGACAGGAATAGACTCGATAGAAATCGGCGTCTGAAACAGCGGCCCAGGAGAGCAGCAAGCCGCTGGGTGTTCTCTGTATCACGCACACAGGTGCGGCAAGCGCAAGATCTACCTGCAAGGACTGCCGCACCATCTCCTCCGGCGGTGCCTTTCCGGTAGTGGACCACAACTCGTACAAAGTATCACCCATCTCATCGGTCACATTTGCATCACGCAGAAACTCCACATACTCGCGGGAGATTGTCTGGTAGTGCAGAATGGCCTCGACGCTTGCGGCACCCGTCACCAGGGGGTACAAGGCGTCATCCCAATACTGATCATCGGCGTAGCTCACGCCGTGACCACGAGGCGCGGATTGAATTTCCTCAAAGGCCGCATTGGTGAAGCCACGCGGCGGAATGCGGTTGTCCCACCAGACGGTATCGTTGATAGCGAAGTGAAAAGTCGGCCCCGGTGGCAGCTCCAGCACGGAGGACAGCGCGTGTGACACACCGGGTTTGGTCTCGTACTTGCGCAGCCAGGGGTCATCGGCGATTGTCGCGCTGTCTGCATTATAGGCGCCACTGTGATACACGATTGCGTCTTCTGCATCACGCAGCACCACTTCCAGCCACATGCGGCGTCCTTCAGGGTAGCCCGTCGGCAGTTTGTGTCCGGTTTCGTTGATCACGCGCACCTGCACCCAGTTCGTATCGGGTCCGGCAAGCTGCGTCAACTCCAGAGTGGCCGCCAGCGAATGCATGCGGCGTGCACGTGATACAGCAGAATCCACTGCGGCAAGGCTCACCTCGCCGGGATAGAGCTCCGCCGCCTACGCGAAAGCGTTGGGCATGTAGGCGCCACTCTCCTGACGATCAAAGACGGGATTGCTCACATCGTGACACGTTCCGCAAAGAGCAGCCGCACGCTGATAGGGCGTGTAATACACAGGGTGCTGCGCACTGGCACCGATGTATGGTCCGCGCTTGCCCATGTTGGTGCTCACCATGAACATGCCGTCGGCGGCGTGTGTGGGTAGCAAGTCCAGCGTCGCAACGTAGTTCTGATCCACCGGCCAACAACCTGATGTGTACGCAGCATCTTCGGGAAAAGGATTCTCACCCACGCCCTGCACCGGTACCAGACGGTGACACACCTCGCAATGCACCGAGTTGCGATCGGCAGCTGTCAAGGCGGAGCCATCGGTGGGCTCACTGCGTCCCTCCAGCCAACCACCGGGCGTGTGACAACGCAAACAGAGGTCGCCCACTTCCGGCGCGTCCTGATTGGCCACCGTGAGACAGGCCAGGAAGATTGGATCACGCAGCGCTTGCCCCATCATGCTGCCCTTCCAGTTGAAGACGGGCTCCACGGTTTGGTTGTAGCCAGCATGGCAGTTACTGCAGGTGCTGATCTGGTTCACGCTCCCGCTTTCGAGGGGCTGTGAGCCGGCCAGGAAGAAATCGTTGATGGTGGTGGGAACGGCGGCTGCACAGGCTACAGATACGAGCAGAAGCAATAGCCTCAAGCTCATGATGGACTCCATAGCATTGCGGTGTTACGCTATACAAACAGCTGATTGCAGGCAGAATGGGCAAGAGAAAAGCACCCTCCACGCTTGCTTTACGTATCACGAGTTACTGTGCACTCGTGATTGTATCACGATCCAGCTACAATGCACATGTCAAAAAGAAAGGGGCGACTGCAGCCGCCCCTGGAAATGATCTTGAATGACTGGATATCTACTTGATCAATGTTATCCGGCTCACGGCCTGCTCGCTCTCCGAAGTCAGGCGCAGCAGATACACGCCACTGCTCAAGGCGGAACCATCAAACTGCAGGCTATGCTCACCAGCTTCAGTCAACCCACTATGTAGCACGCTCACCAACCGTCCACTCAGATTGAACAGTGCCAGCTCGGCGACGCCGGACTCCGCCAGACTGTAGGAAATGGTCGTCGTGGGGTTGAAGGGATTGGGATATGCGTTGTGCAGTGCGAAGCGCATGGGCGTCTCGCTGGCTTCCGCAGTGCCGCCACAGACGTGGAACAAGCTTTCATCGTCGATCATGTAGCTGAATGCCGGCGGAACACTGTCAACGCAGACTTCTGTGAGGTAGTCGTTCCAGCGCAGATCAACCATGTTCAGTTCGCCACAGGGGCGCAGATCGACGTTGCTTATCCGGGTATCTGTCAGAAAAAGCGTGGACAGATGGGCCTGATTGCTCAGGTCAAGCTCGGTGATATAATTCAAGCAGAGATCCAGCATGGCCAGTTGCGGGGCACCGCTCAGATCGAGTGCGGAAATGGGGTTATCCATCATCCAGATTTCAACCAAATAAGGTTTGTCGCCAACGGTGATCGAAGCTAATGCAGAGTAATCTGAGTAGAAGTACCTGAGGTTGACAAGCGGACTGAGGTCTATTGTGCTGGCTGAAGACATCGTGACGTCAAGCCGCTGCAGATTCGTAAAGAACTCCAGGCCAGAATAGTCACTGATGGGATAGGATCCACCATGCAAGACGGTGACGGCGGCGGCTTCAGCATAACTGATCAGGCCATCGCCATCCAGATCGCGTCCCTGTTGGATGAGCGTCAGGCGGAAATTGTCATCCGCAAACTCAACATACTGGGCATAAACCGGGGCCGCCAGCATAGAGTCAAGGCCAGCGCACAAAGATGACTCACTCGCATCATTCTTCCTCCTCAGTTGTGATTTGTATTACACGCAATGCGCATCCGGACTTGTGAAGCAGCAGGCTCAGACGGTGAGCCATCCGCCAAATGTGTAAGAGCTCGCACTTGAGTGTCTGCTGCAATCTGCGCCCGGTGAGAATTGCAAATTCCAGCTTTGCTGCAAAATGAGAATTCGCTCTCAGCACAATTGGCCGTGTGTTGAAGGATGTCCAGGGCATCAGGCGCGCGAGTCGTGCCTGCCGCTGGTGACTTCCCCTCTCTCGCTTCAGCTCCGGTACTCCCACACATTCTGGTGATGTTCGATTGCGCACCTGCACTCCCGGGAGTTCGCGGGGAACTGCCTCCATCTTCACCCTTCTCCGAAGAATCACGCTCTCTTTCTATTCCCCCGTCGAAAGCTCATGCAATCCCAGTCCTGCTTTGCGGATCCGGCAATAGCTTGTTTCCGCTTTGTAACAACCACCAGCCTAGCGCCACCATCAGCACAAGCGCGCGCAACGTGTCATCGTCTCACTCCTTCTTCGTCTTGCTGATACAACAGATACCTGCGGTGGCCTGGGGGCGTCGGGAGCCGCAAACAGACCGGCGTGACGGCAAGGGCCCGCGCAGTCTTGAGGCTGCGCACGGTCCCGAAACTGTTGGCATGAGGGGCGGTAGAGGCTACCGCAGGCTTTGGGCATCAAGAGCATAAGTGCTGTCTGTTAATCGCGCATTAGAAATATGGCCGTGAATTGTTTCCAACATATCGAGCGGGATCGTGATGTGGAAGGAGTACCGCAAGCAGGCTGCTAGTGGTTTAGTGATGTGGATAACGAAAGGCGACGTTTCCGCGAAATACACTTGAATCCAGACTAGTGTCCCGCCTTGAAACAATCGTAGCACACGGGCTTTGCCAGCGACGTCTTCGCCTTTTTCCCACAGATGTGGCAATACTTCTCTGCGTAGTCAGGGTTCTCGTACTTGCGCCAGGACGCAAAGCAACTTGTGCAATAGGGTTTAGCAGGATCTTGATCGATCTTCTTTGCACATCGAATGCACACACCGGATTCTTCTGTGAACACCTGTTCGGCAATAGCACGACCGACCTTGGCCAAGCCCTTGAGCAGACTCTTTCCCGCGGCAGCGGCCGCCTGACCAAGGACTGTCCTTGTACGTGTTTTCAATTGCACCGTGTAGTAGTCTTTGCAATGCCGGTACAGCACGGGATCACTCGTCCGCAAAACTAATTCTTCACTGTTTCTCTGGGAAAACTCATAAAGGTTCATCGAACCCATGATTACTGTGTCGTCATTCATGTAGAGCTTGGTGTGCAGGTTTTCCGCGTGCCGCACATCGATTCCCCATGCCAACCAGGACTTCCAGCAATCGGCGTACTTCTCTGCTTCACTTCGGCGAAACACGATTGTGATCTCCACACCTCGCTTGAGCGCCGATTTCAACTGTTGCTCGAAGTGTGGCCATATGTCGATATAGGGCGAGACAATAAGAAGCTGCTTTCTTGATTCAGCTACGAGATCGCACAGGGCAGCGGAAATCTGGTGGTTATAAAGAATCGTATGCATGTGAACTCCAGAGTACCCGGGGTTGTGTTTCAGTTCGATTGGATATCCACCAACAACTCCGACCCTGGCTCCTGGGCCGAAATCATCAGGAATTCGCGAGCGCGCGTGCAGGCCACGTAGAGCAAGTTTCCCTCCGTGCGCAGAATCTCATCCAACTCGGCTTCGCTGGCGGCAGTCTCCACGCGGGATTGCAGCGGCAGTAGATCCTCGTTGCAAGACAGCACAGCAACGGCGCGGAACTCCAGTCCCTTGGCCAGATGCATGTTGGTCACACTCACACTGTCGGCGCGCAGATCCAGCTTCTCATCCAGCAGACAGATCTTCAGGTCACGGTCGGCGAGCTGTCGGGTAACAACCGCTGCCAACTCCTGCGTGCGCACAAAGAGCGCGATCTCGCCTAAGGCAATGCCCTTCTCCTGCAACTCGCGTACCCAGTGGATGGCATGCTCCAGCTCCTCCTCTGCAGAGGCGAAGGTATGTATCACGGGCTCGGGACCATTGAAGGCGGACACGGTGCCGTGGCGCTCTTCGAGATTGCCGTCCACGTCCTGCAGTTCGGTAGGCAACAGACGATCGGCCTGCTGGCGAATCTGGTGGCTGGTGCGGTAGTTCACGCGTAGCACGCTGGAGCGTCCACACACATCCACACCCAGGGCTTTCCAGGAAAAGGGTGGCTGAAAAATGCGTTGCCCCAGATCGCCGGCAAAGAACAGGCTGTTGGGCTGGTTTCTGCTCAGGGCCGCCAGCAAGCGCAGCTGGTAGACGTTGAGGTCCTGCGCCTCGTCCACAATGATGCAATCGAAAGGCTGGTGGTCGGCCTGCGCAGCAGCGAGCGCAACCTCGTGATACAACTGGGCCAGCGTGACACGCTGCTCGTTCTTCAGATCCTCAAGCAGCAGCTTGTACACGCTCCACAGTGCCAGCCTGCGTCCTTCAGGCAAACGGCTCTTGCGCCCCAGACGCGCAATGTCGCGGTACTCTTCCCAGGTCGCTAGGCCCCAGGCATCCACAACGTGAGACCATTCTTCCCAGACGAACTCCTGCGAAAAGCCAAGATCTTCGTGTTGTGATACAAGCTCACGCAATCGCTCGCGCACCTTTTCTGAGATCACCAACTCATGCTGAAGGCCTGTGCGTCGTGCCGTGCGCTGCACCAGCTGATCTAGCGTCAGCAGCTCAAGCCGCTCCATCACGGCGGGTTCCTGCACGGCCAAGCGCTTCATGCGACTCTGTAGCGCACGCAGCAGCGGTTCAGAGAATGTAGTCAGTAACACATGGGATTCAGGATGCCTGCGGGCAAACTCGAAGGCACGGTGCAGGGCCACCACCGTTTTGCCCGTACCCGCCGAGCCGGATACGCGCGCCGGACCATTGAACTCGCGTTCCACCAGCTCACGCTGGCTGGGATGCAGAAAGACCGTCCACTGATGCCAGGGTGCATCCAGCGCCATCTCCAGCTCCTCGCGATTGCTCAGCAGACGGAAGCGGCGTTGCGCGTCGGGGTGATCGAAGGGATTTGTGTCACGACGTATCACCGGCGCAGCGGGTGTTTCCCCAGTGGCCAGCAGCAGCAAAGCCTCGGCTGCCTCGTCCGGCAGCTTCTCCAGCAGTTCGAAGAGGTTGGACTCGGTGGCCTGCAGCAGGTCCGGCACCCACTCCTCCGGCGCGCCGTACTGCAGGAGCGTGTCCTCGGCAAGGCCTTGAAAGCACAGCGGACTGGCGTGCTCCACGTGCTCGATCACCACAGTCTTGTGGATCACGCGGGTTTCCTCGCGCAACTCCACCAGCTGTGCCGCACCCGTTGTGGGATGTGTCACCAGTTTGCGTCGCTCGGCCCAGTGATAGGCTTTGTCGTGGTGATCGACGTAACACAACAGCAGGTTGCCCTCGCTGCGGTGAACGATCAGGCGCAGATCGTCACTGACGCGCACCGACCAGAAGCCCTTGTCCCGAACCCGCTCCAGCTTGTGAAAGGACATGCCGGGGTTCGCCGGATTGAGCTGCAAATCGAAGGCCGTTGTCTTGACCGCCTTCTGCTCCTCTCCGGTGAGTCTGGCCAGGCTGCTGGTGAAGGTGTCGGCGATGCGGAAGTTCATCTCAGTTCCCCTCTGGCAGACTCAGCTTCTCAACCAGGCGATACACCGTGGTGATGCGGTGGCCCCAGGGCAAGGGATCGTTATAGTCCTTGTCCTCTAACTTGGCGCGGTGAATCGCCTGCCGAATGTGTTGTGGGCAGATCTTCCGCATATCGGGCGACTTCTCGTAGTCGGGCATGTACATCCGCAAACGCTTCCTGATCGAGTCTTTTGCGCTTACACGAGCTCTCTCGAAGTGCAATAGAAGCCATAGTTCGAAACACGGCCAGCTGAATGCGATGTGATGCCTTTTGTCACAACGCTCCCAAGACAGCAGCTCGTCGAAGTCTCTCTTGTGACGACTATCATTATCCACTACAAGCCAAGCCTCGTCTCCCTTCTCCAGCGGATTCGACTTCAAGTAGCTCCCCATGCGCGCTAGTACGTTTCGAGGAGAGCTCTTGTCATCTCCCTGTATCACGTGAATGTGATTTGTAGAGTCTAGACACCCCAAAGCTCTGAAGTACTGCGGCTCAGTTTTCCGTCCCTCAACGGAGAGTACGAATCGCCTTTGAACATGCCGTACAACCTCACGCCGCCGTGCAGGAAATCGCGTTTGCCCTGCTCTCTTTCTAGCTGTCATGCTCTCACTTCAAAATTGTCCCCAAGCGAGGCACGCCACCCAGGCGTCCCTGCAAGTATTGCTTCCGCAGATCCTTGTCGAAGCGGTGCTTGAAGTCCGCAACGGAATAGAGGGTTGTAGCGCCCTGATAATCTCGCTCCGTCAGCCACATTTCGTCACGTCGCAGCAGGCTTTGATCCATCTGCAGAATGTCATGTGTAGTGAACAAGAGCTGGTTACGTGATTCCTCGCTGCAAGCGGCCAGGTAGAACTCCAGCAAGTGGCGTGTCAAGTGTGTATGGAACCTTACTCCGATCTCATCTATGACATATACACGGGGATGCGACAACTCGGTCAACTGCAAGAAGGCTGGAATCAGGTCTAATGCACGAATGGAGCCATCCGATTCCATACCTAAACCAAAAGCCACTCTCTTGCCTTTGCAGCTCGAGTGAATCGCTGTCAGCTTTCGAGCAATTGGCTGCCCATCAACGTATGACACAGTAAATCGGTCAGGGCCAATGTCACCAGCAAGAACCTGATCTTCTGCTAGCTCAGCCAACTCTTGGTCAAGAATCTCTTTGGGGATCATCAGGGATTCAATGGGAACCACTTCTTCCCCGATCGCATCGATGTTAGTGTCCAACCCACGCAGTAACTCTTCGAACTTCTCCTTCCATTCCGACTCCGTACCAACCAAACGACCGAACTTGCGGTACCGTGACGTTGGATCTAGGGTTACTAATGTGTCACGGAACCAATTGAAAATGGGCCGGAACATGTCATGGTTCTGCGCAATCAGGTTGTGTAATAAGAGCTGGTTCGAACGAGTGCCTTGAGCGATGAACCGCAGCCGATCCAAATCCTCTGGTTCAATACACCACTCAACCGGGCGACCGTTTCGCCGGGCAAATAGCAACCCTTCACGTTCACTTGCTAACGTCTCTTCTAGAACGGCAAGCTTCGTGACAGAAAAGGAGTACTCATACAGATCATCGCCAGCGAGCAACTGGATACTGAAAACAGTGGGTTTCTCTGCAAATTCCTCGTCCAGTAGAAAAGGAATGGTGTGAATCTGTTGATCGGGCTGTGTCCCGTGGACGACAAGCCGACGCACAAATCGCAGCGCAAGAAAGAGATTAGTCTTTCCTGAGGCATTGCCTCCATAGATCGCAGCAATCGGCAGCAGGTTCAGCTTGTGCTTTTGGGAGCGCGGCACGCGCTCCTTATGCTGGCGCTCGCGGCTAGCCACCATGCTCAAGGTGGCCTCGTCGCGGAAAGAGAGCCAGTTCTGGACGCGGAATTCCACTAACATGATTTACCCCAAAGGTGAGATTTTCACAACTGCAAGCCACAGTGTAAGCAAATCTCGGCGCAATCTCAGCCTAAAAGTGAGAATCTCACATTTCACACATGTCTCTTTCCTTTAGCTCGTTATCCTGCTGGTCAGGAATTCATGCAACTGCAGATCGTGCGCCTTTGCGTGTCGCCCTTAAACCT
Source organism: Candidatus Delongbacteria bacterium (assembly GCA_963663545.1). Taxonomy (GTDB): domain Bacteria; phylum CAIWAD01; class CAIWAD01; order CAIWAD01; family CAIWAD01. The sequence goes on from OY760505.1 coordinate 1,118,402, forward strand.
CCTCGAGCAGAGCAACGATCTCCTCGGGGCTCGGCAGCTGATCCTGCAGCGCCGCTGGCAGCGTGGACGTGATCTGGTAGGTGGCAACGCCAATGGGCTTGCGCGAATCCCGCAGCGCATACTCCACAATCGTGCGGCTCTTCTCTTTGCAGAGGATGATGCCAATAGAAGCCTCTTCGTCCGGCTGCCTTACCCGATTGTCCAAGGCAGCTAGATAGAACTGCATCTTGCCCACGAACTCGGGCTGGAACTCGCCGATCTTCAACTCGAGGGCCACGAGGCAGCGCAGACGCCGGTGGAAGAGCAGCAAGTCGATGAAGAATTCCCTGCCATCCACCTCCAGCCGATACTGGCTGCCCATGAAGGCAAACATGCCGCCCATGGCACGCAGAAAATCCTCCATGCGAGTGATCAGCGCTCGCTCCAACTCGCGCTCGCTGTGCTGCTCGCCCAACTCCAGAAAATCAGAAGTGTACTCGTCCTTCACCGCCAGCTTGGCCTGCTTGCGCAGCTCAGGGCTGAGCGCTTGATCGAAGTTGGTCTGGCCGGTCAGCGATTTCTGGTAGCTCTGGTTCTCGATCTGGTGCACGAGCACTCTCTTCGACCAACCAAGCTTGCGCGTCATGCGCATGTAGAACTCCCGCTCCAGCGGATCCTTGCACTTGCTCAGGATGACGAGATTGTGTGCCCATGCGATTTCTCCAACCAGCGGTTGGAGTCTTTCGCAATCACGGTATTCGGTATAAAGCTGGCGCATATACCAGAGGTTCTGCTCCGAGAACCCACCAACACCGGGGAACTCCTGTTTCAGATCTGCAGACAGGTGTACGACAACCGCGCGGCCCCAGCCCTCCTGTTCCTGCTTCTCTACAATCAGGCGGCCGATGTCCCAGTACAGGCCGACCAGTTGCTGATTGACCGCCCGTAGCGCCTGCAGCTGCGAGGCACGAACACGCTCCTTTACGTCATGCAATAACTTGCCGTAGTCGCGTGGGAGGCCAGACTTCGGCGACAGGTCCAAATCCGATCCAGTCATGAGCACCTTCTCCTACACCCGACACACCTTCATCACCTCGTCGCCCAGGTGGTTGATCACCTTGATAGCGATGCGTCCGCTGGCCGGTTTGGGGAATGGCCGTGAAACATCGCTGTGCAGGCTCGCCCAGGCCTCCTCGTCGATCTCGGCGCGCAGGGTGGTCTTGAGGGATTTGTAGGGATCGTTGGCGCCCAGGAAGTAGGCGTGGCGCACAAAGAAGCTCTCGCTGTTGTAGTCGGTGTCGATGAACCAGCAGGCGATGCCGTCCGGGTCGTCGCTGCGAATCTCGCCCTTGCTGGGATCAAAAACGTCCACGCCCGTGATACGCACGCGCAGCATGGGTTCGCCTTCCACCGCGAGCTCTTCCAGCTCGAACTCGGGCTCGCCGAAGACGACGAAGAGGTTGCCCTGGCCCGTGTTCTTGAGATCGCCCGCCATGTGCAGGTCGGCGTTCATGCGCGCCTTGAGCACGTGCACCTTGCCCAGCTTGTCGAACTCGGTGGAATGCGCGTCAAAACTGAAAGCGCAGGCGATGAGGATGTCGAAGCCGGCCTCTGACGCCTCGCGGGCGGCGTCCACCAGATCGGGGCGCGAGACGGTGCCGAATTCGGGGCCGATGAAAATGCCCGCGCGGCGCAGCTTGCCCAGCTCTTCGCTGCCCTCCAAATAGCGACCGCAGGCACAGACGTGCTCGCCCGGCCAGGGCTCGAGGTCGCGAAACTCGATGCGGTCCTTTTTGCGCGCCTGCTGCACGCCCGCGCTGCGCAGGTGTTCGAGCACCATGCTGGTGAAATCCTGCACACTGCCGTACTGCATGCGCGCTTCGGCCACGTTGTCCACCAGCTCGTCGTCCTCGCCCACCGCCAGCATGCGATGCGGGCTGATGGATTCCACCGTAAAGGGCCCGGCCACGCGCACGCGCTTGTTGTCGCTGTAGGGCTTGTCGTAGAGGTACTCGTAGTCGGCGTTGCGCGCAATGCTGTCGTCGATCTGGCGCTGGCGCGCGATGCGGCAGTCCCAGAACTCCTTGAAGGGCGCGTGACTGGCGGCCGGCCAGTCGGCGGGGGCTTCGCGGGGCACTTCCCACTCCACCAGCTCGCCCAAAGGCACCACCTCGCCCGAAGGCATGCTGAAGGTCTCGCCGGGCTGGGCGCTGAACTTGATCTTCTTGCCTTTGCGCCCACCCGTTTCCACCGCAAAGGGCGTGGCATGGCCGCGCAGGGTGGCGTTCAGTTCGGCCAGCGCCTGCTGTAGTCTGGGCTGCCACTGTTCCCAGATCAGGTCGATCTCGGCGTTGTTGGCAATGGCCTTGAGCTTGATATGCGGCACACGCTCGTAGACAAAACCCTGACGCAGGGAGGGCGCGGGCAACTTGGCCTTGGCGGGCGAAGGCAGCAGCTCGCGGCCACTTATGGCGGCCTCTTTGGCTTTGCCCTCGGGGGTATCCGCCAGCAGATAGTAGGGATAGCGCGCGCCCATGATGCGTGCGCGGGCCAGGGCCAGCGCCACACGGGAGGTGTCGATGGTAATCCAGCGGCGCCCCCACTGCTCGGCCACGTAGGCCGTGGTGCCACTGCCGCAGGTGGGGTCCAGCACAAGGTCGCCGGGGTCGGTGGCCATCAGGAGGCACCTGGCAACCACAGCAGTTGAAGTTTGAACCACGTATACAAGGCCGGTGCCTATCTGGAGTGACTCCCACCGATCTGTGATAGGTAGGACAGCGAAATCATCGAGGAGGCGCTTGTACCGCGTAGTCAAAGCACTGGCAGCAATGCGACTTGCTTTGACTAGCCTTGTCATCCCGAGAATCGTTGTTTTCCAGTGGCTGGAAGAGCCAGGTGTGTACTCTGTTCCCTGGAATCTGAACACTTGTTCCTCAGAAGCAAGCCCGGAACTAATCAGGCTTGTGTGCCGAAAGATGCGACCTTCCGGCAGAGGTGCTGTCCGCTCCAGTTCCTCACGTGATAACCTACGCTCGCGTCCGTTTTGCAATTCGATTTGATCGTAGCGATCAGAAGATACATGCCCTGCAATCCGGTCGTTGTACAGCTGCCGATACTTCACGTTTGTCTTGCTCTTCGCATACCACAGAATGAAGTCAACTGTGTTGGCCAGAAGTGCAGACGCTTGGCTTCCTGTCTTCTGAACCTGAATGATGGAACAGAAATTCCCATCCCCGAACACCTCATCCATCAGCGCGCGAACGCGGTGCACGTTTTCGTCGCCGATCTGCACAAAAATGCTGCCACTCTCCGTCAACAGCTCGCGGGCCAGAAGCAGCCGGTCGCGCAGGTAGCTCAGGTAGCTGTGAATGCCGTCGCGCCAGGTGTCGCGAAAAGCCTTGACCATCTCAGGCTCGCGGGTAATGTGCTCGCGTTTGCCGTCCTTGACATCGCGGCTGGTGGTCGACCACTGGAAGTTGCTGTTGAATTTGATGCCGTAGGGCGGGTCCAGGTAGATGCACTGCACCTTGCCCTTCAGGCCTTCGCGCTCCGCCAGGCTAGCCATCACCTGCAGGCTGTCACCCAGGATCATGCGGTTGGTCCAGTTGGCCTCGTGCTGGTAAAACTCGGTGCGGTCGGCGCCCTCGGGCAGGCCATTGAAATCGCCAAAGAGGTCGGTCTGCTCGCTTTGGGGCTGAGCCTGGCGGCGCTCGCTTTCGCGGCGCAGATCCTCAATGAGCACCTTGGGATGCAGCTTCTCTTGAATGTAGAGCGGCGGCGCCTGCACCTGCAGGCGGGCTTCGTCCTGCGCAGCCTTGCCACGCCAGACCAGCTGAGGGTCCAGGTCGGGGTTGCGGCGCTCGTACTCCAGTTGCAGCGGCTCGCGAGTGCGGTCATCCAGCATGGCCTGGTGTTCGGCGGTGGGAATGTTGGTGCGCGAAGCTTCGCGGTGTACCAGGGCTTCCACCTGCTTGGGGGCGGCCTTCTTTCCGGGGGCTTGCTTGGCGGCCATCTGTGTGTCCTTCTCTCTATCTGGTTCTGGCGATTCGGCGTCCGCTTCTTGCGCGTCCGCTTCCTGCGCGTCCGCGGCGCTCAGTTACATACCCGTTACATCTGCAGGACTTATTTCTTCTGGCAAAACCATGTGTTCTGTTACTTTCCGAAACGTATTTTTCATTTTTTCAGTGACTGAATTGGATCTTTTTTCTTGGCCAGTTACATAGCGGTTACATATCACTCAGGTTCTCAGGATTTCTACTTCTCTTTTTCCTCACCTCTCGAAAGCACTCTCAGTACTGCTCCGACATTTATAAGAAATGAGCTTTTTGCTCTAGTCTTCCCCACAGGTCCGATGCAGAGTGGCCTGAAAATCGGTTATCACCTTGAGGATCTCCTCGAAATCGGGCACATCGCCGAAAAACATCTCTGCCTGCATACCTTTGTAGTCTCTCGTCCATTTCCTCTTCCGATCTGGCGGTGGCGTCAACTGCCACTTGATTATAAGTCCTGCGTCTTGTCTCAGCGGGAAATGCAAGGAAGGCTTTCACGCGCACCTCGAATCGCAAACACGCCGTATCACATCGCCAATCCAGGCTGGCGCTAGACGGATATCGCGCAGAAGCTGCCGGCATTCCTCCTCGCCAAGCCGCTCCGCCAAAATGCGAAGCTGGGCTTCGCCTACCTGTTCCTTGCCCAGGTGACGTAGCGCTTGTATCACCAATCCGCTGATGCGACCGGCTGCCGCCATGTTGCGTGGCGTTGTGTGTTTGAGCTGAATCACCTGCTTGCCAATGCGAACGGTGCGTGCGCTTCCATCTGTAAGGAAGACGACCTGCATGGGGACTTGCGTACTCAGCCCGAGCAGATTGGCTGCATAGGCTCCGGCAGGCTGAATGCGCGCCTCATCTCGCCCGGCCAAGGCAAGCGCAATTTCATCGATGGAAGGATGCAGCACGCCAAGAAGTGCATCTTGCCGCGGAAAGTCGTACAAACCACGCCCTAGCTGCCGAATTATGCCTTCATCACGCAAGCGCTGCAGAATGGTTGTCAAAGTAGAAGCACCCGCCAAGTCGCGAAAGTGCCTCGGCGTAAACACCCAGCCACGCTTCTTGCCTCTGATGCGTTTAAGTATTTTATTTTCTAGTGTTTCAGGCATATTCTCATTAAAGCATTCTGGGACAAAATCTACTCCCTTTTTGTCCCAACAATATCGCAGCAAAAAGCAGGAAAGCAAGAGCCGATCAGCCCTTTGCCAACGATGAAATCAGACTGTCAAACTGGCTTTCCACTTTCGCCGCAAAGTCGGCTTCCATTTCGTAGATGTCGCAGAACTCGGCAAAAGCCCAGCGACCATAACTGCCCAACTGGTTGACGCCCGGCACCCAGAGAGTGTCCATGGTCAGCTTCTTGGCCTTGGCGTCCTCGCCGCGGTAGCCTTTGATCTCCACCACCAGATGCAGCGGGTTGTCCTCGCCGTGGCCGTCGTCCACCTTCACAATGAAATCGGGCCGATAGCGGTGCTTTTCGCCGGCAAGCTGATAGGGGACTTCAAAGCCCAGATTGTGGTTCTTGACGTAGGCCAGCACCCTGGGGTGCGCCTCCGCCACGCGGCAGAACTCAGCCTCCCAGCCGGGTCCATCCAGAATCAGCCAGTTGAGGTGGCAGCGATCGAAGGCGGGTTCCCAGCGATCGGTCTTGGTGGTGTGAAAGCTGACGTGGGCGGTGGAACCCCAGGGGTTGTAGCTGTTGGGGATGGCCAGTACCCGGGCGCGCTGCCGTGTGCCGGCGATGATGGCGTGGTTGATGCGCTCGCAGGCCAGATCGGCCATTTCGTAATACATCAACTGGGCGGGGTAGGTGCCGCCTTTGCAGCTCAGGCACTCTTCCAGCCACTGGCGCACAATGCGCTTCAGCTGATGAAAAAGGAACATCTTGGGTGATTTGCCCGCGTCGCGCCAGTAGTTGTAGAGCAGGTGCTGGGTCAGGTGGTAGATCAGGGTTGATGCGCGCACCTGCTGGGTGTGCACCAGAGTGAGATCGACGCCCTCGCCAATAAGCCCCGCATTCCTGGTAATTGAGGGGCCGATCAGCTCCGGCGTCAGCATCAGGCAGTGGTCGTCGCCGAAGGTGGCGCTCAGCTTGTCCGGCGGCAACTCCGTGCGATAGCCTTCGATGCAGGGGAAGCTGATCTCGCGCTCGGCGCGTTCGCGAAGGGCACGCACGTGAATGGTCTCACGCGGCGGCTGCGGCTTGGCGGGCACCGCCTTGGCGGTGAAGTCGAAGGGAATGCCTAGCACGTCGGCGTACTCGACGGGAAAGAGCTTGTCCTCGCCCAGCTCGTAGGACTGGCGCCGCAGCGCGCGGCCGGTGACCTGCTCGCAAAGAAGCTGTGTGCCGAAAGCGCGAACGCCCAGCACGTGTGTCACATTGTTGGCGTCCCAGCCTTCGGTGAGCATGCTGACGGAGACCACGCAGCGCACTTGCTCGCCCAGTCGATCCACCTTGCCCACAGTGTTCATCACCTCGCGCAACAGCTCCTGGTCGCTGATCTTGTCCGCGTCCTGCAGATTGCCGGTGCGCTCCACGCGCTCGCGACGGAACTGCTCGATTTCCGCCTTGGCAAAGACGCGGAAGTCCTTGTCGAGGGCGTCTCCCGATTCGAGTTGCTCGCTGTCAATAAGCAGCGTGCGCGGGCGCGGCAGCGGCTGGTTGTGCTCATCGTAGTTGCGAAAGAGCTTGAACTCGCCGTTGACCGTCTCCACCGATCCGTCTTCTAGCTCTCGCTCGAAGCCCGAGATATAGTCGTAGACCAGCTTGGAAGTGGAGGTGTTGTTGCAGACCACGATGAAGCACGGCGGCACGCGCAACCCGTGCTGCGACCACAGTGTGAAGGTTTTCTTGTAGTGTCCGTACAGCGCCTGTAGTGCCGTCTTGAGTTCGGTGGGCAGCTTGAGGGGGTCCAGCACACCCGCCTTGCCGCGTCCCTTCTTGGAGAGCTGCTTGCCCACGTGCGCCCACAGGTCGCGGAACATGGGCATATCATCCTGCTGCAAGTTGTCGGCAATGGGCACGCGCGGCAACTTGACAATGCCGCACTCGATGGCGTCCATCAGCGAAAAGTTGCACAGAGTCCAGGGAAAGAGCGTGCCCTCTTTGTAGCCCGATCCGCTCAGAAAGAAGGGCGTTGCGGAAAGGTCGACGACGCGAAGCTGCTTCACTTTTCGCTGCAAGGCTTCGATGCCGGAGATCCACAACCGGGCGGCCTCGCGGTTGCTGTCAGCCTGCTTCTTATCGTCGCCCTTCAGGTCGCCTTCCTCACTGCGATCCGGCTTTTCGCGATAGCAATGATGCGCCTCATCGTTGATCACCATGATAGTGCGCAGGCCCAGCAGATCGGGCATCACGCGCTGCAGCATCTGGCCTTCGCTCTCCAGCGTTTTCAGCTCCTGTCCACGACCCTGTAGTAGAGCGCGTCCACCGGAACTGAGTTCCATTGTATCACGCAGCTTGAAGGCGTGGTAGTTGGTGATCACGATCTTCGCCCGCTGGATGTCGGGCAGCATGTCCTGGGGAATCAGGTTGCGCGTCGAGTAGTAGTTGTCGGGGTCGTTGGGCTGTATCACGCGCAGGCGGTCGCGGATGGTGATGCCGGGCGCGATGACCAGAAAGCCGTTGGTGAAGCGCGGGCTCTTGCTGCGCACGGCGTTGACCGTCTGCCAGGCAATGATCATGGCCATCACCGTAGTCTTGCCCGCTCCGGTAGCCAGTTTCAGCGCGATGCGCAACAGGTCCTCGTGGGCGTCGCGGTTGGCGTCCTCCAGGTAGGCCAGAACCTCTTTGCCTTTGGCGGATGTGGGAGCGACTTCCGTCAGCCAGATCAGCGTCTCCACCGCCTCCACCTGACAGAAGAAGGGCCGGATGCTGGGGAAGTCGTAGTGACGCCAGTGTTTGAGCAGCCGTTCTGTTTCGCGTGTCACGCCCCACTTGCTGGAGTCGGGAATCGCGCGCCATTCGTCCACGAGTTTGCGCAGGCCGTTGATGATGGGCGTCGGCTCGTGAACCTGACCCTTTGTATCACCGGGTTCGGTGAAATCCATTGCGATCGTCTTCTCGCCCTTGCGTCGCTTCTTCACCTCAGGGATCGGTGTCACGTAATCAGCAGGTCGGCGATGATACAGCACTTGGTTGGTCGGCTGGCCCTTGTCATCCAGCTCCCAGTGTTTCCCGGGGTACTCGTAGGGCGAGTTCAGTATGGGCTTCTCGAAGAAATTGTATTGGGCGATACGGGCGTCGGGCATTTCCTTCTCCTGCTCAAACAGGCAAGACTTCGGGCTGTGTCTAGATTGCGTGACAGTGAGCTACAATGTACGCCTTCTCGTACTTGAAGTGTAGTTCAAATCACACGACCGCTACCAGCAGATGTTATGTATCACCTTGTTGGCCAATCGCACTGGGGACTTGCTTGCGCTATTACTGTTGTCCCTTGAGTAGGTGCTGCGCGAAGCTCCATACCTCTCAGGATTCGGGACAGCTCGCCCCTACTCCTCCCCCTCCAGCCACGGCATCTCAAAGGGCGCAATGGTAAACGATCCCTGGCCATCCTTACGCTTGAAGGCGAAACCGTAGAAGAAGCCGTGCTCATCGGCCATGTAGAAGACGCAGGGCGTTGTGGCGAAGTCGCCCTGCCAGCCCAACTCCTCTGCCACTCGTTGGACAACGGAAAACTCCTGCTTGAGCTGCGCGATCTCCTCCTCGAAGCGATAGTCCTGACCCCTCTCAGCTGCGATGGGCTCCGGCACCGGTGTATCACGCCAGGCTGCGATGGTGGCCTCCAGAGTGCTCAGGGCGTCCCACTTGAAATCGGTCGAGCTGCTGTGATACACGTGCATGTCGTGGCGTACTTCGTGCATGATTTCCTCCTGATTGTCCGTTACATGTGCTGTCACTCTTTGTCGCGCTGGATTCATAATTGCAAAAAGATCGGCTAGGGGTGAGACACGATTACATCGCAATAGCGTTCCCTCCTTCGTCGGTGGGAAGGCGTAGAGCTAGCAACAGCGCATTTCTCCTAAGCTGAGCAGAATCAGGCACGAACTCGCGCGGATTATTCTACCGCTTCTTATGAACAAGCGGCTATTATCATGTCAGGAAGTTTGGAAAGGGGAACTCATGCCCGGTAGTATGTCCCATGGCGCAATCGCCACTTCGCCTGCCAGCCCTGCGGAATCACTTCCGCACACTTTGTTGCGGAACAGCGAGTACAAAGGCGAACGCCCCCTCTTTGCCCTCACGCACGCCAGACTGGAGCAAGTGCGTTTCCTCCCTGGCGAATCGGCGCTGAAGCACTCGCGCGACATTCAGGTGCAGCACTGCGAGTTCGACTGCAGGTATCCGCTCTGGCATAGCACAGAAGTGCAGATTTTGGATTGTCGCTTCGAGGCGGATGTGCGCGCGGCAGTCTGGTACAGCAACGACGTAGTAATGCGGAATTGCCTGGTGCATGCGCCGAAAATGTTCCGTCGCGTGTCCGGACTTTGGCTGCAGGACTGCCGCTTTACCGATGCTGCCGAGACAATGTGGAATTGTGATACACTGACGCCGATTCGCGCGGAGGTTAAAGGCGCTGACTATCTGGGCATGAACAGTAGTGAATAGGGCTTAGGTCGCTCATCAGCTCAAGTGCTTCCCGGCCAGTTCTCGTGAGCACGGTAATTGCGTGGAGTTGGAAAAGTATTCAGTTTTTGTGCAGAAGGTGTTAACAAACCGTTTCAACATCACGATAATTGTGTACAGACAAAGCAGCGAACAGATTATCTTCGGAACACTTTTAGAACACTTGAAGCGATATACACACTGCTATTCTATCCCTATGATGACATTTCTGTCAAAATATTCTTTAGGCATTGGACCGGTAATTTTCCATAAGCGGTGTCGGCTTTAGACTCCCGAATTTTTATGTCTATACTGCCTGAAATTGAACATTGCAACGCTACAAAACCTAAAGTTTGATTCAACACCTTGTCCTGGTTCGGTTCAGTTTTCATTGGCATAGCCTTTGCCCTATTTCGTGCACTCGAATCACATTCACACTATTCGCAGGAGGATGTATGGCTTTACGCAGTAATTTGACCCTGCTGCTTGCTGCCAGCGCAGTGCTCAGCTCGACCGCGTTCGCTGATTTGTTCGTCATCGACTACCGTGACGTCGCATCACCGAACTACTATTCGCCGATGCCCTACGGCACCGTAACCCAGGGTGAAGTCACGCAGCTTGGCATGTATGTCAATCCGGCTGCAGACGGAACACTTGAAGCCGTGTCCATCCTGTTCTACACCTATGGAACTTACGATGGCACCTTCCGCATCAACGTCTACGACTATGACTCGGTGGAAGATGCGCCGGGCTCCGCAGTCACCGGCAACCTCGACCTCGATCCTTCTACCTTCGACCTGTATCCCACTTGGCAGGAAATCGATCTGACCAGCTTGGGTTATAGCTTCCTGGAAGGCGAGCCCTTCTTCCTGGTGTGGGAGTTCCTTCCCACTACTCCCGGCACCGACGAGATCTCCTTCTTGTATTACAACGTAGGTACCAACGATGCCTCCACCATGGGTGGACACATCGACGCCACATCATCTTTCTGGGGCTACTGGTGGACTGGTGCAGACGACATCTTCCAGACAATTACTGTCGACTACGCAGAGGCTCCTCCTGGAGACATCACTCTGAACAACACCTTCCAGGATCTTGGTCGCACCGAGCTGAACACGCCGGCCGAATACGTGTTGACCGCAACAAATACTGGCGGTCTGGACGCGATCGTAACCAGCTTGACCACGACCAACTTGACCTATTTTACTGCCACTACAACCGAGACATTACCCTTCACGATGGCTCCTGGTGATACAATGGCAGTTACGGTCACGTACAATCCGCTGAGTGCAGTCGCCTTCCGCGATACCGCTACCGTACTGGTAAACTGGAATCCCGATGGTTTGGCCAGCACCTATAGCGATTTCTTTACCATTGCTGGTTCCACCGACTGTGAATACCTGAGCAACACGTTCATCGAAGAAGAAGAGTTGCCCTGGTTCATCAGCCAGTACGACGACACGACGGATACAAGCTGGTACATCTATAGCAGTGGCTTGTATCGTGGACCGTACTTCGCAGGACACCCCTATTCGGATGCGGGCCATATGGTTGCCGACATGCTGTGGACCTACTTGCCGAATCCGGATGAGATGGATATCGAGCTGACATTCGCGCAAAACATGCGGTGGCCGGACTACACCTATGCGCACAATCTGTACGTGGGTTACATTGACGGGGACAGTCTGACTTGGGACTATTACTTCGACCTGAGCGACTCGACCAGTCTGGTTTGGGGTGACTACTGGGAGCACATCGGTGCCCTTTGCACCGGGTTGGCCGACACCGTAGCCATCGGTATCTATTATGAAGGTGAAGATGCCGACGATTGGTTCGTGGACGATGTCGAGTTCTGCTTTGTTGAGCCCGAAGTCTGTGATCCGGTGCTTCTAAACATCACTTACAACACTCTTACCGCTTACGTGGATCTTAGCTGGGTTCCCATCGCCGATACCGAGATCCTGATCTACGGTAGCATCGATCCTTATGGCACCAAGGCCTTTGAGGTGACGGTCGACGGTTCTTTGGGTACGGTGTCCCTGCCGATGGCAGACACGAAGTACTTCTATCACGCTGTGGTGAATTGCGATCCCGAACTGCCTGTATCGCGTCACGAGGCAACGATTCCTGTTGAATCAATGCAGAAGTATCGTGAGCAGGCGGCTAGCCGCAGTGCGCTGCCCGTCGCGCCGATGCCCTTCGTCAAGACGCGTCAGGAACTGACCAGATAGTCTCTTCGAGCTTTAGATCAAGGGTCGTCCACGCTTTGTGGTCGGCCCTTTTTTTGTTCACAAAGGTATAGGAGTACTTGAATGTTCTGTCCAGCGAATTGCCAATCAAATGATTGCAATATCAGCATTTACGATAGACCCAGGCAAAGAGGTTGGACAGAACTTCTGAGTACTTCTATACACGATCAATCCCACCGAACTGGTGCCAACCTTGATCAGCCGTGGACAATCGTGAGCTTTGGCGACGAGGCAGCATTCACAAAGACTTTCGTGACTGCTCCGCGCGTGAACCAATCCTAAGGTGACGCAGCTAGGCGCGGCGACTATTTTACAACCTCTCCGTACAGAAGAAGCCCGCTCATGCGGGCTTCTTCTGTACGGAGAGAGAGGGATTCGAACCCTCGGTAGGCGTAAACCTACACACGCTTTCCAAGCGTGCTCCTTCAGCCACTCGGACACCTCTCCGACAAGGCTAATGGCATCCTGGGATGCGAGACGAAAAGAGTAGGATCTTCCGGGCTGAAGTGCAAGTCCACAGCCTTAAATCGACACTACTTGCGTTTTCGCGGTGTAAAGAAATGGGTCGCGTGGCCGTAGAATACCTCTGCGGCCTCCATCACCGTCTCGCTCACCGTCGGGTGTGGGTGTATGGTCCGTGCCAGATCACTGGCCAAAGCCGCCATCTCCACCGCCAGCGCGCCTTCTGCAATCAGCTCACCAGCGCCTTTGCCGACAACGCCCATGCCCAACACCCGTTCCGTCTCGATGTCGATGATGAGTTTGGTCATGCCATCCGGTCGCGCCATGGCCAAAGCCCGCCCACTGGCCTGCCAGGGAAAGCGCACCACTTTAACATTGCGCTGCTGCTCCTTGGCCTCGGTCTCCGTCAGGCCGCACCATGCCACTTCCGGATCGGTGTAAACCACGGCTGGAATGCAAGCTGGATCAAAGGCCGCGCCTTTCTGCCCCAGAATGGCTTCCACCGCCACCTTGGCTTCCGCCGTTGCCTTGTGCGCCAGCATCGGTTGCCCAACTAGATCACCTATGGCATAGAGTGTAGGATCGCTCGTAGCCATGCGCTGATTGACCCGTACGAAGCCGCGCGCATCTACCTGCGCATGGGTATTCTCGATCCCGAGGTTCTCGCTGTTGGGGCGACGTCCCACCGACACCAACACGCGGTCGTAGCGCTCGACGCGCTCGCTGCCGTCCTCAGCCTGCAGGGTTGCCTCAATGCCACCACGCACCTTGCGCATACCGGCCACCTTGGTCTTCACCAGGATCTCCTTGAAGCGATCCTTTAGCGTTCCCTCCAGCACACGAACCAGATCACGATCGGCTCCGGGAATCAGGCCCGGCAGCATTTCCACCACACTAACCTGACTGCCAAGCGCGCTGTAGACACTGCCCAATTCAAGACCGATTACTCCACCTCCGATGACCAGCAGGCTTCGTGGCACACGCTCCAGCTCCAGGGCTTTCGTGCTATCCCAGATGCGATCCTCGGCGCCCTCGGGAACTCCGGGGATCATCACCGATCGCGATCCGGTGGCGAGAATAGCGTAGTCAAAATCCACGCGCTCCTTGCCGCCCTCAACCAGATCCACGTCAACGCTATTGCTGCTGGTGAATTGAGCCATACCGCGAAGATGTGTCACACCACGCTTCTTGCCCAAACCACCGGTGCCTGCCGTGAGGTTCTCTACAACCTCGTCCTTCCACTCGCGCAGACGGTCCAGGTCCACTTGCGGCTCGCCCAGCTTGACGCCCCAATGCTGAGCTTCACGTGCCTCGTGCAGCAATGAACTGACGTGAAGTAGGGCCTTGGAAGGAATACAGCCGCGAAAGAGGCAGGTCCCGCCCGGATTCTCTTCCGGATCGATCAGTGTCACACGCAACCCCAGATCGGCTGCGTAAAAGGCAGCCGGGTACCCACCAGGGCCAGCCCCGATGACGACGACATGCTTTGGTTCACTCATGATGTCAACCCTCCAGTGCCAGCAGCAGCGGTTGTTCCAGCGCCTCCACAAGCCAGCGCAGGAAGCGCGCTCCATCGGCGCCATCGATCACCCGGTGGTCGTAGCTCAGCGATAACGGCAGCATCATACGCGGTTGGAATTGCTTTCCGTCCCACACCGGCTCGATGCTTCCTCGTGCTACACCAAGAATCGCCGTCTCGGGGTGATTGACGATGGGCGTGAATGCCTTGCCACCAATGCCACCCAGATTGGTTATGGTGATCACACCGCCCGTCAGCTCATCGGGTCCTGTCTTACGGTTGCGCGCACGCTGTGATACATCAGCCAGCTCCCCTGCCAGCTCGACAATGTTCTTCCTGTCGGCATCGCGTATCACGGGAACCAGCAATCCGCGGTCCGTATCCACAGCTACGCCGATGTGCGTATACTTCTTGTAGACGATCTCACCGCGCGCCATATCCACACTAGCGGCAAACTGCGGATATACTTTCAATGCGTGCGCCAGCACCTTGATCAGAATAGCGGTCATGGTCAGCTTGGGCACGTCATTGCCCTGCTTCTCCAGGCGTTTCTGATACTGGCTGCGCAGCTCTTCCAGTTGAGTAATATCTGCCTTGTCATGCTGTGTCACGTGCGGAACCGTCTTCCAGGCCTGGCTCAGATGCAAGGCTGTAGCACGGCGAACCTTGCTCATCGCCACATGTTCAACTTCACCCCAGCGGCTGAAGTCCGGCAGTTCGATGGCTTCCACCGTCAGGGGTTCGCCCCCACCACTTTGCATTCGGCCCTTGACGAAAAGCTTGACATCGGCCTCGCTGATTCGTCCGCCAGGCCCACTCCCCTGCACCTTGTTGATGACAACGCCCAACTCACGTGCAAGGCGTCGAACACTTGGCGAGGCAGGTGCAACCGGACCCAGGGGCTTCTCCTCACGCACTTCAATGGAAGGCGGTGTCACAGGCAGATCCGGCTTCTTCTTCGGGTTCTCCTTCTGTGTCACGGAGACAGGCGCTTCTACATGTTCCTGCTCTATCTTCACCGTGTCTGCCTGAGACAACTTGCCCGCATCTTCTTCGTCACTCACGGTCAAGATGGGCGCACCAACTTCCAGACGCGCCCCGTCCTGCACATGAAGTTCAACGACCGTTCCAGCGACGCCCGAAGGCACTTCAATGACGGCCTTATCGGTCTCGACCTCCAGCAACGGCTGTTCGAGTTGTATCACATCACCAACGGACACGCTGACATTGACGATGTCGCCGCCCTTGATGTTCTCGCCCAGATCGGGCAGATGAAATGTCTTCTTCATACTTGCCCCCTTTCTACATCGTAAGTGGATCGGCCTTGTCCGCATCGATGCCCAGGCTTTCACGCGCATTGAGCAGCGTATCACGGTCCAGCTCATTCTTGTGATACAGCGCATAGAGCGCGGTCCATGCAATCCATCTGGCATTGACCTCAAAGAACTCTCGCAGCTCTTCGCGGCCCTCGCTGCGGCCAAATCCATCTGTACCCAGATTGAACATGCCGTTGGGCACCCAGCGGCAGACCGAGTCGGGCAAAGCGCGCACGTAGTCACTGGCCGCGATCACCGGCCCCTGGCTTCCCTCCAGAGCCTGAGTCAGGTAGGCCTTGCGCGGAGTTTCCTCTGGATGCAGACGATTCCAGCGCTCCACTTCCATCGCATCAGTGCGCAGCTGTTTGTAGCTGGTGACGCTCCACACATTGGCGGCTACACCAAACTGTCGCAGCAGCGCTTGCGCTTTAAGTGCCTCGTTGAGGATTGTACCGGATCCGAAAAGCTGCACACGCTTCGCCTTGCGCGGCAATGTATCACCGTCCGCGCGCGCGGCCTGCTCAGCCGTGTTGTAGCGGTAGACGCCCTTGAGAATGCCTTCCTCGACGCCCTCCGGCATTGGCGGCATGGCGTAGTTCTCGTTCATCACCGTCAGATAATAGAAGACGTTCTCCTGCTCCACGTACATGCGGCGAATACCGTCCTCGATGATCACCGCCAATTCGTACGCGAAGGCCGGATCGTAGGCGCGTAGCGTGGGAATGGGATAAGCGAAAAGATGCGACTGGCCGTCTTGGTGCTGAAGACCTTCGCCCGCCAGTGTAGTACGCCCGGCCGTACCGCCGACCATGAATCCTCGTGCGCCCATGTCACTGGCTGCCCAGGCTAGATCGCCGATTCGCTGGAAGCCGAACATGCTGTAATACACGAAGAAGGGAATGGTGTTGACGCCATGCGTGCTGTAGGCGGTTCCAGCGGCGATGAAACTCGACATCGATCCGGCTTCGTTGATGCCTTCTTCGAGGATCTGGCCGTTTGTCGCCTCTTTGTAATACAAGAGGCTGTTTGCGTCCACCGGCTCGTAGAGCTGGCCCACGTGGCTGTAGATGCCCGCCTGGCGGAAGAGCGCCTCCATGCCGAAGGTGCGAGCCTCGTCGGGCACGATGGGTACGATGTACTTTCCGAGATCATGATCGCGCAGAAGCTTGCTCAAAATGCGCACAAAGGCCATTGTGCTGCTGACTTCGTGCTCGCCAGTGCCCTCGAGGAATTCCTGAAACACTTCACGCGGCGGCATTTTGAGCGGTTCCAGCTCCGTGTTACGCTGTGGCAGACTACCGCCCAGCGCCCGTCGTCGCTCCATCAGATACTTGCGTTCCGGGCTGTCTTCGGCGGGCCGATAGAAGCCAACGCTGGCCACGTGTTCATCGTCCACAGGGATGCCGAAGCGACTGCGGAATTCGCGCAGTTCCTCTTCATTGAGCTTCTTCTGCTGGTGCGTAATGTTCTTGCCTTCACCCGCCTCACCCATGCCATAACCCTTGATGGTCTTGGCGATGATCACCGTCGGCGCACCCTTGTGATCCACCGCGCGCTTGAAGGCGTTGTACACCTTCTCCGGGTCGTGACCGCCGCGCTTCATCCTGAAGAGCTGCTCATCGCTCAGATGCTCAATCATCTTCAGAATCTCCGGATCACGGCCGAAGAACTTGTTGCGAATGTACTCGCCGCTCTCGACGGAGAGTTTCTGAATCTCTCCATCTACAGCGTTTTCGAGCATGCGACGCAGGCGTCCGTTTGTATCACGCTCGAAGAGTGGATCCCAGTCGCTGCCCCAGACCACCTTGATCACATTCCAGCCAGCACCGCGGAACACGGCCTCCAGCTCCTGGATAATCTTGCCGTTTCCGCGCACAGGTCCGTCCAAGCGCTGCAGGTTGGCGTTGATCACAAAAACCAGGTTGTCCAGCTTCTCGCGAGCGGCCAGCGAAATGGCGCCCAGGCTTTCGGGCTCGTCGGTTTCGCCGTCGCCCAGAAAAGCCCAGACCTTGGATTCGCCCGCCTCCTTCAAACCGCGGTCCTCCAGGTAGCGGTTGAAGCGCGCCTGGTAGATGGCCATCAGCGGACCCAGCCCCATGGAGACCGTCGGGAACTGCCAGAAATTGGGCATCAACCAGGGATGCGGATAAGAGCTGAGGCCCCCGCCCTTGCCATCGCGCAGCTCGCGACGGAAGTTGAGTAAATCCTGCTCGCTCAGGCGCCCCTCCATGAAAGCACGGGCGTAAATGCCCGGCGCGGCATGGCCCTGGAAGTACACCTGATCACCGCCACCCGGTGTCTCGGGGCCGCGCAGAAAGTGATTGAAGGCTACTTCATATAGAGTAGCCGCCGAAGCGAAAGTGGAAATGTGACCGCCTATTCCATTCAGCTCGCGGTTGGCGCGCACTACCATCGCCATGGCGTTCCAGCGGATCAGGCTTTTGATGCGACGTTCGATTTCACGGTTGCCCGGGTAGGGCACCTGCTGCTTGACGGGAATTGTATTGACATAGGGGGTGCGCGCGGTAAAAGGAATCATCACGCCGCGGGTGCGGGCGTGGGTTTGCAACTCCAGGAGCAGATCCAGCACCCGGTCCTCGCCACCTTCTTGCAGAACGTAGTCCAGGGACTCCTTCCACTCCTGCGTCTCTTGCTCGATCTGTGGATCGAAGCTGTCGTGCTCTTTGCTCATGCTTCCTCCGGTCCATTTTGTCGCGGATATTAAAGTTTGGCTCTACTAAGTTTATCAGCAATGGTTCCAGCCCTGTGTTCGAAATAGCAAATAGAACTGTGATATCATTGGAGAAGTCGCCAGATTTCGAACATTTGCCACTATTCCGTATTAGTTGCGAATGGGTTCACGCAAATCAAGGATAGGCCGACTACTATTCCGTACAATCCATCGTCATCCTCCGGCCTTCCAATAAAGCCTTTGAGTGTCACCAGAACCGCGTGAGTATTGCGTCAGTTCTGCTTCCATAGGGCTCAATTGAGACAGATTTTTTTCCGATAGCGGTGTTAGCCTTGAAATACTGGAGGAATGAGAGATGGCACTAGTTACTTGGTCGGCGGAGTTCGAAAGCGGCAACAAAATGGTGGACGCCCAGCATCAGGAGCTGTTCCGCATGGTAAATGAGCTGCATGAGCAGATTGTGGCAGGTAAAGGCAAAGACGCCATTGAGCCCACGCTGAACAACCTGGCCGCCTACACGGCCAAGCACTTTGCTGCCGAGGAGCAGCTGATGCAAAAGACGGGATACCCGGAATATGTACGCCACCGCGCCCTGCATCAAGAGTTATTAAAGCAAGCGAGCGATACGATAGAAGGCTATCGCACAGGTAAGATCGTTCTGTCCATTACTCTTTCTCGATTTCTTGCCGACTGGATCAGCAAGCACATTGGCCAGGAGGATATGAAAATGATCCGCCATGTTCGCGAAAACCTGTAGCACGACGAGGACGCAATGAGTCGCCTTAACTGGTCCAGTTTGCAAGCCACCGGCCATACGTTGATCGACAAGCAGCACAGAGCCATCTTCGACTGCTTCAATCAGCTTGACCGGATTTTGTATCACGCCGAAGAAGGAAGTGGCCGGGATGCACTTGACAAGCTCATGGATGAGATGGCGATTCTGGTTCGTGAGAATTTTGAGACTGAAGAACAGCTAATGATCCGGCACGGCTATCCGGCTTTCATGGCGCACAAGAATGCCCACAAGGAGCTGGCCAAGAGGGCAATGACGCTTATTGAAAATAAACGCACGACCCAGGGATCATACGCTACCGAATTCACGCAACTGGCCATTGACTGGAGCTTGTATCACATCGGCGAGTTCGACACGCACTTCGTCGAATTCCTACGGCGAATCGACCCCAAGCTCTGTGAGTAACGCCTAGGTGCGCTTTTGGCCTCTAACGTCCCGCAGCATGGTGGTGTACTCTTCCAACAGAAAGCGCAGTCGCTCTTGCTTGGAAAGAGATTTGCTCTCGCGCATAGGTGGTGAAGGTTTTCCCTGCGAGCTTGTGTCACTATCAATGGCACAATCCAGCAGTCCATCCAACAGCCCTCGCGCCGTCTCATTTACCGAGCGAACGACCACAGGATACTCGGGCAGACGCTCGCGCACCCACTCGAAGAGCGAAAAGCCCTCTATCTCGATGGGATCCACGATGATATGCTGAAGCGCGTCAAAGGGAAGCACTGAACAGTCAAGCACGACTTCGAGATTCATGTCCGCCTCGCGAAGCGTATGCCCCCAGGCCGTGCGTGTACTATTCTTCTCGAGGAAGTTTTCAACCTCATGACTAGTATTCATGCGTCCCGCCATTGTAACACGCGCCTGACTCGGCTGGTCGTAGCGCGACGTCAACAGCACTTCGCACTGATCTGCGTACAGGATCGCTTGCGGCGAAAACACAAATAGCACTGGACCGTAAGGATTGGGAAGGTCCTCGCCTTGGCCAAAAGGGAAGCCCATGTCCATTGAGTTGAGGGTCACCTTATGCAAGAGACCAAGGCGCTTGTCACGATCATCAGTACCGAAATCCGTCATGCCGGGAATACTGGAGAGCACAGCCCGGGAACATACGCCTCCTTGCCGTGCATACTCCCGAACATCTGCCGGATAGTTTGCGTGATACAGGCGAATACCGCGAGACTCCAGAACAGGAATGAGATCAGTAGTAAGCAATCGACACTCCGTTTTCCGACTCCTGATGGCAGTGTATCACAATCAGGTTAGAAAACCGTCAGCGGAAGTAGAGTTGTTGAATGTATAGCATTGTAACGATTGAATATAGCGCGATGATATGCGAATTCCCCGTACCCTCAGGTATGGTTATAAACCCCAGGCGAGTTCAAAACACAGACCTTGCCGATTGCCCGTGTCGGCCCATTGCATGTCGGCACTAAGCGCCAGCATCCAAGCCGATACTGGATACCATTCCACACTACCACGCACCCACTTCTCCAGTACGCTGGTATCACTCTCAACGTAATGCAACCTGTTGATGCCCAGCTCTGCACTAAGCTCGCTGTGATGCAAACGCCAGAAGCTGAGCAATGAGGGCTGCCAGCCATCGGCACTGTTGTTGTCAAACCAGGCCAAACGTCCCTGCAGAAATAGATTCTGCCAAAGGGGCGTTCGCTGATGCAGACGCACTCCTGCGTGATAACTATCGGAATCAAGGGAAGCGAAATGGCGCACACCACCCCAGGCATCAACCAGAAAGCGGGAGACAATCGGGAAATTGGCCCCAAGGCGCAAACCGCGTCTTGCGTTCTTGCTGAAAAGACTATCTGCTACTTCGCGTGATCCAAAGGGACGCACGGTTTCACCTGCATCAACCGCCAGACTAAAGCGCAGTTGGGGCGTCTGCGCATAGTTCACACGACAGCTGAAGTAGGAAAGCTCAAGAGCCGGTGTATCACCTGTATCACGCCAATCCCGATTCAGCTCGACCTGCGCCGTCTGCTGCAGCGAGAAGCGTCGCCCCTTACGCAAACTCATCGTCTGGTTGACAAACTCCTGCTCGTACTCACCATCGATATAGCGCCCAGCGAAAGCCAGACCACCTGTGGCAAACAGATCGCCACGTCGTCCCTGTCCCTCAATGCGAAGTCCGTACTGGCTACGGCCATTGCCCAGGTCATCTTCACCTGGCATAGGTGACACACCACCAAAGGCACCAACCGTTAGCCCATCCAGCAACTCAGACTCCAATGTCGCACCGCGTATCACGCCAATACCAGCGTGATGTTGCACGCGTGTCATTCCCAAACTGTAGTGCACGCGGGCGTCGCTGGCGTTCTCAAAGGCCATCTCGCCAATGCGGACATCGGTCTCACTATCAGCGCCTTCCTGCAGACTTCGAATGGCACGCATGCGCAACCGAAGGCTGTGTCCATAGCGAGTCAGATTCGTTATCCCGGCACTGATCCTCACCCAAGGCTCGCGTAGCGTGTGTTCCTCTTCCCAGCTGCTAAGATCCAGACCTCCACTGACGCGTGCGCGCAATTCCGGGTGACGCTTTCGTTTGCGCTCCTGCAGCTCGCGCACCCCTTGTGTTTCAAGCGTCTTTACAGATGGCTCCGCGATCGTTGTGGACTCCACAGTTTGTATCACATCATCGTAATCCGGCTGGGTCAGTATCTCCGCGCTCATTCCAATAACTGGCGTCACACTCAGGCCAAGTACTTTTGCTGCACTACTGCTTGAGGCTACGAAAGCGACCTGCAACCAGCCCAACAGACCTCCATCGCTGTCAAGAACGCGCACACTATCCCCGACAACGACGCCACTCTCGCTTCCCGCATTCAGATAGATCTGATCTGCCGCGAGGTAAGTGATCTCGGCTTGAGTAGACGCGCCAGCCACTGCAAACGTCATTGCATGAATCAGGAGAAACAGCAGAATCTTGGTCATCGGATCACCCCCTGCCTAGGATGAGAATCCGGCAGCCGCATTCCAGGCATGCTGCTGCGTGCATTCCGGTGGCAATCGTAACACGCACTGCTTTCATAGACATAGCCGGAAACGTGATTGTGACGCTGGTCCATGGCCGACTGTCTGTGCTCGTGGCAGCCAATGCAGCTGAACACGGTGTAGTCGCTGCTGTTTGTGTGACACTCGCTGCAACTATCCCATTCGTTGCGGTGTGCACCAGAGTAGATGCGGAAATAGGCACTATCGTGATTGAAGTTTACATCGTCCCAATCCGTCGTCGTGTGACACTGGGCGCAATCCGTCGGGAAACCGGCGCCGGAGTGATCGGGATCATCGGCATCATTGTAGTCCTCTTCATGGCAGAAGTAACACTCACTGGGTGTTCCCGCGTATTGCCCATCCACGTGACACTCGCTGCAATCCAGACCAATGTGTGATCCAGTTAGGGGGAACTCTGTCTGATCATGATCAAAGTCTGCTGGCGTCCAGGCTGTCGTATTGTGACACTCGCTGCAAACTGTAGAAAAAGCATTATCAACATGATCAGGATCATCGGTCTCGGTGTAATCGTCTTCATGACACGACCAGCAATCCGGCGATGTGCCCGTGTAGCCATCAGCGTGACACAGGGCGCACTCCAATGCTGCGTGCGCGCCGGTCAATGGAAACTCGGTCAGGCTGTGATCGAAGGTCGCGGGCACCCACTGCTCAGTACCGTGACACTCGCTACACACCGTTGAGAACGCATTGGCCGCGTGGTCGGGATCGGCCGCACCCGCATAGTCGTCTTCGTGACACGACCAGCAATCCGGCGATGTGCCCGTGTAGCCATCAGCGTGACACAGGGCGCACTCCAATGCTGCGTGCGCGCCGGTCAATGGAAACTCGGTCAGGCTGTGATCGAAGGTCGCGGGCACCCACTGCTCAGTACCGTGACACTCGCTACACACCGTTGAGAACGCATTGGCCGCGTGGTCGGGATCGGCCGCACCCGCATAGTCGTCTTCGTGACACGACCAGCAATCCGGCGATGTGCCCGTGTAACCTTCTACGTGACACAGGGCGCATTCCAAATCAGCGTGTGCACCTGTCAACGGAAAATCCGTCAGGTAATGATCGAACTCTGCTGGTGTCCAATGGCTCGTGCCGTGACACTCGCTACACACGGTTGAGAACGCATTGGTCGCGTGGTCGGGATCCGTTGTTGCCGTGTAGTCATCCTCGTGGCACGACCAGCATTCGGATGATGTGCCTATGTAACCATCAGCGTGACACAGGGCGCACTCCAATGCTGCGTGCGCGCCGGTCAATGGAAACTCGGTCAGGCTGTGATCGAAGGTCGCGGGCACCCACTGCTCAGTACCGTGACACTCGTTGCAGGTGGTCGAGAAGGTGTTGGCCGCGTGGTCGGGATCGGCCGCACCCGCATAGTCGTCTTCGTGACACGACCAGCAATCCGGCGATGTACCCGTGTAACCGTCTACGTGACACAGGGCGCATTCCAAGTTCGTGTGCGCGCCGGTCAACGGAAACTCGGTCAGGTTGTGATCAAAGGTCGCGGGCACCCACTGCTCAGTACCGTGACACTCGCTGCAGGTTGTTGAAAAGGCATTGGCCGCGTGGTCGGGATCAGCCGCCCCCGCATAGTCGTCTTCGTGACACGACCAGCAATCCGGCGATGTGCCCGTGTAACCCTCTACGTGACACAGGACGCATTCCAAGTCCGTGTGCGCGCCGGTCAACGGAAACTCGGTCAGGTTGTGATCAAAGGTCGCGGGCACCCACTGCTCAGTAGCGTGACACTCGCTGCAGGTGGTCGAGAAGGCGTTGCCCTGATGATTCGGATCAGCGGCGCCCTGGTAGTCGTCCTCATGGCACGACCAACATTCTGAAGATGTACCAGCATAGCCCTCCACATGACATAAGGCACAATCCAGAGCAGCGTGAGCGCCTGTCAACGCATATCCCGTGATGGTGTGATCCAGAACCACACCCGACCAAGAGTTGCCGTCGTGGCACTGGGCACAATCCGCGTAGATACCTGAAGGTGGATTGCCATGCGGAGGATCAATAACCGTGGCGGCATCATCTTTGTGACACAACGCACACTGCTGCGCACTTGCACTTACAAATCCGCTTCCACTAGCATGACAACTCGCACAATCGTCTACGGCATGGGCACCCGTCAAGGGAAACTCTGCCGTATGCGACCATTTCACATTTGTCGTCCACTCGTTGACTCTTTGATCGTGACACTGTGCGCAATCAGCGGAAAAGCCTGCGTCGCTGTGAACGGGCGTCTGTGTCTGCAAATAGTCGTCGCTGTGACACGAGAAGCAATCGGCACCCAGCGTTTGCCAGCCTTGCCCCTGATGGCATTGACGACAATCCAGACGGGCATGTTCTCCGCGTAGCGGGAAGCCGCTGCCCTCGTGATCCAGGCGTAGTTGATGAAAATCCAGCCAGCTTGTGGTGTTGTGGCAACGCTCGCAATCCTGCCCCAAGTAGCCATCGTGCATGTCGATGTGACACGCGCTGCAATTGGCTTTGACCACTGTAAAGTCAAGGCTCTCGTGGCATTGTCTACAATTCAAACTGGCGTGCTGTCCCTCAAGCGGCCACTGTTCGTGTTTGTATTCAACGGGAGAACGCAGCTGGTGCCAGTCTTCAGTGATATGGCAGAGCTGGCAATCCAGATCCAGACTTGCATGAGGCGATTGCGCCATCGACCATCCGATGGTCGAGCTACAAAGAAGGGCCAGCACCCAGATGACTATCCGTCCCGCATACTTATTCATCCTCTTCCTCCTGCGGGACAATGTTGCCGTGACACGCGCGGCAATCTCGCGGCGTGGCCCGGTAGCGAACACGCTGTTGGCCATCAGCAAACACTTCGACCTTGTGACACACACTACATTCCAAGTCGGCATGTCCTCCGTCGAGCATAAAGCGCGTCTGGCGGTTGTGGTCGAAGGTGTTGTTCTCCCAGCCCGTTGTGTTATGACAGCGTGAACAATCCGTAAACCCCTGTGAGGCAAATTGGCCGCCATGTACATCGTCGTGACACGCACTACAGTTTCGGGGCACGCGACGCAAAGGCACAAACTGCTGCCCCTGCCAGTCTTCGCCCACGTGACACGCACCGCAAGCTACTTCCAGATGCTTGTTGGTCAGTGGGAAACGAGTATCACTGTGATCAAAGCCCTTGGGAGACCAGTTACCTGTTTCGTGACACGTAGTACAACCTGTGACAAACCAGTTTTGCGCCTGACCTCCGTGAGGATCCACATGACACTTGTCGCAGTCATCGTGTACAGGGCGGTAATTCAGGCAGTCTTCGTCAGCTTTCCTTTTGTGACACGCCGTGCAGGGAACAGCTGCATGTGCACCCACTAATGGCATATCGCATTGCTGATGCCGCTGCAATGAAAAATGATGCTGCGCAAAGCTCTGCTGATCGTGACACAGGGAACAATCCGTGTGTCCGACAGCGTCGTTAAATTGGCCACAGTGAGCGTCTGCGTGGCAGTCGGTGCACCCATTGCCTTTCCAATCGGTGTGCATCTCACGCTTGTGACACGCACCGCACTCAAGCTCCTGATGTTTACCCAGCAGAACGAAGCCACTGATATCGTGGTCGAAATCCGTTGCGGCTCCCTGCCACCCAGAAGTTGTGTGACACTTCGAACAATCCTGTCCCAGACGGCCTTTATGTACATCGTCGTGGCAGGCAACGCAGCTTGTGCTTTGTTGGCGTTTGTAAACCAGATGCCAACCTTTGCTGGCGGCAGCATCCTGCAACACTCCAGCTGGCTGAAGATCATCGCGTCTCTCGTGGCATGCATCACACGAAGCACCGGCGTGTTTTCCGGTCAATGGGAAATCGGTGGAGTCGTGAGAGAAACTCGTGGGACGCCAGGCTTCCTGCGTGTGACACAGCGAACAATCCTGATCCATCTGGCCCTGGTGCTCATCTGCGTGACACGTAGTGCAATTTATACTCAACCCGAGGAAGCTGTTCTCAATCGAAAGACTGGTATCAGCCTTGAGCTCCCGAGATAACCACTCTGGTTTGTGGCAGCTGCGGCAATCCTGTTCGGCATGCTTGCCGGTTAGCACGTGTCCGGTCAGAGCATGATCGAAGCTCTCTTGCCCCTGCTTTCCCCAATAGATCAGCTGAAATGCCCGACCGTTGTGCTCGCTGTGGCAGGAGGCGCAACTTGTATCACGCGGAACACTGAGCGCATGGAAACCGCGATTCTGCTGGATGCGGGTACTTAACTCCTGATGGCACTCAAGACACAGCCGGTTGCTCACCGCTTTCCCGAGTTCGTGACACAAGGTGCAGTTCTGCACACCCTCAAGTGAAGCGTGCGCCTCACTCAAGGGCCCTGGTGCCAACTGAGCATTGGCGCGCAGAAGTAGCAGGAGAGTCAACGCAATCATCGTGATCCAGCGCATCTTATGGCTCTCCGTGCTTCATGCTGTAGCTGATTCCAGCCCGGTTCAGAAAGTCCGCAGGCATTTGACCACCAGCAAAAACCAGTACTTGATCAATATCCAGCTGCAATTCCTGTCCCTGGTGCTCCAATGTCACACGTCCCGCTTCAATGCGCTTCACTTCCGACGGCATCAAAGGCTTGACGAGACCGGCACGGATCACCTTTTCCAGCCGCTGTTCATTGTCTTCCTTCGCACGAAAGATGCGCTCGCGCCGATAAGAGAGCCAGACTTCGGCAGCCTTCTCCTCCGCCAGCGCAACAGCGGCTTCTACAGCACTGTCTCCACCACCCACCACCAGAACGCGGCAGCCTTTGAACTGCTCAGGCTCCAGCAGCGAGTAGGAAACCATCGCGCTGTCTTCTCCTGGAACTCCCAGCTTTTGCGGCGTTCCACCTCTTCCAATGGCCAGCAGTACTCGATGCGCGAAAAGGCTGTCTCCATTGGCCAGCACAATCTCGAAGCCTTCCTCCCGACGCTTGATATCCTCGACGCGAAGCCCTGCGTGAACCGTCATTTCGTTTTTGCGGAAAAGCTCGCGATAGATTTCCAGCAGCTCTTCTTTGAACAGGCTGCGAATCTTCATCATGCCATGACCGGGCATGTGCACGGGCTGAGTCAGCACCAGCTTGCGGCGCGGATAATTGAGGATGGTGCCGCCCAGATCCTGCTGATCAAGGGTCGTGGTGCGCAGCCCAAGTTCCTTGCCGCGCAGAGTGGCCGCAATGCCTGCCGGTCCCGAACCGACAATCAACACATCATCGATGTTCCGACTGCGCTCCGGCTGCAGCAGTGCGGCAATGCGATCCATCGCCTCCTGCCCCTGTATCACGGCGTTCTTGATCAGCCCCATTCCGCCCAACTCGCCGGCAATGTGAATACCGGGCTGGGTAGTCTCGAAGTCTGCGCTCAAGTCGGGAATCTCGATGCCGCGCGTTGCTGTACCGAACACCAATGTGATAGCGCCCACAGGACACGCATCACGGCAAACGCCGTGTCCAATGCAGCGACTGGGATTGATCAATACAGCCTTACCGTTTACCAACCCCAGCACGCCGTGTTCAGGACACGCTTTGACACAACTTGCCGAACCGATACAGCGGTTCAGATCGATTACCGGGTGTAGTGTTGGCGGTTCGTCTTGGCCGCGCGCAATGGCCTGCTCCAGCTTGTGCTGATTGTAACGGCTTTTGCGCAGCTCTCGCCAGATGTACACTACAGGTATGAGAACCGCCACGCTGATGGCGGCGGTATAAATCAACGTCTCTGGACTCACACAATCCTATCCTTTCGTGCCGTTAAGAATGTAACAGGCTCGTTGTCAGCATGAAAGACTACAGAATTCGCCACGTACCATACAGGAGCGCCACGATGACGTGCACGAACATGAAGACAAGCATCACGGCCGCAAAGGGACGATGTATCACATGCCAATGATGCAGGTAGGCGCGCGCCGTGCTGCGAAAGAAACGTTTCCGTTGCTGCACGTTGTACCGATGCAGGTACAGGGCCACGCGGAACATGCTCTGGGAGTATCCCTGCGTTTTCAGTCGGCGATAGAGGCTGATCAGAATGAAGGGCGTGCGCAGATCCTGCATCACCATGCCCAGCAGCATGCGCAAACCACTACGGCTGCCAGCGACGAAGTTCAGCGATTCGATGGCGCAGAAGCCTTCTTCATGATTGCTGAGCATGCCTGCAAGTTCGCGTCGCGTGTCGGCCTCGTGCTCCAGCATTTCGGCTTCGCTCAGCTCTTCACCGCTTTCTGCGCGCGGAATCTGCAAATAGATGTAACGTCCCAGCACGCCGGACAGCGCAACCGCAATCATGCTCCAGAAGCTGATGGCGACCAAGCCCTTGAATTTGAACGCAGTGTGCAGGATCACCAAGACGGGGCCCGTGATGCCCAGCCAGATGTGATAGTCGAGCCAGATGCGAATATCGCCTGCGCCGTGCAACACCTTCCAGCGTTTGCGGAAGAAGTACACCAGCAACAGCAGCATCATCAGGCTGCCGGCGATGCCCATCCAATGCCCCATCAGCCCGCTGGAGCGTAACACGCCGTGTAATGGATCACGAGGACGATCCAGCAGCGACATACTGTAGTAGTCAAAGCCGCTGATCAGGACGTAAAGGGTGAAGCTAATGGTGGCAAGATACAGCAGGGCGAGAAAGACTCTGTGCACTCTCAAAGCGTGTCTCCGCAGGTGGATAGGGATTACTCTTCGTCAGGTAGATGAACAACAGCCTCGCGGTTGCGCGGCAGAACAACATAGAAGCGGCTGCCTGCTCCCGGCACGGATTCGACCCTGATGTCGCCGTGATTCAGTTCGGCCAGCCGCTGCACGATGGCAAGTCCCAGTCCCTCGCCCGCGACTTTGCCGTTGTTCTCGACACGCTGGAAGGGTTGGAAAATGCGCTCCTGCAATTCAAAGGGAATGCCGCGTCCGTTGTCGCTGACGCAGTATTCGACCTGGTTGCCCAGCATGCGACCGCTGACCGCGATGCGTCCTGGGCGATCAGGCTGCAAGTATTTGAGCGCGTTGTCCATCAGATTGGTGAAAAGCTGATCGACCTGCATGGCGTCGCCATAACAGTTGGGCAGTTGCTCTTCGATGTGAACCG
Source organism: Candidatus Delongbacteria bacterium (assembly GCA_963663545.1). Taxonomy (GTDB): domain Bacteria; phylum CAIWAD01; class CAIWAD01; order CAIWAD01; family CAIWAD01. Next base: position 1,147,149 of record OY760505.1, read on the forward strand.
TGGCGTCGGCCTGATCGATCTGATAGCTCAAGGCCTGCACGATGCGTTGCAGACGGAAGCGCATTTCGAGCGGTTCAGGATCGCTTTCAACGCGCCCCAGACGCACGAAGCGGATTAGGCCGTCCAGTAGGCGGTCCATGTGTTCTGCGGCGCCCAGAACGCCTCCCAACAGTTCGTGGACGCGATCGTCCTTGGCGGGTACAAGTTCCTGACAACGGCGACGCAGTGCGCGACCGTATCCGGCGATTCCCAGCACAGGCGCACGCAGATCGTGTGATACAATCTGCAGCAGCTTCTCAAGATCGCTGCTCTTGGTCTTCCACTCGCTCATCAGACGGTGGCGCTCACTCTCGGCCTGCTCCAGATCGGTGATATCGAGATAATAGCCGGCACTTCCCAGCAAGCGCCCTTCGGCGGTGTACAATCCGCGTCCTACAACTTGTACCCAGCGGACGGCACCATCCTTGTGCAACAAGCGGAAGCGCAGATTGAAAGGCCGCTGTTCACGCAGCGCCTCGTTGTACTGCCGGTCGGCTTCCGTCATATCCTGCGGATAACCTAGATCGCGTAGCACCATTTCGCCACTGCAAATCTGCTCTTGGGTGAAGCCCGTCAAGTGTTCGCAGCCGCGGCTCACATAGACCGGCATCATGCGCTCACGCAGCTCGCAGCGGAAGGTCATGCCGTGCAAATTGTCGAGCATGGCTATCAGCGAATCGTGCTTGCGACGAACTTCCGAAAGCGTGCTCTTGCGCTCGACAAGCTCCTGCCGCAGTTCGTAGTTGCTGCGTGCCAGATCCTGCGTGCGCAGAGCGACCTGCTCTTCAATCTCGCCCTCAAGGCGCCGCAGGGCATTCTCGAGCAGAAGGCGATCATGATTGGTCAGAATCAGCCCGGCGATTTGTGATACTCCGCCAGCGAAATTCCACTCATCTGTCGTCCACTCGTGTACTTTTGTGGCGGCCATGCTGAGAACACCAGCCACCTGCCCCTTTGCGAGAACGGGAACATCGATGATGGCGCGTAGCTGATAGGGAAGCAAATGCTCTCGCGCCCAGTCGGCAAGTCGCGGCGAATTGGCCACATCGGATTCGGCAATGATCTCGCCGCGCAACAGTTGCCTGGCATAGGCTCCCTGCGTTGCCACATCAAACACCAGATCCTGCGACTCGCTACCGTCAGGCAGGCGCCGCAGCACCAGGCGTAACTGTTGACGGTCACCGGAGACAAGCCAGATGCCGATCGCCAGGTCTGGCAGAGTTTCCTGCACACTCAGCACAAGACGCCCCAGCGCATCCCGCAGATCGTTCTCGTCCTGCAGATTCAAACCGCTTAGACGTGATAGCCCACGCTGCAAATGCAGCAGGTCCTGCTCACGTTCGCGAAGCTGTGCCACCGCCTGTCCCCGCTGCTCGCCCTCCTGCTGGAGCTCAAGCCGGGTGCGATCCAGCTCCTGCTTGCGAAGCCGCGTACTTAGCTGCACGCGGTAGCGCTGCAGCGAAAGAATCCAGGCCATCGGAAGAATGCCCAGGATGGGCAGGTATTGCAGCAGGATTTCCTGAATGGGCTGAGCTAGAAAGAAAAGGGAGGCCACCAGCAGCGCCGTCAGCCCGACCAATTCCAGTACAAGCATCAGAATGCCGTCCAGCGGAAAGAGGATCACGATGAGTAGCAGCGCCAGAATGAACTTGGGTTGGCTGTGAAACAGTTGTTGATCGGCCACGCTTTGCACGCCGCTCCAGACCATGACCAGCATCAGCGTGAGAAGAAAGAGAAGTCGATGGAACCAGCGAATACTGTGGGAAGCACTTACCGGAAAGAGATGCAAGAGGGCTTGCAACACAAACAGCAAGGCAAGTAGCGCCAGGTCGGTCTGCCAAACCAATTGCTGCAGCGTGCTGGACAACAGCCCAGGCAAGAGAAAACTATCGAGGGGAAGCATGAAGCCCAACAGAAGCATGAGGGCGAAAGCGGCTACGCGCAGTTGCTGCAAATTGCGTTTGAGCAGCGAGTCATGAAACTCACGAATACCGTCTTCGCCGACTGCGCTGAATTCATCCACCAAGTGTTGGCGTAATCGCTTCAAGAGCCGCTTCCTTTTACTTCCACGGGCATCGGGTTTCGCGCCACCCCGCGCCTCATGCGGACACACGAGCAACAGTTAGAATGTCGGGAAATTCAGGCGGGTTCTATATAAAAAAAGGGTCGCCCAAGGCGACCCACCTCCCATACCCACACCTAGCAGCCCCGAAATGAGAGCTGCGGTGTTTTGCTATTGGGATTTGCTCCGCACGCGGAGCCAGGCAGATTCCCAAGAAACAACACTGCAGCGTGAACTACAGTGTTGGTAACAGCCATTTCAGTTATGCCACGAATGGCACGTACAGGCCGATAGATACTATTTGCTCAGGAGATTTACAACGAGAACCACCTATTCAGCGAAACTGTCCACAGATTTCGTTCAGCGAATGTTGTGAATGTCCAGAAGGCGATCCGCCACAAAGGCCATCACTTCATCATCGCTGTAGTAGCCGTTTTTGACCCGCTCCGAGACTTCCGCCATCAGGTCGTTGCGATAATCGGCGCGAGCCTCTTCAGACGCCTGGGCGTTGCTGTCCTGCGCCTGTACAGCTTCTTCTGTAATGCGCTCGCTGATCTTATCCACAACGCTCTCCTGATTGTAGTATCCCGAGGCAACTCTCGCCTTCGCCTGCTCTACCAGATCTTCCCGCACATCCGGAATCTCGGAGGCCGCGGCCATCAGAGCGGAATGAAGACGCGACAGCTCGCGCGCACTCTCGCTGATGCTCACTTGTTCTCCGCGCTGCAGCTCCGTACTCTCCGTCGTCTGCGGCGTAGTACGCGCCGTCTTGTTTTCTACCTTCGTCAGGTCAAGACCTAGGCTGCGTCCGATGTCATTGCGAATTTCCATGCTTCCTCCAGGGCTCGCTGCAACCCTATCCATATATGTCGAGATATCTTCCCTTGCTCAGTTCACGGGGGACTCTGCGCTCCTCCGTGTCATCGCCGGCGGCATCCGTCGCCGTCAACTGCCCGGCTTTCGCCAGCACCGCAGGGTTGTCGATCATGCGATCGTCAAACTCCTCGGCTTTCTGTCCGGCTTTCAACAGATCGGGCCGATAAGCGCCGACCTGCATCACGTGCCCGCTAACTCCATTGACCGCCATTGTCAGCCTCAGGCCATCATGCCGCTACTGCGGTCGTGCTTCACATCCAGGCTGCCCTCATGACGGGCAATAACCTGAGCCCATGTTTCACGCAAATCTTCAAGAATGCGTATTACAACGTCCAGGTGCTCGGGATCGTTGTTCATGTTGGCTTCTGTGATACGCCGCATCATGAAATCGTAGAGTTGATCGAGGCTCTGGCTGATCTCGCGCCCGCGCTCCATATCGAGGGATTTGCGCAGCTCACCAATGGCGCGCAACCCCTTGTCCAATCGTTGACCACGCAGATCAAAATCCTGCTCCGTCATGGCCCGCCGCGCGTCCTGCAGGGAGCTGATTGCCAAGTCATAGACCATCAGCAGAAGCTTGCCACGATCGGCGGTCTGAACCTGGGTTTGACTGTACTGTCGGACTCGAAGATCCTGGCCCATGATGGTCCTTTCTTATGAGAGCTGGCTGAGATAGTCAGACTGCGATTGCAGCGTCGCTAGAGTGGTCTCCATCGCGATGTATTGCTGCTCCATCGCCGCACGGGTCGCCTCTAAGCGGCGCTCCATGTCCTCGATCTGCTCGTCAAAATTGGCGATGCTTTCTTCCAGACGATCCATCTGGAAATGAATGGCGCCTTCCTGATCGTCCGTCAGGCGGGAGCTAAGGGATTCGTGCAGAGGCGCAATGCCCAAGCCCAGCGTAATGAGAACGCTAAGCGTGCCTTCCTCTTCCGGCGGATCGAAGTAGAGGCGCAGGCCTTCGGCCCTTGTGCCCTCGGCGCCCAGAATGAAGCGTCCTTCGATCTCTGCCTCTACGCCGTCAATGGTGGCAGCACTAATGCTGCCGTCGGCGTCATAGGTCATCTCGACCTGGTACTCGCCACCTGAAGTACGATCACTATGCGAGAAATAACTAAGCGCATCATTGCTGGTGGAGCTGGTCAAGGTGAAGAGCTGACCGAAATCCTCGAAGCTCTCCGAAAGCACGTCATCCAGCTTGGTGGAATCAATTTCCAGGATTCCATCTTCACTCAACGAAATGCCCACTTCACTCAGGCTGGTAAACTGGAAGCCCTCGCCCAGCCCTTCGACCGGACGTGTGGCCGCCTTCAGCAGACGGTTCTTCAGACTGCGAGTACCGCTATCTCCGAATAGCGCACCTGCTTCTTCGTCTTCCAGATCGTAAGTATCGTAGTCGTCGATCAGGCTCAACACCCCGTTGAAGGCATCCACCCAGCCTTGGATGCGCTCCTTCACCGTGGCGTTGTCGCGGGTAATGGAGATCTGAATGATATCGCCATCGCTGACATCGTTGAGCTCAAGGGTAACGCCTTCCAGCACGTCACTGACCTCGTTGCTGTCGGATTCAATCCAACCGGTGGGCGGGTAGCCATCCACGCGAATCTGCGCGTTCTGACCGGTCGTGATCTGGCTGAAGCCCTCCTCGCCGAAGCCTTCGAGGGTAGTGGCCTCATCAATGACGATCTGCGAGCTCGTGCCGGTCTCGGTGCTGGTTAGAATCAGGTGATAGGCCGTGTCACTACCGCTGCCATCGTTGATGATGGTGGCGCGCACGCCCGGGTTGTCGGAATCGTTATTGATCAGCTGCTTCAGCTCGGCCAGAGTTGTACCGTTGGCCACATTGAGCGTCACGGTCTCCTGATCCTCGCCCGTGCCGTAGGTGTACACGAACTGCTGAGTACTGCCGCTGCTGTTGATGGCGGTGTTGTTCAGGTCCGCTACTCCCCCGTGCGTGGCCCGGGAAGCCGTGGCCAACCGATTGACCTCGATGCTGTAGTTGCCTTCAACAGCTCCCGTACCCGCAGTGGCGCCCACAATGTCCTCGTCGCTGGACGCGCTGCGATAAGCCAGCAGGTCATCCAGATTCGTCAGATCTGCTGAGGCGGTTTCGAGGCTAAGCAGCTTGGTATTGATCTGGCGCCAGGCCTCCAGCGCCTCCTGCTCTTTGGCTTGACGTCGCTCAAGCAGAGTTACCTTGTTGCCTTCAATCTCCATGAGGGAATCAATTGTGCTTTGCCAATCGATTCCGGAAGACACGCCGCTGACGGATGTAGTGCTCATGCTTTGTTCGCTCTCACTGACTCTACGGCAATTCGGCCAACCCTTTGCAAGTATCGTGACAACTCCGCACCAGCCCGATAGATCGAGCATCGGCAGAGTGGGTGCATTCTCGAGTCCGTCCCCTGTCCACAAGCCCCTGTTACAACCCCGCTCTGCTCCTGTAGCGGGTTCCAGCGAATCGAGATCTCTTGTTAGAGCAGATGCGAAATAGAAAAGCCGCGAAGTTCCGAAGTCTTCTGGCGCCCCTTCAGCAGCGGTCACAACCCGCGAACCGGCAATATCCCCCACCGGGCGGCAGGCTCTTCCCCTGCCTTTGCTCGATGCCGCGCAAACAAAAAGCCCCGCCATGAAGCGGGGCTTTGATTAGCCTTGAATTGGAATACTCGGCTAGGCCTCGTCTTCCTCGTCGGTGGGCTCTTCGGTCTCGACAACCGGAGCCTCCTCGACCTCGATGGTCGGAGGCAGCTCGCCGCGCTCAGCGGCTTCAGCGGCGGCGATTTCAGCCTCGAGGGCTGCACGCAGACCGGCATCGGCGTCCACGACGCTCAGGCGCACCATGGCCTGAATGTCACCGTAGAGCTTGATGGGCAGCTCGAAAGTACCCAGCGCTTTGATGGGAACTTCAAGCATGATGCGGCGACGGTCGATGTCCAGACCGACTTCCTTCAGCAGGTCGGCCACGTTGTGCGCGGTAACACTACCGTACAGACGGCCCTTGTCACCGGTCTTGACCGCAATGGACAACTCCTGGGACTCGATGCGCTCCTTCAGGGCGAGGGCGCGGGTACGGCTACGATCGGCCTCCGACATCAGCTGCTTCTTCTCTTCCTCGAAGCGGCGCAGGCTGCCCTTGTCGGCGATGTAGGCGAATCCCTGGGGAACCAGATAATTACGAGCGTAACCAGGCTTCACCTCGACGACAGCGCCGATCTTGCCCAGCTTCTCAACATCAGTGCGAAGAATGACCTTCATGCTTTCCTCCTTAGGCAGGATTGTCCGCCACGAAGGGCAGCAAAGCCAGAATTCGAGCCCGCTTGATCGCGGTAGTCAGCATCCGCTGGTGCTTGGCACAAGTACCGGAAACACGACGCGGAATAATTTTTCCCCGCTCGGTAAGGAAGCGGGACAGGCGCTTCTCGTCACGATAGTCGATGTACTTCACACCGGCTTCGCAGAAGCGGCAGATACGCTTGCGGTGGTAGGCCATGTTTAGTCCTCCTTCCTGGCGCGGGGCTCTCTGCGCGGACGCTCGTCACGCGGACGCTCGTCACGTTCCATGCCATCGTCGTCGCGGCCACCGGGACGGGTGGCAGTATTGCGACGCTCCATCTCCTTGCGATAACGATCCTGCGTCATGGCCTTGAAGCGAATGTCGCGATCGCTCATGCGCACGGCCAGGTGACGGAAGATGTCGTCGGAGAGGGCAAACCAGCGCTTGACGGGGGTAATGGCTTCACCGGGCAGCAACACCTCGGAGTAGATGTAGTAGCCGTACTGGCGCTTTTCGATGGGATAGGCCAGGCGCTTCTTGCCGACACGGTCGACCTTCTGCACCTCGCCACCGAGCTTCTTCAGCTGCTCGGTGTACTTGGCGATCACCGCATTGATGCGCTCATCGTCGAAGTTGGGTTCGGCGATGAAGGTGATCTCATACTGTCTCAGCTCACTCATGTGGGCTCCTTCTGGACCTATGTCCGCTCGGCCCGTCCGAGCGGAAAGAAGCGTTTGCGAAGCCAAAAAGTATAGGATATGAGAAACAACTATGCAAGAGAACGGCCTTCGCGTCCTCAGTCGGAGCGCTTTGCCTGACTGCGATCCCAGGCTAGAAACAACAGACGACCGCCAACCATGCCCAATACGGCTTGCACCAGGTTGGGCAGTAACTCGGCAAGGGCACTGGCGGGGCCGCCCAGAGCATCGATTCGGTACTCCCCCAGGAAGTAGATCAGCACCATGCTCATGGAGCCAAGCAGCAGAAAAAGGTAGTGCAGGTGGCCGCTGCGGCCGCGCGCGTTGCCGATGATCCAGCCTTCTATTCCCTTGGCCAGAAACGTGAGCGGAGCAAAAAGCGCATAGCCCCCCGCCACGTCCGCCAGCGCACTGCCCAAGCCACCCGCCAGCAATCCGCCGGTGCGTCCCAGGGCCAGTGCGGCAAAGACCACAGCCACATCGCCAAAATTGAAATAGCCAATGCCGACGGGAAAACGCACGAAGAGGGTTCCCAGCGTCACTACGACCAACATGCCTGCCAGGGTGTACCATTTAGGTTTTGTCACACGCTCTCCTTTCGGCAATGTTGCCAGCGATTGTCCATCAGTTCGCCCACCAGCTGCGCCTCCTCCAGCACAAACAGCAGCAGCGCCAGAATCAATTGCATGCCGCGCCGGAATCGTCGCCGAATCCGGGTTTCGCTTTCCGCTTGCGGATACAGCTCCAGCGCCAACTCCAGCTCCGGCAACACGCCTTCAGCACGTGCCAGCAGAATTCGAATCAGCAACACGCTCTTACGAACGGTCTCCCCTAGTGGCAAGCTCAGGATGTCGCTGAAGCGGAGGCTTCCCAACAGCAGCGCTACAAGGAAGAAACCATTGCCCATGAGCAAGGCAATGCCCGTGCCATGCAGCAGACTTTGCATGGGGTGATGCATCACGACGCCCGCCAGCAGATTGAGCACCAGAATGATCACCGCCAGTGGCATGAACAGTTTGAACTGGGCCAATAGCGCTCGCCATCCGCGCAACAAGCCAAAACCAAACAGCACCAGCAGAAACAGCAGTGTCTGCACCGTCATGTTGCGCGCCAGCAGTCCGCAGGGAAACACCAGAAAGGTTAGCAGCAGCCCCGATACTACCCACATGCGCCTGCTCATGTATCACGCCTCCGCAGAGCGACCTCGACTACTTCCGGCTCCAGCCGCCGAAAAAGGATCTCTTCGAAGCCGGACAGCACACGAACAGCGTGTGATACAAGAATGAGCGTGTCACCAACAGCCGGACGCGCGCAGGCATGTTCTACGCTTTCGTATGACTCCGGCTCATCCTGCAGCCAAACGCAACCAGCTTCTACGCCATCGTGAAGCCGTAATGTGGCCAGGTGATCCAGCTGTTCACTGAGATCGGCACCACTCTCCCCCGCCAGCAAGCGCCCGGCACGAAGGACCAATGCCAGCGCCTGTGGATCCTGCGGAATATAGCTCAGATGTGGAGATGGCTTCAGGACTTGTAATGCCGGCAGTAACACATGCCTCAGGAAGCTGCTCTTTCCAGCGCCATTGTCACCCGTAATCCAGTACCGATAACCGTGATACAAACTCAGAGCCTCTGGAAAGCGCAATTCCAGTTTCCGGTAAAGGCGCACTCGCCCTCGAGGAATCTCCAGTAGCAGACGGTCAGCCAAGGAGCACCACCTCCATTCCGGCTGACTGGCGCTCCCCTATCAGCGCGCGAAGGAGTTCCCTGCGCTCCTCGTGCAGGGGCCCCAGGCAGAAACTCAGGACGACACGAGTTGCCGCCGAGCACAGTGCGATGCTGATTCCCAGCATCAATTGCTGGCCGCCGGACAGGCAGCGGCATTCTGTATTGACGTCGACGTCACAAGCGGACAAGCGCCGATATGTATCACGCACTCGTGGCCAGTCTTTCTCATCCATGTGATACATCAGAAGTTCATCGGCGGGAGTGCTCATGGCGAGTAGCGGGCGTCGTCCGTCCAGTACCAGGGCATCTGCGCCCCACTGTTCCAGGGAAGCTAAAACCTCGTGAATCAAGCAGGCATCCTCCAATCCGCAGAGGCAAGGTAGCGATGCCAGGGCATGCCCGGCAAGCCAATGAAAACGGGCGACAGTGGTCCACCGTCGCCCGTTGATGCGCTAGCAATACTACGAGAAGTCGTAGACTATTCTTCCTCGTCCTTCACTCGACCTTCGCGCTTAAGCTCACGGTACCAGTCTGGATGGTGATACTTGGCCCACAACCGCGAGACCATGCCGTGTACCAGAATCTGCCAGGTGCCCGGGTTGGCAATGGTGCCCAGATAAGCGTGCGCCACTACACCGGCAATCAGGACGAATGCGGTCACGTTGTGAATGGTGTCCGTCAAGCACACGGTCGGCAGGCTCATGCCTTCTTTGAATACGAGCATGAATCCACTGACAATCAGGACTCCACCCAGAACCACAGTTAGCCAGTAGAAGATCTTCTGCCCAGCATTGAAGCGTCCGGCAGGGACTTCGCCCTTGTAGCCCAGGTAGCCGCCCAGCTTTTTGAACCAGTCCTTATCGTGCGCGGCAAATAGTGCATCACGGAACCAGAGCATAGTACCCCACAGAGTGGTGAGCGTGAACACGACGCCCGCGCCGATGTGGAACTGCAGAGCCTGCTCGTAGGATGAGAAGAAGAGCTCCAGCCAGTTGGTCGCGCTGAAAGCAAAGATCAGTCCGGTCATGGCCAGCAGCAGGAAGGAGACCAGACGGAAGAGATGCACGAGGCGTTCTGCCACGCTGAAGCGTTTGACTTCGCCCGCCGCATACGCCAGTTCGTGATGCTTCGGCCCCTGGGCGTGGTAGTGCAAAATGATGAAGAACAGCACAACCATGAACAGCAAACCGAGCATGGGCGACATCAGCCGTTGATGGAAACTGTTGACGGAGAAAATCCATGGGTTGCAGCCAAGCAGACGGCCAATACGCTCCTGCACAGGCTTGCCGTCCGTGCCGTAAAGATCCACGGTATAGAAGCCCTTGAAGAAATGCGCCTCGGGGCTATGGCAGTCCTGGCAGCCGTTTGCACCAAGCGCTTGTGGTGCCGGTGCCACATTATGGTTGATGGAAAAACTGTGGGAATGCGCCATTGGGTGATGCTCATGCACCAGCTCACCGGCCTCGTTGATCTCCCAGGCGTAACCACCTTTCATCAGCATGGGGTGCACGGCGCTGAAGCGTTTGTTGCCTTGCAAGGTTTGCGCGTAGGTTTCAAGCGCCAGACGGATTTCAGCCTCGGTGTTGATCTCAAGTTGGCCGTCGCCGTTATCATCGCTGAGCTGCCCCTTGTAAATCTCGTAGCCCTTCTTGTTCTCACGGGCAAAGAGCGGCAGGATGGTTCCGTCTGCATCACGGTTGGCAAAGTACACGGCCAGAATGGGATTCATAGGATAAACCTTGCCGTCCTCGCGCCGCTCGTACTGGGGCTCCCACTCAGCCAATTCGCCAAACTTCTTGTAGCCAGGCGGCTGGGTGATGTACTCCAGCTTTCCCGATGAAGCCTCAAATCCCATGCCCGCACTGCGGTTGAGGTGTGGAATGTGACACGCTTCGCAACTCAGATTGCGAATGTGCGAAGGCCGAAGCCCGGCATGTCGCGGCACGGTGGCGCCCAGTGTGCCGGACTCGTGGCACTGCTGGCAGGTCATCATGGTGTTGTCCAGATCATCGCGCACGGTGCCGATGTTCTCATCGCCCTTGGCAATCTGGTGATCCAGACCCGCCGGGTGACACGCCACGCAATTCAGACCTTGCTGATTGTGCACATCTGGATTGTGGATATCGTTCCACGAGAAGCCGCGCTTCTTCACATCGGACTGGCTGTGGCAGAAGGTGCAGTTTTCATCCGGGGGAGGCCACGAAAGGTTGAGTGCCACCGTGCCATCCGCGTTGAAAAAACGCTGGTTGTACTGCACGACGGGTGTATCACCGTCGCCGACTGCGCCTTTCACCAGACCAATGCCAGAGCCTTCAACAGCGGCCCAGCGGAAGTTCTCTTTTTTGAATTGAATGGTGCGGCTCTTGAAGTCATACTCGGGCAGGTGACACACAAAGCAGTCGGCCTCAACCACGCCACTACGGTCCCAGTTGGTGTGGAAGTAATCGCCGTCAAAGGTGCTGCTTAGCTCGGGATTTGCCGCCAGAGTGTGATCGTAACGTTGGCCATCGCGATCAAATTCAATTCCGCCGCCACCGGGGTGACAGGAACCGCAAGTAGGCTTGCCCGCCATCGGCCCGCCAAGGGAGCTTCTGCCGCCCTTGCCGCCGCTGACGAACTCGAAGGGAGTCATGTCAATCTGGTCTGCGTTTTCGTTGTGCTTTCTCGCCAACTGGCGAAAAGAAGGGGGTCACCACTTTCCCAGCATGCCGTCCGACAACACCCAGGGCTGTTTGCGCGCCTGCGCAAAGTCGTCGCGTATCACCTCCCAGCCCTGCTGGAAATGGTAACCGCTGGTGATGGTTTTGTAGTCATGGCAGTGTCCGCAAGTCTGCTTCATGCTGAAGGGAACCGTTGCGTTCTCGCCATTGACCGGGTTGATGATGGCGCCCGTCTCATCCCGCAAATAAAAATCCGGGCAGCCTGCCGCCTTGGTCCAACCCGCAGTCGCTGATAGCAGCGTCAGCAGAAGAACCAGGCGCAGATAGGCGTAGCACCTCATAGATGATCCTTTCGTGATACGTGTTTCATACCCATCGATTCGCGTCTACCTGGCGGTAGTAGTAGCGTCCGCAAATGCATTCATTTTCGCGGACACTTCATAGTAGCAGGAACGAGCAGCGTGTGCAACGAAAAGGAGACACTACAATAACGTGTATAGGAAAGGGCGGGAAAACCCGCCCTGTATCACGCATCTGTCGAAAGCGGCTAAATCAGTGGTGCAATCACCAGGGAGACTACACTCATCAGCTTGATCAGGATGTTCAGACTGGGGCCAGCTGTATCCTTGAAAGGATCGCCGACTGTATCACCGGTCACGGCCGCCTTGTGGGCATCGGAGCCCTTACCACCGTAAGCGCCGCCCTCGATGTGCTTCTTGGCGTTATCCCAGGCACCGCCAGCATTGGACATAAACATGGCCATCAACACACCGGTCACCGTCACGCCAGCCAACACTCCGCCCAGCATCTCCTTGCTGTGCAGAATGAGACCGAAAAAGACTGGTGTCAGCACCGCCAGCAATCCGGGCAGAATCATCTCGCGGATAGCCGAGGTGGTAGAGATGTCAACGCAGCGCGCGTACTCCGCCTTGGCCTTGCCTTCCAGCAGACCGGGAATCTCGCGGAACTGGCGTCGCACTTCTTCAATCATGGCATTGGCTGCGCGGCCAACGGCGTTCATGGCCATGGAGCTGAACAGGAAAGGCAGCATGCCACCAATCAGCAAGCCCGCCATGACCTTGGGCTGTAGTACATCAATGCTCTCAAGCTGTACCGTTGTTTTGAAGGCGGCGAACAAAGCAAGCGCAGTCAGCGCGGCACTACCAATGGCAAAGCCCTTGCCGATGGCTGCCGTAGTGTTGCCTACTGCGTCCAGCCTGTCGGTACGCTGACGGACTTCCGGCGGCAACTCGGCCATTTCGGCGAGACCGCCAGCGTTGTCGGCGATGGGTCCGTAGGCGTCCACGGCCAACTGAATGCCAGTCGTAGCCAGCATGCCCAACGCGGCAATGGCAATACCATACAAACCAGCAAACTGGAAACTGAGGATGATGGCGACTGCTAAAACAAGGATTGGTAAAGCGGTTGACTGCATCCCGACACCAAGGCCAGCAATGATATTTGTGGCAGCACCGGTCTGACTGTCATGGGCAATACGCCTGACTGGGCCACGATTCTCGGCAGTGTAGTACTCTGTAAGCATGCCGATGAGTGTACCCGCAACCAACCCCGCAATGGTGGCCAGGAAAATACCGTTCGCCGAGTAGTCCACGCCATCCAGCATGTAGCTGACCGGTGCAAGCGCCTTGATGATGAACCAGGTCGCCACGATCATCAGACCTGCGGCGCCAAAGGTGCCGATGTTCAACGCCGTCTGCGGATTTCCGCCCTCACGCACTCGCACGAAGAAGGTGCCCAGAATGCTTAGCAGAATACCCGCTGCGGCCAGGGCCAGCGGCAGCGTGACCAGATCCATGGGAGTTCCGCCGGTGACAACGGCACCAGCACCAAGGACCATGGCACCCAGAATGGAGCCGACATAGGACTCGAAGAGGTCTGCGCCCATGCCCGCGACGTCGCCCACATTGTCGCCCACGTTATCAGCAATGGTAGCTGGGTTGCGCGGATCATCCTCGGGAATGCCCGCTTCAACCTTGCCCACCAGGTCGGCGCCGACATCAGCAGCTTTGGTGTAAATGCCACCACCCACACGAGCGAATAGCGCGATGGAACTAGCTCCCATAGCGAATCCCGAAAGGATGCGCAACACGGAGTCCAGCTCGCTTCCACCCGCGGGCAACATGGAGGCAGGCAGATTTTGATACAGCAGGAAAAGCCCGGCCAGGCCGATGATGCCCAGACCGACGACGCACATGCCCATCACGGCACCACCGCTGAAGGCAACTCCCAGTGCTGCAGCAAGGCTGCTGCGAGCTGCATTTGTAGTACGCATGTTAGCGGCAGTCGCCACACGCATCCCAAAGAAACCCGCAAGCGAAGAGCACAACGCGCCCACTACGAAGCTCAACGCAGTCAACTGGGCACCATCTCGCCAGTTTCCAACCACCAGCAAAATGGCCACCGCCACCACAAAAATGCTGAGGACTTTGTATTCGCGACCAAGGAAGGCCATAGCACCTTCGCGCACTGCGGCGCCGATTTCGCGCATGTGTTCGGTTCCGGCATCGAGCCGGTTGATCCAACTGGACTTCCACCACGCAAAGAGCAGCGCCAGAATACCAGCGCCTAGCGCAATCTGGATGGTCATCGTGAACCTCGTGTTTTGGCCCGCGCGGGGCGGGCGAATCCCGTCTTGCTTTCCGAGGGAAAAAGCTAGCACAATTCAGGACACAGGTCAGCCCTGATCGGGTGATGTATCACCTTTTTCTTGTGTATCACGGGAAGAGCTGCGATTGTGGCGGTTTTGCGCCGCTGTGACACCTTGATCCAGCCACAATGTGACACCGTCTACGGCGCGCTCGAGCATCTCTTCTACATGGCTCTGCATTGAAGTGGGCACGGGCGCGAGGACGAAAGACTTCCAACGGCTTGATGGGATCTCATTGCTCGGCGGGCGAAAACCCATGCGCAATCGCGGAATGCCGGATCCAAGAATTTGCACGATGTGAGACATGCCGTTGTGGTTGCCGCCGGAACCGGAAGCGCGAAAGCGAAGCTCGCCAAGGGGAAGGTCGAGGTCGTCGAAAGCAACAAGGCAGTCGGCCGGATCGGCCTTGTAATAATGACACATGTCGTGCACGGCCTGACCCGACAGGTTCATATAGGTTGTCGGTTTGCACAGGAGCAGGTCATGGCCCGCAAGCGTAACACGCGCTTCGAGCCAGGAACCGCGGCCGCTGCGGAAAGCGGTCGCCTGTTGATTGGCCAGTCGGTCCAGCAACATGAATCCCAGGTTGTGCCACGTGTTCTTGTAGCGCAACCCGGGATTCCCAAGGCCAAACAGGATCTGATTCACGATCCCGCCAATAGCTTACTTGGCGCGAGGCTTGGTGATCTGCATCACCGCAATGTGCGGCGGAGCAATGAAGGTATAAGCCGCCTTCGGCAGATCCTTCACCAGCAGATTGCGACCGGCCTCAAGGTTAGTGATATCCACTTCGACGAAGCTCGGAATATCAATGGCCTTGCAGCTGATCTCAAGCTTGGTCACGAGCTGACGCAGCTGACCACCCTGCTTGACACCAACGGGGTTGCCAATATGCTTGACCGGGATGCGCAGGGTGACCACATCGTCATCCTGGACGGCCAACAGGTCAACGTGGCGCACTTCTTCGGTGACCGGGTGACGCTGGACCTCGCGAATCACGGCCTTGATGGGCTCCTTGCCCTCAACGGCCAGCATGATCACGCGGGCGTGGTGCAGAAGCGCCGTATCCAGCTCTTTGGCGTCCACAGCGTGGTGCGTTGTTTCAACTTTGCTCCCGTAGACGACCACGGGAATCATGTTGTCGCGGCGCAGCGAACGGGACGCGCCTTTGCCGACTTTTTCACGATTGCTTGCTTGCAGCGTCGGGATCGACATTGTCGGATCTCCTGCTTCGATATCTAGTGTTTTACTCTCGTTCGTTCAGACTTTCCTGCCGGTCGAAGAGCACGGAAATGGAAGTCTCATCGTGAATCGTCCGGATCGCCTGGGCGAAGATCGGGCCCACGCCCAGAATCGTCAATCTTTCAAGTCCAAGCTGATCGCGGTTTGGAATTGTATCCGTTACAATCAAGCGTTGGATCGGTGCATCGTTCAAACGGCGAATCGCCTCGCCGGAAAAGAGCGCGTGGGTGCAAGCACAAGTCACGCTTTTCGCGCCAAGCTTGCCAGCCACCTTGGCAGATTCCACCAGCGTACCAGCGGTATCCACCATGTCATCAACAATGATCACGTTGCGTCCAGCAACCTCGCCGATGACATTCATCACCTCGGCCACGTTCGGCTTGGGACGGCGCTTGTCCACAATTGCCAAATCTGCATGCAGACGCTTGGCGTACCCGCGAGCGCGTCGCACAGAGCCGATGTCCGGTGCGAGCACGGTGACATCATCCAACCCAAGGGCTTCCAGATGCGGCACCAGAATAGCACGACCATAAAGATGATCAAAGGGAATGTTGAAGAATCCCTGGATTTGATCACAGTGCATATCCATGGTCAGCACGCGATTGGCACCGGCCGCTGTCAACAGATCCGCCACTAGTTTGGCCGCAATGGCCACGCGGGGCTGATCTTTTCGATCCTGACGTGCGTACCCGAAATAGGGAATCACACAAGTGATTCGTCGAGCGCTGGCACGTTTGGCAGCGTCCAACATCAGCAACAATTGCATCAGGTTGTCCGCAGGCGGAAGCGTCGATTGCACAAGGAAAATATCCTTGCCACGGATATTCTCGTTGAACTTCACCGAGAGCTCTCCATCCGAGAAGCGCTCCAGGCTCACTTTTCCAAGATCAATACCTAATGTCCTGGCAATCATCGTGGCCAAAGCCACGCTTGTTTCGCCTGCAAAAACGCGGAGATCGTCCATGTATCACACCTGATGGAACTGCAGAACCGGCACGAGGCCGGTTCCTGGGTTGCGGCTTGTTGGTGAATGGACTGGATCGGTGCCGGAATCCGACAGATACGATCAGTAGTGCTGGAACTCACCCTCTTCAAAGGGTGCGACTACCTGTGTCGCCGGATTTTCACCAGAGGCGCGGAAATACTCATCCAGCACCTTGGTTTCAATGCTTCGACGAAAATCGTTGGATATCGGGTGAGCGATATCCCTGTGCGATCCGTCCTCCAGCTTGCGGCTGGGCATGCAGACGAAAAGTCCCTTGTTGCCCTGAATGACCTTCAGGCCCCTCACGACAAAGACATCATCAAAGGTGATGTTAACAAAGGCTTTCAGTCTGTCTTCTTCGCGGATGTTAATGTTGACCTCGGTGATCTCCATTGTCCCCCCCAGGCACGTTCATGGTTTCCTGAAAAAGCCACCTGGCCTCTTCATCACATCGTGCAGGTTCGTATGGTGCAAGGAAACCTGCGGGCAAAGTACTCTTCCGCGCGCAGCACCGATCCTTCGCTGTCAAAGAATCCGTAAATCGTGGATCCACTGCCGGACATGGAAGCATAGAATGCGCCCTGTTTCAGCAGTTGCTGCTTGATTACGGCAAGCAGCGGGGCCTCTTGGAATACCACTTCTTCGAACATATTTCCCGGCCACAAAGCCGGATTGGTGGCATCACCAATGAAACCGTGGAAACCCACGAATCTAGCGAATCCCTCGTGGTCTGTCAAGGTGCGACTAAGCGCGGCGTAAGCCTGAGCCGTGCTGATGGAAAGGTCCGGCCAGATCAACAGAACATGACCTTGGAACACGGGGGGTACAGGATGCAATACCTCACCTCTTCCCGACACGTGCATCCACTCAGGTGTCAAGAAGTAAAGAACATCGCTACCAATCAGCAAGCATAATTTCCGTAGCAGCGATGTTTTTAGCGGAAAATCCAATAACTGATTGATCGCGAGTAAACAGGAAGCCGCATCACTTGAGCCGCCGCCCAAACCGGCTCCCGACGGAATCCGCTTCTCTAGTAGGATTTTCAGAGGTTGCCTGGCGGCTTTGGGGCTTTCGCAATGAGCGCGCCACGCATCACGCGCCCGTAACACAAGGTTATCAGACCCGCTGGGAAGGCTGGCATCGGTGCAATGAAAGCTGTCCTCATCCGCAAGCTCAACCGTCAAGCGATCGTGCAATTCAAGGGGGGCGAAAATAGATTCGATGTCATGGAAACCGTCAGGACGACGTCCAGTGATCTGCAAGCCAAGGTTGATTTTGGCTGGCGCTTTCCATTCAACACGTGTCATTACGCGCTCGCGTGATTACGCGATCGACGCTTGGGATTGCTACGACGGCGTCGATTGCGATCTCCGTAGTAGTAATAGCGATCGTAGTAGTGATAGTAATAGTAGTAGGAGCCGTAGACGCGCTTCAGATCATAATCATTGAGCACTACTCCCAACAGATGCGCGTCGGCGTGCTTCAGCCTGGAAAGGGCCTCACTCAACTCACGGCGATGACTCTTGCCACTGCGTATCACAAGAATAACGCCGTCGACCACGCGCGACAACACCGCAGGATCGGTCACCGGTACTACCGGCGGACTATCCACAATCACGAAATCGAATTCTTCACGCGCCCAATCGAGTAGATTGGTCAGGCTCTCTTTGCCCAGTAGCTCGGCCGGATTACTTGGAATCGGCCCGGCAGGCAGGATGAAGAGATTGGGAATGTCTGTTGCTTGCACTGCAGCGGCGCGGTCCTGATTGCCAGCCAGCACACCGGATAAGCCAATACTGCGATCCAGCGCAAAGTTCTTGTGCGTAGTCGGTCGCCGCATGTCGGCATC
The DNA here is from genome assembly GCA_963663545.1 of Candidatus Delongbacteria bacterium. Lineage (GTDB taxonomy): Bacteria > CAIWAD01 > CAIWAD01 > CAIWAD01 > CAIWAD01. Next base: position 1,165,229 of record OY760505.1, read on the forward strand.
AATTACCAGCACCCGCTTGTCCGCCTGCGCGATGGTGACGGAAAGATTGGCACTGGTCAGGCTCTTGCCTTCCTGCGTAGTACCCGAAGTCAACATGACAACGGGCGTGCGCTCGCCAACTCCACCCTGCTCAAGTTTCATCATCAGATTGGTTCGTAAACTGCGGTAACCTTCGCTGATGGGACTCTTGGGACTGAAATGCGTGATCAGCTTACGCCGCACCTTGACCTTCTCTTCTTCGCTCAGCTCATCGCGCTTGCTCAGTTTCAGTGCCCGGTCCAGTTTGCGCACGTTGATCGTCGGCACACTGCCCAGCAGATTGAGGTGATACGAGCGCAATTCGTCGGGTGTTACAATACTGGCATCAAGCAGCTTATGCAGGAAAGAAAGCGCCGCGCCCAACAGAAGCCCCAGCACAATTGCGAGAACCAGATTGCGGTGCTTGTTGGGGCTGATGGGATACTCAGGGACTTCGGCCTCGTCCAGCAGACGCACATTGCCAATCATGCCAGCGGCTACGGCTTTGTTCTCTTCGTACTTCTCCGTAAGCAAACGATACAGACGCTCGTTGATTTCAACATCACGCGTGTAGCGCACGTACTCCAGACTCGCCTCGGGCAGCTCCGAAAGACGCTGCTCGAATTGTGTGACAACACCTTGCTGTGCATCATAGGCCGCCCGCAGGCTGAGGTTCTCCACATCCAACTCAACGATGCGGTCGAAGATCTGTTGCATTGTCCCAAGCGGGTCGGCGGACTTCATCTCTGTGCTGGAGAGTTTGCGAGTCTCTTCCTTCAGCGCCTCTTTGATACGACGCAGCTCAGATTCGAGCTGTGTCACGTACTGCTCCCAGCCAATCTCTGCACGCGCGCGCACATTGGCAATCTGTGCCTGCTTGTCGGCGATGTCCTGCGAAAGCTGTTCGATGGTGGCCGTCGATAAATTATCCAGATCGTCGACAAGCGTACTCTGCCCCTGCGAATACTGCCGCTGCAGATTGTTCAGCGCCGTCTCGTTTGTTCGCAGATTCAGTGCGATCGAGTTGAGCTCGGCTTGGGCTGCCGCACTCTGTTGCACTATGGTGCTGGTTTCAATGTCCAACGCCGACAACCGACGGCTCTCTTTGAAACTGGCCAACTCGGTCTCGGCATGTTGCAAGCGCACCGCCACAAGATCCAGCTGCTCCTTTAAAAACGCCGTCAGCTCGGTGTACTCCGCCCGGCTGAACTCCTGGTTCTGCTGGTAGAAAACTTCGGCCACAGCATTGGCAACCAGGGCCGCCTCAAATCCGGTGGGCGCCTCGTAACTGATAGCGAGAACATTCGAGTTCTTCTGTTGCCGCACAGCCAGATCTTGCAGCATGCGACGTGCTGCCTGTTCGGGCGAGAGTAAAACGCCAGTTTCCTTGTCGTGCAGAAGCGACAGTCGCTCTGTGTACTGGCCGCCCGAAAGGCTGTTGACCACCTGCACTGCCAACTTGCGACTCTCCAGAATCTGCAACTGATCGGCAATGCTGAATGCGGGGGCGCTGCTGCTGCCATCCACCAGCAATCCCGACTCCCAGGGATTATTGGTTACGACCATGGCCGTAGCCGTTGCGCGATAGATACGCGGCATCTTCGATGTCCAGAACAGTGCGCCAGCGACGCAGACAATCAGAGAGGCCAGGATTAGCCAACGCCCGCGAAAAAGTATGCGGTAGATGGACATCAGATCTATCTGTGTATCACCATGATCCGGCGATGATCCGGGATAGGGATGCGCAGTCACTCTAGCTCTCCTTGTGTTGCATCAGATCCATGGGACGCAAGCCCAGTCTGAACAGACCGATCAGGCCCAAAACCGTCAGAACCACCCAGGTCACCAGGTGATTAGCTAGCGCAAAGCCTTGAGCCGCGCTGGAGTTCACTCCCAGCATGCTCACAGCCATTGCGCTGAAATACTGCACCGTGCCAATTGCACCGGGAGCAGCAGGGATGGCATAGCCAAATGTCAGCAGTGTCAACACGAACAGCAATGCCCCGACAGGACTCTCAGCAAGAGCTTGACAACTCTGCTGTGTCACACCAACCGCCGCCAGCATTAAACGAAGTGCACAGAGGTAACCTACCTGTACCAGCGCGCTTTGCCCCAGAAGGAGCAGTGCCTGAACCGGTGAACGCAAAATGGTGAGGCCATTGGCAAAGCCCTCAACCATGCGCACAAGAGGTTGAGCGATTCTTGCCGGCAATACGCCCAGCACTTTTTCCACCAAGACAATCATCGGGCCACGTAACACAACCATTGCAACAAGCGCCGCCAGAATCAGGCCAGCAATCAACCCCAGCCAGGGCGTCAGTGCAATAAGCTGTTCCAGGGTTTTACTGCCGGTTTGGAGCTCCGGCATCAATAATAGGGCCAGCAACAACACGCCTAGCGTTCCGAGGAAATCAAGTAGACGCTCAAGAACTACAGTGGCCAAAGCGGATGAAAAACCGCTGCGCGTGATACGCCCTAATAATCCGGCACGGGCGACTTCACCCAATCGCATGGGTAAGACATTGTTGGCTAGATAGCCAAGGTTTGTCAAGTGAAACATGAGTGATACACGCACAGGCGCAAGCGGACGCGTGATACACTGCCAGCGCCACCCACGCACCACCATGTTTAGCGCAGTTACAGCTATTGCGCCCAACAAAGGAAGCAAACGAGCGTGCAAGAAGACTTGCCCGACTTCAGGCCAATTGATGCGGGAATGAAAGATCGCCGCAAACAGACTTGTATCACCACTGCGCCAGACAGCCAGATCGGGTGCAAAAAGAAACAGATACAGAAACAGCGCGGAGAGCAGAAATGCAATCCACTGTTTATGCTTCATTCGGCGACCTCATCGAGCACAAGCAATTCGTAGCCCGTTGGTAGCTCCATCTTCAGCTTATCCGCAAGTGTTCCTGGAAGCTCTCCCTCAGACCAGGATTGACGCCCTGTGATACGATACTGGTTCCAGTTGTCACCGGCATCGACAAACTCAATTTCGCCCGGCTGCCAGTGACCTGATTCGCGACGCAGCACCAGAAAGACCTGGCGCATGAAATCGCTATCGCCCTTGACCTGCAGCTCCAGACGTTTTGTATCACCGTCGAGATCGCTGACGCGCCCCGGGTTGAAGCGATCATCAAGATGTGCCAGAAACTGGTGAGGTAAAATCACATCCTGGCTGCTGTTCAGTGTCTCTTGCAGTACTTGCCCGCTGCCCTCTTCCCAGCGCCACAGCCGTGTTCCGTCCGAAAGCAGATGCGCGCCTTCCATATCCACGCGAAAGGCGCCCTCTGGCGCCAACAGCAGACTGCCCGCGTTGCTGACCGTGTCACCGGCGAGTTCCCACACAAAGGTGTTGGTAAAATCCACTTGCCAGAAATCGGCGCTCGCATAGGTATCACGTGCGTCTTTCAGCAGACGGTCGCCTTCACCGGCATACGCATGACCTACTACAAGCAGTAACACAAGAAGGTGTTGGAGCATAATCAGCCTCACCGATTTTCGTCCAACCAGGACTCATCCACCAGGACTTCTCGTGCCTTGGAGCCGTCAAACGGACCCACGACGCCAGCGATTTCGAGCTCATCAATCAATCGGCTGGCGCGACTATGGCCAACGCGCAGACGGCGTTGTAACACAGACACCGATCCCTGTCGCGAACGTATCACGATCTCTGCCGCATCGTGGAACAGCTCGTCGCGTTCGCCCGTGTCAAATCCCCCTGGCCCACTGGTATCTTCGCTCTCGCGCATCGGCAACTTGAACTTTTCGAAGTCGCGGCTCTGTTTGCGAATGTGATCCATCAGGCGGCGAATCTCTTTACCGCTGATGAAACAGTTGTGCATACGCTGGGGCTCCGGGCTGCCGGAGGCTAGATAGAGCATGTCGCCCTTACCCAGCAGCTGATCGGCGCCCATGGCATCGATAATCGTCTTGCTGTCCACTTTTTGTCTCACGGCAAAGGCGATGCGAGCGGGGAAATTGGCTTTGATCAGACCTGTCAACACATCGACACTCGGACGCTGCGTCGCCACTACCAGGTGAATACCGACAGCACGCGCCTTCTGCGCAAGCCGCGCAATGGAGGTCTCGATCTCCTTGCCAGCAGTCATCATCAGGTCCGCCAGCTCATCGATGATCACCACCAGGTATACCATGCGCTCGGGGATTTCGCCTTCGGGCAGATGGTCAAAGCGAATATCACCTTCCTTCAGACGCAGCGCCACTTCACCTGATTCCAGCGCATCGTTGAACTCCGTGATACTGCGATAGCCGGTGCGCGACAGAGCGCGATAGCGCAGATCCATCTCGATTTCGATGGCTTCCAGCACACGCACGGCATCCTGCGGACTGGTAACGACCGGACCTTCGATGCCGGAAATCCCCGCCAGGAAATGGTGTGCTACACGGGCGTAGTCGGAAAGCTCGATCATCTTGGGATCGATGAGGACGAACTGCACTTCGGTAGGCAGAGCGCGCAACAGAATGGAGCAGATAAAACTGTTGATGCAGACGGACTTGCCCGCTCCCGTCTGACCGGCAATCAGGATATGCGGCATGGAGCGCAGATCGGCCACCGCTGCTTCGCCACTGGAAGTCTTGCCCAAGGCAATGGTCAGCGGGCTGGCCGCGCGCGAGAACTTCTCGGTATTGACGATGGATTTCATGAAGACCATGTTTCGCTTCGAATTGGGCAGCTCAATGCCCACGGCGCCCTTGCCGGGAACAGGTGCGATAATGCGAATGCGTTCTGCACGCAGTGCCAGAGCGAGATCGTCTGCCAATCCGGCAATACGACTCACCTTGACGCCCGGTGCCGGTTCCAGATCGTAGCGCGTAATCACCGGACCGGGATGTACGTGAACCACACGCGCTTCGACGTTGAAATCCTTCAGGCAACTGACCAGCTGCTGGCTCGCCAGCTGAATGTCCTCATCGGTGACGTGATACTCATCCGTGGGCGGATCGTCCAACAGATCCACCGAAGGCGGTACGTACTTGTAGGGGCCGCGCGCGCGCTTGACTCGGAAATGTTGCTCCTGCTCGATGATCTCGTCGCTAACATCGAACTCATCTTCTTCCGTTCCCTGCTCGGACTGTGATACAGTCCCGGAATCATCATAGGAGTCATCTAGTGGCAACGCGCCCTGCTCTTCCTCTTCACCGGCCCGCTCCTGCTCCTGCTCGCGCTTGAGCATGGCCGCGCGCAAGGCTTCACGCTCCTCGGCACGCGCCTGCTCTTCCTCGGCCTTGCGAACGCGCTCTGCATCGCGCTCAGATTTGGCCTGCTCACGAGCGGCTTTTGCTGTATCACGCTTGCGCTTCTCGTGCTCCTGCCGACGACGTGCTCTCAGCTGATACAGACGGCGCAGACCTTCTGTCAGACGCGCACGAATCACATGGATCACATTTTGCATTGCCTCTACGGGACGCACCAACAGCACGCCGGGATGCAAATGGAACACAATGGCGAGCACGATCAGGTCCAGGGTCAGTATCACAATGATCGCGCCGGGAAGATGTGCCACACGCATCAGCCAGTTGACCGATAAAACAGCAGCACTGCCCGCTTCCCAGGCACCGTCAAGAGTGCCCTGGTCGAAGGCGCGTACGCGGACTAAGGCATGAGTCAGCGCACCGGCACACGCAAACAGAAGCTGGCGACTGAAGCGCGGTACGCGCTGTGATACAGGCAGCGAACGCAGCATGGCCCAGCCGGTTTGCAGAATGATCGCCGGCAGGACAAGCGTCCAGAAAAAGCCCAGGCCAAAATTGATGAAGGGGTGCGAGAGATAGTAGCCGACGATGGAAAGCGCATGCTCATAGCTGCCCTGTTCCAGCCTCGCGCTCAGCATGGACAGGATCTGCAGAAGGCCAAGTGCCAGAAGCACAAGACCAACCAGAACACGGGCATCGACCCCTGGGCGTCGCTGTTGCCGTGTTGCCATCAGCTCGTCGATTTTCTGCTGCTGCGACGGCGGCGCGGCTTCTCGGGTGCTGCCGCCACTGTGCCGGAAATCAGCGTAATCTGATCGCCGGTAAAGACGGGAACCACATCCAGGCTGTCCACGCGTGCGCACAGGTCCAGATCGTCAGCAAACTCGAGGCTGCTCAAATAGCTACCGTGCTCAGACTCTTTCATGCAGGACACCAGGTCACTGCCATAGCGCTCCGCCAGAATCAGTCCCACACGAGCAGCGTCGTTGAGCTCGCACCCGGCACCCTCGCAGGCTTCAATCAGGCCACGCACCATCATGCCAGCGCAGACACTGTCTTCCAGGCAGAACTGGTCGCCCGAACCCGCACAGCAGATGAGCACGTCCTCGCCCTCTTTGTGCAGATGTTGGACCAGCGCCTTCAGGTTGACGTAGGCGCCAATGAATACCTGGCGCGTAGCACGCAGACGATAGAGCGCCTGTGTACCGTTGCTGGTAACGAAAACCAGTGTGCGACCGGCAACTACTTCGGGCGTGTACTCGGCGGGGCTGTTGCCCAGATCGAAATCCGGCAGCCGCCGCCCATCGCGCTCACCGCCCAGAAGCAAGCTGTTGCGTCCCAGGGCTTCCACAAAGCTCGTGGCCTTGCCCGGATCAGGGACAGGTAACACGCGGCTGCAGCCCGCTGCAAGGGCATGGCAAATCGTGGTGGTGGCCCGCAGGGCATCAATCACCACCACGCTGCGACGCGATTTCAGCAGGTCTTCTTTGACCTGAGGGATCGTGAAGAAAACGTCAATTCTCACCTGGCAGGTACTTCCAACTGAACAAAGGGGACAGGAATCACGCGCGCCTTCAAACGGCGTCCGCGCACTTCCACATCAAACTCGCTGCCCTCTTCGCAATAAGGCGGCTTCAGGTAGACCATGCCCACCGGCTTGCCCAACATTGGACTCATGACTCCGGAGGTCACCACGCCCACCTTCTCGTCGCCAACATAGCAGTCATAGCCGTGGCGCGGAATGCCGCGATCCAGCAGTTCGAAGCCCACCAGCAGACGGTCCACGCCTTCCTTCAGGTGGCGCAGCACAACTTCCTTGCCCAGAAAATCCGCCTTTTTCTTCTGCTTGGTGATCCAGGCCAGATTGGCCTCGATGGTGCTGGTGGTCATATCAATGTCGTTGCCGTACAGGGCGAACTTCATCTCGAGACGCAGACTATCGCGAGCACCCAGGCCAATGGGCTTCAGCCAGCCTTCGCCCTTGGCGAAAAGCAGGTCCCACAGGCGCAGCGCGTCCTCGTTACGCACGTAGAGCTCAAAACCGCGCTCACCCGTGTAGCCGGTGCGGGCGATGATCAGCGGGATTCCCTGCAGGCTGCCCTGAAACAGGAAATTGTAGTAGGCCATTTCGCTGATGTCCTGGTCGGCCAGCTCGACGACGAGCTTGTAGGCGTCCTTGCCCTGCACGGCCAGCAGACTGAACTCGTCACTGCGGTCCACCAGCTGCACGTCACCCTCGAGGTGCGAAGTCAGCCAGTCGTAGTCCTTGTGCCGGTTGGAGGCATTGACCACCAACATGAAATGCGTCTCGTCAATGCGATGTACCAGCAGGTCGTCCACGATGCCGCCTTCAGGCGTCATCAGGGCGCTGTACTGCACTTGACCGTCCACAAGTTTGGCGACATTGTTGACGGTCATCTTGTTCAAGAAGGCCTCGGCGTCGGAACCGCTGACGAAAAATTCGCCCATGTGGCTGACGTCAAACACGCCGCCGCGATCGCGAACCGCTTTGTGCTCTTCAACGATGGAAGTGTAATGGGTCGGCATGCGGAATCCCGCAAACTCGACCATGTGGCCGCCTGCCGAAACGTGACGCTCGTACAGGGCTGTATTCTGAACGGTCATGCGAACCTCAGGATGAAAATGAGTGAGATCATTAGAGGACCAAGCGAATCAATGTAACATGAACAGACGCAATTCGCAGAGCAAGGCCCGACGCGCGAGTCCGTACTATATTGGAAGCATGAAGCCGATTGTCCTCATCCTGATGCTGCTCTGCGCCTGTCTGCAACTGGTTGCGCAAACGCGACTGCAGGAGACTACCGGCAAGCTCGACAGCCTCGAGCAGGCAATGGATCAGCTCAGACAGCGCGTCACACAGCTCGACAGTGACGCAGCCCGGCAGCGTGCGGACCTGAATCAGTTGCAGCAGCGGCTTTCGGCCAATCAGCAGCTTATGCAGCAACTCGCCCACGAACAGCTTCTGCTAACGCAGCGCACGGGCGAACAGGAAAACCTGCTTGCGGAAACCGCTAATCGCCTTGAATCCCTCGAAAGGCGCGAGGAGCGCAGCCGTGACGCCCAGTTCAGTCTGCGCACCGAGACCGCCACCATCGTCCGCGACCTCTACGCCCAGCGCCACAACGACCCGCTCTATTGGCTTTTAAGCGCACCCAGCGCCAAGGACGCCCTCAGACGCGCGCGCCTATTCCCTTGGTTCCTGAAGGGACTGCGCCGTCGCCTGAACAGCCTGGACAGCCTACAGACGGAAATTCATGATCTGCAAAATCGTGCCTTGGCTGAGCGTGCTTTGCAGGAGCGCACCCTGGCCGCGCTGGCCCGCAGCCGCAGCGCCAACGAACGAAGCCGTAATGAGAGTCACGAACGCGCAGCGGACCTGGCCAACGCGCGCGCAGCCGTGGACCGCGAACTGAGTTCGCTGTTGGCAGATCGCAAACGCGCAGAGGCCCGAAGTGCAGAACTAAGTGCCGCCGGTGAGCGTGTGGCTATGTTGCTGCAAGAGCTGCGTGATACATGGGAAGCGCGCGAAGAACAACGGCGACAAGAGGACCAGCGTCTGAGCGACATCGATCAACGTCTCTCCGGCTCCAGGTCTTCCACAGCGGGTTCTGGCCAACGCACAAATAGCGCGACACCGACGGCAGAGATTCAATCAGGAAGCGGACTGGCTACCCTTCGCGGTAAGCTGGGCCGTCCTGTTGAGGGCCGCTTGAGCCAGGCCTGGGGTATGGTGCGCAACAACACGCTGGGCACCACCACCGATAATCCCGGCACCGATTACGCCTGCACGCCTGGCGCGCCGGTCAGCGCCGTAGCTGCGGGTGAAGTTGCGCGTATCACATGGATTCCAGGCTACGGCAACACGCTGCTCTTGAATCACGGCAAAGGCTACTACACCGTCTACGCCAAACTCGAGAGCGTGCAGGTGGCCGAAGGCCAAAAGGTTCAAAGCGGCTCCTCGCTGGGGCGTGCGGGCACCTTCGACCGCCCGGGCGAGGGCAGTCTGCACTTCGAACTCTGGCAGGACGGGCAGCACCGGAACCCCGAAGACTGGTTCGCGCGCTGAGCTTTTCGCACCTCAAGCCGCAATTCGCCCGGCCCGGCGGATTCCTTTTTGATGCGCTTCCTTACCTTTAGTGCATGCGTGCGTTCCAGAATCTAATCGGTCAACAGCATTTGCGCATGATCCTCACGCGGGGTCAGCAGCGCGCTCAGCTTGCCCACGCCTATCTCCTGCATGGAGAGGACGGCCTGGGCATGAGTGCGGCTGCGGTGGACTTTGCCCGGCTTGTGCTCTGCGAAAGTGAAGGCGAGCGGCCATGCGGCCAGTGCGCCTCGTGTCGTAAAAATGAGCGTCTGGATCACCCCGATCTGCGCATTGTAATGCCGCTGCCCACACCTCCCTCGGCGAGCGAGGACGAGGATCCCGCCGCGCATTTCGCCGAGCAGGTCAACGCCGAACTCGCACGTCTGGCCGCCGACGCCTGGCACCGTGTCTCCGTAGCTGGAGCTCGACAGATTCTTGTAGCACAGGCGCGGCACCTGAAGCGCTGGGCCAGCTTGCGCAGCTTTGAAGGCCGTGGCCGCGTGGCCATCCTGCTGGATGCCGAGCGCATGGGCGCCCAGGCGCAGAACGCTTTGCTGAAACTGCTGGAGGAGCCGCCCGACGGTCTCCTGCTACTTCTCTGCACCAGTGCACCCGAAGCCCTGCTGCCTACCATTCTCAGCCGCTGTCAGCAGCTTCGTCTACAGCCCGTAGACGAGCATGAGCTGGTGGACGCCCTGGCTGCGCGATATCCAGAGCGTAAAGCCGAGGAGCTGAAGCAGGTGGCGCGTCAGGCCAGCGGCAATCCGGGTCGCGCTATCTCCCTGTTGCAAGAGGACGCTGGCGACGATGAACACGACGCCGCTGCTTTTTTGCGTGATACATTGCGTGCTGATCCGGGGCCGCTCTATCAGCGCATTTCCACTCTGGAAGCACGCAAGGATCGTCTGCTGGTTCGCGATTTGATTCGAGACCTGCAAAGCTGGCTGCAAGATATCGAGCTGATTCAAACCTGCCCCGGCAGGGCTGAAGAGCTGGTACGCAACCTGCATCAATTGGAAGCCCTCGTGCGATTTGCCGAGCGCTTTGAAGTTCGCGACCTGGACGGGCTGGCCGGGGAACTCTCGCGCCTGGCCTATCTGACGGAGCGAAATCTGCACCTCTTCATTCTGCTGACCCAAGTGGCAATAAAGCTGCGGTCGGCCATTCAAGCCCGGAGAGCAACAGCATGAAATACCTTGAAGTCCAGTTCAAGGGCAACCGCCGTGTCACCTTCACCAACCCCAGTCTCTTTCCTGTAAAGCTGGGCGATCTAGTGGTGGTTGTGGCCGAAAAGGGTGAGGACCTGGGACGCGTAGTCCAGATCACCGACGTGGATCGTATCACGGATGAAGAAGAGCGCCACAACGTCTCCTCCATTCTTCGCAAGGCCGGTCCACACGATTTTCAGCGTCAGCGCCGCAACCAGCAGAAAGAAGAGCGCGCCGAGGAAGTGTGCCGTCGCATGATTCAGACGCATCATCTGCCCATGAAGCTGATCAACGTTGAGTACCAGCTCGACGGGCGCAAAGTCACCTTCTTCTTTACCGCCGAAGGCCGCGTGGATTTTCGCGATCTGGTGAAAGATCTGGCTGGCGAGCTGCGCACGCGCATTGACCTGCGACAAATCGGCGCTCGCGACGAAGCGCGTAAATTCGGCGGCTTCGGCCCCTGCGGACAGCGCCAGTGCTGCAGCGGGTGGCTGTCGCGTTTTGATCCCGTGACCACTTCCATGGCCAAGGAACAGAACCTGCCTTTGAATCCCACCAAGCTCTCGGGCAATTGCGGCCGGCTGAAATGCTGCCTGCGCTACGAGCTGGAATTCTATCGCGAGGAACTCTCCCAGTATCCGCCGGTGGACAAGCTGCTGAAAACCATCAAGGGCGCAGCGCGCATCGACAAGGTGGACATCTTCGCGGGCGAAGTGCTCATTCGTTATCAAACAGGTGAAATTGAGACCCTGAGCCACGAGCAACTCGCCTACATCATGGATCTGGAGAACGCGCCCGTCTGCACAGCCGCAGAGATGCCTCAGCCAGGTGCGGGCCGGGAAGACATGCCACCACGCTACGCGCGTCCGAGCAGGGATACTGAACCTGCTGATTCCGAAACCGAGTCGCAGGGCGTGACACAAGAAGAGGATTCGCCATCTGAAGAAGCGCCCCGTGAACGAAGTGAGTCTCGCCGGAGCAGCTCGGAAGACCGACGTCACAGAGAGCGTCGCACACGCAGCGAGACCAACCCGGACGAGCGCCGTCGCGAAGAACGCCGTGATACAGCGCGACGATCAGACATTCCGGAGCGCAGAGCCGACGCCGACAACGCGGACGGTGACGATGCGCAGAAGAAGCGTCGTCGCGGACGTCGAGGTGGCCGCCGTAATCGGGCTCGCCGCGAAGGCGAAGCTCCGGCACAGGACGAATAGACGCTGTATCACGAGGCTGATAGCGCATTTTCGTGATACAAATGGAGCATAAAAGCCCCGCCGAAGCGGGGCTTTTGTTTGGATCGGGTTCACACCTAGAAGGTAAAGGAGCCGAGCGCCGAGGAAATGCGCAGGGCCGATTCACCCACTTCTACGCTGGAGCGCCGTGTATCCGTGGCACTCTGCTCGCTGCGCTCAGCGACATGGACCACTTCTTCAGTTGAAGCCGCGATCTCGTTGGCTGCAGCGGCTGCAGTGTGCAGACTGTGGCCAATCTCAACCGTGGTCGCCGACTGCTCTTCCACTGCGGCAGCGATGGTGCTCTGCACCTCGTCCACCTGCTTAATGATCACACGAATGCGCTCGACCGCGTCGGTGGCACGTAGCATATCCTCACGAATCTGCGTGATCTTGGTCGAAATTGATCCGGTCGCTTCGCCGGTATTGCCCGCCAGCTCCTTGACCTCGTTGGCCACTACGGCAAAGCCCTTGCCCGCCTCTCCGGCGCGCGCGGCCTCGATGGTAGCGTTCAGGGCCAGCAGGTTGGTTTGCTCGGCAATCTCGCTGATTACCTGCACCACGCTGCCAATCTCATCACTGCTGCGCTTGAGCTGGTCAATTGCCGCGCTGGTCTCCTGGACAATGCCCACGGCTTCACGCGCAATGCCCGCACCCCTTGCTGCGTTCTCGGAAACCTCGCGAATGGAGACACCCATTTCCTCAGTTGCGCCAGCAACCGAGTGCACGCTTTCGTTCAGCGAGCGCGTCGTCTCGGCCACGCCGTTCACCTGCTGCAGCGTCTCGGCAGACTGCTCCTGCACCGTTCCCGCAATGGCATCCAGACTTCCCGCCGATTCGGTGAGGCGCGAAGTTTCCTCAGCGATCTGCAGCATCATGCCGCGAATCTGGCTGACAGCTTTTGAAATCCCCACATGAACCCGGCCAATGGCATCATCGCGTTCCGCTACCAGTTTGATGGTCAAATCACCGGCGGCAAAGCGATCCATAGCGGCCACGAGATTGGTCGCACTCTTCTCCAGATAGCTCTGCTGCTCCGTCATCTCATTCATGTTCTTCTGGATGTTGGTGATCATCGCTGCGAAGGCGGTTGTGAGTTGCACAGCTTCAAAATTGCCCGTAGTGCGAATCTGGTGCAGCCGATGCTCCTGCTCCAGATCGCCATCGGCTACCTTGCGGGCTACCTCGGCCAGCTGCTCCATCGGGCGCGCGATGCGTCCACCCTGCAGACGCGAAATCACCAGGACAACGACAATCAAGGCCGCACCCAGGAGCATGGCAATGATCAGCAAATGATCAATGGAATCATGAGCAATGGTCGCCGCCTGCACGAAATCCTCGCTGTAGCCGACCGTGACAATCACCCAGTCCCAGGCTTCGAAATACGTGGCCGAAATCAAACGCTTGGACATGGCGCCTTGCGGCGTCACTTCCATAGAAATAGCGGTACCTGCATCTTCAGCTATAGCACGCTCGATTACCTGCGCGTAGTACGCCTGACCTGACGTGTCCTTCTCGCCCAGCAGGTCTTCGCCATCGAGCTTGTTATCGGTGGAAATCAGGCACTTGCCCTTCTGGTCACCGCTACCGCCAAGCACCAGTACCGTGCCGCGTTCGCCGACACGGGTCTCGTTGATGGCCGTTCGCAATGAGGCCACGGCTTCGTGCGGCACACCCACGTACAGGATGCCCGATACTTCGCCATTGGTGTACATGGGCTCGTAAACCGTAGCGTACCAACGATTCACGACAAAAGCGCGACCGCGATAGGTGCGACCAGCCAGCACTTCGCTGACAACGGGATTTGGCTTGCCGTCAGGGTTGACGGCGGGAATGTAGGTTCCCGTAGCGCGAGTGCCGTCGAGCTTCTTGACGCTGGTGGCCACGCGCAGCATGTCGCCCTCTTCGTTCATGCGCTGAAAGACCGTCACCGTGCCGCCAACCAGCTCGGTAACCAAGTCGACGAACTCGGAGCGCTCGTCAAAGCTCTTACTCAGGCTTACCGGCTCGCCGCCTACAACCAAGGTCGGTAGCGCTAGCTGCGTCTCGGTATTGGTGTATTGGTTGATAGCATTCCAGTTGAGGGTGCTGTTGGCGGAGCGGAGCGCACCGCCGTTCTCCTCCAACAGGTGGCTCGCAACCTGCAGGTTGCTCTCCACCTGCATCTCGACCAACGAAGCCGCCGTGTTGGTAAGTCCCCATACGTCTCTGCAGGTCTGGCGGACGAATTCCGTCGCCGTGGACCGGGCTGCGCTGTCTACTTTCTCTTCGACGCCCTTGGAGCCCAGGTTGAAAACGATCAGCAGACAGAAGGCAGGTACCAATCCTGCGCTCAGTGCGAGAACCATGATTTTGTTGCTTAACCGCATGTATTCCTCCACGAACTATGATCTCACCGAAACCTATCGGTATTTCTCATTGTGATCCAAAGGCCCCCGCGAGTTTTCTTACATTGGCGCCTCGTTTTCGCCTTCGACCGAGTTAAGGAGTCCGCATGAGCAAGTTCTACCTCACCACGCCGATCTATTACGTCAACTCCGACCTGCATCTGGGCCACGCCTACACCACTGTGCTGGCGGACGTGTTCACCCGCTATCACCGGCTGATGGGCGATGATTGTTTCATGATGACGGGCGTAGACGAGCACGGCCAGAAAGTGCTGGAAGCCGCCAACAAGCTGGGCACGGACCCCCAGGCACACTGCGACGAAATGGCCGCACGCTTCAAGGATCTCTGGGTCAAGCTGAACATTCGCTACGAACATTTCATGCGGACCACGGACGCCGATCACGTGCGCAACGTGAAGCACGCTCTGACCTTGCTGCACGACGCTGGCGACCTGTATTCCAATGAATACGAGGGCCTCTACTGCACGCCCTGCGAGCGCTACTTCACCGAGAAAGACCTGGTGGACGGCAAGTGCCCGCTCTGCGATCGCGAAGTGGAAGTGCTCAAGGAACGCAACTGGTTCTTTCGCATGTCGAAGTACCAGGACTGGCTGATCCAATACATCGAAGAGCACCCCGATTTCATCCAGCCGGCCTTCCGGCGCAATGAGGTGCTGGGCTTTCTGCAACAGCCGCTGCGGGATCTGTGCATCAGCCGCCTGAAAGAGCGCATGAGCTGGGGCATCGAGTTGCCCTTTGACAAGGACTACGTGTGCTACGTCTGGGTGGACGCGCTGCTGAACTACGTCACCGGAGTGGGCTGGGCCGACGACCCGCAAAAATTCCAGCAGTGGTGGCCCGCCAGCAAGCATCTGCTGGCCAAGGATATTCTGACCACCCACTGTGTCTACTGGACCACTCTGCTGAAAGCGCTTGGTCTGCCGCTGCCGGAGAGTTTTCTGATCCACGGCTACTGGCTGATCGGCGATCGCAAGATGAGCAAATCCTTCGGCAACGTGATACGCCCCTTGGAAATGATCGACCTGGCGGGCGTGGACGCATTTCGCTTCTTCCTGATTCGTGACATGATGCCCTGGCATGACGCCAGCTTCACGCCGGACGCCTTTGTGCGCCGCGTCAACATGGATCTGGCCAACGACCTGGGCAACATGGTCTCCCGTGTGACAACTCTGGGAGTGAAGAATTTCGCGGGCAAGCTGCCCCTTGCCTCCGGCACCCACGGCCGTCTGCGCGAGCTCAGTGAAGCTCTGCTGGGCGAATGGCAGGAGCTGGTGCGCGCCAACAATCTGCACGGGCTGCTGGAACAGACCTTCGGTCTGCTGCGCGAGTGCAATCAGTTGATGGAGCAGATCGCGCCCTGGAAGCTGGTGCGTAGCGATCGCGATGCTGCCGGCGCCTTCCTCGCCGACGTAGCCGAGACCCTGCGCCTGGTAGCCTGTCTGCTGGAGCCGGTGATGCCCGAGCGCTGTGCGGAAATCCTGCGCCGCTTGGGTGTATCACAACAGGTCGGCCTGGCTTCGTTGAAGTGGCAACCCGAAGCCGTCGGCACGCTGGTACATGGCGATCCGGTTTTCCCGCGTATCGAAGAGCCCAAAGCGCTGGAAGAAGCGGCGCTGAAGGCGGCTCCCCTGGCGCCTGCCAAGAAGGAGAAGAATATCGATGTGCCGGAAGCAGGCCTGATTACCTTTGATGAGTTCGGCAAGGTCAAGCTGATCGCAGCTTGTGTCACGGCTGCGGAGCGCGTCGAGGGTGCGGATCGCTTGCTGCGCCTTCAGGTGGATGACGGAGCAGGCGGTCGCCAGATCGTGGCGGGTGTGGCTCAGCACTACAGCCCCGAAGAGATCATCGGCAAACGCATCTGCCTGGTTTCCAACTTGGCTCCAGCCAAGATTCGCGGTGTCGAAAGCAATGGCATGTTGCTGGCGGCAAAAGCGGGCAAAGCGCTTAGCCTGGTGGATCCGGGCGAAGTGCCCCCCGGCAGCAGCATCGGATAGTTCAATCACGATAAGGGGCTCCAGCGGGGCCCCTTTTCACTCCACACGCTTTGCGTCTCGGCGACAGAACCGGTTTACAGCCTCGCTGCGAGAGCATTATTTGCAATTATAACACCATATCTCGCTTGCGAACGCCAATTCGATTCAAGAGCACTGAAGCAAACGCCGATCACAGGCGGTATGGAAAACTATCAGCGCGAGACCCACATGACCGTAAACGACTTGCTATTGCGCACTTTCAACGCCGATCGAAACGGCCTTCTGCTGGTTCAGAAGGGCACGATCACAGCCGCCAATCATTCGCTGTGCGATCTGACCGGCTACAGCCCCGCCGATTTGGTGGGCAAGCCCCTGGGCGAAGTGCTGAATCCCGCGCCCACATACTCGGGCGAAACGCAAACCCGGCTGAAGAACGCGGACGGCAGTCTGCGCCTGACGGTGTGCACCGTGGATCTTGACGAGGAGTCGGGCATCATCCGTTTTCCCGAGAAGGCCAGCAATCTGGGCTCCGAGGTCATGGCTGAGCGTCTAGAGACCATTCTCGACATCACGCGCCAGATGAGTTCCAGCCAGAACTGGCAGGACAGCATCGCTCATATCGCCACCGCCTGCCGGCGGCTGGTGGATGCAAACACCACCACCATCTGCCGGTTGAGCACCGAAGAAGACACCATCATTCCCATTTTCACCGATGACGAAGAGTGGCGCGACAATCTGCTGGATTTCCGCATTCCGGTAGGTACAGGTCTGACGGGCCACGTGGTCAAGACCGGTCGACCGATGATCGTCAACGATCCGGACAATTCCGATGTGGTCGTCGCCCACGTGCCGGGTACGCCCGAAGAAGACACCGAAGTGCTGATGGCACTTCCGCTGCGTGCCGGTGAGCAGATTCTGGGAGCCATTACCACCACGCGCCCGCTCTCACGGCCCTTCGATCAAAGCGATCTTGAAATCATCAGCATTTTGGCCAGCCAGGTCTCGGGCATTCTGGCCACTAATCAGCTATTGGAAAAGCTCTCCGAATCGGAGATCAAATACCGTACCCTGGTGAACAACGCCGACGTCGGCCTCTTTCGTCTTTCGATGGAAGGCGAGCTGCTGGCGACCAACGATTTCTTCGTCAACCTGCTCAACCTGCCGCAAAAGCGGAATCCGGGCATTCGCGACATCTGGGGCAGCGACCGTGTTCATCAGGAATTCCTGCAGGAAGTCAAGCGCGAAGGCCAAGTGCGCAGTTTCAACTGCCGCACCATGTCCAGCGACGGGCGACTGCTGGAGCTTTCGATCAGTAGCCGCAGTTTCGCCGATTATGGCTACATCGAAGGTGTAGTACACAACGTCACGGAACAACGGCGGCTGGAACTGGAAAACCAGAATCGTCTGAGCTTCCTCGAGAACCTGATCAGCCAGATTCCGGTGGCGCTCCTGGTGCTGGATCCAGATGGATCGCCCACGCTGTGCAACACCGCTTTCGAACGCATGTTCAAAATTGCGCGCCGCGAGTTGATGCTGGAACACGGCGACAAGAGCCTGGCCAGTCGCATGCTGCGCGAGATCAAAGCTCTGGGCAATCTATGGCGCCTCTGCCTGCGCGGCGAGAGCGGCGATGCCCAGGACGTGGTCCTGCCGCCGAGCATCTGTGACTGCAACGAGGGCGAGACGCGCGCGAGCATTCACGCCTTTCCTGTGCAGAATTCCATTGGCAATCTCACCGAAGTGGTGTTGCTCTTTGAGGATGTCAGCAGCCGCCACGCACTGCAGAACCATTTGATGCGCGTGCAAAAGCTGGAATCGGTGGGCAATCTGGCCGGTGGTCTTGCCAACGATTTCAACAACCTGCTCAATGGCATCATGGGCAATACGGCCCGCCTGCACCAGCTGGTGAAAGGCCGTGAAGATCAGGAAATGGAACTACGCGTCATCGCCGACGGCATTCGTCAAGCGAGCTTGTTGACGCAGCAATTGCTCAGCTTCGCCAGCCAGGGGCCGCAGCGCCTCGAGCGACTGCAACTCAACGCCGTCTTCGACCGCACCGTCGACCTCTTTGCAGCGCGTCTCCCCAAGAGCATTGGCCTGGACACCGAGTACGGCCAAAATCTGCCGCAGGTGATGGCCGATGCCTTGCAAGTGGAGCAGGTCTTGCTGAATCTGCTGATGAACGCCTCCGATGCACTGCTGGGACAGGAAGGCAGGATTACCGTCCGCACGCACCTGCGCACCGTGCGCGAACGAGATCTGGTGAATTCCCCCGAGTTGCGCACCGGCCACTACGTGGAATTGGAGGTGCAGGACACGGGCATGGGCATCTCGCCCGATGTACAGGACAAGATCTTCGATCCCTTCTTCACCACGCGCGCCGACCAGGGGCGCAGTGGACTTGGTCTGGCAACGGTGTATTCCATTGTCGCTTCGCATCAGGGGCACATTGAAGTTGCCAGCAAACCCTCGCTGGGAACGCGCTTCCGCATTCTCTTCCCCGTGCCCGAGGACGCCAGTTTGAGCCAGCCGCACGATGACGGCGGCAACGCGATGATCATGATCGTCGACGACGAGCAGGTGATCCGCGAGATGCTGAAGAAGATCCTGCAGAATCTGGGCTACGATGTCATCACTTTCGGCTCAGGACGTGAAGCCGTGGAATACTACCGTTCCGACGGTCAGTCGGTGGACGCCGTCATTCTGGACGTGATCATGCCGGACATGAACGGCATCGAGGTCTACGAGGAACTGCGCGCCATTCGTCAGGATGTGAAGATCATGATCTGTTCGGGCTACACCCAGAGCCAGCGGCAGTCGATTCTGGATCTGCCGGGCATCCACGGCTTCCTGGAAAAACCCTTCACCATCGATAGCCTGGACAACAGCCTGCGGACCTTGCTTGGCAGGTAGCTCCTCTTAATCGGTATCGCTATCGGTATCGGTGTCGCTATTGGTATCGGTATCGGTATCGCTGCCGACACTGTGTGTCGGATCGGTATCGAGGCCCACGCATTCAGCCAACCAAGCGGGCCCCGGCTCGCTTTTCTTCTTGCTCCCTGTCCAGTGGTAAAAGGCCTACTTGCCATTGATCCAAGAATTCCTTCTACCTCCCTGCTGCGATCGTTACTTTCCCCGTGTCACAGAAGCAACTCAGCCGCTTAGAGGATATCATGCGCAGACTACTTCCGGTGATACAACTGCTACTGCTCCTTGCCAGCGCGTTACGGGCGGAGGTGAGGCAAGTGGCAAGGATCGACTTCATCCCCCTAGTAGACCTGCCTCGCACAATCAGTTTACAACGCATGCTCCGTGTCGCAAGTGGCTACAACCTTGCCGTGCTTGCCGATGTGGATGAAGAACGTGGCACACTCTCCTTCTTCCATGTGATACAATGTGATGAAGACCTGGCAACCCTGACTGGCTTGATCCAGGATGATACAAATGCCCCGGCACAGGAGCTTCGTCCGGCGAGGCCGGACGCCTCCCGTTTGTGCTTCATTCGATTTGAGAAGGGCACTACTCGCACTGCGCGAGTCTGGATCTACTGGGGCCACTACTTCCCGGAGTATGATGCTGTCGGTTATAGTACGGAACGACGGACTCCCTTCATGCACCCCGAAAGCGCCGATACGTTGCTGGTTCACCTCCGGCCTCGGTTCTGCGGATACTCGCTGACAATTCTGGATCAACTTCTGGGCGGCAAGTGGTCGGACGAACCCTATTTCCCTCAAGATCAAGTGTACTTCGGTCTGCGAATCTACCCTGTTGATCCGTGTTACACACGTCAGGAATACGATCGCCACAGCAATGTTGACATAGACTACGTCATCCCCATGCCGCCTATGCCGATTGGCGGTGAAGCTTCGATCATGAAGAACCTGCACTACCCGTGCGCAGCCTTTGAAGCCGGCATTGACGGGAAAGCGTTGATTTTCTTTGTCGTTTGTCGTGATGGTCGTGTGACAAACCCGCAGATTATGGCGGAGACCCCTAAGGACCAGGGTTTCGGCGAAGCCGCTGTGGCTGCCCTTTCCGCTTGCAGGTATTCGCTGAGACTGGAACTCCCGCTCGCCGAAAGTATGACCCAGGTGGTCAAGTTCAATCACACGGAGTTCGACGCGAATGGTCGCTGGATTGGACAACAGTCGGGGGCGAGTTCACACTAAGGAAGAAAGAAGCTCGCCAGCTTAAAGAGCCTGCTACGATTGCGGCTCCGAAATCGATACTGGTATCGGCACCTAACATAAGAGCCCCGCATCACTGCGGGGCTCTTTGCTCATGCAACACGTGGCTGTGTCACGCCGACTTCTTGGCCTGTTTCACCAAGGCGTGCTTCAGCACCTCGTCGATGTGACTCACCAGAATAATGTTCAGGCCGTTGCGGATCTCGGCCGGAATGTCTTCCAAATCCTTCTTGTTGTCCGCTGGCGCCAGCACCGTCTTGATGCCAGCGCGATGGGCGGCCATCACCTTTTCGCGCAGACCGCCAATTTGCATCACTTTGCCGCGCAGACTGATCTCGCCGGTCATGGCCAGATCGTGACGCACGGGTCGACCGCTCAGCAGTGATACGAGACAGGTGACCATGGTGATACCCGCCGAAGGGCCGTCCTTGGGCGTGGCGCCTTCGGGTAGATGCACGTGAATGTCGGTGTTCTTGTGGAAGTCCTCGGGCAGCCCCAATTCGGCCCAATGCGCGCGCAGGTAGCTGCGGGCAATCTCACCGGACTCGCGCATCACGTCGCCCAGCTGACCCGTCAGACGCAGCTGGCCAGTACCGGGCATGGTGGTGCTTTCGATGAAGAGCAGCACGCCGCCGACCGCTGTCCAGGCCAATCCCGTAGCAATGCCCACCTCTGGATGGCGGTTGGCGACTTCCGGCAGAATACGGCTGCTGCCCAGCAGATCGCGTGCTACATTCGCGCTGACGGACACCTTCGTCTTGAGGCCGTCCTCCGCCACCTGACGCGCCACCTTGCGTGCGACAGCGCCGATGCGCTGCTCCAGCCGGCGCACACCGGCCTCGCGCGTGTACTCGTCAATGATTGTGCGCAAGCCTGCTGCAGAGAAGGCAAGCTGCTTCTTGTTGAGGCCGTTGTCCTTCACCTGGCGCGGCACCAGATAACGCGTGGCGATCTCCAGCTTCTCGTTGGGTAGATAGCCCGGCAGACTGATCACTTCCATGCGATCACGCAGCGGCCCCGGCACGCGGTCCATCTGGTTGGCGGTGGCGATAAAGAGTACCTGGCTCAAATCGACTTTCAGATCGATGTAGTGATCCTGGAAGCTGTTGTTCTGCGCGGGATCCAGCACTTCAAGCAGCGCGGCGGCGGGATCTCCTTTGACATCGGCGCCCAGCTTGTCGATTTCGTCCAGCATGAAAACAGGATTCAGGCTGTCGGCCTCGCGCAGTTTCTGGATGATGCGTCCCGGCATGGCGCCCACGTAGGTGCGGCGATGACCGCGGATCTCGCTCTCGTCGTGCACGCCGCCCAGCGCCAGTCGCGCAAAGGGACGCCCGAGGGCATCGGCAATGGATTTACCCAGGCTGGTCTTGCCCACTCCGGGAGGGCCGGTGAAGCAGAGGATCGGGCCGTGGCTGTCCTTGGTCAGCTTGCGCACGGCGAGGAACTCGAGAATGCGTTCCTTGATCTTCTCCAGTCCGTAGTGATCGCGATCCAGCACCTTGCGGGCGTAAGCGATATCCGTCTCGGTGTCGTCACTGCGCCCCCAGGGGAAGTTCTGCAGCCAGTCAACGTAGCTGCGTGCTACACTGAACTCGCTGGTAGAGGGATTCATACGTCCCAGGCGGCGGATCTCGCGCTCGGCTGTATCACGCACATAATCGGGATAGCGTGTATCACCGAAGGAGGCGCGCAGCTCTTCCAACTCCACCTGCGCATCTTCTTCGTCACCCAGCTCGCGACGTATCACCTTGATCTGCTCGCGCAGGTAGTATTCCTTCTGGTTCTTGTCCATCGCCTTGGAAAGGTCACTCTGGATCTTTCGCGACAGCTCGGCCAGTTGCACCTCGCGGTTGATCATCTCCAGCAGCGCCTTCACGCGATCGGTATTGTCCAGCGCCGCCAGAATGATCTGACGATCCTCGATGCCAAAGTTGAGGTTGGCGCAGATCACATCAGCCAGACGGCCGCTTTCCTTGATGCTTCCCAGCGAGCCGCGCAGGTCGTCGTTGATCCAGCTGTTGAACTCGATGTACTTGTCCAGTGCGCGCAGCAGGGCCTTGCGGTATCCCTCGAGCTGAACGCTGGTGCGCTGATCATCGCCGACGCTCTCGACGTGTGCTACAAGGAAGGGATCGCGTGACACAATCTCGTTGAAACGCACACGGCCCACGCCCTGCAGCAACAGACCGACGCTGCCGTCGGGCACGCTGAACATGCGCAGAATCTGCACGGCAGTACCGACCTCGTAGAGGCGGTCTTCTTTTGTATCACGCTTGAGAAAAACGGCCAACATGCGATTGCCCGACAGCACGTGGTGGATCATGCGCACCTGTTTCTGGTCGCTGACCACATAGGGCATGATGACTCCCGGCAACACAACGGCGTCGGTGATTGCCAGCAAAGGCAACTCGGGTGGGACCGTGCCGCTGAACGGTTTGTCGACGATCTCAGGCATTTCGGTTCTCATTCCTCATCCCTTCCCTTCACGTTCAGCGTCACCTGCTTGTCCGGATTTCGTGGAATGCGGATGATCAGGAAGCCGTCGCTGTAGTTGGCCTCAATTCCTTCGGGATCCAGATCCGGCTGCATGGGAAAGCGCCGCTCGAAGGGGCCGAAGTTCAGTTCCATGTTGATGTACTGCTCTTTGTCCAGGTGCACGGGCTCGTGCCGCGTTCCGCGCAGAACCAACTCGTTGTCGGTCATGCCCAGCTGAATATCATCGCGATGAATACCGGCCAGTCCGATAATGATGACCATGCGATTGCGCTCGAGTATCACATCGGCCGCAGGGCAGAACTCGCTACCTGCACCGCGCGAAGGATCCTGTCCCGAGAGCATGGTGCGAAAGCGCCGTTCGATCTCCGGATCCAATCCGCTGATGCTTTCCATTTGACGTCGATCTAGGAAGGACATGATGACTCCCGTACCTCTTACATGGTCAATTCATCGGCTTTGTTCGAAGCGATCTTGATGTCGACTACGGCTCAGGAGCGCAGCAGCGGATTTCCCTGGAAGGCAAGAGTTCCAGCGGCCAGCGCAGGTGTGATACGCCTGGCCACGTGCTCCTGTCGACGGCGATCCGCCAGCAGAAGTGGTTGTTCAGCCTCCCTGTCGAGCCCCAAGCGACGGCACAGCGCCGGCAGTACACGGCGGCTCTCTTCCACCGCCACCTCCTGTGCCCACGCGCGTAACACACGGGCCAACAACTGCGCCTGCTCCTCCAGTGCCGGGGTGGGTCGTCCTGCAGCTTCCGCGAAAATCCAGGGGCGAAGGATGGCTCCGCGAGCCACCACCACGCCGCGCAGAAACGGAAACTGGCGCAATCGTTGCCGAATCTGCTCGGCTTCGACCAGATCACCGGCAGCCAGTAGCGCTGGTTCCATCTGTGTCACCGATTCCAGCAGCGACCAGTTCGCCGGACGCCGATAAGCATCCCGCACCGTCCGCAAGTGAAGCTGGACCCAATCTACACCGGCTGCGACCGCCCGCGCCAGCAAAATCGGCAGCTCTTGCTCTCCGCCTTCTGCAGCGCATCGAAAGCCCGCGCGCAGCTTTACACCAAGGGGAAGCGGCGTGGCAGCACGCATGGCCGCCAGGATGCTCTCGAAATGGGCCGGTTCACGCAATAGCGCACCACCCGCATCGCGCCGGAGTAGGGGCCCGGCGGGACAGGCAGCGTTGAGCTCCACACCGCCGAAGCCAAGCTCCTCCGTGCGGGCAGCGGCTTCAGCCATCACCTTGGGATCATTTCCGAACAGCTGCAGAATATCGTGACTTACTTCGCTGGCTTCGGCTCGACGCAGACTGCCCTGATTCCCGCGCAACAGACCCTCGGCATCCACCAAACCCGTGGCACAACCACCGGCCCCCTGCTCGACACAAATGCGCCGGAAAGTAGGCGTGGTCAGCGAGGCCATTGAGGCGAGCAATACGGGCGCAGTCCAGGCGGGGGTGCCCATGATCAGCAGAGGTGCTTGACCATGACGTGAACGCGCTGTCTCACGGTGTCCACGTGGTCGCCAAGGTCCTCCAGCACGGCGCCCTGCGGACGACGCTTCTGCAGCACCGTCCAGGCAGGCTCGTAACCCTGTGCGATGCTGATTTGCAGCTCCTCGCGTGTGCGCTCTTCACCACCGGCCAGCAGGTTGGCCATGCGAATGCAGGCGGCCATATCGGCGTATTGCGGATCAATGATCTTCTCGTGATGCAGGCGGATTCCAGCCAACAATGCTTCGGGGAGTTGCCAGCGCTCCGCAAGCAGGCCACCCACTTCGGCGTGGTCGATGCCCAGTAATTCGCGTTCCACCAGGTAGAGGGATTGGCGTCGCGTGCGGGCGAGCTGCAGGCAATCGCTGAATTCGTTGTGAAAGTGCTGATCCAGAATGATCATGCCGACATCGTGCAACAGACCAGCGGTGAACTCGGCCCCGCCCAGCTGTAGCTCAAAACTGGCACTGAGCTTCTGGGCCACTTCCGCCGTCGTCAAGGCGTGGGACCAGAAGGCTTCGCTGTCGAGGTTGCCGCTCTGGAAGGAAGAGGCAAAACTGCGCATCACGCTGATGGTGGTCACCAGGCGCTGCACCTCGTTGGCGCCCAGCAGCACTAACGCGCGATCCAGAGTGGCGACTTGTCTCACGCGACCATAGGTGGCGCTGTTGGCCAGTTTCAGCACTCTGGCTGTCAGACTGGGGTCCTGCTGAATCAACTCCATCAGCTCTTGGGCACTGAAGCGATCTTCGGCCAGCAAACGCAGGATCTCGGTCACCACCTGCGGCAGGGAGGGCAGGCTTTGGAGCATGGCGATCTTCTCAAGAATGCGCGCGCGGCGCTCGTGTGGGGTGGCGGATGTCATGACTGCAACTCCAACTTGCGCAAACAATCTTCTACTTCACTCGCACGACAGGGTCGCGCCAGAAATTCCACTTTTGGATGCCGGGCCACGGTCAGCATGCTGATGGCGGCATTGTGTCCTGCCATCATCACCACCGGCAGATCGGGCTGCTGTTGACGCATTTCAGAAAGCAGACGATAGCCGTTCATTCCGGGCATGTAGATGTCGCTAACCATCGCTTGTGGCGGATGGAGTCTGGCCCAGCCCAGCGCCTCTTTGCCATCGCGCGCCTGAAAGACTTCGTTGCCACGCCGCATAAGGCCAACCGCCAACGCTTCGCGCTCGGCGTCAACGTCTTCCACCAGCAGGATGCGTTGCCCCTTCTTGGCCGGTGTTCCACCATCGAACACACGCACCAACTTCGGGACCAGTCCTGGATCACGCGGTGATACATCTGGGATCATCATGCTGATTCCAAAGGGCGAGCGTTTCATTTCGCCTCCGCCAAGCAGCACAACGCGCAACTCAGGCAGCAAGCGCAGCAAGAGCTGCATGGCATCGGCGTGTATCACCAAGCCGGGTTCATCCACCAGTAGCAGATTCGGACGCCGGTCCACGACATCTTCATCATTGATCTGCTGTGGCAGCACAGTTCGCCATCCCTCCAGGGCCAGGTTGTGCTGCAGACTCAGATTATCCTCGGATTGTCCCAATAGCAGCTGAGCGTGTAGTGACACACCGGCAGGAAAACGCAGAGCGGCCAGCTCACCGCCACTGGCATTCTGACCCGGTGTTCCGCTGCCCTTGATCATCTGCGTCAGCAGATCCACGATCTGCGAGAACTCTGCATCACGCGAAAGCAGACGATGCGACGGCAGCAGGCTGAGTTCTGCTCTCTCCTTGGCACGCTCGTTCTCGTCAGCAGGATCGGCTGCACCAATCAGCACCAGTTGCCTTTCCCGTAGCGCGGGGACTTCTTCGGAACACAGCAGATAGCCGACCAACAGCTCATTGCTCGCCTTGCGCAGGTCTAGGAGAAGGACGTCGGGCAGCCGCTTGCGGCATTCGTCAAGAACACCGATTCCATTGTGATACACGCGAGTGGAAATACCCGGAATGCGATCGATTGCGTCAGCGGCTTCAATAGCCCACATCGAATCCGCACTCAACAGGAAGACCTGCTGCTCCATGCTCCTCCCGTCAGCGGCTGCGCCAATCGGCGGCGTTGATCCCATACTTTTTCAGCTTGGCCTGCAGATTCTTGCGCGCCAACCCCAGCCTGCGTGCACAGGCAGATACGTTTCCCTGCTCTTCAACAAGTACTTGCTGCAACAGCGAATACTCGAACTTGTCCTTGGCCTCTTCAAGAGTCTCACCGCTTCGCACGGGATGTTCAGCGACCCGTGTTGCAGAAACCGGTGATACAACGCTGCCACCTGATTGTGGCAAATCTGCAGGAAGGTGAACGTGTTTGAGCTCCCCGACTGAGCCGGTAAGCAGCAGACAACGTTCCAGCACATTTTCGAGTTCGCGAATATTGCCGGGCCAATCGTGCTGCATCAATCGTGACACAAAGGACTCATGTAACACGGGCGCGGGGCGATCCAACTTGCGCGACAGCCGGGCGATGACGTAGCGTGACAACTCGGGAAGATCCTCCATCCGCTCGCGCAGAGGGGGAAGATGAATCTCAAGCACGTTGATTCTGTAATACAAATCCTGCCGGAATTCGCCACGCTGCCGCGCCTCGGCAAGATCTCGGTTTGTCGCACAAATCAGGCGCACGTCGGCCTTCTGTGTCTGGTTCGATCCGAGAGGCTCGAACTCGCGCTCTTGTATCACGCGCAGCAGCTTACCCTGCATGGGCAGGCTTGTCTCGCCGATCTCGTCCAGAAAGAGCGTGCCGCCGGCAGCTGCTGCAAAGCGACCCTTCCGGTCCTCCATCGCACCGGTAAAGGCACCGCGCACATGGCCAAAAAGCTCGCTCTCCAGCAGGCTGTCGGGCAGCGCTGCCGCATTAACCTTGATAAAAGGGCCGTTGCGCCGCAGCGAGAAGCTGTGAATCAGCGCGGCCATCAGTTCCTTGCCGGTGCCACTTTCACCCGTAATCAGCACCGAAGAATTGGTTTCGGCAATGCGCGTAATGGTCAACTGCATCAGGTTGCGCATGTGCGGATTGCGACTGGCTGGATCGCCTCGCTCAAAGCGTGCCAGCATTTCTCGCAGAAGCTGCCCGCCTGAGTTCTGCAATTCCAGATCCTGGGCGAACTGCTCGATTTCACGAGCCAAGGCACGAAAGTCAACGGGTTTGGTGATGTAACCCAGCGCGCCCATGCGCATGGCGCTAACAGCGCTGTCGATGGTACCGTAACCGGTAATCAGCAGCACGCGCGTTGCAGGATGATGGCTACTGACATGCTCGAGCAGCTGCATGCCGTTCATGCGCGGCATTTGAATATCGGACAGGATCAGGTGGTGATGATGCTTCTCCAGCAGGTCAACGCCTTCACGACCATCGCAGGCCACGTCCACTTGATGACCCAATTGCTGCAGGAGCTCGCTGACGACCTGGCGAATGGTAGGCTCGTCGTCAACGACCAGAATGCGCAGCGGCATTGTTGTGGGTGTGGAGTCTCCCTGTCCTTCCATAGACATCCATGTTAGCATTTCAGTGGACGCCGCTCTACCACTTTTGGATCACAAGCCTGGATAAAGCACGCGTAACTGCGCCTGGACAGTCAAGGCGCCCCGCTCTGATTCCGATGATTCATTCATGACGGTCAAGATGTTCGCCTGGAACCCATACCGGTTCCACTGTTACGGGATTCCCGCTACCGAAAGCGGGGAGGCGGAAATCTATGTCGCCGATCTGTTCCCCGCCTGGATGCTTCCCGGATTGATTCTGCACGAACTGGTGGAATTGCGCACAGGCAGCCATCGGCTGGCCGTTGTTGCCGAGGTGCTCGCCTATCATTTGCTGTGGCCGCTGTATCACCTGGTGTACTTGTGGATCGTCTGGCGCTACCCGCTCTCGAACAAGCTCTTCTAGCGGAGATGTATCACCAAGCCTATGGCTGGCACTGCTGAATCACTCCTGTTCGAGGATCTTGAGGGCCTTCTCCAGCAGTTTCAAGGCCTTGGCATTTTTAATGGGTGCCTCCTTTACGGTTAGCACGATAACCAGATCGCCGTCCTCGTTTTCGCCCGGCAATCCCAGCCCCCGCATGCGCAGACGCTGGCCGCTTTGTGCCCCCGGCTGAAGTTTCAGCTCGAGTGTGCGCCCATCGGGATGTAACACACGCGTGCTGCCCCCAAGTACAGCCCGCAAAGCGTGCACCTGCTGCTGTATCACGAGATCACTACCCTGTAGCACAACGCCCTGCGGCAATTCGGCTTCGACAGTTAGAATCATGCGACCCGCGGGACCGCCGTGGGAGCCGGGCCGCCCCTTACCGGGAATGATCAACTCCTCGCCGGGTATCACAGAATCGGGCATGTGCAGAATCAGCGGACGCTCCAGGTGATCCATCAGCACTTTCAGCGTGCCACCGCCGCGAAAACGGTTCAGCGGCAGGTGAATCGTGCGATGCAGATCGCCCCCTGTCCTGGCGCGCGGTGGTTCGGAGGCCGGAGTGGGCCGGGGGGCGCGTGGTCGGCTGCGCCGTGTCTCAGCGTTGTCCTGCTGGGGCTTGCCCGTGTCGGCAGTCCGCGTCGGCCTGGCCTTACCGTTAGCGGCAGAGCTTCCTGCAGCGGAGGCTGGATCCTGATACACCGGGCGTGCGCGTCGCGTGTGACGGGAATAACCTTCATCGTAGAGTCTGCGCTTCGAAGGATCAACCAGCACTCGGTAAGCACTGTGAATACGCTCGAAGCGTCCGGCAGCATCTGGATCATCGGGATTGCGGTCTGGGTGATGCAGCTTCGCCAGCCGACGCCACGCAGCTTTGATCTCGGCTTCTGGCGCAAAGGCGGCCACTTCGAGTACCTGATAATAGTCGACGAATCCCTGCTTCATACCGTCCTGTATCGTCCTTTCAGGCTAGCGGACTGAAATAGGCTCAGATTTTGACAGCAATCTATGTGACAGTTTTTCTGGACAGGTGTCTGGCACCCCTCTGGCACCCCTCTGACCCCTGTCTGGCACCTTGGCTGTTTTCACAGAACTTAGCACAGGAAACATCTGCTTCTTTTTGATTTTTATATATTTAGCACAACTTCCGAACTTCAATCTGCTACGCCAGGGTAGCACACACTGCGAGATGTCTCCCCCTGGCACCCTTTGGCACTCTACGGCAGAATCCGTACTCAGAGAGTAACTAATGGATTTTCAGGGTGTTGGAGAGCATCAAAGGCCACCCAAAGCGAATCACGCTCATTTTGGCCCGCCCTTTGCCGTTTCAGAATCGTATGTAAGCAACAGGGGGAAAAATGATCCAGCGTACGACGACTACCCAAAACGTTCACATCAGCACCACGGCTACTACCAACCCGGTTTCCGATACTCTGCGCCGCTTCAAAATGCGCAAGCGCGATTTCGAGGAGCGCCTGGCGGCGGTGCGTGAGGAGCGTGACGATCTGCGGCACCTCGTCTGCATTCCTGTCAATCCCCGCGCCCGGCAGAACCCGATGCTGGACGCTGAAAAGGACAGTCGCCTGGTGGAGATCTTCCATAAGGTGGACGCTGGCCACTACACGCGCCCCGAGGTGACCGAAGAGCTGACCGAGCGTCTGCTTTCCCGCCTTTGGGATGTCAATCTCTAGCATCTCCTTCTTCAAGCTTCAATTGATAACCAGGCCCTGCGGGGCCTGGTTTGCGTCAACCCTACGCAACTCTTTGTTTCCTCACGGCATTTGGTAATTTGATCCGTTCTTCTCGCACCAGGCCAAGACTTGGGCGGACGATTTTGCAATCGAGCAACGGGATAGCAAACGAGGACAGGTCTATGCAGCGATTGATCCTAAGCGTGTTGACCCTCGCCGCGCTGACTGCCGGAACCCAGGCGCAGGAAGCGTCTAGCGGTGGCTGGACCAGTAATGTGAGCGGATCGGCGGGCATTGGTGCCGTCACCATGGATGGTGTGACCTATACGCAGATCTCCCTGCGACCGGAAATTCCCATCGGAAAACTGGGAATCGCACTGGACCTGACCCTCTACTTCGACGAAGACGGCGGCATTCGCAAAGAGGACTGGGACGAGGGCCGCGACATCATTGAAAAGATCTATTACCTGCGCTGGGGACATCGCGGAGATCCCGTCTACCTGCGAGCGGGAGCCATTGACCAGTTCACACTGGGCTACGGCATCTTGGTGCGCAACTACGCCAACACCATGGAATACCCCACCGTCAAGCGCGTCGGCCTCGAATGGGACCTGCGCCCCGGTCGCCCGCAGATTGAGGGTTTCGTTGGCAATCTGGCGGAGTTGGACGGCCCGGGCTTGGTGGGTCTTCGCGTGAGCTACCCGGTATTGGGCAAGCTGCGTGTAGGCGGTGGCCTGGTCTACGACGGTAACATGTACGCGGGCATCCATGACCAGGATGACGACAATGTGCCGGATGAGCTGGATCGCTACACCGATCGTAATGATCTGGACGAGTACAACATGTGGCACGATATCGATGATCAAGTGGACGACGATCTATGGGAGCTGATCCACGATAGCCCCAACTTCCCGGGCGATGCCTGGCTTGCCCAGCTTCCTGCTGACTACGGCGATGCAGATCAGGATCTTCTGGCCTGGACCGCCGACGTTGGCTATGAGCTTCTACCCAAGCTGGATGTGTACTTCCAGACGGCCGGTTTTCAGGACTACGGCATGGGCTACGCGCCGGGTGTGGTCTGGCGTCCGCTGAGCTGGCTGAGTGCTGGGATTGAGTATCGCATTTGGGATGAGCAGTTCATTGGCGACTTCTTCAACAGCAGCTACGACATGGAGCGCGTGTACTTCACCGGTGATACGCTGCTGACCAAACGAGAGAAGCTGGAAGAAGCTCCCGCCAGGCATGGGTACTATGCCGACCTGAACGTCAACGCCTTCAACTTGATCCAGTTGCGCGCTGAGTACAATACGATGCGCCCGAAAGACGATGGCTACTGGCAGGAGATCGCCGTGGGCGAAGGCGGACTTGAGTCGGATTCCGTGTTTGTGGAGTACGAAGATCGTTCTTCATTGACCGCATACGCAGGACTCAATGTCAGTCGCATTCCAAAGTTGAGTGAACTCTCGGCGTATTACAGCCAGACGGATGTTGACAACCTTTTCGAGTTTCGCACAGAATCTACTGTGCATGGCTTCAAGGTCGGCTGGGAAATCTCAAGCGGTGTAACACTTGCCCTGAACTGGCGCACCAGTTACAACGATTTGAACGGCGACATGGAAATTCACGGTTCTGAGGAACGCAATCGCACCTTCCTGGTAGAAACCGTCTTCCGTTTTGGCGCCAACTAGCGTGTTACACTTCGGCTGAATTGTAAGAACGCCCGGCATCTGTCGGGCGTTTCATTTGTATCACATGCCAGCGAAAGCTAGTTGCGTCTCACGCCCTTGAGCTTGGTCACCACCCAGGTACCACCACGAGCCTTGTCGCGTGTTACTTCCACGATATCGTAACGCTGGGCTTCTTCCAGAAAATCGCCGAAGTTGCTGTAGCCCATATTGCCCTCACTAAAGGAGGGATTCTTACGGCGCATAGTGTCCTTGATCAAGCTGCCGTAGAGCACTTCCGTGCCTTCGCGCAGAAGGGCGTTGATGGTAGAAACAAGCAGACGGAACGAGGGCGCTTTCTCCTCCGGAATCTTGCTCTTGCCCAGACTGCTCTCGCTCTGCGCCGCCTCCTGGCCGATGTCCTCGTAGTAGATGAACTCGTCGCAATTCTCAACCAGCAGATCGCTGGTACTTTCGCGCATACCAATGCCGATGATCAGCTTGTTGTTCTCGCGAAGCTTGGCCACAAGCGGACTGAAGTCGCTGTCACCAGAAACAATGACGAAGGTGTCGATGTGTGTGTTGGTGTGACACAAATCCATCGCATCCACGACCAGACGAATATCAGCGCTGTTCTTGCCGGTCATCGAGCGCTTGGGAATTTCCACCAGCTCTACACCAGCCGCGTGCAACTGATCCTTCTCTTTGCTGTAGAAGTGCCAATCAGCGTAGGCTTTTTTCGTGATAATGCGCCCCTTCTCCAGCATGCGATCCAACACCAGCCGAATATCGAAGCGCGGTTTGCGTGCGCCACGAACGCCAATGGCTACGTTGTCGAAATCAATGAAGAGAGCCAGGTTGCGGCTCTGTAAATGGAAAGCGTACTCGCCGTTCATTCCTCTTTCTCCTTACGGGAATTCCCGCACTCAGCGGATCAGGCTCAGGAGTTGGCCCATTCCCAGACGCTACTCTTCGCGGGTTCGGGAAGCCTTCCGCCAAGCTGCTCTTCCTGATCCAGCACCTCCTGCATGTCAGCAGGCATGGGTGCCATGAATTCCAGACGCTGTCCAGTAATGGGGTGTTCGAATCCCATTCTCCAACTGTGCAGTGCCTGCCGTTGTATCACCTGCAAATAGGCGTTGGCCCGTGCTACGCGGTCGCCGGTAAAGCCACCGCGTTTTGGATCACGGCCACCGTAGGCCTCATCGCCAAAAACAGGATGCCCCAGATGCTGCAGGTGAACGCGAATCTGGTGTGTTCTGCCCGTCTCCAGCTTGAGTTCCATCAGCGACAAAAAGTCAAAGCGCGCAACGGTCTTATAGTGTGTTACAGCGCGCCGTCCGCGTCCGTTATGCACTACAGCCATCTTCAGCCGATCCCGTGGATCACGGCCGATATCCCCTTCAATGCTGCCCTGCAATCGCTTAGGACTGGTCCACACAAGCGCTCGATAGATGCGTTGCACATCATGGCGAAAGAACATACCGGAAAGCGCCGCCGCCGTCTCTGGTGTTCGCGCAATCACCATCAATCCAGTAGTATCCTTGTCGAGACGATGCACAATTCCCGGGCGGAATTCCTCCCCTGCTTCCTCCGGCAAATCATCCAAGTAGCCCATCAGCGCATTCACCAGTGTACCAGAGAAATTGCCCCGCGCCGGATGCACGACCATTCCCGCCGATTTGTTGATCACCATCAGGTGCTCATCCTCGTACAGGATATCCAGCGGAATCTCTTCTGCGTGTATCACCGGTCGTGGTTTGCGTGGAACCCGTACGAGTACACGTGTTCCCGGTAGCACCTTTTGTGATACACGTATCACCTGCTGCTCGTCGAGCCAGACCATGCCTTGACTGATGATGTGCTGAATGAAGGTGCGTGAGACCCACTTGATCTGGCGCGCCAGATAACGGTCCACGCGCTCTGGATTGTGGTTATTGCCGCTCTCCAGCACTACTTCTTCCACCTCACTGAACTCGGGAGGAAGCTCAGTACCGGCGTTTTGGTAGCGGATGTAGGTCTTTCGTCCGCGCGGGCTCATTCTGGATCCAATCGCCCCGTCAGCGACAGTCCGATGAGCAGCAGCATGCTGACGAAGATATAGCTATCGGCAAGATTGAACACCCACCAGCGCTCAAGCAGATATCCGCCCCATGCCAGTGGACCGAAACTGATGTCCGGCAACATTACATCCGGAAAGTCTACGCTGATCATATCTGTGACACTGCCGCGCACGGCCCTGTCAATCAAGTTCCCCAATGCGCCGCCCAACACCCAAGGCATCAGCGCTGCAATCCAGTCGACACCGGGCACAGGCCGCTTCTCTCCGTGACTCCTGCCCAGTCGACGCCACAGCCACCAGCCAAGCGCACAGACAACGCCAAGTGATACAAGACTGAGCGCCCACATCGGCATCAACCGGGCGCCCATGACCGCATGACGATTTTCAACGTGAGTAAAGTGCAAAAGGTCACCGAACACACGCAGCGTATCCCCTTCAGGGATCCACAGGCGCACGGCAACCTTGCTGAGTTGATCGGCAAGCATACTGCCGATGACGATCAACAATGCGTTACGACGTGTGATACAAAACCTCCTGGATCACCCTTCTTCGCCCGCGCTCTTGCAATTGATGCAGAGCTTGGCTGTGGGCACGGCAATCAGCCGTCCTTCGGAGATTTTGCTACCGCATTTCGAACAGACGCCATACGTGCCGTTCTCGATGCGCTCGAGAGCACTCTCAAGAGTCTGAATGTACTTGCCCTGACGCGCGGCAAACATGAAGGTCTTCTCGCGCTCCTGGGCGTCAGTGCCTTGATCGGCCATGTGGAAGGAATAAGTGCTGCTTTCGCCGGCGGCCTCGGACAGGCTTTTCTCCAGCTCTCGCTTGCAGTACTCGAGTTCTTCCTGTGCCTCCTGGCGCTTGTCGTCCAGCCGCTGCCGGAAGCGTTCCAGCTCCTTGGCGGTGTAGTGGGGATTCTTCTTGGCCATGCCTCACTCCTCAGTCGGCAAGGTACTTGGTTTCGTCCGTCCAGCTCAGGCGTCGACGCGAGTCAGGCCAATGGCTGCATCGGTGTCATTCAAGCTTATCGGCTTCAAACCCTCGGAAATTTCAGCCCTTACTAGGCGAAGAGCCAGCGTTTCCCGGCAGACCGTATCGCCGAAAGCCCTCAGCATCTCGTCGAGCGCCTCAGGTCCATAAAGTACAAGCTCAATGCGATCCGAAACATCCAGACCGCTCTCCTTGCGCAAATTCTGCACGCGGTTCACTAATTCGCGCGCCAGGCCTTCCTGTACCAGCTCCGGGGTTAGCGCGGTCTCGAGGGCAACCGTGAAGCCCTGCTCGGTGACCACCTTGTACCCCTCGCGCTCGCTGCGCTGGATTTGCAGATCCGCGAGCTCAACGGGCTGTCCAAGGACGTCCAGACTTTCGCCAGCCTCCAGTCGACTCACTTCGGCCATACCCCAGGTAGCAATTTCCTTGGCCACCATCGGCATTTGCTTGCCGTAGCGCTTGCCCAACTCGCGGAAATTGGGCTTCAGGCTGAGCTCCACCAGATCTGCCTCGTTGCGACTGATCTCGACCTGCTTGACGTTCAGCTCCTCGCGGATGAGCTGCTCCATGCGCGTCACGGCTTCGTCGCTCTCGCCAAGGCCTACGACGATCAGCATCTTCGAGAGCGGCTGACGAACTTTAATCTGGTGCTGCGCGCGCAGGCTGCGTCCCAGGCGAACAGCGTGATACACCGTTGCCATGTCGCGCTCCAGCTCTGTGTCACGCAGGTTTGCATTTGCAGCTGGCCAGTCGGCCAGGTGCACGGAATCGGGTGCGCCTTTTTCGGCCGCACGTATCACACGCTGCCAAATGACTTCTGTAACGAAGGGCAGGAAAGGCGCCAACACCAGCGTCAGACGACGCACTACCTGATAGAGCGTATTGTAGGCCGAGTTCTTGTCGGCGTCGTCTTCGTTCTTCCAGAAGCGCGCCCGGCTGCGGCGGATGTACCAGTTGGAGAGCTCATCCATGTATTCCATGATCGCCTGGCTGGCACGGAACACATCGTAGGCATCCAGAGCCTGCTCGACGCTTTCCACCAGCCGCTCCGTAGTTGACAGCAGCCAGCGATCCAGCTCGCAACTTGGCGCGATGGTCGTGGCAGACGGCTGCCAGTCGTCAACGGATGCATACGTCACGAAGAAACTGCAGATGTTCCAGTATGGAATGAGCACCTGCTTGACCGCCTCGCGTATCACATCCTCACTGAAACGCTTGGCGTTCCAGGGATTGCTGTTGAAGAAGGTCCAGCGCACGGCGTCGGCGCCGAAGCGCTCAAAGGTCTCCATAGGATCGACCACGTTGCCGAAAGTCTTGGACATCTTGCGTCCTTCGGCATCGGCGATCAGACCGGTGCAGATCACGTTGCGGAAGCTGGATTGCCCCGTCAGAATGGTAGACACAGCCAGCATGGTGTAAAACCAGCCACGGGTCTGGTCCAGACCCTCGCAGATGAAATCCGCCGGGAACTGTGATTCAAACTTCTCCACCGAACCCGGCTTGGCGGGATAGCCCCACTGTCCCCAGGGCATCAGGCCTGCGTTGAACCAACAGTCCAGCAGATAAGGCTCACGCTCCATGCGCTTGCCACACTTCGGGCAGGCCACGGGCACCTGATCGATCCAGGGCACGTGCATGTCCATCCCGGGATCCACCGGCTCCTTCGAGTGCTTCGCCAGATCCGCCAGCGACTCTACGCAGATTGTGTGATGGCATTCCTCGTCGCTGCAGGTCCAGACCGGCAAAGGGCTTCCCCAGTAGCGCTCGCGGCTGAGGGCCCAGTCGACATTGTTCTCGAGCCAGGTACCGAAGCGGCCTTCCTTGATGGTTCCCGGTACCCAGTTGATGTCTTGATTGGCGCGAATCAGATCCTCGCGTACGGCAGTCGTACGAATGAACCAGCTCGACTTGGCGTGATACATCAGCGGGCTGTCGCACTTATAGCAGAAGGGATAGGAGTGCTCGTGTTTCTCCTTGCTGAAAGAAAGGCCGCGGCCCGCCAGGTCGCGCAGGATTTCCACATCCAGCCCTTCTTCGCGGAAGTAGCGACCGGCGTAAACGCCGCATTCCTTCGTGAAACTTCCGGTGTCATCTACGTGCTGCACGCGCGGCATATCGTTCTTGCGAATCAGGCGATAGTCGTCCTCGCCGTAGAGCGCCAGATGTACAATGCCCGTGCCGTCCTCAGCAGTGACGTACTCGTCCACTACAGTGAAGTGACCTTTGCGCCCTTCGCGATCTTCGCCTGCGAAGTAGTCCCACAGCGGCTTGTAAGCAATTCCGCCCAGCTCGCAGCCGCGAGCGCGACGTATCACATCGTGCTCGCCATCACCCAACACCTTCTGCACCAGCGCTTCTGCCAGCACCAGAACCTGCCCTTCATGACGCACCCAGACATAGTCCAGATCCGGCCCCAGCGCCAGCGCGACATTGCCAATCAGCGTCCAAGGCGTAGTTGTCCATGCCAGAAAGAAAGCACCCGGCTCCTCGGCGAACTCGAAGCGCGCAGTCAGCGTCAGATCAGTGACATCCTTATAACCCTGTGCTACTTCATGACTGGAGAGCGTTGTCCCACAGCGGGGACAATAGGGCATGATCTTGTAATCCTTGTACAGGAGGCCCTTGTCCCAGATCTGCTTCGTGACCCACCAGTCGGACTGGATATAGTCGTTGGTCAGCGTGGCATAGTTGTCTTCCAAATCCAGAAAGCGGCCGATGCGACGAATGGCCGTCTCCCACTCGTCTTTGAAACGGAAGACGGTGCTACGGCAGTGCTCCTGGAAACGTTCGATACCGAAGGCGGGAATCTCGCTCTTGTCCTTGATTCCCAGCTCCTTCTCGGCCTTCAGCTCCACGGGCAAGCCGTGGGTGTCCCAACCGGCGCGGCGTATCACGCGGTTGCCCTGCATGGTTTTATAGCGCGGCCACAAATCCTTGAGCGCGCTCTGCATCATATGCCCAACGTGGGGCAGGCCGTTGGTCCCCGGAGGGCCATCGTAAAAAACCCAGTCCGGACAGCCCTTGCGCTGCTCAAGACTGCGTTCGAAAACCCGCTCTTTCTCCCAGAAAGTGAGGATCGTCTGTTCCAGTTCAGGGAAGGATACGTTCTGCGGGACGGGTTGATATCTGCTCACGATTTCCTCAAATCAATCAGCGTATCACAGCGCGGCAACACGTGATACAACAGCGGTCACCAGACTGGTCAAATGGGGTTCCGCCCCATTGGCCACAGCCACAATTTCCTCTTCCGAGACGGGGACCAGCGCCTCAGGGAAACACTCGTCGGTAATCACCGAAAAACCGCACACGCGAATACCCGCGTGGCGCGCGATAATGCACTCGGGCACCGTGCTCATTCCCACAACATCGGAACCGATGATGCGCAGGAAGCGGTACTCGGCGCGCGTTTCCAGATTGGGTCCGGCGACGGCGGTGTACACGCCCTTCTGTAACGGAATGCGCAGGCGCAGGGCCTCCTCTTCTGCAATTGCAATCAACTCGCGATCGTAGGCCGCACTCATATCGGGGAAGCGCGGACCGAAATCATCCAGGTTCGGACCGATGAGTGGATTGTCCCCCAGCAGGTTGACGTGATCCTCGATCACCATCAACTCGCCCTTGCGGTACTGAGGATTGACACAGCCGCAGGCATTGCTCACCAACAGGTAGTCTACACCAAGGCGCTTCAGCACACGCACCGGAAAGGTGATTTGCTGCATGCTGTAGCCTTCGTAGTAGTGGAAGCGTCCCTGCATGACGAGCACGGGAATCCCTCTCAGCCGGCCAGCAAGCAGACGCCCCTGGTGACACTCCACCGTGGACAGCGGGAAATGGGGGATGTGCTCGTAGTCGAACTCGTGCTGGATCTCCAGATCCTTCACCAGCGCGCCAAGGCCGGTCCCCAGAATAATCGCGACACGCGCGTCGAAGTCGCCCAGCCGCTCCTGCAGCCAGTCACTGGCCTCGGCGATCTCGCGAATCATTTTATCTCGATCGAACATGTTCAGCCTTCCTGGTTCTCCTGAAAGGAGGGGTCACCATCTGTATCACGCGCCAACACTTCCAGCAATTCCTGCTGGCTGGCCAGAGCATGGCGCATCCGACTAAGAAACGCCTGCTTCTGCGTACGCAGCGCTTCCAACTCATCGTGCAGATGCTGAATACGCTTGCGCACCTGCTGCAATTGCTGTTCGGCCTTCAGCTCCGCCTCGCGCATAATCAGATCGGCTTCACGCTTGGCGTTCTCGCGAGTCTCCTCGCTGTTGGAGCGAGCAGCCAACATTGTATCACGCAGTCCCTGCTCCAGGCTGCGATAGTGATCCAAATCGCCGCGCAGTTGATCCAGCTCGCGACGCTGCTCTTCCTGTCTGCGCAACAACTGGTCGTAATCATCCGCCAGGCTGCCCAGAAAGGCGCGTACTTCATCCACGTCATATCCGCGCAGCCCGCGCGTAAACTCGGCGGATCGAATTTCCTGTACCGAAAGCATTCGCCCTCCCGGCCTACCAGCGTCCGCAAATCAAACCCGTCAGCAACCACTCAGCCAGAAAGGTGAGCAGAAAGACGACGACCGGTGACAGATCAAAGCGCCCGGCAGGCGGAACAAATCCGCGCACTTTGGCGAAGACGGGCTCTGTGTAACGTCGGACGAATACCACAGCCGGATGCGCAGGATCCACCTCGATCCAGCTCAACACCGCAGCAACGATAATCAGCAGACGGTAGATCTGGGCGATAAAGCCAATGACCTGATCCATGGGGCCTCCTCGCTGTTCCTTCAGCTATACAAAAGGCTGCCGATGCGCAACATGGTCGCGCCCTCGGCAACGGCTTCTTCGAAATCTCCGCTCATCCCCATCGACAACTCCTCGAAAGGAGTGTCACCGTAACGCGTTTTCAATTCCCTGCGCAAGGCGGCGAGTCGTTTAAATGCATCACGAGCCTCGGCGCGTGTTCCAAGCGGTGCCATTCCCATCAATCCGCGCACACGCAATCCAGGCAACTGTAACACGGTCTCGGCTTCTGCTAGAAGGCTTTCCTTCGTGAAGCCCTGTTTCTGCTCTTCCTGTGCCACGTTGACTTCCAGCAGAAGATCCTGTATCACGCCCTGTGCAACAGCCGCTTTGCTTAGCGCCTCAGCCAACCGCAGGCTGTCAACTCCATGCAAGAGACCAAACCGCCCGACGACGAGGGCTACCTTGTTGCGCTGCAGGTGACCAATGAAATGCCATTCCACCGGCTGACACTCTGCGCATTGTGATGCAAAGAACTCAAGTTTCTGGCGTGCCGTCTGAACACGGTTCTCTGCGAAAACTTCCAATCCCGCAGCTCGCAACTCCAGCATCTGGTTCGCCTCCAGATACTTGGTCACACCGATCACCTTGACACGCTGCCCCAACGCAACAACACGCAGCACAGCCTCGATCCGCTCACGGATCTCTTTCAGTCTGCCTGCTACGTGCTCCCGCCCGCAGTTCATCTTCGCCTCAAAATGATGGAAACAAGTAATATAGCCGTAGCAGGGGAAGGAACAAACGCTGGTAGAAAGGAAAGGCAAGGACATGCTCAATCCGAACCGGAATCTGGTTTACTCGGTGCTCAAGCGCGGTTTGGAATTGTGGTCGATGGAATTCGTGCGATTTCTCGCCTTCGGCCTCTTCATGGTCCTGCTTTCGACAGCTGCAGGCATGCTACCAATCATCGGTCTTGCGTTGGGATTGGCAATTGAAGGCCCCCTGGTTGCAGGTCTTCTCGTCGCCGCAAAGCTTACCGCCAACGGCGAAACACCGACGCTGCAGGCCTTTGCAGAAGGCGGGCGTCGCTTCGAGAGCCTATTACTGCTCTCGCTAGTCTCGCAGCTGATCTGTCTGCTAGGAGGCATTTTGTTGGTTGTCCCCTATTTCCTTTTGAGCACAGCATTGGCTGTTGTACTTCCGGTGATGGTCTTCGAACAGCTGCCGTTGCGCGATTGCCTTGTTCGCTCCTGGCAATTGGTACGGCCGCGCTTTCTTCCCGTCCTGGGCTTGATTGTCATTGTCGAGCTAATTCAGGGAGTACTTTCCCTGCCGTTACTGAAGCAGATGATCAGCTCGACACAGCCTGCGCCGAACGTGCTTTTTCCTGTGTTACTCGGCATGATGTTGTTGGGCCCGCTGATGGGAATCTGGACCTGGCTGCTCTATGAGGCGCTGGCCCATCCCACTGATCGCAGTGCGTGGACAGATGATCTCGAACCCGCCAAGGGCGAGGATGCGGATTAGGACATGCGCTGAAGCACCGCCATGAAAGTGCCGTCGTGATCGCCGCAGGAAGGGTCAAGTCGTAGCCAGCCTTTGCAGACGGGTCCACCAAGAGGATGGGGAAAATCGCAAAGGGCGAATTGATCGTTCTCGGCAAGGAATTCGCGCACCTGATCCTCGTTTTCCTCGGGAAGCAAGCTGCAAGTAGAATACACCAGTCGCCCCCCTACACGCAGACGTCGAGCGGCGATGCGCAGCAGACGGGCTTGAATATCGAGCAACTCGCCAAAACTCTCGACGCCCTGGCGAGCGCGCAAATCCGGATTGCGCCGCAGCGTGCCACTGTTGGAACAGGGTGCATCAACGAGCACACCGTGGTAGGGCTGCCCACCCGGTGGGATTTGGCCATCCCAGTGATACAACTGCAAATTGAACTGCTGAGTGCGACGCGCGCGACGACGTAACTCGCGCAGACGTCCCTCGTGGATGTC
Organism: Candidatus Delongbacteria bacterium; assembly: GCA_963663545.1. Taxonomy (GTDB): domain Bacteria; phylum CAIWAD01; class CAIWAD01; order CAIWAD01; family CAIWAD01. The sequence goes on from OY760505.1 coordinate 1,206,624, forward strand.
GCACGCCATTACCAGCCCACGCCCCTCCATCATCGATGCGAGTTGCAGCGTCTTGCCACCCGCTCCGGCACACAAGTCCAGCCAGCGTTGGCCAGGCTTTGGATCACAACAAATGCCGATTGCCTGGCTCGCTGGATCCTGTAACACAAAAACGCCCTCTCGAAAGGCGCGCGTGCTGTAAATATCCTGTCGGCAAATGGCGCGCACGCAGCCCGACAACACTGGGTGCGGACGCAACTCGCGCAAGCCGGGTCCGATCATTTCCTTCAACTCGGCGGAAGACAGAGTACTGCGCAACCAGAGCGTTGGTGGCCTTACGCTGGCAACAGCCAAACGCCAAGCGTCAATATCGCGTGGCAAACGCGTGAGGATCCATTCTGGAAGCAGATTCTCAGGAGTGGGTTCGGCAAGCTGAAAACGCTGTCCAATCCAAGTCAGCTTCTTTTGCAGCAACTCAAGTTCGGCCAGATCGACAGAACCCAGCTCACGGCCAGGATTCATCGCCTGCCAGGGTACGCTCTCAGGACCGCGCGGCGCGAGCGCGGGTTGATCTTCGAGCAAACACGCGGCCTGTAAAGCTTCTTCCAACGGCAAGCGCTCAGGCAGAACCGTAAACCAGTGATACCAGGCACGAACGATGTACAGCATGCGGGCACGTGTATCACCCGACAGATCTTCTTCGCGGAAAAGCAGGCTCAGCGTTCGATCGGCGCGATGGCCCTCTTGCACGGCTTGAATAACGCGGTGCAAAAGTGTTAGCTCCGATACGTGCTGGCTACGTTGTCCGCGCTGCGTCATACTAGGCTCCCGATCCACGATGAACAACTGTTGCAGCGGCCTGACAAGTGGGGAAAAGGACGATCTCACTCACCTGCACATGCGGTGGTTGTGTCACAACCCAGCGCACGGCCTCGGCGACATCTGCTGGTCCGAGCGGTGTCAGATCGTGATACACGGCATCAGCCTTGCCCTTGTCACCGCGAAATCGTGTCACAGAAAACTCTGTCTCTACAAGTCCGGGATCGATGGTTGTAACACGCAACGGTGTGCGCACCAGATCCATTCCCAGTCCACGTGTCAGTGCAAGTTCCGCCGCCTTGGTGGCGCAATAGACAGCGCCGCCAGGATAGGTCTGTCGCCCGGCAATAGAGCCGATATTGACGATGTGGCCACGACCGCGCTCGATCATGCCCGGCACAATGGCGCGCGTCATGGTCAGCAAAGCACGCACATTGGTGTCAAGAACAACATCCCATTCGGCGGGATCACCCTCTTGCAGTGGATCCACGCCAATAGCGAGGCCAGCATTGTTCACCAGCACATCAATGGCCGAAAAGTCCTCGGGCAGCTCCGACAAGGCGCGCAAAACCTCTTCACGCTGGCGAAGATCAACAACCAGCGGAAACACACGACAGCCGCAAGTTGACAACTCTGCAGCCAGAGCTTCGAGACGATCGCGGCGACGTGCTACGGCAATCAAATCGTAACCGGCATGGGCCAGGACTCGGCATGTATCGCGACCGATTCCGGCAGAAGCTCCGGTAACAAGTGCTACAGAACGTTTTTCCATAGTAATCCTTTCAGCGATGCAGCCTCTCTACGATGGGCATCGACAGGCAGTGCGGGAGGAAACGGGCCAATCGGTAGGTCCAGGCACTGGCAGCGTCAGGAAAGATCAAGCGATGGCCACGCTTCCAATCACGATAAGCGATGGTAGCCACTCGTTCAGCGCGTTGCATCCGCCTGTTGAACAGGGTGCTTTGCGCCATGCCCGCTTCATCAGCAAAGCCTGTTTTCACCGGACCAGGACACAAGCATGAAACGTGAAGCGCTGTGTCACGAAGCTCGTAATGCAACGCTTCAGCAAAGTGTGTCACGAAAGACTTGCTGGCGTAATACAAAGCCATCAGTGGACCGGGCAAAGCTGCTGCAATAGAGGCAACAAAGAGAATACCGCCGGCGTTGCGCTCTTTCATTCCTGGCAGCAGAAGACGCGTAAGCTCGACCGGCGCAGCCATATTCACAGACATCAATTCCAGCTGTCTACGGTAGTCCTGCTCATGAAAAACACCGCCCATACCAAAGCCGGCATTATTCACCAGCACGTCTACTTTCAGATCACGCTCGTCCAGCAACCAGCAAAGCCGCCGGGCGCTTTCGTGATCCGCAAGGTTCAGCGGTATGCACTCGCAGCTGCGGCCGTGTTCCCGTTTCAGCTCACGCGCCAGTTGATAGAGTTCGTCCTCCCGGCGAGCAATGAGAACCAGGCTGTAGCCATCTTTGGCGAATTCGCGTGCTAGTGCGCGTCCAATTCCAGAGGAAGCGCCGGTAATCAGTGCAAGCATGGAGTCTTTCCTTAAACGAAGGAGCAATATCCCTTTAGCCGGCCGCTGGAACAAACCTGCAACCAAAGACCGATCGCACTTGCAGGGCATGGCCGGATGCATTTGCCTTCATTTTGAACTCACACGTATCACGGAGGTTGGCCCGAAAGCACCCAATGCCATACCTTATTGTATGGAATACAATGGCCCAGTGCCACCGGCGAAACGGGAGTGAATGATGCCCAATGCTATTGATCTGTTAAAGGAACGGCTGTACACAGTACTTGATCTAAACTCAGCTGCTGGCGTGCTTAGTTGGGACCAGCACACCTACATGCCGAAGGGCGGACTCGAGGCACGCGTACGCCAGATGACAACCCTTGAATCCATGTCTCACGAGGTTTTCAGTGCCAGCGCTACCGGGGAGTTGCTGGCCCGTGCGGAAGAAGCTGTGGCAAAGCTCGATCCAGAGAGCGATGAAGCACGTATGGTGCGTGTGATACGTCGCGAATACAATCAGGCTGTCAAATTGCCAGCAGCGTTAGTCGAAGAAAAGTCGCGTATCACGGGAAAGGCGATGGATGCCTGGATGGCATGTAAACCGGCCAATGATTTCGCCGGTTTTCGTCCCCATCTGGAAGCGATCTTCTCCATTTGCCGTCGTGAAGCCGAAGCCCTGGGCTATGCCGAGCAACCCTATGATGCCCTGCTCGGGAGATACGAGCCCGGCATGCTTACCAGCAAACTCAAGGCGGTCTTTGATGAGGTAAAGCAGGATCTCGTCCCGCTTTGCAAGAGCATTTTTGAGCGCAACAGTCAGGTGGACGACGCGTGTCTGTACGGCGATTTTGATCCGCAGGCGCAGTGGGATCTTGGCATTAGTGTGTTGGAAGCCATGGGCTACAATTTCGACAATGGTCGCCAGGACCAAAGCCCACACCCCTTCACTACTGAATTCGGCGTCGGGGACGTGCGTGTTACAACGCGCATTCATCGCGACGACTTCAAGGCCGGGCTCTTTGGCACTATGCACGAAGGCGGTCATGCGCTATACGAGCAAAACGTATCACAGCTCTACGATCGCACCTATCTGGCAGGTGGAACGAGTCTGGGAATTCACGAGAGTCAGAGTCGTCTATGGGAGAACCTGGTTGGCCGTAGCCCGCAGTTCTGCCAGTGGCTCTTCCCGCGTGTACGCAAGCTATTTCCCGCGCAATTCGGTCAAATGGATGATACGGCCTTCTACCGTGCTATCAATCGCGTGAAACCCAGCCTGATTCGCATCGAGGCCGATGAAGTAACCTACAGTCTGCACGTCTTCCTGCGCTTCGAGCTAGAATTGGAACTGCTTTCAGGGGAACTGAAGGTGGCCGATTTGCCTGAAGCCTGGAACGCAAAGATGCAGAGTTACCTGGGCATCAAGCCCGCAAGCGACAAAGAAGGCTGTCTGCAGGACATGCACTGGTCCGACGCAACGGTAGGCTACTTCCCCACTTATGCGCTGGGTAATCTCTACGGCGTGCAGATCTGGAACACAGCCCACAAGCGCCTTCCACAATTGAAACAACAGCTGGCACAGGGCGATCTGACGCCCTTGCGCGAATGGCTGAGCGACCAGGTATACACTCACGGTCGCAAGTACGATGCGCCGGAACTGGTGCAACGTATCACGGGCGAGCCACTGAAGGCCAAGTACTTCGTCGAGTATTTGCGCGAAAAGTACACACCCGTCTACGGCCTGTAACACGCGTCGACATAGTATTACGAGGGGCCGGAAAACCGGCCCTTTGTTGTTAGGTCTCGGCCAGCGCCTTTAGTGCCCAGGCCATGTTCTCGCCAAGAGTGTGCATGGTTCGCAGGCCTTCCTCATCCTGATGAATATCGCCCGGCTCACGTCCAATACCCAGATTCCAGTAACTACTACCGACAACCATCATCTCGTTGACAAGAAAGAAGTGATTAATGGTATCGAAGGCGTGAAGTGCACCAGCGCGTCTCACAGCGATCACCGCAGCACCCAGTTTTCGCCGCAGCAGGTTCCGGCCTCTACACACATACCCCACCCGGTCAATAAAGGCTTTGGTCTCTGCGGTTACATCGGTGAAATAGACGGGGGACCCTATCAGCAACGCATCAGCCTCCAGCACGCGCGGAATCAGCTCATTGATGCCGTCCTTGGTAATCACGCAGCCAGGGTGTTCACGCTCGAAGCACTTGCGACAGGCCGTGCAGCCGTGAATGGGCTGTCCGCCAATCTGCAGCGTATCACATTCAATGCCCTCCTTGCGCAGGGACAGAAACACTTGTTCGATGAGCTGTGCCGTGTTTCCGCCTTTTCGTGGACTACCGTTGATCGCCAGAACCTTCATGCTTCTTCTCCTTTCGTGATACAAACAACATAGGGTAGAGCGACTACTTGCGCTTCCTTACTTTGCCAACAATCGAAAGGAGCCTCTCATGAACCGATACCTGTTTGTTTCGCTGCTCCTGCTCTGCAGCGTCGGACCGATCCTGGCGCAAGAGATCTGCGTCTACCTGCAGGACCCCGACCACAATATTGCCTATGTCGACAGTTGTGCCGCCTTCTGGGAAGGCGTCTGGGATGATGATCAGGGCGGCTTTTACACGAACGTCAGTCGCAGCGGCGGTGTCACAGGAACCGCCAAGAACATGCTGACACAGACACGTAACGCATACGGCATGGTACGCGCCTTCATGCTCACCGGTGACACACAATGGCTTGCGCTGGCTCGGGAGGCGCTCTGGTGGATGCACGAGCACGCTTGGGATGAAAGCTATGGTGGATGGTTTGCCGAGTTAGATGAGGATGGTGATCCCACAAATCCTAACGGCGGGAAGTCTGCGTTTGACGCACACTACGCGCTATTGGGTCTGGCGGCATACGTTGAGGCGACACAGGATACCACCGCCTGGCGCTGGCTCCTGGAGGGCTACGACTATCTGGAAGAGGTCTTCTGGGATGATCGCGACGACTACTTCGGCTACTACGACTGGGTCTACCGCGACGGCAGCAATCCTCACGGCAAGAGCTTCAATGCCACCGTAGATGCCATTACCACACATTGCCTGCTCTTGGAGCTGATGCAAGGCGATCCAGCCTACAACGCACGGCTGAATGAGCTCGCTGACAACATTGTAACCCACCTGGTGGGTAGCATGGACGACCAGGTGATCGGCTTTGCCGAGGAATACGATATCGACTGGACACCTGACAACGGTGAAACCATGACCATCATGGGTCACGTGCTAAAAGCTGCCTGGTGTCTGGGGCGCATCTCGCGTGTCACGGGCGATGCCAGTTTGCTGGAACCCGCCAACCGCCTGTTCACAAATGTCTGGGAAATGGGCTACGACCACGAGTACGGCGGCCCCTACAAGGACTACAACCGGCTGACGGGCGATATGCTGATGTGGGGCAATCCCGACACCACCAAAGCCTGGTGGCAGATGGAACAGGCGGTGATGGCCGGTCTTGAACTGAACGGTCTGCTGGGCGAGGACACGCGCCCAATTACTATGGCCGACAGCAGCCTGCACTTTTTCATGAACTACTTCGTGGATCACACCTATGGTGAGATCTACGAAAATCGCACGCGTGAGGGGGAGGAAACGTGGGGGACGACCAAGGGCAATGGATCCAAGGCTGGCTACCACTCCATTGAAACCGGCTATTACAGTTACCTCTACGGACATCTATTGTATCACGGCGGCCACGCATCGTTGTACTACAGTTTTACGCCTGTCGACTACGACCGCCAATTGTCGCTGACGCCCATCGCAGTGGATGCCGCAGGTCTGGAGATAGTGGCTGTATCACACGAAGGCAACGAGTACACCAATTTCAGCAGTGACACGCGCATCCTGACCTTGCCCGCAGGCACCGGAGGTATCTTTCTGGTGGAGTTCGCCCCCAACTCAAATACGCTGCCCGCAGCTCCCCGGACGCGGCCCGAAGAATTGCGCTTGCTGAGTTGCTATCCCAACCCCTTCAATGCCGCGTTGAACATCGAGTTTGAACTGGCCCATGCCGCACGTATCACGCTGAGCGTCTACAACCTCATTGGCCAACGTGTGCGGCAGCCAGTTGCCGCCGACTACAGCTCCGGTCGCCATCAGCTCAACCTGAGTCTGGAAGATCAACCCACTGGAAACTACTTCGTGCGCCTGGACAATGGATCACAGATGACAATGGCCAGAGTCTTGATGCTGAAGTGACGCAGACATAACTACGCTACTCCGCCAAAAGAGAGAAGCCCCCGGCCGACAAGGTCCGGGGGCTTCTCTGATCATCAGCGCATGTGTCGCAGGACACGGGTCATGGCAAAAGACGTGCGCTATCCGTTAGGCAAATCAATCACCACTGATCTGCTGCAACTTCATGCAAAGCGTTTCCTGAACTCAGACGGCCCTAGCGCACCAGGATCATCTTCTTCGCCTGACTCATGTTGTTGCTCGTCAGACGATAAACATAGACGCCGCTGGCCAATGCACTGGCATCAAAGCGAACCTGATGCGTACCAGAAGCCATCTCGCCGTTCACCAAAGTACGCACAAGCTGTCCCTGCAGGTTGTACACCGCCAGATTGACCTGGCCCGGTGTCACAATCTGAAAATCGATGATGGTTTCCGGATTGAAGGGATTCGGGTAGTTCTGGGCCAGGTGGAACGCGCGAGGCTCGGCCTGTACCGCTACATCGGTATCCACATCATCAATACGAGTCGTGTAGATGTCCTTGATGTCTTCCTTGCCACTGGCACGCATATCGATCCAGCTCACATAGACACCGTCGGCGCGGTCATAGCTGACCGCAGGCTCACGCTGCGTGTGGAAGTACTCGGCAAACGTGCCGTTGTAGTTGACATGGTCAATAGCGCCGCCACCTGCAAACACATGAGCATCCTGGGCGTAAAGATCCTTGAAGCCGGTCGTATCGGCTGTTTCCTCTGCGGAAAGCACCGCCACCAATCCGTTCCAACCATTACGCGGTACAATGGCACCGGTCACGTCTTCCTGCGTACCCGAAGCCACGTAGATCTCGCCATCGGTGTCACTCCACTCAAGGGTACCGTCAGCCAGCAGGTGACGCTGATAAGCATCGTCATCTACGTTGTTGCTGAAGTCGGTGTAAAGCACGTAAGCGCCACCAGCGTTGTCGCTCAGAATCACGGGCGTCTTCTGGCTACCGGTGCGCATGTCTACTTCCCTTGTCCACAGCAGTGTGCCAGCGGCATTATAGGCACGCGCGATCAGGTCAGAGTTGGAGTCTTCGGCGGCGTAATCCAGCCAAACGCCAATCAATCCACCGCCAGTACGAGCCACAGCGCGGGCGGCTTCCTGCTTGCCGTCGCCATCAGCAAAAGCAACTCCAGCCGCGTCGTACTGCATCTCACCGGCAGCACTCACGTACTGCATCAGCACGTTGGTGTCAGCCCAGTTGCCACTGTCCCACAGAATCCAGGCACCACCGTTGCCGTCGGGCACGATGGCATCAAACTTCTCGTTGATATCGGGCATGCTGTTGGCCGTGCTCGTGATACGCACGCCGTCGCCACCCCAGAGCTGGTTGCCGTTGAAGTCGAAGGCCTGAGCGCCAACTTCAGCATAGAAGTCGCTGTAGTCGGTGTCTACACCGGACCAGCCGATGACGACATGGTCACCGCTAAGGGCGATACGTACTCGCTCCTGGTACTCCAGACCACTGCTGGTATCAAAGTTCGGGGTAACGGGCTTGCTCTCGTCCCAGATCATGTTGCCGCTACCATCGACGCGCGTAAGGAAAGCCTGTTGAGCGCGGTCCGAGCCGGCTTCGATCAGGACGAAAGCACCGCCTTCGCCATCATCGAGCACCTGGTAGCTGAATTGGCCACCCGCAAGACTTAGATCAACGGGCACTCCGTTGTCATCGAGTTGCGGTTCGCCGTCCTGACGCGCCAGATTCTGCATGTAGACGTGAGGACCATCACCGTTGCGCGGATCAACCCAGAACACAAGCACTCCGTCATCGTTGCCGATGTTCTTCACGCTGGAGCAGCTTCCACTGATTCCCCAGGCGGAGTCATCACCGTCATCGGCAAAAGTGGCTTCGCCCGCGCTATTCAAGTGCTGAGTGAAGATGCCCAAACTGCCGCGACTCAAATCGCCCCAGGCAACAAAGACGCCGCCTTCATTGTCAGGACGCAGAGCGGGTGCAATGGCGTCGTCACCGCTGTCGATGACGTACACGCCATCGTTGCTGTACAGACGCGTGCCGAACTCGGTCAGCTTCTGCGCGTAGATGGCCGCGTAGTTCTCGTGGCGATAATCTTCCCACACGACAAAGGCCGAGCCGTCGACGTCGGCGGCCAGACGCGCCTGGCTCTGATTGCCCGCGGCCAAGGTCACCGGCACACCACCCTCGCCCCAGAGGGTCAGGTTGGTGGGCGACATCTTCTGCGCGTAGATGTCTGCCTGCGTGTTGCCCGGATCGTTGCGGTTGTCTTCCCAGATCATCAGCGTTGTGCCATCACCGGCAGGCGTGATACGCGGATTCGCCTCGGCGTTGTTTTCCTGTGCAGCCACAGCCACGCCACCAGCGGCAAATGTTGGTTCCAGGCTGGAGTTGAAATGCTGCACGTACACATCGCCGGCGTTGTCATTGCTCAGGTCGACCCACGCAACAAAGGCACCGTCGGCGCCATCCCAGGTGACTTTGGCCGAGTACTGACGTCCCGGCGCATCGGTGACAACTCGACCGTTGTCGTTGTTGACATAGGTGCCATTGGCCAGCACATGCTCGATGTAGAGGTTGTCATCGGCAGCATCTCGCTGGTCAACCCATACAATGAAAGCACCACCATTGCCATCGTGCTCCATCGACATGGTACGCTGATCACCCACTTCATTACAAAGTGCGCGACCATTGAGGCCGAAGTTGGTATCGATGTTGCCATCAATGTCGATGTGGCTGAGGTAGAGATCCCAGGTCGTCGCGCGATGGTCGGACCAGACGATCCACGAGCCGCCCGCGCCATCGATGCACTGGCTCTTGCTCATGTTCTCGCTGCCATTGGCGCACTCGTCGCAAATCATGACGCCATCCGGATCCCAGGCCAGGGCACCGTTGCCCGTACCATCGACCAGGCGGTTCATGTAGATGTCGCCGGACAGGTCGTCGCGGAAGTCAATCCAGCTGACAAGGGCGCCGCCTGCCTCATCGGTAATCAACACCGGATCCTCTTGACGGATCACATCGGCGTTGACAATGAGACAATCCACGCTTTCGCCACCGTGTGTATCACTCCACTGCTTGGGTGCAGCAGGACTGGACGCATCGACCTTCTGTGCGAAAAGATCGCGCAAGCCGAAGCGAGTATCGGACCAGCTGATGATGAACTCGCCGTTCGCGCCATTCTCAGCGGAGCGCTGCCACTCGATGTGGTAGCCCTGACGCACGGGAGTTCCGTCGACCAGATCCCAGTACATGGGCGGATCAACGGCGACCACGGTCTGCAAGAGGCCGGTGGCGCCCAACGCCAACAGGCCGTTCAGAATCAGAGGAGCGGTGAGGAATCGCTTCATGTTCTCCAGTTCCTCGTTTTGGTATTGGTTGTTCTTGTCAATTCAAGGGGTTGTTGAGAATCAGCAGACCGTCATTGCGATCGGCCACATAGATTCTGCCGTGGGCCAGCCGGATACGCTGCGCATAGTGGCTCACATACTGCCAGCGCTGACTGGGATGAGCGGGATCTGTCAGATCCAGCACCAGGGTTCCCTTTGAGCTGTTGGCCAGAAAAGCATGCTGCTCACTCAGCTCAACATCCAGTGTAGTACCGCCGGGCTCGTGCAGGCTGCGCAGGTAAGGACGACTGGGATCGCTGACATCGACAATGGCCAATCCGTCACCGCCAAGCGCGATAGCTGCCAGATCTCCGTCCACGTCCAGACGAATAGCGTCTCCGGGCAAACGCAGCGTGGCAATTTCCTCAAGGTTCATCGGCATGCGCGAACCGGCAATGCGGAAGATCTTCAGGCCATACTCGCCATTCGCCAGGTAAATGATGTCATCCACGACCACAAGGTCGTTGCCGTCGTTCTCGTATTCGTCCGTGCGCAGAGTCGAAAAGTACTCCGAAGTGGGGTTCGCGCCCGTGTAGAACCACAGGCCGGGGCTTGACGCCGGAGCCTCCACCGGATCGGTCAACCATTTGTGACACAACAGGCCATCACTGCGATCGCTGTAATACATGTAGTAATAGTCGCGCTCAACGACTACGTCGTCTTCAATGCTTGAGACAGCCTCGGTAAGCACGAACTCGTTGTTGACGCCGCTGGCAAAGAATGTGCGAATGTAAACGGGCGCTAGTGGATCGCTGACATCGAACACCAACAGGTTCGTGGCCAGCTTGGCAAAAAGCAGATGGTCGTCCACCAGATAGCTCGAAATGAAAGTGTCATCATTTGGGTCATACAAGCTACCCAGGTCGGGAGCACCGCCAACAGGTACGGGCGCGGACTCCATGTTGAGGTCAAAAGTCAGGATTCCACGGCGGTTGTTGCTAAGCACATAGAGCGCGTTCTCGCCAACAGAAATATCGGCGACATCGTCATAGACGTCGCTCCAGACGCCGATCAGCTGCAACTCAGTTTCCAGAGCGTCCTGACGCTCGGCACATGAATTCAGCAACAGGGGAAGGGCCAGGCACAGGCCGGTGATACACAGGTTATGCAGTCTGGACATGCAGGATAGCTTCCTTGGCTTGCTTCCATCTTACTCTTCACGCTTCCATGCCCATGCATGGAGTGCGACCCCACAACATAGTGAAGCCCGAACGAAGGAGAGCGGAGTTGCCTATACAGCACTCCGCAAGCGGGTTTCGATGGATTGGACTGTGCAAAAACCAAGCCGAGTCCATCGCCCGCATCGCTCATTGTTTCTTAACAACTTGATTATGCTGCTGCGTGAAGCTCTGTGCGAAATGTCAAACCCGACAGACAGCGGACAGGCAGGGCAAGACTCCATCTGTGTCGGCTGTAAAGGCGCGGCGCTCGATGAATGGACTGAAACTCTAGAAGGCGCCCTTGCGGAAGAGCACGGCGGGTACGGTCCGCAACAGAATGGAGATATCCAGCAAAATCGACCAGTTGCGGATGTAGTAGAAGTCGTACTCCAGGTTGAAATGCAGCGGAAGATCTTTGCGACCTGAAATTTGCCAGATGCCTGTAATCCCCTGCGGCACATCCAGGCGACGGCGCTGCCAGGGTTCATAGGTCTCAACGATGAAGGGCATTTCAGGCCTTGGCCCCACCATGCTCATGTCACCCTTGAGGACATTGAAGAGCTGCGGCAATTCGTCCAGGCTGCTCGAGCGCAAGAAGCGGCCAATAGGCGTGATACGCGAATCGCTCTGATCACCTGGGGCAACCTGATAGGGATTGGTGTTGTGATACATGGTGCGGAACTTGTGCAGGCGAAAGATTTTGCCATCCTGCCCCACACGATCATGGCTGAAAAGCACAGGGCCCTCCGAGCTCATGCGAACGGCAATGGCAACACCGACAAAAAGCGGCGACGCCAGAACCAGCGCCACACTGACCATGATCAGATCCAGCACGCGTTTGACGGCCAGCGAGAAGGGATGCAAATGGCCGTCCTTCAATTGTATCACAGGGAATTCGCCGATATCATCGATCTTCACGCGCTCGGCAATTACTTCGATCAGATCCTGCTTGACGATCTTGAAGTGAACCTTGGCCGCTTCGCATTGCACCACCAGATTCAGCGTATCATTCTGATTCAGACTGGGAATGGCGAGAAAGACCTCCTCCACTCCATTTTTAATCAGTGTGTCAGCCAGGTTCTCGCTACTGCCGATAACCGGAACGCCGTCGATCTGGCTCTCCAACTCATCGGCCTTCTTGTCGATGAAGCCGACCAGCTCGTACCCGATTTCGGGATGCGTGCGCAAGTGCCGTGCTACTCTGCGCCCTGTATCACCGGCTCCTATCACAGCAGCGCGAATCAGGCCGATGCCGCGCTCCCGCAGCTGGGTCTTGATATACCGCAGCAGACTGCGGCTGGCGTAGAGGTAGATGGCATGGAAGGCTGCGGCAGTGAAAATGACCGCACGGCTGATGTCGCCGTGGCGGAAAACGAAGTCGACGAAAATCGTCGCGAAAAAAAGGCCCAGCGCTGTCTTGTAGATGTCGCGAACCTCGTTCAGCGAGCTGATTTTCCCTTTGTGGCGGTAAGCGCGAAATCCGGCCAGTACCGCGACCCAACCGATGAGCATCTTGGGCAACACGACCAGGTAGGAATCCAGCGGATTGATTGGCAGCAGACCGCCGCCATTGATCGCGGTCATGATATTGCGAATCTGCCAGGCAGCAACCCACAGCAGGCCAAGGCAAAGAGTATCGGCAAGCAACAGAATGAGACTGACTAGAAAAGCCCGCCATGTGGACTTCACAAAATCCTCCCGAGCGCATCATAATGGATCACAGAGCCGTACGAGGCCCATCGTCCGATTCAACCGGCCAAGGCCCTTCGCGCCAGCAGGGCGTAATCCATGACTGGCACCGGGCACAAAGTAGAAAATTGCCATTGGATCAATCGTCGTAGTAGCGGAAGGCGTCTCCCACCCAGGTTGCATCCTGCACAGAGTACCGCTGCCCGTTGCGTCCGCTGGCGGGTTCAAGGATGGGAACCAAAGCGCCGGGAAGTACGCTGTCAACGTCGTGGTCTGCCTGTGGCCCCCCAAGATCAGTTCGCAACCAGCCCGGATCGATCGTGTTGATCAACACATTTGTGTCACGCAGATGAGCCGCCAGATCCTGAGTGTACTTGTCCACCGCGGCCTTGGAAGCGCCATAAGGTGCCAGCTGAGGCAGATCACGGATTCCCGAGCTGACGTTGACAATGCGCCCGAATCCGCGCTCGATCATAGCTGGAACAAAGGCCGTGCACAACTCCACAAGAGCATACACGTTGATCGCCATTGTGCGCTCCCATGTATCACGTCCGATCTCCCAGACATCCTGCCAGGGAAGCTGCACAGCGGCATTGTTGTAGAGCACATCGATGCCGACTTCGCAAGCCTTCACAGCCTCGATCACCTGGTTCACACCAGCCTGCGTATCCAGTTCGCCGGCTACTTCGTAACAACGGATCTCAGATGCTGCCAGCAATCCGTGTGTCTGCCGCAGGTTCTCGCAGTGTCGCGCATGTATCACAAGATTGCAGCCATGTTCGGCCAGACCCACGGCCACGCGCTGACCGATTCCGCGGCTGGCTCCGGTAACGAGCGCCCACTTGCCATCCAACAGCTTCATCCACCACCTCCAGGTTCATGGAAACAGAATGCCCGGGAAAGATGGCAGAGTATCTTGAAAACGCCTGGCGGTGATACAGCGCTCAACAAGTCTCGTTCAACCCAGCTTGATCAGCTGGAACAGGCGGTTGAAGCGCTCCGATTCAGGAAAGAACACCTTTCTCTCCGCATGGATTTCGAAATGGCCCTTCAGCAACTCGCGCAGTGTTTCGTCCTTCAGATCCCACAGGTACAAGCCGGATTTCTCGCTATAGAAGAAAGGCGCCACTTCTGTGAAGTAGTCGTCCTCAAGCGCCTCTGGCGGCAGATTCTGATTCAGTTTAATGAGCAGCCGGCCACCCGGGCGTAATACACGGTACACGTCGTCCAGCACGCGACGGGCGTCGACGGGCAGGATATTGTCGATAAGATTGAAAAGCACGCAGCACTCGAAGGAGTGTTCTTGAAGCTCCGTAAGCTGCTCTACCCCTCCAGCAATGAACTCAGTCTGTGACACAAGGCCATTCTCGCGCGCTGCCTTCTGCGCCACTTCAATAGCTATGGGCGAGATATCGATACCAAGACCACGTTGCATGCCAAGTCCCATGCTGCGTATCACAATACTCCCCGTACCACACCCGAAATCCAGCACGGCGCCGGATCTCTCGCAAAGCCAGGCAAGGGCGTTCTCGATATCAGCCCAGGGATGCGGAGTACCCATTTGGTAAACGCGTCCGCTATCCAGGACCTGCTGAAAGCGCTGGTCCCAAAACTCAATTGTCGACTGATACGGCATGATCCGACTCCTTGGCAATTGTGATACACACTTTGATGTCTATACTCAGACACTTCGCTGCAGGTAATACAAGCGGTGATAGTTCCCTGCATTTGATAGCCGCACTCGTTCCTTGCGAAGTAGTTCAAACTTGCCCTCAAGCAGCTCGCACAGTTTCTCCTCGCTCAACGACCAGAGATAGAGACCGTTGCGGGCGCGATAGAAACCGGGGCTCAGTTCCTCGAAGCGCTCCGGATCGAAGTAGGTGCGATCACGATCCTGGTTCAGCTTGATCAAAAGGCGCGCCCCTGGCGTGAGGATGCGAGCGCATTCCGTCAGTACTCGCTGCGCGTCCTCGGGTAGAATGTTGTCTAGAATGTTGAAGAGCACGGCGCCGTCCATTGTACACGAAGCCATCTCCCGCAATGCCTCCACGCCGCCTGTCTGAAAGCGGGCGCGCTCCTGCAGTTGATTCGCCAGCGCCCATCGTCGCGCCAGCTCCACACCGTGCTCCGACAACTCAAATCCCACTCCTTGTTGCCCGCCAATGGCGAGCGTGCGCAAGAGAATGGCCCCGCTGCCGCTTGCGAAATCCAGGATGCATCCCTGCGTCTCTGCAAGCCATTGCATGGCCTCTTCCAGCTCCGGATACGTGTAGGGCACGCCAGCATTCATGTTTTTCTGCGACTGCAGAAGTTCGCCGAAGCGCTTGTCCCAAAAGAGCTTGGTGCTTGCGTAAGGACTCATGGGCTCCTCCTGAATCGCGGCTTATGCTTGCCTGAATTGGCCACATTCTGGGTGTCTTGCCTGCTGGAGATGAGGTCCGCCAGCTACATACGGAAAATTTCGATAACGCGAGACTAATAATCAAATTTTCAAATGTTTAGCTACACATCAAATTCTTGTGGCAATAAGGGAGCATAGGAATTGCGGAGCCCTGTCGGCCTCCCGGCAAGGCTCCGCATTCAGTACTTGTATCACCGTCTGCGCTTCTTGGCCTGCTTCAAAAACCGGCCAAAATCACGCTCTTTGTGGCGTCGTTCCAGTTGAGACAATTGGTGGAAGTCGGACTCCTCTTTCAACTTGCGGTAGTTGTCGTAATGCTCCTGGAGGATGCGGCCTTCGGCTAGCGCTGCGTGCACGGCACAACCGGGTTCGCCGCTGTGAGTGCAATCGCGGAAGCGACAGCCTGAAGCCAATTGTGCAATGTCCGCAAAGCCACTGTTCAAGCCAGCTTCACCCGCCAACACACCAAACTCGCGCATCCCCGGGTTGTCAATCACCAAAGCCCCGCCCTGAAGCAGAATCAGCTCACGGCGGACCGTAGTATGCGTGCCTTCTCCCGTAGCGCTGACTCCTGCGGTCAATTGTGTATCACGACCTGACAAATGATTGATCAGCGTACTCTTGCCAACTCCTGAAGAGCCGACGAAGCAGTAGGTGTGCGCCACTTTGAGTTGCTGTCTGAACTCGTCAACGCCCCGTTGTGTCGCATGACTCAGAGTGAACACCTGTGCGCAGATTCCAGCGCTGTGTATCACACCAAGTTGTTCGGCCAGCTCTTCTGGTGTCACCAAGTCGGTTTTGGTCAGAAGAATTAGCGCCTCGGCACCACCTTCTTCGATCATCAGCAGGTAGCGTTCCAAGCGCTTCAGGTTGAAATCATAGTGGCAGGACATGACCACAACTACGAAATCGACGTTGGCGGCGATCATCTGTTGTGTCACGCTGCGACCTGCCGTCTTTCGACTGATTTCACTTTTTCGATCAAGCAGACTTTGTATCACACAACCTTCTGCAGATGAGCTTTTGCGCACGCAGACCCAGTCGCCAACACAGGGCAGGTCGCTGGCCTTAGAATTGTGATACAGCATGCTGCCGGGAAGTGTAGCACGAAATGGTTCTGTGTGATCCATTAACAGCAACTGGCCGCGATCAACAGCAACAACTCGTGCAAAACGATGTGTGGAAGAATAGCCCTGACTATACTCGAAGTACTCGTCCCAGCCGAGTGCTTCCAATTCCGGATGTTTGCTCATGATAGTACTCTATTGGCCGCTGCCGACAGCAGCGGTGTGTCACGATAAACTAAACCTTGACGTGCAGCCTGTGCTGCAGGACGCCGCTATCCGGTCGTCCGTGTGTCAGACAATCTCCGACATCCAGCCTCTAAAGTGGTAGTACAACAGAACGGTCAAGGGTACGAAAGACGACGCGCACGTGCAAGGCACGTGCTGTCCGGGACCTAAGTGAAAAGCCCCCGACAGCGTACGGCCATCGGGGGCGTGTTTTACTTGAAGTGAGGCGAAGTCTAGAAGTAGTAGTTGAGGGAGATTGCGGAGTAGCTGAGCTTGATGCTCAGATCAATCTCGTCGTTCCAATCGCTAGTGGAGCTGCTGCTATCCCACTCATTAGAACTGCTATCCGAGTCTTCAACCTTGTTGAAGAGCATGCGGATGCCGTACTCTCCACCAACGCTGAAATGCTCGCTGAAGAAGTACTCCACACCACCACCAAGGGTCAGACCCCAGAAGCTGAGCACTTCCTTGGCGAAATCCTCGGCTTCTCCATCGTCTCCCGAGTCCTTGTAGATGCCGTGATCAACCAACTCAGTTCCTTCGAAATCCCAATACTCTGTGGTATTGCTTGTCTCAACACTGACAAAGGGCATCGAGAAGAAGACACTTCCCAACAGATAGGGACGAATCCCACTGTCTTTGAAGTAGTACTTGGCTCCAATCTGTGGGAGGATCAGCAGCGCGCTTCCTTCATACTCATCCGTTTCAAGCTCGCGATACCCGTAATCCGAGTATTCGCTATGGTAAGTGTAGTCGTCAGTGGTAGTATTCGACACCTTGATGCCGACAATATCGAGTCCGAGGAAGGGAAGCAGGCGCCCCTGCTGCATACCTAAATACGCTGAGTTCAGCGTTGCCCCGGGCTTGACGCCAAAGACGAGACTACTCTCTGCCTGAACCGGAGCCAGAAGCGCAACGCTCAGAAGTCCAGCAAGCAAGCACATTCCACGCATATCTACTCCTTTGTGATTCAAGAAACAGCAAGAGAGAAACAGCGAGCGGAATCTACTCATGCTCTTTCTTGATCAATTTCCCGCTTGTGCAGGTTTTCCCATGAGATTCGTGTGTCACACAGAACTGCATGCTGTGTGCGCTCCCCATTGTAACAAATCGGAGTATTCAGAAGAACAAAAAAGCCCCCAGCCAGCTTTCGCTATCGGGGGCGAGTGATCGTACAAAGGCCCTGTAGAGGGTTGAAAGTTAACCTAGCGCACCAGCACCATTTTCTTGCTCAGACTGCCCGCATCGCTTTGCAACGTGTACACATAGACGCCGCTGCTAAGATCGCTTGCATCGAAGCTAAGTGTGTGTGCACCAGCTTCCATCAGACCACTTGCCAACACGGCTACTTCCTGTCCGGCCAAATTGTACACCGCCAACGTTGCCGGGCCTGTCTCGGTCAAACTGAAGCTGATGCTCGTGCTGGGATTGAAAGGATTCGGGTAATTCTGCTCCAAAGCAAAGCCAGTGGGGGTTTCTTCGGCTGCGGCCGATCCACAGTTCTCCACATCGATGCGCACTTCGTAGTCACCGCAGATTTCGTAGTAGCCAGTTAGAATGAGGTAGTACTCGCCAGGAGGAAGCGGTTGGTCGCAACTGTACTGAAACTCGGCCATGTAATTGTCTGCTTCAAGTCCATCGTTGTACAGCACAAAGTCTGCTTCCGGGTCGAACTCTGGATCACAAGGCGAATGATCAGCAAAAAGATATACATCGGTATCATAGTCCGTGCCGGGCAGGACCGTTGTAAGCGTGAAAGCCAGGGGCTGTTCTGTTTCCAGGCGATAGCAAACATCGCCAGAGTAGCTGGCCACCACATCCGGTGCAAGGATGTTGTCGCCGGTGTCTGTCCAGTGTCCGCCGGTCAGGTCAATCTCGGTGATACTCTGGTCCAGACAGGGATCGTAGTCGCAGGGCAGATACTGAACAAAGAGCTCATAGTCGCCCACAAACATTTCACTTGAATCGACCACCAGGTAGTAGGTGCCGGCGTCCAGGCAGCCAGTGTTGGTAAAAAAGCCAAAAAAGAACACCAGATCATCAGGATCCTGGCTACCCAACAAGAACACATTGTGGAAGTAGTTTCCCGTTGTGCCAAAGCGCAGAGTGGTCGGCTCGGTTAGAACAAGCTCGTAGGCGACTTCAGGACCGTCGAATCCGCCAAAGAGGAGATAATCGTTGATTGCACTGCTGCACTCTAGGTCGGTTGTTCCCTCGTAATATCCTGTTTCTGTAATAACTTCCATATCAGCGAACGGATCGCAGGGTTCATCTGTCTGACAGGAAGTACAAGTCAAGGTCAGAGTGTACTCAGCAAACGCCCAGTCCCAGTTGTTGACGACGATGAAGTAATGACCGGGCTCTTGACACTCCCTGACAATGCTCTCGTTGTCAGTCATGCTCTCGCTGTAATCAACTTCATAGACTGAATCACAGGTACCGCGATATAGATACAAGTCCAAGTCGGAATCGGAGTCGGAGAAGAGCAGTTCGATTTCAAGGGTTTGGCTAGTAGCGATGTCCAATGCATAGAAGTGCGTGAGCACCGTTGATGACAACTCGCTCTCTACCACCTGTCCGCAGCTGATGGGAATGGCATCCTCGCAGGTTTGCCCACTCTCTCCGTCTCTGGATGCCGTAGCTGCAAACAGATCGCGGTCCCCCTTGCTCCTGTCGTACGCTCTATCCCGGTCAGCGTACGCGCTTGCCGCAAACGCACACAGCAGACCGAGCGCTAACAAGCACTTCGCTGTCTTCATGATGTTCTCCCGTTCTGTGGAATGTCACCGTTTGATACAGAGAACACAGCAGAATTCGTGCCACGAAGGTCACACTAATAATACGAGACTTAGCAGGTGATTGGTCTCATTCGCTCAAAAATCTTGTTCAAGATACGCCAGGAAGCGTTGTGTATTGAACAGTAATTAACTTCATGATTAAAATAACCCTATACATATCAGTAAATCATAAAGTAGCAGACAATCAAATAGCGAACAGTGCTATAGATCCGCGTCTACCGCAATGCAAGTGTAGAGCAATCCAGCATGGGCAGAAAAAACCCCGACCTTCTTGCGAAGGTCGGGGCCGATTCTTGCAGAAATCTACGCGCCCACAGGGGGGGCAAAGCAACGCTTAGCGGACCAGCACCATCTTGTGCGTGGCGACCTGGCCATTGGCACTCAGGGTGTAGAAATACACACCACTGGTCAGGTTGCTGGCATCGAAGGTCACAGTATGCGTACCGCTCTCAACCATGCCGTTCACCAGAGTGGCGACCTGCTGGCCAGCCAGGTTGTAGACAGCCAAATTCACCATGCCGGTCTCAACCGTGAACTCGATATTCGTGGTCGGGTTGAAGGGGTTCGGATAGTTCTGCGACAGGGCGAAGTCAACCGGAGTCTCAACTGCGGCAGCCGGGTTGCAATCGACTACGTCGACGTGAAGCTCGAAGTTACCGGAAGCACTTTCGTAACCGGAAATCAGCACGTAATAGGTACCAGCGGGCAGCATGCCGTCGCAATCAAAGAGGACATGGGTTGCAAAGTCTTCGGCATACAGACCGTCGTTGCAGCCCAGGTAATTGGTGGCTTCATCGTACTCGTCATCACAGGGCATGTAGTTCCAGAAGTAGTAGGAATCGGTGTCAAAGTCGGTGCCCGCAAAATAGGTGTTGATTTCAATGGCAGTGGGCTCGGCCAATGTCAGGCTGAAGCACACATCACCAGCAGTGGTGCCGTAGACGTCTGGGGCACCGACATTGCTACCCAAGGTCTCCCAATGGCCATCCACCAACACGATGTCGGTGCAAACCAGGTCATCACAAGGATCCTCAACCACGCCGCAATCATTGCAAGTCAAGGTCAGCGTGAAGTCACTGATGGCGCCATCATAACCGTCCACAATGATGTAGTAGCTACCGGGATCCAGGCAAGTAGTGGTGAAACTGTTATCGCCATAAGCAATGGCTGCCGTCGGCGTGGCAGCGGGGCTCAGATACGCATCGAGGTCAGCCGACATGCCACTCAGGGCAATGGTCAGCTCAGCCGCTGTCAGCAGCTCAAACGAGTAGGCCACTTCGGGACCGATCTCGGCGTAGCCGATTCCATAGTCGCTAATGACGCCTTCGCAGCCACCGTTGTTGCCGGTCACAACATCGCCACAAGCGATGGGCGTTGCATTCAGGAAGGGCTCGCAAGGTTCAACCACTCCGCCACACTCTTCGCAGGTCACTGTCAGAGTGAAGTCGGAAGCGGCGGTGCCATAACCATCAACCATGATGTAGTAGGTACCAGCCGTAACGCAATCCGTCACTGCGGTAGCATTGTTGTAGGCAATGCAGTCTGCGGGATCAGCTGAGGCCAGGATGAAAACATCCAGATCCGCACTCAGGTTGGTGATGGCCGCAGTGATTTCCATGTCCGCCGTAGTGGTCAACACGTAGGCGACTTCGGGTCCGCCCTCGTTCCAAGAGACGCAGCTGTAAGTGCTGATGGAGCTTTCGCAGTCGATGAGCGTGGTTCCCTGAACAACATCACCGCAGCTGATAGCAACGGCATCCAAGAAGGGCTCACAGGGATCGGGCTCAACAACGCACTCAGTGCAGGTCAACCCCAAGGTGAAATCCATCTCGACGACATCCCAGTTGTCGATGCGGATTTTGTAGTCACCGGCGGCCAGGCAGTTCACGACGATCTGCTCGTTATCATCGTAGGTTGCGCTTTCACCCAACTCAGCCGTGCAATCGCCGTTCACCAGATAAAGATCCAGATCACCGTCATCGTAGACGGCGCTCAGGTCGATGGTCACGTCCGACGCTGCGGTCAGCGTGAAGGCATAATAGGTCTCGAACTCACCTAAGGTGTTGTCGACATCCGTACCGCCGCACACGATAGTCTCCGCCTCTTCACAGCTTGCTCCCCCACGAAGCGAACCATGCTCGGCACTATAAGCGGCCAGTCCCCTCTCAATCGCTTTTTTGTGGGTCATCGCCTTGTCTGCCAACGCGGGCAAGCTACAGGCACCAACCAAGGCTACGACAAGAAGTGTCTTGATCGAATTCATTCGAATCTCCTGCTGTCTAGAATGTTAGTGTTTTAGGGCGAAGCGGCTACTTGCACAAACCATGCCGAATACAATCCTAACACTAGAACGCTGTTTTCTTGAAAGTTAATCCTGTATCGATTTTCCATTCGTTGACAAGACTGTCGAGAATTGGTCACTCCAACCACTCTGCTTTGTCTGTGTGAAATAATGCGGTGTCCGAACAAAGCCTATACAAAGCTAACAAGGACGACTTAGGGGCGAGATTTCAAACGGCCAAACGAGACCGAAATCGGAGGAAGAGAAAACCCCGGCCTTCTTGCGAAAACCGGAGTTGGATGAAATGGAAATCACACAGCGAGCGATCGCTGGGCGATGAGAGAATCGATCAGCACTTCTTCTTGCTTTTGTACACGCAGCTGGCCTTGGTACCACCGCCCCAGACTGAAACAGCTCCCATCAGAAAACCGAAATCGTACCAGGCGCCGGTGTTGTGCAACTCGTACATATGTACACTGCGATTGAAGATGTGCACGATGAGGCTGATCATTGAGATGGCGCCATGCCAGAGGCCCATCCAGAAGCCAGCCGGCGCATCCGCGGTGAAGCGCTCGTTGCCCGGAGTGCAGGCTGTACACAGAAGCAGCAGGCCAAGTACCGCCAGCAGCAGTCGTCCATGTTTATACAGTATGTTTCGCATTTGTGTCTCCTTATTCTGTGCTTTTGTGCCCCAACTCGCATAGCAACAAGTTGGCTTTCACCACCAGTAGACGACAAGAGTTTTCGGTATGCAAACGAAAGTCTCGCACTGCATTGTCTGAAAGCAGTATCAGATGCCCCTGCGGAAGCAGACTCGCGCCCGCTGGCGTTTCGACCAGCGCTTCGCCCTGATGCGCGTACAGCAGCAGGCTTTGCCAGGGCGCGGCCAGCCTCAACGCCTCAACCGAGTCGCCACGCAGAAGAATCGAAGCGAGCTCGCCTTCGGCCTCGCCCATGCACATCAGGTTGAAATCCGTGCAGGTACCGGTGGCGGTGGTGATCCAGTCGCCGTCGAAGCACTCCAGCTCAAAGGGACGCAACTCTCGCATGTAGCGCTCTTCGTGCTCAAGGGTAATGGCCCCCTCGAGCAACATCAACTGACGACGTACACCAGGCAAGGAAGTGAAGTTGGAAGTCTCGGCTTCCACGCGCGCGGTGCTCAGGCGCAGGCTGAAGTCTCGATTCGCATAGCTGGCCTTAGGTGGCCACAGGAAAAGCTGTGTCGTTGTGCCGCCGGACCAAGTGGTAGTGGCAAAATCGGCGGGACCGTAGAGTCGCTGAAGCATTCTCGTCCTCAATCTCATGCATTGTACCCGGGCGCTCAAAGTGGCAAATGCAGTAAAAGAAAAAGAGAAGGATCCGCTCGTGAAGCGGCCGTCTCGATTTGGAAGATGTCTTCGTCTTCGCTATTCTTATGGTCGCCTAAGTTTTTTCGCCACCAATCAGATTGTACTCAATGCACCATCGGGTACAGAGAGGAACACGAGATGAATAGCCTAAAGCTGCATATGATCCAGCGACTTCCACTGGCCCTACTGCTGACCGGCATCTGCCTGGCACTCTCGCCGGCTACGGCCCGGGCCTGGGACGGCGAGCGCCAGGGCTTGCTGCTGGGCATCGGCGTGGGCGCGGGCGCCTACAGCTACTCGGGCGTTCAGCATGACCTGATCGGCCCAGGGGAGAAAACGGAATCCGGCATGGCGCTGGCCATCTCGCCGAAAATCGGCTACGCCATCAACAATCAGTGGGCGCTGCTCTACAGTCGTCACCCCTTCCTGTTTTCCGCCACCGACGACGCGGGCAAGGAGCACGACATGACGAGCTGTATCGAGTCCGTGGAAGTGCTCTACTTTCTGGACGAGCGCGCGCCCTCGCTCTACCTGGGCCTCGGCGCGGGGGTGGGCTACTTCTTCGATGATAGCGTGAGCAACTACTCCAGCGAAGCGCTGAAAGGCGTTGGTCTGGTGGGCACGGTGGGCTACGAACCCTTCAAGCACGTGACGGCGGAACTCTCGCTGCACCTGAAGTCGCCACAGTCGGGGGCAACGGATCTGGGTGTGTCGCTGATTGTGAGTGTGCTGGGGTATTAGGCGCATTCCGCACGATCAGCTCGTGCGGAGTCGTTCCTCCACGGGAATGCGGTAGGCCGTCAGCTCGCGCTCAAGAGCAGCACACGGCTGTGTTTTCAAGGCAAACTGCAAAGGTGCTCTATCGCGAGCCCGTACGGTGACCACCGTCAGCCTGACCCAGATGACGTTGAAAAGGCCCACAACGAAGGAAACCACCGATAGGATAAGAGCAAAAACTACAGCCTGCGGATCCTCAAACAAGGCCGATCCATCAAACAAGTTGTCGAAGTTATGAAACAGCCACCACGCCACTCCGCAAAGGGCGCCGCCAACCAAGCTCTTCAAAAAAACACGCCGCAACTGCTGCCCGGGTCCCTAACCATTCTGCCTGCTGAGATAAAGGCTGCACACAGAAGCGATCCTCGTCCCCGGGCACATCACCCACCCTCAGCAGATTGGAAAGTCAAAGTTCACCATCGGAGGTGTTCGACAGGTCGATCGCGCAAGCAATGCAAGCAAACAACAATGCGCTACCCATTGGCCACGGGGCTTCGAGCACGTCAGCGCGCACAGTAACGATCGTTTCGATACGCCGCAATCTGAGAATAGCCGATTCCTAGCCGCAGTCAATCATCACAGAGCAAGAATACCTAGTTCCTACATCTCCTGTGATATCTCGGTTACTCCCAGGCTCACGTGTTACAACTGGTTGTGGCGCTCCGATCTCGTCCCCGATACCGATCCTGTTGTGCTGCAACAGGCCCGACCTGAAGGGTCGGCAGCGATACCGATTCTTGAAGCTAAGGACTCCTCCACGGATTCCCCTCCTCCCCGCGCCCGGCACTCCCTATATTGGTGACAACTGGTTCGATGGACCCACACCACAAAGCAGACTGGATGCGCCATGGGAAGCCCGACCCGCCTCTCCGCCCTTCATCATGTTGCGAAAGACACCACCAGCCACCGGGATCGCGAAACGCGCCTTCGGGTTCTCGCGCTGCTTTTCGGGATAAGTCTGAGTACGCTTGTACTGGGAGCCGATGTCTATCCTTCGCGTGCCGCAGCAGATCGCGATAGCTCGTCTACCTCCCTTTCCCAATCGGTATCGGGATCGCTATCGGTATCGGTATCGAGTTTTGATTCTCAGTCACAAGCAGGCAGCGATGAATCTCAATCGAACCCGATCTCCGAATCCCCCACTCGCGAAAACTCTGCAACAGGAATCTTAAGCCGGAACTCGATACCGATACCGATCCCGATACCGACGGAACAAGATCCTGAACCCAAAGGCGATCGAACCGCCGCGCTGCCCTACACCACCAACCGCACACACCGCGTCGGCAAAGTCTGGCTGACGGTCAACAATTGGGGCTGGTTGGGCAACTTCAACGATTACAACGACGAGGCTTACGCCGATCCGGAGTACCTGGATTGGGCCCCCCAGTGTGAGTTTCCCGGCGGCAGCGATGTGCAATACCTCTTCGCTGCGGGGCTGTGGGTTGGCAGCTTGATCGTGGACGAATCTGGCTACACCTATCCGCGCGTGAGCACCGGCGCCGACGGACTGGTGGCGGGCGAAGCGCACGAGTTTTTCCCCGACGACCATACGGGCATCATCGAGCGCAGCACGCGCCTGAACGCCTACAACCGCATGGGCGAATCCATTAGCGACGAAGCCGCCATCAGCGAGCAGGATTTCATCGCCGCCTACACCGACACGCTGGTGGATTCCTACCTGACGCCGTCCATCGAGGGTGTGATACACGAACCCCTTGGCCTGCGCGTGACACAAAAGAGCTACGCATGGAGCTACTCCTACGCTCAGGATATCCTCATCATTGACTACGAAGTAGAGAACGTCGCCAGCAAACACCTGAAGAATCTCTTCATCGGTTTCTACGTAGACGCCGATGTCGGCCGCCGTGGCTACACCGAAAAAGCTCAGGACGATATCGCGGGCTTCATCACTCAGGCCTACGACAGCGCACGCGGACAATGGGTCGATGTCAACACAGCCTGGATTGCCGACAACGACGGTCGCGACGCCGACCGTGATACAGGAAGCAATCTCGGCTGTCCTCATGTGGCCGGAGTGCGCGTGTTACGCAGCCCAAATCCCAAACTGGAAACCAGCTTCAACTGGTGGACCTCCTCTGCGGACATCAGCCAGGATTTCGGGCCAAGCTGGCAGCGCTGGGCCACCTCCACCGACGGCGACTGGACCAGTCTGCGCGGAACGCCCATGAACGACGAAGAGAAGTACTTCATCCTTAGCAATGGCGAGTTCGACTACGACCAGGTGCATGTGGCCAAC
Organism: Candidatus Delongbacteria bacterium; assembly: GCA_963663545.1. Taxonomy (GTDB): domain Bacteria; phylum CAIWAD01; class CAIWAD01; order CAIWAD01; family CAIWAD01. Next base: position 1,232,570 of record OY760505.1, read on the forward strand.
AGCAGCTACGTAAACGCCAACCCTCAACGCTGGTACAGCGAAAGCGGCAGTGTAACACGCGAGGAGGCCTGGCAGGATCCCGCCACCAACACCGTGGACGCCGTGGATGTTGGCAACGGTTATGATACGCGCTACCTGATTTCCTGGGGACCAATGGGTATCTACGACTACACCGATGCCAGCGGCAAATGGATCTACCGCCTGAACCCCGGCGAGAAGTTCTCTTTCACGGTCTCACTGGTCATGGGCCGCAATTTCCACGACCGCAATCAACCGCAAGTGATGAATGCCGAAACCATTGACGAGGAGCTTTTCGATCCCCGCAATCTGGAAAACAGCGCTTTGTGGGCGGCGCGTATCTACGACAATGAGATGCACGACACGCCCCTCTTCGACTTCGGCGAGGACGGCATCCCCGGCACACTGGACCTGGGCGAAGGGGACGGCCTGCTGGATACTGGCGACGGCTGGTACGGCGAAGATGCGGGCAGCGACGGGCTTTACGCCGAGCTCCCCGCCGATCGCGACAGTGTAGCCGTCTGGTATTTCGGCCAGTTCATGGGTTGGTACAAAGGCCCCGATGCGGACGGCAGCGAAAACAACGGCATCCTGGACCCCGGCGAGGACGAGCTGCTGTGGTCGCTGGCCACTTTCAGCGCCGACTCGGGTTACGTGTATGCGGGTCCGCGATTCACGGATCACGGCCATACCTGGGTCGACGATGGACAGAATGGTCGCGTCGCCTGGACCCTGGGCCAGTACGAGAACGACTGGTTCATCGGCCATCTGAACTTGAACGGTGTGCTGGATCGCGGCGATGGCATCCCCGACTTCCAGGGCCCACCGCCGCCACCGCCTCCCTCGCTTTTCGCAGAGACCAGCGAGGACGAGATCATTCTGCGCTGGGGCAACAACTCAGAGAACTACGTGGATCCCTTCAGCCACATTCGCGATTTCGAGGGCTACAACATCTGGGTGAGCAACCAGAACCTTGAGGACGGCTACAGCCTGCTGGCCTCTTTCGACCGTCTGGACTTCGGTTACTACGACCGCGATGGCTATCTGCGCACGCCGCCCGACACGCGCCCCTACGAAGAAGCACCGCTGGATACCACCAGTGAAGGCTGGTTCCGGCAGCCCATCGGCCCCAACAACGGCCTTGCCGCAATTCGCAATCCGCACGGCTGGCACGAAGCCTTTGTGGATCTGAACGGCGACCTGGTCTACAACGCGCCGGAAGCCTATGCCGATGTCAACCGCAACGGCCAGTACGATGAGGGCGAGCCCTTTGAAGACGTGAACTACAACCGTAGTTGGGATGCGGGCGAGACCTACACCGACGAGAACGGCAACGGCAACTATGACGTGGCCGCAGACTACACGGTTTACGAGTATCACATCGGTCCGGTGCGCGCGCACTTCCCACGCTGGTATGCGGTAACCGCCTGGGACTTCGGCGACTTCCTGAGCGGTACGGAACCGCTGGAAAGCGCTTGCACGGCCAACGCACTGCAGCTGGCGCCCTCGGGCGTGAGCGGACGCAAAGTGCTCGCCGTTCCCAACCCATATCGCTTCGACCGGGACTACACTCAGAGCTACATGGTGGGCGCCGGCCCGGTGGGCGCACCGGAGAGTTCTCTCTCGTGGGAGAATCAGGACGACGGTGATCCAACCTTCTGGCCGCAGCAAGACAGGCGCATGGACTTCATCAACCTGCCCGCCAAGTGTCTGATCCGCATCTACTCGCTGTCGGGCGATCTGGTGCAGATTCTGCCTCACAATGTGTCCGGTGATACAAACTATGGCTGGGCGGCCGACTATAGCGAGAGCTGGAACCTGAACAACCGCAACTACCAGCTTGTCAGCAGCGGGCTCTACTTCTTTTCCGTTGAGGATTTGACGGAAGAAGGCAAGGGCGAGATCCAGACCGGGAAATTCGTTATCGTTCGCTGATGATGGACCAAGCCGACAACAACCACAAACCCTACCGGCCAGCGCCGGGAAGCCCGGAGCGACGCGTACCACGTAGCACTGTGCCGCATCATCGTGAGCTGCGGCGCGACCCCGTGCAGGACCAGGCGGACACAACTCCATCCGCAACGAGGTTGGTTGTATTACGCCAGGGGCTCAACTCGCTGGACGCACTTTTCAGCTCCCTCTTTCAATCCATCGATCCTTTGGGGCGCTTTGGTCGCATGTTGCTTGGTGTGTCACACAGCGCCGACGGTTGGCTCTATCCGCTCTTGGCCTGCGCCTTCTATTTTGGCCTGAAAGACGGTCAACGCTTTCTGATGCACGCGCTGGTGGCCTATCCTCTTCAATTGATTCTGCAAGAAGTGTTGAAGCGCGCAGTGCGCCGTGTGCGTCCTTTCGAGCGTTTCTCTGTGATACATCGCCGCATTGGTGCGCCTGACATTTACAGTTTTCCCTCTGGCCACACGGCCAATGCTGTTACCATGAGCATGCTTGTTGTGTTACACGCTCCGGCACTCAGCGTCCCCGCCGTACTCTGGGGAATGTTGGTGGGTGTATCACGTATTGCGCTGGGTGTGCATTATGCCACCGACGTCATTGCAGGTGCGCTGCTTGGTGTAGCCTGCGTTCTCTTCACCGGGATCTGGATGCTATGAGAATCGCCTACGGAGTGCAAACCACAGGCAACGGACACGCCGCTCGCAGCCGCATTGTGATACGCGAGCTCAAGCGTCGAGGTCATGAAGTGCTCACTGTGCTAAGCGGTGCCAAACCCTGGCGCATGGCCGATGATGAGGATTTTCAGCCCTGTGTAGTACGCAACGGCATGTACTTTGTCGCAACACCTGGAAAGCTATCCACTCGGCGCAGCATTGCCAATTTCGAACCTCGCCGCTTTCTGGACGAACTGCGCGAGCTGGATCTGGGAAAAGCCGAACTGGTAATCACCGATTACGAAAGCCTGACCGCCTGGGCAGCGCGTCGCCGTGGCATTCCCTCCATCGGACTGGCCAATCAGTATTCGGCCCTTGAATTCAGCCGCGTGCCGCGCGGTCTTGGCTCGCCGTTGCGCAATCAGGTGATGCGCCTCTCGGCCCCCGTCGACCTTCCGTTGGGTCTGCACTGGCATCATTTCAACCTGCCCTTGCTGCCACCCATCTGCCCGCGACAGGAGGTTGTGGAGGGCGATCCCGATTGCGTGCTGGTCTACATGCCCTGGGAAGCGCGCGACAATGTGCGCAGGATGTTGCTGCCATTCGCTGAGCGCACCTTTTTGATTTACGGCTGCGCATCTGTGGACGAAGACGAGGGGCACTTGAAGTGGCGCGGATTCAGCAAGGAAGGCTTCAACCGTGATCTGCGCCGTTGCGCAGGCGTCATCTGCAACGCCAGTTTTGAGACTCCCAGCCAGGCCCTGATGCTGGGACGCAAGCTGCTGGTGCGCCCCCTGCAGGGGCAGCCGGAGCAAGAGGCCAACGCCTCTTCGCTGCAGCAGCTGGGTTACGCGCGTGTGATGCGCAAACTGGAGGCAGAAGCCGTAGCGGCATGGCTGCCGCTTTCTAGCCCCTTGCCAATGCCTTGGCCGAATGTGGCCTCGCACTTCTGCGACTGGCTGGAGGGTGACCCGACTCAGGCACCCGATGATCTGGCCGAACGCTGTTGGGCCGAATTGCAGGCCGAACGCGATCGCTTGCTGCTCAGCGATCACCCCTTCGAGAAGCGCGAGGAAGCCCCGCACTCCGCGCAATCTCACCAAAGCTGAATTCCTGACCAACACACGATTAACCTCCTCCTGCGATTCTTGTGTCCGTAAATGGACGGGAGGATTCCGTGCGTCTGCTGACCGAACATCTAGTAGCCTTCGATCTGCGCAGTGTTGACCTGCTGCTGCGCTGCTGTCGTTACAACCATGTGCTGCGTATCCTGCGTGTTGTATCACGCAGTGCCGATGGATGGCTCTACCCGCTCCTTGTGGTCGCAATAAGCGTTGCCCTTCCCGGTCACGGGCTACGCTTCTTCTATACTGTCGCAACGGGCTTTGCGCTTGTGCTTCCCCTGCAAGAGCTGGTCAAGCGAAGCGTCAAGCGATTGCGCCCCTACATGCGTGATACACGACTCCAGCATCTTGTGATACCGCCAGACGCATTCAGCTTTCCTTCAGGCCACACCGCAAATGCCTGGTTGATGGCCATGCTCACCGTCGATTTCCTTCCCTTTCTGGCGCTGCCGATGCTGATCTGGGCAATGCTGGTTGGTGTATCACGAGTGGCTCTGGGGGTTCATTATCCAAGTGATGTGCTCGCGGGTGCTGTCCTCGGAGGCTGCACAGGACTGTTTCTGAGCGGAGGCGCGGCATGAAGGTTCTCTATGGGGTTCAAACGACGGGAAACGGCCATTTGACGCGCTCCCGCGAAACCGTGCGCGCATTGCGCAAACGCGGCGTCGAAGTCAAAGTGCTTCTCTCTGGTGATCGTCCGGAACGCGCGCTACAACTCGATGAGTTCAAAGACGCCGACCTGCGCACAGGATTGACCTTTGTAACACGCGCAGGCCGTGTGATACCGACGGAAACCCTGGCACGCCTTGACCTGCCACGCTTCTATCGCGATTGGCGCAGCCTTGATCTCAGCGATGTTGATCTTGTTATCAGCGACTACGAACCGCTCAGCTCGCGCGCGGCGAAACTACGACGCATTCCCAGCATCGGCCTGGGCCACCAGTACTCCTTCGTGCACGGCAGCGTGCCTCGTGGTGGTCGCGGCATCGGAGATCTGATCCTGCGCGTTTTCGCTCCCGTCGATATCCCCATCGGCTTGCACTGGCACCATTTCGGCGCCCCCATTCTGCCACCCATCGTACCCGAGCTCAACAGTCACTGGCGCGGCAATTCCGATCGCGTGCTGGTTTATCTGCCCTTTGAGCAGGCTGACTCCATTCGCGCCCTGTTGACTCCTTTTCCGATGCATCACTTTCTCATCTACGGCCACACGCCGAGCGACAGCGACGAAGGCCATCTGCACTGGCGCACCTTCAGCCGCAGCGGGTTCCTGCGGGATCTGCACAACTGCGCTACCGTTATCAGCAATGCGGGATTCGAGCTGCCCAGCGAGGCACTACACCTTGGACGTCGCCTGTTGGTGAAGCCACTTCAGGGGCAGCCTGAGCAACAGGCAAATGCCCGGGCTCTTGAGGAGCTTGGCCTTGCCCGGGTAATGCAGCAACTCGACATCGCCAGCTTGACCTCTATGCTGGCAAGCGATCTCCCGCGGCCCCAGAACTGGCCTCGCGTGGCCGAGGCATTTGCGGATTGGTTGGTCGCAGGAAGACTTGATCGCGTAGATGAATTGGTCGATCGTGGCTGGAGCTTCCGTACTCAGCGTTTCGGTAGTTTCCCTCTCCCGGCTGGTGCAAACAGCAAGGCTGTCAGCAGTCACTGAGTCGATGTACAATTGTATCACGGTATCACACGCAGCTGTTATTCTGTGTCACACAATCCAGGGGGCAGACGGTGGACTCTGATGTAATCAAGCAGAGTGCGTACCCAGGACATGCTGCATTCGAGAGGGCAACTCTCAAGATCACCGTCATCCTGGCAGTGCCCCGGGCATCCATCGTGCCCAGCAAGCAACGGCAACTCTTCCCTCTCTGCCAAAGCGGCTAGCACACTGACCCGTAAGGAAAGCGTCGTTTGACAACCAATGCGAGCGTGGGTAAGCAGAATCAAGCCCTTCATTGGGTCGCGCAACGCGGCCTGGTAACCATTCAGGCGCAGATCCGGATCGAGGAAGAGCTCTTCCAGATTCCATCCTGTGCCACAAATCGAGCACTCAAGCACTACCTCGCGATCACTCATGTCTCAGCTTCTATTTGACTCTATTTGTTAGGCGTATCGTATTTCTTGTGACGCAGATTCATCGTCCGGACACGACAAGTTTCCGATCTTCGCCACCGTATAAACTGAAAAGAAAACGGGGACATCGCTGTCCCCGTTCAAAGCTACATCTACGGATGGCTCACATCAGATTGATCTGCGCCAGCAAATCTGCCAGGGCCTGCTCATCGTTCAGGTCCAAGGTGAATTCGGCAAAGACAGCCTGTACCTGCAGCAGCGCCTCGTCGTAACGGGTCAGCTTGTAAAGATTCCAGGCGGCAATCTTGCGAATCGCACGGCTGTTCACTTTCGGACAATACAAGAATGCGTAGTCATCGCCTTCCAGGGCCAGGAGGTCCAGCGACCATTCCAATGCCATCAGTGTGTCCTGGTGCGCCGACGCGTACTGCGCCAAGCCCGCCCAGGCGTCACTGTAATTCTCACGCAGTGCATCCGCACGCAACAAATGAGTATGAACGGCTTCGTCCAGGTCGTAGGCCGACTCCAGATCCAGCATGGCCTCGCTCCAGCCCAGGCCACACCAGGCCTCGGCATGAGTCTGGTCCTGCTCAACCGCAGCTAAAAACTCGTCCACCGCGTACTGATACTCACCCACGACAAACGCTGTCCAGGCTGAAGAGATGTTTCGCCGTGCCACGCCATCATCGTCGTCATCATCGCAGCCTGCCAGCGGCAGCAACAGAACCAGGAGCGCCAGAGCCCCCACCGCCATCAGGCGCCGTTTGCGCGCTTCCTCGCGCTTGAGTTCAAAGGCCGTCATCTTAGGCTCCCAGGCTAACGCAGGAGTAGCATACGGGCAGTCCGCAGCTCTCCGTGATACTCAAGTGTGACAAAATAAAGTCCGCTGGCCACTTCCAGATTCTTGGCATTGCGGCCTTCCCAGGTCAAGTTATGTGCGCCCGCAGGCAAGGTACCGTCGTGCAGCACACAGACTTGCTGTCCGCGCAGATTGTGTATCACAGCGCGCAGCTTTCCTTCGTCCGGAAGCTCGAAACGGATGTTCGTGCGCGGATTGAAGGGGTTGGGCACAATGGCTGTCAGCTCGAAGCTAGCCGGCGTGATACGTCCGGTTCCTTCAGCTGCCAGTCCATAGCTGCCGGATTCCGTCAGCGTGATACGATCACCACTTGCCAGTGACGCAACAAAAACCGGTCCCGCGGCATCCAGACGTACCAGCTCAACACCTTCACGGGCATCCATGCTCAGCACGAAACTCCTGCCGCTGGCCAACTGCAGATCCAGCTGATTCCAGCTCGCTCCCGGCAACAAGAGCTCGTTGTCGGTGCGCGAAGCCAGTGCCAGAGTCCAGGCATTCGACTGTCCCAGGATCTGCACCTCGGCGCCGGGCAGCTCGAAGCTGCTGCGGTTCAGGCTGGCGATCACCTGGATCTCCTGGCTGGTTTCCAGGCCGTGAGTGTCAATGCCGTACAGGCTCAGGCGGGCCAAGTCCTGATCAAGCTGTGTCTGCAGGAAGTAAACGCGCTGTCCGGTACCGATGTAGCTTTCGCCCTCAAGCAGCGCGAACTCCGCCAGCTCCTGCCCGTTTGCATCAAGCCCATGTGCCTGAAGCTCGGCTAACTCCTCGTTGCAGTGCAGACCAAGCTCGAAGTAGTTCTGATATAGACTATTGGCCAGCAGCGCAGGAACAAGCGTGGGGGCGGTCCCGTCGTAGTAGAAGGGAATCACACCCTGCAACGCGCCGAACTCCAAACCCATATAGTAAGCGTGTAGATCGAAGAAGAGCTCGGTATTCTCCGGCAGCTCGACTCCGGAAATGGAGACGCTGCTCCCGCTCAGGCCCTCTGCCCGGTACAACTCTTCATTCGCGCTGTTCCTGATCACTGCGGTGTAGGTAGGAGAGCCACCCAGATTCGCCGTCATCAGAGAGTCGTTCCAGACCAGTTCTGCATTCGTCAACGTCAGCCACTCCTGCGGCAAGGGCTGTATCACGGGAACATCCGCCTGCAGGAAGAGGGAGGGCGCTTCTGTCGTAAACAGAATGGCGTGTCCCGCGCCGGGTATCACACAACCTTCACTGGCAAAATTCGAGTAGGTTACTTCCAGACCGTCGTTGTGCCCGAAGTTCTGGATTCCCACCGTGGCATAATTGTTGGCCTGATCCTGATTGGTGACCGTCTTGTACTGCATCAGAATGTCTGTGTCACCGGTATCTGTCGGACGCACATCCTGGCTGAAGAGTACAATCTGGAACTCCTGCACCGGCTGGCCGGGACTCTCCCAACCGTCGCGGCAGTAGGTTCGGCTCCACGAAATGATAAAGCGTCCCTCGGCCTCATCATGGCGCATGAAAACAGGCACGTGGGCCGAATCGGGCTTTGCAATATCGTAGACAGGCTTCAGGTCGTCCCACCAGGCGCAAATCATGTTGGGCGGTCCCAGCGAACTGGGAATGTTCCAGTTGCGGAAATTGGCCATCCAGGTCTCACCCATCGAGATCCAACCATTGGAACAAACCGTGATACGATCGAACTCCTCGCCGTAGAACTGAATTGGGAAGGGTATCTCCACAACAGCGGAAGAATCATCCTCTACCTCAATCCACGTTCCCTCGCCTCCGTAATAGGCATCCAACTCGTACCAGTTGTAGGCAGGGTGACCGAGCACCTGGTAGTCGGTGCTTTCAATGGCGTAGTAACCGTAGCTGTCCGGGCCCAACGGATCACTAGTCTGACGGTCGATGACAGGAACATCCACCGCCAGGTTCAAGCTGAAATCCGTGGGGCTGTCGCCTTCGCTGACCAGCAGCGTCAGCTCAGGCTGACGACCATCATAGTAGGCTGGAGCGGGGGTTAGGGGATAGCTGAGCAGCAAACTGTCGCCCTCAACCAGGCTGGCAAGGCTGATGATGGAATCGGAAACGGAAATCAGCTGATCTCCGGAAACCAGCATGGCAGTCGCCGAAAGCAGGCTGCTGCCGGAATCGTGACACAAATAGAAGGACAGGGTATCCGCCATTCCCACCCGTAGATGATTCTCGCCGGAATGCAGCCAAGCCTCGCTCAGGTGCAGCTGTTTGTTCTGCACGCTAAGCTGCTCCATGTGGAAACTGCTCAGACTTCCGCTGGCGTAGTCGAACACCAGGGGGAGCAGCTCTTCAGCCGGAACACTGCCCAGCACCTGAAGTTGCAGGGGTGCGTCCAACTGTGCGCTGGTACCCGCTGTCAGAGCCGGCGTTGTCACCTGGCCCGTCAGCAAGGTATAGTAGTCGGGAATCTGCACCCAGTCTGCCGGATCACGCAGACTCAGCGTCCCGGCAGGCAGATCCGTGGTACCGGAATTGCTCAGAGTGAGCTGCAGGCTGACCTGCTCACCGCCTTGAACCTGATCATCACCTCCAGCACTCACAACCAGACTGCCGAAGCTCACACCGGTATCGGTACTCAGGGTGACCTGCTGCTGCAACACCTGATAATCCAAGTGATTGCAGGTGAGTTTGAAAGAGCTCACTCCCGCACCGGTCAACTCATCCACAGGAATCTCAAGGAAGATGTGGCCATCCTCCTGTGATACACCGCGCGCCAGTAGCAGGGAACTCTGACTGCCCGCCGTCGCCGTGACACGCGCATCGGGCAGCGGTGCACCGCTATCGGCATCCGTCAAATAGATGTCCAGGTAATCCTGACCGGCAGAAAGCGTGCTGGCCGCTTCTACCGCCATGGTGTAGGGAGTGTGACGCCAGATCTTCATGTCCGGATCACCAAGCACATTGTACACGTGGTAGTAGAAGTAGGCGTCGTTGAAATCATCCCCGATGCCTTCACGCGGATAGCCGCGCGAGAGCTCCATCTTGCCGTTGGCCAGCGCCGGTCCCACGGAGGTGATATCCAAATCGAAAATGGCGTTGAACCATCCTGAGCAGACGGGATTGTTGTACTGGCTCTTGGTGTGCAGATCACTGGGACCGACAAAAGCACATGCGCCCTTGGGAGCGCCCACATCGCCAATGCGCATCCACACCTCGCCAAAACAGGGATCCTCCACTTCCAGGTTACCACCCGCGCCAAAAGCACCCGTCTGGCACACAAAGCTCGCAACAACGGGAAGCCGGTAAACGTTGGTCAGTCCGGCGACATCATTACGGTCGTAGGCCGGGAAAATCCAGCCGTTGGAGTTGGCCCAGCCGCGGTAGCTGATCATGTTGGTGCCCTGGTTGACCCACTGGGAAATGGGCCCGCCACCATCGCTGACGCCAGGGTAGAATATGGTGTCCGCCTCAAAGCCGTTGGCAACGAACTTGTCATAGACCCAGTGGCTGGTCTGATTGGGTGTGACCGGGGGCGTGCTATTGTCGGAATAGTTGCAGCTGACCGCCAGGCCGCGCTCCAGATAAGCGCTTCCGTTCAGGCTGGGATACAGCTCGTAGGCAACAGGCTTCTGTGCCATGATGTAGAGCTGCTGAGGATTCTCTACGCTGAAACGTCCGACGAAAAGGTCACTGACGTAGTCATCACCCTCATGCAGACTGTAGAAGTGATCGCTGACGTCAAACTCGTTGCCCTCGCTAATCACCACGCTGTCCGGGCAGGCCGTCGTACCGTCGTCGTCGCCAAGCAGCAACAGATACTCGGGGCGCAGCTCGTCCCAGGCCGTGTTGATGTAGTTACGCAGCGTGGTGAAATCGACCGTAGTGGTTCCGCCAATGGCCTCGTCATCAAAGGGTACGACGCGCACATCAAAACCCTTCTGACGCTTCCAGGTGACGAACTCGCCAATGACGTTCGTCGCCGTGTAGGAGGGCGCGCCCACGATCAGGTAGACCGGGAAGACCGAGTCGTCAACGTCGTCATAGAACTGGCCGTGATTGCTCACAATCGCGCTGTAGTTGGCTTCCATGTTGGAGGACCAATGACGGCGTGTGCGCAGCTCGTTGCCCTGCACCAGACGAGGCGCGGTGTTGTCGTGATACACGAGCCGCAGACTCGCACGCTCCACCAGCTCGCAGGAACCTTCACGAACGACGACCGGATTGTAGGTCAGCTGTACCAGGCGCAGATCGCGAAAGATGATGGGTTCGCCAAGCAGAGCGGTCTCATTCCAACCACCGGCCTCAGCCAGCTGCACAAGTGCTTCCTCATCAGCCTGTATCACCGTGCGACCAGGGCGCGGGCTTTGCTCGTCCTCCCCCAGGCTGAAGGCTTCGATCGGCAGCGGACGCGTCGCCAGCTCCTCGATCTCAAGGCCAATGCTGCCATTGGCGGGCACTTCCACCATCCAGGTCATGCGCGGCAGCTGGAGTTGCTCGGGCGTCAGGATTTCCTCCGCGCCCTCGATGCTGACACGTTGCGCGCCGTCATCCAGCTGCAGCAGCTCAACCTGCCCAAGCTGCAGCTCCAGGGTCGTCTCGCTCTGGCTGGCGGTACCGAACCAGGCCCGGGTTTCGCCGCTGAGATTGCTCAGCGACGCCCTTGCAAGCACACGTCCCGGCGTCAAATCGGCTGGTAGATCGCTTGCCCACAGGGGCAGACCGAAACCAAGTAGCGCCAGGGATGCGAGAAGTTGTTTGCAGTTCTTCATGGCCTCTTCGCGTTTGCTTATCCTTCCACAGCCGGCCCACGATGGACCGAAACCACAGTTCGCGCAAAAATAATGCCCGCTAATGTGAAGCTAACTCCAATGTTTGCGTACACCAGCAGGCAGTATTTCCAGACACTTGTCTGTGGCTACTCAACAAGCGTCACCTTGTTGATCAGAACCGGCTCCACGGGCACATCGCCGTAATGCTCAACCTGATGAGTCGGCACAGCCTTGATCTGGTCCACCACTTCCTGCCCCGCTGTCACACGACCAAACACGCAGTAGCCGAAAGCGGCCGGATTGTTGGGGTCACGCTGGTTGAGGAAGTCGTTGTTCTTGACATTGATGAAGAACTGGCTGGTCGCGCTGTGCACAGCGTTTGTGCGCGCCATGGCAATGGTGTAGGGCTCATTCTTCAGGCCGTTGGTGGCCTCGTTCTGAATGGGTGCGTCGGTTTCCTTCTGCTTCATGTCAGGCGTAAAACCGCCGCCCTGAATCATGAAGTTGTTGATGACGCGGTGGAAGATGGTGCCGTCGTAGAAGCCCTTCTTCACGTAGCTCTCGAAATTGGCGCAGCTGATCGGGGCGTGGGTGTAATCCAGCTCGAGGGTGATATTGCCCATGCTGGTTTCCATCAAGAAGCTTTTGGTTTGCACATCTTCCTGCATTGCGGTCTCCGTTTTCTCTGCAACTGCGGCCACCTGGTTCCCGTGGTCCGCCTGAGTTTGGGTCTGCTGCTGCTTGTCCTTGCCACCGCAGGCAACCAGCATAAGGCTGAAGGTCAGCACGGCCAACAGACGGTAATTCTTGCGCATCTCAATTCTCCAGCAGATTCAATTGTGTTCCTATTTCGATCCAACCGCTAGGCTCGAACTGTCCGGCCACTCGCAAGCAGTCGTCGGGCAATCCGGCCTCGCGCACAACGCCGGCATTAGCTGCCAGCGCCTGCGCCGGTGTGTTGTTCTCACGACTCAAGTGCGCCAGCGTCACCTGGCGACAACGTCCTTTCAGCACGCGGCCCAGTAGATCGGCGCACTGTTCGTTACTCAAGTGCCCGTGATTGCTGCGTACCCGCTGTTTGAGCACCCAGGGATAAGGGCCGTCAAGCAACATGCGCAGATCGTGGTTGCTCTCGAGCATTAGCGCGTCCACCTCACGCAAGGCGGCTTCGATACGCGTGTCGGGCTCGCCCAAGTCGGTGACGATGGCCAGCGAAGCGCTCGCAGTTTGTATCACGAACTGCAACGGCTCTTGCACATCGTGTGACACAGCAATGGGGCGCACACGAAATCCGGCAACGTCCTCGGTACGGCCAGCAAGCAAATGGTGAATGCACTCGCCGCCACGCCAGATACGCTCACTCCCCCGATGCGTGCCACGACTCATGTAAACGGGAACGCCCAGCCCGCGGGCGGCAACGCCAGCTCCCCCGACGTGATCCGAATGCTCGTGTGTCACAAGGATGGCGCGGATCGTGCTCAGATCCACGTCGACTGTTGCCGCACGACGGCGAAGCTCCTTTAACGAAAGCCCATTGTCGATCAGCAGCGAGTGTTCTCCCTGTGATACAATCGTGGCATTGCCGCCACTGCCGCTGGCTAAAACGCAATAGCGCACTACTTCAGGCCCCGGCTTCCAGGCTTGTCGACAGGACGCCCTTCTGCGCACAGCGGGCACTCGTCCGGCTGCCAGGTGACAACTTCCTGGCGATGACAGGCGAAAAGCGGAAGATCGCCAAACCCGACTCTACCGTTGGAGCGATCCACAATAACGCCCACGCCCACAGGAATGGCGCCTGCGGCACGCACCAGATCGATGACCTCCTGCACGCTGCCTCCAGTGGTCACCACATCTTCGACCACCAGCACGCGCTCGCCCTTGCGCAGCGAGAATCCTCGGCGCAGGGTCATCACGCCATCCTTGCGCTCGGCAAAGCAATTGGGCCGCCCCAGCAGACGTCCTGTCTCGACACCCACCACAATGCCGCCCACCGCCGGAGCAATGACGCGATCGAGGCCTGTATCACGGAAATGATCGGCAATTTGTCCGCAGAGCACGGCGGCGTATTCCGGGTGCTGCAACACAAGCGCGCACTGGAAGTACTGGTTGCTGTGCAGTCCGCTGGTCAACTGAAAATGACCGTCGAGCAGGGCACCACTGCGAGTAAACAGATCGAGGTTGTTCATCACTCCTCCACGATTCCGGCAAAAGGCGCTCGCCGAAAGGGTTCCCAACATGAAGTCTAGACCCGCAGACCGCTCAGCCAGCGGAGATTCAAATTCTCTATCGCCTCCATCTCGCTATGAGACAGATCGCTGAAAGCGTAGATCTGCACCGTTTTCTCGGTGCTCATATCGACGCGGATCCAGCGCAACGGACGAGAACGTAAGTCCAACCCGTCCATGCGCATATTTAGGTAGGCGTCTTTGTGTGGCAGGATATCGTGACGCTGCGGCAGCTCCAGCATGGCTTTCAAACCACCGGCGCTCACGTTCAGCGCGACACCCGGCACCCAACAAGTGTAGTTGATACGATTGTCGCCGCGGCTGAGGGCTTTGTTCAGAATCGGCACGCGCAGAGCCAGTGGAGTCATACGCGCTGCACGTAGATGCTGACGCCGCTGGCGCAGAGTGATATCCTCGGGAGCCGTGATCAGCAGACGCGTCTGTGCTCCGGTTCCCTCCAGACCGATGAAATGCGCGTCGAAATAACAGACGGCGGCATTCAAATGATAGCGACAGGTCAGCGGTGTGCCGCGCTGCATGTGCAGCAGCTCCTGCGGTAGCATACTGCCCGCATCCAGCTTGAGCGTTGCACCGCCCACAACCGTCAACTGAGTGCGCCAGGTGCGCCTGCCGTGCTGAACCAGCAGGATCAGCCCGGAGGTCAAGCGGGGCATCAACGATCCCACCAGGCCTCCACGTTTACTTTCTCGTTGTAGGCTTGTGCGCGTTCCCGCGCAGCCTTGGGTTCACTGATAGAGTCGGTCCCGAAGAGGATACCGCGTGATACATTGATCAGTGCCGCGCTTTTTCGCAGGGGAAGGATGGCCGCCAGCGTGGCTTCCAGATCTCCACCCTGAGCGCCGATTCCGGGAATCAGCAAGGGAATGCCGGGAAACTCGCGCCGGATTTCCTCAAGCTGGCCGGGGCGAGTAGCGCCGACCACCGCGCCCAGGCGTCCGTCGGCCCAATCGTGATTCCAGTCGTTGATGCGCTCGAGCACGTGCATGTACAGCGGCTTGCCCTCGCTCAGCAGGAACTGGAAATCATCAGCACCCGGATTGCTGGTCAGCGCCAGCACAAAAGCTCCCATCCCGGCTCCCAGTCCCGTGTCCGGTGCGCTACAGGCTTCCAGGAAAGGACGCACACTGTCATGGCCCATGTAAGGCGCCAGCGTAATGGTATGACAGCCCAGGTGTTCAAAGGCCAGACGTGCGTATCGCGCTGATGTGTTACCGATGTCGCCGCGCTTGGCGTCGCCGATGACCAGCGCTCGCGTACCGATGTGAGCAATAGTACGCTCCAGGGTTCGCAGTCCGTCCACACCCAGCGCTTCGTAGAAGGCGAAGTTCGGCTTGTAGGCCGCCACCTGGTCTACGGTGGCATCAATCAGGTCGCGGTTGTAGGCCAGCACGGGGTCTTCTTCGCTCAGATAGCGCTCCGGCAGACGTGATGCGTCGACATCGAGGCCGAGACACAACAGGCTGCGGCGCTTCTTGCAATGGTCAATCAGCATTCGCATGGCCAAAAAGTAGCAAACACGGGCAAAGCGGAGCGGCCACAAGTAAAAGCGCCGGAGCAGGAAATCGCTGCAATCAGGAGGTTGAGCGCTGTAAGCACCAGGGTGAGACCGATAATGCTTCCCGTGCTACAATCCGGGAGGCAAACCGATACTGCTTCGTCCAAGCCACGCCGAGACGGTAAGAAAGCTCCCGGTCACCACCGTTGGTCCCGTAAAGGCTGAACCATCCAAGGCGTCTTCTGTGGGCAACTCCTCCGGAGTGAGTGCGACGCCTACAGGCAGGCGTTCCTCCAGAGCCAGTGTAGCGATGGCTTCTGCATCAAGTGCGCGACGATGTGTCACGGCCAGCGGATGTAGCACGCGGCAGTGCGGTTTGAGCCCTTGCAGCATGCCGCGCAGGTCTTTATCCGCCATGGCGCAAAACACAATTGTCCATACCTGGCCGGGAGCGAGCTTCTCCAGCTCGTGACACAGTAGTTGGATTGCAGCCGGATTGTGTGCTACATCCAGTAGCAGTGGAGGCGTCTCGCGTCGCAGATCCATTCGTCCCGGCCACGCCCCAGTATCAAGTACGAGCTCGGTTTGCGGGAGCTCGCCCAGAAGCGCCAACGACTGCATGGCTGCCCGTGTGCTTTGCCTCCAGCCTTCACCATGTGCATGCATGACAAGACGGCACCCATGTAGCTCGAAGCTTCGTCCCTTCGCCAGCAACTCTTCCTTGACTGTATCACAATCGCGAGTGCAGCTCAGGAACCTGGCCCCGCAACCCTCACACACTGCGGCAACGGCGTTACGAGTTTCCGCTGCATTGTCAAACAGCAGGAGGGGCCGACCGGATCGGGCGATTCCTGCCTTGTCGCTGGCAATCGTCGTCAGTGTATCACCGAGAATCTGCGTGTGATCCAGGTCGACGCTCGTGATGACAGCCAGATCGTGATCATCCAGCACATTGGTGGCATCGTAACGTCCCCCCAGGCCGCATTCCAGAATCCACCACTTGACTCCTGCATTGCGGAAGGCCACAAAGGCCAAGGCCGTCAGCAGCTCGAAGTACGAGGGTTCCAGCTCAGGCAGCAAGGGTTCCAGTTCACGCCAGGCGGCCAGCATGGAGGATTCACTCAGCGGTTGTCCGTTCACGCGGATGCGCTCCGTCGGACTCAGGATGTGCGGTGATACATACTGACCTGTGCTGGCACCACCTGCCCGAAGCAGCTGCTCCATGATGTAACACAGGCTACCTTTGCCATTGGTTCCTGCTACGTGGATCACACGCGGCGTTTCGCGGTCGATCCGGAGTCGGTGCACCAGTTCGCGCATGCGCTCAAGGCCGGGCTTTATACCAAAACGCACTCGCGAATCGATGTCGGCCCAGATTTCTGCAATGCTCTGTATCACAAAGGCTCCCCGGAGTGGCAGATACTGCCGCGCCGTTTAGTGTCCTGCGTGCATGTCGCGAAAACGCACGATGGATTCCGCAAGCTCGCGCGCCAATTGCGCCTGTCCTTGCGCGCTGAAGAGCAGATCCTCATCTGTTCGATTGGAGATGAAACCGGCCTCCACCAGTACGGCAGGCATTGATGCGCCCACAAGAACATGAAAGCCAGCCTGTAACACACGGCGTTTGCGCGTGTGGCCGACGCCGTGCAGATCTTCTGCCATCAGCGCGGCCAGAGTCTCGCTTTCACGAGCATAAGCCGATTGCGCCATCGTTGCCAGAATCCAGTTCTCCGGCGAAGGCGTGGCGCTATTCTCTTCCAGCGCCAGAACCGCATTCTCCTTGAGAGCGACTTCGCGCGCATGCTGGTTGCGTCCGGTTTTAAGGAAGTAGACCTCCCAACCGCGTGCGCGCCGGTCCTTGGCAGCATTGGCATGCAGACTTACAAAGAGCTTACCCCCCTGCCTATTGGCCAGCGCGGTCCGTTCACTCAGGCTAAGGAAGCTATCCTCGTCACGAGTCAGCAAGACATCGACATTCGGTAGTCGCCGCTTCAACTCGCGGCGAAGTTCACGCGCCAGTGCCAGAGTGAAGTCCTTCTCATAGCGGCCACGAGCCGATATTGCACCCGGATCTTTGCCACCATGGCCCGGGTCAAGCACAATCAGATCCAACTCTATGGCCTTGAGAGGAGCCTGAATGCGGGGCGCGTCCTGCTCCACAAGCTCATCAGAATAGCTGGTACTGCCGGGTTGACGCAAGACAAGCTGCACTTCGCCCAGGCTTTCCAGTTCCACCAGCTCAAAGAACTCGCCGCCGCGCTCCCAGATAAACTCAATGCGATCACCAGCATCCTCTTGTGATACACGGATTCGCTTCAGCAAACCGCCCTCGCAAATCGCATCCAGGTCTCTGCTATTCCACGCGCTCACTCCGCTTCCGTCTGGCAACATCAATATGAGCTTTGTATCACCCGGCTCTGATTCAAAGACCGGGATCTCGCCGAATTGCATGCGCAGCACTTCGCCGCCCCGCAGTGTCTCTCGGCGCAGGCTCGTCTGCAGACCGGAAACATCCAGTGATTCGCTTGTGTGATCCACGCGACCAACAAGCAGGTTGTGAACCAGCAGCGTGTCGAGAAGACGAAGATCCAGCAAGGCCTGCCCGGGCAGTGGACAAGGACCATCCAGCACCAAGGTCCGCCCATCCAACTGAAGAAATCGTGCTCCAGCCTGAAGCTCCAGCTGGTGACCATTGGCCAGCACGCGCAGCCAGTCGCCCTCGCGCAAGGTCAGTGGCCGCGTGATACGCAACAGGTCCTCGAGATCAAACAGGCGTCGCTCGCCGTGATGCCAGGTAGGCAGGATATCAGCACCCTGCGGGCCATGCACGATGTATTCGTGATCTTCGCTCAAGGTAGCACCGCCGACAGACTGGCCGGAAAGCTGTGACACAACCGCCACCAACGGCAGCAACACCAGCAGTGCTTTCAGTAGAAGAGAGGCGCTAATGCGCAGAGAATCAGGCTTGAACACCGCCGTGCCCTAGCGATCAGCAGAGGCGGCTTTCTCCCGATAACTCAGGTCCACGCGCGCCGGCTTGATGTGATCCAGAGAACGAAGAGCGAGATGCGGCAGCACTTTGGCCATGTCCTTACCCTGGAACTCCGGCCCGCTGAGTGCCGTCGGCTTGGGATCCAGCAGATCGGGCAGCCGTAAGACAAAGTTCTCGCGCTTGTCGCTGGCGATTTCCATCAGCTGCGTATCCATGTAGATCGCGTCCTTCGGACAAGCATCTACGCAGAAGCCGCAGAAACAGCAGCGATCCAGGTCAATCACGAATTCGCGCGGAGATTTCTCTTCGGGGCTGTCGGAGTTCTCCATGGGAGTGATATGAATGCAGAAGTCGGGGCAGGCTGTCTCACACAACATGCAGGCCGTGCACTTGGGACGCCCGTCTTCGTGCACTTTGATGCGGTGACGGCTGCGCAGTTTGCGCGGCAGCGGACGCATCACTTCGGGATACTGCAGCGTAAAGGAGCCAGGCTCGACGCCTTTGACGCGCAATGCGGTCAGCGTGTGACGCCACATGTTGACAAAGAAATGGCGCGCCGTGATACTCAGACCGGTCAGTACCGCCGGCAAATATAGCGCGGTTTTCAGGTCGTGTTTCTGGTCAACGTTGACAAAGCGGGCCATGGATATCCTTTCTTCCGCGCGGCTCGTGCAGCGGAATCATCTCACCAGAGCAGGGTCAGCAAGGCGGTCAGCACAAGATTCACCAGCGCCAAAGGCAGCATGTACTGCCAGCCAAGGCGCAGGAGCTGATCGATGCGGAAACGCGGCAAGGTCCAGCGAACTAGCATCTGCACCCAGCAGAAGAACACGATTTTAGCGACAAAGCCACCGAAACGTAGCACCCAGACCAGCCAGTAAGGAAGGGCGAGCACCAGGTTGCCGCCGAAAGTCAACCCTGCGTCATGCAGCCAGGGCAGCTGCCAGCCGCCGAAAAACAGCGTGGCCAGTAGCGCCGACAGCACAACGATTTCAACGAACTCACCAATGAGGAAGATGCCGAACTTCAGTCCGGAGTATTCCAGGTTGTAGCCCAGAATCTCGCTCTCACCTTCGGGCAGATCGAAGGGAATGCGCCGCGTCTCGGCGATCATCGCCCAGAAATACAGGACGAAGCCCAGCGGCTGCACCAGAATGCCCCAGCGTGGAATGACGCCGAACCAGTGGTGTCCCTGCCAGGCGACCATCTCGCTGGGCCGGACAGCGCCCATGCAGAGAATCACGCCCAGAATGGTCAGACCAATGATAACCTCGTAGCTCAGCATTTGTGCTACACCGCGCACGGCACCCAATTGCGCATAGGTGTTGTTGCTGGACCAGCCCGCCAGAATTGCTCCCCAGACGCCCAGAGAACCAAAGGCCATCAGATAGAGCACGCCAACGTTCAGGTCGGCGACCTGCATGGGAATGGTGTGGCCAAGAAGCTCCAACGGCGGTGCAAAGGGAATGACCGCGTAGGCCAACATGGCCGCAAAAATGCCGACAAAGGGCGCAATGTGATGTAACACGCGGTTGCCGAAAGGCGGTACAAAGTCTTCCTTGAAGAAGGATTTGAGCGTGTCAGCGATGATGTTGATCAGACCCCAGAGCCGAAATCCCAGGATGCTGGCGCGGTTGGCACCGATACGATCCTGCATGATGGCGCTCTGTTTGCGTTCGACCCAGGTCAGCAAGGCGGCGAAGGCGAAAATGATTCCAAAAAGAATCACCACAATTTTGACGAGGGCGGCGATGAACTCGAAGAGCATGGATCCTCCACTAACGCGGTGCAGCTTCCTTCGACACGCGCTTGGCTGGCGCAGACGGTGCCGCGACGGTCTCCCACGCATCGGGACGCATATCGCGCAGCCGCTGCTGCGCACCCTCGAGGGTGTTGAACCCCAGCTTTACTCCCAGCCGCTGCGCCAGCTCAAGCATCAACTGCACCTCAGCGCGGGCGTCCCCCAGGGGCGGAAAAGCAGCATTGATGCGCTGCACACGGCCATCGCAATTGGTAAAGGTGCCATCCTGCTCGGCAAAGACAGCCAGCGGAAAAAGCACATCGGGAGCGGCGCCCCACTTGTGCTCGTGAGTATCAAAAACGATCAGCGTACGCAGCTTGGATGCCAGCGCGGCGAAATCCGCCCCCAGCAGAGCGGGCAGATCCCAGCGGAAGCAAATGAGTGTGTGAACGCGTCCGGCGCTGATCTCGCGCAGAAGCTCGCCGCGCACCGTGTTACCGCGGTGCAGTTCGAGCCACTGACAGCCCTTGCGGTTGGGGTTGGGATCAGCCGTGCGTAATAGCTGATCTGCCTCGGCGGAGGTTTCGTGCTCACACTCGTAGCCGGAGAGCTGGATGCCCAAGCCGTCGAGGAAAAGCGCGCGCGCCGCCAGCAAACCTTCGTTGGTCATCTGCGGGCTAAAGAGCACCGCGCTCTGCTCCGGGTGCCGACGAGCATCCTTGAGCAGATCTGCGGCACAGGACAGCGCCTGCTCCACGCTCACCTGACGCAGACCTTCTTCGCCACCCAAGGCGGCAGCGGTCAGACGATTCTCGTCGATGGCAGCATAACCATAGCGACCTGTATCACAAATCCACCACTGGTTGACCTGCGGATTGTGTCGCGGCTTGATGCGCATCACGCGCTCAGCATCATTGGCCGACTTGTACTCGTGCTTCAAATCAAAATGCAGCTCGATATTGCATCCACGACTGCAACCGGGACAGATGCTGTCCACCTTGTTCAGGAACCACACGCGGCGCCGAAAGCGGAAATCACGATCGGTCAGCGCGCCCACGGGGCACAGGTCTACAACATTTCCCGAATAGGCATTGTCCAGTGTGCGTCCATCGGCAAGATGGATCACGCTGTGCGCGCCGCGCTCGCCAATACCCAGTTCGCCGGTGCCGGTGACTTCCTCCAGAAAGCGCACACAGCGGCCACAGAGCACACAGCGCTCACTGTCCAGCATCACATGCGGCCCAATCTCCTGGCGCTTGGGCTTGTGCACCTGCTCTGTATCACGACGACTGCCTTCCAGTACGTTGCCCCAGTCCATGTAATAGTCCTGCAGCTTGCACTCGCCGGCGCAATCACAATAAGGACAATCGATGGGGTGGTTGAGCAGCAGGAATTCCATCACGCCCAGACGCGTATCCTTTGCGTCGGCGGCCTGGGTGCGCACTTCCATGCCCTCGGCAACCGGCTCGACGCAGGACATCACCGTGCGGCTGCGTCCGTTCAGCTCAACCTCAACGGCACACATGCGGCAATTGCCGGCAACACTGAGCCCGGGGTGATAGCAGAAATGCGGCACGATTACACCCGCTTCCTTGCAGGCCTCAATCACGCGAGTCCCTGCAGGAACTTCAACCGGGCGGCCATCTACGATCAGTTTCGGCATTCTTCCATCCCGTCTAGCGGTCCAGCTCACCGCCAATCATGTTGATTGATCCGAAAATGGGCACCACATCCGCCACGGTGTGGCCAATGACCATCTCACGCAGCGCCTGTGTGATACCAAAGCACGGCGGGCGACAGCGCACCTTCCACGGCCGCTCTTCGCCAGTGGATACCAGGTAGAAGCCCAGTTCGCCATTCGCACCCTCGACAGCGTGATACACGCTGCCCGCAGGCGGCGCAATCATATGGCCGTGCATATGGTGCTTGAAGTGCGTCATCAGCGCTTCAATCCGCGTGTAGACGTCCTCCTTCTGCGGCAGGCTGTAGTGCAGATCCGGAGTGTTTACCGGACCGTCCTTCGGCATGCGCTCGAAGCACTGTTCGACAATGCGCAGGCTCTGCTCCATCTCGCGCATGCGCACGATATAACGGTCGTAGCAATCCCCGTGCGTACAGATGGGAATGTCAAAGTCCACCTTGTCGTACATCAAATAGGGATGCTGCACTCGCACGTCGTATTCGATTCCTGCCGCACGCGCGACCGGGCCGGTGAATCCGTAGCTGATGGATGTATCACGATCAATGACGCCCACATCACGTGTACGATCAATGAAGATGCGGTTGTTCGTCATCAGATTTTCAACTTCGCCGTTGATCTGACGAATTTGTGTCACAATGGACAGGAGCTCTTCTTTCGCACCCTCGTAGAGATCGCTCGTAACGCCGCCAATGCGCGTATAACTGGTTGTAACACGCGCGCCGCAAATCTTCTCGAGCACTTCCCAAAGTAGGTCCCGCCCCTTGATCAGGTACAGGAAGGAAGTCATCGCGCCCGTTTCCATGTGTGCAGCAGCGACACAGGTCTGGTGATCGCAAACACGCATGATTTCGCTGATAAGCATGCGCACCCACTGACCGCGCTCTGGTACTTCCAGATCCAGCAGTTTCTCAATGGCCATGTGGTAGCCCACGTTGTTGATTACCGGTGATACATAGTTCAGCCGGTCAACGTAGACCACGCCCATGTTCCAGGGGTGATTCTCGCACATCTTCTCAAAACCGCGATGCAGGTAGCCGATTTCGACGTCGCAATCGACAATGTCTTCCCCCTCGATTTTGAGCAGCAGCCTCACAATGCCGTGTGTGGTGGGATGACTTGGCCCCAGGTTCAACAGCATTTCGCTATAGCCGCGCTCGCGCTCTTCCACCATCTTCATGCGCGTCTTCTGCGTGATACGCTCACTCATGCTGCCCCTCCCCTGCGTCGCCCGGCTCCGCCATTGGATCAAACTTCGATCCGGGACCAATCAGCGGCTGACGATCCTTCTGTCGATAATCCTTACGCAGCGGATGCCCCTTGAACTCATCGTAGAGCAGCAGGCGTCGCAAGTCGGGATGTCCACTGAAACGGATTCCGTAGAGGTCCCAGACCTCGCGCTCGTACCAATCGGCGGCCTTGTAATACTCGCAGAGAGTGGGTGCTTCGGCGCGCGCCTCGGGCACCGGAACACAAACGCGCAAGCGACGATTGTGCTTCAACGAGTAGAAGTGATACACGAGCTCAAAGCGCGGCTCGCGGACTCCCAGATAGTCAACGGCGGTCAAATCCATCAGATAGTTGAAATCCAGCCGCTCGTCGTTCTTGAGTAACACAACAAGCCGAAGCAGGGATTCTCGTGATACGTGGACCTCGTACTCGCCGTGCTCTTTCACTTCGCCAAGGAACCCATCTCCCAAAGCCTCCTGCAGGAGGGTGAAGATCATCTCGCTTCCCTCGCTCATGGCAAAATCTCGTGCTTCTGGTTCTGAATCTTCGCCTGGAGCTTGATCAAGCCATCCAGGACGGTCTCGGCGTGAGGCGGACATCCGGGGATGTAAATGTCCACCGGCAGAATCTGATCGATGCCCTGCAGAACAGCATAGTTGTTGTAAGGGCCACCACTGACGGTGCAAGCGCCAAAGGCCACGACCCATTTGGGTTCACACATCTGATCGTACACGCGGCGCAAAACAGGCGCCAGCTTGTGATTGATTGTGCCCACAACCAAAAGCACGTCGCACTGGCGGGGTGTGAAGCGCGGTAGACCGGCGCCGAAGCGATCCATATCGTAGCGCGACGCCGCCGCGGACATGTACTCCATTCCACAGCAGGCCGTAACGAAAGGATAATTGAAGAGGGAATACTTGCGCGCCCAACCAATAAGCTGATCCAGCTTGGTGGTCACGTAGGGTAGCGCCTCACCCGACGGACCGGAGGGTGTCCTCATTTCCACTGGAAGATTCCTTTCCGCCACTCGTACACCAGCCCCACCACAAGCATCAGCAGAAAGACCAGCACGGCCAGAAAGACTGGCAGTCCCAGTTCACGGTGCGCTGCCGCCCACGGATAGAGGTACAACACTTCCACATCGAAGAGCACAAAGAGGATGGCCACCAGCCAGAAGCGTATGCGTAATCCGCCTCCACGCGGGCTGCCCCCCGCCTCCATACCGCATTCGAAGGGCTCCATTTTGACCGGGTTCCGTCGCTTCGGTCCTAGCAGGGAGGCAAAGGCCCACATGCCGACGGCAGTGCCCAGGGCGACAAGGGCCAAGGTCAGCAGTCCAATGGTATTGGTGCTCACGGCACGCTCCAGATTCGGATGTTACCGGATTGCCAGCCGATCCCGCCAAAGGCTGGCAAGACCGGTGAATAGGGGCCACGACAGGCCCAAAACGTCAAAAGTCGAGCACGATTGCTCAACCTTTGACTCTATTCAATATAGGCTTTTCGAGGCAAGGGAACGAGAGTATCGCCTTTGGATGACAGCGATATCGCACACTATCAATCAACCGGATGCAGATCCTCCAAGTGCAGTTCCATCAATCGTGGTGCGACAAGCTGCTCTGGCAAGCCGGAGGAATCAACCGGCTCCGTTGCTGGCAGGTTGTCATCGATTCGCCAGACCAGGTTGGTCACATTGGGAATGGGCAGATACTTCAGAATGGGATTACCTGCGCTAAGGTTCAGCGTTGACGGCGTCAATGCAAAGGTCTGAATCGATGTACGTCGAAAGACCAGAATTGCCACCGTCTTCTCCTGAACCAGGTCAACATCGCCCGTTGAGAGCAGCGCCAGATCGAGAGCATTTGCCTGCTGGATTGCAATGATGTTCTGATCAAAGATACCCGCATTCCATGCTCCGTAATACTCAAGGCCGAAGTCCAGCTCCAGGTGCATGTAAAGTACCCGCAGGTGACTAACAGGGCTGAGTATCACATCGACAAAGATGTAATCGCCCAATCCACTGTAAGGTGAAGGGGTCTCAAGCGACACATGACAGGGCATCAGGCTGTCATTGCCGTAAAGCGACAGTTCTGAGCACTCCACATTCAGGGCGCAGACGAGTTCGTCCTGTTCATCCGTTGTCTGCAGCACAGGTGTCAATGTGCATCGGCCATCGGCGCGTACTACAAAACGCAATGTCACCAGTTCACGCTGCCCGTACCACCCGGAGAACTGCGTACTGCTGTTCCACTGCAGATTTATTCCACCAACAGAAAGGTCCTCTACTTCGGGCGTGCTTGTCAGAACAGGGCCGTTCTCAACCTGTACCAATTCCAGCTTGGCTGCATCGTAGAGAAATTGCAGGTGAAGGCTGTTGAAGGGCCTGCCGTGCTCCAGCATCAGCGCAGCCTCCAGTGTATCACCGATTGCTGCGGGCGGCGTTTGTAGCACCATGTGGGCGGAAGACAGCGTTGAGAAGCCATCCAATATCAGGCTGTACTGTTGATGACCGTTCTGCAACGCGCCTGTGTGTGATACAAGGACATAACATGTATCACCAACTGCAAGCGCTGTGCTACAAACCTCAATATTGTCGCGAACATTGACGCCGGTTGTAGCTGGCATATCCGGATTCGCTGGATCTAGTATCCAGGGATACCAGCTGTCGCCCTCTGGTCCAAGGATGCTCAAATCCAGATCGTTCACCAGCATCCGCGCAGGGGAATCAAGCACCGTGCCAACAGGAGTGGCAGCGGGATCGGTCCAACAAATACTGGCGCGCGGGTTCGGCTGTGTCACGACAACATGCAGTGTGTCTACACTGTCCTGGTACAAGTCCAGCTCGTGTATCACATCATGAGTCTCGTTCTCGCGCAGCATCAGCTTCGCTGCCGCTTCACCATCCAACAAGCCCCATCCAAAGCGATAATCGGGTCCGGGGGCTGGCCCGGCCTCGCGCGCCGTGTGACACATCAGACCGCGCAAGCTGGCGCTAAGCAGCATGCGTCCATGGCGTAACAACTCCTCATCCGGATGTCCCTCCAGATAGAGCTGTTGCAACATGGCTGCCGTAGCCGTAACAACCGGTGCAGCCATTGACGTCCCGCTCAGGCGCGCATACCCGCTTTCGCCCGAGTAACTTGAATAGAGCGACAATCCGTTGGCACACAGATCTGGTTTGATGCGACCATCGTCCACCGGCCCGCAACCCGCGCTTGAAGCATGCTCGATATCCTCCGGTTCAGGAGGCCAACTCGCCACATCATTCACGCTGCCGACGGTCATGATGTTTTTAGCTGTCCCGGTGTAATCAATGCTGTCATAGCCATCTTCTCCACCATCGGGTTGACGAACTACAGTACTCGCCGTCCACTGGTTGTCGACAAATACGTAATGCAAGCCCCCTGGCTCGGGTCCGGTCTGCGAGGGATGGTTCCCCGCTGAGCGCACCTGTAGCAGATAGGGACAAATTCTCGCAATCTGATCCATCGTCTGGGAATCTGCGGTGTAGGCGCCGAATCGCCAGTCCTCTTCCTCGCTGATGTCCGGGTCACCGTTCCAATACCAGGTTCCGACCGCATTGTACCACCCGGCAGAAACTCCGTAGGAGTGGTTGCTCACCAGTACGAGTCCGCTCTGGCCGGCACTCAGCAGCTCGCCCAAATCGCCCATCCAATCCCAGCAGTTGAGGCGCGCAGCTCCCCAGGCCATTCCGCGTGCGTTGGCAGCGACACCGGATGCGATCATGGTTCCCGCCACGTGGGTCATGTGTGTTGCGTAGGAAGAGCTCATATCACGCTGCACATAGCGGCCAGTAAGCTCTACATGGTTGTAAGGGCGGCCACCATCCCAGACTCCCAACCAATCGATGCGATCTCCGCTGAAATCCAGCCCCAGGCTGCCGCCGGTATAGAGCTGGTCCACACCCGAGGTGCGTGCCGCATCGACATTATGCAACTCGTAATACACCGGTCGCATGCGGTCGCTCACGGCCATCAGGCGCAAATTGTCCTGGCGATTCAACACAGCGCTCGGGCCTTCGCTGGCCGAAAGTAGCTGTTGATACAGGGCTTCTTTCTGGTTTTCGACGGCGAAAGAGGCAGCACTGATCAGACAGGTGATGCTCAGAGTAAGGGGCAGCGTTCTCATGTCGCTCTTCCAAGATAGATCGGTTAACCGATCGTGCACGGGGACTCCTTGCCGTCCCACCGTGTACCTGCGCTGGCTGGGCGGCACCCTGCAACAAGCACCCGAAGTATAGCTCTCTTCAAGTCAGAGCAGCATGATCTGTGTCACATTTTGCACGTGATTCATATTGAAAGCGATGTTATCAATTTGTTCCAGGGCACGGCCCAGCATAAAAAAAGCAGCGATAGCTTGCTACCGCTGCGAAAATTCTTTTGCTGGAGACGACTAGTTCTGCGTCTCGAACTTGATGACCTGGCTCATACGCACAGCCACAAAACGGTCGCGCTGTTTTCCAGGCGTAAAGCGAATCTGCGCCAATGCGTCGATGGCCGCCTGACCGAAGCCAAGGCCCTCGGGACGTTCTGCCATGATCACAAAATCGCGCGTAGTGCCATCCGGACCTACGATGAACTGAATCTGGGCAAGCCCCGCCACACCGGCACGAATCGCGGTCTCGGGGTACTTGACCAGCTTGTACAAAGCCGCCGTCCCGCCCTGCATTTCAGGAGGATTCTCGATGGCAAAGAAGTCCACGATCTCTTCCTCAGCATCCTGCCGGGGCGGAGGCGGAGGCGGAGCCATGGTCCAGTCTTCTTCCTCATCGAACTCGAACTCTTCGTCCTGGGCGATCTGCTCGTCCTCATCGGCCACGGTAAAAGTGGGACGACTGGGACGGGGCTGCGTCTTCTGCTGCACCGTCTGTTGCACCTGTTCCACTTCCATGACCTGCTGCTTGACCACAACCTCACGCACTTCAGCGCTGAATTGTTTGAACGCCAGGAAGGCGAGGATGAAGAGCAGCAAGCCGATCACCAGACCCAACTCGGACAGGGACTGGTACTTCAAGGAGATATCGGCGGCTGGGTCTTTGTGAAATTTCATTCCCGTCTCCCCTAGTTTGCGAAGCGGGTGTTGTAATTGACGCGCAGGGTATAGGCCTTGCGGCACTCCTGCTGAACATCGTTGATGATTTTCATGCGGCACTCACTGTCTGCCTTCATGGAAATCACCGTGCGTGGATTGGCAACCCGGCGATCGTAGAGAATGCCGTTCAGGGTCTCAATCTCATTGTAGGGGACGAACTGATCATCAATCATGATGCGGTCGTTCTTGTCCACCCAGATATAGGTGATGTCGATTTTCGCGACTTCAATCTTCTGCGTCGTCCTGGCTTCAGGGATGCGCACCGGAATACCGTCATACTGGCGGATGGTGGTAGCAGCCATGAAGAAGATCAGCAGCATGAAGATGATGTCGGGCATGGAGGCCGTTGGAATGGCGGCTTCCGTGCTCAGCGAGCTTTGGACTCGTGCCATGCTGCCTCCTACTCCGGTTCCGCGATCGAGATCTTGGTCGCACCCGCATCCTTCACCCGGTCAAGGACGAAAATGTAGTCCTCGTACTCGGTGCCGTTTTGGGTCTTGATCGACACGATCTTCTTGTATTTACCTTCCTCGTCACGACCGTAGGCGTCCAGCTTCTCGCGAACGCGGCTAAACAGTTCGCCCTGGCTGGCCAGCACCTGCTCGTCGACCATGATCTGGCCATCCTCGGCAATGAGGATGTTCAGCAGCTGGTCTTTGGGCAAACGGATGCTCTCCGTGTCCTCGCTGAATTCAGGCAAGGTCAGGGGGATACCCTTATCGGTGCTGAAGGTTGTGGTGACCAGGAAGAAGATCAGCAGCATGAAGACGATATCCGGCATCGAAGCGGTCGGAATATCAGCCTCAAGGCTGCCTTTCTTGTGCTTGATCATGCTGAGGTCCTTTGTCAGCGGCCGCTAGCGGCCAGTTCTGAACGCTGGGCTTACTTGCCTTCGCGCTCGATCAGCATCTCCACCAGCTCCACCGAGGCTTCTTCCATGTCCACGACCATGCCGTTGATCTTGGCGGTGAAGACGTTGAAGAAGAACTGGGTGAACATGGCGCTGATCAGACCAAAGGCGGTGGTCAGCAGGGCGATCTTGATACCGCTGGCGACGGTGGCCGGGGTCATGTCGTTGGCGGCGGAGATGTCATCGAAGGCTTTGATCATACCAACCACGGTACCGGTGAAGCCGAACATGGGGGCCAACGCAGTACAAGTGGACAGCCAGATCATACCGCGCTCGAGCATGGCCATCTCGATGGTGGCGGCATTGGTGATGCCCTTCTCGACCTGGTCGATGCCGCGGTTGACGCGCAGCAGACCGGCGTGAACGATGGAAGCCACCGGACCGCGCGTGGAAGCACAAATCTCGGAAGCCTTGTCGGCACCGCCCTCTTCCAGGGCTTTGCGGATCTTGAGGCTGAATGTCTTCACGTTGGTGGAAGCCATCCAAAGGGTGACGGACTTGACGAAGATGATCATGATGCCGAGCAGCAGGATGATCAGGATGGGCCACATGAAGGCGCCGCCATCATTGAAATACTTGAGCATCAGTTATGGTCCTCCAAAAGGGCTGATTTTCTGCGTTGCTCCCGCCGTCTCAAAGCGGCGGGAAAGCCGCTGGTTGGCTTCTCCAGAGCGACAGACTAATCTACAGCATGGGTCAAGGATTGTCAACGCGCCGCCTCTCTTGAGGCGCCCGGGGAAGCGGAAAGGCTCCCCGAGGTAACACGCCTCAGTTCTTCTTCAGATTTTGCACGCGAATGGCCTCCGGGAACAGGCGACGCGCTTCGGCTACACTGGGATCGATGGCAACATCTACCTGTAGTGCCTGCTCGCGGCCCCAGATAACGCGTGCAAACTCACGCTTGAGGTAGCCCTGAATCCAGCGCCGATCGCTGCGCCAGCCTTCCTCAGCGAAGTCCACCGTCTTGTCCGCGCTTTCGCGGAAGTCGCGTAGCACGGCTTCTTCGGGCTGCCAATGCAGCAGGAACTCCTCGAAATCCATGCGCTGCAGCTGATCATGAAACTCGCCTGCAGCCGCGTACTGATTGGCAAAATCAAAGAAAGCCTGCTTTGTGCGCAAACGGCTGGTGTAGGCCGAAAGCCGTCCGCTGCGAATGCGCACGTCGGGCGTGATACCGCCGCCACCGTAAACGACGCGACCGGCATCCGTGTGATACACGGGGCGAACCGCCGTGCTGTCCTCAATCAGATTCGGATCCACATCGTCGTAGCCTTCCAGGTAATAGTCGACCAGGCCCTTGTCATAGGGTCGCTGAATCAGTCGATGGCTGGGCGTGAAGTAATGGGCAATTGTCACACGCACCGCGCTGGAATCCTTCATGTCGAACTGACGCTGCACCAGACCCTTGCCGAAGCTGGTCTGGCCCACAATCAGGCCGCGGTCGTGATCCTGAATGGCACCGGACACGATTTCGCTGGCGCTGGCGCTGCCCTGGTTGATCATGATGATCAGCGGGAAGTCCTCCAGTGTCGTACGATCCGTTGAACGGAAGACCTCATTGAATTCGCGCAGGCGACCTTCGGTGGAAACGATGACCTGACCGCCGGGAAGGAAGAGGTCGGAAATGCGTTCCGCCTGATCGAGAAGGCCCCCCGTGTTTCCACGCAAGTCAAAGATCAGCTTCTCCATTCCCTCGGTCTGCAAGCGCCGAATGGCCGTAGAAACTTCCTGGTCACTGGTCTGCATGAAGCGATTGAGGCGCACATAGCCCACGCCATCACCAATCATGAAGGCGCTCTCGACGCTGTAAATGGGAATGCGCTCGCGGGTAATGGCAAACTCCAGCAGCTCGTTCATACCGCGACGGCGTACCTTGATCTTCACCGTCGTGCCGCGAGGCCCTTTCAGCTTCTTCTGCACTTCGCTGTTGGTGATCCCCCAGGTGTTAACGCCCTCGATTTCAACGATTTCGTCGCCAGGGCTGATTCCAAGCCGATCCGAAGGAGTGCCGGGAATGGCCGAGACCACCGTCAGCACTTTTTCGCGTATCACGAAGTAGACGCCGATGCCCTCGAACTCGCCGCGCACATCTTCGGTGACTTCGCTCAGCTCCTCCTTTGGCAGATAAACCGAATGTGGATCAAGCGCCGACAGCATGCCGGTAATGGCACCATCGGTCAGTTCGTCCACGTCGGCGGGCTCGACGTAGAGCTCCAGGACCAGCTGCATCACATTGCTGAGTTTCTGCAGGCTAAGGATCGGGTTGCCGCCTGAGGCGGCGCTGCACTGGGAACCACGGAAGAAGAAGTAAACCAGTGGTATTGCCAGAAGCAGCCAAAGGAGGTGTCGCTTGCTGAGTTTCATGTCAGCAACCTACCATCCGCGCGATTCTCGTGCAATTGGCCACCGGGGAGATGCTTGCCGATTTTCACTCTCATGGTGTGCGCAAGCGCCAACGATCGCCAGGCAACCGTGTTACAAGCCCGGCCATTTCCAGTTCCATCAGGCCACTAGCCAACTCACCGGCTTCGCGCCCGGCAAGCAACTCGTCACGCCATCGTGGCTGACGCAGAGCAAACGCCAGCTCGCGCAGATAAGGAGAAAGCGCAGCAAGTCTTTGTATCACGCCGTCCTCCACAGGTTTTGTATCACGGCTAACCAGGCCTAATGGCAAGGAGGAAAGATCCTCCAGCAGATCTTCTGCACTGCACACAAGTCGCGCCCCCTCGCGGATTAACCGGTGGCAGCCCTCGAAATGTGGATCGGCTGCGCCGCCCGGACAAGCGAGCACTTCGCGGTTTTCCTCCAATGCCAGACGGGCCGTGATCAGCGCTCCAGAACGCAGAGGCGCTTGCACAACGACGACAGCACGGCACAACCCCGCGACAATGCGATTGCGACGCGGAAACTGCCAGGCGCGCGTCTCGCTCCAGGGTGGTTGTTCGCTTAGCAGCAGGCCCTCTTTTCCGATGCGCTTCAGCAGCTCGCGATGACGCCAAGGATAGGGATGATCGAAGCCCGGCCCCAGTACCGCGCAGGTGTCCGCGTTTCCGGCACCCAGGTGGGCGGCGTGATCAATACCTCGCGCTGCACCGGAAACGACCAGTAGACCGGCTCCCACTAAGGTGCGCGCCAACTGACGAGCCAGCTCCGTTCCTTCGCCGGTAGCAGCACGCGTACCTACAATGGCCACAGCTTCGCGCTCGAGCAGCTCAAGCCTTCCGCGCGCAAAAAGCAGCGCAGGAGGATCAGCCGTCTCACGCAGTAACCGGGGGTAGTCTGTATCACACAATCTAAGTAGGCGCAACTCGCCGGCCGCCTGTCGTTCGAGCAGCGTCGGCAATCGTGCGTCAACCAACAGCTCATTGAAAGCCTGACTCAGCTCGGTAGAATGGGCGCAAATGCGCTCGTGCACGAGCTTCGTCTTTCCCTGAGCCTGCAGCGACAGCAGGCCTTCGCGCTCATTGCGCCCCACGCCGCCAAGCAGCAGCAGCGCAAGCTCTTGCAGATCCATTGACATCATGGGCTGTGATACGTGAGAGAAAAAAGCAGGATCCCCATTTTCGGCCTCTCGCGCCATGGGGATCCTGAATGTATGCTCATTTGGACACTTTCGCGCAGTCTGCCGCGCCAGAGGTCCGAAAAGGGCTCAGCGAATCAGCAACAGCTTCTTCGTTTGTGTCACACCAACCGCCTGCGCACTAAGGAAGTACACGCCGCCAGCCAGATTTCCGGCATCAAAACTGAAGCGGTAGTCGCCGGCCTCTAGAACCTCGTCGGCCAGCACTCGGACCTGCTGCCCCAACAGATTATAAACGGCAAGGCGAAGGTGTCCGGTGCGCCCAAGATGAAGTGTGATTTGAGTGTTCGGGTTGAATGGATTCGGCCAGGGATCGCCAAGGCTCATCAAGCGCGGCAGAAGCACAACGGGTATGGATCCCGGTTCCACTTCATCTGCGTATCCACCGGATTCTACAAGAGGTCCGCCGTAACAGCCAATGTCGTTGCGCGTTCCATCAAAGGCATCGCGCATACTTGTCTCGGGATCGCCCCGGTCGACTAACGGGCTTGTACTGAACAGCCGGAACTCTGTGTCGGCATCGAAATCCGCATCCCCATTTCCGTTGGACAGGTTCTCCGCCAACAGCGAGGAATCGTTGATTGCCAGAAAACGTGTTACATCGATGAACTCGTTGGCGTCTCCGGCCACACCGTCCAAACAGTCATACCAGTTGTACCTGGCGGAGACCTCGCTCGCCTCATCCAGCCAGATCGCGCACTGCGGCGTATCGAGCAAATAGCTCACTTCGTCCAGATCGTGCGTCGTCCCCGCCCGCTGCGTTTTCCAGTGGAACAAGTTTGAGTTGACCTCGAGCACGCTTTCATAGGAAAAAACACGCCCATAGCCCAGATAGTACGTCCCGGGCCAATAGGAAACCCCGCCACTTGACACGAACTGCGCCGCAACGAAAGAGTTGTTGGCCAACAGCGCAGCCGCTCCAATACTGGTGATGGCGTACTCTGGATTGACGAACAGGCAGTTGCGAACGGCACTCTCCTGCGTATTTGCCAGGCACACACTGCTGGAACCAAGCTGCTTGCGATCCTTGGGATTGGTAAACGTGCAGAAGCTGATATCAGCTTGCGTGCCCAGAGCAACAATGCTGTTGAGTATTCCCGTAAATGCGCAATGGTCGATCTGCACAGGGTCTTCGAGGTATTCCAATTGAATGGCTGTGTTGAAATTCGAGAACGACACATGGCTGATTCTCGAAACAACAGCCCCGGGCATGGCACGCAGCAGATTCATGCGCAGGTCGCGTGATACGGCATCATCATTTGCTGGCGATCGTAGGAGACTGCTGAAGGTAACCGGAGTCTCGGCATCACCCACAATGGAAAGCTCGCCACTGATGTTGAACAACCACTCTTCTTCCACAAGCCGTTCATCGATCAGAATCTTCGTACCGGCCTCCACTTCCAGCACAGAGCCAGCGGGAATTTCCAGAGGCGCAACGACGTAGACCGTCTCGTTGTTTGCCGTTAGTACGCCATCGAGAACACCGCCAAGCACACTGTATCTCGGCATTGTAGTCACTCTGCGATAGGCCTCAGCTACGCCATCACTCCACCGCACGAGGAAACTGAGAAAGGTGGTATCCAGCATGGTGCTACAATTCAAAGTGGCCGTCTCAGCATTGAAGCTGTAGTCGCCCTCTTCATCGTCCGTCTCCTGCTCCAGCAGTTCCCCGTTTCGCCAAAGCTGTACGGAGAGGTGTGATCCACCGAGAATCTCGGTATCCTCGTCGGCGAAAGACATGGTAAAAGAGAAATCTTCGCCGGGATGCTGATCATTGAAGCTCAAAGTATCAGCCGTGATACAATCAATGGAGTCGCCGGTACAGGGTGCGAACTGGACCAGATAGGGTGTATGATTCTCTTGAAGTGTCAACTGAAAAGTCAGAGTATCTGCGTACTCGACATCAGCCACACTATTGTACCCGACCAGCTTGAACCGATAATCTCCAATGACCTGCTGATCCGCTGGCCAGGAGAAAGTGTATTCCGTAGCACCTTGAGCCTGATAGACAAGCCCTTCGGGCGCATCCACCAGGGAAAGTGTTGGCTCGGGAAATCCTTCGAAGTCCCCTTGATGCGAGTAATCGTATCCATACACCCACAGGTCTTCTTCGAAATCCGTCGGGAACTGAAAAGGCTCTTCATTGCGCACGGCGTAATACACGCCGATATCAGCAATGCTTCCGTCCGGATCAAACATACTCGGATCACCGGCGTCGATAAGAGGGCTATTGTCATCTGGCACATAAGTGCCTTCGATGAAGCGCGGATTCGCGCTGAAATTCGGCTCCCACAGGTCTAGAGTATCCTGAACCAGAACCTGGCCGTTCTCTTCATACAAGGTCTGCACAATAAACGTCGTGTACTCGCCGTGATTGCCAGCAAAAAAGCAGTTGTACTGCACGGAATCCTGCGGGATCTCGTCATACGACATCCAGCTGATGCCTTTCTTGTAAGGCCACAGCTCGCCCGATGTCTGGTAGCCCGGAAGGAATACACAGTTGCGTACATTCGCTGTTACGTGTTTCAGTAGGATGTCATCTTGCCCTTGCTCATCGAACACACAATTCTGAATAATATGATGCCCACCAATATTCAAATTGCAGGCGGTGTAGCAGTCCACAAACAAGCAGCGTTCGATGATCGAAACAGGGGTATCGTCTTCTGGAGTGTCCAGGTTTGAATAGATGGCGTTACCGGCTCCCACAATTTGCACATAGCGCATGCGAATCACCTGCCGCCCACCCGATTCGAGAACGAACAAGCCGGGATAACTCATCGAAGGAGTCGAGTCCTCGGTCTTCCGCACCACAATGGGCAACTCCTCCGTGCCGAGCATGTAGAGACTGCCGCGCACAATGAATGTGACCATGGTGGAATCCTGATAGGCGGGGAACAGAATCGTCACGCCAGGATCGACAAGGAGACTATCTCCTGCCGGTATTGTCACATCATCTGTAATCAAATAGGTCTCACCCGAAAGCAGGTGAGGGTTTTCCAGAGTACCAGACAGTTCGATTTCAGCCAACAGGCTTCGTGTGCTGCATAGCAGGATGAGGAGCAGGAAGATTGTGCGCATGCTGTCCCTATCTCTTTTTGCCTACACCGCCGAAGGTATCTGCTGTGAACGAATGAAGCAAGGATTGCCAGTAATAGAAGAAGGGCCCCCGTAGGGGCCCACGTGTGCTACATCGCGCTGACAATCGCCCTGGTTTCCTGAGCGATGGCCAGCTCTTCGTTGGTTGGTATCACAACCAATTTGACGGGACCTCTTGCCACCTGGCACACTTTGCCGCGCACCTTGTTGGCTTCGTGATCCAATTCAACCCCCAGCCACGAAAGCTGCTCAGCTATGTAACGGCGCACGCGAGGATCGTTCTCGCCAATTCCGCCGGTAAAAACGATGGCATCCGCACCGCCGAGAATGGTCATATAAGCACCGATGTATTTTGTAACACGGTAGTAGAAGACCTGCAGTGCCAATATTGCGCGCTCATTGCCAGCGTCGGCGGCATCCTCGACCTCGCGCATATCATTGCTGACACCGGAAAGGCCCAAAACGCCGCTTTTCTTGTTGAGGATAGCGTCCACTTCGCGAATGTCAAGGCTCTCGTTTTGCGCCATGAAGCCGACGATGGCTGGATCGATGTCGCCGCAACGTGTGCCCATCAATAGGCCTTCCAGCGGAGTAAAGCCCATGCTGGTGTCCACCGAAATGCCATTCTTGATGGCGGCAATAGAGCTGCCGTTACCCAGGTGACACGTGATCAGCTTGCACTCTTCAAAAGGCTTGCCCAGGAACTCGGCGGCCTGGCGTCCAACGTATTTGTGGCTGGTGCCGTGAAAGCCGTATCGACGGATACCATGCTCGCTGTACTGCTCGTAAGGGATGCCGTACATGAAGGCGTGCTGCGGCATCTGGCTATGGAAGGCCGTATCGAAGACGCCCACATGGGGAACCTTCAGCAGATCCTTGGCTACGCGAATTCCCATGATGTTGGCCGGATTATGCAGCGGTGCAAAAGGCGTACAGCGTTCCATGGCGGCAATCACCTCGTCGGTAATCAGCGCACTGCCGTTGAACTCCTCACCACCATGCACGGTGCGGTGTCCAACAGCCTGAATCTCGGACACGTCGCGAATCACACCCACGTCTGGATCCACCAGTGCCGCCATGATTTCGCGCAGACCCTTCTCGTGATCCTTGATCGGCAAGACCCGCTTCACTTTGTCTACGCCGCGATCGGAACTGAAAGAAAAGATGGCTTCCTCTGAGCCGATCTTCTCAACCAGGCCCTTCATACGAACCTGCTCCTGCTCCATTGAAATGAGCTGGAATTTTATAGACGATGAGCCGCAGTTAACAACCAGAATATTCATCGGGACTCCCGGAAGGTAAATTGGCGGCTTCCCCCACCCAAGGGAAAGCCACGCACCTTGGTGCGCTATTGAAAAGACGGTCGGGCCGTCGCATTACTCTTTGATCAAACGCGCTTCGCTCAGGCCGCTGAGCTCAGTCATCTCATCCACAATGCGCGTGATTTCAACCGCCAGCATTGCCTGACGTACAGCGGTTTCCACCGCCTCCGTAAGAAGCTCCGACTCTTCCATCATCGGCAATCGCCGTTGCACCAAACACCACAGATAGCAATTGCCGGCAGCGTCAACGCTGACTTTGCTCCAGCGCCCCGCATCCAAACCGACAAGGTCGCTATAGACGCTTCCTCCCATCGCCTGTGCTTCATCGGGCCGCAACTCTGCGGGATGCAAACCGGGCTGCCAGCGTGCGGCAGCGTCCTCAGGGGAAAGGTTGTTGCGCAGGATTTCGTGGCGCGCCTCCGCCGTCTGCAGGCTGTCGGCAAAGTCAAAGCGCCACACGCCGAAATGACGGAAAGAAGCGAACTCGGCAGGATGAGCATTCTGATAATTCCAAAGATCCTGCTCATCGTATTGAACGCGTGGCATCAAATCCTGCGCCACCAGCAACCCGCTCTTCAGCAAGCGTTCGTGAATGTCCACGCGGTCAAGCACTTCTTCATCTTCGAATATGTGCTGTCGCAAACACTCGCGATGCCAGAGTTGCGAATCGAGCCAGTAGCGCAAATAGTCGAAATAGATTTCGTCGCCCAGCTCGCGCACTCTCCCGCCAAAGGCGCTTTGCACCGCCTTCTTCAGTTGTCCAACCGTGATACTTGTATCACGCGTGCTTCCCACAACTGCGTTTGGATCACGCAAGCCCGAACGCAGAAGCTTCTCGTCGACGAAGACCTCATTCTCTTGCCGCGCCTGGCGCAAAACCTCTTTCTCGGCTTGCTGGCGCGCCTGCATTTCAAGATGCTCCTGAAGCGCTTCCAGTTTGTCCTTGGAAGGGAAGTCCTCCACCAACCGCAGACTGTCCAGACGGATCAGATGCCAGCCAAAGGGGCTCTCCACCGGCGGGGAGATCTCGCCAGGATGCAAGCGCAGCACCGTGTGTTCGAACTCGGCAACGGTTTCGCCAACCCGCACCATGCCCAGGCTGCCTCCCAGTTCGGCCGATCCAGGATCCTTGCTATGACGGCGTGCAAGCAGCGTGAAATTGGCTCCCTTCTGCAGCTCGCCCGAAAGCTCTTCCGCCTGGCTGTGATACGGTACAAGAATATGACTGACAAAGTACTCGTAGCGACTTAACTCGGCGAGATCCAGCAGATCGTTCTCGCTGACTTCGGGCACTTGCATGCGTCGCCGCATGAGAACACGCCTGGCAATTTCCTCGTGATCCTGTGCCAGGCGATCCAACGCCACCGAGTCTAGCGGCACACCACGACTCTCGTAAGCCAGGGCCAATAGCGTGTGCTCACGAATTTCATCAAGCATGCGCTGTGAAAAGTCGCTGTTATCAACCGCCTGGGGATCGTGCGCCATTGCCTGTGTGTACTCTTCTACCTGAGCCTTGGTCACCCAAAGAATGTGATCCTGATCAGGTTTGTCGAAGGCGCGTGCTTGTGTGATACAAAGAGTCAGCAGCAGAAGCGTGATACGCAGAGACATGTTGCAATCCATTAAAGAAGATCGGCGGCCAGTTCCGCCAGGCGACTACGCTCACCCTTGGTGAGGGTGGCATGCGCCGCGATTCGCTGTCCGCGAAAACGGTCGATGACATAGGCGAGCCCGTTGCTGAGCACGTCCACGTAGGGGTTGTCAATCTGTTCGGGATCTCCGGTGAGCACCACTTTTGTGTTATGGCCCGCGCGGCTGATAATGGTCTTCACTTCGTGGGGAGTGAGGTTTTGCGCCTCGTCAACAATGAAAAACTGACGCGGCATGCTTCGGCCCCGGATGTAGGACAGCGGCTCCACTTCCAGCAGACCGGCCTGTTTGAGTCGCGTCTCGTTCCAGCGTCCCCCTTTGTCCTTGCGGCCGCTGCTTTCCAGAATCTGTTCGAGGTTGTCGTGAATCGGCGCCATCCAGGGCCCCAGCTTCTCCTCGAGCGAACCGGGTAGATAACCCAACTCCTTGCCCATGGGGAACACGGGACGACTGACCACGAGACGTCGATAGACGGGATCATCCTCCAGCACTTGCTTCAGCCCCGCCGCCAGTGCCAGCAGAGTTTTGCCCGTGCCCGCACGCCCGGCCAGGGTCACCAGCGAAATGCGTTTATCCAGCAGGAAATTCAACGCAAAGCGCTGTCCCAGATTGCGTGGACGCACATTGAGACCCATATCCACTTCGCGAATCAGAATGAGCTGCCGAGTCGCTTCGTCGTAGTGGCCCAGCGCGGTGCGCTCAGGGTTGGATGTATCACGCAGCACTGCCCCCTCATTGGGATGCAGATCTACGGCGCCCTCTTCGAGCAGCAGATGTCCCTGGGCGTAGAATTCCTCGATGACGGTCGCTTCCACATCAATGACGTGATAGCCTTGAAAGAGGTCATCGTAACTCACGCGCCGGTCCTCGTAACCCGTAGCCTCCAGGCCATAGGCGGCGGACTTAATGCGCATGTTTACATCCATGGTGACCATCAGCTTGGGAAAGCCGCGTGTTGCAGGAAATGCTAGTGCTATGGCCAGAATCCGGTCGTCGGGTACGTTTGGGCTTAATCCATCGGGGAATTCGATGTGTTCGCCCACACCGGCAACCGTCAGACGTCCGCCGCTTTCCAACTTGACGCCCTTGGCCAGCGGACCATGGACGCGCAGGTCGTCGATGATGCGGCTCGCCTCACGCGCGTTGCGGCTGACTTCACCCACACCCTTCTTGAACTTGTCGATTTCGGCAATGACGGTGATGGGAATCACCACATGCGCTCCCTCGTAACTGAGGATCGATTGAGGGTCGTGGAGGAGAACATTGGAATCGAGAATGATCGTTCTGCGCATCATCGGCTCCCTTGTCCGGATCAGTATTCGTCCAGGGTCTCGGGGAACTCGCCGCATTCATGATAGAAGGTGCGGTAGAGTTGCCGGCTCACATTGTGGTAGGTCTCTCGCAGGTCTTTGCTCACCGGCACCTGCAACTGCAGATTGTAGAACTGCTGCAGACGCGGTGCGCCAATGCTCATGCGCACTTGTGCGCCGGTCATGCCAATGACATAGGCGGCGGACAGATCTTCTTCCAGATTGAGATCCAGCGCCACCGTACACTTCAGCGCAGCAACGCGATTGAGCAGCTTGTTGCCCGGCAATCGCACCATGTTGAGGTCCTGGTCGCTCCAGGCCATGGCGTAGGGAATCAGCCGGGAATCTAGCCAGTTCTTGTAGGTTTCGTGCAGAAAGGCGTGCAGTGGAATGCGTGCATTATCGCCGCCGACGAAGTATCGCAGATAGCTGAGCACATGACGCGCAGCATCGAAAGCGGTGGATTCGCGGGGCAGAATGATCAGCATCGGCCCGGAGAAATGCATCGCCTGGTAGAAGTTGACCGGCGCGACCTCGGCCCCGTAGCGATGATGCATACGGGCGTAGGCTTGCGCCAGCTTAGTCCTGATTCCGCTTTCCTGGTGTTTCACCGGTGTCGCCTTGCCGCTTGGCCTTTACCAGTCCGATGCGATGACGCTTCATGGTCATCACAGTGAAGCGCCAGCCCAGGTGGTCAAAGCTCATACTGGCCTTGGGCACCTCGCCGGCGAGTTTGTAGATGAATCCGCCCAGAGTCTCGTAATCCTCTTCGGTGGGCAGAATCTCCTCGCCCAGAAGCTCATTGGCTTCTTCAGGAGAGAGGGAAGAATCAATGATCCAGCTTCCATCGGTCGCTTGCCGGTGGAGCGGGGCTTCGGAATCGAACTCGTCCTGAATTTCGCCGACGATCTCCTCGAGGACGTCCTCAAGGGTGACCAGGCCAGCGGTTCCACCGTACTCATCCACAACGATGGCCATGTGAATGCGTCCCGTCTGGAACTCGTGCAGAAGCTCGTCGATCTTCTTGCCTTCAGGTACAAAATAGGGGAGCCTGGCAAGCTGGTCAAGCGCATGACTGCGTTGGCTGCCCTGAAGCGCGTGCAAAAGGTCCTTGGCGTAAAGGATGCCAATGACATTGTCGACACGGTCGCGGTAGATGGGAATGCGCGAATGGCCCTCGCTGCGAATGACCTCGATGGCCTCGTCCACCGAAGCATCGTGCGGCAGACAGGCCATGTCGATGCGCGGCACCATGACTTCCTTTACCGTGGTCTCGCCGAACTCCATGATCTGGTGGATCATGCGCTTTTCGTCTTCTTCGAGCACGCCCTCGTCCTCACCCACTTCCACCAGCGTGCGCAATTCCTCGTGGGAAAGGTGCAGGCTTTCGTGTCCGTGCATGTGGTGTTGAAGCGCGCGCGTCAGCTGCTCGACCGGCCAAACCAGCGGGAAGAGTAGCCACTGAAAGAACTGCAGCGGCAAGGCGGCCATGCGTGCCCAGGACTCGCCATTGCGAATGGCAAAGACCTTGGGCGTAACCTCGGCAAAAATCAACAGGATGAGAGTTACCAGCAGCACTTCGATGGCCAGTGCCCAGCGCAGCGGAAGCACTCCACTGCTGCCCAGCTTGTGCGCCAGTAGCGCGGCAAGCGTGGCTGCTCCCGTATTGACCAGCGTGTTGCCCACCAGCACCGTGATCAGCAGACGCTGGCTTCTATCCATTAGCATGACGATGCGTCGCGCGGAGGAATGATCCTCTTCTGCAAGCTCTTTCAGCCGCAGACGACTCAGCGAAAAGAAGGCGGTCTCCGACCCGGAGAAAAAGGCGGAGAGCAACAGCAGAAGACTGAAGCCAAGGACTGAACTCAGCAACATGGCGCGCTCCCCCGCAAACCGCGCGTCAGCCAATGGGCATAGGCGGGCATGCCGGAGTACTGATCCAGTAGCGCATCTTCACGCGCAGCCATCTCTTCGCGATTGCGCTTGGTATCGTCGCGCCAGCCGGTCAGGTGAAGCACGCCGTGTATCACAAGGCGCGCCAGCTCTCGATTACCGGGTTCGCCCAATTGGGCGGCTTGCTCCGCGCAATCATCGAGGCTGACGAAGATGTCGCCCGAAACGCGTCCCGGACTCGCCTCGTACTGGAAGCCCAGATGATCGGTAGGAGAATCGTCGCCGGAGTACTCTTTGTGATACTCGCGCATTGTATCACGATCCACCAGAATCAGTGCCACTTCGTGATACATTGTTCCCTCGCGCTTGAGTGTATTGCGCATGATGCGAGCCAGCAGTCGCTGGTTGACTCGAAGGGAGGGGTGCGTGTTACTGACAGTCAGTGAATGGCTACTTCGACTGTCGCCGTCCTCGGTTTCCGGAGTAGGGAAACTAGGTGTGTCACATTCCTTGTTGTTCATTTCTCTCACGTTGCCTGAGGTCATATCGTTCATAGGCGTGGATAATATCCTTAACGAGACGGTGCCGTACCACATCTTCCGGCGACATCTCAATCATGCCCACGCCTTTCACTCCACGAAGCACATCGCGAATCTGCAGCAGACCACTGACCGAAGGATCGGGCAGGTCGATCTGTGTCACATCGCCAGTAACAATGGCACGCGCATTCTGCCCCAGACGAGTCAGGAACATCTTCATCTGGCCGGGTGTGGTGTTCTGCGCCTCGTCCAGAATGACAAAGGCGTTGTTGAGCGTACGCCCGCGCATGAAAGCCAGTGGTGCCACTTCGACAATCTGCTGCTCGATCAGTCGAGTCAGACGATCGCCGTTCATCAAATCAAACAATCCGTCGTAGAGCGGACGAAGGTAGGGATCAACCTTGTCCTTCATATCGCCGGGAAGAAAGCCCAGGTTTTCGCCGGCCTCCACAGCGGGCCGACAGAGCACGATGCGTGATACACGTCGCTCTTCGAGCGCGGCTACAGCCATTGCAACAGCGAGATAGGTCTTGCCCGTGCCCGCCGGTCCAATGGCAAAGGTCACCATGTTCTCGCGGGCGATGCGGTAAAAGAGTTCCTGTCCCGGCGTGCGCGTGCGGACCGGTCCCTGAGGACCGTGGGCAACAATGGAGTTCTCCTCCGGCAACGCGTGTTCTTCGCTCTCCGCCAGCACAAGGCGCAGCACTAGCTCCACATCGTCCATCGAGAGACGACCACGACGCTTGAGCATGTTCATCAACTCACGCAGTGCGCGCAAGACCATTTCGGGCTTGCTACGACTTTCGATAACGCGCAACTCGCCGTGGCGCAGAGCGACACGGGCCGAAAATGCAGTCTCGATGCGATGGAGGTAAACATCCCCCGGGCCGAAGAGAAGCTGGGGGTCGACGCTGTCCACGGATACACCGTGGCTCGATGGCGGAGGCTGGTGTTGCTCGTTCATTCACGAAAGCGGATCCCGGCGTGAACCAGGATCCGCTTCACATCTTCCTTTCCGTCGAACGGCCTAGGGCAGAGTGAGAATCATGCCCGGATAGAGGCCGCCCATCGTGTCCAGCAAGCTCTGATTGGCTTCCTGGATCTGACGCCAGCGAGTGCTGTCGCCGTACACGTGCTCAGCGATCTTCACAAAGTTGTCGCCACGCATTACCTCGTACTGGCCACGCTTGACCGCACGGGGAATTGCCAGACGCTGCTGCGGGAAGATCAGGTCGGGGTCGTTGATCTGATCGGTGTTGGCAGAGTAGATCTTCGTCCACTGGAAGGGATCGTTGTAGATCTGCTGCTTGCCGGAGATGCGCCACAGGCAGTCGCCGCGAACCACATCATACCAGCTATTGGAGGCGCGCTCCATGCGGCTGCGAACATTGGCCATGGTGCGGGCCAGCTCATCCAGATTGCGCTGGTTGGCACTAATCACGCCCAGGTTCTGTCCCTGCAGCTCGGCGATGCGCTGATCCATGGCGTCGAGGCGGCCGGGATTCTCCACAAGCTGCTCGGCGGTCATGTTGTTCAGCTGGGCCACCTCGGCCTGCAGCTCGCTCACCCGAGCGGTATAGGTGTCGGCCTGGTTGGCATCGGTTCCCAGATGATTGTAGATCTGGCCCCATGTGCCGTCGATGTCGCCACGAGCCGCTTCGATCTGCCCGCGGATGGCATCCATCTCGCTCTCGACAGCCTGCATGGACTGCTGAGCGTCATTCTCGCGTCCCTGCCAGGTGCCGAGCTCCTGCAGGTACTGCTCGTAGGTCATCTTGTCGGGATTCGCGGCCTGTACCTGGACACTGCCCAGCAGCAGGGCGCACAGCGTAAGCAGCAAAGTCATGCGCTTCATATCATGCCCTTCCGTGGTTAGTTGCCCTGCGGAAGCTGAGCGGCCTGAACGTGCTCCAGCTCCTGCTGGGCAGCATCAAGCTCTGCCTGGAGCTGTGAAAGCTCCTGGGCCAACTCCGCTTTCTCGTTGTTCTTGGCTCTCAAGGCGTCTTCGGCGGCCAGGGCAGCTGCCTTGGCTTCGCTCAACTGAGCCTTGTCATCCTCGGACGCGTACTTGGTGCACCCTGTGGTGCTCAGCAGCAGCCCG
Source organism: Candidatus Delongbacteria bacterium (assembly GCA_963663545.1). GTDB lineage: Bacteria > CAIWAD01 > CAIWAD01 > CAIWAD01 > CAIWAD01. Next base: position 1,276,886 of record OY760505.1, read on the forward strand.
GCGGCGAAAAGGCTCAGCAGGCCTAGACGCATTACACGACTTGTGCGCAGCATGTCTCTCCTCCTGCTATTGATCCAAAAAATCGAATTCAATCTACCATAGCCATTCTCTCAACGCAAGCGGACCGAAGCCCCTACAATGCATTGAAGCTCGTGTTTTTGAAAGCCTTCCCATGTGAGCCGGATCACTCGTGCGAACACAGGAAAGGGTACGGGCGACATCATCCATTAACGACAATCCACGCCTCTGAATTGAGCGGGCCTCTAAGCCTCGCAAGAGAATGCAAATGTCGCGCCTGTTACTCCTTTTCCGGTACCACGGAAATGTGTAGCTCGGCGAGCTGAGTTGCGCTGACTCCACCCGGTGCTCCGTCCATGGGCGAGGCCGCGCTGTTGGTCTTGGGAAAGGCGATGACGTCGCGAATGTTCTCGGTGCCGCCGAAGATCATCACCAGACGGTCAAAGCCGAAAGCACAACCGGCGTGGGGCGGCGCCCCGTACTGCAGCGCATCGATGAGGAAGCCGAACTTTTCCTGCGCCTCTTCGTCGCCGATGCCCAGCATGCTGAAGACCTTGCGTTGCATGTTGGGATCGTGAATACGCACGCTGCCACCGGCGATTTCCTGACCATCCATGACCAGGTCGTAGCCGCGGCTCAAGAGCGCGCCCGGGTCCACCTCGGCGGCAAACTGTTCCGCATTGGGCTGAGTAAAGGGATGGTGCGCGGCCACATGGCGCTGGGCTTCTTCGTCGTACTCGAACATAGGGAATTCGGTCACCCAGAGTAGCTCATGGCGCTTGGGGTCGATCATGCCATACTCGCCCGCCAGACGCAGACGCATGTTGCCCAGCAGCTTGCAGACCATGCGGAATTCGCCGGCAGCAAGAATCATCACATCGCCCTCGCTCGCGCCCATGTGCTCTGCCAAGCGCGCCAGCCATTCGTCTCCGACGAACTTGCTGATTTGGCTCTGCAAACCTTCGGCGGTATAACGCACCACAATCACGCCTTTGCCGCCCAGGTGCTTCGCATAGTCCTGCAACGCGTCTACCTTCTTGCGAGAGAAGCCTTCGGCCTGCCCGGGTAACACGAAGCCGCGTGTCACGCCGTCCGGCAACGCGCCTTCCAGCACGCCAAAATTGCAGCCAGGCACGAGTTCCGCGATGTCCTGGATCTCCATGCCGAAGCGAAGATCGGGTTTGTCGCTGCCGTAGCGCTCCATCGCCTCCTGCCAACTCATACGGCGCAGAGGCAGCTCCAGCTCCTGCTGCCAGGCCTCGCGCACACAGGCAGCGATGACGGCCTCGGCCACATCCTGCACATCCTTCTCTTCGGCGAAGCTCATCTCCAGGTCGATCTGGGTGAATTCGGGCTGGCGGTCGCTACGCAGATCCTCGTCGCGGAAACACTTGACGATCTGGTAGTAGCGGTCAAAACCGGCAACCATCAGCAACTGCTTGTAGGTTTGCGGACTCTGGGGCAGCGCATAGAAGTGGCCGTGATGCAAACGGCTGGGCACCAGGTAGTCGCGGGCACCCTCGGGCGTGGACTTCATCAGAATGGGCGTTTCCACCTCGAGGAAGCTCAGCTCGTCAAGAGTGCGACGCGCGGCCTGGGCCAATCGGTGACGTAGGTGCAGATAGCGCGCTTTGCCGGGACGGCGCAAGTCGAGGTAGCGGTACTTCAGGCGCAGCTCCTCGTGAGCGGTGTCCTCTTCCTCCAGGGTAAAGGGCAGCACGGCTGCACGCGTCAACACCTCCAGCGTCTCCACCTGAACTTCAATGTCGCCGGTGGACATGTTTGTATTACGCATCTGCTCCGGACGCGCAGTGACAGTGCCGACGATTTGTATCACATCTTCCATGCGGAGGCGCGCGGCGCGCTCCATCAGCTCGGCGTTGTCGGGGTTGAAGTAGAGTTGCGTCAGGCCGTAACGGTCTCTGAGGTCGATGAAGGTCAGACCTCCCAGGTCGCGAACCCGGTGAACCCATCCTGCCAACGTCACCCGACTGCCAGCATGTTCGGCGCGCAATTCGCCACAAGTGTAAGTGCGATACATAGTGGACCTCTACTGATTCGACCCTCCCGGTGGATCACCGGGAACCAAGCGGCTTAATGTAACACAGGATCACGGTTGCAATACGGCTCTCGCAAACCTGCAATAGTGAAAAAAGAAAGCCCCGTCCCAAAAAGACGGGGCCTGTAGATCAGATCTCGGCGGCGCGCCGGAGCTCGGCGCTGCCACACAAACTAGATCAGACCCTGGCGTTGCTGCTCAAGCATCATCTTGCGCTGCTTGCGGCGTGCAGCATTGAGCTGGCGCTTGCGCTGCTCCGAGGGCTTCTCGTAGCGCTGCTTCTTGCGCAGTTCACTCAGGATACCGGCTTTCTCGCAGGACTTAGTAAAGCGACGGAATGCGCGATCAAAGGGTTCGCCTTCGCGGACACGAATATGCGCCATGCTATTTCACCTCCTTCCAGGATCTTTGTTTTGGCGAACCCAGAGGATAGCCCATGAAAAGGAGAAAAGCAACTCTCAGCAGTCTTTTTCCTTGTCGTACGCCGCCATTGCTTCGGGAAGACAGTGTGTCACCCGGTGGCCAGCGGCAGGCAGTCCAATGAGGATCGCACTGATGACCTCTTCCCGCGTTGCGCCCGCACGCTTGGCCTCGCACACATGAAAGGGAATGCCACTCTGCTGCTTCTGGGAGGCCAGTACAGCCAGGTAGGCCAGCGCCGAAGTTTTAGCGTCCAGCGCCGAAGCTTGATTCAGGCCATGAATCATCGCTCCCCAGACTTGCGCGTGCTCGGGGGCTTCCTCCAGAAAGGCCTTGAAGGAAGCACTGATCTGTTTGGATTCTTCCATTATTCACCCTCGATCCATTGGCTTACCAGAGATCTTCGGTTCCCACGTCCTGTCCCTGCAGTTTCAAGTAGTAGTACAGCTGCCCCTTGTGCTGTGTCAGGTGCTGATTCATCTGCATCAAGCGTACACCCAGCGGCATAGCCGTGGTGTCCCAGGGCACGGAAATCAACTTGTTTTCCAGGTCCTCATCGCTGGCAGTAGCCAGCATTTCCACCGCCACCTTCTTGTCAGCGGCTAACAGGTCCAGCGCCTCCTGCACTGAAGACACCGTGCGCATCTTCTCTGCTGTTGGCATTGTGTCTTCAACTCTCGTCTCTTCGGTGCCCCCCTCCTGCAAATTCCACTCGCCGGTCACAATGCCTTTGTAGCACAGTCCACACGATTCAGTGATGTGAAAAAGCAGTTGCCCGGTTGTCATCCAATTCTTGCCGGTGGCCGGCTTCCAGTTGAGCTCGGCGTCATTTACTCGGCGCATGAGCCGCTCGGACACAGCGTAGTTGTACTCAAGGCTCGAACTGAGCAGTCCGCGCATGTTCATTTGGATCCTCCGTGAAGATTGTTTCTGGTAACCACGTCCACAGGATACACAGGGGGTGGGACAATGATGCGGGGACAGGCACCGACTACAGAATGTAGACTCGACAACCCCCGATGCGCGAGAAAAAAAGACACGTTATGAAATCAACGCAGAGGCTCCCGGAGCCAGGCCGAGCCGAAGCCAGCGGCGCACCTACCAGTTCTGCAACAACCACTCGCGAAAGGAAGCACCGAGCTCGATGTCACACACCTGATCCGGATGCAGATCCCGGGTCTCCCAGGTGAAGCACACCACCTCATCAAGGCTTGCTGCACGTCGCGTGAGTGGAACCTGTGCGTGCAGATTGTAGGGATAGCTGTAACTCGGTGGCAGTAGCACTCGCCCAGCTTCTGGAATCCGTTTGCAGATGAGCGCACTCAGCAAAGCCTGATGCAGAAAGATGCGATGCAGCTCGTCGGCACACCATTCAGCAGTGTGTGGATCACGAATCAGCTCGGCAAACAGCGCCCACCACTCGCGACAGAGCCCAAGTTCAGGCCGCAGCGCAAACAGATGACTGTTGTAGTACGGACGTATCACATCTTGTTCAATGAAGGTGAGAACGCTGTCTGTCGGATCCTTCACATCTACTGCGTGATACACTTCGCGCCAGAATACATCCAGTTCGCTCTGCGCTGCAAGGCCAATATTCTTGTGATGCACCGGCCTCAGGGCAATGCTCTGCGAAGACGCCAAGAGCAGATCATGCGGCGGTGATACAAACAGAAGATCCGACGCCGACCAGATCAGCAGATCGTGGCCCTCCTGCAATGCAATCTCCTCCGCTCTTGCACAGGCGGCGACCTTGGCCGCAAACTGGAAAGCAGCCAACTCGACGGGCAAAGCAAGAGCAATTGTGCTTTCGTTGGTGGAAGCACCCTCCGGTGATACAAGCAGGCGTCGCCAGGAGGCGCACTCTCCGCCAAACTTGTTCAGGCTGGCATAAAGGCGACGGACACCCGCTTCGTCCGGGTATCCCAGTGTCACAAGAAGTGGCTTCGTCGTTGGAAGCATAAGCAGCTCCGGATGCAAATCTGTGTATCACAAAGAGTGCGGGCCTTAGTGACGAGTTGTCGGCGCGAGTAATCCGATCAATTGCGTCAGCACCATGCTGCCCAGCACACCAGCGGCGAAAATGTAGAGCCCCGGGTGCACAGTGATGGCAGCAATGGCCTTTACTTTGAGGGTAACCACCAGCACGGCAACAACAAATACATCCAGCATCGACCACTTGCCCAGCAGACTGAGGGCACCATGTCGACGCTGCCAGGAAGCGACGTCGTGCACTGGCTTCATCAAGCTCCACAGCGTGAGCATCTTGAGGGTCGGAATGAACAGGCTGAATACGAAAATCAAAAGGAAGAGCCCTCGCTGCCCGTTTAGCCACAGATGCATCGTTGCGGACCAGAGCGAGAAAGTGTCGTTGAACACAAAGAACTTGCTGAAGGTAAACATGGGCGTGAAAGCCCCCAGCAACAACAGCGCACTCACGAACACCCACAGCAGGCGTAACACAAAAGCCAGGACTCCACGTCTCGATCTCATTGTGCCAGGCCATCCATCCATTCCGTCGGCAGGTCGACGGCAAAACAGCATTCGTCATCTCCGGCACGCACCGTTCGAAGAGTACGGACGCGCACGGGTCTATCCAGAGCAGCCTCCCACTGCTGACGGAACCAGCCAGCTCCGCAGTGACAGAAGTTGGCGGGAATCTCCTCATGAAGACGATCGCGAATTAGCGGACAGAAGCAGTAGGCGCGTCGCCGTTCAGCGTCCATGGTGGCGGCTTCGTAGGCTTTTGGATCACAGGGCTTTTTGCGCGAGAGAATCACACCTCCCTCACGCACCGGTGCCTCTGCCCAACCGGCGTCGGCTTCCATGAAGGCAATCACAGCGTCAACGGCTTCCAGCGGTCGCCCGGTTTCCTCCAGACACTGCAAAAATGCATCTCGAAGCTTCCGCGTTTGTGTCACAGGAAAGACATGGGAACAGCGTGATACGATCTCGTACTGCTGCTCTTCGTCCGCGACATCTTCTAGTCGCTCGAGCAATTGGCACGTGTATTCGAAGCGCTGCGGAGGCCGAGATTCGTGATCCAGTTGCGGCAGACCGGCCCACAACACTGAATTGGCCTTCTGACCCAGGACCCGGTCCGCTCCCGCACGGAACAGATCTGGCCAATTGTGTATCACAAAGCCTACTTCAATTGTCCCGCCCTCAGGATCGAAGCCTTCGGGATAGCTCTCCAGCAGGTATTCGTCGGAGATCAGGCCACGCGCGCCAGCCTCTGAGAAGACGCGTCCATAACTGCCCCCCAACTCAGCAGCGGGTCCGCGGTGACACAAAACCAGCAGGTCAAACGCCGCCTGCTCGCGAAGCTCCACAGCCAGTCCATCCCGCCGTTCGCGCAGCGGCACACGCAGCTCCACTTCGTGACCGACCGTAACACTGCTGATGAATTGAAACGCGCACTGGGGTGGTCCCGAGATCAACTCGGCAGGAATCGCCGTCACCAAACGATTCAACTCCGTGGCCAGCTCCTTGCGATTCTGGATGACAATGCGTCGCACAGCCAAAACACCTGCCGCTCGGCGCTCAACTCTGAACTCGTTCATTGTCGATTCCTACTTCCTGGCGAGAAAGCGAGCGCACTCCCAGACCGGCAGTACGATGTTCTCCTTGGCCGCCAGACCGAGCACCTGCTGTATCACGGCGCAGCCCTTGTCCTCGCGCTCGGGTTTGAACGAGGCACAATCCCAGCACATGCAGTGCTCCTTGTGCCGTCCATCCAAGTCTGTGCGAACCCATCTCTCGCTATCGCCGCGCTGCTGTCGTGAATAGCTCATTTCGGCTCCTGTATCACAAAGTCAGTTTTCCTTCGCGTCCCAACCATTTGAGTGCTGACTCCACATCGCGAAACACCATGACGTCGTTGGGTGCGCTATCCACGTAGGCTTCAAACATGCGAGCCAGTCCGTAGTTCAAGTCGCCCGCAACGAGGACCGCCGTTTTCCAATAGCCGCCGCGCCGGCCTGTGTATTCACTTGAATGATGCGCCAGCTGAACTACATCTCCACTGTTCATGCTGGTAACACTCGTCGCACGGAAATCCCACAGCGTATCCATGGCTTTGTCAAACAAAGGATCGGCAGTGCAGCGCTCGACTACTTCTATATAGGCTTCAAGGTCAAAAGCCTCGCCGACCCGAAACAGCGCAAAGCCGATTTCCGGATACAATTGATAATTGATTCGTCCAGCTCCGGGCATATAGCCTCCCTTCAAGGCATGAGAATAACAATGCAACAGGGTCGCAGCAATGCGCAGCCATGACAGCACTGCCCAAGGTTCACGATATTTGCCTCATGAGATTTGATCGAGGTTACAGCGGATATCTTGAACTCCGCGGCACAGAGCGACCACTCCCCGTAGTGCGCAACCTGATTCTGCTGAACGTGGGCTGCTTTCTGCTCTGGCGAGTATTGAATCTGGGCGACCTGGGTGTGCTACATCCTTTCGGGCAAGGCCACGGGCAGCTGCCCGCTCTCATGATGTATGGCTTTCTTCACGCCAATCTGCTGCATCTAGCCTTCAACATGCTGGGGCTGTGGATTCTGGGCAACGATCTGGTTCGCTTCTGGAATCCGCGCACCTTCACCATCTACTACCTGCTCTGCCTGTTGGGTGCAGGCGTGACACATCTGTTGCTGGATCCGCTTTTCGGCGGTCAGGCGGGTATTGTGGGCGCATCGGGTGGCGTGTATGGATTGCTGGCAGCTTACGCATGGTTCTTCGGCAAACGGCAACTCTACCTGTTCGGCGTGCTTCCCATGCAGGCACGCGTGTTCGCCGTTGCGCTGGCAGCCATTTCGCTCTTCTCCGGCGTGATACAGAGCCAGGATGGAATGGCCCACTTCGCTCACCTTGGCGGCATGTTGACGGGCATTCTGCTGATCGGCGCTCCCGGTTGGTGGCGCAGGCTACGCCTCTACCGGCATCAACTGCGCATGCGTGCCTACGCCAAGCGCGTCGGCGCGTCTCCTCCCGCAGGAGGCGGAATGCGCATGTCGCGCAGGGAAATGCAAGCACGAGTGGACGAGCTGCTGGCCAAGATTTCCGCGCAGGGCATGGACGCCCTAAGTGCCGAAGAGAAGCGCATGCTGGAAGAGGCTTCTTCGTGGCTGCGCGAGGAGCGCAACTCATGAACCGTATTCCGCGCGTCCTTCTACATGGGCTGCACTTCGTGACGGGCGAAAGCCAGCTGCCAGCTGAAGCGGGACACCACTTGTGTCGCGTGCTGCGCATGAATGCCGGTGATCGCGTTGATCTGATGGATGGTGTTGGGCATACCGCCGAAGCCCAGCTGTTGACGAGTACGAAACAGCCACTGGTTCACATTGAGCGCGTGCAGTTTACCGCAGAAGTGAAGCCGCTCCTGACGGCCTGTCTGCCCGTGATACGCCCTGAGCGCGCCTCAGCAGCGGTCGAAAAGCTCTGCGAGCTCGGCGTCAGCGCCATTCAACTCTTCCATAGCGTGCACACCGGCAATCGACGCAAGGCGCCTGAGATGGCGCGGCTGCAGCGCATTGCCAAGGCCGCCTGCGAGCAGAGCGGAAATCCCTGGCTGCCAGAAGTGCTGCCTCCGGTTGAATTGCATGAGCTACTAGCCCGGCCGGAAACCCTACTTCTGGGCGATGCCGACGCTAGTCAGGAAAAATCTCCACTTTCTGCTTTACCAGGTGAAACCGGAACCGCCGATGCGCTGTCCGCGTTCGCCTTGCTTGTCGGCCCGGAGGGGGGCTTTCACCCCGATGAAATCGACTTGGTTGACGCAAAAGGACCTATCCGGATTGCCCTCGGCCCCTGGATCCTGCGTGCAGAAACCGCCTTGCCCGCACTTGCGGCCGTGGCGAACGCAGCCTTCAGAAGACTTCGGGCGACCTCGTAATTGATATTCCATCTATAAGGAGGAAAGAGTGCGAAAAGCCTCTATTCTGCTGCATCTGTTGTTGAGCCTGCTGCTGAGCGCCAGCCTGCTGCAGGCCGCCCAGCCGGTTCAGGAGTTTACCCTGGACAATGGCATGCAGTTGCTGGTGGTCGAGGATCACTCCTCACCCATGTTCTTCGGTGCCTGGATCGCCCACGTTGGTTCGGCCAACGAGCGCCCCGGAATCACCGGCGTGACACACCTGATTGAGCACATGATGTTCAAGGGTACCAAGATCATCGGTACAACGGATGCCGAACGCGATCTGCAACTGATCGCCAGCCAGGAAGAGCTGAAGGAGCAGATGCGCCACCTGAGCCGTGACCTGCGCTGGAAAGTGCGCTACGGTGAGTATGCGACCCTCGCCGAAGCCCAGGCTGCCGACGCGGAGTATCAGGCGCTGAAGGCCAAGTTCGACAAGCTGGTGGAAGCCCAGAGCGAGACCATGATCAGCAACGCCTACGACCGCCAGTTTCAGGTGCACGGCGAAATCATGGGCAACGCCTTCACCAGTCAGGATATGACCGCCTATTTCCACATTCTGCCAGCCAATCAGCTTGAGTTCTGGATGTGGATGGAGAGCGACCGCCTGCTGAACCCCGTTTTTCGCGAGTTCTACAGTGAGCGCGATGTGGTTTACGAAGAGCGCCGCATGCGCACCGAGAATACGCCCACGGGACTGCACGACGAGGCCGTCGAGGCGATGTTCTGGCAGGCACACCCCTACAGCTGGCCAATCATCGGTTGGCCCAGCGACATCAGCGAGATTACGCTTTCGCAGGTGCAGGAATACTTCCAGAGCTACTACTGGGGCCGCAATCTTAGCCTGCTGCTAACCGGCGACGTAGACGCCGACCAGGCCTATGCGATGGCGCAGCGCTACTTCGGCCGCATTCCTGAGGGAGTAGATCCCCCCGCGCTGGTAACGCTGGAGCCGGAGCAAATCGGCGAGAAGCGCTACTACGGCGAGGCCGATGTCAACACGCAGGTGAACATCGCTTACCATTGCGGCGGCTTCAAGCACGTGGACGGTCCTGTGCTGGAAGTGATCTCTTCGCTGTTGCGTGGTGATACAGGCCGCCTGCAGCGCAAACTGGTGCAGGAGGACGAGCTCGCCGTCTGGGCCGCCGCCTTCTATCAGCAGCAGAAGTACGCGGGCCAGTTCATCGTGCTGGGCGAAGTGGCGGAAGGCCACAGTGCCGAGGAATTGGAAACCGCACTCAAGGCAGAACTGATTCGCCTGGCGGAAGAGCCGGTTGACGAGCGTGAGCTGCAGAAAGTGAAGAACAACTACCTGGTGCGCGCCTATCGCGAAGAAAGCAGCGCCATTGCCAAGGGCTTCACGCTGATCAATGCCACAGGTAACGGCGATTGGCGCGAGGGAGAGCGCTTCCGTGAAAAGCTCTCCGCAGTCACACCCGAGCAGATTCAGGAAGTCGCCGCCCGCACTTTGGTGGCGAACAATTCCCTTGTCAGCGTCTATGAGCGCCCCGAGGGAATGGAAGCCACAAGCTACCCTGAAGCGCTGAATTCGCTGCCCGCCGAGATGCAGGCTCAGACCAAGATGGCCATTGATCAGATGCGCAGTCTTGAAGATCCTGAAGCCCTGCAGGCGATGATGGCCGAGCTTCGCGGCGCGCTAGGACAGGTTCCGGACGAAGTGAAGCCGATGTTTGAAATCATGCTGAGTGTGGGCGAAGAGCAGATGACCAAGCTGCAGAGCAGCGCTAGCGGGGAGGCTGAGTAATGTCCAGAGTATCCATTGCACCGGTTGCCACCCTGGCTTTGTGCTGCTGCGTGAGTGTTGCCAGCGCCGGTCTGTTCGGCAAACCAAAGCCGCAGGTCCCCGGCCACCCCGATGAAATCGTAATCCCGCCCTTGGAGTTCACCCCGCCCACAGCTGGCGAATATCGTCACGTGCTAAGCAATGGCGTTGTGTGCTACATCGCCGAGGAGCACGTCGTACCGCTGTCGCGCATTGAGGTGCAGCTTCTCATTGATGAGAAGCAGGAGCCGCGCGAGCTGAATGGCCTGCATTCGCTTTTTGCGGATATGCTGGTAGAGAGCGGCTCTGGCTCGCACGACGCGACCTGGGTGGAAGAAGACATGGCCTTTCTGGGCGCACGTCTGCGGAGTGGTAGCGAAGAGTATGGTGCCAGCGCATCCATTGATCTGCTCAGCAAAGACCTGGATCACGGCCTTGACATGCTCTTTGAGCTGCTGCGCGATCCTGCCTTCCAGCAGGACCGCCTGGATCAGAACCTGCGCTCGCGCATTGCCTGGATGAAGGAGCGCAACAACGATCCCGATCGCATCGAGCGCGCCGAATGGTATCGCCTGATCTACACGCCCGACTACTACCGTCCCACGACGAAGGCTTCGTATGAAGCCATCTCGCGCGAAGACCTGCTGGCCTGGCACGACCGCTGGGTGCAGCCGGGCAACATGCGCATTTCAGCCTCCGGCGATTTTGATACCGACGAGCTCTTGCAGGCTCTGGAAGCGCGTTTTGCCAGCTGGCCAACTCAGCCGGGTGCCGAGTTCACTTGGGAACCCGCATACGCCAATCCCACACCGGGTGTCTATGTTTACAACAAGGACGATTCGAACCAAAGCAACGTTCGTGTTACTCTGCCGGGCCTGGATCGCGACGATCCTCAATGGCTGGCTACAGATATCATGAACCAGATCCTTGGTAGCGGAAATGGAATGAGCAATCACCTGCTCAATCGCATTCGCACCCAAGAGGGACTGGCCTACTCGGTGGGAAGCGCTTTGCTTGAAGAGGACTTCGGCCCTGGCATGCACATCGCCGTGTTCCAGACGAAAACCGAAAGCACGCTCTACGCCATGCGCCTGCTTGTGGACGAATACAAACGCATGGCCGCTGGCGAGTTTGAAGATGAAGAGCTGGAAAGGATCAAGACCAACCTGGTTCAGAGCTTCCCCACGCCTTTCTCTTCAGCAGCAGGTTGTGTTGAAGTATTCATGAGCGAAGAACTCACCGGTCGCTACCAGCAAAACCCGGACTACTATGCCGAGTACCGCGACAAGGTGCGAGCCATCACGCGTGACGATATTCAGGCTGCCGCGCAGCAACTTCTGCATACCGACCAGCTTGTCTGGTTGGTAGTGGGCAAGGCCGATGGCATTCTTTCTGGCGACGCAGAGCACGGTATCAGCGTGGAAGAATTCGGCACCCTGCACATGCTGCCGAAGCGTGACCCCCTGACGGATGCGCCTATCGCCAACTAGCCTTCTGCACACCATGCATTCTAAACGCCCGTAGCATAGTGTTGCGGGCGTTTTCTTTGGGCTCAATCTGCCGCCTTCGTTGGGGGCCGACCAGGCGCCGTCTGGCGGAAAGATACACTGCAGATAAAATGAAACCGGCCAGGCGCCGTCTGGCGGAAAGATGCACTGCAGACAAAATGAAACCGGCCAGGCGCCGTCTGGCGGAAAGATACACTGCAGATAAAATGAAACCGGCCAGGCGGGGGAGCGTTGGCCGGTTACATACAGAAGAGAAGGAGATGATCGTTTAGTTTTCGCGCTCCCGCATCCAATCCTGGAGCACACTGCGACTGATCCGCCATTCGGAACCCACCTTGCGAGCGGGGATAATTCCTTCCCGAACAAGCATATACATGGTATTGCGGCTAACCTTGAGAATATCTCTGGTTTCCTTCAGGGTCAGCATCTCATCGTTGCTACGTTCAAGCATGTCCAATTCCATTCTTGTCGCAATTGACAGCTTCTATCGGGATTGCAGGCCCTGGGCTTTAATCCTCAGGTGAGAAAGTGAAGCTCAAAACAGCGAGAGGGGAATGTGTCAGTGCGACTCACAGGAAAGGCAGGCGTGTTCCGCGGCAGAATCACCGATCTCAATTTGCAGTGTGGCATGATGAATACCGAATTCGTGCGCCAGTTCGTGCTGCACGTGATACAACCAGCCATCACCGGGGTGCCCCCCAGGCATAAGCAAGTGTGCGCTGAGAGCCACTTCCGTTGTAGACAGGCTCCAGATGTGCAAATCGTGCAGTTGTGATACACCGTCAAGAGCGAGCAACCACGCCGCGACCAGCTCTGGATCAATGTGATCCGGTACGGCGTCGATGGCGCGCAATCCGGCTTCCTTCAGCAGTGACCAACTGCTGTGTATCACAATCAGCACAATCAGCAGGCTGACCAGTGGATCCAGCCAGCTCCAGCTGTGGAACAGCAGTACAACACCAGCCAGTACGACTCCCAAGCTGACCAGCGCATCGGCCGCCATGTGCAGAAAGGCGCCACGAAGGTTAAGGTCGTGCTTGCCGCCGCGCATGAAGAGCGCCGCCGTGACTCCATTGATGACCACGCCCACAGCAGCGACAATGATCAACGGCATGCCCGGTGTATCACCAGGATTGAACAGTGCACGAACGCTCTCCCAGGCGATGGTCAGCATAGCTGCAACAAGCAGGATGCCCGAACCCAGGGCGGAAAGAATCGTGAGCTTACGCCAGCCAAAAGTTCTTCGGTTTGTCGCAGGACGACTCGCCAAACTGGCCGCACTCCAAGCCAGCAGAAGACTGGCAACATCGCTGAGGTTGTGTCCGGCATCTGCCATAAGGGCCAGCGATCCTAGGTGCCAACCAAATAGAAATTCCACGATCACGTAACACAGATTGAGCCCTACACCAAGCGCAAAAGCCCTTCCTAACGTAGCTGGAAGGTGATGGTGATGGGCTTGTCCATGATGTGAATGATGATCGTGGCCCATGAGACAATCCTATGCCCTTAACGCGTTCTCTGCCAACCGCCGCGCCAAGAAGATACAGCTCGCATTCAAGGCTTCCCAGAAATCGAACAAGACGTATGAACGACGACTACTCGAGCACACTCGAGTCTGTGATACAAGTGTCTGCTGTGATGCATGAATTGCGCAAGCGAGTCCTGCAGAATTCATTGACGAAGGTGAGGTGAAGGGAACAGCTAGTTGTAGAAGGTCCAACGCACGCCAACGCGATCTTCGCGTCCCAGCTCGGGATAACCAGCCACACGTTGGATCTCTGCGTCAAGCAGGTTACGCACGCTGTAGAAGAAAGTGAAAGTGCGCAAACGGACCTCGCTGTACAACCAGAGATCGGGTGCCTCCCATAAGTCCGCCTCAGCACTGTCAATGCCGCCGTACTCGTAGTGCACGCCCAGAGTTGTGTGCCAGTGCAAATCTCCCTTGAACAGGCAAGTATGAAAGCGCAGGCCGCCTTCGCTGATACTGGTAGCAAACTCGCGGCTGACAAAATCCTTGCTGCACTCAAAGACCCCCTGAGTAGCAAAGGCACTGAAATGGCGACCGAAAGTACGCGTCCACCACAACTGTGCACCGCTGTAATTGGCGTCAAGATTCTGCCATGTACGCAGCGAGTCGTTCATTGATACAAGAACAGATTCGTCGCGTGATACAAGATACCAGGCACGCGCATTTAGCTCGCCAAGCACCGTCTTGCCACTCTGCAAACGAAGCTCTAGTCGCTGCCAGCGTTGATCTTCCAGCGAATAGTTAGGAACGAGTGTTTGGCTGGAGCCACGCCACCAGGGATCTGTGGCTACTTCCTGCAGTGTTGGATACCGTGTTACATACAGTTGTTCGAGTGTAGGTGAGCGACGCCCAGAATCGAGAAGAAGCCCCACACTCGCTTCGGGCACAGAAGGCAGTGGCAACCCTCGCTGAAGCTCAAGCCCGAAATCGTGATACAAATGGTCCCAGTCGCTGCGCTGTCCAAACAGGCCTTTGGCCAGTAAATGGAAATCCCAGGGTAATTCGCCCTGGACACGAAGGCGGGTACTATGCTCCCTGATATCGTCTTGCCAATCGGGCGTCGACAATTCTTGCCACTCAATAGAAGAACTCAAATCAAAACGCCACTCGGCAAATACGCTCTGAGCACCTCCGCTCAGGCCACGTAGCCGTCCACGATCTGCCAACAGCGTATCACTGGAAACAAATTTCTCGGAATCATTACGCCGCCATGCATCAAAGGAAAACAATACGGGCAACATCGAACGCTGTTGTATCACGCGCGCCCGTAGCAGACTCTGCTGCAAGCGGCATTCGTTCGAGTAGCTTCCCAGCTGATCATGCTCATCGCGCAAGATGCGCTGATCCAACTTCAACAGCCAGGAACCGAAATGCCGATCCCAGTTCCAGAAGAAGAGATTTCCGCGGTAGTTGGCACCTGTTGTTCGCTTGCCAGTAAAGACCTGACGCGCGGCCAAGGTCAAACCTCCGTTGAACAAGGGACGGCGGAAATCACCCTCAGTAGTCAGGAATTCGTAGAAGCCTTCGTAGCTGCGGATTCGTGTTACAACACTAGGCTCTGTCGCTCGCAGACTCTGCAACTCGATGACACCGCCCGGCCGCCCGGTGGCGGAGCGGCTCCACACATCCTGCTCCAATGTATCACACAGCGTAAAGGAACCCAGCAGGTTCAGATTCGTCTGCCCCGTGATACGACTGCCCAGATCCAGCCCATCCAGCACAATTGTCGATTGCGTGGTGGGCATGCCGTCCAGGCCGATGTACTGGCGATGGCCTACATTGGCTAAATCGAAGAGCGGACCCGCGACCAGCGGCGAAAGTTGATCCGCAAGGTCCTCACGCGGACGGTCGAGCTGGTAGGAAATCCCAGGAAGCAATGCTGTATCACGCTGCTGAAGGTCGACCTTCTTCAATCGCCACTTAATCGGCTCTAGTATCACGGAATCCGCTTGCAGCCCACCAGGGGGGGCAGCGGGAATCAGGATAGGCAGCATAAGGCTGTCTGCGCTCAGGCTATCTTGCGGTGATACAAAAACGGGAGCGTGCGAATCATCGCCCGGCGGTGCTTTCTTGGCAGCAATCCCCTGGGAAGCGGCCAGGCCCGGGAGCAGAAAAAGGCCGACGCCGGCAGCAAGCAGTTTCGGCCACCAGGGGATGGCCTGAGCTGTTAACTGCCGGAATCGACCCAGCATGGGCACTGCGTCCTCCTTCAACAGGCGGGTCCGAAGACCCGGACGCAACGTGCTAGCGCGTACTCTTCTCGCGGATACGGGCGGCCTTGCCACTGCGTCCACGCAGGTAGTACAACTTGGCACGACGAACGCGACCACTGCGCACGACCACAAGCTTCTCGATCTTCGGGCTGTGCAGCGGGAAAATACGCTCCACGCCAAAGCCCTTGACCACCTTACGGACGGTGAAAGTCGCTGTGGGGCTGTTGCCACCGCTGCGGGCAATCACGACACCAGTGTAAACCTGGATACGCTCTTTGTTGCCCTCGATGATGCGCACGTGCACATCCACGGTGTCACCAGGGCTGAACTGCGGCAGATCCTCGCGCACCACGGGCTTGAATTCGCTCTTGAGCAGGCTCATTTCGGGCCTCCTTCTATCTCGTATTTCCTCGTCACTCGTCCGCGCCCGAAAGCAGATCGGGACGCTTGCGCTTCGTCCGTTCAAGCCGCTGTCCGGCACGCCACTTCTCAATCCTGGCGTGATGTCCCGAAAGCAGGATCTCCGGCACTGCCATTTCACGGAACTCCGCAGGCCTGGTGTACACCGGAGCGTCCAACAGGCCATCTTCAAGAGAATCGGTATCCGCCGACTCCATGCGGCTGATGGCGCCCGGCAGCAAACGCACCAGCGCATCCATCAGAACCATCGCGGCCAGCTCTCCCCCGGACAGAATATAGTCGCCGATGCTGATCTCCAGATCAACACAGGAAGCCATGAAGCGCTCGTCGACGCCCTTGTAGCGACCGCAGAAAAGGATCATGTGATCCACCTCTGCCGCCATCCTACGCGCATCGGCCTGCTTCAGCGGGAAGCCCTGCGGACTGGTCAAAGCAACCAGCGGTCGCGGGGCATCCGGACGCTCCTCGCGGGCGCGCTCAAGCAGCTCCTCAAGGCAAGCGAACAGCGGCTCCGGCTTCATCACCATGCCCGCGCCTCCGCCGAAGATCTCGTCATCGGTCTTGAAATGAGGCGGCGAGGCCCAATCCCGCAACTGGTGCAGGCGGATGTCGACGATTCCGCGTTCACGCGCCCGCTTGATGATGGATTCATCCAGCGGACCGGCGAACATCTCGGGAAAGATGCTGACAACGTCAATGATCATCGGGCACCATCCCTGCGGGCAACATGCCCTCCAAAGGACGGATCACGAGATACCCGTCTTCGACGTGTACCTCTGGTACGAACTGCTCGAGAGAAGGAACCAGCGCTTCGAATTCGCCCTGTTGTATCACGTACACGTGTGAGGATGGCATTTCCAGCACATCCGCAACACGACCCACAACACGGCCATCTTCCAGGCGCACTTCAAGGCCGATCAAATCGGCAATGAAGTTCTCATTCTCCGCGAGCGGCGGAAGGTCGTCCCGGTGCATGGCAAGCCAGCTTCCGCGTGCCTCTTCCGCCTGAGTGCGAGTGGCAATCTCGGCGAAACGCAGGCTTACACGGTTGCCACTTTGCAAGCCATCTACGACGGTTAGCGGATGTAATCCGTCCTTGCGTCGAAGATAGAGCCGAACGCCCTCCAGCAGGCGGGCCGGGTCATCGCTCAGCGACTCAATCCACACGTCCCCGCGCAAACCACGAGGGCGCGAGATGCGGCCAATGTCGATGTACTCGTCCATGCCTGCAGAAACCGGGCTTACTCGGCAGCAGCCTCGCCCTCAGCGGGCTCCTCGGAAGCAGCGGCCTCTTCTTCTGCCTTGGCAGCAGCAGCGGCCTCAGCAGCCTTGCGGGCTTCTTCTTCCTTGCGGCGACGCTCGTCAGCCTTGACGGCCTCTTCTGCCTTGCGGCGAGCCTCGGCGGCGACCTTGTCGGCCTTGTCCTGATGCAGCTCAAGGTGCTTGACGACGGCGTTGCCGATCTCCTCCTCGCTGGCACCACGCTTCTTCAGATCGAAGGCGAGCAGAATGCCGCGACGGGAAAGCAGATTGCGAACGGTGTCGCTGGGCTGAGCACCACTAGACAGCCACTTGATGGCGGCTTCCTGGTCGATGTCGATGGTAGCCGGATTGGTCAGCGGGTTGTAGGTACCCACGCACTCGATGTAGGAACCATCACGACGCTTGCGCGAGTCCACGGCGATGACGCGGTAGAACGGACGCTTCTTGCGACCCATGCGGGTCAGGCGCAGCTTGACAGCCACGTTTTCCTCCGAAAGTTATCGCTTCTTGCCCTTTTTCCGGCTCTGCGAATTGCGCTTGGCGCGCTGCAACGCGAAGCCGGCCGAAACCGGATTCACCTGGCTTGGGGGAGTGGGCCCCGCCGCAGGCTTGGCCGCCGGCGCACGCATGCCGCCGAAAGCACCGAACCCGGAAAGCTGCTTCATCATGTCCTTCATCGCGAAGTACTGGTTCAGCAGCAGGGTTACATCATTTTCTGTCACTCCACAGCCGCGCGAAATACGCTTCTTGCGGCTTCCGTTGATCACCTTGGGATTGCCGCGCTCTTCCTTGGTCATCGATTGAATGATGGCCTCGGTGCGCGTGAGCTGCTTGGGATCGAAATCCAGATCCTTCAGCTTGTTGCCCACTCCCGGGATCATTTTCAGCAGGCCTTCCAGCGGACCCAGTCGCTTGAGCATCTGCAGCTGCGACAGGAAATCCTCCAGATCGAACTCGGCGCGCTGAATCTTGGCCGCCATCTTCTCGGCGTCCGCGCGCTCTACCTGCTCCTCGACCTTCTCCACCAGGCTGACCACATCGCCCATGCCCAGAATGCGCTGGGCCATGCGATCGGGGTGGAAGGGCTCAATGGCCTCGAGCTTTTCGCCCAGACCAATGTACTTCAGCGGTTTGCCAGTGACCACGCGAATGGACAGCGCGGCACCACCGCGTGTATCACCGTCGAGCTTGGTCAGCACCACACCGTGGAACTGCAAGCGCTCGTTGAACTCGCGGGCGGCGTTGACCGCGTCCTGGCCGATCATGGCGTCTGCGACAAAGAGGATCTCGTGAGGCTGGATAACCTCGCGGATGCGCTCGACTTCGCGCATCATCTCTTCGTCGATATGCAGACGACCGGCGGTATCTACAAAGATCAGATCCGCGCCCTGGCGACGAGCCTCTTCAAGGCCCTCGACCGCCGTGCGGACGGCGTCGTTGTCGACGGGACGGAAAACGGGCACTCCGAGTTGCCCGCCCAGGGTCACCAACTGCTCGACGGCAGCCGGACGATAAATGTCAGCGGCGATCAGGAAGGGACGTGCCCCCCTGCGGCGCTTGAGCCATCCAGCCAGTTTGGCGGCGGTAGTGGTTTTGCCGCTGCCCTGCAGACCGGCCATCATCACCACCGTGGGACCGTCGTTGGCTTTCGCCAGCTCGACGTGTTCGCCGCCCAGCATGTCAACCAGCTCATCGTGCAGGATCTTGATGAACTGCTGACCGGGATTCACGCCCTTCAACACATCGGCGCCCTGCGCGGCTTGTGTCACGCGGTCGACGAAGTCGCGGGCGACGCGCACATTGACGTCGGCTTCAAGCAACGCGCGACGAATCTCGCGAACCGTCTCATCAATGTTGCTCTCGCTTATCCGCGCGGTGCCTTTCAGCCCGCGCAGAATGCTGTCGAACCGCTCCTGAAGAGCATCAAACATGCGTCACAGTCCCAAATCGTGCAAATCGCTGAGTGTAGTAGTTGAATGCGATAAGAGCAAGCGAGAGCAATCAGATAGAGCCTCGGCCCGCTGCTGGAGACCAGAGAATTTCGCCCTTTGGCTGGTTCAGCACCCGCGCCAAAACGAAAAGCAGGTCTGAAAGGCGATTCAAATAGACGAGAACCTGGCTGTTCACTTCGCCGGCTGCAGCTTCTTCCTCTAGAAATGCCAGCTCATTTACGCGACGTTCGGCACGACGGCACAGCGTGCGCGCCATGTGCAATTCCGCTGCGGCGCGAGTGCCTCCCGGCAGGACGAAGCTCTCCAGCGGCTGCAGATCGGCGTTCCATTCCTGCTGCCAGCTTTCGAGGCGCTTTATGTAGTCTTCGCTAATGCGCAGACGATCGCCGTCGGGGCCTGGCACCGCAAGGTCGCCGCCCAGATCAAAGAGGTCATTCTGCACGATACGAAGCTGGGCACACATCTTCTCCGGTGCCTCTTCTGCCAGCACGCCCGCCAGCGCGCAGCCGAGGAGCGCGTTCAGCTCGTCGACGGTGCCATAGGCTTCCACGCGGGGGTGATGCTTGGCCACCCGCTGGCCGTTGCCGAGGCTGGTCTGGCCTTTGTCGCCGGTGGCTGTGGTGATGGTGGACAATCGGACCACTCGCGCCTTCCTTTTTCAATCGGTATCAAGCAACAAGCTAACACATTCGCCAAAGGGCGAGGCCTTTCGGTGCTTGATTTCTCAGCCGCTGGCGCGGGCGTACGCTGGCGCTAAGCCGAAAGATGCCGCTTTCTTTGTCGCGACAAAGTGTGTCCCGCCTTCGGCGTGACACCTCGACGAAGTCGCACACAGGCTACAGCTGAACACGCTTGGCTACTGAGATGTGCGCCTTCGTCCATAGTTTTCAAACGCTAGCTTGGTCAACCGCCGCGGGCGGGTACCATTTGGTGGCTGGTGGGCTACGCTCATGTGTTCACACCTTCGGTGTTCACTAGTGGTCTTGCGGCCAGGTGTTGTAAGCTAGCTGTGGGGATAGGTTGCTGGAATACGTGTAGAACCGGCGGAGCCGATTCTTCCTCTTCTCTTCGACAGGATGCCATTGTACCCTATGGACGAAGCCGTGCAGTTTAGTAGCGAAGAGATTGCAGCAATTCATGATGCGCGGCTTCGTCGAGGTGTCATGCGCGAAGCGCAGGACACACATGGACCGAAGACCCACAATTTGCTGGAGATTCGAGTCCGGGTGCGAAGTGCGCGACACACTTTTTCAGGGCGTGAATGATACTCATTCACATCATGAATAGATATCCGTGTTCCACGCGCTCTCCCCGATTGAGAATTCGGTCTTGCTGGCTTGGGAGGAATCACTTGAGTAACAAGGCCTTCCGTGTCATCGACACCCCTTCTCCACGCAGGCAAATCAAATACACGCCACTCGCCAGCGAGTTGCCGTCAAGGGTGACAAGATGTTCTCCGGCGGCAAAGTCTGTGTCGGCCAGGGTCTGGACGAACTGGCCGCGGAGGTTGTAGGCCTGCAGGGTGAAGTGGCCAGCCTGGGGTAGCGTGAAGGGGATGGTGGTCACCGGGTTGAAGGGGTTGGGGTAGGCGGAGCCGAGAGTAGGGGACGCGGGGCACCGGCGGTTCGGAGCAATAATGTGCGGCAGCCCAGTGGTGTACCAGCTTGTGTCTAGCACCGCCGCGTGCAGACCACCTGTGTAGCCGATGTCTGCCCTTGCATCACCCTGGCTCGGCCAGATCGCAAAGCCATCCTGATCAACCTGGTCAAATGTGCTGTCAAGCCCCGCATCGATGCAAGGGCTTGTACTGGCCAGGAAGGGCACGCCCAGATCGGGATCAAAACCAGGCTCGTCGCCAATGATGTTGCCAAAGCCTTCCATGGATTCCTGCAGATAGCAGTGTTGATACTGCGCAGGGTAGGTCAAATCCTGGAATAGGTCATACTGGTTGTTCACGATGATGCTGTTTCGCACATCGTAACGAGATTCAGGGTCGTCCTCAAAGTAGAAAAGCACGGGAAGTGTACAGTTCACAACGGTGAAGTTCTCCATGACACCAGAATACCAGCCCGAACAGGTTGCCGCACTGTGCATGCCCATTCGGTATGGATAGGAGTGATAGAACTCTTGAGTGTAAATGCCATCGATATACACATTAGATATAAAAGCGTTGTAGCCAGCAAGAAAGACGCCCATACGACCTGAGTTAATAACTTCGATGTTCTCGGCGTGCAAGGACCAGAAATCGGCGGCAAAGATCCCCCCATCATCGCAGTCCTCGATCCGTACTCCATCCAAATAGACAATAGGCTGCACAGGTGAACCGCTTGGCTCGATGGCAAACACTCCCGACACGCCGAAGGACCCACCCATCCAGGTGTTATCCGGTACGACGTTGTAGTGCCTGTTCCCTTCGAAGTGCAGGTTTCGGGCGTACAACGTGGCATTGGCCATGTTAGCATGAAGGACATACCCGTAGTCGGCATACATGCAGCCATTGGACAAGGACGTATTGAAGAGAGAATCGTGATCTATGACCGTGTTGTTTAGAAACTCAATATTCTCAAGGGTAACTGGATACTCCGGTATTGAATGATAAATAGCGAGGATGCCGCCATTACCGAACTTCACGCCATCATAAGGGTCGTCAGGATTCGTCAGTAACTCGATTGTGTTGTCCTGAAAGCGAGAGTTGGTGATGGAAATCTTGGATCCAACAATGCTCGGATCTGTTCCTGCACTGCCGATCCACTCCCCGCCCATGTAGTTCCCCTCGGCAAGGAGGCTATCTACCCTACCACCCGAGCTACAGCTAATCCCCAAGATCTGACCGCGCTCATTGGAGTTGTCAATCAGTCTCACATTCCGAACATCGCAAGAATCGGCTGATATGCCCACAACAGACCGAGAGCTCCCCTCGGTGTCCGTCACATTGTCAATGGAATTTCGCTCGACAATCAAGCGATCCATACGTAACATTGTTTCCACATCATCAAATGCGTTTGTAGACACACCAAAAAGTTCCGACTCACAATTCGAGTTATCGTAAATGCGGGTATTGGTGATTGTACAATCATCGGAGAAGTGGATGAGCACCGGGACTTCTGGAGCCTCGTTGAAGCCGGTAATGACCAACGAATCAACCACTAACGGGCACTGTGTTGAGATATCCAACACGCGAGCACCACCCAGATTCGGCGTAGCCACGAAATCATTTATCTGAATCATCTCGTCTGAGCAGACGTATATACATGCATGCTGATGCTCGCCATCCGTGGCCTGGCACCCGAACACTCGCACCAAGTTCAGTGTTACCGATCCGCTATACCTTGGACCATGCGGCTGAGGCATTACTCGCATGGCAAGCCCGAAGAAATCTGCTGTATGGTCTCGAAACACCACATGATCCAGACTTACGTCAACGCTATCCCAAACGGCCAACCCGCCCGCGTAGCAATAGAGTTCATCCATCTCCGAATGACCACGACCATTCTGGATCGTCAAGCCAATGCAGGCCAGGCGTTTGTCACCAACTCCCGTATCGATCACTGTGGAATCACCGCTACCATCCAGCATGGTGGCAGCCACATGAGCCGTATCGCCATCGAATAAGTAGTGAGAAGCCAGGGTCAGGTCGTGATGCGGGAGGTGTAAATGGCAGTGATACAAGCCGTCAGCGATCAATATGGTGTCGCCTGGTGAGCTGCCATTGACCGCGTCCGTGACATCGGCGATGTCCGCTGGAACATGGGTGACAGTAGCGAATGCAGTACAGATCATGAGTAGGACCAGCAGTACCAGCGTCTTGGTCGATCGGATCGTGATGCAGATGAGTTGAAATGCCCCGTGCACCGTGAGTCCCTGCCCTTGATTTGTGATACAAGAAGATAGCTCCCTTAGGTACTCCACGGAAGTAAAAGGCGTTATCGGAACAGGTTTTGATTCTTCTGGCGGTTTGTGCTGCAGGAAAGCATGCGGGAAAACGCCTATCCTGCCCGTAACGCATTGCCTCCGAAAAGCAAGCTCATCTGACTAGCGGCAGCGCCTCCCCCGGCGCAAGCTCAACAACACCTCTCCCCGTGCGAATCCAGACAGGCGTATCACCGGGATTGCGAGCAGCGGAATCACTGAAGATCACGCGAAGGGCGGCACGCAAGTAGTCTGCGACCTCGATGTTTTGCGCATACCATATGTCCTCGCGATGGCCGAGGCGCTCGCAAATCGCGCGCATGCGCTCCCAGCCGGCCTCGTCGAGAAAGTGGCTGTGGCCCCAGAGGTAGAGCAGCGCCGGTCGCTCTTCCTGCCAGTTCACAAGCTGATCGGCGAAGCGCAGGCCGTCCCAGTCGTTGCTGGTGGCCGCCCACTGCATCAGTCCGTCGGGCAGGTTGGCGGGCAGTTCCAGGCTGCCGCTGTCGTTAGTGGTGCGCGCGTAGCGAATGCCCTCCTGCCGGGCGATGTCGATGACGCGATAGTCGTAAGCGCCACCGCCCGCGTTACCAAAGGGATAGGCCATGCCGTGGATCGGGTGGCCAAGCAGCTCCGCCAGTGCCGTGTTACAGTCGCGAATCTCCCTGCGAATGGAGCTTGTATCACCCTGCGCCAGCCAGGGATGTGTTACGGAATGGTTGGCCACTTCGTGTCCCGCGTAAAGACTGGCCAGTTCCTGGCGTGTGACAAAATCCGGCGCATCCAGGAAGCTCAGCGTGAGATTGAAGGTGCCCACGATGCCGTATTCGTTGAAGAGGCGCGCCATGCGTTCATCAGTAGCGGGGCCGTCGTCGTAGCTCATGATCAGCGCTTTGCTCTTGCCGCCCGGCCAGGCGAAACGTGTGGGATCGAGGGAACGATTCGGTTCTTGTGGAACTCCGTTGACGCGAATGCAGCGTGACACATCCAGGATTTCAGCAGCAGAATCCGTGACACAGGCAGCGTCAAACTGCACCTCATTCACCATCGATCGGGCCAGACGCAGGCGGAAGACGCTCGCTTCGCTATCATAGTTGCCAGCGAGCAGGGGCTTTCCCGATTCCGCATCAAGGATTGCGCAGGTGGCGTTGGCATCCAAGGGCGTCATCGTCCACTCGGGGCCAAGCGGCTTCAGCACAATGTTCTCGACATCGAAGGAAACAGCTCCCGCTTCCACGCGTGATACAAGTGGATCTGCCCGATCTTGAGTCAGGTTTCCGGCCAACTGAAGCTCGCGCCCCTCCAACTCCGGCGGCAGATGAATCACCGTGATCCGCGCATCGCACCTCTTGGGCGGAAGATGCTGCGCCACACCATTCACCAGCAGACTTTCCTGCTCCATATCCAGCTCCAGAGGTGGCGTTTGTGTTAGCGCGTACTGTGCATCGACGAGCACCTGATTGTCGACGCCTTCCACCAGTGTCACACGGAAATTGTTGTCGTTGCTGCCATAGTTGCCCGTGATACGCCGCGCCCAGCTTCCAGGCTCAACGAAGGCAAAGCCTAGATTCGCTCCGGCGGGCGCGTCCTGCCAGGCGGCATCCAGTGGTTCTGGATCAAGAGTGGCAAAGGCGAACTCCAGCTCGCCGTGTTGAACCGTGGCACGGTTGGCACTATTGTCCCAGTTATTCAGCGTGCCCGCCAGCGCGAGCTCGACGCCTTCGAACTCCACTGGTAGATGGATCACACGAATCTGCAGACTGGTTTGGGCAAAGACAGCAGTGCTGAGGAGTAGGAGAAGGACGCAGGCAAGTGCGCGAGTTTTGGCGCTACGTGTTGTAATGTGTCAGCTCAGTTTTTGGATGATGCTCTTGGCAAGCATTTCATTGATTTCACGGTGCCTGGGCACTGGCTGGTACATGTTTGTGGCGGGATTCATGTACCAATCGTGCTTGCCACCGTGACGGACAAACACG
Organism: Candidatus Delongbacteria bacterium; assembly: GCA_963663545.1. Taxonomy (GTDB): domain Bacteria; phylum CAIWAD01; class CAIWAD01; order CAIWAD01; family CAIWAD01. The sequence continues at coordinate 1,301,843 of OY760505.1, forward strand.
CAACTCAGCTTCTCTATCGCTGCGATAAGGTCTTTGCGTTTCATGCGACCACAAGCTCGCCAACGTGACGAACGCATGGAATCTCGCCACTTGTCAGGTCCTTGTACAAATCGAGAAGATGCTGCTGCAAGTCTTCAAGAGTATCGCCCTGAGTCATGTAGTCAGGAAACTCCTGCCAATACCCAAGCCATTTATCCCGGTCCTGAAAGTAGACGTACTTCTTGGTGGTCATGGCCGAACTCCTTTGGCTTTCGCGGATTGTAGTAGATGGCTGCTTCACGATCAAGATCAAGGACGCCATCCTGCCGGTCCTACATCCATTCTGTCCAGATCCACTTCTGTGCTCCGTCAATCAGCCTGTTTCGTCAGATCTTACTCCGAATTACGCGGTTAATCGCGGTTTACGCGGATCAGCAATCACGCACCCGGGTGCCAATCCGGCATTTCGCGCAGCATGAAGACATCGAAAAGAGGCACGGTGAAAGCGGTCGATCCGTGCGTTGGGCTCCAGATCATTCCCTTTTTTATCAATCCTTTGCGAAGAGTTCCGAGGCTTTCGACCCGCTTCCCAAGCACTTCGGCGATTGCCCCCGAGCGATGAGGACCAGGCCCCAGATCCGCCATGGCGCGCAGGTAGTCTTGCTCACGCGGGGTCAGCCGGTCGAAGCGAACGCGGAAGAAACATCTATCCAGGGCAATGGTGGCCTGGAGGCTGGCACTCTCAACGTCCGCTAGGCGAACCGGGCTCTGCTCTGCAGCTTTCCATGCATGCTTTCCCCACTCCTGCAGGAAGTAGGGATAGCACTTCGTCAGGTCGATGATCCTACTAAGCGCATCGGCCTCAATGCTTTCCCCTTCATCTTCAATTGGCTTCTGCACAGCCTCCATTGCGGCTTCGCGCGAAAGAGCTCCCACATGCTGGAACTCGAAAAGCCGCTCTGCATAGGATTTTGCCTCACCCGCCAACCCCGCCACCTGCGGCAGCCCGGCACCGAAGAGAATGACGGGTAGCCCCTTCTGCGAGATCAGGTGAAAGGACACGATCAGGCCGCGCAAATCATCCTCGTTCAAGTACTGAATTTCATCGATGAACAAGGCAACGCATTTGTCTGCAGCACTGGCAGCGCGACCAATACCGAGCATCAGTTCCGGCAGGTCCACCTCGATGTTGCCGCTGTCCGCAGTCTGCGGCTCGGAAACGGCAAACTCGGCCTCCCCCAGGTTCACCTTGAAGACACTCGCAAAGCCACGCAGGGCGCCCATGGTCCTTGCTGCCAGCTCCTTCGCGCGCTCGATCTTGCTCAGGCGTAGCAGCAGGGCTTTCAGCATGGGCGCCAGGTATTCCGCAAGGCGTTGTCCCTCTGGCGCTTCCAGCTCAATGACATCAAAGCCCACTTCTCGGGCATTGTCAGAAATCCTGTTCAAGAGCACGGTTTTGCCTACGCCACGAAGCCCCAATAGTAGCTGACTTTTCTCCGGTCTGCCGAGCTTGACTCGCTGCAGGGCGATATCCGCCGAGGCCAGGATTTGCTCGCGACCGACCAGGGCTGGCGGCTGAGTGCCAGCTCCAGGAGCAAAGGGATTCCTGATATAATCCATTCCAAACCCTGCCATTTAGTTGGAGTTTACTCCATCTTACCATTCTTACATCGCTTACACAATGCAACTAGTTGGATCTTACTCCGAATTACGCGGTTAATCGCGGATTACACTCGTCGAGCGGGGAGACCGGATGATGTCCCGGTGCTGTGAAAACAGGGCGGTTCACTGCAGAAGCCTGTAGCCCCACTCTCGGCATTGTCGTGGGACAGCTTCATGGGCGCAAGGCGGTGCGCTATTCGCATTTCAGCAAGCATCTGGTGGGAGTGCGAGAGAGCTCGATGCCCTACGGGGAAAACAGTGACGACCCTCGCCCGCCGATGGACACGATTCAGCATGGCCTGGGCGGGGCCCAACAGAGGGCTCTGCTACTCCAGCTCGTCAGCGTAGTCCGCCTGGTGATCGCTCACCTTGCCCAGCACGCGCCTGTACTTCTCTTCCGAACCGCGCGCGGCCCGTTCTGCCAGATACTCTTCGGTCATGAGGGCAGCCAGCGCGGTCGAGATTAGTTGGTTGATGGAGATGCGCTCTCGTTTGGCGAGCTGTCGATCTGCTCGTGCAGGGATTCTGGAATGCGAAGGCTGATGGTATGCATGGGGTAACTCCTGGCTCACGCGGATCCACTAGTATCTATCTCAGGAATCGAGAGGGCAATTCTTGCACGTGTAGAACTGTTTGCTGCGCTTTGTGACTCTTGTCGCATGGTCCGTGTCGCACAGCAGGCTCTCAAGCAATCTGTGGAGAATTAGTAGTCTGAGTAGCTCGATATAGGGATGTAGTTTGCTCGGTGGAATAAGCCCTCTTCGATCTGTCAAATTATGATGCGCATACGCGTCTCGAGTAGCCTTTAGGTTCGTGATGAACAAGTTTCGATCAGCAATAAACTCGTCCATTACGTCTTTCGATCTGACTAGCATATCATGGACAATAGCCCGGAAGCTTGAAAAGCCAGCTCTTTGGAGAACTTCAGAAAGCCAACTGCGATCCTCCTCCGGGCAGAGAGCTAGCACTCTTTGATTCCGCGAGATTTCGTTTGGATCTTTCTCCAATGCACCGCAAACTTGGGATCTTGAAATGGATTCCAGAGTGCGCGCTAAATCTAGGAATACAGTTTCCGCAAACAGGTCCCTGTTGTGAATCGTACCAAAGTAGGCGAGTAGTGGTGTGCTTGAATCGCCGCAAAGCCGCAACCAACGCTGGAATAGGTCTGCATTTGCAATCGGCAGCAATTGTTCCCTGCGAAACTGAACACGTCTTTCAGCAAAAACCTCGGAATCACATCCCTTTAGGTCCCCCCAACCACCGATCAACTCGCAGAACTCCGAACTCCCATGGGGTGTAGTGTCACCATTAGCGAAATGGATTGACTTCGCGAAAACAGACTTCCCAAATGAAAGACTGACTAGGTTACCAATTGGGTAGAAGTACTGTTTGTACCACTCGTCATAAGACAAAGGACTTGGAGTTCGAATTGTAAGCCATCCCTCTCCAAAGAATCCATGCCTTTTGTCCCCAGCAACAGAAAACTCCGAAAACGAAATAGAATAATCTGCCGAGTCTGTCGAAAACTCCAAGTCCGTTGATAGTGCCCCTTTTGGTGGCCGGTTGGTGAGACTATTTTCGCTGCTGCTCCAACGCCCATCAGCTTGCCAGAACTCATACAATCCAGGTACAACAAACCTTGCCGTATCAAATCTTAAGTCCTTAGTACTGTCTGCCGAATACCCCAAGTATAAGCGCCTTGCGGAAAGCTCGAGTTTACAGGGCGTAAAAAAGGACCACATGGGGCTTTGCGTTAAATCCCCTTCAAGTGTAAATGGCTGCTGCGAAAGCAATTTGCCGCGAACGACGCCGTTGCTACTAATCTTCGGAGAATCAGTTTCACGCCAGATCAGGCTCAGTCGATTCTCCTTTGCCGACCTCAGCTCCAAGAGAGCATTATAAGTACGCCCACCCTGACCGAACTGAACTTCACACAACTCCCGGTATGGATACTCCATCCCAATCTCCTCTTCAAGATACAAGGAAGGCGAGTCGCTTCTGGCCTGGCCACTCAGTCCCGCCGCTCGGCAGAACATCTGAATGGTCCTGGGCCTTAGTTTCATCAGGATTCTCGCTGTCGATTTGCTTGTAGTTTCTGCGTTGGTGCGTGGCCAATGTGCGGGAAAGTGAGCTGCGATCCAATGGAAAAGATGAGTGTAGAAACCGAGTAGGATTCACCCTGCAACCAGAAAAAAGTGCAGCTGGATGGAAGCGATTGTTTTTCTGCAAAAACCGCTATTTGCCACCCAAAACTGCAGCTAGGTAGGAGGCGATTCGCTGTTTGTTCTCGGCCAGACTGGAGTACTGTTTCTCGCAGATATCACTGAAGCGCGCCAACACTTTGCGGTTGATCTGCTCCTGATCCTCAAAGATGCCAATGGAATGACCTTCGATCCCCCACCTTTCAAACTGAAGTAGCGTAATGGTGGCGTCGCGGACCTTCGCATCTGTAGGTAATGCAAACACATACATGGGCACAGGCATTCCATTGATGCGGCAATCTACTTGGTACCTGGCCGTCGGATCATGTTCGTTGTCGCTCCAATCAAAGCTCAGCCTGTCCGCGTCGCAGGACTCGGCAAGATGCTGGCAGAAATCGTCGTAAAACGTCGACTTCACTCGTTCGCGAGACAGATAGGACACATCGCTGATTTTCAAGATGGCCTGCACGAAATCGAACAGAGCATCGCCAAAGCGCTCGTCAATCACCGATGCAATCAGCTCGCCCTCCCGGTCTTCAACGGAAAAAGCATCCAGCGCGTTGGAGATAATCTTGGCGCGAGTCCCTTTGTGCAGCTCCTTCTCGGGCAGATCATAACTCAGATGCATGTAGGTGTGCCCCTCGTCGGAGAGCTGCCACAAACCATCCACCCTTTTCAGCACAATGCTCAAATGGTCCCGATCATCAAACTGAAAAGGAGTGAAAACGCGAAAACGGTTCGCCCCTTCGGGAACAATCCTGACCTTCTCGGAGACCTTCTCCTGAAAGGAAGTGGCAACCCGGTCCTGTATGTCCTTGGATCCGCTAGACATCTCTGAACAGCTCTGTTTGCTCTTGATCCTTGCCGTAAACGCCGCAATCGACGAGCAGGCACTCCAGCGCCTGGTTCAAAGTAGAATATCGGCTTGTCTTCTCTGCATACGTATCCTCGCGTGAGCCGGACCGCATGTACCGCTCGGTGGCTGTGTGGATGTGGTAAGCGTAGAAGGTCTCCCGCTCGATGGGATTTGTATGCTCGTGACTCAGTCCATTGTAGCGCCGCAGCCTGACCGCTTTACCGGTGGCTAGATCAAGAAAAATCAGAATCACGGAGAAGTCAAAGGAATTGGTTAGCGATTTCCGGATCACCAATCTGAATGCATTGCCCCGGTCACCAACAAGTTCAACAGAAGCTTCCGCGTGCCCTCGCTTGCTCACAGGAGACAGGCACCGTCGCAGCGCATCAGGCAGAATCTTGGGCTCTTGAATGAGTTCGCTGATCTCGATATCTGTCATGATTGCGGTACTTCTCCCGAAAAGAAGATCGGTGCATCCCAGAGTCAATTTGCCAAGCAGGCTAGCACCCGTCATGGAATCTTGCTAGAGAAAAGAGCAATCGAACCGGGGAAAGAATCGAGCTGTCAGAAGACTCTGACAGCTCGCGCATTCTTCTACTTCACTATCGTCATCACTTCACCAGGCAAATCGCCCGTGTCACCGCGCCCGCATCCGTCGCCAGATGATAGAAATAGGTGCCGCTGGGCTGCGGCTGCCCAAGCTGATCGCGGCCATCCCACTCGACGGCGTGATGCTCGGCGGCCAGGGAGCCATGCACCAGTTCGCGCACCAAGCGGCCCTTCAGGTCAAAGATGCGCAGGTTCACCTCCTGAGCTCGCGACAGCTCAAAAGCAATGGTGGTGCAGGGGTTGAAGGGGTTCGGATAGCTGGAGACCAGAGCAAAGACACCCGGTAGGGTCGCGGGACCTTGTTCGGGGTCGACGCTGACATCATAGGGGCCAAGGGTACCGTCGTCGTTGAGATTCTGGACGTAGATGTCGGGCGAACCCGCGCGATCGTCTTCCCACACAGCCACCACGGTTTCGCCGTTGAACACTGCCTGCAAATCGCCCTTGTTGCTGGGGGTCGTGGCAAAGTCGATGGTGCCCTCCCAGAGGAAATCGCCGTTTTCGTCCAAGCCAAAGGCAAGGATGATGTCCGCGTTGTAGGCTCCACCCAGGTCCTGCTCCACAACGCCCATGACCATGCCGTCCACCAGCGCCAGCGCAGGCGAAAGCTCCATGTCCGTATCCTGCGGCAGCAGCACCTTTCCGCTCTCCGCCCACAGACGATTCCCCTCGCTGTCAAAACGCTGCGCATACAGGCCGCGCGCGCGCTGGGCGCTGTTCATATCGATGTAGGCCATGGTGTAGGCGTCATTGCCCGCATCCCAGAGGGCGCTGGGGCTGATCTGTCCCGCCGGACCGCCCGCCTCGGGAAAAACTCCGTTGTGTGACAACACCTCTGCGCCGTCGGGTGTGATACGCTGCAGGCGCGCGTCAAAGGAATTGCCCACGGCCACATCCCAGCAGAAAAGCGCGCCGTTTTCGCCGTCGGGTTTTAGATCGAAGTAATGGCCCATGGGCAGGGTGGCGTCGTCCATCACCCAGACAGATTCTTCCCACACCGCACTACCGCTTGCGTCAAAACGCTGCGCTTTGATCTGACGATTGGCCATGAAGGAATAGGTGGGCACGTAGCCGAGAATCACGTCGCCGTCCTCGGTAGGCACCAGCAGATTGCCCATCGGCGCAGCATCACCAGTCTCACTGACCACCACACCACCCGCATCCAGCAGAGGTGTACCATCCGCCGCCAGGCGCTGCATGCGCATTACGGCTTCGTCACCCGACTGCATCCAGGCCACAACCGCCTGTCCATCGCTGGTTGCCGTGACACAAGGTGGCCCTTTGAAGTCATCGTCATCGGTCAGCGTGATCCCTTCCTCGCCCCAGAGGAAGTCACCGGCGGCGCTGATCTTGTAGACATGGATGTTGGAATTGCCGTCGCGGATGTCGGCAAAACTCACATAGGCGTTGCCCTCGGTGTCGGCGGCCAGCGACCAGTCCATCACCCAGGAATCCTGAGTTTCGTCGCTGACGATGAGGCCGCCATCGGCAAACACGATCTCGCCTTCCGGTGAAAGCAATTGCAGCCCGACATCGTAGTTGCCGCTGGCTTGGTCGTACCAGCCTGCATAAGTGTAGCCGGCGAAGTCGCCGCCGGCGGGCACTACCGCCGTGTGCGGAACAACCTGCTCGCCATTGCCGAAGCCCAGGGCAATGTTCGCGGCAGGATCCGTCGTCCACTGCGCCGAAGCCGTGCCGGCAAGGAGTGTAGCGATTAGCACTACGCCAAGGCTCGCTATCAAGGTCTTCATGAATCGCTCCTTTGTCGGAATGAATAGGAACGGAGAGGCTATTCGTGATCGTGCGACGTGATACAATCGCCGCCGACATTTCAGGTTACGTCAAAGACAAACACATCTACGTGCGCCAGATTCAGCTGCGTCCGCAGGCACAAGCCCGCTGCCAAGGACAACTCCTGGATCCTCGCGTGTGACAATCGGTGATCCAGAGGCGGGCCGTGCTCCTCCTGTCGATAAGACCACTCGGCGACCACGACGCGAACTCGCGCTGTGCGCGCCGCCTCCCGCAGAGCGGCAACAGGATCATCCACTTCGTGTAACACGTGCGCCAGAAAAACGAGATCGAAAGATCTGTCGTCAAAGGGCAACACCTCCGCCGAGGCTTCGATGTAACACGCGTTCGGGAGGAAGCGCCGCGCTTCTGCGAGCATTTCCTCGCTCGCATCGACGCCGGTGACCGCCAACCCCGCCGCCGCAAAGGCTTCCGCAAAGAGACCGGTGCCCGTGCCCACGTCCAGTACATTCCTCGCCGTGATACACTCGAGGCTGTAGGCCACAACGCGCGCTGGTTCCAGCATGGCTACGCGCTCAGCCGATCGCAGCCGGGCAAGGTTGCCGTGAAAGCGCTTTTCGTGATGATTCTGATCGGTCATTGCAGCAACACTCCTGTTGCCTGGTGGGAAGTTGAAGGACTCGACCCCTGCAATGTGCTCGAAAAGGAAGGACATTTCAAACCGGAAAGCGCGCTACTCACATCGTTGGTCGGTCCAATTCTACTCCACGAGGACTGTCCCGCACTATGTGTCACGGTCTGCAATCGTGACACTGTCGACATGACTCCGGGCATGGTCTCGGGGTGAAATCTGATTCACTCTGTAGCGTATCACAGAATCGCTACACATCCCAAATACAATAACAGCAGCCAGAACAGATGTGAAAGCTGGCTTGACTCCGGACGCTGTCCCGGAGTCAAGTCGGATTGAACTCGCTAGCGTATCCCAAGGCATCAGCCATGCCCGACCAGGCGTCCTCGACAGCCTGTCGAGGGCCACTGGGCGGGCGAGCGTTTTCTTTGCGGCGCTTTCTTTGACGCGACAAAGAAAGCGCCACCTCTTCGGCATAGCGCCAGCGTACGCCCCGCGCTAGCGTGAAAGAAAGGAGCGGACTTTCATCCGCCCCATTGTTTTCTATAAGTGTACTCGATACCGATCCGACTCTGCAGGAGTCGGCAGCGATAGCGATACCGATACCGATACCGATACCGATACCGATGAATTTGCGCCACATTCCTTAAACAATGTGCAAGTACCGGTCCAGCTCCCATTGCGAGACGGAAACGCGGTACTCGTCCCACTCCATCGTCTTGGCGTCCACATAAGAGCGATGCAGTGTTTCGCCAAACACGCGCTTCATCAGCTTGCTCAAACGGAACTCGCGCACGGCCTCGCCCAAGGATCCGGGCATGGCGGCCAGGCGGTTGCGCTTGGAGTCGCTGACGTGGAAGAGGTCTTCCTCGGCGGCACGCGGCGGTGTCATCTTGTTCTTGATGCCATCCAGACCCGCACCCAGCATCACGGCAAAAGCCAGATAGGGATTGGCGCTGGGATCCGGACAGCGCAACTCGATACGCGTGGTTTTTTCGCGACCGGGGCTGATGCCGGGAACGCGAATCAGCGCACTGCGATTGGTGGCGGCCCAACTGATGTACACAGGCGCTTCGTAACCCGGCACCAGACGCTTGTAACTGTTGACCAGTGGCGCGATGACCGCCGACATGGCGCGCGCGTGGGTCAGCTGACCGGCGATGAACTGGGTGGCAAGCTCCGACAGTCCGTACTCGCGGTTGCGATCCACAAAGACATTCTCACCGTTGCGCCACAGGCTCTGGTTGGTATGCATGCCGCTGCCGTTTTCACCTGCGATGGGCTTGGGCATGAAGGTGGCGTAAAGGCCCAGCTTCTGGGCAACGGCCTTCACCGCCAAACGCATGGTCACAGCTTTGTCTGCGGCAGCCAGCGCGTCGCCGTAATGGAAATTGATCTCGTGCTGACCAATGGCCACTTCGTGATGCAGCGCTTCAATCTCGAAATCCAGCGCCTGCAGGGCTTCCACCATGCGACGGCGCACGGTGTGGGCCAGGTCGGTGGAGGCGTCAAAATAGCCGGCGCGATCCTGCGGAATGAGTGGTAGCAGACGGCCATCCTCGTGAGGACGAAAGAGGAAAAACTCGATCTCCGGCGCAACGGTGTAGTCGTAGCCTTCGCCTTTGGCCTCCAGCATGATGCGCTTCAACACGTTGCGCGGATCTCCCAGGAAGGGCTCGCCGGTAGGCAGATGCACGTCACAGATGCAGCGCGCGGTTACAACGTCCTCGTCCCAGGGAATGACCTGGAAGGTCGTCAGATCCGGCACCAGGAACATGTCGCTCTCGGCGATACGCGAAAAGCCCTGAATCGAGGAGCCATCAAACCACTGGCCATGCTCCAGCACGCTCTGCCACATGTTGATGGGAATGCCCACCAGCTTGGTGATGCCATGAATGTCTGAGAACTGCAGGTTGATGAACTTCACTCCGCGCTTGGCAATGAGTTCACTTACCCTTTCCACCTCGGCCGGATCGTGCTTTAGCTTCATCGGAGACTCCTAAATAAATTTTCATCTTTCGGTTTCAATAGGTTTCAAACCTGGTTAAAAGCAGTTTCATTTCGATTCAAAACCGCTTTTCTCCATGGAAGGCGGTAATATAGACGCTTTCTCCTGCAATGCAAGAGTATTTTCGGTCCTCTTGTTTTCAACACTCCATACAATCCAGGCTTCAGGAAAGGGGAGTTAGGAATCAACTAAATTACAACGAATCGATGATTTTGCTTAATTATTTCAATTCTCAGATTAATTTTCTTGACTCCTATCTCAAGATAATGCAGATTTCCCCTAAAGGAGGCCCACAATGTGCATGGACTGGCATGAACTGACGCGACTCACTCAGGGACAAGAAATCCTGGTGGAACGTGTTCGCATGGTGAAGAACGGCGTACGCCTTGAGGGTGAATTCCGCCTGCCACCGCTAGCTGTTCTCAGCGCTGAGGATCAGGTCTTTGTCGCCGCCTTTGTGCGTGCCCATGGATCCATCAAGCGCATGGAAGAACTTTTCGGCATTAGCTATCCCACAATCAAGAACCGCCTTAGACGCCTCGGTGATGCACTCAGCTTTATTGAAGTGCAGGAAGCACGGCCATCAGAGGATATTCTTGATCGTCTGGAAGGAGGCGACATCGACCTGTCCGAGGCTCTGCGTCGTCTGGAAGAGCGTGACAAAGCGTAAGTAATAGCCTAGGAGCAAATCATGAGTGAAGAACGCCGCCGCATCCTCGACCTCTTGGCCGAAGGCAAAATCAGCGTGGACGAAGCAGAGCGCTTGCTGGCCGCCGCATCAGGCACAAGCAGTGTTCAGGAAGAGAGCCTGCCGATGGACCCCGAAGTGCTCCCCCATACGGAGACCGAACGCCCCAAAGTGAAGAATCCCAAATGGTTGCGCGTGCTGGTCACCAGCAACAAAGAGGGCAGGGAAGGCAAAGTGGTCAACATTCGCATCCCGCTGGGGCTGATCAAAGCGGGTGCGAAGCTCGGTTCGATCATGCCGAAGAGCGCCAAGGCCAAGTTCTCCGCCAGCCTGGAAGAAAAGGGCGTGGAGTTCAACTTGGATGATATCAACGCCCAGAACATTGACGAGCTGATCTCGCACCTAAACGACATGGTCATTGATGTCAACGACAACGAAGAGCAGGTGCGCATTTTCTGTGAATAACCCTTCGTGACAGCAAAAGAGAAGCGGCGCCTCCCAGATGGAAAGCGCCGCTTTTCATTTTCTCAACTCGTCGTGAATGCTTTACTGAACCGCAATCACGCGAAATGCTCCCAGCGTGCCGGTCTCGGCGCGATTGAGCTCGAGGTAGGTCACCGTGGTCGTGGCCAACTCCATCCAGTCGTACCACATCGCGGTCGTGGTTTCAACACGATAGCTACTGGCTCCCGCGATCGCATCCCATTCCAGGCGCACACCGGAAGCGGTTTTGAGGATCTGCAACACCGGCGCGCTCAGCGCGGCGGACTCAACGTGCAAGGTCACGGGAACTTCCTGGCTCAGGTTCGCCGGATCGTTACCGTACACCGTCAATGTGCCGGTATAGCCACCGGCAGCAAGTTCGCTGGCGTCGAAGTTCACGCTGATCGTGCTGCTGCCGCCGGCGGCAACGGTGCCGCTGATGGAAGACGCGCTCAGCCACTGTGCTTCCGGATTGTTGGTAATCAGGATGGCCATGCCCTCTTCGGGATATCCATCCGTGTTGTAGAGGATCTCCAGACCTTCGCTGGCGTCGGAGTTCTCGATGCCGATGCTGACGCTGCCCAGCTGCTCAAGTGTCTGGTACTGGAAGAGGATGCTGCCATCGGCATTTAAAATGGCCTGGAAAGTATGCAGGTTCGAATTGTTGTAGTGATACACATCCTGCCACTGGACAATGAAGCGTTGGTTGGCGGAATCAGCCAGATAATAGATGGTACCGTCGCCTCGCGAGGGATCCAAATCATCCCAGAAGGGAGAAATCAGATTGTTGGGGACGCCTGGATTCGGGAAGGGGTCGTTTCCATGATCGTTGACCACACTATTGAAACTCAGCCAGCCGTTGGAGCACACGCTGATCTCGTCATAGACATTGCCGTAGAAGGGGAAATCGATGCCCATGGAGACCATGCCGCTGTTCCAGTCGTCGGCCATCTCCGTGAACGCTGTGCCGGTGGAGCTGATGTCGATCCAGCTATAGCTCGGGCCGCCGGTTTCGTTGCTGTCGATCCAGCTGTAGCCGAAGCCGTCCGGGCCACCGCTGGGACGTCCAGCTGTGCCGGGGCGCGGGTCGAAGCCGCTCTTGTCTACCTTGTAGTACTCGTACTCATGGCGCACCTGCGCATTCTGCACCAGGCTCAAGCTCCAATTCAGCTCGGCGTCACCCGTGTTGCCGATCACCAGATCGCGCGAGTCCTGCTCGCCTTCCGTCAGACTCAGCTCGATGCTGGCAGGCGAGAGGTCCATCACAGGAGCCGCGGGGCTACCTCCAGCCGGGAAGATGATGTAATCGACCCAGGCGCAATCGCTGCCGCTACTCAGGGAAGTGTCCTTCGTGTACTTCCACGCGAAGGTGTGGGTACCGGCGCTGACATCAAACTCCACGTTCAGCCAGTTCACCGTGCCGGACCAGGTAGCCTGGTCAACGCCGTCGATCTGGAAACGCAGGAAGTCATAGCTGCCCTCGGACGAGACCTTCAGCCAGAAGCTGATAACGTCGTCATCGCCGACCTCCATGGTCACGCTCATCTGGCTGTACTGGCTGTCGCTGATGTCTCCGGATGTAGCGCTCCAAGAGCCTTCATACGCATCGCCACTAAGCGACCAGTCGGCGCTGCCAGTGTGCGTCCAGTCGAAGGAGCTGAAATCGCCGCTCTCGAAATCTTCGAGAATCAGGCCCAGCACGAGACTGAAAGCGTCCTCTGCCAACACGTTGTCGCCACTGTAATCCAGCGAGAAGGCGGCCAATGTGCCGACAGGAGCGTCCGCACTAACACTTAGAGTGTACTGCACAATAGCACTGTTGCCCGCAGCCAGTCCGGTCAGGGCGTCGTCGCCATCCGTGACAGTCACATAACCGTTACCACAAAGGAGCTCAGCATCGAAAGCGTCTGCGGCCACGCTGCCGTTGTTCTCAAGCGTGATACTCAGCGTTGCGCTCTCGCCTGGATCCAGGCGACCGTTTCCGCTGGCATCCAGCACCGTGACAGCACCCAGCTCGATGGCCGGAGCATGCGCCAGCAGGCTGAAGTCGCACTCCCATTCGTCGCTGCCGCTTGTGGCCAGCAGATCAAAACTGACGCTGTAGCCGTCAGGCAGGGCTGTGCTGGTCTGGATCTGGAAGGCCTGGTTCACATTCACACTGCCATCGGCCGCAATGGTACCCCAGCTATTGGAGTTTTGTATCACGCTGACGTAAGGATCGCTGCAGCTGAGCACAGCGCTGACCGCGGTCGCGGATTCAATGCCCACATTGCTCAGTTCCACGTTCAGGTATTGGGTAGCCGCGTTCAGCAACAGGCCACCGTCCGCTTCCACCTGACCCGCCACCAGATAGGCTCCATCGGGAGGAACGGTGTTGACCAGGCTTTGATACGTGACACAATTGCGCGCCATCACCGTAAGGGTCATGTCGACGCCAACCGGCAAATCGGTAGTGATTTCAATGCTGCAGTTGCCAGCCGCATTGGTGGTGCCGCTGCCATAAATCTCGCCGTCGTAATACAACACAGCCAGGGCGCCTTCGACGCCCGTGGTGCTTAGTGCAAACTCCGTGGCTGAGCTGAGAACGCTAGCGGCGTGTGATACAGTCATGGTCACGGGACTGTCGGTGCGCACGTGCAGCGAAGGATCACCAAAGACATGCCAGGTGTCGTACATGTCGTACGCGCTGCTGCCGTACTCGTCCATCATCAGCATCGATCCTTCGTAGCAAAGGGCGCCGTAGACCCAGCAGTCCTCGGCCACCAGCAGATCGTTGCACTCGTCCTGCGCCGCCATCGGCGGATTCCAGTCCTGGTTGATGGAGCTGGCGTAAATGCCAACCGCGCCCGCTGGCTCGCTGCCGTGGGTCGCGCGCATCCAGGCTTCGGCAAAACAGGTGTAACCGTCAAACTGACCATTGACGCAGGCCACATCAAAAATGAAGGGCAGCATGTTGTCATTGGTCAGGTTGTTGATGTTGGTCACGCCAAAACCCGTTGAGCCCCAGGCGGTGGTGGAGCCATGACCGGTATAATTGATGACGCTACGCCCCGCGTTGACGGACGCGGAGACCTGGGAGGCAGTGCCGTTTGGATCATAAATCTGATCCACGGCGGTGTAGGTGTAGCCCAGCAGATCGGTGCGGATGTTGTTCATGTGAACGTAATCGTACTCGCCATCGTCGCCAGGCCCCTGATCGGAGGCGACGCCCAGACCGAGATGATACCAGCTTGCGGCTGCAGCGTCTCGTTCGTACTCAACACTGCGTTCGACCTGTGTCTGCACCTGCGCAGACGAAGCTGCCGAAAAGCGTCCCACGAGGATGTCGGGATAGTTGTCGCTACCCACAATCTTGGCGTAGGTCGGATCGGAGCTGCCGCTGTAGGAAGTCGGAGTCGGCACATCGTCCGCGTCGCCCACCAGCAACAACCAGGTCAAACCCGGCGAGCTGTAGTAGTTGTCCACATAAGTGCCAATCACCGTCGAGGTGCTGCCAACGGCAGACAGCGGTTGCAGATCCACTTCAATGCCACTTTGGGTCTTCCACTCCACGAAGTCGGCCATATCCGCGACGTACTCGTCGGCGGCAATGATCAGCATGCGCCCCTGCTCGCTAAGCGGCGTGTAGCGCAGCGCACTGTCCCAGTTGATGAAATGACGGGCGTAGATCTTCGCGAAGGTCTCGTCCAGACGCTCTGGCCAGGAGGCACGATCAAGAGTGTTTACGCCTGCGGTTGCCACGGGCTGCAACTCAAGTTCCAGGCTCTCCCAAACGCGCAGAATGCCCTGCTGTGGCAGATACTGGAAGGGGCTGCAAACCACGCTCTGCCCACGGAAATCTCTAAGGATATAGGGCTCGCGCAGAAAACCGCGCTCTTCCGGCCACTGAACAGTGTTGTATGCATCACCGAGTTGCCAGGGCACCATGTCGGGATTGACGTTACGCTTCAAGTCACCCTTGGAAGGCGCGACCGCCAGCTTGAAATCCTGATACTCGCCGCCAAGGATCACGAGCTTGTAGTCGCCTTGATCCGGCAAAAGAACGCTGCGCGCAAACTGCGGCAACTCAGGCGCACCGGCTTGCAGCGTAATGGGCGCACCGGGAACGCGTATCTGGTACATCTCCTGTCCATCAACGTCAACGGGCTTGGTTTCAAAACCGTCGACGGTGCATGTCAGGCGCATTGTGCCTTGATTGCTTAGCAAGCTGATTCCACTGCTTGCCGGTGCCAGGTCCACCCATTCGGCGTGAACCAGTCCCGCACAGAGTAATAGCGCGGGGAGAATCCTGCGTAGCATCCCTACACCTCCTTGTTCCATTCCCCATTACAAAGCACAGGCGCCCGAGTTTGCGGTACACGGGTACGGCTCCCTTGTCGTCGGGAAATAGAAATGAGAGCGATCTATAGTTGGATCGCGGTTCCGGACATTCCGGCCAAGAGTGGCAAAATCCTTGCCCATGGGCAATGCTTACTCAATATGAAATGGCTTCCGCAAAGCTGTGCCCCGTCCCGAGAGCCGCACCGGCCAAGTTTTAGCAGATTGAGGCTGGAAATGCGAAAGGACCCCCATGCACGCCTACGTCTCCTGGGTCAACGGCAACCCGATGCTCTCGGCCGCTCTGCAGTTTGCCCTGTTGGGCACCCTTGGTGAACTCATTCCCCACTGGATTAGGCGCGGTAGAGGTCTGATTCCCTTCTCACCACTTATCCTGCTGGGCAAAGTGCTGGCCTGGGCTCTTATGGGCCTGGTGATCAAGTATGGCTTTGCCATGATGAAAGGTGGCGTAGCTGGCTTGCTGGAACACGGCCTGCTTCCGGCCTGGACGGCGAAGGGCGTGGCACGAGCCTTTGTTGTTTCAGCTATAACCAATCTCTTCTTCGGCCCGCAAATGATGGCCTTTCACCGCATCGAGGACAACTTGATCCTGCGCCAGCGAGGCTTCGCCGGTATCACGCGCGCATGGTGGACGCTGATCTGGTTCTGGATTCCCGCGCATACGCTGACATTCAGCCTGCCCGTTGACTATCAGATTGGTCTGGCAGCACTGTGGTCAGTGGTGCTTGGTGTGATACTCGGATTCAGCAAACCAAAAGCCTGATAGCAGAACTCTTGAGCCAACCATGAGCAGGCTGACATTCAGCCTGCCCGTTGACTATCAGATTGGTCTGGCGGCGCTGTGGTCAGTGGTGCTTGGTGTGATACTCGGATTCAGCAAACCAAAAGCCTGATAGCAGAACTCTTGAGCCATCCATGAGCAGGCTGACATTCAGCCTGCCCGTTGACTATCAGATTGGTCTGGCAGCACTGTGGTCAGTGGTGCTTGGTGTGATACTCGGATTCAGCAAACCAAAAGCCTGATAGCAGAACTCTTGAGCCATCCATGAGCAGGCTGACATTCAGCCTGCCCGTTGACTATCAGATTGGTCTGGCGGCGCTGTGGTCAGTGGTGCTTGGTGTGATACTCGGATTCAGCAAACCAAAAGCCTGATAGCAGAACTCTTGAGCCAACCATGAGCAGGCTGACATTCAGCCTGCCCGTTGACTATCAGATTGGTCTGGCGGCGCTGTGGTCAGTGGTGCTTGGTGTGATACTCGGATTCAGCAAACCAAAAGCCTGAACCCCGGCCATTAGCGCACATCAGCTCATCAAAAGACGTTGCCCCAACCGGATGTGATCCAGAACCTCTCCGCCGAGCAGGAAGCGGTGGACGAGCCCGGCGGGAAAAGCCTCCAGCACGGGGTTGTGACACAAGGCAGGATACTCGCGCCACAGCTCTTCGCCCGCGTGGACTTCAGCACTTACGGTTGCTGTGCGCCGAGCGTCGACCAGCTTGTCTTGCGTTGCGAGAATCCATACGGGCACGCCCAGACTGGCAGCTACACGTACCAAGCCTGCGCTGCCCGTTTTGTTAATGATCCAATAGTCGGCGGGTGAATAGGTGCTTTTAACCAGCCCTTGCTCCGGAAGGCTGTGATACACACTTAGCTCCTGCGGCAACGTAATGGCGTCGCACCCGAGGAGAATAGCATCACAATCCGACATGACACAGGTGGCCGCCGCATCGCTGATCAGACGCACACTTCGGTTCTGTGCCTGCAGAGCCAGAGCCAAATCTCGCCCTTCACGCAACGGACGTGACTCGCAGACCAGAAACTCACAGTCCGCAGGAAGCGCACGGAGCAGTACGTTTTCGACAGTAGAAGAACGCGACAAAAGCATCACGCGACGCATCAGGCGAAAAGCCACAAGCCCCGTATCACACATTTCCTCAAGCTCGCGCAAACGCTCTGCCCGCTCTTGTTCCAGTACTTGATCAAGAGCAATATCCTGCCGCTCGCTGATGGCACTCTCCAATGCCTCCAACAGGCGACGACTGCTGTTGTAGAGAGGTGCCATTGCCGGTCGACAGTCTGCGACTTCATGCAGCGCCCTCTGCAACAACAGCCTGCGCTCGTTTTCACTTGTATCACGATTTCGCTCGATCAGCGCAACAATCATCGGGGCCAGTTGCGCTGACAGTTGTGCAGCTCCGCTGCTGTGATCTTCACTCAATTCCTGCAAGTGACGACGAAACTCATCCATGCTTCTGCTCCAACTCTGTGCTACGCAATAGTCCATCCGGTCCGAGCAATAGTCTGCCCGTAACCCAGGTAATCAAATAGGCCGAAAGTGCGACTCCGGCCAGGATCGCGAGCATGATCATGCCTTGATACGCGATGGCGGTAACAGGATTGCTGCCGCCAAGGATCTGACCTGTCATCATGCCGGGAATATGCACCAGGCCCATGGTGGCGGTTGAATTCACCGTCGGTAGCATGGCAGCCTTGGCCGCTTGTCGTCTGAAAGGCATCAGGGCTTGAGCCCGGGTTGCCCCCAATGAGAGCCATGTTTCGTACTCCAGTCTTCCGCTGTTGCTGGTAAGCGAACTGTGGAGCCTTTCCAGCGCAATCGTGGATCCATTCATGGCATTGCCCAGAATCATACCACCCAATGTGATCAGATAACGCGCATCAAACCAGGGCTCCGGGCGTATCACAAGAATCAGGCACCACAAAACGACGCTTCCCAGTGCAGCCGCTAGAACAACGAGTACCATCGGTGCCAAACCGGGAAGGCGTACTCCCGCGCGTTGCAGCAGCGACTGTGCGGCAGATCCAAGCATTACCAACAACCAGATTGCGGTCAGGTACCAATGGTTGGCAGCCAGCAGGTACTCCAGCAGAAGGCCCAGCAGAAAGAGCTGTAGCACCATGCGGCCCACAGACACCAGCAATTGGCCATGTAGGCGAAGTCGCAGCAATTGGCTGACCATCAGGGGAACAAAGGCCAGCATCAACGCCAGCACCATTCCCAATGTGTCCAGTTGGATCACGCCCTCATACATGGTTGGCCTCCATCCGAAGTTCACTATTGGTCAAATGCCAGTGCCCTTCAACTTCGTCACACCACCGTGGGCTATGTGATACAGACACAACGCGAGGGCCATCACTCGATTTCAGCACCAAACCAACGAGCGCTTTACCGGCAGCATTGTCCAGACCGGCGTCGGGCTCATCCAGCAGCAAGACCTCAGGTTTATTCAATAGCGCCCTGAGAATGGACAGTCGCATTTTCTCGCCGCCAGAAAGGCTACCCGGGTTCTTCTGCAGTAGCTCAGGCTTCAACAACAAAGCATCAAGGTGCGGAAGCAACTCATCGTGTGACACGGCTACAAGCCCTGCTAAAATCCGAGGTAGATTCAATCCTTCCAACACTGTGTCACCGGGAAAGAGAGGCTCTTGTGATACAAACATTACACGACGTCTGTATTCGTGGGCTAACGGACCCGGGAGTTCCTCACCACGATAGCGCAGGCTTCCGCTATCTGGTACACGCAAGGCAGCCAATAACCGCAGCAGTGTGCTCTTTCCTCCCCCGGAGTCACCCTGTATCACATGATGTCTGGAGGCGTCGAATGAAAAGCTAAGGCCATTGAAAAGGGGCCTTCCACCCAAGCTCAACGACAGCTCGTGTGCGCTGAATAGTGCATTGACGTCTGACAAATCGGCTCCCGCTAACATGATCCTAATTCATGGAAACACCATAATTTACAACATTAATACTGAGGCATGACCGACCACTGGAGGTAAGCATGAACCGCCTGAGCATTCTGGTTGTTGAGGATGAACCGGACATTCGCGACCTGATCGGCTATTTGCTCGAAAAGGAAGGCTACAAGGTGTCCACCGCCGCTGACGGCGCCATCGCACTGCAAAAACTGGCCAAGGAAGAATTCGACCTGCTGTTGCTGGACCTGATGTTGCCGCAGGTGGACGGCCTGGAAATCTGCCGCACGATGAAGGGTGATCGCAAAACCAGTGAAATGCCCATCATCATGCTGACGGCAAAGGGCGAAGAAGGCGACGTTGTCACAGGCTTCAACCTGGGCGCCGATGACTACATCGTAAAGCCCTTCAGTCCACGGGTGCTGTGTGCGCGCATCAAAGCTGTGTTACGACGCCGTAGCAACGGCTCACAGCAAGCAACCGGTGATACACTGACTCGCGGCGAGTTGGAGATTCGACGAGGCCACCGCGAAGTTCGTGTCAAGGGTGAACAGATCCAATTGACCTTCACTGAATTCCAGATCCTCGATCTGCTGGCGGGTCGCCCGGGATGGGTGTTCACGCGCTACCAGATCGTGGACTCGGTTCGCGGCGAGGATTACCCGGTCACAGAGCGTGCCATCGATGTGCACATCGTTGGTCTGCGTAAAAAGCTTGGTGAGTGCGCCAGCTACATCGAGACTGTCCGCGGCGTCGGATATCGCTTCAAAGAAGATGTGTAGCGATTTCCATTCCACATGTTTTTCGCATAACCAAAGCCCTTCTTCGTGAAGGGCTTTCTGTTTTCGCGTGACACAAGCTGATCCATCGTGTCACAAAAACGAGAAGGCCCCGCGCAATGGCGGAGCCCACCCGGTCGAGAACTGTGGATGGAAAGCAATTAGTTGCTGACGTTGGTCGTCCAGCTGGCAGCCCAGTTTGTGCTGCCAAAGGCGCCGATGTAAGTAGCGCTGGCATCAAAGAAGCCGTCGCTCGGCGGAGTGGCACCGGTCTGGGAATTGGTCGGTACCAGATTCGGACTAGTGACATCAGTGCTCATCAGGCCAGGGTTCACATCAAAGTGATTGTGCGTGTTCATGGTCTGCACAAAGTCTGCAGTGGTAAAGGGCATGTCGGCATCGTCGTCGGCCACCAATGCAGTGTTGCTGTAGAAGATGCAGTTGTCGACGACCAGATTGCCATTCAGTGCGCTACCATCCCAGGCGTTCATGAAAGTCGCTTCGTGGTCCACATCAATGGCGGCCTCACCCATGTTGGTGATGATCGCATTTTGTATCACGGCTCCGGTACCTTCACGCAGTAGCATACCAATGTCCGACATCCCCGTCGTGCTCTGGGCGGCGCCCAGAATGGTCACGTTGTACAGGGTCGGGAAACTGCGCGGAGTCGCGTCGTTGTCCTCGGCGTTGTTGTCCGCCTCAATACCCTGGTCACCTGCGTCCGGATGCTGAAGCAGCGCAACAAACTGCGCTTTGCCCTGCCAGCCATCGGTCCAGTCAAAACAGTCGTCGGCGCAACCGCTGATCAGCACGTGCTTGACGCACACGGTGCCGCCAAAGAACTCGACGCCATCATCCTTGCCCTTGTGTACCTGAATGTAATCCACTGTAGTGCCGTCGCCGACTCCCTGGAAGGCGATGCCGTTCAGCTCGTTGTCCGGGCTGATTTCACGGCCCGCGAACTCAACGCGCACGTACTTCAGGACGCCGCTGTTGTCGTGGGGCAGTGCACCGCCATAGCTTCCCGTTCCACCTTCACCGTAGGCCTCCTCGCCGGAGTTCAACGGAGCTTGTCCGTTGATGATCAGACCACCCCAGTCACTGCGAGTGCGGGAACCGACGGCCTTGTCGCTGGTGAAGACGATCGGTGCGCTGGCAGTGCCCTCGGCCATGATCTTTGATCCACGATTGATCACCAGCATGCCATTAGTGGAAGACTCGCCGTAGATCACGGTGCCGGGCTCAATGGTGAGCACAGCCGGGACACTCATGTCGGGGCTGCCAATGAAAACGCCACCGCGCAGCAGATATTCGTTATCTGCAGTCAGGGTCATGTTATCAACATACGTGCCCTGCAAGACCACGACCTCGTCGTTGCTTCCTGTAGTGTTGTTGTTGTCATCATCGTCGTCGCTGCAACCCGCCAGACCGATTGTCAATCCGAGGACTGTGCCGGCCAACAAGAAACGCAGGAACCAATCAGACTTCTTCATCGCTTCTTCTTTCCTTTCCTATCCGCTTCATCACACATGTATCACGCCGTGTGACGCGGTTATTGTGACCTTGTGTTACAGTTTGTAAGAGCAGCCGATACTCCACGTGACCCCCTCGCGATAGCTCTCAGTAGCTCGTCCGCCCTGTTCATAGCGATGCTCCGGGTTGAGCACATTCCCCACACCCAACTTCATGCTGAGCTTTTCGCCAAAGGGCTGACGCATGCTGACATCCAGCTGGGGCGCAGGCATTTCGTAGACATCCGGCAGCGGCTTCGCACCAACTTCGGCGATGCGTTTGCCAAAGGTGTGGAAGAACACATCCACCTGAGTGCCCAGCGTCGAACTCACGTACGACAGATTCACGTTGAAGAGGTAGGGTGATTGCCCCGCCAAGGGTCGCTTGCTCGAGGTCTGGATGTTCTTGGTGGAATCGCTCAGCGCGATCTCGCTATGCAGGAGCGATAGATTGGTGTTCAGGGAGAAAGGCATCAACAGGCGATCCAGCCCTAGCCCCAGCGGAAGATTGCCCAGATGCTGACGCCATTCCAACTCGACGCCGTAGTTATAGGCTTCGTCCGCATTCTCGTAGCTCACCCGGTTCTGCGCAGTCGGTTGGATCACGGTTTCGATGGGTTTGATGAACTGCTTCACAAAGACACTGGCCGACATCAGATCGCCTGCGGCAAAGCGCCTTTCCGCGCGAAGGTCGGCGTGGCGAATCAGGGCGCGTTCGAGCTCTGGATTTCCAATAACTGCATGACCGCCAATGATGTCCGTGTATTCGAACTCGCTCATTTCGCGAAAGTCAGGGCGTGATACAGTCTGGCTGATAGCGAGACGCAGATTTGTATCACGGTTGACCTGGTACGTTAGATTAAGGGCGGGAAGCAGGTCTCCATTCGCGATTTCTGAACTAACCGGCGTGGAAGTAGCGGTGAAGAGCTCGTAGGATTTCACCAGCTGCCTGGAATACTCATAACGCACACCAACATTACAGCGCAGTCTCTGCCCCAGACCAAAATCAGTCATCGCATAGCCCGCGTAGAGATCCTGATCGGCTTCGTAGCTGTCCGTTGGGCGCGTTGCCTCACGTACTAGGAAGCCCTCATTGTCGATGTTCTCATCTACAAAAATGCTGTTGGGGGACTGCGTCAAGTCTATTGAGCTGCCGTCGCGGATCTCGAACTGAAAGAAGCGCGACTCCGCATCTCGACGACGAATCAGTCCGGCAGCTCCTGTCTTGAGGCTGAAGTCGGCGTCTTCACTAATGCGAAGAGTCAGATCCAAACTGCCGTTGAAGGAATTGTCGCTCAGATTGTTGTAGATGCGAGATCCGGACTGTGTCTCATCGGCGAAGTAGTAGGTGCCGTCTTCATCTTCCTGGTATTGATACTCGCGCGTATCCGGCTCGTAGCGTGTTCCGTGCGAACCCGATACCATCCAGTCGATGTTGCTGTGATGCACTGCCGGCAACACATGATGGCCGGATACCTGACCACTGGCCACTGAGTTGGCAACAAAGCGAAGTCGTGTATCACGAATGTTCGCCTGACGATCTCCGTTGAAGCCCTCGAAGAAGCGAGTTTCATTCTGCGCATCACGGTTGTAAAAAACATTGGCGCGATAGTTCGACCAGGCGTCGTTTTCCCAGGTGAAGGCCAGAAGCCCACCCAACACAGCTTCCTGGGTGTAGGAACGAAAATCGTAGTGATGCTGCAGCTCAATGGCGCTGTTGTAGCCACCCTTGTATACGTTGCGCTCTGTAGCACGAAAGCGCTCTTTGTACTTGTAAAGCCCGGTGGCCAGCACATTGACCTCTTGGCCAAATGCGGAAAAGACACTGCCACAGGAAAGGTTCGCGTTCACATCCGGGCTGGCCGTTCCGGATTCAGGCTCCCAGTTGTTGTCAAAGGACTCGCTGATCACTTCGAGCTCGTCGGCAGTGTATCCTATTGTGGAAAACTGGCCGCGCTCGACGATGTTGGTCGTCGCCCCCTCGACAGCGTCAGGCAGGCTGCGTGTTCCATCGTCGAATCCCAGGAAATCAAAAGCTCCGCCACTATAGCCATAATCGCCGCCGAAGGTTACACCACTCTGCCCCCCCGTTGCCATGCTGAAGGACAGTCGAGGTTTGTTTCCCAGATCCCAGGTGTTCATGTTCACGCGACCGCCGCCAAACTCACCGCCCTGATCCGCCGAGTAGGCTTTGCTAACCGTCAACTGGCTCATCAGCGAGGCGGGAAACAGCTCCAGTGATACACTGCTGCGATTCGGTTCTGTCCCCGATACGGCCGCATTGTTCAGTGTAACCTTGCTGTAGCGGACGCCCATGCCGCGTATCACGGGATCGCCCTCGGTGATCGCCACACCGGCGGTTCGTCTCACGGCTCCGGAGACGTCAGCGTCCGGCATACGGGCAAGTTCTTCGCCACCAACGGCCTCAATGATGACCGATGAGCGCATGCGATCGTCCAGACTGGCTTCGGCGCTTCCCTTTGGCGCATTGGCGCGTATCACAACTTCTTCAAGCGCAATGGAGCTGGCCTGTAACACAAGTCGAACTGCGAGCTCGGCATTTCGGTCCGTGATTCGCAGATCGCGCGCACCTGGAGAGTCGTAGCCGACCATGGTCGCAGTGAGTTTGTAATCGCCTTCAGGCAAATTCATCACGATGTAACGACCGTCCAGATCCGTAGCGGAGCCAAACGAACGGCTTCCGGCTAAAGGTGTGAGAAGCACGTTAGCCCCCATCAAGGGCTGGCCTTCCTGATCCACAACGCTTCCGGAAATGGTTGCTGCCTGCAGGGTGGCGGCAGTCAGCATAAACAGCAGAATCGTCCAAACACAGCAGAGCTTGTAGCGCTTCATTTCGACCTCGCATTCCACAGTTCCTGGCAACTCCGGGTTGACGGCCCGGACGCGCTCAAGGTGCGGGGAGGTCGTGAGGCTGTGGTTAACTGAACATTAGAGTTGCGCTAAACCGTGCTCACTTGAAAATAAAACGGGCACCCGAAGGTGCCCGCTGAAAGCCGTCTAATACGACTCGGACGGTTAGCGAACCAGCAGCAGCTTCTGGCAAGCTGTCTGATTGCCGCTCTCCAGTACCGCAAGATAGACGCCCGAGGCAACACCAGTGGCCTGCCAGGTCACCTGGTGCGAACCGGCGGTCAAATGACCCTGGCTCAGAGTCTCGACAAGCTGACCCTGGACATTGTAGATGGCCAAGTTGGCATCGCCCGACATGGGCAGATGGAAGTTCAGCGTCGTGCTCGGGTTGAAGGGGTTGGGATAGCTAGCCAGTTCAAGGCCACCGGGAACCAGCGTGCGAGTCTCGACGCCCGTGCCGTCCTCTACATCAATGGTGAAGCACCAGTTGCCCTCGGCACCAGCAGAAGCAGCCGTACGCCACTCAATCTCGTCACCGGAGGTGATGACATTGTTGTCATTGAAAGCGTAATCAGTATCAATGTCCATGTACAGATAATTTCCGGGGCCCTTGGTGAAACCAACAGCAAAGGCTTCAGTGATGTACACGGCAGGATCGAGCTCCAAGGTCAGCCACGCACTCTCGAGTGCATCGAAGGTCGTTGAGAACACTTCGTTGTCGGGATCGGGCATGCCGTTCTCGTCGAGGTACCAGATGCTGAAATCAATGTCGGCTTCGGCCTCGCTGAATACCATGTAAACAGCAGAGACGGCCAGCGGATAGGCACCGGGATCAAAAGTGGAAGCTGCACCCCAATCGGTAGTGGTGAAGCCGAGGGCGGTCTCAAGCTGATCGTCCATCCAGGTCAGCGTAGCGGGCAGACCAATGAGCACATCAGAAGCATCAGAAATGCCCATGTTGGCATCGTCGGAATTATCTGTGGCCATGATGTAGAAACTCAACACAACGCCATTGGAGAGAACATCCGCAGGAATCTGAGCCGTGTAAAGGTTATCACCTTCAGGCATCATGTTGATCGTGGTTTCGCTACCAAAGTTGACAGAGTATACTAGATCAGCGCTGGCAACACCGCTAACATCGGTGATGGTCGCCGCCACATTGACGGGCAGAGTGGGATCAAGGTGGAAACGAACAGGAACCGTTGCAATTACCGGCGGCACAGTATCGCTGGCAGAACCATAGATCAGCACATCATCAATACCGGCGCCGAAGGACCAGTTGCCCTCGTCATAATAATGGAAGCCGACTTCCAGCGAGGTGGCGTCGACATAATCGCTGAGGTCCACCGTCAAGTCTTCCCAGGCGCCTGTTCCGTCGCCATCGCCAAACTCGACCAGGGCTACCCAGTCGCCACCATCGGCACGAACGCAGATGTCCAGATAGTCATCCCAGTCGGAGGGATTGGTCGCGTTGGTCGCAAAGAGAATCGCGCAATCCATGAACATGAACAGAGCACCATTGGGCGCAAAAGATGGCGAGATCAGCCAAGTGTCGAACTCAGCACCATCACCGGCAAAATCCGAATTGCAGTAGGCGAAATCGGTGTGATCGTCGAACTCGAAATAGGTGGAAGAACCGGCGTCGTCGGCGTCGCCAACTTCCCACTCATAGGAGTTGATGGCTTCGACGGTCCAAGTACCAAGACCGGACTCGAAATCCTGCACCACAAAATCCTCATCGACATTGTGCTGCGGGCGAGGTGCCTTGTTTGAGGGAGCAATTTCCATGCGATCAGCCATCGGCATCTTCGCGGCCTGTGCGGTCGCCGCCAGGCAAAGGCCCAGCATGAAGAAACGGTTGAAACTTGATTTCATCACGAACTCCGTATCTGATAAAGTGTTCTCAAAATGACAGCCCCCTACGACGAGGGATGCGTCAACTGGTTTCGTAGAAAGTTAAAATACCTAATGCAGGACAAACCACGAGACCAAGCGGATTTCAATGCAAAAGCCGTACCGGGAACCCGCAGCAGGCATAGCGGTTTTTATTAGCTTCCTATCAGGAGGTAATACTACCTTCAAGAGTTATGGCGAGCCAAACTATCCACGCCAACATGTAGGATCTGCTATGTCCCAGCAAAACCCCGAGCCTCTGGACCTGAGCCCAAGTCAGGAAATGTATCTCAAAACCATTTACCTGCTTTGCCAGGAGCAAAAGGTGGCACGCGTCAAAGACATCGCTGCACAACTGAATGTAACGATGTCTTCAGTAAACGGTGCCATTAAAGGTCTGGTTGCCAGGAATTACTGCGTGCACACACGCTACGGATACGTCGATCTGACAACCGAAGGTGAAGAGTTGGCGAAAACAGTCATTGGCCGCTTTGAAGTTATCGTTGGCTTTCTGCACGAATTCCTGGGCGTAGACGAGGACACGGCCAGCCACGATGCTTGCGAAATGGAACATATCGTCTCGCCAATGACCCTCGATCGCATCGTCAAACTGCAGAAGCTGATTGAAGAGCGCAGCGAAGGCAAGGAATTCCGTCGTCTTTTCCGCTCAACTGTCGACTAAAGTCTGCTAAGAAAGCACAACACTCGCCACGGCTTGTCAGAAATACGAGGCGAGTGTCTGCATTTTCAGCGAGGTGCGGCCAAGGCTTACTCACTATGTTGACGGGACTCGGCAAGAGCAGGAGCGAGTCTTCGCGCCAACTCCTCCAGAAAAGAGCGATCTGCAGCTGTGAACGCTGCCGCCAGCCAGCTATCCAGGTCCAACTCGCCGATTAACACAGCCTCGTGATACACAGGAATGACAATTTCAGACTTCACGCGAAGGCTGCACGCCAAGTAGTTGTCTGCCGCATTAACATCGTCAACAACGAAAGTAGTCCCTGTCTGCGCCGCCTGACCACAGATCCCCTGACCGAACTCAATGCATGTGTGATCCGTCGGCTCACCTGCAAAAGGCCCCAGTACAAGTCGCTGAGACCGGGTCGGATCTACCAGATAGAATCCGACCCAGTCGTAATGGCCCACTTCCTGCTGCAACAGATCCACCACTGGCTGCAAAATGTCGGCGCTACCCTTCACAAGTAGCTCCTCCAGACGCTCAGCGGCCTCCTTGCTCAGGATTTGGTGACTCATGCCTGCACCACGTTAATCCGCATCTCAGGCTGCGACATTATGGTTTTCTTGACTGCGCAGCTGGCAGCAGCACGGGCAACTGCGTCGTGATACTTCTCGGGGAACCCCGCAGGAACGGTGATCTCGGTTGTGAACTGAACGCGGCCATCGGGACCGGCCGCCGCCACAACACTCACACCAAGGCCTTCCATGGGCAGTTCCCGCTGCTCACAGAAGCGCTGCACATACAGGCCAGCGCAAGTCGCCAGCGAAGCGACAAAGAGCTCGTAAGGGGCAGGTGCACTGTCTTCGCCTCCCGCACGCGTTGCTTGATCCGTCAGGATCAAGTGATGACGGACTTTGCTGTTCACTTTGAGTCCACCTGCGAATTCCACATCAGCTTGTATCATTTCTTCCTCGAAGTTTTGACAAGAGAAAACAACCTACCTCTTTCAATTGCTAGTGTCAACTATTTACTGCTGTCAAATTGATAATGTTCCACAATGCTATCGCAGATCTGTCCAGCATCCAAGCCAAGCTTCTTGAAGATCTCGCCAGCAGGCGCACTCATACCAAAGCGATCCACGCCTATAACAAGGCCCGCTTCGCCAACGCGGTGATACCAAGGATCACTGACACCAGCTTCTATGGCCACACGGCGCTTGCAACTGGGCGGAATAACGCCCTCACGATATTGCGGCAACTGTCGATCAAAGCGCTCCAAACACGGCAGACTGACAATGCGAACGGCATCCACACCGCGCTCCTTCAGTAGATCAGCCACTTGTACAGCCAGAGCGACCTCGCTACCGGAAGCCATCAACAGCAGCTCCGGCTGCTCAGACCCGGCGCGTAGCACATACCCACCCTTGGATGCTCCTGTGCGCCGTTCAGCAACGGGCAGCTCTTCCAGCAAGGGTAAGGCCTGGCGGGAAAGCGCCAACACTGCCGGGCCTTCTTGGCGGTCAAAGGCCGCAAGCACAGAGCCTACGGTTTCTTCGGCGTCCGCCGGACGATGAACCTCAAGGTTGGGTATCAATCGTAGACTGCTGATGGTCTCCACCGGTTGATGAGTGGGTCCATCTTCGCCAACGCCGATGGAGTCGTGAGTCAGATAGTAGACCACGGGTAGATGCGAGAGCGCCGCCATACGAATCGCCGGACGCAGATAATCCGCAAAAACCAGGAAAGTCGCCCCGTGCTGGTGATACAAGCCGTGATACGCAAAACCATTGAGCATGGCGCCCATGGCGTGCTCGCGAACTCCTACGCGCAGATTGCGCCCCGTCGGTGTATCACGACCGAAGTCACCACCGTCCTTCAGGTAATTCTGGTTGCTACCGTACAAGTCGGCGCTCATGCCGATGAGCTGCGGGACCTCGCGCATCAACTCCTGCAGAACCTGGCCAGCAGCGGCGCGGGTAGCCAGAGATTTCCCGCTGGGGAAGTCCGGAATGCGAGCGGCAAAATTGCTGGGGAATTTGCGCTTGATACCTGCATCCAACTCAGCAGCCAGGTGCGGATTGTTCAGGCGCCAGCCAACCTGATAGCCTTCCCAGGCCTTTCGCGCATCACGCAGTTTCTCGACGCGCGTTGCAAAGAAGTCACGGACTTCCTGTGATACATAGAAGCGCTCTTCTGGCAACCCGAGCGCTTTGCGCGCGGACTCGGCGAACTTGGTTCCGCCTTCGCCGTGCCCCTTGGGTGTGCCAGCGACTTCAGGAATACCTCGCGCGATTTCGGTGCGAGCCATGATCAACTGCGGACGCCCGCTGTTTGTAGTACGCGCCTTGTGATACGCAGAGCAAAAAGCCTCGATGTCGTGACCGTCAACATCCTGCACATCCCAACCGACGGCCCGGAAGCGAGCGGCTGTATCACGGCTCTGGCTCGCATCAAGAGGCGCATCCAGCGTGATACCGTTGGCGTCGTGAATCAGGATCAGGTTATCCAGCCCAAGGTGGCCTGCCAGCTCCGTAGCCTCAAGTGCCACGCCCTCCTGCAGGCAGCCGTCTCCGGCCAATACAACAACACGATAATCCAGCAGTTGCTCTTCGTCCTCTGGATCGTTGAAGCGCGCGGCGGTCATTCTGGCGGCCACAGCCATACCAACGGCGTTAGCGACACCTTGTCCCAGCGGGCCGGTGGTTGCTTCCACTCCGGGAGTCATGCCGAATTCCGGGTGGCCGGGCGTGCGACTGTCCAGCTTGCGGAAGTCCTTGATGTCATCAAGGCTCAGGTCGTAGCCAGCTAGGTGCAGCCAGGCATAAAGGAACATGCTGCCGTGCCCGGCGGACAGGACAAAACGATCGCGATTCAGCCAGCGTGGATCGGCAGGATCAAAACGGAGCAGCTCGCCAAAGAGGGCAGCCCCTACTTCCGCAGCGCCAAGCGGCAATCCCAGATGTCCCGAAGAACAGCCGTCGATAGCATCAATCGCCAGTCCGCGCGCGATTTTCGCCGCAGCAGCAAGTTCGGTCACATGTGCAGTCATGATCCTGTCTTTCTCTTGTGGGTGATCCCGGAACGGCCATTCTCCGGGAGTTGCGATGCTTTGTGATACAAGGAAGCTACAAGTTAGAAATCATTCGTCTTAGCAGAAACGCCCACCAGGGTGGGCGCATATGGCGAGGTTCATGGGATCGCATGTATCACGGGAATCACGTGTTTCGCTGAATTCCTTTGTGCTGGTGAATTTCCTTCTCCGTCTCTTCGGGGTTGCCGGAATTGTACAGCACAAGGTTTTGTAGGTGCCCCAGTGTATCAACACTATCCAGACTGAGGAACTCCACGCCAACACCATCATCGTCGAGGCGCACCACTTTTCCTGTGATACCAAGCTGAATGGCGTTGTCGCCAGTACCCAACTCGAGTCGCAGGTTGCAAGATTCGCCAACGGTGAACTCCTGATCGCAGACCAGGAAGAGTCCGCGAAGGCTCAGATTGCGCATTTCCCCGCAGGTCTTCTCTTCATTGCCCTCCACGCGAACGGCGAAGTGCAGGGGAACGCGCGTAAACTCGCGTCTGTTGTCCATCCTGATCTCCTATTTCATCGTGTAATACACAGACCGACCTTCCTGCACGCGCTGGAAGTTCTCATCGATGTTAAGCGTCGTTTCCGCACCTCCCAAAAAGAGCACGCCGTCCGGCTTGAGCACTTTTCGCATGCGCCCCAGGATGGAACGCTTCATTTCCAAGTCGAAGTAAATGAGCACGTTGCGAATGAAAATAATGTCGAAGGTGGGCAGCGCGGGCCAGTTGGTCGCCAGGTTCATCTCGCGGAACTCGATGAAGCGCTTGACATCCTCCTTGATGGCCCAGCTGGCGCCGTCCTTGCTGAAGTACTTGATCAGCAGAGGGGCCGGCAAACCACGGTTGATCTCCAGCTGCGAAAAGATGCCTTGACGAGCGCGAACCACCATGGAGGGCGAAATGTCGGTCGCCAGAATCTTGACGCGCCAGTTGGCCAACTGCGGAAAGGCGTCCTTGAGCACCATAGCAATGGTGTAAGGCTCCTGACCGCTCGAGCAAGCCGCGCACCAGATATTGAGGGTTTTCGGCCCTTCCCGTGCCTCTACCAGACGTGGAAGAACATCCTTTTTCAGCGTCTCGAAAGGATGCAAGTCGCGGAAGAAGGAGGTTTCATTGGTGGTCATTGCATCCACAACGTCGCGGTGCAATTGCCCAAAGGGCTTCCCACGCATCGTCCGAATCAGCGCGCCCACATCGGGTACGCCCTCGGCTCGCGCCAGAGACATCAGTCGCATCTCAACCAAGTACTCTTTGCCTTCGTCAAGAACGATCGCAGAGTGCTCACGCACCATCTGGCGCAGGTAATCAAAGTCCAGCTTTTCCAGTGGCATATCAGTTAAGCCCTCTCAATGACAGGCTCAGGCCTGCTAGTTTTCGTACGATTGTCTGCCCAATTTCCGAAAGCGGCAATACGCTGTCCGCCAAATTGGCCTCCACAACGGAGCCCGGCATACCCCACACTACACTGCTAGCTTCGTCCTGGGCCAGAATCTCGCCTCCTGCATCGCGTAGCAGGGCGGCTCCATCACGCCCGTCATGTCCCATTCCGGTCATCACGATTCCCAGCACCCGTGTATTATCCAGCACAGCGGCGGATTCAAAAAGCACATCGGCTGCAGGCCGGCATGAATTCACCGCGGGTTCCTGCTGCAGGTGCAGCACCAATCCCTCGGGGCGCTCGTGCACTTCCATATGGTAATCGCCACGGGCAATCCAGACTTCGCCCGGCTTGATCACGGCACCTTCTTCTGCCTCGCGGATGGTCAGCGCACACTTCGTATTCAAACGATCCGCCAGCATCTTGGTGAACATGGGCGGCATGTGCTGGACAATCAGCAGCGGTACAGGCAGATTGCCAGGCAACGTAGGCAGAAGCTCGCCAAGCGCATTGGGACCACCCGTCGAGATGCCCAGAACCGCCAGACCATACCTACCCATTTTCCGCTTGACCGTCGGCTTCGGACGGGGCGACTGTTTGGGAAGGCGCTGGTGGCGCTCCGCAACTTCCACCTTCCGCTCCGGTAGAGGCGCCTTTGCGGGAGTGAGGGGCGTTTCCGGGCGCTTCAGGGGCGGCGGCGGCGCCACTGGTTGTGGCGCAAAGCGTGTACAAAGAGCGTGGATGCGCGGGACCAGTTCCCGGCGCAAATGGCCCATCGACTCCTGGAAATTCTGAAAGCCCTCAGGCTTGGTGACGTAGTCGGAGGCGCCGCGCGAAAGCGCTTCAATTGTGGCCTCCGCACCACGGCTGGTGAGCGTCGAAAACATGATCACGGGCAATCGCGGCCAGCGACGCTTGAGTTCCGGCAGGGTGGTCAGGCCATCCATGACCGGCATTTCGACATCAAGAGTCACCAGGTCGGGCTTGGCCAGCTCGATCTTGCTCAAAGCCACTGCACCGTTCGGTGCTGTTCCAGCGACTTCAAGGTCCGGTTCCTGCTCGAGAATCATCGTCAGCAGCTTGCGTATGACGGCGGAATCATCGACGATGAAGATGCGCAGTTTTCCCATGTCAGCCTACATTGATGCCCAGGAGCGCCAGCTTCTCAACCAGTGCTTCTTTGGTGAACGGCTTCATAATGTACTCGTTGGCTCCAGCTTCCAGAGCCTCAACAACACTCTCGATCTGGTTGACCGAGGTCACCATGATCAGCATCATCCCCGCTTGTTCGGGACGCGAGCGTGCCGTGCGGACAAAGGTGATTCCGTCCATCACAGGCATCTGCCAATCCACCAGAGCGAAGTCGAAGGTCCCCTCTTTCTCGAGGGCGGCAAGGGCGTCTTCTCCGTGTTCGGCCTTTACCGTTTCGACCCCAAGCTCCTCCATGATCTTGCCTAGCAGCATGCGCATGGAGGACGAATCATCGATAATCAGCGCTTTCATTCGTGGTCCATCCCTTGCCGTTAATCCAGCTGCACCACCTTGTCCGTGTCTAGGACAAGGAGAAGCTTGCCGGCCAGTTTATGCGAACCCGTAATCAGCCCGCGGCTGGTTTCATCGAGAGTTTCAGGCGGCTCTTCGAAACTGTCCGCTTGCACCTCAACCACGTCGCTGATCTCGTCGACGAGCAGACTCACAACCGAATCACCGGAACGCACAACGACGTTCATCGGCAGTTTTCCGTCCGCCCGCTCCGGCATCTTGAGACGCCGCCGAAGGTCCAGTGCCGTAACGATCTGCCCGCGCAGATTGATCAGCCCCTGTATCACCTCCTGGGCCAGTGGGACCCGGGTCATCTTCTGATACCTGATCACCTCCTGGACCTGTGTCACATTGACGCCGAAGAAGTGCTTGCCCAGGTAGAATGTGCAGTACTGCATTGTCTGCTCCTGTCGATCTGATCCGTGTTACAGGATCTTCATCGAAACTTCCATGACGAAGCGATGCTTGCCGATGTCGAAGGGGATCACCATGACCGGGACATCACGCTTCGTGCCCAGACTATGCCCCTTGCCGACAACCACCGTCGGAATGGAGATATTGAAAGTCAGTCCATCGTTGGCCAGCTCACTCTTGGCGCCACCGGCGACAATGTTGGCCAACTCGCCCACTACATCCTGCACTTCATCGGTGAGCCGGTACACCTTCTCGCCCATCATGAGGCTGTAGATGCGCAGTGCAACTGGCGTCGGGAAGCTGATGGCCACCGAGCCACGAACCTTGGCACCGGCAAAGCCGATGACGGCCGAGATGTCACCCTGCGTCAGGTTTTCATTCTTCAGATAGGGTGTGCCGCGCACCGGAGATACTTCCAGCATGGTCTCCAGTGCATTCACCATTGCGCTTACGAAAGGATTGATCAGACGTGCGTCCATGATGCCTCCAAGCAGGATCCGTTTTAATCGACCAAAGCCTTGACCTTGGCGGCCAGCACGTCTTTGGTGAAGGGCTTGACGACATAGTCATTCACGCCCACCTTCAGGGCTTCCATTACTTCATCCTTGGCACCTTCAGAGGTAACCATGATGATGGGCAAACCCTGACGGCCCGGGTCTTCCCGAATGCTTTTCACCAGAGTAATTCCGTCCATGCCGGGCATATTCCAGTCGGTCAGCACCAGATCAACACCGTCGAGCTTCTTCAGCGCTTCCAGTCCATCACCAGCCTCGTCGATGTCCTCATAGCCTGCTGCTTTCAGACTGTTGGCAATGATGCGCCTCATGGTGGTGGAGTCGTCAACAACAAGAATCTTCATGTCTACACCTTTATTCCGGGTTCAAGTTTACTGAGCCATGTGTATCACGGTCTCGATATCGAGCAGCTCGGTGATACGGTCCTGCACGACGATTACGCCAAGAACTCCAGCGCGTGTTGCATCGCGCTTGATCGTGACGTTTTCTTCGGCGATATCGAGAATCTCGTCCACAACAATACCATAGCTGCGGCCCTCTGTCGAATAGACGACTACCTGCAGCATGTTTCCGCGTACCTTCTCGGTGTTGCCTGCCACGGCACCCTGACGACGCTCGCCGGTTTCGTTCGGCGGAATCTCGCCATGTCCGCGGCGCTCAGGCAGAATCTCGCTGGGCTTGAGCAAGGGCAGAATTTTCTCGCGGTACTGTATCACATCACCATCGCCGGTGTGTTCCACCTTGGATACCTCAAACTCTTCCAGACGATCCACCTGGTCCAGAGCGATAGCCATGCGGTTGTGACCAACGCGGAAGAGCAGCAGCGTCTCGCTGTCGTCGGCCACTTCTGCAGCATGCGCCTGGGCATCTGCACGCACCTTGGCCGAAATATCGCTGACAACGTGGGAACGCTGCGCCAGGCCAAGAACATCAATGATCAGAGCCACCGAGCCATCGCCCATGATCGTAGCACCGGCGAAAGTCGGAATGTTTTTCAAGGTCGAACCCAGCGGCTTGACGACAATCTCTTCGGTGTCAATCACCTCGTCGACAACCAATCCAAACTGACGATCGTCGGCTTGTAGCACGACAATGTTCAGCGTCTTCTTTGTATCACCGTGTTCCTGGAAAATATTCAGTTCCTTGTCCAGGAAGACCAGCGGCAGCAACTTACCGCGCAGGCGGTAGACGGGCGCACCGTTGATGGTCTCAATGTTGTTGGCTTGCTCGCCTTCAAGACGCACAAGCTCAAGCAGTGCAGCCTGCGGCATGGCGAATCGCATACCAGCGCAACGGACCACAAGAGCCGGAATGATGGCCAGGGTCAGCGGAATTTTAATTTTGAGCCGTGTGCCGTTGCCAGCGCGACTGGACAAGTCAACCATACCACCGATCTTCTCGATGTTGGTTTTAACTACGTCCATACCCACGCCGCGACCGGAAACATTGGTCACCTGCTTGGCTGTCGAGAACCCGGGCAGGAAGACCATGTTCACCAGCTCGTGATCCGACATGCGCTCGGCGTACTCCGGTGTTACAAGCCCACGATCAATGGCTTTTCGTCTCACGGCTTCGGCATCGATGCCGCCACCGTCATCCAGGATTTCAACGTTGACCTGTCCACCTTCGTGATACGCCAGCAGTTTGACGACACCTTCTTCGGGCTTGCCATTGGCACGTCGTACTTCGGGGCTTTCGATTCCGTGATCCACGCTGTTGCGCACGATGTGCGTCAGCGGATCCTTGATGGCCTCCAGCAGAGTTTTGTCCAGCTCGGTGTCTTTACCCTCCATCTCGAGGCGCACCTTCTTGCCGCAACTCATGCTGAGATCGCGTATCACGCGGGGGAACTTGTTCCAAACATTACCAATGGGCTGCATGCGCGTTTTCATCACGCCTTCCTGCAGCTCGGTGGTAATCAGATTCAAGCGCTGGAACACGGCGTTGTAGGTATTGTCCTGAATCTTGTCGCTGTACTGCATCACCTGGTTGCGAATCAGCACCAGCTCACCGGCCAGCGTCATCAGCTTGTCCAGATGATTCACATCGACGCGCAAGGTTGTGTCGGCAACGGAGGTTGTCGTGCGTGAGCGCACCTGCGACTGCTCGTTGAGCTTCTCCTTCACTTGGGCAGGTTGCACCTTGGCCTGGTCCACGAGAATTTCACCGATGTGCCGTGGATCGCCCTCGGCCTGCTGCGCCAGTGCCTTCTCGACATCCTCTTCGCGGGCCAATCCTTCCTTGACAAGCAAGCTGCCCATTTGATCGGGCTCAAGCTCCGGTTGCGCCTTGATGGCCTCGGCCAGTGCAGCAACGGCGCTCTCGTCCAACTGGACCGGCGGGGCCAGCTCCTCAGCGGCTTCGGCGGCCTCTTCCTCGTCGTCGGCTTCCTCTTCAACGGATTCTTCCGGCTGAGGTGCAGCAGCGGCCTCCGGCGTCGGAGCGGCAACAACAGGCTCTTCTGCCTTGGCAACCGGTGCGGCAACGGCAGCGCCGTCGTCCTGCGGGCGCTCCGTCAATTCCATCAGATGGTCGATCAGAGTCGAATAGTCCGCATCGCCTTCGCAGCCATCTTCCTCAATGTGACCCAGAATGGTCCGAACCGCATCGACCATCGACAGCAGAGCGCTGGTGATCTCGGCAGTCAGACGCTTCTTGCCTTCGCGCAGCAAGCTGAGCAAGTTCTCACCCTTGTGGGCCACGGACTCAAGTTTGCTGAAGCCAAAGAAGCCACTCGTACCCTTGATGGTGTGAATGGTGCGGAAAATGCCGGCCAGAATTTCCAGGTTGTCCGGCGCTTCCTCAAGGGTGACAAAGTCCTGATCGAGCTGATCCAAATTCTCATAGCTCTCAACAAGAAATTCCTTGAGGACGTCTTCCATACCTTCAAGATTGCTCATGGGGGTTACTCCCGGATTGCATTCTGCGAATGATGACGCAAACGTTATGCATAGTTGTCGGTATTGCGCACAGGTCTCTTTACTTACACACCGTGAAAGGAAACTCCGTTGTTATTTTTTCTAAAAAAGCTCCGCGTTGAGCGCTGTTGAATCGAGGTCGGAGTTGCATAGGTTTGCATCATTTGCATATTTTGCCAATTGTACAATCGGAGACAACATGGACATCGCTTCCCTGCAGAATCAGGCGCAGGTATTCAAAGCCCTCGCACATCCCCTCCGGCTAAAGCTCCTGCTGCAGCTTGGTGAGGGGGAGCGCTGCGTAGCTGAATTGGCACAGGATAGCGGAGTGGATTTGAGCACACTCTCGCGGCATCTCACACTTCTAAAGCAGACCGCCTTGGTTGCCGATCGCCGCGAAGGAAAATGGATCTACTACCGGCTGCTGGCTCCCTGTGTGCTGGAGTTTGTCTCGTGCCTTGCTGCGCGATCAGGTCCAGGCTGCGCCTGCGAGGAGGTCAAGCATGAGTTGGCGTGAAGAGTGGCGCAAGCTGGCCTGGCTGCTGGGCGGCTTTCTTGTGCTATACAACCTGCCCGTCGGCACACTGCGCTTCGACAATGCGATCCTTGAAGCCTTTCATTTAGTGAAATGGTACGCGCGTGAGCATGTGCTGCTCTGCCTAGTACCCGCCTTCTTCATCGCTGGTGCCGTCGGCGTCTTTGTCAGCCAGAATTCGGTGATGCGCTACTTGGGCGCCAAAGCGAACCGCGTTCTGGCCTACGCTGTTGCCTCGGTCTCGGGCAGTGTGCTTGCGGTCTGCTCCTGCACTATTCTGCCGCTCTTCGCCGGCATCTATCGTATGGGAGCCGGACTGGGCCCCGCTTGCGCCTTCCTTTACTCAGGTCCGGCCATCAACATTCTGGCGATGATCCTGACGGCGCGAATTCTGGGTTTGCAGCTCGGCATTGCCCGCGCACTGGGAGCCGTGCTTTTCTCCGTTCTCATTGGCCTGCTGATGCAGTGGTTCTTTCGTCACGAAGAAAACGAACGCATGGCCGTGCAGGCACAAATGCCGCAAGAAAGGCCTCGCCTGCGTCTCTGGCAGACCTCGCTCTACTTCGCCTCAATGGTGGGTATCCTGGTGTTTGCCAATTGGGCGCCTGCACAACAAGACAGCGGTTTATGGTTTGGCATTCACCATCTGAAATGGCCCATAACCGCGGGGTTCGGACTTCTACTGGCATGGCTGCTGCTGCGCTGGTTTGATCTGCCCTGGTGGAAGCTGGCGCTGATCATTCTACCTACTGCGGCTCTGGCGCTGCTGTTACCCGGACACCCGCTATACGCCTTCTCGTTAGCGATCCTCGGTCTTTCATGGATCACAAGTCGCAGTGAAGGTGAGAGCGGAGAGTGGTTCCGCACCAGCTGGGAGTTCGCTCTGCAAATTCTACCGCTGCTGCTTTTCGGCGTGCTGATCGCCGGACTGCTGCTGGGTCGCGTCGGCCAGCAGGGACTTCTTCCCCCACAGTGGATCACGAACGCAGTGGGTGGGAACTCGCTGATGGCCAATTTCTTCGCCTCCTTCGCGGGCGCTTTCATGTATTTCGCCACACTGACCGAAGTCCCCATTTTGCAGGGGCTCCTGAGCAACGGCATGGGTAAAGGTCCAGCTCTGGCGCTGCTGCTGGCTGGACCGGCGCTCAGCCTGCCCAATATGCTCGTGATACGCAGCGTCCTTGGAACAAGGAAAACAGCAGCCTTTGTCAGCCTTGTGATCCTAATGGCGACCATCAGCGGATGGCTTTTCGGTTTGATTACAAACTGATGTGATACAAAGGAGAATGCAGTGAAAATTCAGATTCTAGGCACCGGTTGCCCAAAGTGCAACAAACTGGCAGAGCTGGCCGGGCGTGCGGTGATCGAGCTGGAACTTGATGCACAGATCGTCAAGGTCAGCGACATCAACGAGATCCTCTCCTTCGGTGTGATGAGTACGCCAGCGCTGGCAGTGGACGGCAAAGTACTGCTGGTTGGCAAGGTGCCCACTTATCCCGATTTGAGTAGAATGCTAAGCGAGCAGCGCTAAGGAGGGAATGTGATACGTCGCCTGCTGACAATCCTGCTGCTGGTCTTCGTGGCACTTGGGCTGAGCTGGTCCTTCTTGTTCGACGGTGGATCGCCAACTCCCGAATCTGGTGATACAGCCACGACATCCGCGGCCCTCACGGCTTACTACTTCCACGGCAACTTCCGCTGTACAACCTGCAGAACCATCGAGTCCCTGACTCAACAGACGCTGGCCGATTCCTTTAGTGTAGAGCTGGCGGAAGGCCTGTTGTCCTTTCAGCCGGTGAACACAGATTTAGAGGCCAACGCCCACTTCGTCAACGATTTCGAGCTCAGTAGTGGATCTGTGGTATTGGCCCGTCGTGATACAAATAGTACCTGGATCTATCGGCGATTGGATGATGTCTGGAACCTGGTGAACGACGAGGAAGCCTTTCGCGCCTACATCTGGACCGAAACCAGCGACATGCTGTCCGGGCAGAATTCATGAGTGCACTCTGGCCTGCCATTCTCAGCGCAATCTGGCTGGGAGTGCTGACTGCGATCAGCCCATGTCCGATGGCAACAAATCTGGCGGCCGTGGCTTTTGTGTCACGCCGTATGGATCATCCACGGGCTGTGATTCATGCGGGCCTGTTGTACACACTTGGGCGCAGTCTGGCCTACACTGTGCTGGGCTGGCTGCTGGTGCAAGGGTTGATGGCGGCTCCCGGTGTATCACATCAACTGCAGCAAGTCATGAATCGTCTTCTTGGACCGCTGTTGATCCTTGTCGGAATGCTGCTTTCCGGCTTGTTGCGAGTAGGGTCCGGCAACGGCCAGAACCTGTCAGCTCTGCAGAACCGGGTTGAACGCTGGGGACTGTGGGGAGCAGGACTGCTTGGTTTCCTCTTTGCGCTGAGTTTTTGCCCCACCTCCGCCGCGCTCTTCTTTGGTAGTCTGATACCTCTTGCCTTGCAGCAAGAGTCACCCCTTGTGATTCCACTGCTCTACGGCACCTTTACCGGACTTCCCGTACTGGTTTTTGCGCTGCTGCTCTCGCTGGGTGGACAAACGCTGACTCGGACCTACAGCCGTATCACGGCACTCGAACCCATCGCGCGGAGACTGACGGGTACCCTGTTCATCGTTGTGGGTGTGTACTTCACGCTGACCCATGTTTTTGCCATCCGGCTCTGGTAAGAAAGCAGGGCGCTATTACCGATAACTCCGTAATGTTCATACCGAACCGGAGGCTCCCATGCGAAAGCGTGTACTCTTCCTTTGCACAGGCAATTCATGTCGCAGCCAGATGGCAGAAGGCTGGGCGCGCCACCTGCGCGGCCGCGAGTGGGAGGTTTACTCCGCTGGTATCGAGGATCACGGCTTGAATCCGGATGCGGTGCGCGTAATGGCTGAAGCTGGTGTGGATATCTCCCGGCACCGCCCGAAATTGGTGAGCAGCCTGCTACACATGCCTTTTGATCTTGTAATCACGGTCTGCGATCGTGCCAGAACCATGTGTCCTGTTTTCCCTGCGGAAGCACGCATGATACATGCACCATTCGATGATCCCCCCTCACTTGCCAAGCGGTCCAACAACGAGAACGAAGCGATCTCGCACTACCGCCGTGTACGCGACGAAATTCGCGACTTCGTGGAGCAGCTGGACGTCTGACTCCGCAGGTCTGAACGACGACCTTCGCGCACTGACAAGGGTGGCTTACGCAAAGCTCTACCCCGCTGTAGCAAAAAGAAAAGCGGCCTCGTGGGAAGGCCGCTTCGAAGTCCATGGAGACGGAGGGAGTTGAACCCTCGTCCGGAAAAGCAATCGCTTGAGCGTCTACATGCGTAGTCCGTCTATGAATCTCGATCAGACGCTGCCGGCGGACAGGCCACCCCTGATCCAGGTTGCTGTTTTCTCGCCCCGCCGGTGCAACCGGACCTTTGGGGCCAGCTTACATTGTGACGAAGGAACCGGCCGCGGTAAGCGCGCCTCCGGGCTTCGGCTACCAATTAATTAGGCAGCAATGGCGTAATCGTTGCCAGTTATAAGAGTTTGCCAGAACTTTTAGCGTGGTGCTCCGGCGAGTCCACGGCATGCAGCCCAGGGTCTCGTCAATCCCGTCGAATCCCACGAACGTCCCCGGGTGGAGCCTGACAATAGCACTTTGCATCTGGGGCTGCAAGTCCCGACACCGAAAGGGAACTCATGGCATTCTCACTCCGTGCCCTCTTCCTGCTGGTGGTCGCCCTTTGTGCCAGCGCACAATCACCGGGCGACCTGGCAGATCTGATCTCTCCTTGCTGGCATCCAGATTTCAATCAAGCGGTTGATGACGCCGTGATACACTTGTCAATCGATGGCTCCGAGTTCGATCTTCGCGGTGACTGGCGCATGCAGCAACTTCCGGTTTTTGGTGATACACTGTATCACATCTACTTCACTGGAAAAGGCACATTGCTTCTGCAAGACCCGGATGTTGAGGAGAGAAATCTGGTCTCAGCACAGTTGGAGACGCCACCTGTAGAGCTGAAAGTGAAAGAGGTACACTTCTTCTTTGATCCTCTTCCCGCTGCTCTGGCCAGTCAACCCTGGATTCCCTACAAAGCAAGTGTTCTAATGAAATCCGGCTATCAACGGCATTTCAACGCCCTTCGTCACACAGGAGATGCCCATCCCATAATCGAGTGGTTGGCGCTTCGATCTTCAGGAGGAGGTGGATTCAGTTGGGCGCGAATCAACAAGAAAGACTTCGTGATACGCAGCGCAAAAGGCGAAAGGAACCGTGTGCTCTGTGGACTACCGGCTCGTCCTGGCAGTGTCCTTTACAAACCACTGCATCACATTTTTCCCATGGACGTCGATTTGACGCAAGATCCCGTCTGGATCGATTGGCCGGGACATGCTGCACGACTTGATCTTCAGGTCGAGGCTATCGGTGATCTCCGGCTCGACTGGACAGCCTCTATGGATCTTGATCTGGATCATGCGGTCCATCTGTTTGCATTGCGACTTGATCCGCGAGCAGAGCTGAATGATCTGCGAGTAATGCAGGCTGGGCTTGAACTGCCCTGTACAAGCTGGCGCATCAAGGACGCCGGACTGGCAGCTACGGATCTACCATTGGTGATCGTACACTCTGTTGATGTACTTGAAGGCCGTATTACAATTGTATCACAGGGCTTTTCACCACAGGATATCCTGATGGAAAAGGCAGGTGATCGCGAAACGCTTTTTTCGCGCTGCTGGCATCCTGCACCCGTTTCAGGATGGATCGATTCGTGTTCGGTTGAGGTAAAGGGACCACCGCAATTAAGCTGGTGGACAACGCAAGGTAGGATCCCCACGCTTTCCGTTGACGCGAACGTGATTCAAGGACATTGTACCGTAGCCAATGTGCTTGCGCCTGTGCTACATGTAGAAGGGCAGGAGCTACTTGCACATGGAGATAATATTGCCATCGCCAGGCAGCCGCTACGCAACAGGCGTGCGCTGGAAGAATCAGTGCGACCCAACGTATCACAATGGAGATACGACGAGCAAAGCGTTGTATCACGTAATCGATTCCTCTTGCCATCCAGCCGATTTGAGCGCCCAAGCGACATTAGTTACGGTGATCCGAACCTGATGAATGTGCCCGACTTTGAAATGATGGATCAGGGCAGTGATACTCTGGCCGAAGCCTTGCTGGGTGAAGACCAACGTGTTGCCGAGCTACGTTTCGCGTTCGAGTTAGCCTCGCTTTGGCTCGGAGCGCGTGAAGGTGCATGTCTCTTCGTCGAAGAGCATGGCGAACCAAGCGAAGAAGCCTACTTGCGTAGTCGTCATTATCGTGGAATGGAACGTCGCTTTCCTGTTGGCATCCGCGATCAGAATCTTTGGGGCAATACGCCAGAGGACAAGCTAGTCCGATTGGAAGCCGTGTGCAGTATCTGGTGGCAACAGGAAGTAGCGCTCTCGCCTTCTGCCCCCGACTGGTTTGCGCGAGGATTAAGTAGAGCTTGCGCCTTGGCGCTAATGGAGCAGATGTACGGATGGGAAAGCGCCGCGGAGTTACGAACGCGAGCCTTGAATCGCATCGCTTCGCGTCTAACCCCCCGCTCCTCTTCAAGTTGCCTGCTCTATGGTGATCGAGCAGAAGGGAGCTGGCGGAACCAGGAGATCAGCGATCAGATGGCCTGGCGCTTCACGCTGATTCTGGAAAACCTGCGCTGGCGTCTGCGAAATGGCGAAACATTGGACGACAGTAGCTGGCGCGATTACATACGAAAGCTGGCTCGGATGCATCACGTGGGTCCGGTAACAACGCCACTCGATGTATCACGCTTCATCGAGGTCAGTGATCGCTTGCTCTACGACCTGCTTGAGGATAGCGCCGCCGATTGGTTATCGAATGAACT
Source organism: Candidatus Delongbacteria bacterium (assembly GCA_963663545.1). GTDB lineage: Bacteria > CAIWAD01 > CAIWAD01 > CAIWAD01 > CAIWAD01. Next base: position 1,344,777 of record OY760505.1, read on the forward strand.
GCATCGCACGACAACCCCCGTGCTACATCTGGAGATTGGAAGCGCACAAGGCAACACTGTCCTGCGTTTACGTCGCGAGAATGCGGAGCAGAAGGACCGGCTGTATCTGCCAGTACTGATCCAATTCAGCAATGGACAACAAGCGCTACTTACACTGGTAAACCAGGAAGACGAGCAGGCATTTCTGTTGCCAGCCGAATCTTCGCAAATTTCTGCGGTGACCTATGCACCGGGAGCCAGCGTACTGGCAGAAGTGAAAGACTATTGATGAGACCTTTTTTCTTCCTTGCCTTCTTGCTGCTCTGTTCTGTTTCGCTTTTTGCGCAGCATACTGCCTGTCATGTGTGTGACATAGACACCTTCTTCATGACGACGGCCACCAGCAGTAGATTCAGTCCTGATGATCTTGTATCACGAGCACAACTACTGCTGGGAGTGCCCTACGCGGCCAACACCCTGGGAGGTGGACCCGGAATGCTAGAGTCCTTCGTAGCACGCTGTGATTCGCTGGATTGCATGCTGCTACTCGAACTCGCTCTCGCCTCCGGCGACAGTATCCTGTGTGCCGACAGTTTGCGTGCCCAACGCTACGATCGCCGTGTTTGCGCCTGGTCAAATCGGCTGCATTTCTTCAGTGATTGGATTGAGCGAGGTCCGCACCTGCAAGACGTTGGCGCTGACATCCCCGGCGCAGTAGCTGTATCACGCAGCATTAACTACCGCCAAGATGGAACACGCTGGCTCCAGGGTGTCCAATGCAGCGAGCGCACGCTCTATCGCATCCACGCGGATAGTACAGCTCTGCGGTATTTGCATACTGGCGATCTTGTAGGAATCTGGAGTGAGCAAACGGGGCTTGATGTAAGCCACGTTGGAATTCTTGTTTGGCAGCAAGATGAGCTGCAACTCCTGCATGCTTCTTCCAGCGCAGGGTGTGTGATCCAACAACCACTTCTTGAATACCCCAATTTGAAACGGGGTTTACTTGTTCTGAGGCTACCTGAATGAGCGCAATCAGTCACATGGCATTTCTACGTCACGGCGAGATCAGCGGTGCAGGGCTATCACCACACGGCAGAAGACAGGCGGAATTGCTTGGTCAACAGCTTGCCAAACTGGAATTGCGGTCGGACGAAATCCGAATCTGGTCCTCGCCTGCCAGGCGCGCTCGTGAGACAGCGGGTGTTGTAGCCATGTGGCTGAATCAACCCGAAGTGCATGAGGACCCGCGACTGTGGACGGGCGATGGTCCTACCATTGGCTTCTACGGTGACTTCAAGTTGTGGCAGAATTGGTTGCGTGTCGAACAAGTGAAAGGCGGTTTGCTGGTAGTGGTGGCACACCTCGAACTGGGTTCCCTTGCCTGTGATTTACCCTCCGTGTTCAACACCTCAGGTCCCACACTGCACACACCAGGACGTGGACAAGGCTTTCTGTTTTCTATGAACAAGGAATCGGGTCGTCATTGCACGCTACCCTGAGACGGACGGATATCAGTCTCCAGCCTTGTCCAGCACTAGGCGGAAACCGGCGTCAGGCAGGCGTTCATCAACATGCAAAGAACGGTCTCCGTGCGTATCACGAACCCAGGATGCACCGGGTGCCTTCCAACCAGCCTGTGACCAACACAACTCCCGCACATTGTCAGCAATGTGATACAAGGAATCAGCAGGCAACGTCACGGGAAAAACATCGACCAACTCGTTGCTGGCTGTGCTACTTCCCATCCAATGTTGCATCTCTTCAAATGTCGGTGCTCTAAAACCACCTCGTATCGGCCTGGGCGTGCCGTCTTGCGCGTACATCAACGGCAGCCCGTAACGCTCGCTCAACCAATTGCAATAAGCGGCGACCTCGCGCGGACTGACATTTACCAAAGGACGAGCGCTGTGTGACAGCCAGTCCTTATAGCCTTCCAAAGGCGGATTCGGTGGTAGCGGCTGTCCTGTGCTACGCGAATAGCTAAGGTACTCAGCAACACTTAGCTCTACCGGGGATACCGCAACCCCGTCGATCTGAACCCAGCCACTTCCATCAGCGCTGGTCTGTACTACAAATGTTCCTTGCCACTCGCCCGTACTGTGCTCGCAACGGTTGCGCATCAAATAGGCGACCTGCTGTTGAGCTGGCGCGGACCGATCCAAAAGTTCTCCCTCACTCCAGGTGGCACGCATCATCGTGCTATCGCCATCTACTATGCGTATCACATCAACTTGATCCATCAACCAGGGATCTTGAGTCGCCCAGCTTAGCTGCACTCCTTTGGGAGCATCCTCTGCCTTGGGTTGAACCAAGGCGTGAGCACTGATTCCCAGACTACGCCAAGGCGACCAGCTGCTATGCTCCATTCCCAGCACAGTTCGCCAGCGAAAATCGAGATAGGCGACTTCCGCGGATGGTTGTATCACAACGCTACGCGCCGGTCCAAACACGCGTCGGTGGCGTGCGTTCACCACCTCCACCTCTATGCCGTCTGCCCAGGGCGTCTGAGGCGGAAGTGCAAAAGTCAGACTTGTATCACTGGACGATTGCCGGACCAGCTCAGGAGGTGCCTGCCAGCCAGCCTCAACCACACCGGTCCAAAGCGCATCTGCTTGATCCTCGCCAAGTAGCTGAAGATGCAGGCGCATGGCGGGTAGCTGCTCCAGTGTTTCATTTGCCGAGGAAAGTGCCACGACTCCGGAACGTCCGTCCTCGGCAAGCCAATGCAACTCAGCCCCTTTCGATAGTCCACCTGCGTAGCGAATCTGAAGTTTTCCTGGCGAAAGGCGTTCTACTGTGACACGCAACTCCTGCTCCGGTGCCTGCCAGACCAGTGGAAGGCCGACCAGACCCTCCTCGTTGCGTGATGCGACGAGGATCTCACCACCACCAAGAAACTCTATTTCGGCCTCAGCCCGTTCTTTACTACGCCAATGCCAATTCGCATCTCCCGCTAGCACAGCTGGTTCACAGCCGTCAGCGATGCGCAGGTTCAGACTATGGTCCGTCGAAGCAAGTATCACGGGAAGTGCAGGTAAGGCTGGTGTATCACGGCAAACAGTTACATCCTCCGGAAGCGTAGAAGGATCCAGCTGCTCGCCAATCCAGTTCACGTTGTCACACTGCTCCCAGGAAAGCCCGAGGCGGCTCCATGGGAAGTCGAGCAGCAGCTGGCCGGTAGAAACCGACACAATGCGTAAATCGCGCAAACGGCCCGTTTCTTCAATTCGCATCCAGATGCGGTCCGGCGCACACGCGGGGATCTTCCAGCTAAGCAGGCTGTCGTGTTGCTGCAGGTTCAACTCCGGCCAATCGCGCTGCCAGCTCCAATCCCGGCTGTAGTACGGAAGGCCATTGTACTCCCCGGCAAGGCGGAATTCGACACGCTCGCCCCACCCGGGCTGCGGCAGGAGCATCGCGATTTGTCCCGCACTGTCGGGACGCACTGGCAGCGGCTGAAATAGACCATCACGATTGATCTGCACGCTGTGCATTCCATCGCACTCTGCGACAAGTAGCAACGAGTCACAGCCGACAGGACTGAGCGTGAGCCGTGGCTCCGCGCCCGCCAACAAGGGGAGGCTCAACAGAGCTGCGAAGCAGGTGCGCAAGAATGCAGTGTCAGGGCTTGGCTTCATGCTCCCTCGCCTTGGCGCCTACATACACGGTATCAACTACGGTGCTTTCGAGAATCAAAAGATCGTGCAAGGTCTGGTCCACGATATACGTTGTATCCTGCCGTACAATCTGCACGATGTCCATCACACGCCGGCTGCTACCCGTATCTTCAGCCAGGTTTCCGCGTGAAAACAGGCTATCGCTTTCGTAATCCCAGATGCGTAACACGAGCTCGTCACGGCTGCGGTCCAACGCCAATTCAAACGGCCCGGCACCCAGATTGTTGTGACTGGCCGCCAGCAGGTCAGCGAGCAAGGCAGCAACAGGTTGATTCGCCGCACGGAGTTCTTCCTGTGTCACATCAAGCGGAGCGCGAACTTCGCGGTTAGCTGCAAAACTCCACTCCCGCATACGCTGGCGCAAACTGGCAGAAAGCCCTGCCAATACGTGTACTTCGCCCTGCGGCAACAGCTCAAGGACATCGCCTTCACCAAAGCCATTGCTGGTCAGGTCATGTATCACAAGCGCCTTGACCTCGCCAATTGGTACTGGGATCATCTGCTGCTCCAGCAGTTCACCGATTAGTGAGGGTGCATCAATGAAGGCTTGCAAATGCATGGCGGGACTGATTTGCGGCAACTGTGCTAACGCACAGGACACCGCAGCCGTAATGCATCCCAGCAGAGTAATGATCCTCATCGCCGCAACTCCTGCACGCGCTCATAGGCATCACGTGCATCCTGGGCTCTACCAAGTCGGCGGTAGGCTTGTGTCAGACTGGTATAGATCGCCAGTTGATCCTCAGACGTACACTCGTGATCGGTGTCACAGTTTTCCAGTGCACGCTCGAGCCACTGCAGGGCCTCCTCTGGACGGTTTGCCAGCAGATCAGCAATGCGCACCGACAACAATGGCAAATAGCGATTATCGTGTGCTGCAGCGGCTGTGTATAGCTCCCAAGCCGCTAGCGGATCATCCGCCTCTATGCTCCCGGCGTGATTCAAAGTCATGGTAGCACGCGTATCATTGATGCGGGAACGAAGGCTATCCGGCAGTGATCGGGCATTCTGCGCCAGCGATGTAACACGCTCCAAACCCAACTCGCGCATCTCGAGTCGATAGAATTCCAGATCCGCCAGAGCCAGTGTGTTCTCGGCAACAAAGACTTGATCCGTGCTCTCTTGAATTGTCGCTTGCAACAACTCGCGAGCTTCCAATTCGCGACCCTGTTGAATGAGCTGCCAAGCGCGATCCTGCTGCAAGGCCAATCCAAGGCTACCGCCAGCGCGGTTCAACCAGCGCTTAAGCTCGCCAATTTCCTTGCGCTCGCCGCCCAGCGCTACGGGTTCCCAATCGGCCAAAGCTGCACGAAAAGCCTCTTCGTTTCCCAGCTTCATTGCCAGGTTGACACGTTCGCGACACAGATAGACCAAATGGTCCCGTTGTCGTCCCGTGAGACGGCCCGGATCAGTTTCCTGCTCCAGCCAGGACCAGGCCTTCAGGGTTTCACTAGTCCGGGTGTAAAGCTCGAGGGCTTTGTCACTTTGCTTCATATCGCGTGTTACATCCGCGAGATCCCACCAGGCGAAGTAGTTGCCGGGATCCAGCGTGATACGCTGACGCGCCACTTCTGCAGCACGCTCACGATACTCAAGGCTGGTATAAATGCGCCCCAGGTCTTCCAGCGTTCCAGCAAGCGTTTCTAGGACCTGCTCGTCCCAGGGATTCGCCTTCAGAGCCGCTTCCAAATAGTCCATCGACTCCAACAGCTTCTCGGCTACCTGGTTGCGCACTGTCTCACGCAGACGCCCCAGCTCCTCAGCGCTCATTTCGGCCGGGTATTTGCCCTCCGTCAGGTCAAGTGCCGATTGCATCCCGATCAGCGCCTGCTCCATGCGATCGAAGTGTGCCTGGCTATCCACGACCTGCGAGCGGCGCAAGCTGTCCAGGGCAAGCACAATCCAGGTCTGATCGCTAAGTGATTCGCGCACCTCCTGGGCACGCTGACGTAGCGCATCGGCCTCTTCAGCTTTTCGCCGACTGACCATGGCTGTATTGACGCCACCAGCATCCCGCTCCTGCAGGATGCGATCCACTTCCGGAGTGATGCCGGGAGTTGTATCACGACTCCCGGTGTCCTGGGCCAGGCTTGTCTGTGCCAGCACAAACACCAGCAGCAAACAGGAAATGCAGAACCTCATCTCGCCTCCAGGAATTGCAGCAGATCAGCGTGCAGTGTACCACCCTCAGCCAGGCGGGTGAACCTGGCAATGACGGTATCGTTGATAAGCTCACCTTGCTTCACCGTACGAAGCGCCAGGTCATCGCCCGACATGCGCAAGGCGAACAGATCGGTGCTCGAGTTGAAGAGGAGAATTGCCTCGTCTTTCTCGCGACAGGCCCAAACGCGCCAAGCGCGGCCTCCAAGCTCCAGTTGTCCCCGTCGCATTTCAGGACCGCACTCCGAGAACCCGCGCAGTGGCGCAGCAGGAGCGTCGATTGGAAGTCCAGCCAGCCAGGCATCGAGAGCCTCCAGCATGCTATGCGGTGTTGTATCACGATGCTGCTGTGAATCACGCAGACTGCTGCGTTCCGCCTGAAGAGAGGCGACCGGACCACTATCTACTCTGTCGCGTCCTTCACTCGTAATCCGCGGCATTTCGCCTGTATCACGACGGATCACATCCCGTGGACGGTCAAGATCACGTGTTGGCGAAGAGTCGCTGATATCCCGACTCAAATCACGACCCGCAGGTCGAGTCAAATCACGTGTATCACGCTCAACACGGTTGATCTGCGGTCGACGTTCCGAAGGATCAAATCGCTCCTCAGGCAACTGAATCAGCCGGGCCCGCTGTCTGCGCATTTGTTGGGCGACACGATCCACACGCGAGGGCGACTGGTACACTTGGTGCACCCATGTCAGCAATTCGATGCCGGGCACCTCGCGCCGATGCGGACGATGCACATTGATCAGACTGAGAATCAACCAACTCACCGCCATCAGCAGCAGACTGCTGATCCAGGCGATCTGGTTGATGCGTTTGCGGCTGAGTTCAGCAGCGTTCATCTATTCTACTCACCCTTCTCCGACTCACGGGGAGTCTGGAAACTCAGGTTGCGATCCAATTCCAGCAGCGCGCAAGCGTCAACGGCGTGCACGGCCGATTGCACTTCGGCTGCAGGTTCAACATCAATATCCACACCAGCCGGCTTCTGCTGCTCGATAGCACGGGACAACACGGCCTTCAGCGTATCCGGGCCGGTAAAGCTCCCAAGCGGACGACGCAGCCCCATGGCCCCTTGCAGCTCCAGGTGATACAAATCATTGGCTGCCGCAGTCAGCACCAGTCTGCGTTGACTAAGCTGAAGCGTGTCCAGTGTGGCTTCCCAAGCAGTCGGCAGTTGGACCGTTGTGCGCTCATCCAGATCGGCCACGCCAAGGAAGCCGATGAGAATAATCATCGCCACATCGATAAGCCGTACTACAGTGCCTCCACGCGCGTTCATTCTACCACCTCCGGGCGGTCGCGTATCACCTCAAGTGCCACCGGGATCTCCAGATCCCCGCAGAGTTCAAGAACGCGAGCGATATAGGCACCCGGCAGGTCCAGATCAACACGAAGTCTCACGCGCCCACGTTGTTCGGCCTTGGCCCGGCTGAGATACTCTCGTAGCGCCTCATCATCCGCTAGCTCTATCTTGTCTACACCACAGACAAAGCCACCGTCGTGCAGCGCGCCCACTACAGTCCAATCCTCGAAATCGGGCGGCACCAGCGGCAAATACTCCGCGTGCGGCAGCTGCATCTCAATCGCCCGGTCGATGTGGCTGATTGAAATGAATCCGAAGAGCAGGATCAGCACAATGTCGATTAGACGAAGCATGCGCTATGCCTCGAGTTGATTCAGCATGGCCTGGCGAATTTCCACCAGCTTCTGGTACTGGCGATCCAGTTCACCATCAAAGTGATTACGCACCAGTGTCAACAGCAGATTGATGATCAAGCTGACGATGATACCCAGCAGCGTAGTAATGAGCGCAACACCCATGCCGTGCAGAATCTTGTCCTTGTCCAGGGTTCCGCCAAAGAAGGTCTGGAACATACCCAGCACCGTACCCAGCAGCCCCAGCGCGCCAGCACTGTCAGACAGAAACATCATCCAGTGGACGAAAGGCTTGAACCAGTCCTGGCGCACCATCATGAAGCGCTCAATGTTGGTACCCAGGCTTTCGTAATTGCGAGTATTAGCGAACTGCACCAGCATGTCCCCGGCAGCGCGCGACAACTCACTCTCGGGCTGACGCCCCAGCTCTTTCTTCAGCTCATCCGGGGTGCGGCCGCGCACGTTCATCTGGAATGTACCCGCAGAGCGCGCTCTGTCGCCGCGCACGGTCAGGAATCGTTGTACGGCCAGCGCTACACCCACAAGCAGCAGGAGGTAAATCGGATAGCGAATCCAGCCACCCATGGCCAGAATGTCCAGCAGTGGTAGCGAAGTGGAGGCGCTCTCCTGCGCCAGCGCGGCGAGAGGCAACAATAGCAGGGCGCTTAAGCGGTACAGCGTAGACTTGCACATAACTCTATATCCTTTCGAACTCTATCTCCGTATCACGCCCGCAGCGAACCAAAAAGTTCCATTGGGCTGCAATCCTTCCTGACAGTGACCTCGCGGCTACTCGCCTAGCAGGATGTGAATTCCATCGGTTCCCTCTGGAGCCGGTTCCCCCGGATCCATGGCACGCAGCCAGGCGTGTCTCACACGCTTCATAACCTGCGCTTCAATCTGCCGTGATGCAAGCAGATGACGGTCATCGTCGTAGAGCTTGAGCTCAACAAGTACGGCTCCCAGTCCTGGCAACGCGCCACTTGTATCACGAACACCAAGCTTTAGACTCGCTGGCGGTGTTCCTCTGCCGCTTGTCCGCGAGCTAAAACCAGCACCATTTGACATGGTGGCTTCCCACATCGCGCACGCCTCTGCAAAGGACTCGGGCAAACTGATTTCGAGCTGCAAGCTATCTGGTACCGGCACCAAGGCACCGGACTGAGGTAGCTGATGCAGGCCGCCCACGCGTGCATCAACAGTTGTTCCTGCCAGCACGGCCACATCTTCGATTCGAACCGTATTCTCGCCAGCATGTATCACGGGTATCACACCGCGCGTCTGCTGGAGTTCTTCCAATAAGCCCGCCAATCGGAAATACTCAGCCGAATACGTTCCGCGGACAAGCTCGCCCCCCTCTGGTGTTATCGCTTGACCGCGATCAAGCTGTGCAGCCAACAGGCTCTCAAGTGGAATCTGCGCCGCCAGACTGTCCGGTAGATGCAGGTGTAACTCAACCAACTCCAGGCTGTTGTCACGCAGGCCCATCAGCAACGGTGTTTCATAGGCCTTGGTTCGACGTCCAAAAAGCCCCGCCAGCATGTTTTGTGTCACAGGCCTGCTCTGTACGCCGCTCGGCAGCAGCCAGTCACCCAAGCTGACACTATAGCTGATGCGATGGCTTCCCGTCGACTGCTCCGCCAGATCACCGAGCGGTAGCAGATACTCGTAGCTCACACGGTGCATCTTCTCGAAGGTGTACGCACATGAGAAGCCAAGTGCTTCGTGTCGATAGCGTACCCCGGCCTCAAGCTCCGGCAGCAAGTGTCCGTCCAAATACAAACTGGGCGAAAGCTCTGCGGCGAGTGCGCTTCCGGCGCTGCCATCGGCTTCGATGTAATCCAGATTGTCCACCGCAAGGCCAAACGCAACCTCACGCCCCCGCCACTCGACTCCCGCATAAGAACGAATGGGAGCGCGTGTATCACTGCCATTCAAACTCAGGCTGGGGCGATTAAGATGGCGGAGGGCGAGAGCCATATGCAGGCCGGGTAGCGGAGCGTAGAAACAGCCGACTCCCACAACCGGCTGCACACGTGAGCTACCGTCCCTGAAAACGGGATCTGCGCCCAGATCGCCATGTATCACACTGGAGTTCCAGCCGAAACGGTACATGCCGCCCTCGATACCAACAGAGAAGCCGGTGAGCGGCTGCCAGGCCCATTGCAAAGAAGCCTCAACTTCCTGTAACAAGTCTGTATCACGCATCCGCCCCTGCATTGCCAGATTCCATCGCGGCAACGTAAAGGCAAAGCCTCCTTGACCAAAGGCGGCAGGGCTATCGGCGAGGCCCAAATGCAGTGCCTGCCAATCCGCCTGGAACGTGAGCGGCTGCCAGGCTGCGAGAGCCGGATTCAAGCGCAGAGCGTCGTTATCGTGAATCTGCGCGGGGTTGCCACTGAATGCCATCTCAGCATGCGCACCGTTTGTCAGGGCCAGTAAGGCAGTGAGCAGGAGGGTCTTTTTCATCGGGCCACCCCCACGGTGCCTCGTGCGAGCACCTGATTTCCATCATACATGATGTAGGGATACACGCCGGGAAGCACAGGATGTCCGTTCACTCGACCGTCCCAACTCCACACAAACGTGCCTGCAGGCAAAGTGGCTCTGATCAGGCGCTGACCGCTCAAATCGTAAAGCTCAACACGGTGCTGATCGCGTGCGGCGACCGAGCCGAAATCGAAAACACCCAGGTCGTTGGTGCCATCCCCATTGGGAGTGAAGATGCGCGGTCGCACGGCATACTCGAAGGCCCGCACCGCAACCGTTCCTGAAATCAGGTTCCCTGTCAGTTCTTCGCGGCCACCGCTAACAAGCAATTCGGCCTGCCATTCAACACTTCCCTGACTGAGCGGCATGACAAGATAGACAGGGTCAAGGTCCAGACTCCCGGAAACGAGAAGCACCTGCCCCAGGTTGCGGTAGAACACTTGCGTTCCGTTCTGTGACACAGTCACGGCAAGCATTCCATTCCATGGTCCCTGCACAAGATCAATCGCCAGATCCAGCTCGAGCGTATCACCGAAGGTCAACGATTGCGGCAAGGAGTTCTGCAGCTCCAGTGCCAGATCGGCTTCAGCGGTGCGCAGAATGCAGCTTCCGCTGGCATCAAATGGCAATGAACCCATAGCTGTCAGCGACCATTCCAGGCTTCCGAATCGCAGACTGTCACCAGGCTCCACATCCCACTCAATGAGGGTGCTAGCTGTGGAAAGACCGCTGAAAGCTATCGCAGTCCCTTCCGAGTCATCGCCGGTGCGGACGATGGCACTACAGTTCAAGCCATGGGCATCGGGATCAAACACAGTGAAAGCCAACTGCGCTGTCCTACCCTCAACGAATTCTTCAGGTGGTGATTCCTGTAGCACAGGGACATCGTCGACGGCTTGGATGAAAACGGCCAATGTATCACGGGTGAAATTGCCAGCGGCGTCACCTAGTCTCAATGCCAGGGCCAAGTCAGGATAGAGCTCGCTGTTTGCGTTTAGCGCAGGTGACAACTGCACGCGGAGATTCTCCACCTCACTGTAAACAAGCACGTCTCCGGCGGCTTCTCCATTTGTGCCGACTACGTCTTCAATGGTGAGAATCAACGCCGATGCCGGATCATCATCATCGCCAATCAGAGAGCTGAAATCAATTACCTGCGGAACATCCTCGAGCAGATCGGGCAGTTCGCCGGCAAACCACGGATCCTCGCATTGTATTACGCCCGTAAGAGGTAGCCCAAACGATGTATCACCCGTTGGATTCACAATCTCCACAATCAAACTTCCGTTCACCTGAAGCGGCCGCTGGCTGTTGTCGAAAGGACAGAAGTACAAGGGCAGGTCCAGGCTTTGGCCAGGATACAAGATTGTCGTAGCCGCTGTGGTGCAGAACCCGGCCGCTGCATTCTCGCTCGTCGCGGTGATACCGAGCAGCTCCAGGCGTCCCTTGACCGTGGCCGGGCACGAGAGGCGAACCGTTGCCGTGGGACAATCTGGTTCACAGGCCCCTTCAGGCCAAACTTCACAAACAGGATCAAAAGCCACGTGATCCGTCGACCAGACAAGGCCCGTTTCACCACCTGAAACCAACAATACAACCGAAGTATGGTTGATGCGCCCGCTGCCGGTCACCGTCCAATCCATGGTCAGAAGATCGGTGTAGATCGTATCCAGCTCTGCGTCGGCGGTGTAGCTGATCTCCAGCGAGGCCACTTCATCGGGCTCGAATGAGCTATCACTATAGGCATCCCACTGCACCGGAGAATCCGCCGGAGCCGCATCAATGGTCAACTCAATGGGGGCCTCGGCGCCTTCGTTACGCACATAGAGTGTAACCGTCGATGTCTCACCCGGCAATAGATGCTGCATCGCCAGGCTATCGGTGTACGCCAACTGTCGCGTTCCGATGACTTCATTGCAGACAAGGTGAACGCTGCCATCGTCCATCAGCACCACCAGATCCTGATCTCCGTCCAGGTTTGCATCACACAGGCGCAAATGCCTAACAGCACTACCACCCATGGATTCAGACGCAATCAACGTGTGCGAATCGCTGGACTGAGACGGGTCTGGAATGGAAAGCACGCCCCCGTCCGTGGCCAACAGAAGCTCGCCGCGCTGTCCACACTGTGCGTGATACACATTGTGATCCAGACGCCAACTGCCGGGTTCCGGTGTATCACCATCCAGATCCTCAAGCAGACAGAACTCTCCGTCACTGTTGTAGAGCATAAGGTCGATGGCAGAGTCGCCGTAGTTGTTCCAGGCCAGCAGGCTCTGATAAACGTGCCCGCTGTGACGCCACTCAAGCAGCTCATCCAAGCTTTCACCGTCGTAGCCGTAGATGTGAAGCTGGTTGTAGGCGTCATCAAGTACAGCAATGATGTCCTGATAGGTCGTACCGTTAAAGCGGCGGCCAGGAAACTCGACAATAGACAACGGTGTCCCGAGGTCATCCAGCAATTCTACGCCGGAGCTCATGTCGATGCCGCTACAATCGTCGTAGGAGGGATATAGCATCAGGCTGCCACCGCGCGTCGCCACCAGCAGATCGTTGCAGAGATGGCCGCCAGAAGTGCCAACAGGCAGCATCAGCATGGGCGACATGGCAAAGGATTCGCCGCTGATCTGTTCGGGTTCAAACCACAGTGTATCACCGGATCCGCTGCGTCTGAAAATGGTTACGTGCTCATCCTGGCCTGTGCTGTAAAGCAAAATTTCCTGGCCCGCGCGACCGCTATACGAAGCATTACGCGCCTCGCGAGTCTGCAAAGGGCGATCAAGATTGCGTACGCCAAGACTTTGTGATACAACGCCATCGTACAGTGGATCAAGTCCCAGCCAGATGATGCGCTCGCGGGCAATCAGGGCCAGATCCAGGTCGCCGTCTCGATCAAGATCTGTTGGCAGCATGTCCAGTATCTCGTCATTGACGCCAAATAGACTGAGGTTGTAGCCTTCGCTTTCGGCCATCCAACCACAACCATCGCAAGCGTAGGTCCATTCGGCGTGAAGACGGGTGATCGTGCCGGGCGGGTCCAGATCGGGCGGGATGATCTCCAAGTGAATCTGCCCGCCGGGAGTCCATTCGTAGTTGTCCTGAAAAATCAGCAGAACCTGATCGTAGGGCTCCTCAAAACCTACCGGCATCGGCGACGCATATAAGAGGCCGTGTTGCATGTCCCGCAATTCGTAGTGGGCCCCCAGCATTGCCAATTCCGCATCGTCGATAGGAGGATCGAAGTTGAGTGTGAGGTACTGCAAATCGCTCGAAAGTACCTCGCCTGATGCCGGCTCAACACTTACTTCTGCGCGCAGGTTCGCAGCCAACAGTAGCAGGGCGCTTGTACACAGTCTATGCCATCTGCTCATCGCATTCTCCCGCTACCCGCTTCCTCTACTTCCGAACCAACACGCTTCAGCCAGTTGATCCAACGGGCTGTATCACGATAGCCTTCCGGCAATGCGCTGAAGCGCTTCAACGCCTCAGAACGGCGACCACTCTCAGCAAGCGCCATCGCAAACAAGTATTCCTCACCGCGCCCGTGCGGCGGCTCAAGCTCGTACTCTCGCCGCAGCCAAAACCACAACTCGGCTTCGGCCAACTGCTCGCGCTCCTTCCGGTCCAGCGGACCCACGCGCTTCAGCCAAAGTTCGCGCAGTTGCAATTGACAGGATGCGGAGCGTCCTGCCAGCTGCTGTAAGTGTCCAGCCTCCAACTCAAGACCGGGAGCCTGCATCGCCGCCACAAGAGCCTGATTGCTGCCACCGTCGGCCGCCAGACGAAAACGCAGTTGTGGACGATGACTCAAGCGCAACAGTAAGCTGTCCGGCAAGGGCAAGTGCTCTCGCTCTCGCACCAACAGCCATTGTTCGGTCAAGGCTAAGGATACAGGCAGGGAGGCATCTGCCAGCGCGAACAGAGAATCCTGTTCTGCGGGCGCCTGATCTCCTATCCAGTTGGCAAGAGGACGGCTCCAATCGGCGGGAAGCTGACCGGCCATGGTCTGAACAGCGGCCAGCAAATCGCCATCGTGCCACTGCAGCCACGCCGACCGTAACTGTGGGTTCTGCCCATCCGGCGCAAGGTCCTGGTACTGGCGCGCCTGCTCCATGTGCCCCGTAAGCGCATACTCATCGGCTCCCGGATGCAGAGCGGTGCAGCCCGTAATACACGCAAGTATCACAAGCAGGGCTACGATGATGTGTGGACGCTGTAGGCCATCCCTCATGAGCGGGCTCATCCTTTTCCTTGCCCGGACAATACACGCAGACTATCGACGCGGCGAGTAACTCCCGCCTCATCCAAGGCCTCGAGGAAAGGTACCGAAAAGCGTCGCGGTGTGCCATCCAGCGCTTTTCCCGCCTCAGAAACCGTAAACCCGCGCGGATCCTCTGCCACAATATCGGCCAATCGGCCCGGTGTCTGTTCCCAAGTCTGCCTACTTACCCAGATCTCGGGAGTGATCTGCATCACATCGCCGCGCTGTCGGGCCAATGCGAGCAAACGTTTCAGCTCCGCCGCTGTACAGGGAAGCGCGCCAGCCAGCTCTGCAGGACGCGGAGGATGATACCCCGCCTCATCTATAATGTTGTGCAGGCGCAACAGCTGAGCCTCTAGAGCCGGTGAGAAATGCGCCGAGTGTCCACGTATCGCCAGCAGCGCCCCACGTCGCTCGATTTTATCACCTCTGGTCAGGTCTTCCAGCAGGAAATCGAAGAGAATCTGCGCCGCATTACTGTAGCGGCCCTGTGTAAACTGCTCAGAGCGAAGCTGCGCAGCAGGCATCCCCTCCTGTTCTGGTTGCTCACGATGCCAGGCGACAAGACGCGCCAGCAACTCGGAACGGATGCCCGCCAGGATCTCCCGGTCAAGATAAAAGCGTCGATTGCCAGCTGGCAGCAGCAGAATACGCTCCTGTACTAACAGAGCCTCCAAGCCGGGTTGCAGCTCGTCGGCCTTGAGACCGGTGTGGGAAACCAGATCCTCTACGCTCCACAATGGCTTGCGCAGATCGGCGATCAATCCCGCCAATCGCTGTTCCAGTTCCTCGTCGGCAATGCGGCTCAAACGCTTGACGGCACCTTCGGCGCGACTACGACGGTGACGATGTGGTGCGGGATCAACAATCTCGCCTCCACCGATGGTCTGCTGCGGTGAATAACGTCGTATCACATAGCGATCGCCAACCAAAGCGGCTACCTGTGATTCAAGGCGGATCTGGACAAAGCCCTCGCTTCCCGGTGTAAGCTCTTCGTGATCCAGCAGACTGATTCTTCCCAATAGCTCAGAAGTGCCGATGTGTACACGAACGCGCTCTCGCTGGCGTATCACGGGTGAATTGGGCAACAGACGCAGCATGGCGTCAAGCATGTAGCTCGGATGTAACACGCCTGGAGTGCAGATGCAATCTCCGCGTGACACTTGTTCCAAATCAATGCCCTGCAAGTTGACAGCGGCCCGGTCGCCCATGTGGACTTCTTCCACACTATGGCCGTGTATCTGGAGACCACGTGCCCGGCAGCGCTGCCCGCCAGGAAGGATCTCAAGGTCTTCGCCCAGGCGCAGGCTTCCCGACAGGACAGTGCCGGTGACAACAGTGCCATGCCCGCGAATTTGAAAGGCACGATCAACGTACTCGCGAAACACGCCACGCGTGTCGGGCTTCTCCAGTGCATCAAGGCGCTTGAGTAAGTCGTCTTTCAAGGCATCGATGCCACGTCCCGACAACGAATCCACCACATGCAGCGGAGCGTTCTCTAAAAAGGATCCGCCAACAAATCCGCGCAGTTCCTCGGCAACAAGCTCCAACCAATCTTCATCGACCGTGTCGGCCTTCGTCAATACAATCATGCCGTGTTTCACACCCAGCAGACGCAGAATGTCAAAGTGCTCGCGCGTTTGTGGCATCACGCCATCGTCAGCGGCAACGACCAGTAGCACATAGTCGACGGTAGCCACTCCGGTGACCATGTTTTTGATGAAGCGCTCGTGACCGGGAACATCGATGACGGTAATTCCATCACCTAGAAAGGCAAAGCCCAGATCGATTGTAATCTGCCGCTCGCGCTCCTCTTTCAGCGTGTCCGTATCCTGTCCCGTCAGAGCTCGCACAAGCGCTGTTTTACCGTGGTCGATGTGTCCTGCGGTTCCGACAACGATGTGAGACATGCGTAATCTCCTGGTGGCGTGATACAGCGAAATATTGGCTTCAACCGGAAAGCCTGCATTGGAATGTGTTACAGTCCGCGCTCACTACGGATGGCGGACCATGCTTCCTGCAAGCGTTTGAATTTCTGCTCCGCGAACTCGCGGTATTCCTCACCCAGGTGTGCTACACGATCCGGATGGAATTTCTTTGCCAACTCGCGATAGGCGCTCTTCAACTCCTCATTACTAGCTGTTGCCGGGAGCCCTAATACTTGGTAATGGCCCGAGGCGTCAGCTGATGAAGCGGGTCTCGCGCCAGTGTGTGCTCGTGAGCCACTTGCACCGAAAACGCTGCGCATGTCGCTGTCACTGATTCCGAGCAAGGTCCCTATTTGATGAATGGCCTGTGTTTCACTGGAACTCAACTCACCGTCAGCCAGAGCAATGCTGAAGAGCAAATGACAAATCTGCAATCGCTCCTCGTACGCCATGTTCTGTGCGATCTGTGTGCAAACAGAAGCGATATCGAAATGCTGATGCAGTATCTGCTTCAGCACAATCATCATATCCTGTGCATCATCGCTACTGAATGTGCGTGCTACAAATTCACGCACCTTCTGCACCTCCGCAGAACTGACGCGTCCGTCCGCACGTATCACATAGGCGCAAAGCGCCATCAAAGCAACCGCAAAATTCCCTGGTTGTGTCTGTGCCTGTTGATGCGAATGAAACTGTCGGCTGCCCGGCGCCGCTTGATTGTCAACCATACGATCAAAAGTGTTTCCCAGCACCCCGCCCAGCAGCGCTCCCAGGGGACCACCAAATGCCCAGCCAATTCCACCACCGATTATCTTGCCGGCCCACGCCATGCTATTCTCCTCGTTACTTTACTTGTTGTACGATCTGTAACACGCGCTGGACCAGATCCGAGTGATCCTGTTCGAAAACCGCCTTGATATCAAGAAAGAGATCACCCTCACGTATTGTTGCTACTACCGAAGGCTCACCTACACGCAGAGCTCGATGGATGTCCTCGACCTTGACCGCTGTACTCAGTCGGAGTCTCAAACCCGCACTGGGAAGATCCTGCTCGGGAAGTGCACCGCTTCCAGTCCTGGCCGTCGACGTCTCAATCCGAAGAGAAAAGCCGTCACACACAAGTTCATCCTGATGCGGCTTCCGTGATACAACACTAGCGAATTTCTGCAGCAAACTCCTTGTGCGTGTCTTAGCCTCCTCTGGGCTCTCGTTGCACATGCGGTACACGGGCAGTTCATTCAAACGCTGTTCTCCAGCCAGGTACACTTGTAGCACGGATTCCAGAACCGCCAAGGTCATCTTGTCGCAACGAAGTGCGCGCATCATTGGATTCCGCGCCAGGCGACGTATGTGCTGCGCCTTTCCAACTAGAATTCCCGCCTGTCCTGCTCCCAGCATTTTGTCACCGCTGAAACAGACAAGGTCTGCACCTGCACGAATGGACGCGGCCACTACCGGCTCGGCTTGCGGTACGCCTGGAAAATCCACCAGCGCTCCACTGCCCAAGTCCTCTAGTAGCATCAGATCGCGATCATGCGCTAGCGCTGCAAGCTCTTTCAGCTCCGGCGTACTACTGAAGCCGATCACCCTGTAATTGGAAGTATGAACTGCCAAAAGGGCGGCTGTACGATCTCCTATTGCCTCTTCATAGTCGCTCAAGTGAGTTCGGTTGGTCGCACCAATTTCCACCATGCGGCATCCGCTACGACGTATCACATCCGGAATGCGAAATCCTCCACCGATCTCGACCTGCTGACCGCGTGATACAATGACCTCGCGACGGCTACACAGGGTATGCAGCATAAGGAAAACGGCGGCCGCGTTGTTGTTGCAGACTAGTGCATCTTCGGCTCCAGTCAGCAGGCACAGCATTTTGCGTACGCGATCCTCGCGCTGTCCACGCTTCCCTGAATCCAGCAGGAACTCCAAATCTGTGTAGGACAGCAGCACTTCCGACAATCGCTGCTGTGCCACTAAAGGAAGCGGTGCTCGGCCAAGACCAGTATGTAACACGACACCGGTTGCATTGATTACACGCCGCATTGTATTGGTGTCAAGTTCGCGAGCGGCCTGTATCACACGCGCCACAACCATTTCCGGCTCCAGAGCCTTTTTCCTCTTTCCGGACAAGAGTTGATCGCGCAGGCTCCCCACTACTTGTTGCACCAAGCGCGTGCGAAAAGCCGGGGCAAAGGCATGCAATTCGTGCTGCAGCTGTTCGTCGGCAAGGAGCTGATCGACCTTGGGAAGGCTACGCAGGATCTGCTGATCTGGGTTAGGCTTGTCGGACTTGTTCATGCTTGTCCTGTGTTACAGTAAAGACGGCTGTCCACGAAAAGGGCAGACAGCCGTCGAAATCGGCTACACTCGCCACCGGACCCCTTAGAAGCGGGTTTCCAGTTGCAGGCGATATCCGCTGAAGGGGTTCACCAAACGGCAATTACCGCTCGAGCAAACCAGACCACCGCGAACATCACCGATAAATACTGTCAAGCTATGATCCAAGAACTGGCCTGTGCTGAAATCGTAACGCAGTTCACCTGAGTATACCCAATCGTCGCCCGACTCGCTTTCTTCTTCGTAATCGGCGGTCAGATTCAGCGAAAGACTCTGTAGTGGGAAATAGTCCAGGTACAGCAAAGAAGCCAGGTTCTCGTGTTCGTTGTCCAGATTCTCTTTGTTCATCAGCTCTGCACTGAACTCGGCTCTCCCCGGAAGGCTCAGCATTGACAAGGGCGTGAGATAGGATGCACCCAGACCCACTTTACGATACCAGTCACCACTGCCGACCTGAGCCGTTTCTTCGGTGTAGGCCCCTGTCATGGTCAGGTGACGCTCGCCGCTGAGTTCACGCGAATAGCGTCCCGTGTATTCCTGGTAAGCGGCAAAGGACTCTTCCATCACCGGAAGAGGACTGCCATCGTCAATCTGCGAGGCCCACGCTCCAGACAGCTGCAACTCCGCTCCATCGGAGAAATAGTGTGACACATCTAACTGCAAACCGGTCTCGTCCTGGAAATTGGTCTGCTTGCGTTTGCGTGCAATCAGCTTCGTGGGAATCTCCTGCTGGACAATGGGCGGATTGCAGAGCATCAACTTGTCGCCAGCCATGCGGTAATACTTGTGAGACAACTGCATGTACCAGCCGAACAAATCGGTCCCCAGTGTGGCATAGCTGGCCAGGCCACCATCTCCAGCGTTCTTCTCACCCGATAGCAAGCGCTGTCCCAGGTAGTTGTAGCCAAAGGCAATCGGACCCAGTGATCCGTCGATGTAGCCTTCAATGCTCTCGATATGCTGTCCGCTCATGGAGACTGGATCTTGTATCACATCATCAGCAGCAATCCAGGAAGCACCGATCATGGCCCAGGGGTGGAAATACTCAACATTGGCCGCGTGTAACACACCATAATAGTCCGATTCGCCATAAAGGGCTTTGACACCAAAGAGCGAGCCGGAATACTCGACATAGGCACCGTCAGCTGCATTGTCCCAGGTACTGGGAGTATCCATGCGCAGAGTTTCTGTCAGCAGTGGGTTCTCTAGCTGATCATCACGATAAAGCGAAAGCCCAAGGCCATTACCGAAGGTGGTGTGTGTATGTCCCACACGAACCAGCAGTGGTCCTTGCCATTCGAGCGAGCGGCGAATCAGTTCCTCTTCACGAATCTGCTGATCCCTTTGTATTCGACCATCAGGAAACTCGCTAGGGTGATACACGGCTCCTGCAAGGTTCATCTGAAAACGATTCCAGTTCAGATTCACGTCCAGCACTTCCTCGCGAAACTGCCGTGCGGCGTCCTGCCCATCGGAGAGTTGGACATCTCCATTGCCGTACAGCATGCGATTGATACCGGAAAGCCCGACTTGGGCCATTGCTGTTGAGCCGAGGAACAGGACTGCTGTGACACAAAACTGCAGTTTGGAAAGGCTAAGCGACACCCGGGTGCAAGCCATTTCTACTCCCCTTCTTCGCTTGGGGCTTCAGGTTCTGCAACATCCGTCGTTGGCGGGGCAAGCAGCTCTTCGATGTACTCGCGCAAGTGTTCCTCGTCGCCGGGTTTGTAGCCGCTATGCGTGTAGACAACTTCGCCCGTAGGATCGACAAGGATCAAATAGGGCGGCACCGTACCCTTGAGCTGCTTCATCTCTTTACCGTTGATATCAAAGAGTACCGGGCAGCTCCAGTTCTTCCCACGCGCGTAAGGCGCCACGCCCTTCTTGCTACGAGGGCTGTCCACAGAGATCAGAGCCAGTTTGAGGCCACGGTCAGCGAACTCTTCCTGGATTCTGATCAGATGTGGTATTTCCAGTTTGCAGGGCTCGCAGTAGGTGGCCCAGAAGGAGAGCATCACGTAGCTGTTCTCGCACTCGGCGGTGAGATCATAGAGCTGATTATCCAGGTCACGAAGCTTGAAATCGGCCTTGGCCGCAATGACCTGTGTGACAAAACACAAGCAGAGAGTGGCTAGTAGCAGGTATGACTTGCGCATGGGAGCTCCCTACTTGATCAGTGTCATGCTGCCGCTGCGTAGCTCATCGCCCAGCGTCAGGTGATACAGGTAAACACCGCCTGCCAAGCCGTTAGCGTCAAAGCGCACGATGTGCTCACCGGCTGACAGCATTGTATTGTTGTAGTACTCGCGCACGCTGCGTCCCAGCAGGTCCGTGATACTCAGGCTGACATTTTGTGACGCGGGCAGCGTGAAGGCAATCTGGGTTTGCGGGTTGAAGGGGTTGGGATACACGCGCACCAGATCATGACTCTGCGGGAGCGGTGATACAGACACGTCGTCGCTCAGCGTGTAGGCGAGCTCCTGCCAGAGGGTATCGTCGGGGCACAAGGAGCGTACAAAGCCCGCGCGGAGGTGTGCTTCGCCGAAAAGGCTATCGGCAGTAACTTGAACATCGAATTCAGCACTGGACTCACTCGCGATGGCTGTGCTTCCGCTGGTTTCGCTGCCGAACATGATCAGCAAACAGAACTCTTCACCATCAGGATGTGTCCCGCACATCTGATAGCTCCACTGATCCGGACCATCCACCTTCTGCAGGATCAGAGTGATCTCATCATCCATGATGTTAGGGTTGTAGCCCTCGTACCACCACTGCTGTATCACGCCCTCGGCTGGAATCGTTTCCATCGCGGTGAAGACAACCGGGTTGTCGTCCA
The DNA here is from genome assembly GCA_963663545.1 of Candidatus Delongbacteria bacterium. GTDB lineage: Bacteria > CAIWAD01 > CAIWAD01 > CAIWAD01 > CAIWAD01. Next base: position 1,366,116 of record OY760505.1, read on the forward strand.
CAGTAATCTCGCTGCACTGGGCAAAGGCACTTCCAGCGGCCACCAGCAGCAGAAGAGCGATCAGGGTTCTGCGCATGTAATCCTCCCGGCGCGTAGCGCCTGTATCACGAGTTATCGGGGTTTCCAGAATCCTTGTATCACCATCAGGGGTTCAGGCCCAGCATTTCTTGCAGAGCCGATTCCAGCACATCCTGCGACAACTGGCCCGCGCGCAACGCCACCAGCCCGTCTGGGCCCAGCAGGAAGTTGGTTGGAAACGAGGAAATGCCGATACGCTGCGCCAACGGTGTGTTACCGGCATCCAGCAGAAAGCGGAATTGATATTCCGGGTGGTCTTCAACCCACGCAGGCAGGTTGGCAAAGTCAGTTGTATAGGGGTTTAGCGCCAGCACCTGGAAACCTTGGTCGCCATACTCTTCCAGCATGTCCTGAAACATGGGCATTTCTTCATTGCAGGCGGGACAATTGATAAACCAGAAGGAAAGCAACACCACCTGGCCTCGATGCTGACGCAGTGATACAAGATCTCCGCTGCCGACTTCGGCCAGCTCGAAATCTGGAAAGAGCTCGTCAACGGAGAATCCTTCCTCAACCTCAATCCAGGCAAAGCTGAAGCTCTGATCACATGCGCTGTCAAAATGATACCCAGCCGGAGTTGCCACAAAGCCGGGCAAAAATGCAGAGACCAGACCGCCACCGATAGAGCTGATCGTATGGGTTCCGGTCAGACCCGTTGCACGACCGCGGTAGATGAGTTCCGCATCCTCAAAGGTAGGCAGGAATTCAAGTGATACATCGGCGCCAAAGAAGTCCATCTCGTATGTGGCTTCTTCTGCGACGAAAGTGCTATCCGCAAAAGTGCAACTCTCACTTGCAATCGCCAACGTATGCTCGGTGTCGCGTGTTACATAGATCGTAGCGGGTGTCGTTTCGTCAAGGGTTACACCATCCAGCTGAATGGGCAAACCGTCAAGTTCGGTATTGGCGATGGAGCGCACGCTGATGGCGCTAAAACCATCGTCGCTGCGGTTGAGCAGAAAGCGAATGCTGTCACGCTCGGCACCGTGAAAACTGAAACTTTGCGTAGACAGATCGAAATAGGGGGCCTGAAAACTCACTTGGTAGGTTTGATCCAGGTTCAGCCCGTCGACGAGATCCCAGCCTGTACCCGTGCCGGTGGCAGCGACGTAGCCGTCCAGAAGAATCTGGCCCGAGAGGTAGCCTCCAGTAGGATTCGCAGCATCCAGTGCACTGACGAAAAGCTGGCCAACGTCGCGGTTCTCGTCAATATCACACGCCGTGACACAAAACATCAGCCCGACTAGGGCGAGAGGTAGAGAGGTTGTTCGCTTCATGGGGGCAAAGATAAAGAAGCCTGAGCTTAGGTTCAGCCAGACTTTTCCTCCGCTGATTCTTCGTTTGTTCACACATGTGTTTCCTAACGACATGATTCACGGGCGATCCTCTGCAAAGGCGTTGTCAATTCCTACCTTTCATGCTTTCGTTCGGAGTCGGCGCGCCAGTGGGGTGCGTCCGAAGCCTTAGCCTGCGAGGTTATGATGAAGTCCATCGTTCCTGCACATCGCACTCTGGACATCAAGTACGCGGTGCGAGATGTGATTCTGGTGGCCGAAGAAGCCCGCCGCCGGGGTCGCGACATGCTCTATCTGAATATCGGTGATCCGAACCCTTATGATTGGCGGACACCGGCCCACCTGATCGAGGCCACTTGCGAGGCCATGAAGCGCAATCTGAATGGATACAGCCCCTCCTCTGGAATCAGTGAGGGCGTGGAGGCCATTCGGCGCGAGGCGGAGCGCAAGGGTATTCGTGCTATTCGCGAGATCTTTGTGACAACGGGCGCATCCGAAGCCATTGAGATCGCCATGACCGCCCTGTTGAACAAGGGCGACAACTTCCTGATTCCGTACCCCGGATATCCGCTGTACACCGCTCTGTTGAGCAAGCTCGAAGCGGAAGCGCGCCCCTACTATATGAATGAGGCGAACGGCTGGCAGCCGGATGTGGAAGATATTGAGAACAAGATCGACGAGCGCACCCGCGGCATCGTGCTGATCAATCCGAACAACCCGACCGGCGCGACCTTCAGCAAGGATACGCTGATTAATGTCGCCGACATTTGCCGCCGCAAGGGGATTGTGCTTTTCTCCGACGAGATCTACGACAAAATGATCTTCGACGGCAGTACCCACGTGAGCACCGCCGCCCTTTGCGAGGATGTTTGCATTCTAACCTTCAACGGCCTATCCAAGAACTACATCGCCCCTGGATTTCGCATCGGCTGGTGCATTGTCTCGGGTCCGGATGAGATTACGCGCGAGTACACCGAGGCAATGCTCAAGCTGACGCGTGCCCGTTTGTGCGCCAATCATCCAATGCAGTTCGCAATCGCTCCGGCCCTGGATGGGGATCAGAGTCATATTGACGAGATGAACCGCATTCTCAAGCGACGCGTCGAGCTTACGGATCGCACCTTTGCTGCGATGGAGCATGCCAGCTGTGTAAAACCTGGTGGTGCTTTTTACGCCTTCCCCACCATCGAAATCGAAGGCGAGGACAGTGACTTCGTCAAGGAGCTCATCCTGGAAACAGGTGTGGTTGTGGTCGCCGGCAGCGGTTTTGGCCAGCGCCCCGGCACAAAGCACTTCCGTATGGTTCTGCTTCCGGACGATGATATTCTGACACGTGCTTATGAGCGCATCGGCAATTTTCTTGCTAGCTGGCGTCGCTAAAGAGCGTGCTGGTTGATTTCAACTGATTTCGCTTAGCTGACCCTGTTTTGTTCAAAAACGAGCGCCAACGGCGGGATTTGAACACCTCAAGTCCCGCCTTTTCTTTCCCATTTACACACTTTCTCATTAATAATATGAGACTTACAAAGTCTCGATATGTGCTGGCACATGGTTTGCTCCCTCAAACGGCGATAGGGTTCTTCAGAAAAGAGAGACTCTGGGTGCCGAATGGACAAACTGTTTGAAGTTCACCACTTCACGATGGATGACAAGCCCGCCGTTAGGCAGATGGCGCGCAAACTCATCTTCCATTCAAACCTCCTACTCTCCTCACCCGTATTTCTGATTTTGCTATTAGTCCTGTGTCTTTTTGGCATGTGACCAGGGTCTAGCCGCTATCTTATTCTGAAGAACCCTTTCCTTTTTTCTCTTTGCGAAATCAGATTTTTTCCTGATTCATACATTTTTTCTTTGAACAAGGACTTTGTCCCCACACAAGCATGTTGTGACGGTCGTGATCCGTGTCCGGTGTGTTCAATTTCCGGGCGATACTTAGCGGCTATTGCCAGGACGTGCCAAACGCTGATTTGTCAAGGGGTTATGACGAACAGCTGGCTGGTTCCACGAACAAGTACGGACGACGTGGTGCACGATTCGGAACAACGAGCAAAATCAGAGTGCAGTACCGTGAGGTTTGACTGCATTTGAAATGCTTGTTTTTGTATACTTTACAAGAAACCCACTTGCTGATTCTCAAAGAGGCACACCGCTTGCATTGAGAATCGCCAAGTGGGTTTCTTGTTGAGATGGACGGCACAGGCCCCCGGATAACGTGCATTACCCCCTTCTTGTGCGTTGTTCGTTACCCCCTTCTCGACACCACCGTTTGATTTTGCTAATTCACCCCCGCCTGTGCTGTCACTGCCGCTATCAACAAGAAACCCTACTTTTTTACCCACCAGGAGCAGAATTCCGAATAATCATTAACATTTATCGCGGTGTGTGGTACTAGTCCGTACTTGGCGCCTTACACAGGCTGAGGGCTTGTTGTCGTTTGCACATGGACCAACTCGTGTGAACGGATCCACTTGGTCAGCTCACCGCGGCCGACCGCCTCTTGTTGATCAGAGCAAACAGCATTCCTGCAATCGCTCCGCCCGTTTGAGCCATGACCATCAATGAGACCTGTTGCCGCAGCTGGAAAAGCTGAAGAAGCAGCATCAGCAGCAGCCACAGGATCCACGGCGCAACAATCATCCAGATAGGAATGGAATACCATCGATAGCGGAAGGGGATCAGAGAGAAAAACAGGTAGCGCAGTCTGCGCCCGGGATGCATCAGTGTGTAGAAGACGATCAGGGCTAACACTCCGGGACTGAATCCCGCCAGCACCTCCGATGAACCCCTACCAAAAATCACGCAGGCAATGGCACCCATAAGGATGCCGCTCCAAAACAGGGTCAGCATGGGCAGAACGCCTAGCTTCGCCTCCGCAAACCGCCCTGTCAGCATAAGCAAGTAGGCTCCCAGAACCATGAACTGCCAAGCGTGCTGCGGAAGCGCATAGCTGAATAGGTTTAGTGCGTGAGATAGCGTCCATTCAGCCGGAATCAACCCAAGACCATGCACGGCTGCAGGATGCGAAAGACTGAAGGCAGCCGCCAGCACAAGGAGAAGTGTCAAGGCGATGGTCGCACGGGGAAACGATTTCTCGCCGTTCTCTTCAACGAGCAAGCCCAGCATGCCAAGTGCCGTTTCCCACCACGTATCGGGACCTCGATCACGATCCGGGAATGCATTCACCCAATCGTGACCTTCGCGCTTCATGCTGGCCTCGATGGCCATTGTCTGCTCGGCAGTCAAGTCGAGCGTAGACGACTGAGGCTCAACCTTAGCCGGAAGCTGAGCAAAGGCACTCTCGCTCAGCCACACGACTTGACAAGCGGCGCAGACCTCCAGTTGTTTACCCTGAGGATCTCCGGGAAAAAGAATGCGTCGTAGCACGCCAGGACACGTTGGACAGCTATGTGTGCCGGAAGGCGCGGTCCTTGCCTGCTGCCAGAGCTGATTGACAAAGCCTCGATCGACGAATCGGCGTAACACAGCAATCGATACGCCACGCATGCCGCAACCAGGACAACGCAAATGGGAGCCATGCTCATCAAGACTCTTCTGGAGTGGTGTGTTACAAATGGGACATGCGTGCGTCATATTTCCTCCTGTGCCTGGAGGAATGTAGCACACTGCCCTCATGAGATTGCGGAGAACCTAGGCTGCAGCCCACACTACGCCGACGCAGTCAACTCTTCGACTCCTGCTGTAACGGCAGAATAACCTTGAAGCAACTGCCTTCGCCGACACGACTTTCAACTTCCACCCTCCCGCTGTGCGCTTCCACAAGCGCCTGTACAATGGACAATCCTAAACCACTGTGTCCATCTGCACCGCTGCGTGCCTCATCCGCACGATAGAATCGTTCGAAGATGCGCTCAAGATGCACTGGCGAGATACCAGGTCCATCGTCGTCCACGCTGATCCAGGCTGTATCACCGTCGCGTCCACATGTGACACGAACAAAACCGCCCGGTGTGTCACGGTGATGGATGGCGTTGCCCACAAGGTTACTCACTATCGTGCTCAGAGCTTGCGGATCTACTCGGACTTCAACGGGCTGAAGATCGCGCTCGATGTGGACTACAGCCCTGGCTGCCAAAGGGAGAAGCTGCTGCATCAGGGGGGGGAGTTCAAGCGCCAAATCGCAGAGGCGCGGTTGCACCGTGATACGACCATCATCCTTGCGGGCCAGCAGTAGCAGACCTTCAACCAGTGAGCGCATACGCAGACCAGCCTCGCGACATGTAACCAGTGTCTCGCGATACTCCTCTGCACTACGCTCACGTTTCAGCACGCGCTGTGTTTCGGTCAGGATCACTGTCAATGGCGTGCGTAGCTCATGCCCCGCATCGGCAGTAAAACGACGCTGACGCTCAAGAGCATCGTGTAGGCGGCCAAAGGTTCCGTTGAGTACACTCGCCAACTGATCCAGTTCACTACGACCACCACTTACCGGCACGCGCTCTTCCAGGTTGCCCTGCGCAATACGTGTGGCCGTATGCGATATGCTCTTGATGGGCTTGATGGCACGGCCAGCCATCCACCAACCGCCCAACAGCCCCATGAACCATAAGCCAAGACCGACACCGGCGAGTCCTAACCCAAGGCGGCGCATCTCTTCACGCTCGGGACGGATGTCGCGACCGACAACGCTCCATAAGCCAAAGTCACTGTGATGCAAACTCTCGCGTGTATCACCACGAAAGCGGAGTTCCTCCTCTAACTCGGGATGATCGAGTGGCGGAAAGGCAGGATCCAGGCTGCTGTAACCAGAGGACAACAGGATCTGGCCCTCCGAATCGGCAAGGGCAAAGTAACTGCAACCGGGTCCAGTGTCCGAAAAGCGCTCGAGCGTCGCCTCGTCCAGCGCGAGCTTGCCATCGCGCAGCGCCTGCATCACGCTTTCCGGCAAAGGCGGGTGGTGCTGTTTCTCGCTAGCCTCTGTAGGAGGATGCTCGCGACCGGCAGCGTGCATCAGGCTCTTGATGAATACGCGCTCTGAATCCTGCAGCTCACGGTCGATGCGCCTGACGTGATCCATCCAGACCAACTGCCAGGTTGATGCGCACAGCGCAGCGATAGCCGCCAGTAGAGCCACCGCGTGTCCAATCTGGACTTTCCAGCGAATGGAGTGAATGGGAAGGTTCATTCTACCAAGTAGCCGTGACCGCGCCGTGTGGCGATTACGGATGCTCCCAATTTGCGTCTCAGGTTGGAAACGTGGACATCCAGCAGATTTGAGAAGCTGTCCTCGGTCTCATCAAACAGCCGGTCGTATAGACGGGTTCGACTGACCACTTCGCCACGATGTAACACCAGATACTCGAACAGAATGTACTCGCGCGCTGTCAATGGAACTTCTTCACCATGCCGTGACACAATGCGTCGCGAAATATCGATCACCAGGTCAGCGACTTCAATTCGTGAGCTCGCACGTCCTGCGCTACGCCGTATCAACGCTTTTACTCGTGATACAAGCTCATCTGCATCGAAGGGTTTAATCAAGTAGTCGTCTGCTCCGCCGTCAAGCCCGCGAACACGATCTGGAACTGTATCACGCGCTGTCAGCATAAGGACTGGTGTCGTATACTTCGGTCGAAGGGCATCCAGCACCTGCCAGCCATTCATGCGCGGCATCATCACATCCAACACAATGGCGTCGTACAGGCCATCGCGGGCTTTGGCAAGGCCTACTTCACCGTCTTCGGCCTCATCAACGGCAAAGCCCTCCTCGCGTAGGAGGGCCGCCAGGCTTCGACGCAAAGCCGCGTCGTCTTCTACCACCAGTAGTCGCACAACAACCTCTTACTCATGTGCCAGGGCCTGAATGGGATCCAGCCTGGCCGCTCTACGCGCCGGAGCAAATCCGAACACGATGCCCACCGCCGCAGAGAACAGGAAAGCGACGATGTTGATGTGAGTATTGAAAACAAAATCCACGGAAATGATTTTCGCCAGACCTGCGCTCAGGCCAAGAGCCAACAGAATACCCAGCAATCCACCGACGCTGGAAAGCACCAATGCCTCAACAAGGAACTGCTCCAACACTTCGCGCGGGCGCGCTCCAATGGCCAAACGAATGCCAATCTCGCGCGTGCGCTCCGTGACACTAACCAGCATGATGTTCATGATTCCGATACCGCCCACCAACAGTGATACGCCAGCGACGGCGGCCAGCAGTGTTGTCATCATCTGTGTGGAACTGCTCATGGTCTCGGCGATCTGGCGTGTGTCAAAGACGTTAAAGTTGTCATCCTGGCCATTTGTGATACCCCGACGCTCCCGCATAAGCTGCGAGATTTCCGTCAACAGCGCATCGCTGTCCACATCATCCTCGGCAGAAAGACTGATCTGGTCCACATCCCGTGAACTACTGCGCCCGCCAAGACGCCGCTGCAGGGTAGTCAGCGGTATCACGATTGTATCGTCCTGATCGCCCATACCCGCCTGGCCCTTGCTCTTCAGCACGCCAACAACAGTCAGAACAGCCCGTCCTACTCTCAGGCGTGTGCCAAGAACCTCCTCCCCCGCCAACAACTCTTCCGCCACAGTGCTTCCAATCACACACACTGCGGCAGCTGATGTTTGCTCTTCTTCAGTAAAGAAGCGGCCCTCAGACAGGCTCCAGCGGTTGATGTCGAAATATGCGGAATAGGTGCCCGTGACGCGAGTAGTACGTGCGCGTGTGCGATAGATGGTGGGAACGCTAGTGCTGCGAATGGGAGCAGCGGCTGCAATACCCGACACCTCGGCCAGATCCTCAACATCATCCAGCGTGAAGTTGGGCACGCCAGCACCTCGGGAGCGGGGCCCAAATCCCATGCCCGGCATTACCATGATCAGGTTGCTGCCCAGACTGGAAATCTGGTCGCGAACCGCTTTTGTAGCACCATCGCCCAGAGTAGTCATGGTAATGACAGCGGCCACGCCAATGATGATGCCCAGCATGGTCAGCAGAGCACGTGATACATTTCTACGAATCTCGCGAAGGGCAATCGCGAAGGAGTTCAGCAATCGGGAGATCATACCCACGCTCCTGCGGCCGGAGGACCGTCACTTTCAACCAGCCCGTCGCGAACGGAGATCACACGACGCGCCCTGGCAGCTACCTCCTGCTCATGTGTTACAAGCAGTATTGTGATACCACGCTCGGAATTGAGTCGGCTGAGCAAGGCCATGATTTCGTTGGTTGTTGCCGTGTCCAGATTACCTGTAGGCTCGTCAGCAAGTAGCGTGCTTGGATCACCGACGATGGCCCGTGCTACAGCCACTCTTTGTTGCTGACCACCCGAAAGCTCGGCAGGCGTGTTACGTTCTTTGTCAGCCAGCCCCACTGCAGCGAGTGCTTCACGGGCACGCTCGCGACGCTCTTTGCGAGTGAAGCCACGATACAGTAGCGGTAGTTCGACATTCTCGATTGCACTGGTGCGGGCCAGTAGATTGAATCCCTGGAAGATGAAGCCCATTGCGAGACGGCGCAGCAAGGATCGCTCCTCTGAATCGAGATCTTCCACTGCAATTCCTTCATAGAGATAGCTACCCAGGCTGGGGCTGTCCAGACAACCAAGCAGGTTCATCAACGTACTCTTGCCGCTACCGGATGGCCCCATGATGGCCACGAACTCGCCACGATCGACGCCGATATTGATGCCTTTCAGGGCCTCGAAGGCAAACTCACCTCGTCCATAAATCTTGTGCAGATTCACGGTCTGAATCAGAGTTGACTCGCTCACGAGTTAACCTGGCTCTGGCCGACGATGACTTCGTCCCCTTCCTGGAGCTCTTCGGATTCCACCTGCGTGCGACGTCCATCGCTCAATCCGACAGCGACGTGTACGGGCATAGGATGTCCATCACGCAAAATCCAGATCGTGTTGGCATCGCCATCACTGTTCGTAGCGGGCTCGGTTGCCTCGGTAGTTGTGCTAGAGCGGCGGTTTGGACGTGGCGGACGGGGCATCAAGTTGTCTACGAAGCTCCGCTTCTGCGAACTGCTACTCTGCGAAGGCGCACTCCCCATGTTGGGCGGCGGTCCACCCGCTCCATCTTCAGGCTTGGGCATTTCGAAACGCAACGCAGCAGGAGGAACCAGCCAGGCATCGCTGCACTCGGCCACGCGAAGATCGGCCGTAGCCGTCATTCCGGGACGAAGGCTAAAGTCGCCGTTGTCCACAATCAGCTTGACCGCATAAGTCACCACGTTGTCGACGATTTCGCTTCCCCAGGAAACGCGTGTCACACTGGCCTCGTACTTGCGATCAGGATAGGCGTCCACCGCGAAACTGGCACCCAGACCTTCTGTGATACGAGCGATATCCGCCTCGGCAACAGCCACCTCCAACTGCATGTGAGACAAGTCCTCTGCAATCACGAATAGCTCTGGAGCCGAAAAGCTGGCCGCAACGGTCTGTCCGACTTCGATACTGCGTGTCAACACAACACCGTTTGTTGGACTGCTGATGAGTGCTTTGGCCAGGTTGCTCTCCTGACTCTCTACCTGCGCCTGACTCTGAGCAAGACTGGCTCGTGCACTGATCAAATCGGCATCGGCATTCTCGGCACTCGTGGTCACACTCTGCATTTCTGAAACCGAGGGCAAGCGGCCGCCACTGGATTCGCGCAACTTCTGCTGACGAGCCAGCTCATCGTTGGCCTGCTTCGCTGTCAACTCGGCTTGTGTCACACGCGCTTCAGCGGCCTGCAGCGAAGCACGTAGCGCATTCAGCTCCGTCTCCAGCGTTGTTGTGTCCAAGCGCAACAGCGCTTGTCCCTTTGTAACACGGTCATTTTCGTCAACGTAGATCTCGAGTACCGTTCCGGAGAGCTCGCTGCCTACCGTCACTTGATTGGTTGGCTCCAGATTTCCAGTAGCAGTAACCGTAACGCTCAATTCGCCACGTTCGAGGGTTGAGGTCCGAAAGCTCATTTCGCCTGGACCGCCCTTGCGATGACCCATGGCAAAGGCAACGACGACGACGACCAGCAGCAGTCCGCCGGCAATCCAGGGCCAGCGGCGACGTGATCCACGGGCCGAGCGAATAGCTTCAGCCAGACTTGCTCCATTGGCGAGCGAGGACTTCTTTTTCATGGTATTTGATTCCTTGGGCTGGTTCATTTCTCTTTTCCATTCCCGGAGTCCCAGCCACCGCCAAGCGCGGCGTAGAGACTCGCCTGTGCCGCCCACTCGGCAGCCCGGGCAGCTGTCAGCGATTGCTGTGCACTAAGTGCATTCCGTTGTGCATCCAGCACGCTCAGCCGATCCGCGAGTCCGGCCTCTTCTTGTAACACGACCAGATCTGCTGCATTCATCGTGGCCTCTGTGCTATGCTCTATGGCTTCACGCGTGACACGTTTCGCTTCCAGATCTCCGATGGCATTCTGCACTTCCGCAATGGCCTCTTGTACCGTTGTGCGCCAACTCAGCCAGGCCTGCTCTTCGGCCGCCTGCTGACTTTTGACATTGGCCGCCAGCTTGCCAGCCTGGAAGAGCGGCGCCGTCAGTCCAGCGGCCGCGCTCATGGCTAGCTGTTCAGGTGTAAACCAACCGTCCAGATCTCCTGAACTTGCGCCCACGTTTCCACTCAGGCTTAGGGAGGGGAAGCGCGAACGCTGCGCTGCCTGGCGACGAGCGATCGCAGCTTCCACCTCGGCCTCAGCCTGGATTACATCGGGACGCTGACGAAGGGTTTCTGCGGGAATGCCTGGTGTCACAACGGGCAGTGTATTTGGGTTCTGTGATACACCGGCCTCAAGTATCTCAATCAACTCGCCCGGTGTACGACCACAGAGCAAGCTAATGGCATTAGCCGATTCCTGAAGGCTTTGTTTGAGTGCAGGTAGCTGGGAACGCGTGCTTTCGATGGTCGCCGTTTGCTGCAGCAATTCCAACCCGCTATCAAGACCGACCTGCACGCGTATGCAGTTCAGCTCATAACTCTCTTCACTAAACGCCAGACTGTTTTGTGTCACAGCATAGCGCTCGTGTAAGGTGCGGTACTCGAACCAGGCTGCTGCGACCTGACTGGCCAATGTCACTCGCGCCCCATAAAGCGCAGCTTCACTGGCATCCAGATCAGCATTTGCAGCCCGCGATGTAGCACGCTGCTCACCGAACAGATCCAGCTGCCAACTAGCCCCGAGTCCCGTTGAGGAGCCCCGGTCGATTCCCACTTCGTCGGTGTCGAGATTCTCGTTGCGTGATACATTGCTTCCGGCGCTTGCGCTTAGCGATGGCCAGAAACCACTGTTTGTAGAAGTGCGTGCGGCGCGTGCCTGCACCAGTCGTAGACGGGCACTTTCGACGGTTGGTCCTTCGGCCAGGGCCAGCTCGACGAGCTCTGTAAGTGTGGGATCATTGAAGCGCATCCACCACTGGCTCAAATCATCGGCATAGACGGCGTCGGCTTGTATCACATTGTGTGTGCTCTGCCAGCTCTCGGGAGCCAGCTCATTCATTCTTGTACCGGCACTCAGCGTGCTGCAGGCGTTCAGCAGCAGGGAGAGAACACCCGTCAACACCAGCACAGTCATCCGGCGCGAGTTGCGCTGCATGCGTCTGGATTCTGGCTGTAAACGGGGAGTCGGTACCTTCGGGTTCGCAGTTCGCATGGTTTCCAGTCCTCTTTGACTGGAGCGAAAATAAGGCGGAGTACCTTAAGCGAAGGTGAAGGAGAATTGGCGAGAGCCCTATCCTCTACAGAAGCGCCGGTTGAAACCGGCGCGAATCAAGATCACATGAGCACAACCGACACAAAGTCCCGCTAAAACGAGGTGCGACAAAGGCGAAAACCGGTGTGCGCAAAGCATCCGTCGGGCCAGATATAAAAGCGCGTCGCGCTGCGCAGGTACAAGTCGGTACTAAACCAGAAACCGCCGCGGATCATCCGATTGGACCAGCTTGGCACCCCGACAGGATCCGTTACGGGGCTTGTGCCCAAGTCGCCGTACCAGTCATTGATCCACTCATTGGCATTGCCAGCCAAATCGACGAAGCCCAGCATGCTGGTTCCCAGCGGATAGCTGCCCACCGCCACCGTATGGCCAATACACCCGCCGCAGTTGGCATACACGCACTGCGTAGGATAAGCTTCGCCCCAGGGATAAGTGCGACCGTCAGCGTAGCGCGCGGCACGCTCCCACTCCGCATCCGTCGGCAGACGGTAGCCCTCGGCCGTGTAGGGATTGCGCACCGACGGGATCTCGCCCCAGGCGCCTTCGTAGTAGGGCTGCAGACCGTTCATCATGCTCAGCCAGTCGCAGTAACAGGCGGCCCCGTACCAGCTCAGGCCGATGACCGGGTAGTCTTCGTAGCCTTCGTCCACGCGGAATTCCCAGCCATACCAATGGATCTGGCAGAAGCCGTCCAGGTCGAGCAGTTCCTGCGAGTAAGCTTGAATGGAATAGGGGCCGATATCAATGTGGCTGAGATCGCCGTTCATCCAGGCCCATTCCAACGCCACCATGTACTCCGCATTGGTCAGCTCGGTGCGCCCCAAGTAGTAATTGTGGGTCAGCGTGACGGTATGAATGGAGTCGCCGAACTGGGCGCCTGCCTGCCCCATGGTGAAAGTGCCGCCTGGTACCAGAATCATCTCGGGCTCATCGACGCCAAGCGCGCACACATGGAACAGCTTGAGGTCTTGTCCACTCATCATTGAAACGGGATAGGCCAGCGTGAGAGTTGTTCCGGTAATCTCGCAGAGCAGCGAATCCTGCGTATTGCCTTGCTCATAAACCCGATAGCCAAGTGCGCCCTCAATGGCCTCCCACCGCAACGCCACAGCAAGTGTGTCCTGCGTACCGTTCCAGGCCGCGGAAATCTTCGGCTTAGGGGAATCGATGGCTTGAGCAGAAAACGAAAACACAGTGAAAAGCAGAAATCCGATAGCAATACGCGACATGGTGACCTCCTCTGCGCAATTGGACGGTTCTGACATCCCGGTGCGCAAATGCCATGCCTTGGTCATGCGGCGCAGAACTCCAGCATTTCAGCTTTGGCAATTGGCTCAATCCTTAGTGCGAATGACACAGAACTGCTCGAATCGCCCGATGCTGAACAGAAAACTCCGGCCGCAGCCGGAGTTCTCATCGCCTATCATGTCTTGACGAAGGGCGCCGCAGAGATTGCCGCTAGGGCCTTGCTGCAGCCGCATTGCCGCGGCCCTGGGAACGCGGTGCTCCCGGACGCGCGCCCCGCTTGGCCTGGCTAGGGCGCCCTTTACCACCCTGGCCAGCGCGATCGGGTCGGTAGTCAGCATAGGAATTCCGCGGATCGCTGCCGCGGGATCCCGAAGTCGCGGAACGCTTGGCGTGTCCATTCGCGGGCTTGTTGCCGCCATGACCCGAACGATAGTTCGAAGTAGCCTCGCCGGAAGTGAACTCCGCAGGACGAGCCCCGCTTTTCGAACGGTCCCTGGCATAGCCCTTGCCCGTATCACCGCGACGTGAGGTTTCGCCCTGTTCCCTTGTATCACGATCGGAACGGCGCCCTTCCTTGCGGGGAGCGTCGGCGTCTGTGTCTTTCCAGCCGGAGCCGGCAGAGGCAGCGGCGGCCTGTCGGATAAAGAGGTCGAAGTTGCCCTTGCTGGATCCGTGACGGCGCGCATCCTTCTGTCCGGAGCGCGGTGGCTTCTGCTTCTCGTAAGTAGGCGTCGGCGAGGAGTGCGAGGAGTTCTGGGGCGTGTACTCAGGCCTCTGCGTGGAATAGGCAGACTTCTGTGAGGTATGCGAAGACTTCTGAGCCGGGCGAGCCGTTTTAAAAGCCGGGCGCGCCTTACGACGCTCGCCGAATCCTGCACCTGTATCACGGGGTGTGTTACGACCGCGTCCGCGCTTCTCTCCGCTGGTTGCGCCCTTGCCGAAATTGGGCGGAGCGGGTAGCGTGCTCAGCATTGAGGCGTTGTCGTGATACTCGTGATCCAGCTGCGGTGGAACGGACTGTCCAAGCATGCGCTCGATATCGCGCAAGTAGGCGCGCTCTTCTGCACTGCAGAAGGAGATGGCATCGCCACCAGCACCCGCACGCGCAGTACGCCCGATGCGATGGACATAGGTCTCGGCCTCGACGGGAAGATCATAGTTGATCACATGTGTCACATCGTCCACATCCAGACCGCGGGCAGCGACGTCGGTCGCAACCAGCACGCGGTAGCGTCCCTGACGGAAGCCCTGCAGCGCTTTGATCCGCACTGACTGGCTCTTGTTGCCGTGAATGGCGACGGCACTGGTTCCGACCTCGCCCAGTTTCTCAGCCACTTTATTCGCCTGATGCTTCATCTGCGTAAAGACAATCGCTTTGCTGATGTTTGTATCACTCAGCAGCGAAAGCAGCAGGGCATCCTTGTCTTTCTTGCCAACAAAGAGCACACGCTGACTGATGCGATCTACGGTGAGCTGTTCCGGCTCGATGGACACGCGCACCGGATCGCGCACGATACCCTCGGCGAGCTTTTCCATCTTGGGCGGCATGGTGGCAGAGAAGAATAGCGTCTGCCTCTCCTCCGGAACCTGCTCCAGCACACGCTGAATGTCTGGCATGAAGCCCATGTCGAGCATGCGATCGACTTCGTCCAGCACAAAGACTTCAACAGCGCTCAGCTGCACGTGCCCCTGCTGGGCCAGGTCAAGCAGACGCCCGGGAGTGGCCACCAGAATATCCACGCCACGCTGCAGCGCACGCACCTGATGATACTGGGGAACACCGCCGAAAATCACCGTGTGTGATACACGCAGGTGTCTGCCATAGGTCGTCAGGCTGTCGCCGATCTGAGCTGCCAGCTCGCGGGTCGGGGCCAGAATCAGCGCATGCGGAAAGTTGGACTGCGGACGCTGCTTGTTCTTGGACATCCGCTCCAGCAAGGGGAGCGCGAAAGCGGCCGTCTTACCCGTACCGGTTTGGGCCGTACCCAGCAAGTCGAGACCCTTCATCAGATGCGGGATGGACTGTTCCTGTACGGGCGTCGGTGTTACATAGCCTTCGGCCACAATAGCGCGAATCAGTTCGGGACGCAGAGTACGAAAAGCGCCCTCGACCTGTGTCACATCAACATAGACTTCCTGCGGCTCGGGCTTGCGGGCCGGACGATACTCTGCACTGCGCGCAGCACTATTGCGCGGCTTGCGTCGCGGTGACGCATCCTGTCGGTTCTTCATGCTTCTCCAAGTCCGGGCAATGGTTACAACTCTTCACCCGCCGGACACGTGGAAAAGAAAGGACCGCGCTGGCTAGCTTCTATTGGCTGCTCGTTGGGCGGTATGACTGAAAAAGCGAGCGCGCTCTACGCACTCGTGCCGAAGATCTGATGCCAGTGGCTGCTTCGACAATCCATAAGCGAGCAATGATAAGTGATCTTGAGCAGCTTTACAACTCTGGGTTGCTATAACGCTCCCGCGCCAGTCTGATGCCGCTGGTGGCGTCATTGGTCTCGCATCGCCTACTAAACACATTTCATGTTCGGCCCGGTCGGCGCCTGCGACGAGACGGCGCCGACCTCAGGGCGCAGGTTTGTCTAGTTCTGTCAGCACATTGCGCAGAGTGGTATCGCCAACTTGTGCAGTTTCCCAGAGCATCTGAAACACGCGGTGAGCGTCACCCCAGCTCTCAAGCTCGCCGCTAAGCACGCCGCGAAAGGTCCAATTCACGACTTCCTGCACCATTTCACATGAGATTTCCGCCATGGCCAATTGATCTGTGATACGAAACTCCAGGTGTGACAGATCACCGGTCGCCATCGCCGCGCGATAGGCGGCAATGCGAATCACGGGCGGATACACGCCCTTCCAACCGGAAATGCTGGCAACCGAAAAGGTCTCGTCATAATGTCCCCTTCCCAGGCTGTCAATGGCTGCCATCATGGATGCGTAATACAAACTGCGATTACTGAGCTGCACCTGGTTACTACGAACTTCCTCACTGATGTGATTCAAAGCTTCCTGAGCTGATCGCTGCGCGTTGTGCTCCTCGCGCCATTCGTTGGCAACGAATCCCAGCAATACAGCGAGGGCAATTGACACCATTTCGACTATGACTGTGTGATACAAACGACTATTGGTCTTCGAGAACTGACGCATCAATTTCATACCTCCCCCACTTGCCAGACTCATTCGGACCTGCAACATGTCACACGATCAGGCGGTGGGCAAGCAAAGAACGATTCGCTGAAGTTTGGCACGGCTATGCGCAACACAAGTGCGTCTTCTCGGCAAGAGAGACATATTCGACCCTAGTTCGACCCGTTCGCCGGCTCGTTGACCATTCTTTCCAGCATCAGGCAAAGGTTCTTGATGAGGTAGGGCTTGTGCAGAAACTCCGTCAGATCATGCCGCAGCTCGGCTTCTACTTCCCGCTCGTCATATCCGCTTGAAAGCACTACAGGTAAGCGGGGCGCGAGTTCGCGAAGCTGGTGAAGCACTTCAAGACCACTCACGCCCGGCATATTCAGGTCCAGAACAACAGCACTAAGCCGCTGACTGTACTCTTCCAGAAGTCTTACGGCCTCTTGCCCATCTCTGGCAATCAGCACATCGTAGCCCTTGCGCTGTAGACCGATGCGCAAGGTCGTCGACAGATCCACTTCATCGTCGACCAGCAGCACGAGGCCGGACGAAGGCGTATTCTTATGTTCCTCTGTAACACGCTCCGGAGTTGACTCGTGTAACACAGCGGGTAGAAGAGCACGAAACACACAGCCTTGGTTAACTGAATTCTCCAGTTGCAGAGCACCGCGATTACTCCTCACAATGCCCAAAACGGCTGCTAGGCCCAGACCACGTCCTTGAAATTTGGTGGTAAAAAAGGGATCACAAATCCTTGCAACATGCTCTACCGAAATTCCTCTGCCTGTATCACGAACCTCCAACTGGACGTACTGTCCGGGCTTTGGCGGCTCACTAATCCAATCCGCGGCCTGCGTTCCGGCAATCTCCCTTTTGCTCAGACATACAGTAACGTCACCACCATTTGCATCACATGCTTCTATCGCATTTGTCACAAGGTTTGTCAGCAACTGTTTGAGTTGTGATACATCAATCTGCAGCCGTCCAGGAGTATCACCAACATCCAGTTTCAACTTCACCGTAGGTGGAGCGCTTAACGAAAGCCAGTGCGCGAGCTGCTGTACGAGTGGCACTGGATCCACAAGTTCCTTGCGCCCTGAACGCTGCCCGGAGAACGTCAGCAGCTGATCGCAAATGGAAGAGGCGCGGCTTACGCTGCCAATGATCGCCTGCAGGGAACTTGCCGTGTGCGATTCCGCATCGTGATCCAACATCACCACTTCAGCTCGATTGGAAATGGTCTGCAGAATGTTGTTGAACTCGTGTGCTACACCGGCAGCAAGAACTGCGATTGATTCTAGCTTCTGATTCTGTAGCAGCTTCTCTTGCAAGGACAGGCTCTGATGCTGTTCGCGTAGTAGCGGCCTGAGATCGTGGACAATGTGAATTGTGCCCAGCAGCTGCCCGTTTTCATCCAGGTGCGGGGCGCAGCTCACCTCAAACTCGCCCGCCGGATTCTTCAATGTCACACGCACACGATGGCTCTGCTTTCCGCGTACTGTGTCGTCATAGGGACAAGCGGCGCAGATTTCTCCATTCCCAAAGACGTCGTAGCACTTGCAGCCAATCAGCTCCTGCTGGCTCTTCCCGGCTGCCTGACACAAGCTCACATTTGCTCGCTGCAGCCTCATTTCTGTGTCCAACAAGGCGATCATATCTGGCGACGCATTTACGGTCGCCTCCCACTCACGCTTGGCGCGTAGCACTTCCTGGCGATAGCCGTATTCCTTGCTAACATCAACAATGCTGAGAACAGTGCCTCCGCCTTCTGGAAAATTGCAGTGTTTGCCGTTGATTTTGCACCACAGAACATGCCCATTGCGGTGCTTCAGCGGATACTCGAATGTGTGTGCCGGGCCACCATCACGCTGCAAATCGCAGTTCCCAAGCAGAGACAGCGGACAATCCTGCCTGTCATGGAGAAGGCATGGATTCTTACCCAGCAGCTCTTTCTCGGAATACCCCAGGAGTTCTTCTAGCTGTGGATTCACCTGGCAAATCGCATTTTCACGAACTACCAGTATGCCGACCGGACAATGACGAAAAGCAGCTTCACGCTCCAGGTATTCAGCGGTTGCAGTGAAATCTTCCTCAGCGGTCCACGGTGAATTCTTGCTCATACCACCTCCCGACAAGGATCTCCTACCGCAACGGCATGATCCGTATACGGAAGTAACAATACGTTATTAGTATCGGCATTATTTGACACCGATCTGAGCGAGATCTGCGGAAGAAGTCCGCGAGCTAATGCTGCTTCTCTCCTGTATCCTTCTGCTGTCGCCGTGCTTCGAAATAGTCGCGGATGAGCTGCTCCATATCAGGCGTGTAGCCTTCCTGCAAGGCGCGCATCAGGTCACGCTCCAAGCGGTCGGCCTCTTCGGCATCGGGCAGCGGAGGCGGCTCGGGAGCCTGCAATTGCTCTGCGCTGCGACTCTCGCGCTTCTTGCTTTCATCTTGCCGACGCAGACTGCGCTGCGCCTCCAGCAAACGACTGAGAATGCGCTCTTGCAGATGGCGTGTGCGTTCGGTGTAGATCTGGTTTTCCAGGTCTTCCTCGACCTCGCGCATGTCCGAACTGATCTTGCCTGTATCACCCAGAACCGGCTGCCCATCCTCGCCCAGCTTCTCGCTAAGGGCTTCCATCTGCTCACGAATCTGTCCCTGCGTGGCAGCAGCCTCGCCAAAACTGATGGACATCGGCTTCTGACTTCCGCCTGGGTTGTTGCACATCAGCTTGTTGCATTGGCCATTCAGGCACTGCTGCTGGCTACTGACCTGGGCCATTTGTTCCATCAGCTCTTCAAATCCGCTCGAAGACGAGCTCTGCTGCATCTGCTGCTTGGCCTGCTTCAACATGAGAATGGCAATGTTGAACTTGCCCATGGCCTCGGGACCCTGCTGTCGCAGCGCTCCCAGGTTGCGCTCGTGATAGCCCTCGATAATCTGATTCAGCAGATCCAGCGATTGCCCAAGCAAGGCGATGACTCTGGTGTCGATGAAAAAGCTCTGGCGACTCAACTCCAGCAGGGCATCGGCAACGGCCTCGGCGCCCAAGCGAATTTCCTGGCTCTGCTCCGCCAGCGGCGGCAAGCGCAGACTACCACGGCTTAGGGTGGGAATCTCGGCGTTGACTTCTTCCTGACTCAAGCTCAGGACCAGTAACTCCTGACAGAGCCGATCAATCTCACGCCCCATCTCCTCCTGCGCATTCTGTTTGGCTTGCGACAAGGCTTGCTGCAGCATTTCGTTTAGCTGTGCCAGGTCCTGCTCGATCTCCTCGCCGTGTTCGCCGGCTTCTGGATCACCCTGCTGCATCTCCTCAGCCATTTGCTGCATCTTGGCCGATGGCTGATTCTGCTGCAGGTGCTGCTCAGCCTGCTTAACTTGCTGACGCGGAAAGTCACTACGCTGGCCGAATTCTTCCTCAAGCCGTGATACATCCTGCGCCAACTGCTCCATGTCCTTGCTCGCGCGCTGCTCATCGCCAGCCGCCAGATCCTGCTGCTGCCGGCTTGCATTCGGGTTCTGAAGCGTTTCGTTGACCTGCTGCTGACGATCGCGCAAGTCCTCAGCGCGACGGGCCAACTCCTCCAATCGCTGCTCAAGGCGAAGCTGCTCCATGACGGCGAGGAAGCGGTCGAGTTGGCGCTCCATCTGGCGCAACACCTCTTCCATATCACCGGTGCGCGGCTGCTGAGGCTGCGGTGGCTGCTGTGCTTGTTCGGCCGCTTTACGCAGGCGTTCCATCAACTCTGGACTGATGGCTTCGTTCAACAGATCCTTCAACCGCGACAGCTTCTCGCGCAACTCCTCCGAGACCATGTTGTTCTGCTCCATGCGCTGCTCAAGCTGTTCCAGCTCTTTGGCCACCTCGGCCGCGCGCTCCATGGTCTCTTGCTGTTGTTGCACAAGCTGCTTCAGTCGTTGCTGCTGCTCCCAACTCATTTCAGGATTTCGCTTGAGCTCCTCGTTCAGCTCGCGCAGCTGCTCGACATTGTGTTGCGTCTCCTGCAACAGTCGCTCGGCTTCCTCGGCCAGATTCTCCTGATCGCGCTCAACTTCTGCAAAGAGCTCGCTGACTCCGGGCACTTTGATCAGGTAAAGCGGCGTGCGCGTGGATTGTGCGCCCTGCCAGCCATTGTTGTCAAAGACCTCCAGATAGAACCAGACTTCGTCATCGGGCATCAGGTTCTCATCCAGCAGATTCCAGATGTAATCCAGCGCAGCTCGCGCTTTGCCACCAAGCGCACGCAGCTCCAGATCACGCTGTGTCCAATCGGCGGGAGGATCGGTCAGCAGCGTGGGATCAGGTTGTTCGTGCAGACTTCGTGTCACAGCGGAAACACGCTTGTAAACAAGGCGAAGACGTGTCACACCATAGTCATCCTCTGCCACGCCAACAAGCGGAAGACGAAGTCGCCGGTCCAGCTCGATTTCCTGCTCTTGCGGATGCACCATGCGCAGCACGGGAGGACGATCGGGAATCACACGAAGACTATGTATCACCACATCGTCCTGCCGCAAGCTGTCTTCATCCAGTAACTCCAGCCACCAGCGACCATCGCGACGTGCGCGCCAGTCAAAAGCAAAGCGCCGCTTATCATTCAGGCTGTCTGACCAGAACTCTACGCGTGTATCACCGCCCTCGCCGGAGAAGGTCATGGCTGCATCAAGTAGCCGCTCGCTAAAACGCCCCTCAACATGCACTCGGGAACCAAGAGGGCACACCAGGTCACCGCTGCCCGCCTCCAGCACACGCGCACCCTGTCCCGTGTAAGCTGGCGGATAAACACTCACTTCGTACTCTTCCAGGCGAGGTGGCGTTAGCACAGTGAGCGCAAGTGTATCACTTCGCACAATGCGATGGCGCCCGAGGCTCCAGTTCTCGGCTTCGGCCCAGAACCTGGCATCGGTGTGTAACACGTGATCCAGCAACTCTGCATGACCCCGCTGAACCAGTAGCGGCCATTGTCGCAGCCCGGATTCATTTCGCTGAAAAAGGTTCACGTTCTGGGGAAGCGAATTTCCAATGACATCAATTCCAATGCTGATCCTGCGCCCAGCGACAACCGTGGTACTGTCGGCATGAAGCGTCAATTGATAGGGAGGAGGAGCCAGGAAATTCCGCTGCGGATCCGCCAATCGCCTTGCAGCCAGTTCTGCGCTCTCGTGTGCTCCAAGCAGGACACCAGCAGCTAGCACCAGACTGGTGACACAAAACATCAGCGCAAGCCTAAGGGGCCTGCGTGGAAGCGCATGTGTCACATCCACGTTAGCAAGCTGCGGAACAACGCTGTCCAGGCTAGCTGCGATCAGTTCAGGATCATATCCTTGAACATTCAGCTCACCAGCCTCTACTACCTGCAGGCCGTTGAGCAGTCGATCGCGGACTTGTGGACTTCCCCAGCCGATGCGACGTGCCAGATCGTAAAGATGCGGTGTAGCACGCAACAGAATCACCTCGCGCAGCACCAGCAACAACAGAGCAACGATCCAGCCAAGGGAAGCAACAGTGGCAAGAGAAGCAAGCGTTTGGCGTACGGCAGGATCATGCGAAGAGAAGTGCTCGATCAGCAGGAACAGCAATAGTAGGGGTAGCGAGGCAATCCACCACAGAACCGCTGTCAATAGTCGTCGCGCACGAAAGCGGCGACGCAAGCGCAAGAGCAATCCCAACACCCGACCATGTGATACAGACACCGCCATCTCACCCTCCTAGTGCATAGACCAGGATATTGGTCCCCATGCGCAGTGCCTTCTGTCTCAGCTCTTCAGGATCTTCGTGGACTTCCGGATCTTCCCATCCGTCACCTAGATCGCACTCCCAGGTGTAGAACAGCACAAGGCGGTTGTCCAGATAAATCCCGTAGCCGCGCGGCGGTTTGTTGTCGTGCTCGTGGATCTTAGGTAAGCCGTGAGGAAACTCAAACCGGCTGTGATACACAGCATGATCAAAAGGAACCTCGACCAGTTCGTGATCCGGAAAGACCTTCCGGATCTCGCGCCTGAAGTGCTCGTCCAGGCCGTAGTTGTCATCCACATGCAAGAACCCGCCGTGACTCAAATAGAGCCGCAAGCGCTGAGCCTGGCGCTCGCTGAAATGAACGTTCCCATGCCCGGTCATGTAGAGGTAGGGATAGGCAAAAAGCCGTGGATCATCCAGCTCGACGACGTCTTCCTTGGCTGCTGTTTCAATGTCCGTGTTGCGTGATACAAACTCCAGCAGGTTGGGAAGGCTGGTCGGATCACCATACCAGTCGCCGCCGCCATCATACTTGATGCGCGCAATGCTCAGTTCCTGTGCGAAGAGTGGTGTCACCAAGAGCAGCAGGAACAACCATTTTACGGGCGGCAGCATAGTTTTCGTCAGTCCACGATCCTGTAATACACGCGCGAACGCAGTCCGGAGACGTAGTCCTGCAACTGCTGGTTCTTCTTCCAATTCCGCGCTAGCTGACTCACTTGCTCCCAATCCTCCTCGAGACTGGGACGTCGCGAAGGACGCTGATCAAGTTTGCGGTAGATGTGCAAACCTTGCTTGCCCTCCATCTCACCACGCATTGGAGGAAGCATGGCCCCGGTATCCAGATCGCGTACGCGACTGCGCACCAGGGGAACCAGTTTGTCAAACTCGATCCAGCCCAGATCTCCGCCTGCTTGGCGACTAAGCTCGTGATGCGTGTAGCGCCTGGCCAGACTATCGAAGGCAGCTCCTTGCTGCAGCAGGGCGTAGAGTGAATCAGCAAGATCGGTGGCGTATCGTTCGTCTTCGCTTGTCGGCTGCAGACTAAAGAGGATGTGGCTGGTCTCGATGTACTCGCCTGCGCGGTCATCCAGACGTATCACATGCCAGCCATATTCAGAACGAATCGGCTCGCTGATCTCACCCTTTTTCATGCGATAAGCGGCCTCTTCGTAAGGCCGAACGAGAGTACCACGCTTGGTACGACCAATACTGCCGCCGTACTCGGCACTGGCCTCGTCCTGACTGAAGGTACGCGCCATTTCAGCAAAATCAGCGGGTGGATCGGCAACAAGCAGTTGTCTCACACTATCTGCCAACGCGTGTGCGTGCTGATCACTTTCCGGGCTGGCCTTGAACTCCAGAAAGATGTCCTGCAAATGCACAGACTCGCCAACGCGCGGCAAACTGTCCTGGTAGGCGGCGAAGAAGTTTTCGATCTCCTGGCGTGTTACAGTGACATCACCCAAGTAGCGCTGCTGTAGCTGTTCGACGTAGAATTGGTCGCGCATATCCTGTAGCAGGTCGGCGCGGATCTTGCGCACCGATTGCCCCATCAGCTCCTCCAGCCGGCTCGTGCCGCCAACGCGACGGGCAATGGCATCAATGCGCTCATCGGTGGCACGCTCGACATCTTTGTCCTGCACGATGATGTTGGTGTCTGCGCGTGCTACAGCCAACATGACGCGGGAATCGATCATGCCTTGCACAAGCTGGAGTTTGATATCCTCGAGCTCATCCACATTCATGCGATCGGGATCCTGCCCGTTCTCCATGAGGTAGCGCTGCAGTTCCTGGGTGACTTCGCTTTCCAGGATGATCTCCTGATCTACCACTACCAGCACGCGATCCAGCGTTTCCTGGGCGAGACTTGCCACCAGCGGAATCAGGCAGCAGAGGACATACAAGAACTTCGGCATGGGTGTATCCTGTTTAGTTCGAATTGCGCCGTTCGGGCACTCGCACCGATCTCTGGCGCATCGACAGCTTTCGAAGGTAGTAATGAGCAGCTACCCTGTCAGGGCTCCAGGTGGCGGCCTTCGGACTCGAAGAGCGGCGTCAGATCCAGTTGGTAGGATTGCTGATCGCGCAACGTACTCTCAAAACGCCGTTGTCGTTCCAACAGCCGCTCTTCACGCATGGCTTGTTCCACCTCGTAGCCAGCGGCATCGAGCGGCGGCACATAGCCCGCAGGCCGACGCCCCACAACCTGAAAGAAAAGCCACCCCTCGTCCCGCGCATAGAGCGGTGAAATCTGCAGGTACTCCATGGCGAAGATTTCTTCCGCCCACTGCGGATCTGTTTCGTAGCGCGTGATAAACTCGGTCTTGCCGTAGCGAACACTGTCCTGCCCAAGTTGGTCGGCCGTGATACGATTCAGCGAAGCCGCCCGCCGAAGCTCAAGGGCCATCAGGCTGTCCGCAGACCAGTACCAACTGAATTTCAGCTGCTCTTCATCAATGCGAAAGCGCTCCTGATTGCGCCGATACCAACGCGCAAGATCGCGAGCGTTGATTTCCTCGGGCGCGCTCAGCTCCTGTTCCATTACCAGGCCGCGCAGGTAGCGATTCTGAATCGCAGCCAGGTCCTCGCGTATCACAGGATCCCTGCTGATACCGCGCCGGTTGGCTTCTGCGACAAAGATCTGCCCTTCGATCCAATCCAGCAGGTGACGCTCGATCTGCGCACGCGACAGTGTATCACCGCTGGAATCAAGCCAGTTCTGCAGGCGCGACAGCGTGTAGATGGAATCGGCGACCTGAGCGACAATCGGAACGTCCTCGTGAAGTGCAACCCCCCGCTCGCCATGCGACATAGCTGAATCACGGGAAGCGGGTTCTGTATCACGCGTCGCACACGCAGCCAGAATGAGTGGTAAGAGGAACAGAATGAAACGCACTATTGCCCCCTGGAAAATCTAGAGCGGATCCACCGCGACGCATGCTGACGGTATTCCTGCAGATCCCGCGAAGTAGCCAGCAGAGAGCGAAAGTAGCTGGTTCGCGTCTCGCGACAGAACAAAGCAACAACAACAATCTTGCCAATGATTATGGAAAGCGTTGTGGCAAGTGCAGCGCCAGCAATGCCAAAGCGTGGCAGCAGCAAGAGATTCAACAGTACATTAGCAATGACGCTGAAGACACTCATCGCAACAGGGTATCCTGGCCGTTCAAATGCGGTGAGAAAAAGGGAAAGACTGCCGACGTTTCCTCGCACCACAACACTGCCAAAAGCCAGAATGACAAGCGTCGGATAAGCCGCAGCGTATTCTCGTCCGTAAAGCAGCAATGCGGGATAGCCAAAAGCGCAAATCGCAAGAAAGACAAGCAGAAACAGAAAAAAGGAGGCCTTGTAAACACGACGAGTTGTCTGAATGGCCTCATTCAACGGTTGTCCAGCTACATGCGGGAAAAACACAGTCTGAATTGCATTCTGAAACTCGCGCGCTGCGCCAATCGCCATGATGCAAACCGTGTACAGGCCCAGATCTTCTGCTCGCACTTTGTCCGAACTCACCACGAATGCGGAAACCATGATGGCGTCGATGCGCAGGCTCAAGAGATTCAGCAGATTGCCCGACCACGGAAAAAGAGAAAAGGAGAGCATTTGACGTATGCTCAAACGATGTGATCCGTTTAGCCGCGGACGTAGAAAGTACAGCGCTACCGCAGAGGCCAGTAGTCCGCTGCATCCGTATAAGGCTATCACCAGCGGCACCGAACGCCAGCCAGCCAGAAGCGCAACTGCCATCAGCAAGAGCAAGCATGCCGCTTTGACGGCAGTGGCAATGTTGTATTGACGCACGCGCTCTTGCGCCATTATCAGCATAGAAAGAATCGAAAACAGCCCCTCGACAATCACGAATCCACAGGTGAACAGAAGTGCAGGTGTGCTGGAGTCGTGAAATGCGGAAGCGAGAAAGCTGCGTGCCGAGAAAACAAAAAGGCCGCAGCCAACCAGGCACCCCGTCAGGAAAAGCGGTAGCGCGCTCCAGAAAAAGCTGCTCTCTTCCTCCCCCAGGCGACGTACGAAATAGACCGCGCCGGAGTCCAGGCCTAGAACCGCAAACGTGAATAAAAGCACTCCCACCATAATCAACAGACTGGCTTGCCCCTGCAATTCCGGACCAAGCAACCGGGCTAGCAGAATACTCGTGAGCAGGCCAGTTGAACGGATGAGCACGCGGTTGAAAAACAGGGCAGCGATACTATTCAACATCGATGGCACTCTTCTTTGCAAACGATTTGTCGCGACCAGCAACCCATGCTGATCCGCGACGAACTCAACTTTGCAATTCCCGCTCTAACTCAGTCGCTTCGCACCTGTCACACAATGGGAAGGAGACGGATTCACAGCTCGCTCTTTGCTTTCTTTTGCCGTGCTCTTGCAGAATAGCGATGTGGAGGCCAGCTTAGCTGGCACAGCCAATGTACCATTCGGGGATTCAAGCAAGGCAATCTCTGTAAAATCAAAGTGCTAGCTAATGAATATCCGTAGCCTCTCACGAACGATTTCCAGTCAGTTCCCTCCGGAGCTACACGCGTTCGCTTACACTGCGCCATGGCTCGCCCGTATTCGCCGCTACGAATTTGCGACCGCCAATGAAATCGCTGCTTATCAGCTGCGCACCTTGAATCAAGTGCTGGCTCTGGCGTGGGAGATTCCCCTCTATGCGGACAACTTCAGTTCGGCGGGACTTCATCCAGGCCCGCTCAAGTCTCTTGATGAACTGAAGGCCTATCCGTGTATCACACGCGAAGGGCTGAACGAACTTTACGAATACCTTAACGCCAAATACCGTGGCAAATACACGGCCTACTCTTCCAGTGGCTTCACCGGAACCCCGGTACGAGTCCTCGAAAAACGCTTCCGACGCCACGGCATAGAGCAGGCGTTCTTGGCAAGCCTGCTTTCCAGAGTAGGGTATCAGCCCTACCGGCGGCAGCGCTTTGTCGTCTTCAAGATCACGGGGCCGGACAGCAGTGTTCTTATGCGGCAAAGTGGAAACCGGCTAGAAATTAATCACCAGCGAATCAACCAGGATACTCTCAAGGAAATCCGTAGCCGTGTCGAAGCTTTTTCACCGCACTTTTTCCACGGCTACCCATCGACCTTGTCGCGATTCGCCCGGTTGGTTGCCTCACAGGGAACCCGGATGGTGCTACCCCGACTTCGGGCAACTCTTCTTTCCTCTGAAGTCCTCACCGATTCCGATCGCAGGATTGTCGAGGAAACATTCGGCGCGCGAGTGATATCCCTTTACGGACATTCGGAGCATGCCGTGTTTGCTGGCGAGTGCGAACATTCCCACGAGCTGCACATCGAGCCATTGTATTGTGTGGTGAACCTGGAGAGCACAACACCGCGTACCGTTGGTCAAGAAATCATCGCAACTTCACTGATTGCGCAGAAGATGCCCATCATCCGCTACCGCACCGGTGACTTCGGGAGCTTTGCCGAGGGCCCGTGTACCTGTGGTCGGACCTACACGCGTCTGAGAAATCTGGATGGGCGCAAGCCTGAGCAAATGCGCCTTGCCGATGGTTCCCGCCTGCCCTTTATCTTTGGCGAGTTTCAGTTTTCGAGCAATCTGATCGCCTTCCAGCTGGTACAGCTGAAACCGGGACAACTGGTGGTTCGTGTGGAGCGAACTGCAGAATACAACCGCGAGAACGAACTCCAGCTGAAGACCTATCTGGAGAACAAGCTGCTGGGAATCAAAATTGCCTCCTTCGATTATGTGACACCAATCCTGATGACACGGGCAGGTAAACGGATTCTGTTCCTCGACTACTGCGATCAGGACCATTAATCCTTTTCAGCTCTGAACAGGTACCGCCGTCCCCTCAGAGTGTGACCGATGCTCCTGTTAAACACCGTGTTGTATATTGCAGCGCTCTCTGTTGCCAATCGCAACTAGGCCGGGATAATAGCAAGCAGGTGAAAGCGTCCGCATGAAGAATGCCCCCTTCGAGATCAGAGGCTGGAGACTCCTTCTCCTGATCCTTCTGGGCGTCGGGATTTCCTTAAGCCTTGTACACGCATTAGCCTTCATTGGTGGAAAAAAATCTCTACTGCTATTGTATGCGGCACCGGGTTTGATGGCGCTCACACTGATCGCTCTGACAATGCTACGCCAGCCTCTGCACACCGCTATCATGGTTTTTCCCATCCTTTACCTGACATCACAGGAGTACCTGATAGTACCAGCCGCTTTGGGAATTGTCATGCTAGCCCTCATTACCAATGTGGTGCAAGGAGGCAAGTACCGTTCCCCTGACATCAAAGAGTATGGCCTCTTCTCAGTACTCCTGCTCCTGGGAGCTTATGCATTCCTCCGCTCCCAGCATGAACTGCGAGTAATGATGTTTCTGGGCCAGTTTGTGGCGCCATTCGGTATGTACCTGGCCATTTCTTCCATGAAAGCCGATCGGGAGTACTTCATCCGCGTGCTGAAGACTCTGCTGATTGTCTATGCTATCATCGGTGTTGGAAGCATTATCTCCAAAGTCATTGACCCTGCCGCTGAGCGCGTCGCTGGTTTCCCCTCCATGTCTGTGACGATGTTCGGATACACAGCGGCCGCCCTTGTACCGCTGGCGATGGAATTTGTCCACCGGGAGCAAAACAAGCGCTTCTGGCAGATTGTGCTCCTCCTTCATTTCATCCTTGTGCTGCTGACAAACTCACGGATGGCATTTGGAATCGTTTTGGTGGGTATTGTCCTACAAATGCGACGCATCCGGAATTCCACATGGGTATTCGGGCTGATGGGGCTGGGCATTATTGGACTGGGCGCGGAACTGCTGTTCACACGTTTCACGGCATCCGAAGGCATGATGGATATCAGTACAGCCGCACGTTTGATGGCCTATCAAGGTTGTGTTCGATTGATTGCGGCTCATCCCTGGTTTGGTGTCGGCCTGGGGAACTTCACGCTGCTTTACACGAAGTTCACCCTTATGCCGCTGAGTCACTTGCATCACGCGCACAACTTCTTCCTAAACAAGGCCGTTAGTATTGGTATTCCCGGCATGATTCTGTACTTGGGAGCGGTGTTCGGAAAAACAGTGGGTGGATTCAAGATGCGCGGTCTATCCCTTCGCGCATTCTTCCAGGGCAGTTTTTCAAGCGACCCCTTGCTCTACGCAACCACTGTCGCGTTAAGCACCTATTTGATGGTCGGTTTGATCGACTCAATTTTTTTCTATGGAAAATGGGTTGTCTGGTTCTGGCTTCTTCTCGCGATACACCAACGACTTCGCAGTGACTGCGTTGAAACGACAGTGAGCAACACAACTGCAGACGGCGAAAAATGATTCGCGCAGTCAACTGCAGACAGCGTTTGCCTTTTGGCAAGCGTTTGAAACGGCATTCGATACGCGCACTGCGTCGTTTGCGGTTTGGCTTGTTGTCTCGAGAGGCTCGCTTGAGAGTCAGTGCCGATTTCCATACACAAGCTCGCTACTTCGGCCCTCTCGCATTGGCCCTTGAACACCTTGGCAAGAGCGAACGGAATGCGATCCTCACAGATTATGAGCGAATCCTGAAGGGCGACTTCAATCTGCTCCAGCTAGTCGTGAATCTGCCGCTTCGGAAGCTCAACTGGAGCCAGGACGTCTCATCTGGCTATTGCTGGGGACATGCCTTTTACGCGAAGCTCAGGACAATCGACCTGACAAACACCTCAGATGTCAAGTATGTCTATGAGCTATCCAGGATGCAGCACTTGATACCCCTTGCACTTGGCAAGTGCCTGGCTGATGACGAAAAGGCTTGGCTCCTCTTCAAAGAACAACTGGAATCCTGGTGGAAGCAAAATCCTCTTGATGGGAGCATCAATTGGACTTCTGCCATGGAAGTGGCTTTGCGGGCAATCAGTCTGTTACTGGCAGGTGAACTGTTTCAGGAGGACCTGGATCGGGATCTGAGCTTCCGCAATCGCTTCTATTCCAGCCTCCTGGATCATGGGGATTACATTCACAACAACCTCGAGTACAGTCCGAACCCCAACAATCACCTAATCAGCAACTACTTGGGCCTCTTCATGCTTGGGCTGTGCTTCCGCACAATGCGGGGGAGCAGCAAGAAAAGAGCCGAGACCTGGCTGCGTACAGGAGTGGCGGGATTATCCACCGCCCTCAAGGAGCAAGTTGCTCCGGATGGGCTTTCTCATGAGGGATCCACTCACTACCATCGGCTGAATCTGGAATTCTTCTTGCTGGCTACTTGCGTTGCAAGACGCAATAAGGTTCAACTATCAGAGCGGTGGGATAATACTCTTCGCAGCATGTGTCGTGCGCTGTTGCTGTGTATCACGCCCTCGCAACAGCTGCCAGCCATTGGCGATTGCGACAATGGTCGAGTGCTGATCCTTGATCACTATTTTGATTGGCATTTCGAATCCTGCGACTGGGTGCTGGACCTTTCTGCCGCGCTGTTCCCTGATTGCTTTCCAGGTTCAAGGGCACCCTCTCTGTACAGTCAGCTCCTCTGTCCACAGGACCTCGTCGAGTCACGGGACCGCAAGCACCTACCCGAACCCGCACTAAGTATTCTTCCACAATCCGGCTTGATCCGGTTACAGCACAAGCAATGGTGGGCCCTTCTACGTGGAGGATACCTGCTTGAACGTGCTCCTACGGGTCACTACCATAATGATCAAAGCAGTTTATGTTTGTATCACGGTGATACAGCCATTCTGGTTGATCCTGGAATGGAAACCTATACCGGAGACGCCAGTGAGCGAAATCGTCTCAGATCCACTTCCATGCATAGTGTTTTCTGTTGTGAGGACCTGGAACAAGTTCCGCTTAGCGATCTTGAGCTCTTCCGTTATCCTCTACGCAATAACACTGAAAGTGTGATGATAGGAAAAGCATCAGCCCGCGTCGACATTCACGACTACTTTCCGGGGTCGAATGTCAATGTATCACGCGAAGTGCGCCTCGAATCTGATGCTGTGATTATTGATACCAGAGCTACAGGCGAGTTTTTGCATGGTCGGCAAGGACGATTGGTCCACATCCTTGCACCGGGAATCCAACCGGTAGAGATCCGTGGCGGAACTCTACGGCTTGCAATGGACAACTCTGCGGCCAAGACTCTACTGTGCGAGTTTCCACCGGAGCTGGGTGCGCATTGGGAAAGCGTGGACATATCCAGAGGATATGGTGCCCGTCAAAGGGCAACTCGTCTGGAGCTGTCCTGGACATGCGGCGCCGATAACAGAATTCGTGTGATCTTTCGCGACGAAAGAGCTGGCTAAGCAAGAAGCAATCAAAGCCTCTTCTCCAGCAAAGAAAGCAACACGCGCCAACTCTCTGCTACCGTGCTTTCCCAGCGAAAACTCGCAGCGCGTACTCTTCCCATCTCGGCGAGCTCACCGGCCAGAATATCATTGGATAGCAGCTTATCACAGGCGGACGCGATCTCTCGCGGGTCATCTGGATTTGCCACCAATGCTGCTTTCCCGGCCACTTCCGGTAGACTGCTTCGATCACTGGTGACAACCGGCGTGCCAAAGTGCATCGCCTCTAGAACAGGAATGCCAAAGCCCTCATAACGCGAAGGGAAGACAAGCGCTCGGGCGCAGCGGTAGAGCTCACACAGCTCGTGATCCTCGACCGGCCCGACCAGTCGAACACTCTGCGAAAGGCTCAATTCTTGAATCAGACGCTCGATTCCTGCACGGCAACTATCTATCCTTCCCGGTATCACAAGTTGCAACTCCGGGTATCGACCTGAGGCATGTAACACAGCAAAGGCACTTATCACATTATCAAGATTCTTGTAGGGCTTCGTATTACCGACAAAGAGCAGGTAGTTCCCGCGTTCGCTAACGGGTAGAGCCGCAGATACGGAAGGCAAATGATCAATCCCAAGATGTGTCACCGTGCTACAGCACTCAAGTTGTGGATAATGTGATACGAGATCCTTGCGCGTTGACTCACTGACACAGAACACATGGCTTGCTTTTCCTAAAGACAAGGTCACCGCTGCACGCTGTGTCAACCAGCGCAACCAGTTCCAGTTGCTCGACAAGGGGCCCTGCAACCGCGGGTAGTGCGACCACATCAAGTCGTGCACAGTAAGTACTGTCCGACCTCGAAAAAACACCGGGGCAAAAAAGAAGGGCGCAAACAACAGATTGATGCCGTCATTGTGCAGGCGACGGTGAAAGGCAAGAATCGTGTACGGATGCACATACCGCCTGGGAACAAGGACCTGACGGCACCTGGATTCTGGGGAAAAGGAAAACACATGGTGTGTTACATACACGATCAGCTCAAGATCCGCACGCTGTGCTACTTCGTGAGCAATTCCCTGAATCAAAGCCTTGCTGTATCGCCCGATTCCGTCGGGATGCGGCATGATTGCGCGACCATCAATGGCCAGGCGCATAAACGATCCTCCGGTTGGATAGTAACTTGCCTCTGCCAAGATCCCGGAGAAGCAGGTTTATGACCACACCTATTCTACTTATCGCCTACGACTTCCACCCCTTTGTCGGCGGAGGTGGCGCAGTTCGCATGCTGAAACTGGCCAAGTATTTCCACCGGGCCGGGCGTGATGTCCATGTGCTTACTGGAGGTTTCGAGACACGTAACGCTGACGCCAGTCTAGGCAAGCAGATCGACGGGGTCACGATACACGTGGCCAATCCTGATCCTATTCAACCGGGTCTGGATGATGTGGTCGTCAGAACACCTGCCAAGCGCTGGGCGGGGATGCTGATTCGCAGTATTCTTCCCTTCCCGGATAACCGCTTTCGCTTTCTTCCGGCAATGTATCACAAAGCGAAGAGCATCATTCGGGACAACGGGATTGGCATCGTAGTAATCACTAGTCCACCGAACACCATGAGCCTTCTGCTTCCGCTGCTCAAACACGCATTCCCAGATCGGAAGTTTGTGCTGGATGTTCGCGATATGTGGGCGCTGGATCCACTGCTGGCCCCGAACAACGACTTCTTCAGATGGGAACAACGCATGTTGGAACGATACACCATGCGTCGCGCCGATCATGTAGTCAGCGTAACACCTGGTTACCACGCCTGGATCTGCAAGCAACTTGGAGGTGATACAAAAGCCAGTATCATAACCAATGGATTTGACGAGGAGGACTTCCGTATTGAAACGCTACCCGTGCCTGACGATGGCTTCGTTCTGGGTTACGCGGGAGCAATGGGGGGGCTAAGCGGTCCCCATTCTGTTGAGCCTGTATGCCAGGCACTTGATCTGCTACTTGAAAGAAACCCGTCTGTTCGTGACACACTGCGAGTCAAACTGATTGGCAATTGCGCCTATGCTGGACCCATGGTAGCCAGGCATGAGTGCGCTGACATGATTGAACTCGTGGGACATCTTCCTCACCACGAAAGCCTGCTCACATTAAGCGCGTGTCACGCCCTGCTTCACATCCTTTTCGACCTTCCACTGACGGATATCATATACCCGGGTAAAACATTTGAATACCTGCGAATGATGAAGCCGATACTCGTCCTTAGCCGTGCAGGAATTCTACGTGACCTGGTCCTGAAGCTAAAAGCGGGTGAAGCCGCTGACATCGGCAGTCCTGCTGCAATTGCGGACGCGATAGAACGCATGCTGGCGAATAGAACACAGCTTCAAACAGCCTACAACCTCATCCCTGGAAATTATGAGCCCTTTGAACGCGGCGCGCTGGCGAAGCAATACCTTCAGTTGCTGGATAGTTTGTAATACTGCCTCTGAGTTCCCTGTGATACAAATATAACAACGGGTCAATACTGCGAAGGTACAGTTACACCCTGTTCGGCAAGTACGCGCAAATAGCTGCGAATGAAACTCTCGCGGCTGAATGTCTGGGCCCACTCCGCAATTGCGACGCCGTCGAATCTTGACATGGCAGCCTCAAAGCGCTCGATACCAGACACCAGACCAGCGGGAGTCTGATCCATGTAGTGCACGCCAGTTGGAGTCCTTCCGTGTGCATCAAGATCCACAACCGTCTCAGCGCATCCACCAACGCCGTAGGCAACAACCGGTGCACCACAACTCATTGCTTCCACCGGGGCAATGCCGAAATCTTCTTCCGCCGGAAAGAGCAAGGCGCGACAACTTCGGTAGAGCTTGAGAATCTGCTCGTCGGTTTGGTAACCAAGCAGCTCCACATCAGGAAGGTCTGCGGCTTGGCGTCGTAACTGCTCCAGTTGTTGGCCGCGGCCGACTATTTTCAGTTTGCGTCCCAGGATGCGACAGGCGTCAATGGCGTGATCCAGCCGCTTATAGGGCGATGCGGCGGAAACGATCAGATAGAAATCTTCACGGGCTACCCTTGAATCACGGCAGTAGTACTCTGTGTTGACGGGCGGATAAACGACATCCGACTCGCGATCGTAGGCATATCTGATTCTATCGGCGATATAGTGACTATTGGCGATATAATGGTCCACCCGATCTGCTGTGTCACGATCCCATCGCTTGATTGCTTCAGAAAGAACGCGCAGGCCTGCTGCCGCTGTTCGCTCCATATTGTGGTGATACATGTGGCTCTGTCCCCACACATAACGCATGGGTGTGTGACAATAGCAGATGTGCTTTACGCCTCGGGGCACCTGGATGCTCTTCATCACGCAGTGACTGGTGGAAAGCATCACATCAATCTCTTCTCGGACTTTCATCTGGCGAAGCGCGAAAGGCATCAGGGGAAAAGTATATCGGTAAAAGGAGCCAATACCCGGTAGTTTACTGAGGAAGGAAGTATGAATGCGGCATTGCTCAATTTCAGGAGCACAGCTCCCCTTAAGGTGCACCATTGAATAAAGCGGAGCTCCAGGAAACAGACGTGCCATTTCCAGCAGAACTTTTTCCGCTCCGCGCATACTTACCATCCAGTCGTGTGCCAAAGCTACTTGCATGACGATTCCATTTGCTTGTTCTGCGACAAAACTAGCATTAGGCGGCAATTGACTCCTCGGGGGTCAGCGGCGGCGATAGCAGCGTCTCACGCGCGCCGAAACAACCGGCCACACGAGCAGTTGCAACAGAAAAAGAAGCGCCAAAGGCAACCACGGCTGGCAACTCATCTGCAGATGGAAGCCAACGCTACGCGCCAGCAGAAGCTCACCCCACAGCAATAGTGTCACCAGCGGAACAGGCCAGAGCGCCTGCTGAAGCGCCACCAGCAAAAAGGGCAGCTGGAGTTGCAGGGGTGGCGCACCCCAGAGGGCGAGTAATTCCATCTCCGGACGCCAGCCCTCTAGCTGCGAAGTAAGTCCGCGTCGGACGAGAAAGACGATGATCAGCAGCAGAAGGGCGGTCAACGCGAGCAACACAACCAAGGTGGTGTGCAATCGTGCTCCAAGATCGCCCAGTAGCTGTGTATCACTTCGTACCTCACTAACACCGGGTTGAGTCGCCAACCAGCTCAATTCCTTCTGCATGGCGGATGTATCACCACCAAGGCGGAGTGACAACTCAAGCGTGGCCGGAAAGGGATTCTCGCCAAGCATGCTCTCTACTTCACATCCAAAGGCCTTGCTGAACTCGCCTGCTGCCGCTTGTGGACTGAGAACACGCAAGAGCTCAATCTGCTCCAGTGAATCCACCTGTTCGAGCAAGCGCGTCAGGCGTGTATCACCGAGCAGGTCTGCGTCTCCCGGCAAGTCGAGATAAACGTCAACCGGCACAGTGCGAAAGAGCACGGAAAGCAGCCGCTGACTGTTCTGCAATCCAAGCATCAACTGAGATGAAATCAGCAACAGAACGCTGAGAGCCAGAAAGAGCAGCACGCTACGAGAGCGGCTTCGGGATAGCATACGCCAGGACTCACGAAGGGCAATCATCACTCGTCCCCCTCCAGCGTTCCTTCTCGCATGGTGATGATCGTGTCGACACTCTCTTCCATGTGCGGATCGTGTGATACAAGTAGCACAGCGCTGCCACCACGAGCGCGATCATGAATCAGCTGCATCACTCTCTCACGGGCTTTCTGATCAAGCTCTCGCAGCGGCTCATCCAACAACATCAAGGGCGCCTGTGTCACAAAGGCAGCGGCGATTGCTGCCAATCGGGTTTGGCCCGCAGAAAGCCGCGACAGAGACTGATCTGCCAACGGAAGCAACCCAAGTGTAGTCAGAACGCGCACGCATTCGCGCCGTGCGGTCGCACGTAACACGCCACGTCCAGCGAGCAGAAACAACAGCAACTCGCGTGGACTCCGGTCCATGGGCAAATCAATACCATTCCCGCTTAGCGCCAACTGCCGTCGCCATCGGGCAACACCCTGCGCCGATGACAGATTCAACACGCGTCCACGCCAGACAAGTACGCCGCTCGTTGCCGAAAGTCGTGCCGACAACAGCGAGAGCAATGTACTCTTGCCTGCTCCAGCCTCGCCACGTAACAGCGTAACACGCCCTGAGTACAATCGCAGGTTCACATCACGCAGTGCGAATCCTCCGGTGTATTTGTAGCACAAGCCGCGCGCCTCAAGCAGCAAAGAGACCTTTGTTTCATCCTGCGCCATCAGTCTCCCCTTCGGCAGACATAGTGAACACGGTCGTCGCGCTCGCTACCACGACGAAAACCGAATTCCGCGAATCCGCCAAGCAACTCTAATCCGGCCTCATCAATCGCCCGCTCGACTTCTCGCAAAGAGTAGATTCGCTGCTCATGGTGTGCACGATTAACACGCTTTCGTTTTGTATCACGAACAACGAACTCGTTGTACTGAATGCGCTTCTGTTCGTGATACCAACTATGGCGATGAAATGACCACGGCCCCAGCGAAGCCTCATCTTCGTAATTCAAGAAGTGCGTTCGGCTATTGCGCTCCGTGCAGACATCAAAAATCAGCAGGCCGTGGGATTGAAGGCAGGCCCGCAGATTCCGCAAGCCCTGCACAAGCTGCGGCAGCTCCAGCAAATAGTTGATGGAGTCGTAAAGGCAGGTGACCAGCTGTACCGGCTTCTCCCAGCTGAAGTCCAGCAGGTCACAGCGTCGCAGGAGCACCTTGCGATTCGTCCATGGACAAACAAGCACAGCGCTCTCGAAATTTCCCTGCGGTTCGAGGCGCATCGGATCGCCGCCTGAAATCCTTTCTGCGGCCAGCTCGAGCATGGCTGCGGAACGATCCATACCAGCCAACTCGAGCCCGGGCAGCGCAAGCTCAAGAAGAAAGCGACCTGTTCCACAAGCCGTGTCCAGGCAGGAAGTCAGCGAACCTTCCCCGTGTCGCTTCCAGATCTGATTCACGTAGCTCGCCCATTCGCTGTAGGGAACGTGATCCATCATACGGTCATAGAAGCTGGCGATGCTGTGATACGGATCCTTGCCGTTCGTGATCATCTGACTCATCCGTGCTGATTCTCTGAAGGTGGCAACTGGGGGTCCGGATTCTGAGCTAGCTGCTCCAAGTAGTGCTCAAGCCGCTCGCGAACGGAAGCCTCGGTTGTCAGTGTTACAAGCTCAGCACGCAATTGTCGCATGCCGGGCACTTCGCGCAAATATCCAGGATACATCTTCCGCATCTCGAGTACAGCGCGAAGCTCGCCCTTGTGCTCCACCGCCAAGGAAAGGTGCTCCAGGCAAACACGCACGCGATCACTGATATCGGGCAAAGGAAGATCCCGGCCCTCGTCCAACCAGGCACGACAACGGGCAAACAGCCAGGGATTATGCATCACGCCACGACCGATCATCACTGCGTGACACCCCGTGTGTTCGAACATGCGCTGCGCGTCCTGCGGGGTCAGCACGTCACCGTTTCCGATGACGGGAATCTCCAGTGCCTCGCGTACGCGCGCGATCCAATCCCAATCGGCCAGCCCCGTGTACTTCTGACAACGTGTGCGTCCATGAATGGCCACCGCCTCGATGCCGATATCCTGCAGTCGCTGACAGATTTCGACCACATTAATACTGTCGTGATCCCAGCCCAGGCGCAGTTTTGCGGTCACCGGAATATCAACGGCTTCGCGCACAGCACGTGCGATAGCCAGCAGGCGCTCTGGATCACGCATCAACTGGCTACCCGCGCCTCCGCCGGTGACCTTGCGCACCGGACAGCCGAAGTTGATATCGACGATGTCGGGTTCGCCCTCAATCAGTCTGCGCGCTGCATCGGCCATACGCTCTGGATCACGACCGAAGATCTGCACTCCGGCGGGACGTTCATCTTCAGCGAGACTGATCTTGCGCGCGGTTCGTCCCGCCATACGCACCAGACCTTCACTGCTAGTAAATTCGGTGTAGACCAGGTCAGCGCCCAGACGACGACAGATGCGACGGAAAGGCTGATCCGTGTAGCCTTCCATTGGCGCCAGCAGAAGTCCATTGGTGATACAGAGACTTCCAATTTTCAGGATTCGGGTTTCATTCAACATGGGGCACAAAGTAGGGATGAGTTCTCAGAAGGAATAGCCAAGCTCGGACCAGATTCGCCAGCGCGGTGTTCGCGGGTCCAACTCGTGCTGAGTCAGCACGGCCACTCCCAGGCTAAGCTCACCGACAATAGAACCGATACTCAGGCTTGAAGAAAACTCCTGTGATACATCGCTCACACGCATGAAGGGACTCGAATTGTGTGCCAGGCCAAGCAGCGTATAGTGGCCACTAAGGTACAAACCGCCCATTTCGGTATCGAAAACTCTTGGTCGGTACTCCAGCCCTAGACCCGCAGCCTGCCTTCCATTGATTTGATTGGGCCTAAGACTGCGCAGCCAGGTATCGCCTCCAAACTCAAAACGCTCGCTGGGCAGCTGGCTGTCACCGATACCGTAGAACAGCGTTGAGTGAAACGTGTGCCGCTTCCACAACGTACGCCAGCTATCAAAGTGAAGTCCTGCGCGATAGAAGGGCGGCAAATCATCCTCATTCGGAAAAGCGCTGATATACTCAACGATGTGATACTCACCGTTGCAGGTCAGCTGAGCTGTATCACGGCTATCGACAACACTCTGCAGTCGAAAGCGTCCGAACTCAAAGCGATCTTCGTTGTCATTCAGGATCTCATCGCGCACTTCAACAGATGTGGCAAAGTACACCGTCCCCAGCCGTGCAATCTGTTGTCCCAGACTGAACTCGGCGTTCCAATGCCTGCGATCAACCATGTGCCCGTCTATTCCGTACATCATGATGAAACGTTGGCGTTGCTGCTCCAACGTCAAACGCGCGGTAAGCAGTGTTCGCCAAATGCGGTCCATTTCCAGACGCACACGGTAGTGTTGCTCACGTAGTCCGATGGCAGTAAAGAGCTCGGTACGCAGCATGGCAGGGCTGACACCTTCCCACAGCAGTTCGCTGAAAGCTTTACCGTACCAGACGCTGCTATAACGGAGCCCTGCGCGTAACACGGGAAACTCTCGCGCCCTGGCGCGGAGCTCGACAATGTTCTTTCCCTCTTCGCGCAATAGGCGGTAGTACACCTGGTAATACAAATCTGAGCCGAAGAGACGCCGGACGGAACGATCCGCCAAGCTTTGCTGAAACACCTCACCACGGCGCGGACGGAACTCCTGGCGCATGTTGCGTCGAATCGTGGGGCTATCGCAGGAAAGGCGAACCTCGTGCACAATACCCGGCCGGAACTGTAACACGGCGCAGGTTCCCTCCAACCAGGCACTGTCCAGATCCGCAAAGCTGCAGCCCTGCGACCGAAGTTCAATCAACAGGCTATCGCTGAATTCCCGCAACTTTGATGTATCACACAGGCGCGCCGGAATAAGCGGCTTGCGCAAATCGGTTCGCGGAAAAATGGCCTCAAGCCCACGCAAATCGATTTCGGTAATCAATGGCTGGTGTTTGTAGCTGCACTGTAACACGCGCAAACTGTCCTGCTGAACCAGGTCCAAATCAACGCGCTGAAGACGACCGTCGTGACGGGCCTTGTTCAGCCAAACCTCCAGATCCCGACGACAGGCAACTCCATCACAGCCACGAAGAAAGGCTACTAGGTCTTCGCCTGCACAATGTACGGGTGGTGATACATGAACGTCGCGACGCAGTTGCAAATCATCCCACCGCAGGCTGTCCATGGACTGTTCGTCGGCAAACGCAAGCAACTCCTGCAGTCCCGGTAAAGCCTGTTGCATTGCCAGGCGGCCTTCTTCAACCATGCGGGGACGCTGATCAAGATCATCCAGCAACACATGGCCAAGTGCAGGCCGTATGACAACATCCGCCTGACTAAGACTGCGTTGATTGTATTCGCGCTGCATAATCGTGACCACCTGGTCGGCCACTTCCCAAGCCTGCTGTAACTCATCCCGCTTGCGCAATGGGCTGGTGGCATCTACCACAAGCACTACGTCTGCGCCAAGGTCTCGGGCAACCTGCACCGGGATGTTGCTGGTAATGCCGCCATCAATCAGCAACAGACTATCGCGTTGCACGGGTTGAAACAAGATGGGTACGGATGAAGAGGCGAGTAGCGCTTCGGCCAGATCACCGTCTGCCAGTACAACGGGGCGTCCGTGCACCAGATCCGTAGCGACAGCTCGGAAAGGAACTCGAAGCTCGTCGAAATCGCCAAAGGCCTGCTGTGGTGCACGCCCCACCATGGCAGCGAGTACTTCACTGAGCTTCTGGCCGCTGGTAAGACTGCTGCGAATAACGGGTCGGGTTCCATTGAAGCGAATTTGCGCGAGATGGCGATCTGAAATTTCTTTGCGGCCGGTGTACATCAAGCGACGATCTGGTGTATCACGCAGCAAATCGCTCCAGTCGAGATTCCCAACCAGACTGTCTATCTCGGCAGGCGAGTAGCCAGCGGCGTACAGGCCCCCAACCAGCGCCCCCATTGACGTCCCGACAACGCAGTGGAGAGTGATGCCAGCTTCTTCGAGGACGTGTAACACACCAATTTGTGCCAGCCCACGGCTACCACCGCCG
Organism: Candidatus Delongbacteria bacterium; assembly: GCA_963663545.1. Lineage (GTDB taxonomy): Bacteria > CAIWAD01 > CAIWAD01 > CAIWAD01 > CAIWAD01. Next base: position 1,407,155 of record OY760505.1, read on the forward strand.
CTCAAGACCAAACCAATATGAGGACCTGAGTTGTCAGCGTCAGACGGACCTTCACTCAGACAAGAATGCAGGCTAGAGCTCTGCCAGTGCCAGGAATACAGGCCCTGTACATCACGAGCCAGTAGACTGTGACACACCACGAGAAACAGAAGCAGGTTTCGCAACAGGGAAAGCACGACTCACCGCAGAGGTTACCAGAGTTCAAAACAAGTACCAGCGTGAGTTCAGCTTATGTTATTCCCCTTGTACGGACAAGCGACGTCCAGTGCACAAAAACACCGCCACAGCATCACACCGGGCGGTATTGAAGAGTGACTGGTGCCACGAGCTCATTTCAGCAGTGTGATACGTGTGACGCTCCTCCGGCCGGATCCTTCCAGCGCCAACAGATAGGAGGCCGCAGGCTGAACTCCCAGATCGATGCTCCGCTCATAGACACCTGCCGAAAGGCCCTCCTCATGCAGGACGGCCAGACGATGTCCCAGGATGTCGTACAGCACCAAACGTGCTTCTCCGGGCTCGTCCACGCTGAAACGTACCGTGCAGGACGGATTGAAAGGATTTGGCCAGACACCATCCAGGCCAAAGCTCTCGCTCCTTGTCCGGGGTTCAGCCAAAGCCGTACCTGCATTTCCCGCCTGCGGATTCAACTCAGGACTCCACGCCTCCGGAGAATGCCCTTCCCCGGTACGGACTAGGCTTTGACCACTTTCCACATCCGGAGCATAAGCGCCCTCCGGCCAAAGACCAAGCTCCACCGCCTGGCTTTCCCAGCTGTGCCCGGGTTGTCCGTACTCCATGTAATCGACAAGGAAGTCGACCTGCTGCTGATCACTGCTCCACAGGCCGATGAACCCATGCGTGTTCCCCATGTTGTCACCATCAAACCACAACTCATAGCCCTGCGGTGCCTGCGCGGTCTCCACGTTCGTATGTATCACAAGGAGCTCACCCGCCGGCAACGTAAGCGCAGGCAGCACTAGGTTCGGCCCGGACAAGTCAACCAACCACCCCTCCAGGGAGACGGCTTCACTGCCAGCGTTCCTCAATTCAACCCATTCTGCACCAGTGTCGCTTCCTTCCGGATCGTAGAAGACTTCGTGTATCACGACTTGAGCCATCAACACTTTGCTGGCCAGTACCAGAGTCAACAGACTCACCCAAATTCTGTTCATCGTATTCTCCTGTTTGTGTTTTCGGGCGGCCCGCCGGCCGCCCAGTTCCCATTCCGCTGTCCCGCCAACCGGGTCAGGGTGGATGCCGCCACGCTTGATCCATGTTTCCTCCTATTGACAGGACGACGGGTTCATAAGTGGGTGCCGACGAAATCTCACCGGCACCCGGGCCGCTCTACCGAACAGCTCCAACCTCGAAGACAGACAGGGCAAGCGGAATGCCAGTATCTTGAGCCAGGAAACAAGCGCTTTGCTGCTGTATCACGCACCCAGGCCTCCATCTTTCCAGAGTGCTGGAATCGCCAGCCGGAGAGCCTTCGGCCGGCTCCCTGTAATGGAAGCAGTTCTTGCATTTTTGCCCGCTGTTCTATAGAGTTGTTGTTCGCTCTGCGCGAGGTGCGCAGAGAACTGTATAGAACCGGGTAGCTCTCCGACGCTAGGTCGGAGCTCCAATGTTCTAAGCATTCGGAGGAGCGAGATGTCTCGTTACCGTGGTCCCAAGGACCGCCTTTCCAGGCGTTTCGGCATCAATTTGTACGGTGCCAAGCGCAACCCCAATGACCGCAAGGGTTATCGCCCCGGTCAGCACGGCCAGAACCGTCGCACCAAGCAATCGGATTACGGTGTGCACCTAGCCGAGAAGCAGAAGATCCGTGCCTACTACGGCATGATTGCTGAGAAGCAGTTCCGCCACACCTTCGAGCGTGCCCAGCGCATGCGTGCCGGTGTGACCGGTGAGGTCTTCGTCGGCCTGCTGGAAACCCGTCTGGATTCCATGTGCATGCGCATGAACTTCGCCCCGACCATCTGGGCCGCCCGCCAGATCGTCAACCATGGCCACATCATGGTCAACGGCAAGCGCGTCAACATTCCCAGCTATCAGGTCAGCCCCGGTGACGTGGTCAGCGTGCGCGAGCGCAGCCGCAAGATCCCGATGGTGCTCCATCAGTTCTTCGGCAGCAAGATTGTCCCGCCGCCCTACATCGAGCTGGATTCGGACAATTTCACCGGCAAGCTGCTGCACTTCCCCGAGCGCCACGAGGTGCCGTTCCCGGGCGAGTTCAACGAGCAGCTGGTGGTCGAGTACTATTCCCGCTAAAGCGATTCAAAGCATTTGCTTGCTCAAGGGCATCCCGCAGGATGCCCTTTTTTTGCGGATAAAACGGGGAAATCCCAGTAGCACTAGCGACAGCATCAACATCCTGCTTAAAAAAGCCGAAGGTGTAGTAACCATGCTATGAACCAAGAGGCCGGAGTCCTCCATGCAACTAAACTTACGCCAACGCCTGCTGGTGCCGATTCTGTTACTGCTTCTTCTGGGAATCGGCGCAGTATCGTGGATCGCAATTCGCAACACCGAAGGCATTGTCGAGCGCTTGGATACCGGAACCTCGACGAACCTATTGGCGGCTTCTCGAAGCACAATTGCCTCCTGGCAGGAGGATCGGCTGCGCGACATGGCCGCGTGGACCACTTTTGATGCATTGCAGCGAATGGTGCTTTCCAACTCTGAAGCTGATGATGTTGCCCTCGCCAACCAGCTTTTAACCGATCTAAAGGGTGAAAGCCGCCATTTCAGCGGCCTGCGGCTTGCCGGTCCCGAGGGTTCTGTTATTGCGAGCTCGACGGCATCGAACGTAGGCAACCTGAATGTCAGCGATCGCGATTACTTCCAGCACGCCATTGCAGGCGAGCGTTTCTTTTCCAAGGTGCTTGTCAGCAAAACGACGGGAAAGCCCATTTTGGTGGCCGCTGTTCCACTGATGCGAGGCGATGAGATTCATGCAGTGCTCTACGGCGTGCTGAATCTGGACGTGGTCTCGCGAACCGTGATTGAGGGGACGCGCCTGAGCGCCAGCAACTTCGGCATGTTGGTCAACGGCGAGGGCACGGTGCTGGCGCACCCGGACACTTCGCTGATTTTCAAGCCAGCGTTGAAAGACAATGCCGCACTAAAGCTAATGGTAGAGCACGGCGAGGGAAGTCTTGAACTGCAGATGGGCGCAGGACTGTATCAAGCGCGCTATCTGATGCTGCCGGATTTGGGCTGTCTGCTCCTGCAGGTCAGCGAAACAGCCACATTGATGCAACCGGTGAACCACTTGAAGTGGACTAGTTTGATTGTCGGTCTGATCACCACCGTTGCCATGGTGCTGCTTGTCCTGCTTGTACTCCAGGTGCTGCTCTTTCACCCCCTCAAAGACATGCAGGGTGTGCTAGCCAGCTTGATTTATGATATCGAGGAAGGCTACCTGAGACGGACGGCGGATCCAGCGAAGGTGATTCCCGAATTACGTCCGGTTCTGGGCGACGTCAACGCCCTGGCCGGAACGCTGGTGGGCGCCATCGACAATCTTCCTTTGATTGCAATGACCGTAGGTAGTGATTTCAAAGTCCGCTACCTCAACCGTGTCGGCGCGAAAATGGTCGGACTCGACCACACCCGCGTGGAAGGCGGTCAGTGCTACGATGGACTGAAGACCAGCATCTGCGGCACCAAAGACTGTGTGTGCACGCGTGCTACCACGGAGAACAAACCCGTGACACGCAAGACCACCGCTGAGACGCCCATCGGGCACCGCTGTCTTAGCGCAAAGGGCATCCCATTGAAGAACGCACAGGGGCGAACAGTTGGTGCCTGGGATATCGCATTGGATGAAACCGATGTGATACACAGCCAGCGGCTGGTGGAACTGCAGACCGGCTACCAGCAAAAGGAAGTCGAATCTCTCTCGCAGGTGATGCAAGAGATTGCTGATGGCAACATGCGTGTGCAGTACAGCATATCGCCAACAGATGAAAACACGCGCCAAGTGGGTGAGGCTTTCAGTGCGCTTAGTGATGCGGTCAATCGCAGCGTCAATTCCCTGACTCAAGTACTGCAGCAGATCAAGGGAAACTCGGGCACATTGGCCAGCTCTTCAGAGGAACTCACTGCCACTTCAACAACGATGGACCACAACCTGGACTGGCTGAACAAGGCCGTGGGCGAGCTCACGCGAGCTTTCGAGGGAATAGCCGAACGTGCCCAGGAAGGACGGGAGATTTCTAGCGAAGCCATCGAGCTTTCCAGCACGGCCACCCAAACCGTGCAGCAACTGGGCGCCGCCGCCACCGAGATCGATCAGGTCACGGAGATGATCAAGCGCATCGCCCAGCAGACGAATATGCTGGCGCTAAATGCAACCATTGAGGCCGCTTCCGCAGGAGTTGCGGGCAAAGGCTTTGCTGTCGTAGCAGAAGAAATCAAAGCGCTGGCGCATCAGAGCGCAACGGCTGCCGAGGACATTGCCAGTCGCATTGAAGATGTGCAGAAGAATTCACGCGCCGCTGTAGAAGCCATCGCCGCCATGGGTCAGATTGTCTACAGTGTGACACAGGCCGTTGAAGCGATCGCGCAGGCCGTGCAGGAGCAAACGGTGGCGCAACATGGACAGCAGGCCAAAGTGGAACGCGTGCACGAAATCGTCAATGAGGCCGTTTCAGGATCTCAGCAGGTCAACGAAGCAGCCCTGGATTTGGCGCGTATTGCCGGAGAATTGGACAGTACCACTAGTCGCTTTCTGTTCTAACAAGAACAGCATTAGTATTCATATGAGGGTAGTTTCAAAGCTGCCCTTTTCAATTTCTCGGACAAACACAACTTTTCCTTAAAGTCCTCAACCATCTTTACCGATGCTCCTTGCGTTGCGGTATTTCTGAACCACGGATTCTGTGACAAGCGAGGTAAAGATGTCCCTGCGAGTTCAACTTCTCTTGCCCGCGCTGCTCTGCTGGATCGCCTCGGCGATTCTTGCGGATCTGTTCCCCGGTACTGTGATCCTCATCGGAATGTCCATTGGAGTGCTGTTCGTCCTTGGCGGATGGCTCTACCTTGGGCGCTCTGTGACAGCTCCCCTCCAACAGATGGAAGCTGAAGTCGAGCGCATCACCCGTGAAGCGCATTTGGGCAACCTGCGGGCCAGGCCCTCCCTGGTGGGTCTGCATGGTGAATACACACAAATTCTATCGGCAGTCGAAAAGCTGCAGAGCTTGCTGCTGAACAACATCGATAACTTTCCCGTGGTGGCAATGAATGTCGATCGCGACCACACCATTCGCTTCATCAACCGTGTCGGCGCCAACATGCTGGGACTGAAGCACGAGGAGATGGAGGGACGCAAATGCTACGACATGCTGAAGACGGATCAGTGCAAAACGGGCAACTGCGTCTGCCGCCGCGCGATGGACGAGGACCGGCCCATACTGGGGCAGTGTCGCTCACAAACGCCGAAAGGCGAGCGACGCTTGAGCGCCAAGGGTATTCCGCTGAAGAATGAACACGGCGACATTGTCGGCGCCATCAGTCTGGCCATGGATCAGACCGATGTGTTACAATCGCAGGAGCGCATGCAATCGGTGGCCGCCTACCAGCAGCAGGAAGTCGACGAGCTCTCTCGCACGCTGGAAGCTGTGGCACAGGGTAACATGCGCTCGCGCTATCGTTCCACCAAGGCGCAGGAAGGTGCGGAGGATGTGGCAGAAAACTTCGGCGCCATTTCCCTATCGCTGAACCATAGCCTGGATTCGCTGAGCACAGTGTTGAACCAGATCGTCGACAATTCAGCTACCCTGGCAGGCGCAGCCGAAGAGCTCACCGCGACTTCCGGATCGATGGGCCAGAACATGAACTGGCTTGGCGGCACCGTGGAGCAACTCACGGGCTCCTTTCATGAAATCGTGCACTGTGCCGAGACCGGCGAAGAAGTATCACAGCAGGCTATTGGACTGACCAACAGCGCTGGAAACTCCATTGAGCGGCTGGAACACGCCGCCGAGCAAATCGATCAGGTGACGACGATGATCAAGCGCATCGCCCAGCAGACCAACATGCTGGCACTGAATGCAACGATCGAAGCCGCCTCCGCCGGATCGGCCGGTAAGGGCTTTGCAGTGGTGGCGGGAGAAATCAAGAACCTGGCGCGGCAGAGCGCCGAAGCCGCCGAAGTCATCGCCCAGCAAATCGATGAGGTTCAGGGTAGCGCGCGCGAAGTGATCATGGTCATCAGCTCCGTCGTGGATACGATCCACAATATCAGCGACAGTGTCACCACCATCAGCCGGGCTGCGCACACGCAAACACGCAGTACCGATGGATCACGCAGCAACCTGGAGCGTCTGAACGAAATCGCACAGGATGCCGCCACCGGTAGTCGGCAGGTAATGAGTGCGGCAGAGGATCTCAGCCGAATTGCCAATGCACTAGACGGGGCGAGTCACCGTTTCTCTGTGTAACACGAAAATGCCCTACTCCGATGTGCGAGGGGCCGGCCAAGGGGGTCGGCTCTTCGTCTCTCTGCCAGGACTTCCTACCTCGAGGGGCGGCCTCTGAGCATGGAGTCCCGCTGCCAATATCTACATTTACTCCGCAATTCAGATTGCGTGCACACATCGTGTGATACGCGTGATACAGGGAGTGATTCATGATCTATCAAGTCGGGCCTTACCCGCCTCCACTGGGAGGAATATCGGTTCACTTGAGTCGGCTGAAGGATCACATGGATCACCGGGGAATTCCTAATGCGTGCCTCAATACGTTTCGCACATTCAGCTTGAAGCGAAGGATCTTTCCTACGCGCATGATGTGGTTAGAACCGCTTATGGGTATCCTTGGCAGCGGTAGTATCATGCACTATCAGGTGGGCGGTTACGAGAATCGCTTAAGTATTGCCAGCATCGCGGCCAAACAGAAAGACAAGACTCACATCCTGACCTTCCATGGTGATACACTTCGTTTCCTGAGGGAATACAAGGAGCTGGCAGAGGAGGCGCTGCGCTCCTTTGATGCTCTCATCTGTGTCAAACCGGGCGACGCGGAAGCCTTACACGCCATGGGATTTGATGACCGGGTCCGCTACATCACGCCCTTCATTCCACCTGCTGACTCTGAACTGGCGATTGCCTCCGCTGATACACGACAGTTTGTATCACAGCACAAACATATCCTTTGTGCCAACGCCAGTGCCATCTGCAGCTACAAGGGCGAAGATCTTTATGGCCTGGATCTTTGCCTGGATCTGATGCAGCGTCTCGTGGAACAGCGGCGGGATCTAGGGCTGGTGTTCTACTATTCGAGTGTGAGCGACAAGGAGATCCTTGCATCACAACTGCACCGACTGAAGACTCCGGAGCTTGCAGGTCATTGCCACATCGTTTTTTCTCGCGATCCACTGTATCCCGTGATACGTGAAAGCAGCCTCTTTCTTCGTCCGACAAACACGGATGGTGAGCCGCTTTCCATTCGCGAAGCCCTGCATTTTGGCGTGCCCGTACTGGCCAGTGATGTAGTACGACGTCCGGAAGGCTGCGTGCTCTTTCGTAATCGCGATACCGAGGACCTTTGCCTCAAAACGCTGGAGCTACTGGATTCTCTTGAGGCAAACAAAGCCCGTGTACGTGCGCTGCCCTCGCAATCCGGCCTGGAAGAACTGCTGGAGCTCTATGCCGACCTTGCAGACAGAGATAGCAACCAGTGACGCGAGCTCCCAGCTACTGAAAACTCGCAAGCGTATCACAGATCCAAGAACGCCGCCGTCGACCGGTCCCTCTTCGCAGCTAGCTCTTATCCTCTTCCTTGTCCTTGCGGAACATCCTCGCAGGCAGACCATCCGGGTAGCGCGGCGAGCCAATGCCCAGTGATACACGCATCTCGTCGCTCATGCCCGCAAGCGGATCCTTCCATGCCTTGTCGTCAACAGGCTTGGGCGCAGGTCTTGCAGGCTCCGTCATGGCGCTGTACAAGCCCTCACCGGCTGCCCCCAGGAGCATTCCGGCAACGACAAAGAGCACAAGTGCCATGGCGATGTAGGACAGCGCCAGCACCGCGAGTATCACAAGAAGCCCTGAATAAGCGGCGGCAAGAGGCACGGTCAACAGTCTGAATATGGCACCGGGTAGACTGTAACGACGTAGTGTGTTGAAGAGTAGATAGAGCAAATCCAGTGCAAGCAGCCCCACAATCACTAGCAAGCTCCAGTCGAAGAATCCTTGCGGCGGAACAGGCAGCTGTTTCAGCGAGACGGCCCAGATAAAGAGCGCCTCCGCACGAAAGAGCCAGATCACTGCTACATAGCCGCCAATCAGTATCAACAGTACGTCCAGGAAGCTTTCGTGTCGCGCGCGTCCGCTCAGGCCCTGAATCTTCTCCTCCAAGGTAGCCTGGCCAAGAAACAGAAGTAGCCACAACACACCCCCACCCACCAGTGCAAGCCAGAACTGCCAGCTCTTCCAACTCGTCCAGAGCAGCAGAGTTGCGTACAGGTCGGATTGGATGAAGCTTTGGAAATCAGCACCCAGCGCGAGGGCCGGCAGGCCAAGAAAGAGCACCAGGATAAGCAGCATATTCGCCTCCGATGAATGTGTTACATGCGCTGCAGCAGCAGACTCTTGCAGAAGGAAATGCGCGGCGAATCGAGAATGGAGTAGCCAAGGGCGTTCGCCAACCCGGCCATGGCAAAGAACTCCTTGCGAGACACGTGAAAAGGCGGTTCAACCACCAACAGACGCCCTCCGGGCTTCAGCATTCCCGCCACTTCGGTGAAGAAAGCGGTCTGATCCGGGACTTCGTGCACCATGAAGAAGGCCAGCGCAAAGTCCGCCTTTAGCTCCAGGCCAATCCGATTCGCCTCGCATTTGTGTGTTGTAACACGCGCTCCCAGCGCACCTCCTCTCAGCTTCTGCTTGACCTTCTGCAGCATGCCCTCCTGCAGATCCACCGCATGAACCTGGCCTGTATCACCCACAAGCCGCGCCATCTCAATCGTAAAGAAGCCAGGACCACAGCCCAGATCGATGCAGCTCATGCCCTCCTTTAGCAGCGGAGCAAGAAGGCGATCGGGACGCTGAAGCCACCATCGCAAGCGATTGTCCAGGCTGCCAGCCTGCTCTACGGGGCACACTCGTTTCTTATCGCGGGACATGGAACCTCCATGCAAACAGTGAAAGCAGTGGCAAGACAAATAGGCGGCACATTCAACGCCACCCCTTACTCAAAATCGAGATGGCGCAGAACCTGTTTCAGCTCTGTTTCTGGATTGCGAAAGCGGGGATCGAGCGTTGACCACTTCACTAGATCGTAGCGATGCAGGAGAAACTTGCTGTAACACAGAGTCGCAGATTCCAAACCTATTCGACCAGCCCGATAGTCCAACCACGTCGTTAGAAAATCCATGAAGCCCTCGGGTCCGCCGATATCCTCGATAGGATTTGCGCGTGTGCCACCAACACAAATGGGATAGTTCTTGCGACGCGGGTGGACGTTCTCGGGTTCAACTCGCTCGATCCAGTGCCGCCAGCCATCGCCAAAGTCGTAGACGTAAAACGAATCCTCTCCGATTTCCGGTAAAATTTCTAGAACCGGACACTCCCAGGCTTTCCTCACCGGTGTTTTATCCTCGCTCCCGGGAAGTCCAACACGCTCAACTTCTCCACCCTCTTCACGCTGGCAAAGGAACTCGAAAAAATGCTTGCCACTCCAGCCAAAGGCACCCTGAATAGCCATGTGGAGCTCCCACATCGTACTGTCGGCGCGCATCTGAATCACACGCTCGATCGGTGGTTCGATATCCAGCAGCGAAACTTCAAGCTGTATCACATCCATTCTTCCTCCAGCGATGCTAGTTATTCGAACGAGATATCATCCAGATAGATGGTCTGCGGATGCCCGTTGCCGCTCAAAGACCAGACAAAGGGCGTCTTCACTCTGCTCAGGTCCTTGCCCTTGAGCTTCAAGGTGTAGCGTTTCCACTCACGTTTGAGCTTCATGCCCTTGCGCGAGGCGAAGGCTGTATCACAGTATTCGCATTCGCCTGCCAGAATGCCGAGGGAGAAATCGACGATCTCACCCCCTCTTTCGCCACGTGCCCAGAACACCAAGGTACGAGCGCCGCTCAGATCAAAACCGCCAGGCTGGTTGCCCCAGTCGTTGGAGGGATTCTGCCAGGCCACACCCACCCACTGGCCGGGATCGTGATACGTAAAGCGTAGGCATGTGTCACCATTGTGCGGGTTCTCGTTGCATGCAGCATCCATTTCCAGCGCGCTGTAATTGCCCATCCAGCCGGAGGGTGCCCAGGGCTCAGGTCTACCGTCTTCGTAGACTGCCAGCGGGAGTTTGATGCCAACAGAACCTGACGGGCCTTCCACCCGAAATGGCACACTGGCTGTCGCCGCGGCCCCGGCTCCATCATCCACGACCAGATAAGCCCGGTAGAGACCACCTGCCGGTGCAATCAGGGTTGCCCCATTGATCGATGTATCACGAAGTATGTCGTCAAGCTCCAGTGGCGCCGGTTGTGAGGCACCGGGAGGTGCGTTCGGATCCAGCTCGCCCGTGACACTCCAGCGTGCAGTCAGCGACGCGCGCTCCGGATCCCTTGCCTGCAGCTGAATGCGCAGTGTATCACCAGGTTGAACGATGTCCGGACCTGTCAGGCTAAAGGAGACGATCTCCGGACAGAGATTAGCAGGAGGCTGGCCGCTCCAGATTTCCGTCATCGCATCCACTGCGGCCAGCTTCTCGCCGGTGGGCAAAAACATGCCGTACCAGGTGGAAGTGGCTTCGATTTTGCTTCCCCATGTGAAGGCAAATCCGCCCAGGCAAAGGTCGGCAGCATCCAGGCAACCTACAGCATATGCGTCGTGATACGCGCGCGCCTTCTGCGTGCTGGTCAACTCTGGCGGCGCTCCGCAGGCTGCCATGGGAATCTCCCAAGTGCCGGGAGGGCCGAACTCCGTAATCAGCAAGGGTTTGAAGCCGCCAGCTTCGCGATAGCGTTCCGGCAAACTGGGCAGACCGCCGTAGGAATTGACGCCCATGATGTCGATGTCAGGGCAGAGCTCGTTCACCGCGCGCACTCGGTCACCGCCGATTTCCGCCGTCACCGTCATGGTCGGGTGATACGGATCCAACTCGTGAATCATCGCCGCCAACGCCTGCACATGCGCCCAGACCGCCGGATCGTCGCCCCCTGCAAAGCCCTCCATCTCGTTGCCGATGCCCCAGAGCAGCAGCGCAGGATGATCCCTGTGGCGAAGCACGTCGCGTCTCACGCGCGCGCGCTGTTCCACCAACATGGCATCGTCGTGGTAGTCAAAACCGTGTTCCGTGTGCCCCAGCCAATGACCTGCTACAACGCATAGCCTATAAGTCTGTGCTTCATCCAGCAAGGCCTGTGTCTCGTCGCCGATACCCCAGGTGCGAATGCAGTTGGCGCCTGCAGCGGCAAGCTGATCCACAGGTCCGTCTCCACCGGCTCCCTGCACGAAGAAGCTTTCGCCCGCGCGAAGCAGTTGCCAATTGCCGGCCTGATGCTCGATCAGTTCTACAGGAGTCGCCTGCGCATGAGCGCGCGTTCCCAGCAGTGTGCTACACAGGAGCAGCAAGAGTGAGATAGGAAGGAAATTGCTCATTTCGGCAACATGGCAAATCCTTAGCGAGAGGTTGTTTTCAGGAGCTGACCCGACCGACAAGGCCCAGGATCACAAGAATCACCAGCCAGTACAGGATGAAACAGGCAGCCACACCCAGTACGCGAAACACCCACTGCCAACGATTGAAGATCTGTCCCAGAGCGTAGAAAGGATAGATGGCCAGGCAAAACCAGGCAAGGGCGAAGGCGAGGGGTGACACAATGAGCAAGGGATAGATTAGGGTGATCAGCAGTGCAAGCTGCCCTTTGATGAACATGTTGATCACCAGATGCTCGCTGTAGCGCAGGCCGGAGCGGAAGAACACCAGTCGCGTGCACAGCGAGAATAAGGGCAACAGCAGAAGCGATGCGTAGGTGTAGTGGCCGCTTAGCCAGATGAAAACTGTCTGCGCACCAGTGGCAGCACCTTCCTCCGCAGAACTGACACTCACATTCTTCAGCACTTCCCCAAGAACCGGTGTCGACCCCTGCCAATAAGTTACAAGCACGTAAATGGCCGAAGCCAGCAGCAGAAACCCGAAAGGACGGCTGAAGGAGCGACGCTGTCCTGCAAGAAAAGCGTGCAGGCTCTTTCCCGGACGCAGCATCAACTCACGGGCGGTAAAGAGAAAACCGTGATCCAGCTGTAACACACCGCCCAAAAGCTCAACTAGAATGTAATGGGGGTTAATCCGTCGCACTCGCGAGCTCTGTCCGCACTCGCTGCAGTAGTGGCCGGAAAGCGGGCTTCCACAATTCAGACACACAGGGCTCTGCTCGTGTGATACACTCACATCCGTGTTGATTTGCTCTTCCATGGAACTCGCCTTACTGGTCCTCTGAACGAATTGGGCACCGCCAGGTCACTCATGAATAGGGTCAAAACCGCATTGCCAGCCCCACTGTCGCTACTAGCAAAACTCCGATCAGTGTCCAATACAAGATGTAACACAGAGCGATTGCCAGCAAACGCGGCACCCAGCGCCACTGGTCAAAAACCTGCCCGAGAGCGAAGAATGAATAGAGTCCCAACCCGGACCAGATCACGAAAAACAGATAGGGCGAGATTTCCTGCAAGGGATAGATGATGGCGATCATCAAGGCCAGCTGGCCCTTGATGAACATATTGATTACCAGGTGCTCGCTGTAACACAGCCCTGAACGGCGAAAGACCAGCCGCGTGCAAAGGGAAAACAGCGGCAGCAACAAGAGCGAAGCATAGGTGTAGTGGCCCCCCAGCCATTTCAGGGTACCATAGACTTTGGAGACGCCCTCATCCGTTGAAGATATGCCATTAAGAACGTTTGCCAGGATCGTGCCAGAGTGGATGTAGTGGGCCGCGAGCACGTACAGCGCAGACCCGATAAGCAGGAAGCCGAAGGGACGTGAATAGGCACGGCGCCTCCCTGCCAGAATACTGTGCAAGCTGGCACCCGGACGCAGCAATAGTTCGCGAGCGGTAAAGAGAAAGCCGTGATCCAGCTGTAACACTCCACCCAGGACCTCGACCAGCAGATAGCGCGGAGTAATCTTGCCAACCCGCGCGCTTTGTCCGCAGTGGCTGCAATAGTTGTCAGTCAACGGGGTACCGCAGTTCAGGCACTTTCCGCTATCGCTATGTACTACAGCATTGCTGCCTGCAGGTTGTTGTATCACGGAAACTGATCCTAACTGGAAGAAACAACTGCCGCCATCATTCCTGGCATGATGCAGGCCACAAGAATGGCCGTCTGCATGGCTTCCATCGCCTCCTGAGCCGCCTGGCCAACGGCATCGCCCTTGACAATCTCTGCAATCCGCTGCTTGCGTTCCTTCAGCTCCTTGCGCGGAAATACGTTCTGCAACAATTCCGCGTGATACGCCAGCGCAATCAGCACTGCTGTGCGGGGATCCAGATCGCGATCATTCGAGAAGATGGCCCGGTGCAGGCGCTCAACGATTTCGTCCTCCGGTGCGTGATTCACTTCCGGGTAGAGTTTGCGCGTGAACACCCACAATACCTTGCCCTCTTCTTCCCGCAGGATTCCCTTGTCACACAAGCCCTCGGCGACCCGGTGGCGCAGACGCTTGATCTGGGCAAAGCGTGACACCCAGTTTTTAGCATCGGCCATGTGCTTTGCATCAGCGATCATCCGCCAGGCTTCGTCCAGCAACTCGACTCCGGAGGATTTGAGCTCACGCGCCTTCATGTGCTTCTCTGCGCTATCGGCGTGTACTCGTTCCTGCAACAATAGCTCGCTTAGCAGTGCGCCCCCCAGAGCGAACTCCAGCATTCCACCGTTGGCGATAGTGCCTTCCTCGTCGCGTAGCGCGAGAAGAAGCAGCTCCTCGTATAGATGCAATGGAGTTGATGCCCGCATGTGTCACTCCCTTCTGAATTCGTTTGCTACCGCAAGTACTACACAATATCGGGATTGCGAGATGGACAATCATGCCTCACCCTGCTGTCACACAAACGGTCTATGCAGTGATATCGGTTAATGAAGTATGTGATACAAAACGGCAGAAACGCCACTCGATGACATGAACTGGCCCGCCGTTCTTTTGCATTGATTTACTTATGCACTTGTTGCGGGAGCCCAAGGACCACTTGCAAGCTCAAGTATCCCTTATCGCTGAACGAGTGATTGCTAAACAGCTCCGAGGCATAGTTGGCCCCTAGGGCAAGTTCGAAATAGCGGTTGGCGAACATCTTCCGGGAAATGCCTATTTGCAACGGAAGAAGTTTCTCACCCGCTAGGACGCCAAGGAAGAACTCGTATTTCTCGGTGATTTTATCGCTTAAGAAAACGCAATAGCCGACAACCTCCCGCTTCTCCCAATAGCCACGCGACCAGCTTGCATAGTTCTCCTTAACCTGGTCGATCCTGATAAAAACGGCGCCCATATAGACATGGATGCCAGTACCTGCTCCGGCGTCAAATCCAAGGGCAACCACCTGGGCTTCAACTTCGTTGCGAGTTTCTTCATCAAATGGGCTGTCTTCAAGATTCTGCAGATACTCATCCACCGAGGCACGGCCCTTGATGAACCCGTAGAGCAATCGGTCGGGAAAATCCGTCCGCGAGATTCCTGCAAAACCACGGCTACAAGTGGTTAGCAGAACAATGGCCGTTAGCAATAGCCGAACGTACATCTTCAACTCTCCCCCCTCACTCACTTTTTCTCAGCTGAAACCCATCCATTTGAATGGGCATTGTGATACAAAACATATCCTACTGGCCCGAGTCCTCAAGAGCCGTGTACTACTCCACTTCCGTACCCTCAGGCTGCTCATCCTTGAAGGAATGACGTGTCTCATGCGGCAAGGGCAACAACTGGGTGTGCAGCTTAGGATCGCTCGCGTTGTCAAAACGGAAGGCGTTCTTGTCCACACAGCGGTGTAACACGATCTCGATGTACAGCGTCTCGTTAGGCTGCAGGAGTCCATTGAGGGAGTTGTCACACGGGTGATACTCAACGGCATGATAGTAGGCAAAGCCTTCGCGCGGCTGAGCAAGGACACGAAATCCTGTGAGCTCATTTCTCGTGATCACATCGTAGTTGACGTAATACACCAGATGATTCGGATGAGCCGAGTTCTGCTGACGATCCACGAAGAAGCCCTTGGAGAGCTTGTCCGGATCGTGCCCCTCGCCGCCCAGCAAGAAGAGATCGTAGTCCAGAATGGGATCGTCCTGATCGTCTTTCAGCACAAAGACCAGGTTCGTATAGCGGTGACCACGGTGCTGGGAGTGCGCGGTCAGCCTGCGCAGATCACCGGCACGCTCCTCGTACTTCGCATCATCGGCCACTTGCAGGCACTGCAGGATTTCTTGCACCTGCGGTTTGCTGCCTGTAGTCGGTGATACAACGCTGCGCATGATACCCTTGGACTTACCAGAGTGACTGGCGTTAGGTATCACGCCAAAGGGAACATGAACCGGCCTGCGGACAGGTCCATCCAGCTGTAGGAGGTGAACCTCTTCGGCATCTGATCCGTGTGATACGCCCATGGTCTCATCCGACTCAACAAAACGGATCATGCTGTAGTTGAGATTGGCGGTTGCCACACGCACAACTCCATCGGAGCCCGGCTCCACCAGATAAGGATTGACGAAATCGTAGAGCTTCTTGTCGATGGTCTGTCCCGTCAGCACGAAAGGATAGAAGCCGGTGCCGGTCAGGTGGTAGTCAAGAAAATCGCTGGCCAATTCAATCTGCTGCTGGCTGCCCAGGGAAAGCCAGTCGAGGATGCGCTGGCCGGGCTCCACTCCTCCGAACCAGGCCTTGATGCGACCGACGCGCGCCTTGCCCAGCTTGGCAAGCGGCGAGCCGTGATTTGCCGGTGCCAGCATGATCAGGTGACGCAGCGGCATTTCGCCAAGGCCCTCGCTTCCGTAGTAGCGCTCGATCCATTCGCGCACGACAGGTCCGCCAGTGGAATGCGTGATACACGAGAATTCGCTGACGCCCTCCGCATCCAGCACCTGCTCGTGCAGGGCGCGGTCGAAGGCGCGTGCTACATCGGCAACGGTGACTTCGTCGTGAAAGCTAATGTAGCGGCCAAGCCAGATGTGCTTGATTTTGAGCTGCAGGTTAAACTTAGCCGCCTGCGCTGACAGCGCTTCAGGCAGACGCCCGTAGGTGTTGGTGTCCGTGACACTCCAGCCGTGAACGAAGACGAGAATCATTGTGTCCTCCGCTTTCTGCGATGAACTTCTGCTGGCATGCAACGGGATGTGATTCAGTGTGTGTGATCCAGCAACTGAAAGAGTACGAAGTTGCGATGAGCATTGCTTGTGGAAAGTGTGCAATCAACAGCTGTGCGGTCCACAGCACACATAGAAGCGTACTCGGCTACTGATGCTCAAAATAGTCGTACCAGTCACTCAAGTGCTCACGCCAACGGGCCATGTTCTGTTGGAACTCGGCGAATTCTTCTTCTGAAGCTATCCAACACTTGCTGATATAGTCACCGCGAGTCTCACTAGTCTTCCTCGTTCCGGATAGAGCCGGACTCCAGATCTTCAACGATCGTGTGACACTCCACCTCAAACCACTCGTCGAAGAGTCTCAGACTAAGCTTCTCGGGCCACAGCGCTTCATCCGTGCACCAGCTGGCCAGTTCTTCTTCGAAGAGCAGCCTGTACCTCTTCTTGATCCAGCGGCGCAGGCTATCATCAGTATCCGCTTCTCGGTCGGATATCAAGTACACGGTGCGCTCGCGATTTAGCTCCGCCAAGCTTAGGTCGCCTGCGTGTGACGCCGGTGTTACACCTTGAATCCACTCAAGGACTGGAGCCTTGCAGCGCAAGAGGACTGCCGCTCTGTTGATCATGATCTCTCCCCGTTCTGCGAACCCATCCTGATGCAATGGCACACTTCTGGGCGTGAAAGGAAAGGACACAGCAGACTTCCTCGCCTACTATGCCTAAAACATCTTTTTGGGAAGAGATCGTCCTAGTGCTTCTTGAGCTTGGCGATCATCTCCTCGACTTCCTCGTAGCCTTCCTTGTAGAACTTCTCCTCTTCGGGATCCAGCTCGTGCAGGAGACGCAGGAATTCGCCAGCGTGCTCTTTCTCTTCGTTGGCGATATCGACGAGCACTTCCTTGGCCAGCTCGTTGTCAGTGCTTTCCGCCAGCTGCTGATAAAGCTGGATGGCCTCATACTCCGCGGCCACCATAAAGCGAATGGCGCGAACGAGCTCTTCGTGAGTCAACTTGCGGTCGTGCTTCAGGACGGAAAAGGGAGTGCCGAACTCGGGCATGGGGTTCTCCTGTTAGTATTGGATTCGTGGTTGCTTGAAAGGATCGGAATGGCGCAGGGGCCGTTGGGGACAAGATGGGAAGCGGATGGGTATGTCTCAAACTGCGGCTACTCTGAGGGATTACCCTCAACCAGTCTTGTAACAATGGTTTGATCCAGAAGCTGGACACCAGAATTCCAAAGATGATCAGTAGCGCTTATTGTATAGTACAAAAGTTCTTAGAAGGAACGGCTAGATCGCCTGATTGAATCTGTTACAGCACTATCCGAAAACCCAATATGCGTCTTCCATACTTCTGACAGGACTTCTTGGCTGTCCTGTAGTACGAGGCAGACATCCATTGCTTCGCGGCCCGAATCCTCCACCTTCACGATGCTGAAAATCTGGCTTTCGCTGCACCGTGACTTATGAATGTCGATCTCCTTTGCCCAATGTGCAGCAAGGAAATCTCTACTTCTGAACAGTCCTGGTTTGCGGGGAGATTACAGAAATTCGCGCGAAATAGGGTTGCTCATAAGTTTTGTCTAAGATTCTCGTTCGATAGTCTGAAAATGCTGAAATTTCAACAAGCATATTTGCCATGCGTTGGACAGATTCTATTAGCGGGTCAATAGTCAAATCTTGCGCTGTGAATTCAGATATAAGCGATGAGGGCGAGCTGAATCTTTACACTACTCGAATCTTGACGCACTTCGGCTAAACTTCTTAATCCTCGTAACTGATGTGATTTCACGACTTGCATTTTTTCAATACTCAACAATGGCACAATCAACATCACCAATGCTTCGGCATGTTTCTCCATACTTCGTTAGTTGTCTCTTGCATTTTTCCTATAGCTTGTGTATGATTACCACAGGTATACGTACCAATATGCATGTTCGCAATCATAAGCACACAGAGGAGCCCTTAATGCACACTCGCGCTGTGATTCTCCATCTAGTTATTGTCCTTATCGCAATCACATGCATCCTGTGCTACACTCTCGCTCTTCCTGTATATCAGTATTTTCACTATTTTTATGTATATCTGCACTTTTTATCATTATTCACATTCTTTCGTTAATAATTATATCTAGAAGTATTACAGAAGAATACTCTGATTCATATACTGACTGCACTTTTTTCTCTAAAGAAAACTGTGATTGCTCCGCTCCACTTTTCAGACATGTGTTTTTGTCTTGTTCCTCATCAACCTCTCACTCAAATCATTGCCTCTTCAGATACTATCGACATTCTATGCCAGAGAACAAGGCTCGCGAACTACTACACAAAGAATACCTAAAGCTAATTGCAAAGATCTCACTCCCAATCATTCTCACAATACTAATCACAACTTTGGTTACAGGATTAGGGTTAACAAAATGAATTATCAGTCTTTACATAGTGCAATTTTTCAACTATCGATTGACGCAATGACCGACAAGGACTTTCAAATACCGCATTCTACTTTTTTCTCAGAACTATTCGAATCACCAGATGACGCCTTTTCGGGTCTTGATGTGTTTTATAAAACCTTGTCAGGTAATCACCCATTCACAATTCTCACAGCCCCACCTAAAGGTGGTAAGACCACACTACTCTATAAGACGTCATGTGATAATGCTAATTCTAATGAATCGATAATCTATACACATATTATTGATATGAACAAACGCATTTGTCACCTTACACTCCTAAAGGATTCAGTAGAGAACCCCGAGATCTTATATCGCCACCTATACTTAGACATCAGAAAATCTATCATTGATAATATCATAATTGATGCCGATATGATTTATAATGTTGGTTTTGCAATTTTAAACCTGTATTACTCTTTTGACCTTAAACACTCATTAATGTTGAACATGAAATCAAAACCACTAACAACTTGCGTGGCGGACTCGGAAGAAGCATTCCAAAATCTTGCTCTCAGGGATAATGAAATACTAAAGCAAATTCACAACCTCGTCATGCACGACTGTGAATTGAATCAGTTAATTGTTGGAATTAAGAGAGTTCTTGGTATTGACAAATTCATTCTCGCCTACGACAATACTGACCCATTGCATCAGAATTATCTTAACGCCCTCTTTTCATTATCAGTAGACCTTCAGCATGTTAGCAACAATGAGTACAGTACTGTTTTATCAATCAGAACTAAGAATATTAAGCGATACCACGCCAGCGGCGCTTACGGAGATGTAATTTCTATCGAGCATTTAAAGCATGGCGGTATTTTTCACACTGTTCCTATGCATATACCAAGTGCTACTAGAAGAATGCTAGAATCCGTTGTTTACCGAAGGTACGCCTTCATGTACAAATCTAAAATTGTGCTAACTACAGCTATTGATACCGAATGCAAAGTATTTATTGAACTGAACATTAAGAGTATTTTGAATATTTATCATCATGCTGAATTGTATCACATTGCAAACTCTCGCATTGGGCAATATCTTCATCTGCATAATAAATTCATTATTTTCCTCTTGACTAGCCTACAGGACGATCAAAATACTGATATACAACCAAACACGACTATTCGCTTTTCCCTATTGAACTCGTACTTTTACCGTTGGCTCCATAAGACATTCGGTGAAGCAAAGAATCTATTAATGAGTATTGACCAAAGAGCACCCAAAGATGATGTTTTATTGCGAGACATTGACTTAGTTATTCTTGCATGGCTTATCAACAATGGCCGGTCAGATACAAAAGTATGGACTCTAGTAGATCGAATGTCTACAATTTATGGCGACAAGACTGAAATCCTTAAGTCAATAATGCGCCTTTATGACGATAATGTATTCCATAGATATATAGAAATTGGTGATTCAGAGATGTATATAAGAGAGAAAATGCTGCGTAAAAATAACTTTCACATTGAAATAACACCACTAGGTCGCTACTTTGCCAAGCGTCTTATTACAAAATTTGAATACCTCTGCCAGTGTATTAACCTACGCGCCGTTTCTATTACTAGAAACATAGAATCAATGCCAATGCGAGACGACACAAGAACAAAAACAAGGAACGTTCTGTTGTTTGTAAGGCGAATATCATTAATACACTCACAGTCGTTAGTCAAAATACGACTACTTCTTGGGAGTAAAGATTGGGAAACACGCTATCGCAGCGAATTTTGTGTAAATAATAAACTAATAGTCGAAAGAATGATTACTGACCACCTTCGGTATGTCAAAAAACACTATTACGATGAGTATGATTTTCTAAGACAGGAGTATGATATATTACTCGACGATTTCTATAGGTCATTCAGAGGAAGATCCGCACAAAAATGAACTTGATAAGAATATCCCCCCCTACAGCTCGTTATTCAACCTGTAGCTGAGATTCAGAATACCCACCGAGAGGTTCTCGTTCTGCACCACCACATCATCCGGCGCAAGTACGTGCTCGGAGCTAAAATTCCAGATGGCCTTGATGCCGTGATCCGTCAGCAGATCGCAGGTGGTCTGGGCGTAATCGTGCGGTGTGCAAATGATGCCAATGATGATCTCGTTGCGCTGAATGAAAGCCCCCATGCTGTCCAGATCCATGATGGGAATGTCGCGGATCTTCAGGCCCACTAGGCGCGGATTCACGTCAAACACACCGCGTAGGCTGAGGCCGAAACGCTCGAAGCCCGCGTAGTTAGCCAGCGCTTGGCCCAGATGACCGGCGCCGATCAGGATCATGCGCTGCTCTTCGGTGACCGCCAGCACTTCGCGCAGCCGCGAAATGAGAAACTGCACGTTGTATTTCTTGCCCTGCCGACCAAAGCCGCCCAAGGTGAAAAAGTCCTGCCGGAGCTGCGTGGGTTTGATACCGATGATACCCGCCATCTCCGACGACGAGATTTCACTCACCACGTCCGGCAGGTTCATCAGGAAGTTCAGGTAGCGCGCGAAGCGCAACACGGTGAACTGGGGGATGTGTCTGAAATCACCGTCGTTCATGATCTGGCCCTTGTCCTTTGGTCATCGCTTGTCATAAAATAAACAAGTTTGAGCATTGGGGCAGCATTCTAGCCCACAAGATAACGCATCTACCCTTGGCGAGGAATGACAGTAGGCCGTCGCTGGAAAGAAGAGACCTGTATCACGGGTCTCCTCATCCAGCACGAGCAGCTCGGGCTCCAGTCCTCTGCAGAGAAGAAGAAGGTCCGCTCTCGCAGACCTTCCTGTGTCGTTCAATTCTGGTCAGCGTCTAGCCATCGAGACGCTCGGATAGCCAGTTGCGCAGCTGGTCTATCTTCACGCGCTCCTGCTCGCATGTATCACGATGACGAACGGTGACCGTCTGGTCTTCTTTCGTGTCGTAGTCCACCGTGATACAATAGGGCGTGCCCGCCTCGTCCTGGCGACGATAGCGACGCCCGATGGCGCCTGCCTGATCGTAGAAACCGTTCCAGCGGCCCAGCAGGTCCTTATGCAGCTGCTGGGCCAGCTCGCCGATGCCGTCCTTCTTCACCAGCGGCAGCACTGCGTACTTGATGGGCGCCAACTTGGGCGGAAAGGACATCAGCACTCGCGGCTCGCCGTCCACCTCGTCCTCGGTGTAGGCGTCACACAGGAACATCAGCATGCTGCGGTTCAGGCCCACACTGGTTTCGATGATGTAAGGCACATAGCGCTCGCCACGACCGCTGTCGATGTATTCCATCTTCTTGCCGCTGTGGGTCTGGTGCGCCTTCAAATCAAAATCGGTGCGGTTGTGAATGCCTTCCACTTCCTGCCAGCCAAAGGGGAACTCATACTCGATATCCCAGGCTTCGCGCGCGTAGTGCGCCAGCTCATCGGGGCCGTGCTCGTGGTAGCGCAAGCGCTCCGGCGTCAGTCCGAGACGCTTGTAATACTCCATGCGCGTCTCTTTCCAGTAGGCCATCCACTCGTCATCGTCGCCCGGCTTGACGAAGAACTGCATCTCCATCTGCTCGAACTCGCAGGTACGGAAAATGAAGTTGCCCGGCTTGATCTCGTTGCGAAAGGCCTTGCCCACCTGGGCGATGCCGAAGGGCACCTGCAGGCGCGCCGCCGACTGCACGTTGAGATAGTCGACGAAAATGCCCTGGGCGGTCTCGGGGCGAATGTAGACACGGGCAGCCGTGTCCTCCGTCGGACCCATGCTCGTCTTGAACATCAGGTTGAACTGGCGCGGCTCTGTAAGCGGACCACCGCACTCCGGGCAGGGCTGGCTGATGTCGATCTGGTCGGCGCGGAAACGGCTGCGGCACTCCTTGCAATCCACCAGTGGATCGTTGAAGCCATCCACGTGACCGGAAGCTTCCCAGACTTCGGGACGCATCAGGATGGAAGCATCCAGGCCGACGATGTTCTCGTGGCGGCGGGTCATCTCGCGCCACCAGGCCTGCTGCAAATTGTTCTTCAGCTCGATACCAAGCGGACCGTAATCCCAGCAGGAAGCCAGGCCGCCGTAGATCTCGCTGCTCTGAAAGACAAAGCCCTTGCGCTTGCAGAGGCTGACCAGTTTTTCCATGGTGTCGGGTGCTTTAGTCGGCTTCGCCATTGCTTTCCTCACTAGGTCTTGTGGCGGCTTCCCCAGCCGCTTCGGCCAGTTGGTTCAGGCTGCTCAGGCCCCGCCAGTGCTCCATGTGCGTGCGACACAGATTGTCCAGCAGATCGCCCAGCGCGCGCCGCGTGGCGCTCGTAATCTCTCGTTGTCCCACTTCCCTCGCATCGGCCCGGCTCAAAAAAAGTAACACACGCAAGAGCCGGGGCGAAAGACGCAGAAAGTCAGCGTCATGGTGGCAATCAGGACACAGAAGCTCGCCACCGCGACGATCCAGACCAATGCCCTCGCTCTTGCGAAAGGCCTCCACTCCACGACCACAGCCAGCACAGCGCTGCAGGTCAAAGCCGCTTCCCGCCCTGGAAAGCAGGAACAAGAGCATCCAATATAGGTGGTTGACCGGGTAGGGACAATCGCCGGCCACCTGCTGCAGGCTCGTACAGAGCGCCTCGTAGAGCGCGCCGTCGGCCTGCTCGGAGAGCTGACTGTGTGACACGGCCTCGCAAAGCGCTCCCGCCGTCAGCAATCTCGAGTAAGCACGACGCAAACCGCGGTAGTCTGAAAGCAGCACGGCCTCTTTCAACAGATAGAGTTCGCGTGTATCACGGCCAAGCAGAACGAGCTCTACCTCCTGGGCTGTTTGTAACACGGGATCAAGTTGTGATCCACGCTTGCGGACGCCCTTGGCCAAAAATGCCAGGCGACCACGCTCCTCACTGAAGACATGCACGATCAGGCTGGTCTCGCCATAGACGATACGTCGTAACACAATGGCGCGAGTCTTCGACTGTTCCATCAGAGAAAGAGCGCTACCAGCGTCAGGTAAACGCTGAGCCCAAGAATATCGTTGGTGGTCGTGATAAAGGGACCGGTGGCGATGGCGGGATCGATGCCCACTCGACGCAGCAGTAGTGGAACGCCAGCTCCTACGATGGAAGCCTGAAACATGACGACCGATAGAGCGGCACCGATTACAATTGAGGTACGCGGATCGTGGAGCCACAGAAGGGTCACGCCAAAGAGCACCAACGCGCAGCTGAGTCCTACGATCAGGCTGACACGGGCCTCGCGAAAGAGACGCGGCCAGACTTCGTTGACCTCAAGCTCGCCGGTGGCCAGACCGCGGACTACAATAGTAGACGACTGAATGCCGACGTTGCCGCCCATACCCATCACCACAGGTACGAAGAAGCTGGCCTGCAAAGCCGTGTGCAGATCCTTCTCGAAAAGGCTCATCACAAGCGCTGCACAGATACCGCCACTCAGCCCCATCAATAGCCAGGGGAAGCGATTGCGGGCCACGGTCAAGGTGCTGTGCTCCAAAACTTCTTCGCGTGTTCCCGCCAGGTGGCCAAAGTCCTCGTCCGTCTCTTCGCGTGCTACATCATCAAGGTCATCGTGTGTCACACGACCCAGCAGCACACCTCGCTCGTCTACAACCGGCACAGAGGGCAAGTCGTAGCGGCTGGCGTGTGTCACCAGCTCTTCCTGGTCCATGTGGGCATCAACGGCAATGTCCTCGTCGGACATGATGCCGCGAATGCTCTCGCTCTCGTGAGCCAGCAACAGATCCTGCACCGTCACGTGGCCCAGCAAACGGCCTTTGTCATTGACCACAAAGACGGTGTAGATGTCTTCGATCTCGCGTTCCTGCGCAAGTCGACGGACTTCGGCGATGGCTTCCGTGATACTCATCTCGGGTCGAACGGCCACGTACTCCTTGGCCATCAAACCACCAGCGCTGTCCTCGGGATAACCCAGCAGCTGCTCGACCTCTGCACGCAGCTCGCTGTTGTCCATGCCTGCCAGCGCATCACGCGCGGCTTCGGCGTCAACCTCCTGCAATTCCTGGATCAAGTCGGCGGCGTCGTCCGACTCCATTTCGTCCAACACAGGAGCCAGTTCCGGCGCCTTCAACTCCTCGAGCAAATCCTCGCGCAAGCCGTCGGGAAGCTCAGGCAACACTTCTGCCTGTGTCTCTTCGGGCAGCGCGCGAAAGAAAGCCAGAGCAGCTTCGGACTCCAGATGCGCCATAGCCGCAGCCAGATCAGCCGGGTGATACGCGTCGACCACAAGCGCTCGCTGCTCTTCATCCAGCAACATGTAAAGCGTGATAGCGGCGTTAGTATCTACTATTTGGAAGGTCTCGATCAGCACGTCCGGGCTGAGATCAGCAAAGAGCTCGCGTAGCTCCTCATGGTCGCTGGACTGCTGCAAAATGGCTTCCAGATCCTGGAAGGACCTTGTATCACGGCTGCTCATGATGTGCCTCCCGCTGATAGGCGAAGATCCGGTTGGCTACAGCGGCGAAATCTTGTGGAGTAAGCTGCTCGGGGCGCTTGTCGAGAATCTCGGGCGCAATCTTCTCCAGCTCGTCAATACCGGGCAGCCCCGGCACGCTAGCCAAACTGTTGCGCATCATCTTGCGGCGCTGGTTGAAGGCAGCACGAACAAGTCTACGTAGGCTATCCCAATCGTCAACCTGGGCGGTCGGTGTATCACGCGGGATGAGTCGCATCACGCTACTCATCACCTTGGGCTTGGGATAGAAGGCTTCGGGAGGCACGTCCAACAGCCTTTCCCCTTCGCACAGCAGATCGCGATACACGGTCAGAATGCCGTAGTTGCGACCGCCGGGAGGTGCGAGAATGCGATCGGCCACCTCGAGTTGAATCATGATGCTGAAGTCCGTGATACGAGCAGCCTGGGCCGGATTCTGGTGGTAGCGTATCACTTCCTCTAGCACACGAAGCAGAATGCCTGAGGTTACGTGATACGGCAGATTTCCCAGAATGCGCACCGGCTTGCCGGCAAGGTCCTGCGACAGATTGTACTCCAGAAAATCGGCGTGCACCAGTTTGAGGTTGGCGGGCGATCCCAGCTCCTCCTGCAAAAGCTCCACCATGCGCTGGTCGATCTCAACGGCGTATAGGTTGTCCGTGTACTTCAACAGCTCGCGCGTCAGAACGCCCTTGCCGGGACCAATCTCCAGCACAGTGTCCGTGGGCGTCAAGGCAAAAGCCTGCACGATACGCTGAATCCAGAAGGAATCCGTAAGGAAGTTCTGCCCCAGCGACTTCTTGGCGTGCAGCGACTTAAAGGATTTTCGTGCCACAAATACCTCCTTAACGGCCCAATTTGGCGGCCGTGGATCCACCGACGCCACAACTGCGAACACGGAACTCTACTCCGGCAGTTTTCGCCAATTCGTGACACGCCGCCACATTGATGCTACCATCGTCCACGATTGAATAGACGACGTGAATACCCGCATGAACGCAAGATGCAGCAAAATCCTGCAGGCCCTGCCAGGCACGCTCACCCCAGGGGGATTTCACAAGACGTGCGTACTCGACGGCATTATCGGCGTTCAGCGAAATCGAGATTTCGTCCACCAGCCCTGCCAATTCAGCAGCCAGGCTTCTGCCGTGATACAACTCGGCATGTCCATTCGTATTCAATCGCACTCGCACTCCGGCCTTCTTCAGTTCGGCAGCAGCGGCACGTAACACATCCCAGCGAAGTGTCGGCTCACCGTATCCGCAAAAGACGACTTCGCGCCATTGCGACAGGGGACCAAACGCGCTCCAGGCTTGCTTCAGCTCCGGCAGTTGCGGCTCCTGGGAGCGCGCGAGGCCCAGATGCACATCGCCGATCACGGGGTTCGTACGATGAGCACAAAACACGCAATGCGCGGTACAGCGGTTGGTCAGGTTGAGATACAGGCTATCGCCCAACGGATAGGCATAAACCGGTTGACGCTTGCCCGGCAGACGGAACACGCGCTCGGCGTTGGCCGTAGTCTGCGCTGCGACATCTTCAAGACTGAGGCCCTTGACTTCGGCGATGACCTTGGCCACTTCCACCACATTGGCTGGTTCGTTGCGCTCGCCGCGAATGCGCTGCGGTGGCAGGAAGGGCGAATCGGTCTCCAGCAGAATGTGTGACAAGGGCAGCGCCTCCAGCACCTCGCGCTGATTGCGCTTCTTGTAGGTCACCGCACAAGGAAAGCTGAAGTGGAAACCCATCTGCATCAGGCGCGAAGCCGTATTTGCATCATAGGCGTAGCAGTGCATCACGCCGTGATTCGCACCCTCCTCCTCGAGCAGACGCAGAGTGTCTTCTTCAGCCGCGCGGGAATGGATCACAAGCGGCAGATCGCGCCTTCTCGCCAAACGAATCATCTCACGAAACACTCGCCGCTGCGCGTCCGCAGGGCCGTAGTCGCGGAAGTTGTCCAAACCCACTTCGCCAACGGCAACGGCACGCGGGTGATCCAAGGCGTGCTCCACTAGCGACATGAGCTCCGCTGAAAACTCTCCCGCTTCGTGAGGGTGAATACCGGCTGTGAAAAACACATCCTCGTTGGTCGCAAAGAGCTCCATACCGCGCGTAATGGTCTCTGCGCTGTAACCAATTTGTATCACACGACGAACGCCCGCCTGGCGGGCACGCGCAAGCACTTCGCTGCGATCCTCGTCGAATTCGCTGCCATCTAGGTGAGCGTGTGTATCAATGAATTCCATGAAACCTCCGGGTCACCCCGGCGGGCATCACGCCACGTCGGGGGAACGTTCCTTGGCAGGATGCAACAAGCCCTGCTCTCTGAAACTGAACCAGCCGCCGCTACTGATGATCACGTGATCCATTACGTCAATGCCGATGATCTTTGAGGCGCTCACCAATTGGCGTGTCAGCGACAGATCGTCCTGGCTTGGCTCGCAATGCCCCGAAGGGTGATTGTGTGCCAGGAGGATGCTGGCCGCCCGGTAGTGAATGGCGTAGTGAAAGACCTCGCGCGGATGCACCAGGCTGGAATTCAAGCTGCCAACGCTGATGACCTCTTCGTGAATCAGCTTGTGAATGGTAGAAAGGTACAGACAGCGAAACTGCTCGCGCTGCAAACGCGCCATTGGAGCCAGAAACACGGCCACTTCCCGCGGGTGACGCAAAATGGGGAACTCGCTGCTGCCGTTGGCCCACAGCCTGCGTCCCAGCTCCATTGCTGCCAGCAACTGCCCAGCTTTGGCCGTGCCGAGACCACAGGCACTGGCAAGGCGGCGCACGTCGCGACAGCACGACAGGGCCAGCAAACCGTGTTCGCGCACCAGTCGGCGACTGATGTCAAAGACGCTTTCTTTGCGCGTACCAGCCGAAATGAGCACGGCCAGCAGCTCATCGTCGCCCAGGGCCTCTGCTCCAAGATGCAGCAGCTTCTCGCGAGGTCCAGCAAACTCCTTCACAACACCTCCGGTCCCGGGCAGTGGCAAGGTAGTATTGTCCTGTGCAGCGGGCGTTACGCTGCATTGTAAACTGCGTTGAGGCGGGAGCGGGTGGCGGGTCTGCGCCGGGTCAGGATTCAATGCAGCTGCGACGCAATGGTTTCCCGGAAAAGGGCAGGAAGCCTAGTCGGACATGCCAATGTCAGGCAGTTTGGACAAAAGCGACTCCGGAAACGACGATGCCGGGCTCAGTGAATGAAAGTGCTTCAGCAGTGCCCCTTGAATCTCCGGATACGTCCACGCCTCAGGCAGAAGGCCGAAAGCGTGCGCTTCCGCAATTTCCAGCTCAGGGTCAGGTCCAACCATCTCCGTGAAGCGGCTGTGACACAAAAGACCATAGCTATGTTCTGGCCCCAGTGTAACGGAGTAGACACCCAAACAGTCGATCCGTGGATCACAGGCCCCACATTCTTCCGTCAGCTCGCGTAGCGCCGTGTCGCGAATCAGCTCGCCAGGCTCACGTCGTCCGCCAGGCAGCTCCCATGTATCACGGCTACGGTGCCGGACCATCACCACCCTCGCGTTCATCACAGCAATGTGAACGGCAAAGGTGATTTGCTCCTCTGGAATCTCCCGCAGGGTATGCCAGCCTAGCTGCGGTTGGCCGTATTGCTCACAGAGGCGTCGGTAGCGTTCGTTGCTCAGGGGAACGGGCTTCATTCCTTGACACGCTCCACCAGCATGTCCAGCCGCTCGACAAAGAGCACAGGTTTCCCGTCCAGCTCCAACACACGGGCGCCTTCCTTCTCGAGCTCCGGTCGCAGCCTGGTAAAGATGTCCAGCGACTCGGCCTCGCTCTTGCCCGCAAGGCTACCCCAGACAACCGGATCGAAACGATCAGGACGCTTCTGCAAACGCCGCACATCAAAGGACTCATCCATAGCCAGGCCACGCCACCACGCTTCATCCTCAACCTGCTGCTGGGACGGATCGAGCTCGGCCAGCAGTAGCGTCAGCGCCTTGGGTCCGGCCCAGTCGCTAAGATAGAGCATGCCGCCGGGGCGTATCACGCGTGCCAGCTCGGCCATGACCGCCTGGCGATCTGGAAACCAGCGGAAGCCGAAACGACAGACGGCCCAGCGAAACAGTCCGTCGGCAAACTCCATACGGGCGGCGTCCTGCACGGTGGTCACAATGTTGTTGACGCGCTCCATGGCTGCACGGGCAGCGGTCAAACGCAGCATCCGGTCGCAGATATCCACCGCCATCAGACGACCGCGAACGCGCTGCGCCAAACGGATGGTCAACTGGCCTGTGCCACAAGCTAGATCCAAGCCACCGTGTGACAAGAGATCACCCAGTAAACGCTGAATGTGATCCACGTCGCCCGGCTGATCCAGGTACTCACAGAGGTTCCAGGATTGTGCATGCTTGTCGAAATGCTCGACCAACTCCAACGGGTACACCTTGATTCTCCTACTTGACCAGCAGAGCCGCGCTGCGCGGTGCCAACTCGACTTCGTACCAGATACCATCAACGGGCTCTTCATGCCACTGCAGCACGCGCTTGCGCTTCGGCTTCTTCAACGAACCGCGGGTGCCTTCTTCTCCAATGAGATACACCGATCCGCATTCCGCCAGCAGACGAAGACCACGCGGTATCACAAAACGGTGATTTGTATCACTACTGGTGTTCATCACTACGGCCACGTTGTCATCCGTTGTGCGCCAGCCAAGGCTACCGCCCGTTGCGGGCTCGAGCAATTCTCGATCCGCCAGCGCTAACCAGCCGTTCTTGCTACGCCAGTGAATCAGATTGGAGTAGAACGCGGCCAACTGTCCGTTGCCCTTCATCAGGTCAAAGTCGAGGTAGTTGGTTGCGTTGTCTTTCTCGTAGGAATTGTGGTCGATGCGACCCGCGTTTTCGATATGCGGATTTCCAGCAGCGATGATCCTGCCTTGGGCAAATTCCTGGCCCGCGTGCAGCATGGGCAATCCTGCGCTAGTCAACAAGTGCATAGCACCCAGGCCGTGAATCTGCATCTCTGTAGTACTCAGTTCCATGTACTTCTTCGTATCACGGATCTCGCGCTCATCTGTTGTCAACTCAAGCTGCAAACGCACCCAATCGCTAAAGCAGTGATCGTCGTGACTCTCGATGTAGTTAACCGATTGTAGCGGGTTGTAGCTGATACCGCCATCTCGCAGCAGTGTGCCGCTGACATCGGCGAAAAGACGCTGCGGTGTGCTCTCACCGTGCATCACACCAAAGAGAAATCCCGGATCGTGCGGGTTACGTCCGCGCAGATCAACGCGGTAGACGTCGTTCCACCAGGACCAGCCAAGATCGGCAAACAGCTGCGGCTCGTACTCACCACCGCCCCAGGGCTCGGCAGTGTGGAACACGCCACGGGATTCCAGCAACTCGTGGATTTGCGCCAGCGTGAAATCGTCGATCATGGCTCCCAGGTCGAAGCGGAAGCCGTCGATGTGATACTCATCCATCCACCAGCGCAGGCTCTCCAGAATCATGCGTCGCGCCATCGGCCTGGCCGTATGAAAATCATTGCCGCATCCGGAGGCGCTAAGGTAATTGCCCGCATCATCCAGACGGAAGTAATACGCAGCATCAATCGACTTGAAAGGGTTGATATCGTACTGTGATACATGGTTGTACACTACGTCCATAATCACGGCGACACCACTTTCGTGACACGCATCCACTACATGCTTGAACTCGTCAACCTGGCGTCCATCCAAACCACACCACGCGCCCCGCTCCATCGTCTGGCCGCTTGTGTAGTAGGATTCCGGCGCAAAAAAGTAGCTGGTCATGTAGCCCCAGTGATTGCGCTCATAGGGATTCCAGTCGTTGAAGATCCAGGTGTCCGGGTTGCGATAATCGATCTCGATGTTGCCAAAATCCTGCAGTGGCAGAAACTCCACCGCGTTGAGTCCAAGCTCCCGAATGTGTGACAGCCCGCCGCGCTGCGCTTCTACAAAACCTGCATAGCTGCCCGGTTGATTGGCTCGTGCAGAAACATCGGCGCTCATGTCGCGCAGGTGACACTCATAGATCACCCAGGCCTCCCTCTCCGGCGCGACCCAACCAGCGTCCTCCCACTGATACTCACTGCAGTCCAGCAAGCCGCGCGCCCGATGGAGATAATCGTTGTGGCTTGCCACAACTTTGGCCCAGGGATCAGCAAAAAGCTCACGGTGCGTGTTCCAACCGTTCACGCCATTTGGACCTTCAATGGACCAGGCCCAGGCACGCATATTGTCAGTGTTTGTATCACGAATCACCCACACGCCTGGATCACTGTCCCGCTCGGCATCGAATTGTGACACAGGATCGCCATCGGCCTGCTCAAACAGATATAGGCGCACCGATTGTGCACGCGGCGCAAACAAGCGAAAGGTCCACTCGCCGTCAACCAGGGTAGCACCAAGCGGCAGATCACTATCAAAGCCATCCAGCACACCTGCCGGTATCACAGCCAGGGATTCGCTCCCCAGACGCAGGCTGTGGTTGCGATCAATGCGCATCTCAGGGCAACGCAGCAGCATCTCATTTGGTGATTCCACGAGCATGGAAGCAATGGGAAAACTGCGTGGCGCTTCGTTAGGCGCCGGCAATTCAACGATCTGGGCATGCAACCACTCCTCGTGACTCAAGTGCCCATCGTGAACCACACGCAGGGTGTGCGCCGACTGTTGTTCAACACGCATGGCAAAGACCGGCACGGCGAGCGCCAGCGTGCAAAGAGTAATCAGACTCCGGGTCATACGAGGCTCCAAGTGGTTCATGGCGATTCGGTTTCGGTATCTTGCCGCCATCAAGATAGCGTTGACCACCGCAAATCGGGTACCGCCATGCACCTGCGCATCGAAACCAGCCGCCGACTGAGCGGCGATTATCTTCCCCAGGGAAACAAGAACGAGGCGCTGCCCGTGGTAGCCGCCTGCCTGATGTGTCCAGAGGCCTGCGAGCTGGACAACCTGCCGCAAATCCTGGATGTGGATGTCATGCTGGAGCTGGTACGCGGTCTCGGCGCGGAGGTCGAGGTGGACGCAGCCAATCACAAAGCGCGCATTCATGCACACGGCATGGTTTCTACTTCCCCCGATGCAGAAATGGCTACACGCATTCGTGGAAGCCTGCTGCTGGCGGCCCCCATGCTGGCCCGAAGCGGCAGCGCCGTGCTTCAGCGGCCAGGTGGTGATCGCATCGGCCGTCGTCGCATTGATCCGCACCTGGAGATTCTGGAGAAGATGGGTGCCCATGTTGAGATGGGTCCGCGCGCCATTCGCCTTGAGCTGGACAAGGGCTTTCAAGCCTGCGAGCTCTTTCTTGAAGAAGCCAGTGTAATGGCCACGGAAACAGCGCTGATGGCGGCGGCTGTAGCACACGGCACGACGGTCATCGACAACGCCGCCTGCGAACCCCACGTGCAGCAATTGGGACGACTGCTGGCCGCCATGGGGGCCGGTATCGACGGACTGGGGACAAATCGTATCACAATTTGTGGCACGGGTGGTGCAGAGCACTTGCACGGTGTCACACATCGCTTGCTCGAGGACCACATTGAAGTGGGCAGCATCATCGCGTTGGCGGCCGCCACAGGAAGCGCCATTCGCATTCCAGGTGTCACACCGAACAACTACCGCATGGTGCAGCGAGTATTCTCGCGCCTTGGAGTTCGCTTCATGTTTTCCGGTGATACAATGCTGATTCCTGAGGATCAGGAACTGCGCGTCGACTACGATCGCAACGGAGCGATTCCGCACATTCACGATGCGCCCTGGCCGGGTTTCCCCGCCGACTTGAGCTCGATTGCCGTTGTGCTGGCCTGCTGTGCTGAAGGCAGCGTGCTGATTCACGAATGGATGTTTGAAAGCCGCTTGTACTGGGTTGATTCCCTGATCTCGATGGGCGCGCGTATCACGCAATGTGATCCACATCGTGTAGTCGTAGACGGCGGACGTCCGCTCTACTCTGCCACTCTCAGCAGCCCGGATATCCGTGCTGGCATGAGTCTGCTTATCGCTGCACTGCGCGCCGAGGGCGTGACACGCATTCACAATGCCCAGCAGATTGACCGTGGTTACGAGCGCATCGACTTACGCCTGGCTGAACTGGGTGCTAAAGTGCAACGCGTGCGCGAGTAACTTCTCCGGCTACAACTCGCCCAAAATCCGCTGCAAATCGCCGGGATGAAAGGGCTTCTGCAGACAGGCGTCAATATGCGGCGCATCAGCACGTGAAGCCACATCTGGACGCCCCTCACCGCTTACCAGCACGCAGCCGACATCAGGGTAGCTAGCACGCACGGCGCGAATGGTCTCGATGCCGTTGATGCCACGCATATTCATGTCGACCATCATGGCACCATAGCAGCAATCCCTGCGCTGCAGGATCTCCAGCGCTTCTTCACCGCTCGTGGCGACATCGACCTGATAGCCAGCACGCCGCAGACTGAGCACGGCCACCCGACAGATGGCTTCGTCGTCGTCGACAAACAGAACGCGCTTTCGTGCGAAATCCACACTGCCTCCCTTGGCTGAAAGAACCCCGACGGCACAAGCCGCCGGGGTTGGTTTTCTCGCCGTCTACTCAAGTATGCAGTGCAAGCAGGCGGGTCAACTAGAAGTTGAACACGAGCGAAGTAGACAACACTGTATCGGTTTTGTCGTATTCAAAAATCACATCCGGAAAGTTCTCTGCGCTGTAGACCTCTAAGACCGGCGTATTATCGAATTTGAGCGCATAGCTGATTTTCAACGCCAGATTGGCGTGCAGGCTGGCGGTGAGGCTGGTGATCCAGTTGATGCGATAGTCTTCGCTGTCTTCGAAGTTGCTAAGGAACTCAAGCTCCGAGCTCAACTTCGCGGTTTCGGTCAGAGTGCGATCGTAGTTGGTGAAGGCACGCAGGAAGCTGGCTCCATCGGATTCGCCATCGACCGGCGTTTCATCGGTATAGGTATAACCAAGCTCCAGAGCCGCCGTCTGCAGCTCCTGCTCCAGATAGGTGTAGCCAAAACCAGCACCGAAGCTCAGGCGACGATCCAGACCGGCCAGTTTGTCCTGCTCCCAACCCGCGCTGGTGTACCAGGTAGCTTGGCCAATAACTTTGCCACGCAAAGTAGCCGCCAGGCGATAGTTCTCTGCTGTCTTCTTGGATGACTCCGGCACACGAAGCGTGCCATTGTCATTATAGGGAGCGCGCTCCGTGGTCTTTGTACGTAGGACGCCTGCATCCACAGTCAGGTTTGTGACACCCAACTTAAGCTTCAGCTTGTCGCTTAGCGAAAGGTTGCTGGTCTGCGTGTTACCGCTGGTCTGCACCCAGCTCAAATCGGCCACGTTGCTCCAACTGCGGGCCTCCTCGGCCTGCAGAGCCGCTGTCACCGCCAGGCTTGCACAAACCAGTGCCAGTGTATACTTCATCATGACTCCTTGTGTTACAACTCAATCCTGTCTACGGCGTAGTTGCAGCACCGCGTTTGTATCACGTCTGCCGAAACTCAGCCCGCGTTCTTGTCCAGATGAACCTCCATCTGCGGAAAGGGAATGCCAATGCCAGCCTCGTCGAGATCCAACTTGATCTGACGCGTGAGCGCTTCCTTGACGCCCCAGAAATCGCCCGTGTTACACCACACGCGTACCTGCCAGTTGACGCTGGAATCCCCGAGATCCGTCAGCACCGCCACGGGGGCCGGATCGAGTAGTAGCCCGGAAACCTTGCCCGCAGCAGCAAGCAACACTTCGCGAGTTCGGTCGACAGAAGCACTGTATTCAACGCCTACATCTACGCCCACACGGCGCGTGGGATGCCAGGTTACATTCTCGATCGTGTTACCGAAAACGCTGCTGTTGGGCAGAATCAGGCGCCGGTTGTCGGGAGTGTCCAGTGTAGTGGTAAACAGGTCGATGGTGAACACCGAACCCACATTGCCACCGACGCTGATCACATCACCCACCTTGAAGGGGCGGAACACCAACAGCATGATTCCTGCGGAAAAGCTGCTAAGCGTACCCTGAAAGGCAAGACCTACGGCCAGGCCCGCACTGGCCAGCACGGCGGCAAAGCTTGTGGTCTCAATGCCAAAGATGCGCAGGCAGGAAACGATAGCCAGCACCATGATGCCAACACGAATCAACCCACCCACGAAGCGTGCGACGGTAGGATCGCTCTTCTTCTCGATTCCACGCTGAGCCATCTTGCCCAGGCGACCTGCGATCCACTTCGCCAACAGTAGAAACACCAACACGCCGATCAGGCGCATGCTGAATTGCGTCACCGTAGTAACGATACCGGTTGTATTCAGAACAAAACTGCCGATCTGCAGACTGTCTGGCTGCATTTTCTCCTCCTGTTCCCTGTCTTCCCGCGCTGAATCCTGAAGGATTTAGTCACGCCAAGGCTTGATGCTAACAAATATTCATCACTCATCACATAGTCTGTTTGGCGAAGCGAAGTCGCTTTTCCAAGGCGCTGATGTTCTACCTTTCAGAAAACACGGGGGAGAACATGAATGCAATAGGAATTCTCTTTCTGTTTATCGCTGCGCTTCCGCTGTGGGCAGAAAACACACATCTGGCGCATTTCGCGTGGCGGGGTGATGCCGAGGATGTGCGTATTACGGGAAGCTTCCTCTCTTGGTCACCCGAAGGTCTGCCGCTTGATCACGGCGACTCTTCCTGGACACTGGACCTGCCCCTTGAAGCAGGTTGGTACTACTACAAGCTGATCCTTGATGGCGAGTGGATTACAGATCCTGCCTGCAGCCTACGTGTTGCCGATGGACATGAAGGCTGGAACAGCGTGATACAAGTCGGCACGCCGTTGCCACCTCGAAGAATGGAATCACCGGAACCAGCACCGCTACGCGTTCTTCCGCATCCCGTTTTAGAAGACCACGCTGAATGGGTGCGCTTGTATTACACCGCATGGCGAATGGCATGGAATCATCTGGCTACTGGTGATACAAGTCTGGCCTTTGCGCCACTCTACATGGATGAAGGCTTTAACGAGCTGATATTCCAGTGGGACAGCTGTTTCATGAGCGCTTTTGCCGTTTACGGACGTGAGATGCTTCCACCGATGGCAGCGCTGGACAACTTCTATGCCCGTCAGCGCAAGGACGGATACATCCAACGCGTGTATCACGAAGATGATGGACGCGAAGTCATGGAGCCAAGTGAAGCGGAACCAATGGTTAATCCGCCGCTGTTTGCCTGGATAGAATGGCGGTGGTTCCGTATCACAGGAGATCGTTCGCGCCTTTCTCGCGTGCTTCCGATACTGGACCAATACTACCGCTGGATCGAGAGCAACATGCGAACCAGTGCCGGCAGAGGTTTGTATTACAACACCGAGCTGGGCAGCGGAATGGACAATGTACCCCGCCAGTCCTGTGAGCTTGCCGGTTGGGTAGATATGTCCGCTCAACAGGCGTTGGCTGCTCATTGCATCACGCAAATCGCTGAGGAATTGGGAGCAGCCACATTGGCCAACGCATACGAGCTTCGACATCGTGAGCTTGAGCAGCTGATCAACAAGCTGTGCTGGGATGACCGTGATAACATGTATCACGATGTTCGCGTAGACGGTGCGCTTTCACCAACGCGGCACGTGGGCTCTTTGTGGACACTGTTGGCT
Organism: Candidatus Delongbacteria bacterium; assembly: GCA_963663545.1. Lineage (GTDB taxonomy): Bacteria > CAIWAD01 > CAIWAD01 > CAIWAD01 > CAIWAD01. The sequence continues at coordinate 1,443,927 of OY760505.1, forward strand.
GGAATAGCTGCAAAAGAACGACTAGAGCATTTGTGCGATGCTCTCCGTGATACAACCCGTTTTGCTCGAATTCACCCTGTGCCGTCCTTGTCAGCTGATGATCCCGATTACAACCCGCAGGGAGAGTACTGGCGTGGTGGGGTGTGGGCACCGACAAACTACATGGTGATACAAGGCTTGATGCAATACGGTGAGTACGGTCTGGCCCACAGAATTGCCTGTGCTCATGTCTCGGCACTGGCCGAAATCTATCAGCGCGGTATTTCTGACGAGAACCGGGCCGCCTTTGAGCAACGCTATGCGGATGGCTATCACACACTCTGGGAGTGTTACGCGCCGGACGCTCTAACTCCCGGCACGCGATGGGACGACACCTTCTATGGTCGTCAGGACTTTGTCGGCTGGAGCGGCCTTGGCCCTATCGCCATGTTGATCGAATCCATCCTGGGGTTTGAACTGGACGTCCCCGCCAATCGTATCACATGGCATTTGCAGGAACCTGGACGCCACGGTATTGAGTCGCTTGGCTTCGGGCAGCAGAAAGTGAGTTTGCTTAGCGGCCCCGTTCACGCAGGAGCAAGGGAGATTCAGATTGATTGCGAAGCACAATTCCTACTGGTGTTAGTACTCCCGGACGGCGACGTGCGTAGTCGGGAGATCAGCAGCGGCCACAGTGAATTCAGCTTGAACTGGCCTCACAGTTCCATATGGTAAAGCCGAAGTCAGGCTGGCCTGACCTCGGCTTCACTCATCGAATTCAGAAAGCTCTGCCGATCAGATCTTCTCAATGGTCAAGTAGACCAGAGTCTGATTCAGCAGCTGATAAGCTACTTCGCCAAAGGTGACAGGTCCGCCCAACGGCAGCTTCCGGCCTTCCAGCTCTCCATAGAGATAGTTGAGAATGCAATTGCAGGAGAAGGCGACAGAAGTGGGTCCAACCGGCATTGCACGTCCCAATTCTTCCACATAGTCTCCGACACTGGCCGCCAGACGGTACTCCACTCCAGCAAACACCGGGGCATAGAAGGTCACTTCACCTTGAGAAGGAACTTCCTGGTGGCTGACGTTGATCATGGCACCGCCGTAATTTGCCACCAGTGGAAGACGTGTGTCAAGATTGTGGTCGTGATACCAGGGCGCCAAAGGCTGCCGCACACCATCGATAACAGCCTCGGTAGCCGAAAAGCCCGTCTCCTCGAAGCGCAGAACAGGTCCATCGCCTTGGTGAAACAGATTGATGATGTTCACGCTTGCGGAGTATTCATCCGGCAAGCCTAAATGCATCACGATCGCCTTGTCCTCAAAGACCTCGCCTGTGGATCCGTTAAAGGTCTTCGGCATCACTTTGCCCAGATCTGCAAGGAAAACACCGGCGACCCATCCAGCCAGCGGAGTCAAAAAGATTCCGTCAATTTCGGGTGCTCCCTGCGCAAAGGCGAGATGCACCTTGCTGCCCGCTGGCAGAATGATCAGGCTGAATCCATTGTCAAAATTGTTCTGGGGTAGCTGCTTCAACTCGCCAGCTGTGTATGCAACAACGCGGGTTTTGTTTACCTGCTCCGGCATTTCTGTGACGTAAAGCCTGTCGCGGCTGCAAACGCCACCTTCGCTATCCATGAAGTAGGGTATCGTACCACCGATCCACTCTCCCTTGGGTAGCTGTCGCAGCAACTGCTCTTCGCCAGCGATGTGCAAGCGCTTGCCGGCATTGATGAGTTCCTGTACTGCAGCCAGTTCTATCAGATTGGTTTTCATAAGTCTCCCCTAGGAAAAAAGCGCGGCGATTTCTGTCTGTAGACGGTGCTCGTTCTTCTCAAAGAGCGCGTGCACTTCGGTCGCAAATTTGGCCATAGTAGCCGCGGAATCATCCAGGCGCAATCCCAGCTGGGCGCGCTGCAGCAGTAGTTTCAAGGCGAGGAATTCCGTAGATACCGAGATTTGCCCTTTGGCAAGACCGGCCCAACGTGTATCAGATGAGGGCGGGATCATGTATCCTCCAATTTGTTCGCAAACCTAGGCTGCTCATCGGAATAATAACGAACCTCTTTCAGTGGGAAGGGAAAGAAAACCACAGATGGATCACATAAAACGAAGCCCTGCCGCAAAACAGTGCTGCTCGCTGCAGGGGCTTGGAGTTCTGGCTGTAGAAGCGGATCAATTCGTCCAGTAGTTTGGGCTTTCTTTGGTCACCACCACATCGTGAGGATGACTTTCGCGCAGTCCTGCTGCAGTGATTTCCACAAACTGGCTGTGCTCGCGGAACTCACCAATTGTCGGACATCCGCAATAGCCCATGGCAGCACGCAAACCACCGATCAGCTGGTACACAACCGCGGAAACGGCTCCCTTGAAAGCAACCCGGCCCTCGATTCCTTCGGGCACCAGCTTCTGTTCGTCGCGCACTGCAGCCTGAAAGTAGCGGTCGGAAGATCCTTTTTGCATAGCGCCCATGCTGCCCATGCCACGATACACCTTGAAGGAGCGCCCCTCGTAGAGTACAAGCTCGCCGGGACTTTCTTCGCAGCCAGCCAGAAGCGAACCGATCATGGCGGTTTCAGCTCCGGCCGCGATGGCCTTGGCAATGTCGCCCGAATACTTGATGCCGCCGTCGGCAATGACAGGCAAGTCGTGTTTGGCTGCTTCTTCAGCACATTGCATGATGGCGGTAATCTGGGGGACTCCCACTCCGGCCACGACGCGTGTCGTACAAATTGATCCCGGTCCTATGCCCACCTTGACCGCGTCGGCGCCAGCCTCCGCGAGGGCACGAACGGCAGCCGCAGTCGCCACATTGCCGGCGATCACGTCCACCTGCGGGAATTCAGCCTTGACCCATTTTACCATCTCAGCAACGCCGATATGGTGGCCATGTGCCGTGTCCACGCAAAGCACATCTACACCCGCTTCAATCAGCAGACGGGCGCGCTCTATCTGCTCCTGCGCGACGCCCAGCGCTGCTCCCACCAGCAGGCGGCCCTGATCATCCTTGGCTGCGTCGGGATACATCTTCTTCTTCTGGATATCCTTGACGGTTATCAGCCCTGTCAGCGTACCAGCCTCGTCGACCACCAGCAGCTTCTCGATCTTGTGCTGCTGCAGCATGTGCTGTGCTTCTTCCAGCGTTGTGCCTTCAGGTGCAGTAATCAGCCGCTCGCAGGTCATTACCTGCGCAATGGGTAGATCAAGGTCTTCCAGAAACCGCAAATCGCGGTTGGTTAAAATCCCCACCAGCTTACCGTCGTCGACGATGGGAATACCGCTAATACGGTAGCGTTCCATTAGGTCTACGGCTTCGCGCACGCTTCGGTCGGAAGCCATTGTGATGGGTTTGCGAATCATGCCTGATTCGCTGCGCTTGACCCGATCGACCTCGGCAGCCTGCTCCTCTGAGCTCATGTTCTTGTGAATGATGCCTATGCCGCCTTGGCGTGCCATGGCAATGGCCATGGCCGACTCGGTCACAGTATCCATAGCTGCACTCAACAAGGGAATGCGTAAGTGGATGTTCTTTGTGAGGCGTGTGCCAAGCTCAGCGCGTGCCGGTAGAATGGATGAAGCCCGTGGTACCAGCAACACGTCGTCGAAGGTAAGGGCCTTGGCGATTATCTTGCTCATTGTATCCCCCGCAGCAAAAGCTTAAGGTAGCGGTTGGCGGCAATTAATGCTGGACGAGGGGTTGTATCACATCGGTTGAGTCGCGAGTTCAGGCGTGAACGCGCTCCACCATTCGCTTCAGCAGTTTGACTTCCTGCGGCGTGCAAACCGTCAGCAAACGCACGTGTGACTCAACCTGGTGCAGTCGCGCCAGCACATTGGGACGCACATTCTCCTGAAATTTCCAGATCCAGCGGATGAACTCCCAGTCCACACGTTCAGGGCAGCCTTCGCAAAGGTCTGGCCGTGTGCGCCCCATGTACTTGACCAGCCTTTTGACAATGTTGTAGAGACAGCGCCAGCGGGAGAAATCCATAAAAATCACTGTATCACAAGCCGCTAAGCGTGATCCAAGAGTGGAAGCAAAGTTGCCATCAATGATCCATCGCTGCTGTGATACAGCACTTTCGTGCAGGCTGATCCACTCCTCGTGCGGAGCCTTTACCCAGCCCGGACGCCAGAATAGCTGATCCAGATGTATCACCGGCAAGTTGAGCTTCTCACCCAGCCAGCCTGCCAGCATGGATTTCCCGGATCCACCACAACCGATGATGATGATTCGCTCCACAACTCCTCCACTAGCGAACACTCAGTTTTTACTTTGCTCCAATTGTCTCAAAGCATAGACCCGATCCGGAAGTGGCGGGTGATCGTAATGCAATGCAACGTACAGTGGGTGTGGCGTCAAGGTGTTCAGATTGTTCACGGATAGCCGCTTCAGCGCAGAAATCATTGTCTCTGCATCACCGGTAAGCTCAGCCGCAAAACGATCTGCCTGAAACTCTTGTACACGATTCAGCCAGGTGATACAAAGGTGAACCAGAACACCAAGCGGAGTATACAGCAGGCCAAAAACAAGTAGACCGGTATGTACGCCAGGCTGTGATACATAAAAGGCATCGAAAAGTGGCTTCCAATGCAGACACAAGGAAAGCAGGAAGAAGGTAAAACCAATGTTGAGCACGGTAAGGAGCATTCGGATGGGAATGTGTCCTTTCTTCCAGTGGCCGATCTCGTGAGCCAGCACTCCCAGCAACTCTCCAACGGGTGACTTCTCGACAATGGTGTCGAAGAGAGCAATGCGTCGCGTCTTGCCAAAGCCCGCCATGAAGGCATTGTTCTTGGTTGAGCGGCGTGATCCATCCATGACTTCCACACGCCCCACAGGGAAATTGCAGGCCTCGGCCATCGCCAGCAGACGGGTTCGCAACTCACCCTCCGGCATGGGCGTGAACTTGTTGAAAAGCGGCATGATCAGCATGGGGGCCAACACCATGAAGGCCACGAGGATGGCACTCACTCCCAACCAGGCCCACACCCAGCCCCACTGGCCGGTGCTATTGAAGAATCCGATCATGACCAACAGCAACAGCGTGGTAAGCAGCAGGCTCAATACAACGCCTTTGATGGTGTCCACGATGAAAGTGCCCGGTGTTGTGCGATTGAAACCGAAACGTTCCTCTACACCGAAGGTGCTCCAGATCTCGAAGGGAATGCCGACAAGGCGTTTCCCCAACGACAGCAGACCCAGATAGACCACGCCCAACAGAATATCGTTCTGTATCACAGCGCGCAGATAGTCATCCAGCCAACCAAACCATCCGCCAAACCAGAAGACAAGTAGAACAATCAGGTCGATGGTGCTTTCCCAGTGTGATACACGCTCCCGGGCAGCCTGATACTCGCGGGCGCGATCGTATTCCTCTTGGCTGTAAACATCACCGAATCCCTCAGGCAGGGGCTGCTTGCTGCTGCGAGTGTTAAGCAAACTCGCCAGAAGCTCTAATAGAAAATGGCCTAGGGTGAACGCTAGTAGCACAAGTACAAGTATTGACATTGCAGTCCTCCACAGTTCTCAGCAGGCGGGTGTTACCGACAATATAGAACTGCAAACTTAGCCGGTAAGTGAGAAAACCTGATTATTGCGCCGACGTGCACTTGAGATCGGGACCTGGCCAGGCGGAGACAGCGTCTTCAAGCTCGTATTTCTCCAACAAGGTCCCCAGACTACGGCACCAGCCCAGACGACGACGATCACCATCGGGCTGAATCTCCACCAGACGATAATGCATGGTGTTGACGTGTTGCTGGACTAGCAGAAGGCCTCCGTCGCGTGATACAGCAAGAATATCATTCCAGTGCATCACACCCTTGAAAACCGGGAGCCGCCAGTTCAGCCCGGGACGCTCGCCCGGAAGTTGAAGCCCACCCCGCAACAGGCTCTGTTCAAGAATGGCCTGTGCCAAGTTCGAATAATCACGTTGCAGCGGGCCGCCCTTGTGTACATGTGTACAGCAGGTCCGGTAGTTCTGGAAGAGGTCCTCATCGCTGAAGCCAACTTCGCCGCCTGCGTGTGCGCCTTCCGCGTTGTAGTAGCTGAACTTGAGGGCTTCATCGAAAAAAGGAGAGTAGTAGTTGGTGATCCACGCGCCTTTGGGCAGACACCGCTGTTCGAGAGTACTATCGCATGTAATGGCGGCTCCCATGAAGTACACGCCCAGCACTTGATGCAGCTCCTGCGGGCACAACGCTAGCGCGCGTGATACAACGCGACATCCCAGACTGTAGGAGGTCAGAACGTAGGGAGTGCCTGCTTCCTCAAGGGGCAGGATAACCTCGTTCAGCAACTCTTCGCCCGCCTCCCATGCGCGCTCCTTGGCACATGTCCACTGGTATGTAACACGCGAAAGGTCGAAGTGGACGGAGTCGTAGCGAAACGTGTAGACCTGCGCATTCAGAGCCTTGTCGGCAAGAGCACTGCGCAAGGCGCCTTCAAACGGAACGACTTCCTTCATTTCCGCAAAGCCGTGCACATAGATGAAGAGTACATCTGCCTGCAGCAGGCTGTCCGCCAATGAAGACGAAGCCCTACCCGCAACCGTCAGCAGCAGTAGAACGAAGAACAGCAATCGCACGTGCTAATCCCAAGAGAAGATGCGCCTGCGAACTAGTGGATCGGATTCAACATGCGCCAGAAGCGGATGGTCTTCCAGAACTCTTCCTTGATGGCCTTCTGATCAAAGCTGAAATAGATGATCCAGGCGCGACCGACAATGTTCTCGCGAGGCAGAAAGCCCCAATAGCGGCTATCTGCGCTGTTATCGCGGTTGTCACCCATGACGAAAAACTCGCCTTCGGGAATCTGGAGCGGTCCGTACTGATCCTTGTTCCAGCCCTTGCCGCGCGGCCAGATCATGGCGTCCTGATAGTCTGCCGGCAAAATGCCATTCATCAGGAACTGCTGCCCCGGATAGGGCAGAAACTCTTCGCCATCCACAAACACCTGCTTATCGCGGATTTCGAGGGTCTGGCCCGGTCCCGCAACAATGCGCTTGATGTAATTCACCATAGGATCATTGGGATACTTGAATACGACAATGTCCCCCGGTTCGGGATCGTCAAAGGCGGGGAATTTGAAGGCGGGAATATCGAAACCGTAGCGCGTAAAGGGAATGCCAATCCAATCGGGCGTACGCACTCCGTAGACCATTTTGTTGACCAACAGGAAGTCGCCCACAAGCAGCGTCTTCTCCATTGAGCCGGTAGGAATGCGGTAGGCCTCGACCACCATGGCGCGAAAGAAGAACAGAAACAGAACAAGCGAACCGATGAACTCGATCCAGTAGCGCACGGGTCCCTTGCGCTCCCGCTTGGCCGCTTCCTTGGTCTTGCGCTGCTCGCGCTTTTTGCGCAGCCAGGCACGATAGGCGGTCGGCAACAGGGGATTGTCGGTGCCCAAATACATCCATAGTGCAATCAGTACGAGGATCGTGATCTTGGTAATCATCGCTCTACCTTAAGCATGGCGAGGAAGGCTTCCTGAGGAATCTCCACGGTGCCCACCTGCTTCATTCTCTTCTTGCCCTCTTTCTGCTTCTCAAGCAGTTTTCGCTTACGCGAAATGTCACCGCCGTAGCACTTGGCCGTTACATTTTTGCGCAACGCTTTCACCGTAGTACGCGAAATAACCTTGGTTCCCAAGGCTCCCTGGATGGCCACCTCAAAGAGCTGGCGCGGAATGAGCTCCTTGAGCTTGATGCACATCTTGTTGCCCCACTCCCAGGCCTTGTCCTGATGCACGATCAGGCTAAGGCTGTCCACCACATCGCCATTGATCATGATATCCAGGCGCTTGAGCTGGCTTCTACGGAACTCCAGAAACTCGTAGTCGTAGCTGGCGTAGCCGCGTGTTACAGTCTTCAGGCGGTCGTAGAAGTCAAAGACGGTTTCGGCCAAGGGGAATTCGTAACTCAGGTTGGCTCGGGTCGGGTCGATGTACTCGGTGCCGACGTAGATGCCTCGGCGCTCCATCGCCAGCTGCATGATGCTGCCGATGTATTCGCTGGGCGTAATAATGGAAGCCTTGACGTAAGGTTCCTTCACCCATTCAATTTTCTCGTTGCGCGGGAATTCGGCCGGGTTGTCGACGATCTTGTCTTCCTCGCCCGGCTGTTTCACGATGTATTCCACGTTGGGCATCGTGGTAATGATGTCCAGATCGTACTCGCGTTCGAGGCGCTCTTGAATGATCTCCATGTGGAGCAGCCCCAGGAAACCGCAACGGAAGCCAAAGCCCAGCGCGAGACTGGTTTCGGGCTGATAGACGAGGGAAGAGTCGTTCAGGCAAAGCTTGGCCAGCGCATCGCGCAGTTCTTCGTACTCCTCGGCCTTGACCGGATAAAGCCCGCTGTAAACCATGGGCTTCACGACTTCATAACCTTCGAGCGGCTGTGTCGCGCCGCCGCGCTTGAGTGTGAGTGTATCACCGACCTTGGCGTCGCGCACATCCTTGCTGCCCAAGACCACGTAGCCGACTTCGCCCGCCGAGAGGCGCTCGCGCACTTGGCGCTTCAGCCGAAGTCCGCCCACTTCGTCGATCTGGAAGAAGTTCTGGTTGTGCATCGAAAGCACTTCACTGCCCTTCTGCAGTGTTCCATCAACGACGCGTACATAGACCACCGTACCACGGTAGTTGTCGTACAACGAGTCGAAAATGAGCGCGCGAAGCGGTCCGTCGGCGTTGCCTTTGGGCGCAGGCACTTTGTTCACGACGGCTTCCAGCAGTGCGTCGCAGTTCTGACCGGTCTTGGCACTGACGGGGATGACCTCGTCGGGATCGCAGCCGATCAACTCCACAACCTGTTGTATCACTTGTTCCGGCTGTGCATTGGGTAGATCGATTTTGTTGACCACTGGAATGATTTCCAGATCCTGCTCGATGGCCGAGTAAAGGTTGGCCAGCGTCTGCGCTTCCACTCCCTGAGCGGCATCCACCACCAGGATAGCACCCTCGCAGGCGGCTAGGCTGCGGCTGACCTCATAGGCAAAGTCGACGTGACCGGGAGTATCAATCAAGTTGAGCTGATAGGTTTGCCCGTCCCGCGCCTTGTAGCTCATGGTAATCGGGTGGGCTTTGATCGTAATGCCACGCTCCTGCTCCAGCTCCATGTCGTCCAGCACCTGCTTCCGCATTTGCTTGGCCTCAAGAGTGCCGGTCAGCTCGAGCAATCGGTCGGCAATGGTTGACTTGCCGTGGTCGATGTGGGCAATGATGCAAAAGTTGCGCACGCGCTCCTGCATCGAGGTCTCCGTGATAGAATACAGGCGGGAACCCGCTTCAGCAGACTCCCGCCTGATGGTTGCGGTATCACAGCAAGTCTTAGACCTGCATGATGTCCTTCTGCTTGTCGTCCAGCAGCTTGTCGATGGCTTCGCAGTGCTTATCCGTCGCGTCCTGGACTTCCTTCAGCGCACGCTTCTCCTCGTCCTCCGAGAAATCGCCTGCTTTGACTCCCTTCTTCAGGTGGTCATTGGTGTCACGGCGCACATTGCGCACGGCCACCTTGGCTTCTTCGGCCATACGAGAGACCTGCTTCACCAGATCCTTGCGTCGCTCTTCGCTCAACTCGGGCAGCGGTACGCGGACCACTACACCGTCGTTGCTCGGATTCAATCCCAGATCGGAAGCCAGAATGGCCTTCTCGATGGGTCCCACCATGTTCTTTTCCCAGGGCTGAATCAGGATCATGCGCGCCTCGGGAGCGCTCATGTTGGCCACCTGACTTAGCGGCACCATAGAGCCGTAGTAGTCGACGCGAATCGGATCCAGCACGGCGGGTGAAGCCTTGCCAGCGCGTACGGTGCTAAACTTGCCTTCCAGCTCTTCGACGGTGCGATCCATGTGATGCACCATCTTGGTGAGGAGTTCCTGAAGCACGGTCAGCCTCCTGTAATCACGGTACCCAGCTTTTCTCCAAGAAGCAGTCGGCGCAAGTTGCCGTCCACGTTCATGTTGTACACACGAAGAGGCAGGTTGTTGTCCATGCACAGGCTGATGGCCGTGCTGTCCATGACCTTGAGCTGCTTCGACAGGACTTCAAGATAGGTCAGTTTGTCGAAAAATACTGCGTCGGGATGTGTCACGGGATCGGCGCTGTAAATGCCGTCCACCTTGGTGCCCTTGATGAGCACGTCGGCTTTGATCTCGCTGGCACGCAGTGCGGCAGCAGTATCCGTCGAGAAATAGGGATTGCCCGTACCACCGGCGAAAATCACCACACGCCCCTTCTCGAAGTGACGCAGTGCGCGTCGCACAATGAAGGGCTCGGCGACGCGAGTAATGGTAAGTGCGCTTTGAACGCGTGTGGGAACTCCGGCCGCCTCAAGCGCTTGCTGCACGGCCATGGCATTTATCACCGTAGCCAGCATGCCCATGTAATCGGCCGTAGTGCGATCCATCTTGCGACCAGCCCCACTGAGCCCGCGAAAGATGTTGCCACCGCCGATGACCAGACCTACTTCGACACCCAGCTCGCGAACGTCGCGGATTTCTTCGGCCATTTTGGCCAGCACATCCACATCCAGACCCTGGCCGGCCTCACCAGCGAGCGCCTCTCCGCTGAGTTTCAGCAGAATACGCTTGTAGACAGGAGCAGACATTGTCATCCCCCTTGAGAAAGAAAAGGCCCGCTTCCGCGGGCCTTGGAATCAGCCACCGATTACGTAATTGACGAAGCTCGCCACCGTAATTGTATCACCAAGTGACTTGGCCACCTGGTTGATGTGAGCCTGAACCGGAGTCTTGTCCTCCTTGACGAAGGCCTGCTCCATCAGGGTCACTTCAGAATAGAACTTGTTCAGCTTGCCCTGGGCGATCTTGTCGATCATCTGCTCGGGCTTGCCCTCGTTGCGGGCGATATCGCGGTACACGTCCAACTCGCGCTCGATCATGGTCTGATCGACGCCGTTGCGATCAACGGCCACAGGCTGGAAGGCGACGATCTGCAGAGCCAGGTCGTTCACTAGCTGACGGAAATCGTCGGCCTGAGCGGTCTCGGGCTTGCCACAGGTTACGGCGATCATCACACCGTGCTTGTCGCCCAGGTGGATGTAGCTGTGAACCATGCCATTGGTACCAGAGGGAATCTCAACCTTGGAGAAGCGCTTGACATCCAGCTTCTCGCCCAGCTTGGCAACCATAACCTCGAGCTCCTCGCGCAGGGCCTTGCCGGGCTGGCCGGGGTTCTCTGCATTCAGCAGCTCGTCGCTGTTGGCAATTTCCTTCTCCAGCACAACCTGGGTGCAGGCCTTGCCGAAATTGCGGAAGTCTTCCGTACCGGCCACGAAGTCGGTCTCGGAATTGAACTCGAGGATGGCGCCCTTGCGCGCATCGCCGGTTACCAACGCAATCACCTTGCCCTCATTCGCATCGCGATCCGCACGCTTCTCGGCCGTCTTCAGGCCCTTCTTGCGCAGGAAATCCACAGCGGCGTCAAAATCGCCGTTGGCCTCGGCAAGGGCAGCCTTACAGTCCAGCATACCTGCACCGGTCATCTGGCGCAGTTTCATGACTTCTTTTGCGGTCGACATGATCAAACTCCTATAACGAATGCCAGAGGCGGCAGGAGACTACTCCTGCCCCTCAACGGGCTTGGTCTCGGTCTTGTTCTCAGCCTTGGGCTTGCGCGGGGCACGCGGTGCGGAAGCGCCTTCCTCCGGGCGACGACGACGACGACGGGCCGGACCCTTGTCCTCGTCACGGGCACGCTCGGGATCATGCAGCTCGCCCTCGGCACCGTGGCCGTCCTTGCGCAGCATGCGAGCCTCTTCCACCGCCTCGGCCAGGCACTTGGTGATGACCGCGATGGACTTGAAGCTGTCGTCGTTGGCCGGAATCACGTAATCGACCACATCCGGATCACTATTGGAATCGCAGATGGCGAACACAGGCAGACCCAGCTTACGGGCTTCGCGCACGGCAATGGTCTCACGCATGGTATCAACCACGAAGACGGCGGCCGGCAGGCGCTTCATGCGACGGATACCGCCCAGCACCTTCTCGAGCTTCTCTTTCTGGCGCTCGATCTGCAGCTGCTCTTTCTTGGTGATGCGCTCGTAGGTACCGTCGGAAGCCTTGGCCTCCAACTGCTCCAGGGTGCGCACGCTGTTGCGGATGGTGCGGAAGTTGGTAAGCATACCACCCAGCCAACGCTCGCTGACATGGTGCATGCTGCAACGCTCGGCCTCTTCCTTCATGATGTCGCGGGCCTGATCCTTGGTACCGACAAAAAGAATGTCGCCACCATCGGCCACGATCTTGCCAATACGATTGGCGGCGTCCTCAAGGAGGCCCTCGGTCTTCTTCAGATCAAGAATGTGCACGCCATTCTTTTCCATGAAGATGAAGGGACGCATTTTGGGATTCCAACGGCGGGTGAGGTGCCCGAAGTGGGCGCCCGCCAGCAGAAGCTGCTGGATGGATACGCGAGGCATTTGATGCTCCTTTGGTTATTCCTCCACGCCCTTCCTCTTCTCGCGGAATCCCGAGGGACACCACCACGAAAATCCAGGCGTGTGCACTTTCGGCCAATGGCCGTGTCCGGTGTTGCCGGACGTAACAACGGGCTGCCGGAAAAATCCAGCAGCCCGGGACGTTCAATTCCGAAGCGAGACGGCGAAAGCCATTAGCGCTTGGAGAACTGGAAGCGCTTGCGGGCGCCGGGCTGGCCGTACTTCTTACGTTCGACCATGCGGCTGTCGCGGGTCAGGAAGCCAGCGCGACGCAGCGGGCTGCGCAGCTCTTCATCCATGACCACAAGGGCGCGACTGAGGCCGTGACGCAGGGCGCCAGCCTGGCCGGACAAACCACCACCGGCGACGGTGGCGTAAATGTCGAGCTTGCCAAGCATGTCGACGGTCTCAAGCGGCTGCTCGATGACCATCTTCAGCGTCTCGCGCTTGAAGTGACCGATGATGTCACGGTGATTCACTTCCACCTTGCCCGTTCCGGGCTCGATCCACACGCGAGCCACGCTGGTCTTGCGGCGACCAGTAGCGTAGAAGCGCTTGGTGTTGCGGGTAGTAGCCATGCTAGAACCTCAACTCCTTGGGCTGCTGGGCCTCGTGCGGATGCTCGGGACCAGTGTACACTTTCAGCTTCTTGATCAACTGCCTTCCCAGGCGGTTATGGGGCAGCATGCCCTTGACCGCGTGATTAATGATGAAGGCGGGATCCTTGGCCATCTGGGCACGGAAGGTCACCGTACGGGCACCACCGGGATATCCGGTATGATGGAAGTAGGTCTTGTTTTCGGCCTTGTTGCCGGTCAAAACAACCTTGTCCGCATTCACCACTACCACAAAGTCGCCGTTGTCCAAATGAGGACTGTACAGCGGTTTGTGCTTGCCACGCAAAATGCGCGCAATATTGGAAGACAGCCGGCCCAACACCTGGTCTGCAGCATCAACTACATACCAGTCATGCTGGATGTCGCCGGGTTTTGCGGTATAAGTCTTCACGTCTCGCTCCATAAATTTGCAAGACAACCAAAATACTCCTCTGCAAGCAAGGAGTCAAGCCTCTGCAAGCGAAAAATCGGCCAGAGACGAGTACAGCAGAGGGACAAATCAAATTCGGAACTCGCCCAGCGCGACGGTCCTCAGTCCATCAACTCCAGAACACAGAGCGTTTCCACGTGCTCGGTACGCGGCATCATGTCGAAAGGCTGCACACGTTCAATGCGGAAATGACTCTGCAGCAGTTTCAGATCCCGCGCCAAGGTCTCCGGGTTGCAGGAGAGGTACATGAGAAGACGTGGCTTGAGGACTTTCAAATCGCCGATCAGCTCAGAGGCCAAACCCTTGCGCGGCGGATTGACGATTGCCACTTCGGGTTCGAAGAGCTCCAGCGAAATCAGCGAATCCTCGATCATGCCCCCCACGGCGCTGATCTCATCGCGGCCATCCTGACGCGCGCCTTCCACCATGGGCGACTGAGTGTGTCGGTCGCCTTCGATCATCATCAGGCTGTCGGTGTCCCGTGTGATGCTTCGCCCGATGGCCCCCGTTCCTGCATAGATGTCTGCCACGCGCAGCGAGGCCTCCGTGCGGAAAGCATCCAGCCGCTCTCGCATGAGCTGCAGAATGTTCTTGAACTGCGCCAAGTTCACTTGCATGAAGCTGTTGGCACTGACGGGAATCGCCTTCTCCAGGAAGTAGACGGGTGAATACAACTGCCCGTGCAACAGCTCACTGTGGTAGCCAAGAATGCGGTTGCCGCGGTCGGGGTTCATGTTCTGATCAATACCGCGCAGCGTGGGGAATTCGGCCGCCAGACGCTTGGCCATGGTTAGCAGCTTCTTCTGCCACTCGCCCTCATTATGAACGGTCACAAAAGCGGCCATCATACGCTCTTCGTCAAGGACACGCAGGAAGAAGTAGCGCAGGAAGCCTTTGTGTCGGATCTCGTTGTAAACAGGTAGACCAAGCTCAAGCACGAGCTCCTTCACGCGATGGATCACAGGTTGCATGGCAGGATTGTGTTCGCTGCACCATTCCAGGTCAACGATCTCGTGGGTGCCCGGCTTGTAGATGCCCAACAGCACTTGGCCCGTGGCCTTGTCGAATCCGAAAGCCAGTTTAGCTGTGGCCCGGTAGCCTGATTCCTGGGGCGAGGCAATTACCGATGGAATATCGGGCATCACGCTTAGCCCGACCTGACTCAAACAGTCGTGAACCCGACTCTGCTTCCAAGCCAGTTCTTCGCCGTAAGGTCTGTGATACCACTCCGAATCCTGGCAATGCTGACACCTGGGCTGAGTCATGAGTCCTCCTGAAATGGACGTGTAATGTGGAGAATACCAGCCACTTCTACAGAACTGTCAGCTCGGCTTCAGTTGGTGTGAGTGTGATACACGGCGAGTTAGCTGGTGGCAGAAAATGGCCCGCTACCTACCTGCCGATGCAAGCTGGCGCAGCAATTCTCCGTTGTTGCGACTGTGGCGCACGCGGTCAACGACCTCCTGCACCGCAGCTCTGGGGTCCAGCGTTGCAAGATGCGCACGCAGGCGATTGAGGCCCTCGGACTCCTCCTCGGGAAAGAGCAGCTCTTCGCGGCGAGTGCCCGAAGCTTTAATGTCGATGGCAGGAAAAATGCGCAAATCGGCAAGCTGACGTTTGAGCACAAGCTCACTGTTGCCCGTGCCCTTGAATTCCTCATAGATCAGTTGATCCATGCGGCTACCGGTCTCGATGAGCGCCGTGGCAATAATGGTTACACTGCCGCCCCCTTCGACCTTGCGGGCCAGACCGAAGAAACGGCGAGGAATTTCCATGGCGCGCGCGTCCAATCCACCACTCATGGTACGGCCTGCGCCCTTGCCGGAAAGGTTGAAGGCGCGCGTGAGACGCGTGATACTGTCCACCAGCACCACTGTATCACGGCCACACTCCAGCTCGCAACGAATGTGATCCATGGCCAGCTCTGCCAGTGACACATGGGAGCGAATATCCTTATCGCTGCTGCTGGCCAGCACCTGCGCTGGTACCGAGCGACGGAATTGTGTCACCTCCTCCGGGCGCTCGTCGATGAGCAACACCAGAATGCGAACCTCCTCGTCGGAAGCGTGAATGGCGGTAGCGATCTCTTCCAACAGCCGTGTTTTACCCGTTCGCGGTGGCGCAACAATCAGGCAGCGACTTCCCCTTCCAAGCGGTGATACAAGATCCATCACTCGCATGGACAGGTTTCCACCCTTGCCCAGGTCGAAGCGCTCACTTGGAGAAAGCGCTGGCAGTTTGTCGAAAGGAAGGCGACCAGCAAAGTCTACAGGATCGCCTCCGCACACTTCCGTGATACGTTTCAGCTCGCGAGAGCGTTTCGTCAGTTCGGCCTCACCCGTGATACAAACGCCGTTGATCAAGCCATAATGCTGTATCAACTGAGCAGGTACAAAAACGTCTTCAGGATGAGGTTGAAAGGATCTTTCGACGCTGCGCAGCCAGGCCTCTTTGTTTGAGAGACAATGCAGCACGCCATGTGCGCTTTCCATCATGTCAGCTTTTCCGTTTCAATGGAAGCGGCCCGCCAGGAGACGGGCCGCGTCAGGTGTGAACAATCAGGCCCGCTTGCGTTCCTGGGCCTGCTTCTGCTCACCGGCAGGCAGTTTCTTCTTGCCGCCCGTGAGCTGCTTGGTTTGGGCGCCCTCTTTGCGCCATGTAACACGGGGACGACGCTCGCCACGGATGGAAGCCGGTGTTACAAGCACTTCGGCCACATCCTTGCGACCTGGCAGCTCGTACATGGTCTCCAGCAGCGCTGCCTCAACAATGCTGCGCAGTGCACGTGCACCCGTCTTGCGCTTGCGTGAAGTGCGAACCACCTCGCGCAAAGCTTCATCCGAAAAACGCAGCGTCTGGCCTTCCATTTCAAAAAGGCGCTGATACTGACGTACTACAGCATTTTTCGGTTCGGTGAGAATCTGCAGCATGGCGTCTTCGGAAAGTTCGCTCAAGGGAGCGATCACCGGCAGACGGCCAATCAGTTCGGGAATCAGACCGAAGTGCAGCAGATCATCAAATTCAACCAAGGCCAGCAACTCGCCCAGCGGCATGTCACGTGTATCCGCAATGGTGGCGCCAAAGCCCATGGTTTTCTTGCCAACACGCTGACGGATAATGGCATCCAGTCCGTCGAAAGCACCGCCGCAAATAAAGAGGATGTTGCGCGTGTTGATGTTGATCAGCTTCTGCTCAGGATGCTTGCGACCACCTTCCGGCGGCACGCTGGCAATGGTGCCTTCCAGCATCTTCAGCAGGGCCTGCTGCACACCCTCGCCGCTGACATCACGCGTGATACTGACGTTGCCGTCCTTGCGGGCGATCTTGTCGATCTCGTCGATGTAAACGATGCCCATCTCAGCTGCTTCCACATCGTAGTTGGCAGCGTGCAGAAGGCGCACGAGGATGTTCTCGACGTCCTCGCCCACGTAGCCGGCTTCGGTCAGCACGGTGGCGTCGGCGATGGTAAAAGGAACCTGCAGGAAACGCGCCAGGGTCTGCGCTAGCAGGGTCTTGCCAGTACCCGTGGGGCCGACAAGCATGATATTGGCCTTCTGCAGCTCGACGTCATCGGTGACATCCTGGCTACGAATGCGCTTGTAATGGTTGTAGACGGCCACCGACAGAGACTTCTTCGCCTGCTCCTGCCCGATGACGTACTGGTCGAGGCGCTTCTTGATCTCGATGGGAGAGCCCAGATTTTCCAGCGCGGGACGGCGATTGCGCGTCATGTTGCGCTTGACGATCTGCGCGGAAGCGTCGACACACTCGTTGCAAATATTGACGTTGGGCCCTTGGATCATGATCTGCACTTCGTGGCTGCTTCGGCCACAGAAGCTGCAAACCGGACTGTTATCGTAGGGGCCCTTGTCGCGATTCATGCAGACTCCGCTTACTTGTGCTTCAGCTGACTGGTGTACACCTGGTCCACGAGACCGTAGGCGACGGACTCTTCCGCGCTCATGAAATTGTCGCGGTCTGTGTCATGCTGAATGGTCTCAAGATCCTTGCCCGTGTGGTGCACCAGGATCTCGTTGAGCTTCTCACGGATCAGCAGGATTTCGCGCGCGTGAATTTCTACGTCGGAAGCCTGTCCGTAAGCGCCGCCCGACGGCTGATGAATCATCACGCGGCTGTGAGGCAGGGCATAACGCTTGCCCTTGGCACCCGCCGTCAGCAGAAGCGCGCCCATGCTGGCGGCCATGCCGATGCAAATGGTGCTCACATCCGGCTTGATGCACTGCATGGTGTCGTAAATGGCCAGACCGGCGCTCACGCTGCCGCCCGGGGAATTGATGTACAGATGGATGTCCTTCTCGGAATCCTCTGCCTCAAGAAACAGCAGCTGCGCCACCACCAGATTGGCGACGTAGTCGTTTACGGCTGTTCCCAGAAACACGATGCGCTCTTTCAGCAGACGGCTGTAGATGTCGAATGCGCGTTCGCCGCGGCCCGTCTGCTCGATCACTGTCGGGATCAAGGTCATATCGTCTGTCTCCTCTGTGGGGTCGTCCTCTTCCTCGTATTGCGAAAAGAGAAACATACCCGGCAGATCAGTTGGAGGTTTCAGCAGCACCGTTTTCCACTTCCCACGGTTCTTCACTGATCTCGGCCTGCTCGCTGAGGAAGCCCATCAGCTTCTTGTCCAACAGCTCGCCTGCAAGACGATCAAGGCCGCCACCACGACGCAGCTGCAGACGCGCCGTCTGCGCATCAACGCCCATCATGCCAGCGTAGCGTTGAATCTCGGCGTCCATATCGCTCTCTTCGACACGAATCTCCTCTTGCTTGAGGATAGCGCGTGCCACAAGGCTCCACTGAATGTTGCGTGTCACCTGGTCGCGATAGCTGCGACGGACGATGTCCTCATCGATGGGATTGTCCGTGCCTTCCTTGGCGCGATGGATCAGGTCGTCCAGCTGGTTGTCAATCATTTTCTCGGGCACGTCCACCGGATTCGCCTCCAGCAGGGCCTCGATGAGGCTCTGGTGCAGGTTCTGCTCAATGGCGCGATCAAGCTGCTTCACCAGGTCCTCGCGCACGCGCACCTTCAACTCATCCAGCGTGTCGAAGCCAGGCGGGACTTCCTTGGCAAAATCGTCGTTGAGCTCGGCCAGCTCCGCGCGCTTGACTTCGTGCACGGTCACCTGGTAATGCTCGGTCTTGCCAGCCAGCTCGGGATCGGGATCGTCCGCGTCATTGGTCACGCTGATGGCGCGATTCTCACCGGGCTTGATGCCCACCATCTGCTCGTCGAAGGCTGGCCCGTACTGGCCCTTACCCAACTCGACTTCGATGTTGCGATACAAACGACCTTCGAGCGCTTTGCCGCTCTCGTCGGTCTCCTGAATATTGCAGACAAGCTGGTCGCCGCTCAGCGCACCGGCCTCAGCCTCGAGGGGAATCCAGGTGGCGTACTGGCGCTGCAGACTTTCGAGCGCGCGCTCCATATCGCGATCCTGGACATCGCGGACGCGACGAACAACCGGAACGCCCTTGTACTTGGTCAACTCGACCTCAGGCTCCACCTCGACGCGGGCAACAAAACACAGCTCACCGCCGGGCTCGTGATCCACTTTGTCAATGACAGCTTGATCGATGGGAGTCAGCTTCTGCTCCATGAGCGCCATGGGATAGCTCTCGTTCAGCAGTTCGTTGATTGCTTCACCGCGAGCCTGGTCGCCGTAGATCTTGCGCAGCATGCCTACGGGCACCTTGCCCTTGCGGAAGCCCTTCAGGTGGGCTTTGCGACCTAGGGTTTTCAGCTTACTCTCAACCCGCTCCTCAACCGTCGCGGCGGGCAGGGTTACGGTCAGCTCGCGCTCGGTGCGGCTGAGCTCCTTAACGGTGATGTCCAAGGTGGTGATTCCTTCTTTGCTACTCGAAAAATATGCGGGAAGGGGGACTTGAACCCCCACGCCCTAAGGACACAGGAACCTAAATCCTGCGCGTCTGCCAATTCCGCCATTCCCGCAATGACAGAACCGGTGAAAATAGAGCAGTGGAGCTGCAAATGCAAGTTGTTGGCCAGGGAGAGCGATGGAGTAAGTACACAAATTCAGCGACTACCGGATCGCATCGTCAGGGTAAATGCCAAGCGTCACCAGGCGAGGTGCCAGACACGGGTCAGACAGGTGCCAGACGGGGGTCAGACACTTCAGGCCCGACCTGTATGATTCACAATACGGTTCCGCAGCTCGGCTAGTTGTTCCGGCGAAGGGCGACAGCCTTGCTCGCGGTGCAAGCGCAGCATTTCCTCCACACCGAAACTCAAGCGCTCAATCTCCCTGCGCGCCTGCGCACCACTCCGGCTTTGCGAAGCTGAAAGGGAAGTTGGGCAATGGGCGCCAAGTAGATCCCCAAGCGCTCCCAGCAGCTGGTGAATCTTCAGCGCGGTCTGCCTTTGCTCGATGGCTTGCCTTAGTCGATCAAGAACGCCGAGCAGCGCATCCTGCTCGGCGTGGCTGAACTCGCTGTTACCCTCGGTAGTGCGCTGGCCTTGCATGAGTCTCTCCTTTGTGTCGATTCCGGAGTAGCTCTTTCGGCCAAACGCATGCCGAGTTTCACTCGTGCAGAAAGCTATTTCGCAACTTTGCTCACCCAGGGCACGTACTTGGGATCCGTCTCCAGAATGTGGCTCTTCAGCCAATCGCGCAGCCAGTTCATCAGCTCCACATTCAAAGCCAGCTTGCCTGCGGCGTGCTGCGACTTGTAGTCATTCAGCTTCTTCACGAAGCCTTCGTGCTTGGCCAGATGAGGCGGGAACTCAGGATAGCCACCCTTGCGCATCAGCTCCTCTTCTTGGCGAAAATGGGTCTGGGTGTAGTCCACAAGCTCGGTCAGTACTTTCGCTGTCACCTGCGGACCCTGCCCGCTCTTCATGGCAGAAAACAATTGATCAATCAGCTCCACAAGGCGCTTGTGCTGGTTATCAATGATGCTTACGCCCAGAGCGTATTCAGGCTTCCATGCAAAAAAACTCATCGCTCCTCCCGAAATGGCTATCGAGCCCGCCACCGCGCACTCACAAATTGCTTTTCGGTAATACCGTTGTGTTTCTTTTGCAAGATAGGCTAAATGCCTGAAGGCCAACCTGTTTGCTGAGCATCGCGCACGCGCTGTAATTCGCGGATCAAGAGGTCAAGATCCTCGTCGCGCACCAGCGGACTGTAGACGCGCTCCCGGCGCACGGCGTCCTCATCGAGCTCGGCCAACAACAATCCAGCTTCGGGCTCCGCGAGCAATGCAGCCGGACGACCGTCAGGCCCCCACAGAGAACTTCCGCCCCAGAAGCCGATGCCGTCGTCAAAACCGACGCGATTGCAAAACAGCACCGGCAAAGATTGAGCCTTTGCATGAAAGGCCAGCAGTGTATACCAGATGCGCGAATTCTCACCCAGTGGAGCGTCACCGGTAGCCGCTGTATCACCGGAGCTGCCCGGTGATACAAATCCGCGAATCGGACTGGCGGCTGGCGCTAGCAACAGACGAGCTCCGTCGTGGGCGAGAACCAGCGGTCCTCCCGCGTGCCACCAGTCGTTGCAGATTAGCATGCCCGTACGCCCCAGGCCGGTATCGAAGGCGCGCATCGCCTTGCCAGCCGCAAAAAAGCGACGTTCCTCGAACAGGCCGTAGGTGGGCAAAAACACCTTGCGGTGCACGTGCAGAAGCTTGCCGCCACTCAGGTAGAGCTGACTGTTGTAAAATAGACCCAGATCGGTGCGCTCCACCATGCCGAAGCAGATGTCGATCTCAACACTGGCCCGGTAAAGCGGTGCCAGAAAGGGATCCTCCAGCGCCATCGCCAGCTCGAAAACGAGATCGCGCAGCGCGTAGCCGGTCAGCGAGAGTTCGGGAAAGAGCACCAGACTTGCGCCTTGTGCGCGCGCCGCCTCGATTTGTGCAAGATGCACTTGAAGATTATAATCCAGGTCGCCGAGGCGCGGATTGGTTTGAGCGGCAGCAAGGCGCATGAGTCGACTCGTTAATTCTTCATGGACATGGTCGGGGCAGGAATGCGTCCACCACGCATGATAAAGGTGTGCGAGCTCTGGGTTCGCACCGGCATAATGGGCGCCTTGCCCAGCAGTCCGCCATAGTCGACGCTTTCGCCGACTTTGTAGCCGACGGCAGGAATGATACGCACGGCGGTCGTCTTCTGGTTGATCATACCCAGCGCAGCCTCGTCAGCGATGATGCCAGAAATGGTCGTCGCCGGTGTATCACCGGGAACGGCGATCATATCCAGGCCGACGGAACACACGGTGGTCATGGCCTCCAGCTTCTCGATGGACAGCACACCGGCCTCGACCGCACGAATCATGTCGGCATCCTCAGATACCGGAATGAATGCGCCGGAAAGGCCGCCGATGTAACTGGAACCCATCATGCCGCCCTTGCGCACAGCGTCGTTCAGGAGCGCCAACGCAGCGGTTGTGCCATGGGCACCTACATCCTCAAGGCCCATTTCCATCAGGATGCCGCCCACACTGTCTCCCTCAACCGGAGTAGGCGCAAGGGAAATATCGACGACACCAAAAGGCACATCTTCCAGCATCGCCACCTGACGGCCCACCAGCTCACCCGCGCGCGTGATCTTGAAGGCCATGCGCTTGATGGCTTCGGCCAGCTCGCCGAAATCGGCCCTGGGGCCCACTTCCTTGACTGCGTTGAGCACTACACCGGGACCACTGATGCCGACGTTGAGCACAACATCGCCCTCGGTGATGCCGTGATACGCACCCGCGATGAAGGGATTATCCTCGACACTGTTGCAGAACACGACAAGCTTGGCGCAGCCGATGGAAAGCCTGTCTGCGGTCAGCTCCGCCGTCCGCTTGATCACATCGCCCATCAGGCGCACAGCGTTCATGTTGATGCCAGCGCGCGAGGTCCCGATGTTAACACTGGAGCACACATGCTTCGTGGTTGCTAGCGCTTCGGGAATGGACATGATCAGATTCTGCTCACCAGGCGTCATGCCTTTGGCCACCAGTGCGCTGTAGCCCGCCAGGTAATCGATACCACACTCCTCGGCGGCACGATCCAGCGTCTTGGCCAGCTCGATGAACTGGTCGACGCTCATTTGCTCACCGGGAATGGAAATGGGCGTAATGGAGACACGCTTGTTCGCGATGGTCAGGCCGTAGCGTTCCTCGATTTCGCGGGCGACCTTGACGTGACGTGTTGCCAGACGTGTGATCTTGTCGTAAATGCGCGTCTTCATCACCTCAACCGAATCGGAGGCGCAGTCGCGCAGCGAAATGCCCAAGGTTACCGTGCGTATATCAAAGTGCTCCAGCTCGGTCATCTGCACCGTCTGGAGGATCTCTTCGTGGGACCAACTCATGAATTGCCTCTTCTCACAGCAAAGGAATGGCGACGATTACACACGATGCATGGCGGTGAACACATCCTCGTGCTGAGCGAGAATGCGGGAGCCCGTAGCATTACCAACATCGCTTAAGGCCTGCTTCAGGGAAGCGAAGCTGCTGGTCAGATTGGAAATATCCACGATCAGAATCATGGTGAACCAGTCCTGCAGAATGCGCTGGCTGATGTCGACTACGTTGCCATTGAAATCCGCCAGACAACGACTGACCGCCGCCAGAATTCCAGCCTTGTTCTTGCCGTAAACCGTGACGATAACCTGCGTTCCGCCAGTCGCGGGTGCGAGGTGCGAGGTCATGCTGCCCTGCAGATGCGGCACTTCCTGTGCCATGCGCTCGAGCGCTTCCTGCACAACACGGCGCACATTGTCGGGCGTGGCCAGATGACCCAGTTCTTCAATCGCCTTGCGGGTCAGCTCACGAATGGTGGCTTCGCTGATCGCCATCGTTTATTTCTCCTGCTTGTCGCCTTGGTCCGTGTCCGGTTTGCCAATGCTGTAGTCGCCTTTGACGGGAGGCATTTTGCTCTTCAGCAGCGGTGAAGCCTCCAGCTCGTCCACAATGCCGATAACGGCGGCTTCTACCGAAACATCGGGATTGTTGCCCAGGGCCATTCTTGCAGCATGACCATAGGCGCAGATCACCATTTCGCCTTCACCGGCGCCTATCACGTCGGCACACACAACGAGGTCCTCGTTCGTTGCATAGTTCAGCCCCACTGGATGCACCAGCAGGAAACGCAGCGAACGCACGTTTTCCACTTTTCGCGTGGACCAGACCTTTCCGACTACTTTGCCTAAAAACATGAAGCAGCGGCTCCCGATTGATCCTGTTGCTCCGATGTTGGAGCGTGACCCGACAATATACCAGTTGCGCGCTGAGATGGAGGGCGGCGACGGGGCTACCGATGGCGTCGGTGTTGATACAGTTTATTTCTGCATCCCATTTAACCGGATCGCGGGCTTTGCCGATAGAGCGTCATCGGACTGATCTTGATGAGGAAACATGAACGGAGCGAGCTGCGATATTCTGACGATTAACAGCCCTGGCATGGCGGTGCGTTTGCACCCCGGCTTCAAGCGGGCTGACAATCAGGATTGGATAGAATGGCGGTCCGATGAAAACCGCCTTGTCTGTGTAGTATGTGATGGCGTCGGCGGCCTGCGCTACGGCGACAGAGCCAGCAAGGAAGCGGCCCGCAGCTTCGTGGATCACCTGATCCCCCAGGAAGGTGGTCACAGTTGCTGGAACCAGGCGGGAATTCCTGACCTGGATACGGCAGGACTTGCTGTAAGACGCTCGATAGCCCGATTGCAGGCAAACCTTTCTGAGCAGCGCCTGGGTACGACACTAACCGGTCTTTGTCTCACCCGACAGCAGTTTTGGGTACTGCACATCGGTGATACACGCGCGTATCTTTGGCGCAGGGGCAAATTGCACCAGCTAAGCCAGGATCACACAGTGGCCGCCGAGTCCCGTCTCACGCCGGTCTGTCTGGATCAGCAACAGCACAACAACGTGCTCACGCGTAGTCTGGGAAATCCATCACGCGAGACCTTTGATGTTATTCACCAGTCAATCGAAGAAGGGGACCGCTTGGTTCTCTGTTCCGATGGTCTGGAATCAGCAAGTATCACACGCGAGGAACTCACATCCTTCTGCAACAGTGAACCCAGCGCAATTGGTTTGGCCGATGAGCTACTCTGCCGCGCGCTGGTCGGTGGCGCTCCAGACAACATCTCCATTGTCGTGATTCATCCGTGGGAGGTGTTTGCATGAGTTCATTCCGTGATACACTTGGACGCTACACTGACCGGCAGCCTCTTGGTGAAGGCGGCACCGCCATTGTTGAGCAGGCGATTGACAACTGGAGTGGTCGCGCCGTAGTGCTGAAGACCGCTCGCCAAGCTGGCTTCGATCAAGAGTTTCGCAATGAAGCCCTGCTGCTGGGCGGTCTTGTCTCGGGGGTCTTCCCGCGCTTGCTGGAGTATCACCCGGGCAACAATGCCGACGCCGCTACACTGGTCATCGAGCGTCGGCCAGGCGAGCCAGTTCGACTTGCACACTTGCTGGATCCAAGTGAGTTACCATGGATCGCTGTGCAATTGCTGCAAGGCCTCGCTGAGCTGGGGCGCGCTGGTTGTGTACATGGAGATATCAGCCCGGAGAATGTCCTACTGAGCGGCAGCCGTGCCAGCCTGATCGATCTCGGGTTTGCCAGAAAGCACGATGAAAAGCTGGCAACGCGAAGTGGCACACCGGGATCGATTCCTCCTGAAGTCTTGGCCGAGAAAGTCTTGCATCCGGCTTCGGACATCTTCGGTCTTGGTGTTGTGTTGTATCACCTCCTCTGCGGTCACGCCCCCTTTTCGGATGATCCGCAGGAGGCCGTGCGTGATACACTTGCCGGCAACATTCGCACGCCGGAGCATGGAAGCGATTCGCCCTTCTTTTCAATCATCTACCGCTGCCTGGAACGCGACCCGGACAAGCGCCCACTGCCCAAAGATCTGCTACAGGAACTCATCACTCAAGTGCAGAGCGAGCACCTGGCACTACTCGTTCCGGATGTTCCCATCGAAGCTGATCTCTTGCCCGTTCAGCAAGAGATCGCCACCGCAATTAAAAGCGGACAGAGCCTACTGATTAACGGTCCAGACGGTGCGGGCAAGCGCTACGCCCTTCAGTATACACTGCGCACTATGGAGCTCGATGGTCGAAGGATGCTACATCTGCCGTTACCGGCCGGAAGTATTGCGCCCTTCTTGTGGGCCCGATTCGGTCATCATCCTGCCATTTCAAAGTACCCGGAACTTCACGATCAGCTGCAGCGCCGTGATTCAACCACAGAATCGCTGGTGAAGAAGGGGCTGCTCAAGCAACTCTTTGCTTTCCTCGACGAGTTAAGCTCGAACTCCTGCACCGGTATTGTGCTGGACTTCAATAGAAACACCGAGTCCTGTGAAGCGCTGATCAAGGCCTCCGCGCAGCTTTCACGAGTACAAAGCCGGCAACTCGTTGTCATCATGGATGGTCAAGTCTGTGATACAGCCAAGCGCCTGCTGAAAATCGTTACGATGCCCATGCCATCGCGTGAGCGTTTCAGGGCACTGCTTGCTATGCCTGCGCCGGGCCTGAGTCTTTCCGAGGATTTGCTTAGCACACTGGATCAGCTGTGTGACAGCCACGCAGGACGCGCACTGGACACCTTGCGGCGAAATCTGGGCCAAGGGCGATTGCGTCTGGTAGGAACCCGCTGGACCGTGCAAGGCCAAGGCTTGATTGCCGCCAGTGACTGGACGCTGAACGACCTGCTCGTGTTACAAGATCCTGAGCGACGCTTGTTGAGCGAATGCGCCATCTGGCAACCAATGGCATCACAGTTCCTTTGGCAGAAGTGGCTCCAGACCGAGCACGACCCACGAACGCTTGATCATCTACAAGCAAGAGGTTTGTTGCGTGATCGCGGCGATGGCGTTCCCGAACCCATCAGCGCTGTGCGACAGCTACTGGCGGAAATGCCCAATGGTCCTGCGCACGAGCGGCTACTACTTTGGCTGGAACAGCACCCAGACGTATCACGCGACCTGATTCTTGTACACCTTGCCGGCGCAGGTATTCGACGCGCAGGAAAGCAAAGAACCCTGCAGATCCTGACAAAGGACGCCGAACTAGTTCGTCCGGATCTTACCCTGGATTTACTGAACGATCTGGTAGATCTGGTGGACGGCAAAGATAGAATCGCTTGCCTGCAGCGGCTCTTTGATGCACAGTTTGAGCTAGGCGACCTGGAGGCTTCGCGTGACACATTGCGTCGAATCCTCTGCTTGAATGGGTTCGGTGAGGTAAAGGATCGGGCGTCCGCGCTATCCAAGCTCGCGCACCTCTATCGTCGCATCAAGAAGCCAAAACTGGCCTGCCGTGTATTACGCGATGCGAGTCGTTTCACTGAAGGCATGGACAAGGTGAGCATTCTCGCACAGCTCGCAGATTCCGAGTTGGAAGCAGGCTGGGTTGATCGTGCGCGTACGCGATATCGTGATACACTTGCTTTGTATCACGAGCAGGAAGAGAGAACTGGCGACAAGCGAGACAAAAACGACTTGTACGTCGTCAACACACTGGCAGGAATTGCGTTCCGTTTTGGTGCTTACGATGAAGCAGCACAGCTGTGGGAGCTGCAGCTGCGCCGCCACGAGGATCGCATCTCAGGCCGCCATCGTGTCTGGTTGCTAAACAATCTGGGCATCGTCCGTCTGCAAGAGGGGCGCCTTGATCGAGCTCGGGAATTGCTGGAGCAGGCCAGTCGCAGCGCCGAAGACCTTCACCTGGAAAACAGCCAGCTGATGGCTCGTGTGAACCTGGCCACAACCTACACGCGTCGGGGTGAATCCGACCGCGCCATTCGTGAGCTGGATCAAAGCCTGGTGCTCGCGCAACAGCTCGGGCACAGCAATTACGAAATGGTGATTCTGCACAACCGCGGTGAAGCCCTGATGAATCTGGGACTTATACGCGATGCGCTGCAGGATTGGAATTGTGAGCTTGATCTTGCGGATCAGATCCGCCAGCCGAGCGAAAAGCTGGACCCTCTGCGTGAGCAATTGATGCTCTACACGGATCTTGATCTGGAAGTAGACCCGAACATAGAGCTGACATTGCGACAGCTGAGCGAGGATATCGGCGACTACCATGCTCTTGTCGAGTGGATGATTGCGGCTTCCTGGCGCAAACCAACACAGGAAGCGATAGAAGACCTGGAGCTCGCTGAGAGTTTACTGGATCCACAGGATCTGCAAGAGACTCATCGACTAATCAAGAGCCTTCGCTCCTACCGCCTTCAGCAGACGCGCTCTTCGGAACTGCGCACTCGACTGCTTCGCCTGCCGGCGGGTGCGGAGCGTCTGCGCCACGCCCTGTACTTCGCAAGTTCCATGCAAGACCGTCAGCGGCTTGTCTGGCTTGAACAGGTGACACGCGATCAGCATCCCGGTGTGATACATAGAGTCTGGATCGACTTTTTGACTGGGGCAGCCCACTACGAGCGCGGCGAGTATATACCTGCGGGTCGCTTTCTGGGACGCGGGGTAAATGCACTGCGTGGGTTAATCAGTCACATGCCGGTAGACCTGGCAGAACGGCTTACCGAATCGGAACGATTGTTGAAAGCACTCGCGCAGGCCGAAGACTGCATGAAGCGGATATCGTAAAGGATTGTATGATGTCGAACCTGCTACATCGACTGGAGCAGCTGGAAGCACTGGAACAGAAGGCCGACGAGCTTCATCGGCAGGATAGCAGCTACAGCGATGCGGAGCTGAACCAGCTACTGATGATGGCTCGCATGATCACGGACAGCGAGGATCCTGACCAGATCCTGCGTGCCCTTCTTAGTAGCTCGGTGCAGCTAGTAGGCGCGGAGCGTGGTGTCCTTGGTCTTGTTGGTAGCGCAGGTGATGTGGAATGGAAGCTGGCCCTCCTCCGCGATGGCAGTGAGTTCATGGATCCGTCGAGCAAGGTCAGTCATTCCGTGATACATCGTGTTCTGGAGAGCGGACAACCGCTGAAAAGTGAGAATCTGGACGAACACTCTGCCCTTAGCACAGCGCGCTCTGTAGTTGATTTGGCGCTGAAGAGTTGCCTGTGCGTTCCTATTCGCATCCAAGGCAAAGTAGCCGGTGTGATCTATGTAGATAACTCCAGCACGTCCATCTTCACATCCAAGATGCTGGCTCTGCTGGATGGCTTTTGCGAACTGGGCTCCGTGATCCTGACTCACGCAAGATTGCGCAGAGAGCAACAAGAGCGCTTTCGCGAATTGCAGAGCCTCCAGGCGTATCACCAGCGAATTGTCAATGCGCTTCCCAGCTCTCTCATCGTTTACGATTCGGCTGGTCTGGCCCACTTCGTCAATGCGGCTTTTCAGCAACACATGGTGGGTGGAACACAGGTGATTGCCGATCGTGATGCACCGGCCGGCCTTCGACTGAGTCCGGAGTTCACCAGCCAGCTTGAGCAGTGCCCAGAGGATGAAAAGACTTCATTTGAGGTTGTCCTCGAACACCACATCTTTCGCTGCTGGCGCTTTCCTTTGCCCGCGCAGGAAGCCTCTCGTGGATTGCGCGGTGCCGTGATGGTCGAGATTACGGAACAGAAAAAGCTTGAGCGTGAGCTGCTTGAGAATGAGAAGCGCTCTATGGTCTCACGTATGGCAGGATCAATTGCGCATGAGATCAAAAATGCACTGGCTCCGCTTACAGGGCATCTGGACATCATGCCACTGAAACTCAAGGATCACCCCGAAGCGCTTGAGATTATCGCCTCGGAGCTGAAGATTATTGAGGAAATGGCGGGCCGTGTGGGACGTATCACAAGCAATCTCTCTCAACTGAGCAAGCCACTACGGTTTGCGCCAACGCGACTCAACCTGAACATGCAGGCGCGAAGTGTTACAGAGCTCTTGCGTGAGACAAGCGGCAAAATCAAGCACTATCACATTGTCGACATGGACAAGCCAGATACACTCGTGGTGCCTGAGGGCACACTGTACGAGCTGCGTCTTGAGTTAGAACCGGGGCTTCCCTCCATCCAGGCTGATCCGGATCTCTTACAACAGCTCCTGCTGAATCTGGTGATTAACGCAGCACACGCGGTCGAGGCAAAGGGCACGGGTTGGGTCAGCATTCGTACTGCTCATGGCATCGATTCTGTGGTATTGGAAATCGAAGACAACGGGTGCGGCATCAGTGCCGACAACCTGAAGAAAATCTGGGAGCCCTATTTCACAACCAAGGGCGAAAAGGGTACGGGAATGGGTTTGCATTTCGTGCGCACAGTAGCGGAATCGCACGATGCCGAATTGACCCTGACAAGCGAAGAGGGCCAGGGAACCTGTTTCACACTTGCATTTCCACTTGCTACAAGATAGCCAGGGTTTCAGCTGCTAAAGAAAAGGCCCGATGTATCACCGGGCCTTTTGTGTTCACGTGTATCACACAAGGATACTATTCGGCTTTTTCTTCCGGCTCATCCACCGGCTCGCTACCGTCACCAGTGGGAGGACCGTTAGCGATGATATACTTCGTGAAGTGCTCAACGCTGGCATGGACCCAAATACGAATGTCCTCGTCTTCACACTGACATTCTTCATTCCACACCATGACGGGCTCGAACTCGATCCACGACGGAACTAGCTCATAAAGGCCATCCTCGTGATCGTAGAACATGGCCAACAACTCGGGATTGACGGCGTCCATATTGTCCACCAGATCCAGTGCATAGGACACTTGAATCGGCTGGGCAAACACAGTACCATCGGGACCGAAGTCGTAACCGTACTCCGGCGATTCCTCATCACCTTGCCAATTGGCAGTGAGAGTCATCGCATCCGTGACACAACCCGGCTGAACCTGTACATGAATCAGACCATCGGTGTACTCAGCTTGTCCATCGGGGGTAACTTCAAAGCACTGCATATCAGCAACAGCGTCAGCCTTCGGGGCTACCCGGGACGGAACAAGAATCTGAATCTGGTCGGCAGTATACAGGATGGGTCCATCGTTCGACTGCATACCACTGTCGCTACAACTAGCGGCTAGCAGAAGAACCGAAAACCCGCTGCATAATGCGGCGTAGTGCAAGCGCTTCATCTCCAACTCCTGCCTGCGAATAAAACTTGTCTTGCTGCGTGGTAACACAATCCGGAGTGCGTCCAACCCCCGCCGTACGGAATCCGATGCGGTGCAACCACTCACCAAGAGTTTAACAGCTTCCTGGACAGGAGGCAAACACTAATTCACCTCATTCAATGAGTATTGGGCTAAATCGTCTTGATTTGGGCTGTTGTGTATAGATGAAGATTTATTTGGTCAGGATTGGCACAATATTGCATTCAGGAGTTTTTGTTTGCGGACCAGAGCACCAAAAAGCCCGGAAGAATCCGGGCTTTTTGATCTCGATAGAAGCTCTGTTAGCGCAAACCCACACCCGTCGGGGGGCCCGTGGCGATGATATACTTGGAGAAGTGGTCAACCCAGCCAACAACCCAGATCTTGAAGTCTACATCGTGGTATCCGCCGTTCGGGTTGAACACCGGCTCGAAGTAGATGTAAGAATAGATCTGCTCATAAGTGCCGTCTTCACGGTCGTAGTACATGGAAAGCAAATCCAGATCCACATCGGACGGACTATCCACCAGGTCAAGTGCATAGGCGACTACGATTGGACGCTCAAAGACCAGACCTTCCGGACCAAACTCATAGCCATATTCAGGATTCTCTTCATCATCGCCCTGCCAATGCGCAGTTAGAATCATATCATTCGGCACACTTCGGGCTTGAACATCCATGCGCAGCAATGGAGTGCGATAACGAGTGCGGTTGTTTTCACCGACGAAGATCTCATGATCATCGTCAACGGCCACTCCTTTGGCAATCGTTGCAGAAGGTGTCAGAATCTGAATCTGGTCCGCAGTCAGAATGACGGATTCTTCGTGGTTTTGAGTGCTGGTGCTTTCGCACCCGATCAGGGCAATCAGGGCAACGCCCGCAAGTGCCATCAGCAAGTGAATCTTCTTCATGTGTATTTCTCCCGATTGACTTCTCGATATTTCGTACAAGCCAATGGCAAAGCCTGTGCCAATGCATTCAGCAAATCCAAGTTGTTGCTTTTCTGACACTTAATCAGACAATAGTATTGTGTCAGGTTTGTCCAGTTACACCACACTGGTGTATATGAACCATATTGCGTCTATGAACCAGCTGTGTTCGCACTCAGGGAACAGAATGCCGCGCCGTTAAATCTCTGCGTTATAGTATTTTCTTTGACGCATGAATTGTTTTCTGTCTGCCGCACTTATGTTGATGGGCATAAACGCAGCGCGCCAGAGTTTAAAACTGACGTATTGTTCAGAATGCTCGTGGGGGGGATGAAACGGGGGCCGAAGCCCCCGCGAGGAAGGCGAGTTTAGGCGTTTCCGTTCCGCTGCTCAACGATGCGATGCACGTAATCGTTGACCACAATCAGATCATCGATAGGCATGGCCGAAAGCTCACGCAATAGTTTTTTAATTACCACGCGCTTCACTTCGTTCTTGCGCAACAGACCTTGCAAATCCTCGTTGACCAGCTCCTCGGGGCTGACAGCGAGATGAAGAAGACTACTAATCAACTCCGAGATGGTCTCAATGCTCTGGCGATAGGGCTTTCTTCCTGCCAGCCACATCGACACGGTCGCCTTAGAAACGCCGCACTGGCGAGCTACATAGGCCTTAGTGATACCAAGGTTTGCAAAGATGTAGTTTAGATTATTGATGAAAGTTGACGGCTCCATGGGATACTCCATTTTTCGTTCAACAAAGGAACAACACGTTTGAGCCCTCTCCTCTATTCTTCCTTAAGCCAGCTCAAAGTACGAAAGTCTTTGTGCAACCACCAGACGCATCGCCCCTGGTAGCGGAAGCATGCACGACAAACCAAGTCTATGTTATCTTCATTACTATTGTTCCCGGAAGCGGTGTTTCCCTATACGAATCCCCCGCAATGGCGAAGCTAAACCAGGAGTTGGCATGAGCATTTTCAAAGCCTATGATATCCGAGGGCTGGTACCGGAAGAATTGAACGAAGAATTGGCATATCAAATCGGCCGTGCAGCGGCTTCGCATTTCCCAGCGCACAGGTTCCTGGTAGGCACAGACGATCGCGCTAGCCGTCAGCAAATGTTTGAGGCTTTCACCCGCGGTTTACGCGAGCAAGGCGTTGACGTGGTCCACATTGGTCGGGTCTCTACGCCCATTTTGTACTTCTCCGTAGCTCATTTTGGCTTCGACGCCGGAGTAATGATAACCGCCTCGCACAATCCGGGGAGGTACAATGGATTCAAGTTCTGCCTGAGCGGTGCCGCTCCTGTACCCAGCGAAGAGCTGCAGCAGCTACGCCGCAGGGTGGACGAGCAGGATTTTGCACCGGGATCAGGCAAGCTGGGGACACTTGAAGAGCTCGATCCTTTTCCCGCTTACCGCAGTTTCTTGCAAAAAAACATGCCCCTGAAGCGTCGCTTCAAACTGGTCATGGATGCAGGTAATGGCGTATGCGGATTGTTCACGCGAGAGAACCTGGCTTGCGCCCCCCTTGATATTGACGCCATGTATTTCGAGAGCGATCCGACCTTCCCAAATCACGAACCTAATCCGCTTGAACCTGAAAACACAGTGGATCTGCGCAAACGAGTGCTAGCGACAGGGGCTGAGCTAGGTGTCGCGCTGGACGGGGACGGCGACCGCGTAATGCTTGTTGACGAAAAGGGTAACTTCCTGCAGGGTGACATCACCACTTTGCTTATCGCGCTAGGCATGAAGGAATCCGGCCACAGTGGGTTCAATGTGCTCATTGATTGTCGCTCCAGCCGTGCTGTAGCCGAAATTCTGAAGGAAAACGGGCTGAGTGTCACACCCAGTCGGGTTGGTCATACTTTCATTAAGACGGCGATGCGCAAGCACAACAGCTTGTGTGGAGGTGAGCTTTCAGGCCATTACTACTTCGCCGATAGCCATTACACTGAGAATACCGACCTGGCGCTGTTCACTATCCTCAAAATGATGGAAACGAACGGCAAGACTCTAAGCGAGTTGACAGAACCGCTGATGCGTTACAGCCAGAGTGGTGAGATCAACAGCGAAGTCGCCGATGTCCAGGCAACCCTGAACCGGATTCGTGATACATACAGTGATGCAAGTTTCAGTGAAATTGATGGTCTGACGGTCGAGTACGAGAAATGGTGGTTTAATCTGCGGCCCTCAAATACCGAGCCTAAACTGCGACTGAATCTTGAGGCGGACACTCCCGAGTTAATGGAGCAGAAGCGCGACGAGGTACTTGCTGTGATACGAGCGTGATGCTTTTGTATCACAGCATCAGATAAAAAAGCGCCCCGTGTGATACGGGGCGCTTCTGTAGTCTAGTAGAAAAGAGGAACTTAGTTGGTCTTTTTCTTGGGTGCCTGCGACTGCGGCAAGGTTGCCGGGTCGACTGAAGATAGACCCGCCTGACGCACTGCATCATGATCCGGTGTGCTAAGAGCGGCCACATCATGCACCAGCGGAAGTGCACGCTGAAGATCGAAATCAGGATCCTGCTCGGGACTGTGACAATGGGCACAGCTCTCGCTCGGATTCGCAAGGGTTTCCAGCGCAGCGCCCTCTGACTTCACGTGAGCACTTCCCGGCCCGTGACACGCTTCGCACTGCACGTTGTACAATTGCGGTGTATCACGGCGATTGATATATCCTGATTCGACCATATAGCCCGTGACACAGCGGCGCAGCGCGCTCTCATCATCAGATCTGCGGTCGCGAATCAAGTCGCTGAATGCACGAGCGTGCAGCGTCGACTTGTAAGCCTGATGCACTTCACGATGGCAGTTGCGGCATTCGCTTTCACCGACAAAGGTGTACTTGCTGTCGTGCCACGGCAGAGTGCGCTCATCCAGATTCAGCTCGGATAGGCGCTCCTGGCGGTTGCGCTCAATCTCACGCTTCTTCTCACGCTCCTGCTCACCCTTGAAGTCTTCCATCATCTGGGCAACTTCAGGATTACGCGGCATGTCGTGATCCAGCTTGATCAGCACGAATTTGCTGTCAACGATCCGTTTTTCCCTGTTCAACAACAACTCGAAGCGCGCTATGTGACGGCCACGATCACCGCAATTGCCGACGTAGGTCTCGCCTACGCGACGCGAAGTGTTCCAGGGATTCGCCACTCCTCCCAACATGACCACGTCAACCTCAGGAACCCGGCTGATGAGGTCTTCAGGAGTACGATTGCTGGTATGAGCCAACATGACCAAGACATCGCACTTGCGACGGAATCGACGGACCGCTTCCTCCAGGTCGTCGGTAACACGGCTACTGTCCATGCCGTTGGACGGGTAAGTCGGATCAGCCCAGGTGAAGACGCCGACCTTGATTCCGTCGACCTTGTGCACAGAGAAATCACGCACGGTCTTGGGAACAACGCCCTGTCTATAATTAGAACCGACCCAGTCGAAGTTGGAGCGCTTGATCATCGGAGTAAGAACCGAATCCGGTAGCATGACGTCCTTGGGACCAAGCCCGATGACGTCATAATCCTGACGATTCATAATGTCGATGATAAAACCCGCCTCGCGATCCTGTTCTTCGCCCCGCTTCATACTGTGCAGGTTACCCGCGTCAAGCAACATCATGTGCTTGCCGAACATGGCACGCAAAGAGTCCACAACGTAAGTACGCCGGGCAAGACCGCCCAGCTTCTTGTTGTGTCAACCACAATCCTCGAGATAGCCCTTGCAATCGGAAGTAAACACCAAAGCCAGATCATAGCTGTCGCGCGAAGGCGTACAACTCGTCAGGCTTAGCAGCAGGGCTATCAGGGCAAGCAATCCAAGCAGCGTATTGCGCATGTTGCCCTCATCTCCTTAAAACACTATGCCGAAGTACTCTTCGGCGCCAACACGTCATTCATCCATATGGATATGGATAAGACTCGGAATATACGCCAATCACAAAGCAGACACAAGCGAATTCTCATACAGTATTTCGCGTTACACCGAAGAGGTTAACGCTGCGAGGAAAACAACGAGCATCACTCCAATCTGCTTCGTAATATCAGCTACTTACTAAGCATCGACAGTGGGGGAACGCGATGCAAGCCAGCGTCCAAATCTCCATCGACAGTAAATGCGTTAACGTCGTGACATGTTCCGCAGGATTGCCAGGGATCGGCCAAGGTCCCCGTCTCTCCACCATTAGCGTCTACGTGAGCACTTCCCGGGCCATGGCAAGCCTCACATTGGACGTTGTAAAGCCAGCTGGAACTGCGATCCACATAGCCGCCACGTACCAGGTAGCCCGTGACACAGCGGCGAAGCTCTGATGGGTTTTCCTCTTCTCCTGATCGTAATAGGGCCGCGTAAGCTGTAGCATGGGGAGTTGCTTCGAATGCCGCATAGATACCGGCGTGACACTCCTTGCAGGCACGGGCTCCCAGAAAGAAGTGCTTCGCGTCATGATAGAGCAAGGCTGTCTCATCCAAATCCAGCTCAGTCAGGATCTGCTGCCGTTTTGCTTCTTGCGCCTCGCGACGCTGAACTCGCACCTCTTGTTTGAATTCGCGAATACGTCGGGCCGTCACGGAATCCTCAGGAAGACCCGGCTCCACGGGAATCAGCACGTACTTCGAAGAGCTGATGCGCTTCTCGCGCGTCAACTCCAACTCGAAACGGCCGATGTACTGGCCGCGATCTCCGCAATTGCCGACCAGCATGCCATCCAGATTAGATTCGCTCATGACCGGAAAGCCTACACCTCCAAGCAGCACAACGTCTGCGCCCGCCGCCTGCTTCAAGAAGACCTCGGGATGTAACACGTCAGTGTACACGATCAGTACCAACACGTCGCATTCCCGGCGCACGCGAATGATCTGCTCATGCAGATTTCCCTCAAGGTCGTTGTGGCCAAGCGCGCCGTGTTCCCAATTTGGGTCTATCCAGTTCAACACCGTGATACGTAGGCCGTTGATTCGCTCGTGACACACCTGTTCAACCTGGGAGGGAATTGTATCACGACGATAGTTCGACCCCAGCCAGGGGATTTCCGATTGCTTCACCAATGGACGAAGGAGACTGTCTGGAAGTACGGCATCCAGCGGTCCGAGACCGATCAGGCTATATCCCTGCTGCTCAAGAATCCTCTCCATCAGCAATGCTGACTGCTGCGCCTCTAGGTCGGTGTTGCTTCCGTGTAGATTGCCAGTATGAATCAGCAGCATCTCTTCGCCCATCTCCCGGCGCAGACTATCCAGGATATAGCTGTGTCGCGCCAGGCCGCCCAGTTTGCCGCTATCGAAATCGCAGCTTTCCAGATATCCCTTGCTGTCGGAACTGAACGCCACAACGAGCCTGTATGAATCCGGTGTATCACGACATCCCGATAGAACAGCGGCAATCAGCCCGAGCAGGATCAGCGAGAGATGCGCCGTACGCTTCATTCGTCCTCCAAGGCAGACGATTGTGATCCGCCTTCGTCACGCATATCGCACAGCAGAGCGATGAACTCACTCAGCACGTTGGCGGTCATTCCCCAGACAGTAGCTCCTGGAAGGTCAAAATCCCAACCGGGAGTAATGGGAAACCACGGCTCTACCGGCTCGCCCGCAACTTGCCGGAAAATGCGCGAATAGCGCCGCCTGTTGGCACACTTGGCCAACTCAGCCAAGCTCGGCAGCAGAACTTCATCCGTTTCTTCTGTCAGAATGTGTGGCCGCAGGTCACTGGCTAACAGGCCCGCTACCGGAGTGACCAGGTTCTGTGATACAGGCACCCATTGATCACTCAGCATCCCGAGTAGCTCCACATCCTTCGGCGGAATCCCTAGTTCCTCCTGCGCTTCGCGAAGAGCAATGGCCACAGCGTCGCCATCGCCTTCTTCTTCACGCCCACCGGGAAGTGCGATCTGCCCCGGATGGTGTTCCAAGGCGGCTCCGCGGCGCACCAGCCAAAGATGTAACACGCCATTTGTATCAAACTGAAAGGGAAGCAACACAGCTGCACGATGCGCGCCTTCAATACTGAGGCGCCTGGATTGGTGCTCAGTAAAGAGTGCACGTAGCCAGTCGGCATCGACACGCTCCGGCAAACGCAGCCCTACCAATCTGTTCCCTGATCGTGGCGCTGCACGCGTATCACCTCTTTCACTTGACGCAGGCGTTTGAGTACCGTGGTAAGTTGAGCCAGGTTTTTTACATCGAGGATAATGCGACCAATGGCAAGTTCATCTTGCCGGCGCATGTTGAACTGCAGGATATTGACATCGAGTTTGGCCAGCACTTCGGCCACGTCATGCAGCAGGTTTCGCCGGTCCGAAGCAACAAGAATGATGCGGGCGTTGAACTGCTGATCGCGACTGGCATCCCATTCCACCTCAACAATGCGCTCGGGTTGACTAAGCAGCTGGTTGATGTTGGGACAGGTCCGCCGGTGAACCTTGACGCCCTTACCTGTAACGATCAGGCCAATGATATCGTCACCGGGGACGGGCTGGCAACACTTCGAAAAGTGAATCACCATGTTGCTCATGCCGTGCACACGTACCGCGCTTGGATTGCGATCCTGCTTGTCGCCGCGGCGAAAAATGCGCATCAGCAGGCTTTCGGGGCGTGCCGGAGTCTCTGCGGGATCCAGCTTGCCGATCACATTGCCAACAGGAAGGTCACCGTTACCAATAGCCACGTAAAGCGCCTGCGCACTGCGGAAGCCCATACTTTGGGCCAGATCCTCCAGATCCACCGTCCTTAAGGTGATCGAACGCCGTCCGCACTCCTTGCGCAACACTTCCTCGCCCAACTCCAGACTCTGTTGCCACTGGCTCTCGCGCAACCAGCGTTTGATGCGCGAGCGTGCCTTGTGCGTGCGCACAATTTTCAGCCAGTCGAGAGTCGGCGTTTGCTTCTTGGAGGTAATCACCTCTACTGTGCAGCCGCTGGTGAGTTCGTAGTTCAGCGGTACGATGTGGGCATTTACCTTTGCGCCGATGCAATGCAGACCGACACTGGTATGCACGGCAAAAGCAAAATCGATAGGCGTGCTCCCGGCAGGCAGCTTGAAGAGATCACCTTTTGGCGTAAAGACGAAGATGTCGTCTTGGTAGAGGTTGATTTTCAGGCCTTCGAGGAATTCCTGATTGCTGCTGTCGTAGCTGTCCTCATCCAACACCTGCTTGATCCAGGTGGAAATGCGGTCGAGTTGCTCGTCGGTGCGGTCGCCGCCTTCCTTGTACAGCCAGTGCGCGGCAAGTCCGTACTCGGCGACACGGTTCATCTCTTCGGTGCGAATCTGCACTTCAAGGGTTCGTCCACGCGGACCAACAACCTTGGTGTGCAAGCTCTGGTAGCCGTTCGACTTGGGAGCCGCGATGTAATCCGAGAAGCGATCCGTGATGGGCGTGTAAATGTTGTGTACTACACCTAGCGCGAAATAGCAATCGCTTACCGTCGGCACAATAACACGCACAGCAAACAGGTCGAGGATCTCCTCGAAGCTCTTGTTGCGCTTATGAATCTTGTGATACACAGAGTAGAAGTGCTTCGGCCTGCCGAAGATGCGAAAGGTCTTGCCGTATTCCTCGAGCTTGCTGCGAAGTGGCGCGACGGCCTCTTCGATTACATCTTCGCGTTCGCCGTACTTGAGGTTGATGCGCTCTTCGAGATCGCGGTAAAATTCCGGTTCGAGCACTTTCAGCGAGAGGTCTTCCAACTCCCACTTGATGGAGCCAATACCAAAACGGTGCGCTAGGGGCGCGTAGAGCTCAATTGTCTCACGGGCGATGCGCTCGGCCTTGGCGTGTGACAGCGCATCAATGGTGCGCATGTTATGGAGTCGGTCGGCGAACTTGACGAAGATGACGCGTATGTCCTGCGCCATCGATAAGAGCATCTTGCGATAATTCTCGCTCTGCTGATGCTCGAAGCTCTGGAATTTGAGGCCGCTGAGTTTTGTCACACCGTTGACAATAACCGCAACCTGATCGCCGAACTGCTCTTGCAGATTCGCCAGACTTGCTCCGCGATCCGCACTATCCTCTACTACGTCGTGCAAAAGACTGGCAATCAGCGTGTCCTGATCCATCTTCAGACCGACCAGAATGCGCATCACCTGCACAGGATGCTCGATGTAGGGTTCGCCGGACTTGCGAGCTTGTCCCTCATGCATCTGCCAGGCGTAGTCGAATGCCTGTAGTACTTGCTCATCGCTAAGTGCTGGCGAGTACTCACGCGCCTGTACAAGCAACTCCTCGATCTCGCTACGGTAGTGGTCGTAGTTGAGAGTTGTATCACGGGGCGGATTACTGTGCTTCACAAGTTTCGGCATAGGTTCAGGTCCGCAGATTAGAAGGGCGAATCGTCCTCAGCAAAACGACTTCCCGCGTGTCTGATTTCCGGCGGAATTTCTTCGTGCGATCCCGCTCCGGGCGGCGGATCTCCGGCATTGTAATCGACCTCGGAGAAGCGGCCACTGCTCTTGTCGAAGTGCAAGGTGACAATGCCTGTGGGACCATTACGATGCTTGCCCACAATGACTTCCGCCTTTCCTTCATTGCTGTTGCCCTCAGCGTCAGTGGCCGAGTACATCTCAGGACGATACACGAAGACCACAAGGTCAGCATCCTGTTCAATGGCGCCTGAATCGCGTAGATCGGAAAGCATCGGCCGCTTGTCACCGCCACGCTGCTCAACCATTCGACTTAGCTGCGAAAGCGCAATGATAGGAACATGCAACTCTTTGGCGAGCGCTTTGATGGATTTGGAAACCATCGCAACACCCAGCTGGTGATTGTCGGCCTTTGGAATCTGCATCAACTGCAGGTAGTCGAGTACAATCAACTTGATTCCATACTGTGACACAGCACGCCTGGACTTACTGCGCATCTCGGCCATGGATAAGCCAGGTGTTTCATCGATGTAAATCTTGTAATCGGTGAGACGTATCACAGCTTCCTGCACACGTCCCCACTCAGCACCGTAGAGTTTCTTGGTGCGGATGCGCTTTCCCTCAACACCAGAGAGGCGGCTGATCAGGCGGTAGGCAAGCTGGTCCGCTGACATTTCCAGGCTGAAGAATAGCACACCGTGGCCACGCTCCGCTGCGTTAAGTGCAAAGTTCAATGCTAGCGCGGTCTTGCCCATCGAGGGCCGCGCAGCCAGAATAATCATATCAGAGGGCTGAAAACCACTGGTCATCTCATCCAGACGATTGAAGCCGGTTGGGACGCCGAGTAGTTCATGCTCTTCACTGCTGTCCAGATGCTCCATCGTCTGGTGCATCAGGCTGGACAAGGCAATCAGATCCTTGCGATCCGTGCTGTTGCCTAGTGAGAAAAACGCGCTTTCTGCCTCGTTCAGCAAGTCAGCGGGATCAGTTCCGGGCGTATAGGCGTTTTCCAGAATACCCGAACTTGCCTGTATCACACGGCGCAAGAGCGCTCGATCGCGAACGATGCCTGCGTGATACTCGGCATTGGCAGCGCTGTCCACGTATACCGATAGCGCTTGCAGGTATTCCAGCCCACCCGCTTCGCCAATGTAATCGCGTTTGCCACCGCTGGTCATCCGCTCCAGCTCCTGCTGGACCTGCAGATAATCCACCGGCTCGCCACGCTGCGCCAGATTCAAAATGGATTGATAAATGTGCTGATGAGAAAGGCTGTAAAAGTCCTCGCACTGCCCAAGGATCTGGACAACGGAATCCACCGCCGCACTGGAGATCAGCGCTGCGCCAAGCACACATTTCTCGGCTTCGTCGTGATGCGGAAGCAGGCGTCCCTGTTCGTCCTTCATGGCTCAGCGTTCGCGATCAGCTAAGGCTGCCCGCGCTTCCTCCAAGTTTGTGATACAAGGCCTGTGCCGCCTGTAGATCTTCCCAAGCGGGACGCTTCCAATGCTGATTACGGAGTAAGGCAGCGGGATGATATGTGACACGCAGCGGAGTTCCTCGCCACTCGTGCGTTGCACCGCGCATCTCGCGAAGGCTTAGTTCATTCGCCAATAAGGTTTTGCCAGCAACGCGTCCCAGGGCCAGAAGCAGCTTGGGTTGAATGAGCTGAAGCTGGCGCTCCAATAGTGGGACACAATTACCAACCTCATCTGGATTCGGATCACGATTGTTGGTTGGGCGGCACTTGAGGATGTTGCAGATATAGACGTCCTCACGAGCAAAACCGATAGCAGCCAGCATCTTGGTCAAAAGCTGCCCCGCTGGCCCGACAAAGGGTTCACCCTGTTCGTCTTCCATGGCCCCTGGCGCTTCCCCTACCAACACAAGATCGGCATTGGGATTGCCTGCGCCAAACACCATGTGCTGGCGCTTCTTCCCAATAGCACAACGCTGACACGCCCGCGCTACTTCTCGAAGCGAATCCAGATTGCCGGCACGTAAAATCTGTGATCCATCCTCGCGCCCTGCCACATTCGCATCTGTAACATGTATCACCGGAGGTTTGACCGCAGTTGGCTCCTCAATGGTTTGGGCGCGCACCACAATCTCTACCGATGATGGATCCTGTGTCACATCTGCCGGACAGGCCTTGGCATGCTGTTGTGCGATTTCTGAAGCTTGTCTCTCCGGGGATACCTGCCTACGCCGTGGCACCTGCCTTCGCGCCTGTTGAAGCTTCGCCGAGTCAAGCAAGGTCTTCTGCAACTCGGTGTCACAACCGAAAGCAAGCGGACCGAAGTCCGCGCGCTCAGCCAGCCACTGTAGTAATAGAGGTTGCAGTTCACTTTTCATTCAGCAACTCCCGTGTGCGCAGGAGCATTCAAGAGAAGCGCAGCCCGCTGCAGGACACGCGTGGCAGCGTCTTCTTTGCTCATTAGGTCCAGATCTTCGCGAACGCCGTCCACAGACAATAGAGTCAATCGATTTGTATCACATGCAAATCCGGCACCTTCTTCGCGGGGATTGTTCAGACAGATGATATCCAGATGTTTGCGTCTCAGCTTGTCCAGAGCCAGTTCAACACCATTCTCCACCTGCACGGCAAACCCGACATGAACACGTTCGCCTTTGTCCTTGGCGAGGGCCGCAAGGATATCGATTGTCCGTGATAGCTCAAGACACATTGGACCTTCGCTCTTGCTGAGCTTGCCGGCGTGATACACCGACGGTGTATAGTCGGCTACAGCTGCCGCCATAATGATGAGATCTGCACCCCTTGCCTGCTGTAGAACAGCTTCAGCCATTTGAGCCGCGCTGCGTACGTTGATGCGTGTTACACCAACGGGCGTTTCCTGTGTTGAGGGTCCGGCCACAAGCACGGTATCGGCGCCCATCCACTGTGCCACACGAGCCAGGGCAAAGCCCATCTTTCCGGTAGAGCGATTGCTCAGGAAACGAACCTCGTCGATATCCTCGTGGGTAGGACCTGCGCTGATCAGCACTCGTCTGCCTCGTAGCTCATCACCGGCCATTAGGAGTGCGCGTGCGTGCTCGAAAATCTCTTCTGGCTCAGCCATGCGACCATCGCCGGTCTCACCACAGGCCAACCAGCCACTAGTTGGTGATACAATGCGAGCACCATCATGCTGCACTTGCGCAAGATTGCGTTGCACAGCCGGATTCGCCCACATGCGCTTGTTCATCGCAGGCGCAAACAGAATCGTTTTGTCGTAGGCGCAGAGCAGGGTGGAAAGGAAGTCATCTGCGATACCGTTGGCGACCTTGCCCAGGATGTTCGCCGATGCCGGAGCTACAATCGCCAAGTCGGCCCAGATACTCAGATCAACGTGCTCAGCACCGTGGACGACTCCGCCGTTGAAAGGATCAGCGTAGACAGGATTTCCGCTAAGGGTAGAGAAGGTCAAGGGGCCGACGAACTGCTCCGCGTGACGCGTCATTACCACACGGACATCGGCCCCCCAAGAAGAGAGCAGGCGGACCAACCGGCAGGATTTGTAACACGCAATTCCACCGGTCAGCCCCAGCAGGATCCTAGGCTTCGCTGGGTCCGACATCGTGTGGATCCAGGTAGTCGTAGTCGACATTGCCGTCCAGCATCTCGTTCACGGCCTTGGTCGTGGGACGTGGCAAGGGCGGGAGTTCCAGCTCTTCGGGTTCCTCAGGAGCTTCCTCGCTCAAATTCAATGTCGCCTGGTACTCCTCATGCAGCTTGTTGAGGATTTCCTTCTGGTGCATCTGAATCTGGCGGGCACGTTGCCCCATCACCAGGATGGCTTCGTAAATGTTCGTGTTGCTGTTTTCGAAGTCTTCCTTGGTGGTGTCGTGCATTTTCTTC
Source organism: Candidatus Delongbacteria bacterium (assembly GCA_963663545.1). Taxonomy (GTDB): domain Bacteria; phylum CAIWAD01; class CAIWAD01; order CAIWAD01; family CAIWAD01. Next base: position 1,487,625 of record OY760505.1, read on the forward strand.
ATCGACTCACCTTGTAACTGGTTTGTATCACAACTTTACTTATTCATTCGCGCCTGAAGAATGGCGGCCAGTTCACCGGCAGCCACATCCAGGTTGTCATTCACTACGCACTTGTCAAAACGCGGTGCAAGTTCCATTTCTTCCTGCACACGCTTCAAGCGAATAGCGATCTGCTCTTCGCTGTCCGTAGCCCGTTCACGCAAGCGACGCTCAAGCGCATCCAAGGAAGGGGGCGCAATGAACACCAACAGCACATCGGCCAGTCGCTCGCGCGCATTTAGAGCGCCCTTCACATCAAGATCCAGCAAAACATGGCGTCCCATTGCCCGTAACCGCTCGATCTCTGATTTCAAGGTACCATAGCGATTGGCGTGCAGCTCTTCCCATTCGACAAAGTCGTCGTTGCGGACGTGCGCGTCAAACTCATCGCGACTGAGAAAGTAGTACTCGCGACCATTGACTTCGCCCATTCGCGGTGAACGTGTCGTGCAGCTAACGGCGAACACGCAGTCGTCCCGGTCATCCATGAAGCGATGCAGTAGTGTGGATTTCCCCGCTCCGGACGGCCCGGCGACTACCGTCAATGTGCCGGTCTTGCTACTCAATGTTCTGCACCTGTTCGCGAATTCGCTCAACCTCTTCCTTGATCACAAGAACAAGATGGGTTATTCCGGTGTCGGGCGACTTGGAGCTGACTGTGTTGGCCTCGCGAATCATCTCCTGCAGGATGAAATTCAGCTTGCTGCCGATAGCTCCGTCTCCATCCATGGTTTGACGAAACAATTCGACATGACTGCGGAAGCGCGTGATTTCTTCTGAGATGTCCTGTTTGTCCAATAGAATGGCCACTTCCATCTCGAAGCGCTCGGGCTTCAGCTCGCTGCCCTCGATCAGCTTACCCAGCTTCTCCTGCAGTTGCTGCCGACGCAGCGGACGGTTGCTTTCCCAAGCAGCAGTGATTTCGCCAAAAGTGCTCTCGATCAAGCTCAGACGATCGAGCAAATCTCTGCGCATCACTTCACCCTCACGGGCTCGCGCTGCTTTGAAGGCCGTCAACGCCTCACCCAGCACATCCTGCATCAGAGCATAAAGCTCCTCATCGGTGTTGGTACTATCCTGGGAGCTTAGAACACCCTCGAATTGCATCAGCTCGTAGGTACCAAGGTTATCTGGCAGATCAAGCGTCTTGGCCAGTTCTGCGGCAGCACGACGATAAGCGGCTGCCAGCGACATATCCAGATCTACCTGCAAGGGCGCGTCCTCGCCCCGCTGCAGACTCATGAAAACGCTCAATTTACCGCGATAGAGTTCCTTTTTCAGCAACTCGCGCAATTGGTGCTGAAAGGGAAATAGCTGTCGTGGAAGTTTGAGACTGATTTCAAGGAAGCGATTGTTCAGACTGGATAGTTCTACCTGAAGGTGAAAGCCGGCTTTGTTTCCGTCCGCCCTACCGAAGCCCGTCATCGAATGCATATCACCACCGCAAGATGAAAGCCCCCCGCTGCCCGTAGGCTCGGGGGGGCTGGTACGCTCTTTGTGCCTGTTAGCCTAGATAGGCCTTCAGGTTTTTACTCCGGCTCGCGTGACGCAGGCGACGCAAAGCCTTCTCCTTGATCTGGCGCACGCGTTCGCGGGTCAGGCTGAACTTCTCGCCGATCTCCTCCAAGGTCATCGGATGCTCGCGATGCAAGCCGAAATAGAGACGCACAACTTCGGCCTCCCGCTCGCTAAGCGTTGCCAACGCGCGATTGACCTCGGTCTTCAGCGATTCATCCATCAGACAGGAATCCGGCGCAGGCTGGCTATCGTTGTGGATGATGTCCAGTAGGCGGTTTTCCTCACCCAAGTTGAAAGGCGCGTCCATGGAGAGGTGACGGCCCGATCGCTTCATCGTGTCGGTTACTTCGTAAGCCGACATTTCCAGTGTTTCCGCGATTTCATCGGGCGAAGGTTCGCGCTCCATCTTTTGCTCAAGCTGATTGTAGGTTTTGCCAATCTTGTTGAGCGCACCGACGCGGTTGAGTGGAAGTCGCACAACGCGGCTCTGCTCGGCCAGTGCCTGCAGAATGGACTGACGAATCCACCACACAGCGTAGCTGATGAACTTGAATCCACGCGTCTCATCGAAGCGCTTGGCTGCCTTTATCAGGCCCAGGTTGCCCTCGTTGATGAGATCGCATAGGTCCAAGCCCTGGTTCTGATATTGCTTGGCCACGGACACGACGAAGCGCAAGTTGGCCTTGGTCAGCTTCTCCAGGGCAATCTGGTCGCCCTTCTTGATTCGCTTGGCCAGCTCAATCTCTTCATCGGGTGTGAGGAGTTCGACTTCACCGATCTCCTGCAGGTATCTTTCGAGGGTTTGATTGGCACGCACTGCAGCCTGATCTCCCTTTTGGGGTTCAGGGCACGACCGGAACGATTGTGCTCCGGCTGCCACGAATAATGTGAACCAACGTTGCGCGTTCCAGACCGCGCAGCCTGTTTGCGGCATCCCGATAATCGTCCAGATCCTCAATAGAGTATCGGTCGATCTTGGTGATCACATCACCCACATTCAGGGTGCCACGAGCGGGAGAATCCCGCCTCAGGCCTGTGACGACAACTCCACCGTGTCGCCTCACCAGTTCTTCGCTCAACTCGTAACGCGCAAGAGTCCGGGCATCGATTTCGGCAACATCAAGGCCGAGATACGGTGCTTCCAATTCCTCACGCGGTTGGGAAGGAGCTTCGCCCGTAATGCCGGCAATGTGCAAAGCACGATCCACCAGGGTGAACTTCAGCGTGCGACGCTTGCCGCCGCGTATCACCTCTGCCGTGGCTTTTTCGCCGGGACGAACACGCGCGACTTTGATGCGGAAATCGTTTACCTTCTGGACATCCTCGTCATTCCATTTGGTGATAACATCACCTGGCTCCAGTCCACCCTCCGCGGCTGGAGTATCGTCTTCCACTGAATCGACGAAAATGCCAGGCTGGTTGTCGTCCAACTCAAGTCCGGCGCGCAACTCCGATGTCAACTCCACCGGCACCATGCCCAGATATCCCCGGGTTACCTGACCGCGCTCGATCAGATCCTGAGCTATCTGCACCGCCATATTGGAGGGAATTGCAAAGCCGATTCCCTGTCCCATGGCGTTGATCGCGGTGTTGATGCCGATGACTTCACCGCGAATGTTTACCAGCGGTCCGCCCGAATTGCCAAAATTGATGGCGGCGTCCGTCTGGGTAAAGTTCTGAAAGATGGGAGCGCCGCCTGAAATGTTCAGGTTGGCTCGCCCTTTGGCACTGATGACACCTACCGTCAGTGTCTGATCAAGGCCCAGCGGATTACCGAGCGCAATAGCCCAGTCCCCCACTCGAATGGCATCACTGTCGCCGATTATGGCCACGTGATCCCTGTCAAAGCCGTGATCCACCTTTACCACCGCAAGGTCCGTCTCCGGATCTGTGCCCACCACACTCGCTTCCAACTCCGTACCGTCTGACAGGACGATAGTAATCTCATCTGCATCGGCGACTACGTGATTGTTGGTTAGCACATGACCTTGTTCGTCAAAGATGAAGCCGCTACCCGAGGAGCTCACCTCCCGCTGCTGCGGCTGACCGTTTGGGGTACCGGGAATGCCAAAAAACTCATGCCAGTACCGGTCTTCAAACAACGACTGCCCACCTTGAGCAGCCTGCTCACGCACCTTGATATGAACAACCGTGGGTAGCATACGCTGTGCCACTTCCACGAAAGGCGAAGTGCCCTGGTTATCCACGAAAAACCTATTACCGGGCTGTGGCCCGGCAAGCTCTTCCGCCTGAATGGGCGTGGTCCACTGTCGACCACTTGCATAAAGTATGCCCAGAAGGAAGAAGAGACTTGCGGAAAAGATCTTAAGGTTAGTATTATGTAGGGGTTGCAACAGGTTTTTGTTCATTTCGATTTCCCCCAAGTTGCACAGAGTAATATTCCGTCTTCCCACTTGCAAGACAGCCGTGTTCAAGATCTTGACACTTGACCGTGCAAGTTGACAGCTAATACAGCTCTAGGGGACGAAGTTCCCGTCTGTTCAATTTGACACAAGGCTAGCTGCGCTCAACGTCATCCACCTCTTCTGCACCATCATCCTCGCTGTTATCCACAGAGTCGACGTCCACAACGCGCGCCTCGTCGGCACCTTCTTCCGCGCCATCCGTCAGTGTCTCGTCCAGTTCCCACTCAGCGTCAACCGTCTCTTCGCTTCTAGTTGATCCGCCGCCCGTGCGCGCGTGCTTCAGCATCTCCTCGTACTGATCCACCAAGCCCTGCAGGGCGTGTTCCAATTCAGCACTGCGCTCAATGAGTGCCTGAACTTGCGCATCCTCCTGCAAAGGTTCTGATCGTGTCTCATCTGCGGACATCAGCGCATAGACGCGTGCGCCCAGTTCGCCGAATTGCCGCGCCAGACGACGCTTCTGGCTGGCAATCTCGATCTTCAGACGACCAAGACGCGTCCACTCCTCCGCCTTCTGCACGGTAAACTCGAAGCCCTCGCGCAAGGTCTGACGAACCTGACTCCAGCGATCCTCGTTACTCATGGCTCCTCCCTATAAAGCAGAAATCTGCTACGCGTATCGCGGAATGTGATACAATCTTGCTTCATCGTCTTCAACAGGCTGGCTACGCCAGCCCCGCCCTGAAGCGCTAGACGCGGTCGATCCGATCCCATTGCCCGATCAAACATGGTAGTCCGCTGCGATGGGCAGGTGAATAGATCCGCTCCCAACTGACTATTGTCCGCCAGAACCCGACACAACTCAAGCTGCATTTTTCCCGGATCGAAACATTCCGGATCAAGGACCAGAATACGCACGCCATGACAACGCTGATCAACCCAGCGGCCACTTGTCGGGCGGAAAGTCCATGGAATAAAGCGTACTCCATCTGCCCCCAGACCATTCAACCGGTTTGCTAAATCGCGGGCATTCAACTTTGGGTGTCCAACCATGAAGAACGGACTGGCAGTCCCGACGGCCTCCGCGACAGTTCCCAATTCGCCAAGCGCGCCGGTGACAGCCATCCCGTATGCCGTGTCCCATGTGGGCACATTGGGCGACGTGGGCACCCAGGGCAAACCAGTCTCCGGAAAGCTCATATTGCGCGACCAGCCCGCAACCGGAATCACGCGCAACCGGCAATCAATACCAAACTCGCTGTTGAAAAGAAGCGCCAACTCACCCACCGTCATACCGTGCACATAGGGCACTGGATAAGGACCGATAAAGCTGGCCCATTCAGGCTCCAACATCAACCCGCTGACCAGCTGACCACCCAACGGATTGGGACGATCCAGGACAATCACCTCGATATTGGCGGATCTTGCGGCCTTCATCACCTCGGCTAGAGTGGAAACGTAGGTATACGGACGAATGCCGATATCCTGGATATCGAAGAGAATTTGATCCAGCCCACTCAGCAATGCAGGATCGATAAGACGAGCCCCGTGATACAAACTCGTCACTACCAGGCCTGTGCTCTCGTGAACAGCATTCTCAATTCTCTCGCCAGCGAGTCCGGTGCCATCAATTCCGTGTTCCGGAGCAAACAAGCGAACGAGCGACACCTCCGGCTTACCATAGAGCAGGTCAATACTGCTGTTTCCTAGATGGTCGATGCCCGTCTGATTCGTAACAAGACCCACACGCTTGCCATTGACAACAGCCAAGGAATCCCTAAGCAAAACCTCAATGCCGGGTCGAACTCTCGCAAAAACGGTTTGTGAAATGAATAGAACAGCAATCAACAGTAAGGTAGAAAGCTTGTGTATCACGGTGCCTCTCGATCTTGCTCAGCCATCCAGCCCATGACCTTGTTCACAATCTGGTCTCGCAGCTGCTGCGCTTGCCGATTTCCAGCAAAAGGACCTTGCAGCACAAGAGAAATGACGGCTACGGGCGTTTCGTCCCTGACAATATAGCCAGCAAGACTTCTAAGCCCACGCAAAGAGCCACTCTTTGCGAGAAGATCGTAGCCCGTGGTTCTCGAGATATCACAGCTGTGAAGTGTTCCTTCAACTCCGGCTCGAGGTAGAAGTACAAGCGGGAAGCCGCCGCTTTCGATGGATTCAAGAATGTCACACATCAACGCACAGTGAAGGCGGTTGTAACGCGACATTCCCGATCCGTCCACAACGACAAAATCGCTCGTGATACAAAGGCTATCGCGTACCCACGCTTGTACAATCTCGCTGGATCTCTCCCATGAACCCACGCCATCTCGCATCGCAGATAGCTCAAGAAAGATGTTGTCTGCAGCCAAATTCCAACTGTTTGTCAGACAAGTGTCGACGATATTCGACAGCGGAGGGCTGTACAATGATAATGTGTCCATGAACTGGAATCTGTGATACACGGGATTCAGGGTTGGCAACTCACTGCAGATTCCGGCAGAATCAAGACTCTGTTGCAACAGGTTCACAAACAAGATCTCGGGTTGTGATACATTGGCAAATGGTGTTACAAAGTCGCCCCAGAACCTTTCCTGCCTGGAGGAACACCGCCAGCTCTTCTCACCCGATACCACCAGAAAGCGCTCAATGCCTTCCCGCCAATCCCGCATCAAACGCGGTCGGTAAATTCCGGTGAGAAATCTGTGCTCGACGGTGTAGGCATTACACGCATTTAAGAGCAGCGGCGAGTCTCCATACAGCAACAAGCAGTTCCCGTCAATCGTGGAAGCCGAAGGACGTGCAGCCCAGGCCCCGTCGCCGTCGTCCCACATCCATCCAGGACCTAACCCGAGACCCAAGTACCGACCGTAACACAACTCAACACCTGCTGATAGAGTATCGATGTTTCTTGAGTCCAGCCTAGCAATCAGACTGTCCAAACCACGATGCGTAAGCGTGGGATCCCCACCAGGCATGACATGCAGCGGCGTCATTAGCGCGCATCTTCCGTCGGAAAGCGTATCACAGCTAGCCTCGGCGAAGGCGAGCATCGTCGTAAAGCAATAGTCAGACGTGAGCAGATCAAGAGCAGCAGCGCATGTAATCAGCTTCTGCGTACTGGCAGGAGCACATCGAATCAATGCGTTATGTGAAACAATGGTTCGATTTGTCGCCGGTGCAAAACGGGGTAGCCAGCGCACTTCCATACATAGCATCACGCTATCAGGAACAAGCTCCAGGCAATGCTCCGATAATGTCGGTGTGATACAATTCTCTTGCAGACCCCTGTCTCGTGACATCGCCCACAGGTGTGTCACAGCAAGCAACACAAGCAGTATCCGGAGCATCGACATTATTGATTGTTCAGCATAACACGCCTGGCAATAGCCTGATGGCGGATTCTGGTTTTATTGGCAATCTTCATCTCGGCACTACGGCGAACATCCGTGTTGTCAGGATGACGACGATAGCGATACAAGATTTCGTGGATTTTGCCAACCTCGTATCGCTCGGCTACGCGTGCCACCAAATCATAATCCTCCGCAAAATCGCCGTACCGCTCTTCATCAAATCCGCCGAGCTCCTGTATCACACTCTTCTGCCAAACTCTTACCGCACCGGCACCATCAACCCGCAGATGGTTGTTTGGGTCATACTCCAAATGCTTGATGATGCCGAATTCAGGAAGCGACTCACCTGACTCTTCCATCAACTCGTAATACGAAATCGCCAGGCCCCAATTTGGATGGGCATCCAAGTGTTGCACCGCAGAGGCTAGCGTCCGCGGTGTGTATTCGTCATCGGAATCCAATTGGGCAATCAGACGGCCCCTCGAGTTCTTCACACCAAGATTCAGCGCTCTGGCAATCACATTTCGGTCATTCTCAACAAGACGAACCCGTGGGTCCTTGGCTGACCACTCGCGTACTACATCCGCGGATGCATCTTCAGAGCAGTTGTTGACACATAGGATTTCAAAATCCTGCCATTCCCCGCGTATCACACTTGAAATAGCCTTACCTATGAAGCGTTCGCGGTTCCAGAAGGGAATGACCACACTGACGGTAACTTCGGCGCTGTGATCCATTTTGACACTGGCGGGGGAGTGAGACAGATAAGCGCCACGCCGCCGCAAATAGTTCTTGAAAGCAGTTTCAAATTCCATCTCTTCTGCCGGGCCATAAAAGAGGTAGGTGAATCCCCCTTGCGGACCTTCTCCCGGCGAGAAGACCTTGCTTGCTCCCAGACTTCGAGCTTGCTGATCCTCACCAGCGCGGGGGAAAATGGTACACAACTCCTGCTCAATGCAGGGAATGCTCCATTCGTCTGTGATACGCAGACGAAAGTCATACTCTTGTGCTGTGTTAAAGGCTGGATCATAACCACCAGCCTCGCTATAAGCTTTCCAGGAAATCGCCAGCAGCGGACCAAAACTGACTCGCTCCGTGAGATCTCCAGGATAGAGGCGCGGCTTGATCAGTTTCCCACCTGCGGCATCATCGAGTTTAGCCTCTCGATACCACCCGTAGCAAGCACCAACGCCACGGACGGCCAGTGTATCACGCATTAACCGCAGGGCTTCTGGCGCTAATACACACCCTTCCGGCAGCTCTAGCAATAACCCTCCAGGCCAGTGACGGAAGACGTAATACTTCATCTGGGCCAGGTTGCGAAACTCGTCATGTATCACCGTGACACGAGGATCAGGGATTGCCGGTAGTACGTCTCTTTTTCCGTTCGTGCAAAGAACAGCGCAGAAGTCAAGGTTCTGCTTCAACAAACTGTCAATTGTGCGGTGGGCCTCTTCGCCTCCGGTCAGCACAGGGATCAGAATTGTTAGCTGATTCATGAATCTCCAAGAGCTTTGTGATACACAGACTTCAAGATTGCAAATCCTCAGGAATCACCAGTGTCCACGTAAAATGAAACGGGGCGCCAAAAGCGCCCCGTAGCAGAATCTTTGAGAGTGGTCTTACTTGACCAACACCATTTTGTGCAGGCTTGTGTACTCGCCAGCATGAATGCGATAGAAGTACATACCACTGGCCAGTGCGCTGGCATCCATCACTACCTCGTAGCGACCAGCTGCCTGGTTCTGATTGACCAGAGTAAGAACCTCAGCACCCAGCACATTGTAGACCTTCAGGCTTACATCGCTTGCCGTGGGCAGCGTGTAGGCAATGGTTGTCGTCGGGTTGAAGGGGTTCGGATAGTTCTGCTCAAGGCTGAACTCGGCAGGAACCGTTGCGTCAGCAACGCCGACACACACCGGTCCATCCACGTAGGTGTACTCGGAAACGTTGTTATGCACGTCTACAGCGGCGATTTCATATTCAAAGTGGTCGCCGGTATCACATACTAACTCATTCCAATCAGCACTGTGGGTGAAATCGGTACTGCTACCTGCGTAGACAACCTCGCCATCACCGGCACCATTCAAACGGGCTCTGACAACGTAGTGATCAAAATCAACCGCGGTGCAGGCATCCCAAGCAACATCTGTCAGCAAGTGATCCGGATTCTCGCCGGTTCCCCACAGCTCTTCCCAGGTCGGAGAATAGTCAAACTGTTCAGCTGAAGTGAAGCTCGTGACAGCAGCAGGTGCCAGGTTGTCAACCGACCAACCCTCGTAAACACCCGAGTAGGCAATCATGGCCATGTAGTGAGTGGTTACGTAGAAGCTGGTGATTCCCGGGTTGTCCACGTCGACAGAGTCAACAATGGTCGGGACTTGGACGAAATAGTTGTCCATGCCGCCAGTGGCCAGAATGGAGTTCACGAAGACCGGAATCTCGCCGTCCATGCGCCAAATACCATAGGCACTAATGGGATTGATGGCCGACCCATCATTCGGTGAGGGAGCTACTTCAATATAGACGCAACCACCCTGATCGTTGGGAATATCATAGACGCCAGCGATCTCGGCGGACAGCAGAACGTTGTGCTGATCAAAGGGCAGGGCGCCGATATCCTTGGGAGTTCCATCGGGATCGTCGTCAACCGAAATGATGGACACGTCGATCAGGCAGCTGATCTCTTCGGGATCCTCAACACTCCAGAAGGAGATGTTGTAGTCATGATTCTCGCGATCAACAAATCCCGGGTCGCAAGTGTAGGCAACAGCACCGGGATCCAAACCGTCTAGCGGATAGAAAGCCGAATACTGCATCGTGGAAATTTCGTCATCCACGGATACGAAGCTACCATAGGCAAAGAGGGTGTAGTATCCACCAACGGCACAGCCTGTGGCGATGTAGGCATTCTGGCCTTCGCCATCGGCGGTATTGTCGACAAAGGTGCAGGAATGCATCATGGCCGTGCCGCCAATGACATTGATTCCACCACCATTACCCGTGGTGTGGTTGTCGTACACCAAGCAGTAGCGCATAATGACATGATTGGCAACATTCACTGCACTCGCACCTTCTACTCCCGTGATAATCGCGTGGTTGATATAACCATCGCCTGTCTCGGAGAGCTCGATACCCAGCCAGTCCATGCCGCCGAAGTGGACTTTGGAGTCCATCTCGCCGTTGACTTCGATATCACCATTCACAATGATCTTGTAAGCGCCAGTAGAATAGACGTGGATACCGGGATCGATAACCAGAGTCTCGCCTTCGGGAACGATGAAGTCTTCTGTCAAAGCGACCTCGCCGTCAACAATGGCCGGGTTGTCCCATGTCCACTCATATCCATAGCTCACCGGTACGCAGCCATCTCCGGGGGGGACCTCAACTGTCGGACCGGGCATGGGGATACCATCTACGTACCAGAAGGTCTCGGGCTCAAAAGTCCCGACCATGTGATACGCAAAACCAGGTCCCTCGAAATCAACGGTGAGCGAATCGAAATAGAAAAAGGACATAGCGTTATCCTGAGCCAACTTGAACCGGAACACCGGGGGATAGCCACCAATACCAATGTACTCGGCATCGTAGACCGCAGTGACTCCCGTTAGGTACTGACTGAGATAGGCGGTTGATGTCACCGGTGCACATGTCTCACCGTTCCAACACTCAACACCTGTCTCCATTCCATCGACAGGTACGTACCATAGGACTTCAGCGCTGGCAACGCTAAAGCCTATCAAGGCCGCACAAAGGATTCCAAGGATCTTCTTCATGTTTGTCTCCAATACTCCGATGTCTTGCTGTTTCAACGCACAGGCAGGGGTTTCCAGTCGCTGAAGCTCACCATATCGCCGTTGACACTGTTAAACCCTGGCTGGCATTCCCATAGCTGTGAATCAGTGTAATACGTCGCCAATTCTGGATCATCGTTGTTGAATACACGGACAATCACATTCTCCCAGACCTGAACCCGGTTATCCGTGGGCACTGTTTTCTCCATGCGAACCGTAGCCAAGATATCAATCAGGCCTGGCATCGAATTGAGATAGCTCTTGTGCCGTCCCGTGTTGTAGAACTCATTACGTTCTTGGACGACGTCGTCGCCATCTGTGGCAAAAGGCAAATCCACCTCGCCATTCACGATAATGAGTTCAAGATAGCGACCCGTCAAGGGAGCACCGGTCTCCGGGTCGTTTAGGTAGATCTCCCCGAACTGGCACAGACCATCAAATCCCGGCGAAGATTTTGGTGTGCTGACAGCGACCTCTTCGGCTTGCTCACCAACTTCCGGTGCTTTCGTCTCCTGACAAAAGCAAAAGGACGCCAACGCCAAGCTTGCCATGAGGAACGCTGCTGAGAATTTGTTTTGCGGACTCATTGAATTGCTGCCAATCAATTGTGGAGTACAACCGCTGAGTTTAGCATTCTGCCAAGTACCGCACAATAGCTCAAGCCTTCACCGGAGAAGTCCTGCTTGGTTTCACTTGACCATACGGGGGGAGGAGACAAGAATATCCAGCTATTACGGGCCTCGCTACTGGTGAGCACATGTGGGTGGATACAACAAAGACCGCCCGACTAGGTCGGGCGGTCTCGTATTCACAATTCAGATGCCGTCTCGATCGTTACTTGATCAGAGCCATCTTCTTGGTAGCAGTGAAGCCCTCGGCCTCGATGCTGTACAGATACATGCCGCTGGAAAGAGCGGAGGCATCAAAGGTAACCTGGTGCGCGCCGCGCTCCATGTTGCCATTCACCAGTGTCGCCACTTCCTGACCGGCCAGGTTGTAGACCTTCAAAGTGGTCATACCAGCATTCTCCAAGGAGAACTCGATGGTCGTGGTCGGGTTGAAGGGGTTCGGATAGGCGTCGGCCAATGCGAACTCGACGGGCTGCTCAACGACACCGGCGGTACCACCGCACGTTCCCAGGGGCTCGAACAGCAGGTCGGGACCCACGGGCGGTGTCTCGGGATTATTCGACCAATCATAGGGAACGGGCAGCACATACTCACCTACCAGGGGCTCAGTCGCATCCGGGCAATAGGCAGTCAGGGTACCGCTAATGATGCTACCCATGTTATAGGCAGCCTCATGAGACATGTCGAAGCAATAGATGTCAGCAGCGTTGACGAAGGTCAGCGTGGTGGCAACATCAAAGTCGAACATGCCGAGGACGTTCAGGTGCAGCAGCAGGTCAACGTTCTCGTTCGGAATCTCGTCCGGAATGGCCGAACCGGGGACGAACACGCGCGTATCAGCAGCCATCACCATGGTGCTCAGGCTCAGGATAGCAGCAGAAATCAGAAGCTTTTTCATTGGATTTCTCCTTCGGAATTATGTCTTAGGGTTTTAGTTGATCGTACGGACTTTGGCGCGGCTGACCTTCTTGACCTGAACGGGGGCGACGGCCACCGGGGCACCACCAATGGTGTACTCCCAAACGTGCTCAGTCGCGGCCTTGATCAGATAAGCTTCACCGGCAAGAAAATCGACAGCGTACACACCAGCGGTCTTTGTGAAGGGGCTCCAGCCACCCGTCTCCCAAGCAAAGATCTTGTCGCCATCAGCCAATCCCAGACCCAGATCATCGGTGTCCAGATCGATATCCATCGGCAGTGGGTTACCCCAAGCAGCGATACCAGCCGGGATTGTACCCATGGCAACCGTGGTGCCTTCCGGAATGACATCACCAGCAATCACGAGGCTCTGGTTGCTACCGCTTGTATTATTGTACAGGCAAGCAACGCCCGGCTCAAAGGTGAGGGTACTCCAGTTCGAGTAAGGATACTGCGACCAGCCGCCGTTCTCCCACTTGTAGATCTTGTCGCCGGCGGAACCCTGGCCACTGATGTAATCCAGAGCATTCACGGACGGACCTGCACCGATCGGGCAGGGGGCGAAGGTGCTGAAACCGGCTTCCAGAGTCTGGCTGATGAAGCCAACGGTGTTAGAAGGATCGGACTCGATAGCGAAAGCCGCTACCGCAAACACGCTCGTCAAAGCAACTGCAAGAATCTTCTTCATTTCTCTTCTCCTTTTTCGCGCAACCGCGAGTCTATCGGAATCTGTCTAATTTCAATTCGTAGGTCAGCTCACGCTGACGTAACCGGAATTGCAACCAACATGCCAGAATTCCAAATAGAACTCGACAGGCCCGAAACCGGGGGCAAGAATAGCACTGTTCCTCATTAGAATCAACAGATTAGTAATCATTTATGCCAATTCTCCAGATCATCCCTCACTGACAAAGCTGAAAATATCGCAGCGAAAGCAGCTGAAATGTGACCTGGATCCCAAAAAAGGTGTGACTCAAAACTCCTTGTGTGACTGCAGAGTCACGCGACTAGGGCTACACAGAGTCACATCGGACGAATCGCCAGCCAAAGCCGACACTAGCCAGGAAGCCAAACCCCAGGCAAGTCCCAGATTGGATTCCTGAAAAGCAGTCAGCAGCCAGCACTTCGAGTTAAGCTCACGCCGCCCGACGAGCGGAAGGCTGTCCACGGCCAAAGAAACAGCCAGGCTCCACGCTGCCTGTTGAAGAACGCCTTGCATTCTGGGCAAGCGCTGACTAAGTGCCTCCAGCGGTTGTCCCGACCCCTCCATCGGCCCACTTACCAGTACCTCGCCCCGGCCCCCTTGTCGACAGCTCAGACCCAGCGACAGCAAGTGCATCCCCATCGGATACATCTTATGCACGCGTTCACTCTGATTGATCTGGATCTGCACTCGTGGCAAAGCAGATTCATCGCCATGTTCCCGTGCATCCACCCAGTTTTGCGCTGCAAGCCTTTTCCCCACGCGGGAGGTAAACTCGCCGTCCGCGTGTGGGGCCCACAGGTCCTCACCAACAAGTCCGCCTCGGTCGCAAAACTCGTCAAGGAGCGCATACCACAAATAGCCAGGGTCTACAGCAGAGTCGTCCGCGATGTAAAGGGCATTGTCAAGTGAACACTGCCCCATGCGCTTCTGAAGCTGGTCTGCATCCCAAAACTGCGCCCGACACCCATCGCCATTCAGCCGCGAAGCACTGCGCTCAAGATCTGCGGCCTCTGCCTCCGAGCATAGTGTCAGGCTGCCTGTGCGAAACCATCCAAGGTCATGCGGCATAGTGACGACCTTGTCATTCAACGCCTGCAGCGATTCACGGCCCAATTGACAAACATTGCGCACGAACTCGCGGCCATAGGTGACTGCTGCTTTTTCGTAATTGTACCAAGGGACTTGCCGTAGTAACCCAAGCCCTTGCAAGCTTGGTTCTTCAGACAATGGCCCCGTAGGCAAAAGAGCAACATGCAGTCCGCGCTCCTGTGCCTGAACAGCAACCATCAATGCCGGCAAACCTAGCCCGAGAATCGCGACATCCACAGAAGTGGGAAGCGGTGTGGATGCGGGCAGCGGAAGCTCGTCAAGCCAGGGACATCCAGCCATCTCAAAACTCCACATCAATGAACAAGGGCCGAATTCTGCATCCCGTGGTATCAAGCACAGCCGGGTCGAAGTTCACGCGTACCGTATCAGCAAGTTCACTGCGACCATCGTCCCGGTTACAAAACCCCCATGTGAAAAGCAGCATCAGATCGTGCAGCAGATCAAGGTCCTCCTGGGGCATGCCCACACCCTCTGGATTCAGATAAACATCCATCAGCCCACCATCGGGGGCGAGGATCACCCGGGCATCAAGATGCTGGTCGCCCGGGTTGCCCACGGCCAATCCGTATTCCTTGATCAAGAGGGCGATATCGGGCAAGGCTTCCACGTAGCTACTGCCTTCAGGAATCTGCAACGCGAGCAGTGTTTCTACGAAATACTCCGGCCCAAGGTGCTCCTTGCGCGCTTTCTGCTTCCCCTTTTGGTCAAAGCGAAGATGCTGCACCAACAAATAGCAATAGCCAGCCGGTAAGGAAGCGTCCCCACTGAGATCCTGCTCAAGCTTCTCCACAATAGATAAAGCATGTCGCCCGAATTCGTATTCTTCAGGCGACTCCCACAGAGTTTCGCCGTGACTGATATGCCCGTCGGCATGGAGGCGGTACGACACAATTGTCTCACCCTCCCAGTGGAAGCGACGCGCGCGCATGGGGAAGGACATTCGCTTCAACAGAGTTTTCACATCCGAAATCAATCCTGGTCTGGGAGCCTGGGCGAGCAAAGTATCGAGGCCGCCGCCAAGCTCGGATTCACCCAAATACCACTTGCGGCCCTGGGTCTGCTCAGGCGTGAAACTCAAACGTTGAAGGATGCGCGATGGGACAATGTGCTCCTCCACGAAGCCCGGCGTGAAGCTCATTCCGTGAATCACTTCAAGAGCGTTGGATTCAAGCCCCATGCTCTGCGGAATGACCGAGAGCACCGTTGCCTCCTCAAATCCACCGCGCGGATCAAGATCTACCGCCACTACGGCCTGACCGGACACACCGAGGCTCTTGCCGCGGAAAAAGCTTCCGATCAATTGTCGCATGCGCGTCGCCGACTCGGAGCTCCGCGGAGGCGTGTCAATGACGCTATACAAGTACCGTGGCCCCTTGTCTACCAGCGAATCAGCGTAAACGGCAAGCGTGTCCAGTTCTTCGGCGTCCGCCAGCAGTACCAACTCGGCCTCGGAAGCGATAGGCGCATCCACACCAAACAAATCATGCTCCAGGCGCCAAGGAAGCTCCACCTCTCCCGGCACCCAGGCCGCCAGTAGTCCCCATGATCCCGCCATTACAACCTGATTACCGCGCTTAATGGCCGAGGTTAAAGACGTATAGCGATCCAGACGAACAACCGGAGCCTCCTGCTCAAGGCCACCTGCCTCGGAAAGCCAGCAAACACGACCAGCACTTCCACCCAGGAGCCAACCCGACTCTCCCGGTGTATCACAGGGAATCACAAAATGGCCATCGCCCCATGGCGATTTCGCCACCGGACGCCAGTGATCCGCTTCCCACATTTCTATTTCGCCATCGCTTGTCAAGAGACAGACACGTCCATTGTCAATGGCAAGGTCTTCAATCGGAGTGCGATTCTTACGCAGCAGCACTTGCCACTCGGATCCCTGGTTGTGTGACACAAATACAAATCCACCGCTTCCCGCGATGTAACACGTATCGCCCGTGATTGCGGCACAGTGATACCGCATGGGAAGGGGGGCTTCAAGGAGCTCCCAACTCGCACCGTGGTCAACGCTGCGAGCCAGCAACCCTTCTCCGCCGCATAGCAACCCGTAGGATTCCCCGAAGACGAGATCCTCAATGGAGGACGGACGCCCTACCTGGAGCTGTACCAAGCTATCTGCCTGAACACGGAATACATACCCGGAGTCACTTCCACACAAGATGCGCTTGTTGGTGAGGGCGATGCAGTTCATCGGCAAAGCCCATTTACTCCGAATCTTGTGCCAGCTTGTATCACAATCAGACCACGCTACCAGGCCTGAATCTCCACAGGCCCAGAGCCGCGGGCTATCCAAGACCAGTCCATTAATCTGCAGTCCACCCACCGGCGGCAGTACATTGTCCAAGGTGATTGGCGGAAGCTCAACAACCATGCTATCGGCAGCTGTACTGTCTGACGGGCTTGGTGCATCCTCGCCAGGATCCGACCAACAGGGAAGTGTCACTGCAACCACAAGAACGAGCAGCAACCAACCGTGTATTCGATTTGTGATTTTGTGCATTGTTCTCAGAAAACTTGCCCCTGTGATACGTGGAAAACCGCGCCCTTGCCAGGAGTCCAGGCGAGGTCCAAACTCACCACCTGCACAAAGGGCGCAAACACGCGCAACCCGATACCGAAACCACCGGCGGAAAGGGTACGGCCACTGTATGTATCACGCCAAATCGTACCACCATCAGCGAAAAGGACAATACCCAAACCGACATCGATATG
The DNA here is from genome assembly GCA_963663545.1 of Candidatus Delongbacteria bacterium. Lineage (GTDB taxonomy): Bacteria > CAIWAD01 > CAIWAD01 > CAIWAD01 > CAIWAD01. The sequence goes on from OY760505.1 coordinate 1,504,770, forward strand.
GTTAAAGTATACGCGCCGCTCAACAAAAGGGAAACGCAGCTCCAGGCTTCCATGAGCTAGGCTTTTACCGGACCAGTCGCCGGAAGCACCTGCGCGGACACTCTCCTTTCCGCCAAGGTAACGCATCTGATACTCAGCGGTGCGGCCGTAGGTGCAAGCTGAAGCCAGTCGCCCTGCAAACACCAGATCCGGCAAACGTGGTAAGGTCCGGTAGGTGGCCAAGCTAGCGCCTGCACTGACACCTTCCGGTTGATGCGCGCCACCACCGCTAAAACCACCAAACGCAAATTCACAATTCGCACCGCGATGCGGATCGGCGTAATAATCCGTTGTATTACAGATCAATGAAAACCCGCCACTGCCATAGACATCCAGTCCACTCGGGTTGACCGTACGCCGCTCTATTGTGTCATCGTCAGTGATACGAACCTCACGCCAGGACACGACCGCGCGTGTCTTTCGTGTTCGCGTGATACGGTGTTCGTGTTCGATTTTAACAAGATGCGTCAGGTAGGAGTAGCTATCGTCATCACTGTCCTGCTCCTTGCGCTGGAGCTCGAAATAGACAGGATCAGGCCTTCCACCAAACCACGGATCACGGTAGATGAGGCTGTAACTGTCAACATCACCCGTTACGGCTTCAATGAAGAGCTGCCTCCCCATGCCGCCCAGGTTGACATGAAGCATCCCCGCACCATAGCTCGTGCTAAGATTGTCGCCGAAATCCAGCACAGGATAAACCATGTATCGCGGACGTTCGCTGACTGCGTAGCTGATGTCAACTTCGTGATGCACACTGTCAGGTGATACAGAGACGACCATTCGCGCAAAGAGCTCGGTGTTCTTGACGTGGTTCGCATCCTCAGCAAGCAGGCTGTCCGAGTATGCCGATCCCTCGCGCAACTCCAACTCGCGAAGGATCACGTCCGGCTTGGTGTGTCTAAGACCGATTGTTGCAATACGTGATACACGCCAACCCGTCCAATCCATTGCAGCGAGACTGTCCGAACCGGCACCAGACGCGGTCGCGCCGTGCGCAAAAAGGGGGAGAAATAGCAGCCAGAGAAGGCTACACGTCTTCACATCAGCACCTGCGCAACACTTCCACAACAAGCGTCCGGAACACGCCACGTGCTCTTTCCGCTACTTCGGTGACTTCGCTGTGATCCAACTGCTGGGCTGAAATTCCGGCAGCGTAGTTTGTAACACAACTGATCGGAACGGCGCACAAGCCGATATGACGTGCAGCAATCAGCTCCGGAATTGTGCTCATACCGACGATGTCTGCACCGATCCTGCCAAGCGTTCGGATCTCGGCAGGCGTTTCGTAGCTGGGACCCGTGACTCCACCCATTACCCCAACACGTAATGGAGTGGCCAGGTCACGAGCTGCATCCCGCACAATGGATGCCATTTCAGAACAAACAGAGGCAGACATATCAGGGAAACGAGGGCCCATTTCTGGATCGTTGGGACCGCGCAGCGGATTACGAAACATGAGATTGATCTGATCCTCGACGAGCACCAGATCACCTGGGTGATACAAACGATTGATTGATCCGACAGCGTTTGTAAGTAACAGGTGTGTCACTCCCAACGCGGCCATCAACCGAACGGGGAACACGACCTGCTCCTGACTGTAGCCCTCATAGCCGTGTACTCGACCCTTAAGCGCCAACACAGGAACACCATCCAGCTCCCCCGCCACCAGACGCCCGGCATGGCCAACAACTGTCGAAGGTGGAAATCCCGGGATCTCTTCAGTAGCGACATCCCGGGCCGAAGTCATTCCATCCACCAGCACACCAAGACCGCTGCCAAGCACAATTCCACGCTGCGGGATTTCGCCCAGTCGATCGCGCACCCACTTAGCAGCCTGTGTCACATTCTCCGGAAGACGTACCGAGGTCATTCCTACTCCGTGTTACAAAACAAGGCCAGCAACGCAGGCTGTCAACCAACTGGCAATGGCACCACCGAACATGGCCTTGAGGCCTAGACGGGCCAGATCGCCTCGTCGCTCGGGAGCCAGAGCAGAGATTCCACCGATCTGGATACCGATGGAGCTGAAATTGGCGAAGCCGCAGAGGGCGTAGGTAGCAATGATCTGAGCGCGCTCAGAAATCACGCCATTGTGGATATACTCAGCCAGCGTCGCGTAGCCGACGAACTCGTTCACTGCCAACTTGATTCCCAACAGATTTCCTACGTGCGTGGCATCATGCAGCGGCACACCCATAATGAAGGCCAACGGGGACAACAGCGTGCCAAACAAGGTGCGCAGACTACCCGGGAACCACCCTGCGTACTCACCCGATTCCTGTAACACGCCACCCAGCATTTTGCCGTCGATCAGGTGATCCACGCCACCAAGCACCCAGTCCACCATGGCAATCAACGCAATGAAGGAAACCAGCATGGCGCCGACGTTTACAGCCAGCTTGAGACCATCTGTGGTTCCGCGCGCAGCCGCATCCACCAGATTGTCACCGGAATCGATGTCCGGCAGTTCAATAACGCCTGCCGTAGCCGACTTTTCGGTTTCGGGATAAATGATCTTACCCACAACCAGCGCGGCCGGAGCAGACATCACTGAAGCCACAACCAGGTGTCCAGCACTGACGCCCATGCCGATGTAACCCGCCAGCACACCGCCAGCAACTGTAGCAAAGCCGCCAACCATCACGGTAAGCAACTCACTATTGGTCATTTTGGAAAGGAAGGGCTTAATCAACAGCGGGGCTTCTGTCTGGCCGACAAAGATATTGGCCGAGACGGAAAGCGTCTCAGATCCGCTGGTACCCAAGGCTTTCTGCATCACGCGGGCAAGGAATTTGATGACGTGCTGCATCACGCCAGCGTAATACATGATGGACATGAAAGCCGAAAAGAAAATGATGGTAGGCAGCACCTTGAAGGCAAACTGGTAGCCAAATCCTGGCCAGAACTTACCATCAGTGAAGTAGTGGGCAGGGTCGGCAAGATTGCCAAAGAGAAAGCTGGCACCTTTGTCCGACAGGGACAGGAAAGAGGCAACGAAGTCGGCAAACCATCGGAAAGCAATTTTCCCGGGTTCCCAGTACAGCAACAGAAAACCCAGCACAAGCTGGATGCTGATACCCACGACGACGGTGCGAACATTGATCTTGCGCTTGTTGTTGGACATGAGGAAGGCAATACCCAGCAGTACAAGCATGCCAACCAGGCTCATCAATCTTTCCATCACTTACCTCTGGCTTTGCTCTGAAGGTGATTCAGTTCTCTGTGACACAAACAGACCTAGTTGTTCTTCGCGGGGAACCACGAAGCAACTACGGCAGCGCGCCTCGTACACATCGCGGGCGCCAAGCAGCACCTGCTCGTCATCCAGTGTGAGACGCTGGGAGAAATTAGCTGGCTGGCCGCAGACGACACAGATGGCCATATTTTTAGTGACAAACTCAGCTACCGCCATCAAATCAGGCATGGGGGGAAAGGGTTTGCCACGAAAATCTTTATCTAACCCGGCAACAATCACACGCCGCCCCTCACGGGCCAGCTTCTCGCATACGGCCACGATACCAGCATCAAAAAACTGCACTTCGTCAATGGCAACAACATTCTCGTCGCCCAGCCGCTTCAGAATGGCATCGGATGACTTGACCGTGACACAGGGGATGCTCTGATCGTTGTGTGATACAACTTCGGTCTTGCTGTAGCGTGTATCGACTGTTGGCTTGAATACGATGACTTCTTTCCGGGCGATGCGCGCCAGTCGCAGTCGACGGATCAACTCCTCCGTCTTGCCGGAATACATGGAACCGCAAATGACTTCAATCCAGCCGTTGCCCGGGTGCATGATGCTTGCTGGCATGGGCCTCCTCAAGCCTTGTCCAGGCTGCGAAGCAGCGAGGCAATCTTGGTCTGCAACAAATCGACGGCCACCAGATTGCGACCGCCTTGGGGAATGATGATGTCCGCGAAACGCTTTGTTGGCTCGATGAACTGCATGTGCATCGGTCGCACCACCTGCTCATACTGGTCGATGACGCTGTCCAGACTGCGGCCGCGCTCCTTTACGTCACGGCGCAAACGACGAATAAAGCGCACGTCACTGTCCGTGTCGACAAAAACCATGATATCCATCATGTCGCGCAGTTCGGGCGAGTGTAACACAAGAATGCCTTCGAGAATCACAACCAAGTGGTTCTCTAGTAACACGCACTTGTCTTTGCTGCGTGCATGTTCCACATAGTCGTAAACAGGCATCTCGATGGATTCACCGCGAAGAAGACACGCCATGTGTTCCAACAGGAGTTCGTGATCGAATGCGTCGGGGTGATCGTAGTTGACGCGTTTGCGCTCGTCCAGACTTAGCTCCCAGTTGGCGCGATAGTAGCTATCCTGCTCCACCACAACCACACGGTCACTACCCAGGCGCTCAACCAGTGTGCGTGCCACAAGGGTTTTACCGGATCCCGATCCGCCCGCAATTCCTATCAGGATTGGTTTGACGCTTTTGCTCATCGCTTTTCCAGGTACTCCGGGCTGAATCCATAGGGCAGGAGTCCCCCAATCGTCTCTTCGCGTACTTCCTGGCCGTTGCCCATGACGACCAGCAATTCAGGCGCATAGTCGTACAGGAGCTGTCGACAAGCACCACAGGGTGGAACCGCAGACGGCCCTTCGGCGACAACGGCTATTGTATCAAACTCACTCTCGCCTGCTGCAAGGGCAGTGAAGAGCGCAACTCGTTCGGCACAGCACGACAGGCCGTATGAGCTGGACTCTACATTGCTTCCCGTAAATACCCGACCCGACTTCGTGTGTAGCGCCGCGCCCACGGCGAACTTGCTATAGCGACAATTCGCGCGTTCGCGGGCTTCCCAGGCCGCTTCAAGCAGAACCTTGTGATCAGCTGTAGACATCGCACTTCTCCAGGAGAGCTACCGGCACCCAGACAGTCTGAATGCGAGTACACGCAGTGTTTCCGGACCCGCAGGGCAATAGACCGACAAGCACCCAGCTCCTCTGGAATGCCGATCAATGGCCACTCCGGCGTTTACCCGGAACCCAAGAGTGTAACAAATGGCGAGGGGGCTATTCCTCAGCTTCGGCAAAGACCTGGGCTTCAAAGACGCGAAAAGCGCACTCCGGGCCCGTCCAGGCATCTGCGGGTAGACCTGCTTTGCGACACAAATGATGAAGCATCTGTTCGCGCGTCCAGCCCTGCTCCGGAGCTACTTGCGGCAGAAAGACCGCACTCCGTCCGCGCAAGGAAAGTATCACGCCGTGACGTCCTATTTCGATTCTGTGGAAGCTCTCCACATCTTGGGGTTCGCTCAGCACACTGATCTCAACTGTGCACTGTTCCCACTCATCAGGCTTAATACCGGGAAAACGCGGATCATCAAAAGCGGCTGCAATTGCCATACGCTGCAGTGTTCGCCCCAGGGGTAACGCGGCCTCAATCATACCGATGCAGCCCCGCAAATATCCAGCCTTCTGCAGTGTCACAAAAGCGCCACAGGGATTGGCAAAAACGCCCTCAGCGGGAACGTCCGGCGGATCCTGCTGGTGCAGCGCACTGGTGATGAGTTGCCGCACGTAGGTAAGGGCACGACGCTGCTCTTCGTGATTCAACATGAAGCCGCTCCTTATGGATTCCAACGTCCGTCTATGGATGACACGGCCTCAGGGTTCTGACGCAAAGCTTGTATCACAATATCCCGATCAATCCGGCCACTGTGTATCACGGAATGCTCGCGCGCCTGCAACCAGGGAAAGGCCGACACCTTGCTCCATACGTAGTCGGAAATGGCAACCCTATAGAGCTGGTCTTCTTTCATTGCCCCTTCCGGCAGGTCGAAGCCGACAAGTGCGTGATCATCATTAAATCGAGCTCGCATACCGTCAAACTGCAGAAACTCGAACTCACCACGTAGGATGGCTTGGTAAGTTTCCAGCAGTTCACTTCCGCTCAACTCCACCAACAGCATCTCATTGCCGAAGGGCGCAATCTCCCAAGCATCCCGCAGCGTTATTGGACCCGCCATCAGGTCTTTGCGAATGCCTCCCGAATTCCATAAAGCAAGGTCGGTGTTCAATTGATTGCGGACTTGCGCGGTCAGCCAATTGCCAATGTTGGACTCACCAGCGAAAACGCGCACCCAGTCTGAATGCAGCGTCCCGATTTGTTCGCCAAGAAGCTCCTCTACACGCATTTCCTGCCGTGATACAAACGCCGCCATTTCCGCATTAGGTTCGGCCAATGATGTCTCTAGCGGCAACAATCCACCACGGAATTCCACCAAACCAATTCCTGGCTCAACAATAAGTGTATCAACGCCCACGTGATACAATTGTGCACCCGTCTGCACGATCCATGTTTGTGCCACCTGCGCCGGTGGATGTATCACGGTATGCGAATGTCCGCCAATGATCAGATCAAAACCGGGCGTTGTTGCCGCCAACAGCGAATCGGCAAACCAACCACGATGCGAAAGGGCAATGCGCAGATCGGCCTGACCGTCCGTCTCCTCTAACCACTGTGCCGCCACTTCAAAGGAGTTCATGACATGCACGCCGTGAGTGGCAGCATCGCTGCATAGGCCGTGCAAATCGTCGGGAACCAGCCCCAGCACCAGAATCTCGACCCCCTCGCGCTGCATGTGCATTTCGCGCTGGAAGGGAAAGCCACCATCATCACGCTGAAGGTTGGCCGCCAGCAGCGGTAGTCCGCTCGCTTTCGCCAAGCTATCCAGGCGGGTAAACCCGTAGTCGAATTCGTGATTGCCCACACAGATGGCATCCGGTGCGAGCCGTCTCATGACCTCAATGCAACCTTCACCGCGCGTCAAGGTGCTGATAGGCGTGCCCTGAAAAAAATCTCCAGCGTCCAGGTAGAGCACGGCATCCTCGTGCTGTGTGCGCATTTCGACCAGCAGACCGTCAAGAACCGGTGCCCCGCCCAATTCGAGGCGACCTTCTCCATAACGCGCCTGGCGCGGCGCAAACCAACTGTGTATGTCATTTGTGTGCACAAGATAAATCGCCCGTGGTGTGGCCAGAACCTGTGTCGCCAGCAGGAATAAGCTCAGGATTGAAACCCGCATGATCGTCTCCCGTCGGTGTTTGCTTCGCTGGAATGTAAGATTCCCGGGAACCTTAACACGGCTTCCGAGTAGACAGCCAGCACGACGACGGGTAGCCGCCGTCCGAACCAGCCCACCTCACTCGCCGCTCCGCGGCATCCCATCGATTCAATGTGACAAGCAGTCGGGTCGCTTCCCCTAGAAGGGATCCGACTACCATTCCAAGGAGTACTAAAATGCGTACAAGGAAGCACGAACTGGCGCTTACCGCCGCTGGTATGCTACTACTCAGCCTTGTTCTGGGATTGCTTTTCAGTGGTTGTGAGGAAGAATCCGGTAGCCTACAGCCAGCCACACAACAACTCGAGACAAGCATCCAGGGCACTTCGACCGAACCGCCAATCCTGCGGATCATCTGTTTTCTGTTTCCAATGCTGCCTTTCTGCCACTCATACTACAATTCCCTTGAGTCTACTCTGCACTATCCGGGTGAGGATGGATGGCGTCCCACGGCTCGGGAAGTAGTGCAATACGGCCCATGGCACAATGCATGTCTGGATAGCTGGGTGGAACTCGAATTCGATCCCGTGCGATGCTACGACAGCTTTCTTCACCTGGCGCAGGACTACGACATTCGCTTGCCCAGGAATGCAGAATACCACGAGCAGATCCGCGCCTGCTTCGCCATGCTCGGCGAGGGCACTGTGAGCGTGGATCAGATCCCCAGTCCGCAGCAACTGCTTCAATGGTGGCGGATGCGCCCCTCTGAGGCACCGCTGGCAAGAAACGCCAAGGCCGATGCGCTGATTGCAGGTCTCGCTGATGGAATCTCGCCAACTGAGATCAAGGAATGGCGGGGGCTTCCAAACACAGTCGCTGCCGATGACACTCTGGGCAAATGGATGGCCAACACAATGCTTGCCAGCGTGGAATGGTGGACGTCTCGCGAGAGCAACGTGGACTGGATTCCCTGGGGAGTATCAGCAGATCTGTCAGCCTTGACCGCAACTACGAATCCGACCGTTATTGGAATTGCCTCTGCGGCAGGTGTAATCGCCGATCTCCTCAGCTTCTTCAGAGATCGAAATTAATGAGCAAGGGCCCGCAAGGGCCCCTGATTTACTGCGCTAGTGTCTGTACTTACTTGCTCACGGGGCCCTCACTATGCATGGCCTCGTCAGCATGATAGCTGCTTCGTACAAGCGGACCGGACTGCATGCGCTCGATACCGATGGATCGGCCGAAGTCCGCGTATTCGTTGAAGACATCCGGATGGACGTAGCGCTCAACGTCGTGAAGATCCCTACGCGGTTGCAGGTACTGACCGATTGTCACGAAGGAAACGCCCACTGCAGCAAGATCGCGCAGCGTGTCCTTTACTTCGTCGTCGGTTTCACCAAGCCCGACCATCATACCGCTCTTGGTGTAGAAGCCTGCTTTGACCGAGCGTTCAAGCAGCGTGAGGCTTTGTTTGTAATCCGCCTGGGGACGTACATCGCTGTAAAGACGCGGAACCGTCTCGATGTTGTGGTTGAGTACGTCGGGACGCTCGTTCAGCACCAACTGCAGACAGGCACGGTCGCCCTTGAAATCGGGAATCAAGACCTCAACTGTGACTTCAGGCAAGCGCTGATGGAAGAGATGTAACACAAGGGCAAAGAGCCCGGCGCCCCCATCGGGGAGCTCGTCGCGATCGACACTTGTAATGACAACGTGCTTAAGCTTCATCTGCTCAGCTGCACTAACAACGCGCTCGGCCTCGCCCCAGTCGATAATTCCAGGACGTCCTGTCTTCACGTTACAGAAGCGGCAGGAACGCGTGCATGTATCACCAAGAATCATGAAGGTCGCAGTACCGCGATGCCAACAGTCGTGCATGTTTGGACAACGCGCTTCCTCACAAACCGTGCACAAGCGCTCCTTCTTGAGCAGCTGGTTTACGCGTCTCACGTTTTCGCCTGAAGGTATGCGAATCTTCAACCAATCCGGTTTGCGGGGGCTATTGCCTGAGGTCATGGGATCACTCCGAAAGGAAATGTGGATCAAAGTATGCACCGGCAGCCAGGCTGGGCGCAGAACAAAGAATGAAGGCGGACAAGTAAACGAAAGAGCGGAGCGAGACAAAATGCCCCGCTACCAGATTGAGACTCGTTCCACTGCCGGCAAGTACATTCGCTGGCCAGGTTGAATCGAGTAGGCGCGGTAGAACTCCTCGATCTGCATCAGAACAAGATTGGTTCGATACCGTGGCGGTGCATGCCAGCCGCTGGCCCGTTTCAGCAGTGCTTCGGCGCCAAGTACTTCTCTCCACTTCTGAGCATAGGCCAGGAAGTATTCCTGCAGGGAATTCTGGTTGAGCTCTTCGCTTTGGCTAGCAAGCTGCAGTCCTAACCCTTCCAGAGAGATGGTCACGCCCCCCAGGTCCGCCAGGTTCTCTGCCAACTCCTTTTCACCATCCAGATACAGGGAGTCCAGCACAAGGTGGGCAGAATAGAGGCTATCCACTCTCTGCGAGGCCCTCCGGAACCGGCGGCGCGAGGGTGATTCAGCAAGGCGGGTCAGGAATCCCTTTGGCCGACCACGAGCGTCATAGGCGATTCCATTGGAATCCAGAGCGTGCGTCATCTCGTGGGCGATCATGCTACCCAGCATTGCGTATTGTGTGGCTGGTGATGTTCTCGTGTGATACAACTGCATGACGGCGCCTGCCGGGAGTGTGACACGATTCAGGCCGGTACTGTACCAAGCGTTTGTGGAGTAGGCAGGCACCCACCATCGATATGGATCAAGGTTTTGTCCCACCGAATCGAGAAGCAGCCGTCTGCGGGTTGTTCGCATTTGCATCACACAGTCGAGGTAGCCAAGCGAGTCGACGCGTACTTGTGCAAATGCCTTAGGGCAGGCTGGCCCGCCGATGTCAATGCGCATGGCATCCAGCTTCTCCAATGCATGACGCAAAGCCACTCCGCGCAGCACTCGTCCGGTTCGCAGGCGGCGCCCAAAGGCCGTTTTCAAATTCGCAACCATCTCGCGAACACGAGCATCGGCCCCTGTATCGCGCCACTTCCGCAGATACACATGCTCCAGAATCTCCGGCAGCTCCCGGCGCACATAGAACGCAACAGAATCCGTGCCCCCAAACATAGCGACATCTTCTTTGGAATAATCCGCCCTCACGGCCTTCCAGCGGGACAGCTCGGGTATTGAACATACGGACGAGTAACTGTGTATCACGCGACAAGCGGAATAGGCCCGCAACTCCGGTAGCGTGTAACAGGCAAACACACGCTGCAGCTCGCGAAAGTAATCCGGCTGGCCAAGATTCACCTGATCCGTTTTCGCCACCCCAAGCGCATAGAAGTAGTCGCCCCACTGCCAGCAAGGCAGAAGCTGTTCCAATTCACGTCGTGATACAGGATGCCTTGTATTCGCCGTGATCCACGCATCTTCATCACTCATGCTGACCGAAGCAATGCAGCTGTCAATGCTCAACACTGCTGGTGCAAGCCTCCAAGCGTCAGCAGGCATGTACTCCCCTAGCGTCAGCAGAGAAACAATAGCCTCCTTCATCTCGCTGACTGCCTCAGGATCCCGTGATGCTTGCGGATCAGCACATACCTGAAACAGAGGCCCCGCCTGCCACAGATGAAGGGGATTCCCGGGTAAGGTCTCCCAGGGCAGCGGAGTGTGTATCGCGAAGAAGATATCCTCACCCGCAAGGTGCCCGGCACAAATGGCCCTCTGCAGCTCATCAAAGTTGCGCGCACCGGCCAGTGGCCTCACTTGCTGACGCAGAAAGAGCCGGTTCTCTTCTGGAGTCTGCAATTGTGCTGCATGCACAAAGTGGCTCAGCTGACGAGCCAGGGGGTCTGTGTCACGTCCGTCAAGATCACCTGTGCAGAGCTGAATCAGGCTGTTTGCATTGTCTTCATCCGATAGATCGTAAAAACCGTAGCTGCCCTTCCCGGCGGGTAGTGAGTAACCTGATAGCCATGCTCCATTGGCGAACTGATAGAAATCATCGCCCGGGGCAACGGCCATATCCATCAGGCTGGAATCAATCTGCGCAGAAGTGCAAGACTGAAATGCGATCGCATTCTCCATCTGCACGGCAACGGCCTCATTCACGGTGGGCGAAGCGATCAGCATCACTAGAACAAGCTGGACTGTGATACAACAGCACGTGCTTTTCACGACTACCTCACTTTGATGAGACAAGAAAAGCTTCGCTCAGGGGAATGACAACCGGGAACTGTGAGTGTCGTGGAATGTGCCCAAGCTGCAGGTAAAACCTCGCACCGGCGATCCCGTGGGCTGAAACGAGAAACGGCGACCTCGCTGGCCGCCGTTTAAATAGTGAGGGTGGAAGGAATCGAACCTTCGACCGACGCCTTAAAAGGGCGCTGCTCTACCGCTGAGCTACACCCCCACTGGAGCCGGAAAAGATAGGGCAGAGAAGCTAGAAGAGCAAATTGCTCGACTCACGAACCTAATCGTCCTCTTCATCGAAGTCAAGATCCTCATCGTCGCCGTAGATACGACCATCCTTCGCATCAACGCCAAGCCAGCGCGCCAGGTCGTCATCCACTCCACGCTTGCCACTACCGCGTCTGCGTCGTGGCACGGGATTACTCTGCTCGCGGCTTCGTGTATTCTGCGAAGGATCCTTGTCGAAATCGTCACTTCCTTCCTGTGCAAGCGGAGTTTCTGGAGTATCCATCGCGTCATCTTCGTCGTCGCCGAACTGGTTCATCCAGTATTCCAGTTCTTCGTCACGCAGAGTGCCGCCGCCTTTTCGAATGCTCACACCCTTACGGCGACCGCTATCCTCTGCCTGACGCGGTCCCTGCTCCGCTTCCCAATTGGAACGGGCCTGTTCGCCCTTGCCGCTCAGTTCCTCCAGCAGAAATCCATTGCAGTACATTGGCTTTCCACCACGCTGCCGAATGCGATCTCGTAGCTGAGAATCATCGCTGACCAGAACGATTTCCAGCGCCTTACGCGCCTTGCGAACTTCCCGCAAAATGAGCCTGAGGATTTTGTCGTCAGCGCTTTCGGGTTTGACAGCCCAGATCACTGGCAACTGCGGCGGGACCTCTTCGTCGGGCAAACGCGCGCCATCCACAACAACGCGCAGCTGTTCAGGCTGCAAACGATTCAGCTGCAATAGCTCGCGATACAGAAGCGTACGAGCAGCTCCAGGATCGCGATCCAGCAGGCTGGAAAGCCCGTCAATCTTGTACAGAAGATTATAGGCGTCGATAAAGACCAAGCTGTCAGGACCGAATTTCATGGAGACATTCCAAACTTATCCACAGACCATTCGCCGAAAATCTGAGACGAGTACACATTTTAGATTTCGCGCCAATTATCGCAATCTATTTAATTTCAATATTTTAACCACACCACTACAAAGCGCTTTGGCTTATCAAGAACTTGACATTCCAGATTTCCACAAAGAATCCACAATATCCACACTACACGGACACGCTTTCCGCAAGCTAGGCAAAGCTTGCCTGTCAACTCTGTGCAGAATCCAACTCCATCCCGCGGGGAACGCGGTTCCGCGAGTCCCCCAGCTCTAGCTCATCACGGTCATGGTGCATTCGCAACTGCATGAAATCCCTGGCCAGAATCGCCTTGGAACCCGCCTCGAGCAAGGCTCGCTCGAAGGGTTCCATCGAGGCCAGATAACGGGTAGAAAAGTGCGTTAGCACCACATGGTGCGCCTGAGATTCGTCGGCAGCCCGTAAAGCATCCGAAAGCGTGGAGTGCTTCGTGCGGCGCGCTTGCTCCTGCTCGGCAGGATCGAAAGTGGCCTCGTGTATAAGCAGGTCGGCACCCTGGGCCAATTGCACCGCATTCTTGCAGTAGGCCGTATCGGTGCATATCGCCAGAGTCAGCCCCGATCGCTGCGGCCCCACCACTTCGTGCGGTTCCACGATGCGCCCATTGGCCAGTTCGACACACTCGCCCCGGATCAACCGACCGCGCTCCGGCCCGAAGGGGATCCCCAACTCCTCAGCTTTGGCTTCGTCAAACTGGCCGGGACGATGCTTCTCTTCGATGCGATAGCCAAGCGTATAGACTCGATGCTTCAGCTTGGCGGCAAAAACGCGCAGGTCTACGGTTTCAAGCACCTGCCGTGGTTCATTGATTCCACCAAGCTCAACAATATCAATCTCATAGCTAAAATCAGTCGAGGACAGCTCGCGCATAAATTTCAGGTAGGCACGCAAACCGGGAGGTCCAAGGAGCTGCAAGGGCTCCTCGCGCTTGTTCAATTGGAAACTGCTAAGCAGCCCCACCAACCCGTAGAAATGGTCGCCGTGCAGGTGCGTAATGAAAATTCTATCGATGCGACCACGGCGTATTCCCGAACGCAGTATCTGCAGCTGCGTCCCCTCGCCAGCGTCCACAAGCCAACTCTCACGCTCAAATTGCAACGCAAGACTGCTCACATTTCGCCGGGCCGTTGGTGTGGCGGAAGAAGTTCCCAGGAAGATAAGTTCGATCAAAACAGCCTCTTCTTTTGCGGCGTGCAAAATGATGAACGTCTCCTAGGAATGCAATTTTGCGCATTCGGTGTACCGGACTCTTGCCCCTTCAGAGCTAGATCATTATTGTTCCCGGTTCTTGAACTGTGATGCCCACGGCTATCCCGCCCGACGCATCCCGCGGACCAGAACCTACCGCAACGGCCTCTCGGCCACAGCCGGCTCCTCTGCAGGTAGCACGAAGTGTGCGAGGACCGACTGGAGGCAACCTGCGCGCCCCTAACCAAGGAGATTCTGCCATGAAGCGGATAGATCCGAAAGACGTGCATAGCGTCATCGGCAAGCACATGCTGGCGGACGCACTCGAGATCGTCGTCGACATTCACCAGAGCAAGGGTAGTTACCTGCACGATGCACGCACAGGCAAGGACTACCTGGACATGACCAGCTTCTTTGCTTCGCAGGCTCTGGGAATGAATCACCCCGCGCTGGATAATCCCGAGTTCATCCAGGAAATCGGGCGCGCGGCTGTAAACAAAATCACCAACTCGGACTTCTACACCCCTGAGATGGCCGAGCTGGTCGAAGTGTTTGGCGAAGTGGGCATTCCTGATTATCTGCCCCATCTGTTCTTCGTCGAGGGCGGAGGTCTGGCCGTCGAGAACGCGCTGAAGACTGCCTTTGACTGGAAGCATCGCAAGAATCTGGCCGCAGGACGCGAGGTGAAGGCGAACGATCTGAAGGTGATCCACTTCCGCAACGCTTTCCACGGTCGCACCGGCTACACTCTGCCGCTAACCAACACCGCCGATCCGCGCAAGTACATGTACTTCCCGCTGTTTGATTGGCCGCGTCTGGATCCGCCAGCGGTCAAGTTCCCCATTGATGAGGCTGAAATCGCCCGCGTGAGCGCTGCCGAAGAGAAGTGCTTTGCCGAGATCCGCGAGACCGTTGCCAAGAACCCCAACCAGATTGCCGCACTAATCATCGAAGGCATCATGGGCGAGGGCGGCGACAAGCATTTCCGTCCCGAGTTCATGCAGGGGCTGCGCAAGATCTGCGACGAGCTGGAAATCTTCTTCATCATTGATGAGGTGCAAAGCGGCGTCGGCATCAGCGGCAAGTTCTGGGCGCACCAGCACTACAACGTGAAGCCCGACTGCATCAGCTTTGGAAAAAAGAGCCAGGTCTGCGGCATTCTGGCCGGTCCGCGCGTCGAGGAAGTCGAGAAGCACGTCTTTGCGGAATCCAGCCGCATCAATAGCACCTGGGGCGGCAACTTTGTCGACATGGTGCGCTTCTGTAAAATCCTGGAAGTCATTCGTGACGAGAACCTGCTGGAGAACGCCGTGGTCATGGGCGAGCGTCTGCAGAAGGGCCTGCAGGCTATCGCAGACAAGCACGACTGTGTCACAAACGTTCGCGGCAAGGGTCTCTTCTGCGCCATCGACGTTCCCGCCGACAAGCGCCAGGCCATTCTGGATCGCTGCTACGAAAACGGCATGATCATTCTGCCCTGCGGCGATTGCTCCATCCGTTTCCGTCCCGCGCTGGCGGTCACCGCAGATGACATTGACAAGGCGGTCGAGATCCTCGAGAAGAGCATCGCCTAAGTCGATTTCCTCAGTAAGCATAAGGCCCCGCATTGCGGGGCCTTTCTGTTTTCAGCTCGATTCGCGTATCACAGCGGTTTGACGGGCTCGCAAATTTCCACTTCGAACAACCCTTCCGGATGCTGATCCGGGTCGTTGTGATACATCTCAAAACAGGGCCGATCATCAGGCTGGTAGCCACTCTCCGGCAGCCACTCGCCCATGATCATCTGCCAGGCCTCAGCAAACTGATCCTCACGCAGCGAGAATTTCCCAACAACGTATAATCCGCCAGGAAGTGACATTCGACCAATATCCCCATCAGCAAGTGTGCCAGCAGGAACTTCGATGCACACACTCAGGCGCAGCTTCTCCTCCTCCGTCACTTCCGGGTTGTCGTGATACACGCAAAGAATGGATCCATCTTCCTTCAGCAATCCGCGCGGTCCGGCCCATTCGCAAAGACGCCCGATCAGTCTGCCAAAAAGCGCCCCGTCTCCGGCATAAGGTCCCACGTGGCGAATGTAGGCCACTTCCATTGCGGGTAATTCCCGCACTTGCACATCGGCAGTCAACTTGCTCATCGAAATCCTCCAGCGTTGTTGCAATTGATCTGCCTCAAGGTAGTCCAGCGCGCTGCCCCCGGCTTCGCCGATCCTGCGCATCGTTTGTCCATTCCTGCTATTTCTCGCATGTGTATCACGCCACTCACTTGGACTCATGCCGTGCTGTTGACGAAAGGCCTTGCTGAACGCGGCCGGGCTGGCGAATCCTGCATCAAAGGCGATTTGTGTCACAGAGTCTCCGCCCGTGTGACAGAGCTTATCGGCGGCCTTCTCCAGGCGTACGCGACGTAGGAACGCATAGAGACTCTCGCCAACGAGGGCCCTGAAAATGCGGCTAAAATGGTAAGGCGAAAAGCTGGCTACTTCCGCCAGTGTCTTCACCGTTAAGGTCTCACTCAGGTGCTGCTCGATGTAATCCAGTACGCGATTGATGCGTGCAATATACTCGCGGCGGCTAGAGGCCGCACCCTCTCTGCTCCAAGGACTCATTGCTGCTCCACTATTTTCTGCATCGTGCACGAAGATAGCGATGCCTCCGCGACCGGCCACAACTGGCACCCTTCCTTTGCAAGTGCGACCTTGCAACATGCCTGTATTGGAACTGGATCTACCCAAAGTGCGCGCCCACCTGGTGCGTTTTCTGCGTGAGGCCGTCGAGGATTCCGGCTTCGCGCGCGTGGTGCTGGGGCTCTCCGGCGGAATCGACTCCGCGCTGGCTGCGGCGATTGCTGCAGAAGCTCTTGGTCCGCAGAATGTACTCGGCCTGGAAATGCCCTGGCGCACTAGCA
Organism: Candidatus Delongbacteria bacterium; assembly: GCA_963663545.1. Taxonomy (GTDB): domain Bacteria; phylum CAIWAD01; class CAIWAD01; order CAIWAD01; family CAIWAD01. The sequence continues at coordinate 1,521,286 of OY760505.1, forward strand.
GCGCAGGCTCGCTATTGGATGCCGACGCCGTCGCCGATCACTTGGGCATACAAGTGCGCCGCATCGAAATCACGCGCCCCGTCGAAGAGCTGGCTGCACTTCTGCCAGAGCCGACTCCGCTGCGGCTGGGCAATATCATGGCCCGCGTACGCATGATCTGCATCTTCGATGCAGCCGCCGAGACCGCCGCGCTGCCGCTGGGCACCTCCAACAAGAGCGAACTGCTGCTGGGTTACGGCACCTGGTACGGCGACCTGGCGAGCGCCATCAACCCTCTGGGCGACCTCTATAAGACACAGGTCTTTGCTCTGTCGCGCGAATTTGGGCTGCCCACCTGCGTCATCGAAAAAGCTCCCTCCGCTGACTTGGAAGAAGGTCAGACCGACGAGAGCGACCTGGGCTGGGAATACAGCCTGATCGACCAGATACTATTGCGCTACGCTGACCTTCGCTGGACACGGGAACGCATCAAGGCAGACGGCTACCCCGTCGAGGCAGTGGACAGTCTGCTGGACCGTGTATCACGCCAGCATTTCAAACGCCTCACACCCGTGATACCCAAAATCAGCCCGCGTACCTTCAACTTGGACTGGCTCTATCGCAGGGACAGCAAGCGATGAAAGGCCGGCTGTTTCTAGTGCCCACGCCCATCGGCAATCTGGCAGACATGACGCCGCGCGCAGTGGAGGTGCTTTCGCAGGCGGATTTGATCGCTTGCGAGGATACGCGCACGTCACGCCGTCTGCTGGACCACTTCGGTATCACGACGCCGACCACCAGCTATCATGACTTTTCAGGCGAGCGCGACCGCGACCGGCTGCTGAAGCGGCTGGAAGGCGGAGACGATGTTGCGCTGATCAGCGACGCAGGCACACCGGGGATTTCCGATCCAGCCTATAAGCTGGTGCACGAGGCGCGTCTGGCCGGTGTCACGGTCTCCGCACTGCCTGGTGCCTCCAGCATTTTGCCCGCGCTGACCGGTTGCGGATTGCCCTGCGATCGCTTCCGCTACATGGGCTTTGTTCCGCGCAAGAAAGGGCGTCAGACTTTTCTGCAGGAAGCCCTGGCCAGCGAAGAAACCAGCATCCTGCTCGAATCGCCGCACCGCGTACTCGCCACACTTGCCTTTCTTGCTGAGGCTGAGCCGGAACGAATGCTTGGTGTAGCACGCGAGATCAGCAAAGTGCACGAGGAATTCCTGCGTGACACATGTGCCGCGGTACTGGTACACTTCACCGAAAACGCCATTCGCGGAGAATTCGTGCTGGTGCTGGAAGGCCGTGCCGCCGCAGAAAAGCGTCTACGCAAGGCTGAGAACGACAACACGCATCACGAAGGAGTCCCCTACTAGTGTTCCCGACAATCTTTCAGGCAGGCCCCTTCCGCCTCAGTTCTTATGGGTTGATGATCACGCTGGCCTTCATCGCAGGTGTATCACTCAGTTCCTGGCGCTCACGCCGCCGGGGCTATCCACCGAACTTCATTCAAGACCTGGCCGTTGTGGTACTTGTCTCCTCTATCTTCGGAGCACGTCTGCTCTACATCGTGACACATCTTGAAGAATTCGCAGGTCAGTGGTGGCGCACCATTGTACCTATTCAGAGCGACGGCACTATCGGCATTGCAGGACTGGTTCTGCTGGGCGGGGTGCTGGGAGCAATCCCCGCAGGTATCTGGTACACACTCCGCAAAGGGCAAAGCGTAACACGCACCATGGATATCGTTGCACCGGCTATGGCACTGGGTATTGCCATTGGTCGCGTGGGTTGTCTCCTCAATGGTTGCTGTTTCGGCAAACCCTGCAGCGCTCCGTGGGCTATTCACTTTCCCGCCGACAGCTGGCCCTCATACATGTATCACGGGCTGGCGCTGCATCCGACGCAGATCTATTCAATGGGGTGGAATCTGCTGACAGCGCTTTTCCTTTTGTGGTACGACAGCCGCAGACATGCGCCGGGTCAGGCCTTCGCCCTCTTTCTCGTCCTCTACGGCCCCGGTCGTTTCGTGGTCGAGTTCTTCCGCTACTACGAGCAGAGCATGAAGCTCTTTGCGATTGGCAATTGGCAAGTAACCGTCAGCCAGCTCATCAGCCTCGGCATGGTGGCGGGTGGTCTCTGGTTGTATCACGAATTCGGTCGCAGGCACCGCGCGGGAGTCGAACTGTGACACGCGCACTGGTCATCAGTCTGGAAGGCAGCGACGGGGCAGGCAAGGGAACGCAGCTCCAGGCCATTCAGCAATGGCTGGACGAGCGCGGCTTCTCGTATCGCACTTTTCGCGAACCCGGCGGGTCACGCATCTCTGAGCAGATTCGTGCGGTACTCCTGGCACCCGAAAACACGGCAATGACGGGCGATACCGAATTACTGCTCTACACAGCCAGTCGCCTCCAACTGATCCACGAATGTCTTCTGCCGCTGCTGCCAGTGCTGGACGTGCTGCTCTTGGATCGCTACAACGATTCCACCACCGCCTATCAGGGTTTCGGTCGCCGGTTGGAGCGGGAAACCGTGGAAAATTGTCGCCGTCTGGTGCGCCGCCATTTGTGGCCGGACCGCACCTACTGGCTGGATCTGGACCCTGACATGGGCCTGCGCCGTGTGGAGATGCGGGACGAAGGAATTCGGGATCGTCTGGAGCAGGAAGAACTCAGCTTCTTCCAACGAGTCCGCGAAGGCTATCAGTACTTGGCTGCGGAGGAACCCGGACGCATCCTGCGCGTTGATGCCGAATTGCCTCCGGCAGAAGTAAGCGGCCTGATTCTGAAGGATCTGGAAGGCTGCTTGAATGCCGGCGGGCGCAAAGTCCCAAGGAGTACGCCATGAAGTTTCGCCCGACCCTGCTACTGCTGTGCCTGCTGCCGCTGATGCTCCTGCTTGGCGCGTCACAGGATCAGGATCGCCAGGAATACATCAAAGACGTTCGCACCAGCCTCAAGCGCTTCGGCGAAGTCTACCGGCAGCTCAGTTTCCGCTATGTGGACCAGATTGATCCCGAGGCGGGCATTGAAGCCGCCATTCGTGGTCTGATGCACGAGCTGGACCCCTACACAGATTACTTCGTCGAGGAGGAAGCGCGCGATCTGGACGAGATGTCCCAGGGCGAATACGGAGGCATTGGTGCCGAAGTGGGACAACGCGGCAGCGACAAGCGTGTTACAATCATCAGTCCCTTCGACGATTCACCCGCTGACAAAGTGGGTTTGCGCGCCGGAGATATCATCGACGCCGTCGATGGCGTCAGCACACTGGACCGCTCATTGAGCGAAGTTGTCGGCGAGATTAAAGGCCCTCGCGGCACTAAGGTCACGCTGAGCATCTTGCGCGCCGGCTGGTCCAAGGCTGTGGACTACACTCTCACCCGCGACGTGATCGTGATACGCGACGTGCGTTACGCGGGCATAGTGGACGAGGATCAGGCCCTTGGCTACGTGCGTCTCACGCGCTTTTCGGGCAAGGCTTCTGAAAGCCTGAGCGAGGCGATCGAAGGGCTGAAGGCTCAGGGCATGCGCGGACTCATTCTGGATCTGCGTGGCAACCCAGGCGGTCTCTTGCGCGAGGCAGGGGATGTGGCCGACCTGTTCCTGGAGCCCGGCCTGCCCATCGTGGACACGCGCGACCGCCAGGGCAATGTTGAAAAGGACATTCGCTCCGAGCATGAACCCGTTTTCGACGGCCCGCTACTGGTGATGATTGATGGCAGCAGTGCCAGTGCCAGCGAGATTGTCGCCGGTGCCCTGCAGGATCACGACCGCGCCGTGGTACTGGGCACCAACAGCTATGGCAAAGGTCTGGTCCAGAGCGTGTACACCATTGATGATGACGCTCGCCTGAAACTAACCACCGCACGCTACTACCTGCCTAGTGGCCGACTAATCCAACGCATCGACTACTTCGAAAACAATGATGTGTTGAATCACGTGGAAACCGCCAGTCTGCTTAGCGACAGCCTCTTCGTAACTGACGATGGACGTCCAGTAGTGGGCGGTCGCGGCATTCAGCCTGATCTCGAAGTGAAGTACGAGCCGACACCGTGGTTTGTCAGTGAACTGTGGCGCGCCGGTCTGTTCACCAATTTCCTCGCAGACGCAAAACCCGCCCTCAAGCCAACGGCAGAAGTAGATGCGCACATGCTGAAACGCTTCCACGAATTTGTGCTGGCCACCGAGCAGGAGTTCGACACTCCCGGCAGCAAAGAGTTGGAAGACCTGGCGACGCTGATCGAGCGCGAGCAACTTGGCGAAACGGCAAGCACTGCCCTTGAAGAGCTTCGTTCGGCCATGGGCGGTGATACACAGGCTCAACTCGAGCAGAACGAAAACTGGCTGATCAAGATGCTGACCCTCGAGCAAGCCGAGCGCCGTGGCGGAAGCGAAGAACGCGCCAAGGCCAGCCTGCTTTTTGATGCTCAATTCGACCGTGCGGTCCAGCTGCTGAATTCCGACGGTGAATTCCGCGCGCTGTTATCGGCCCCTGTGGAGCGCGCGGACATTGATTGATTCAGCACTCTCGCAAGCACCTGTCTTCTTCACCGACTTTGACGGGACAATAACGAACCGTGATACGCTGGTCGCTCTGCTGGATCACTACGCCGACCCCAAAAGATGTGGCTGTGACTGGCGCGATATCGAGTTCGACCCCACCCGCCCCGAAGTCGACAAGTTGCAGGCCGAACTCGATCTGCTCAACTGCTCGCTTCCAGAAGCACTGGCCTTCATTGACAAAGAGATCCGTCTGCGCTCCGGTTTCCTGAGCTGCGCGCGCCGTTTGGCGGAACAGAAGATCCCGCTGATCGTGCTTTCCGGCGGACTGCTGCCCCTGATTCATCACGTTCTGGACCCGCTTGAACTGGACAACCTGCAGATCTTCGCCAACGATCTGCGAATCGATAACGGTCGATGGTTGGCCACGCGGCCCGATCTGCCTCGCAGCGGCAAGAGCTGCAATCACTGCAAGAGCTGGCACTTGCGCCAACTTACAGGACAGAGCCGCTTGCGCATCTACGCTGGCGACGGAAGTACGGACTTCTGCGCTGCCGGTCTTGCCGATGTGGTTTTCGCTCGTGATACACTGGCTACTCATTTTCACCGCACGGAGAGGCGCTACCAACGCTTCCGTGACTGGCACGATGTGACACAATATCTCGTGAGTCACGAGATTCTTGCCTCTGACTGATTTCCCCGGAGATTCAATGCGTTTCAACACAACCGCCATTCATGCAGGCCAGCAGCCGGACCCCCACCACGGCGCGGTTTGCGTTCCTGTAATACAAAGCACGACGTTTGCCCAGCACGCTCCAGGAAAGCCCTTTGGCGACTATGACTACACTCGCGCTGGCAACCCGACGCGAACCGCGTTGGAAACCAATCTGGCGGCGCTTGAGGGCGGAAGTCACTGTCGCGTGTTCTCTTCTGGCTTGTCGGCGCTCCAAGCCTTGACCACCCTTCTCAGCCAGGGCGATCACGCCATCTGCAGTCGCGACTGCTATGGCGGCACATGGCGGCTGCTGAGTCAGCTTGTATCACGCTGGGGAGTGGAGATCAGTTTTATCGACACGACCCTTTTGGATTCTGTGATACAGGCCATCAGACCTACCACGAAATTGATCTTCGTCGAGACTCCCACTAATCCGCTGATGCGCCTATCGGATATTGCCGCGCTGGCGGATTTGGCTCACGCGCACAACTTGCTGCTGGCAGTGGACAACACCTTCTCCACGCCCTACTTCCAGAGACCCCTGGAGCTTGGTGCGGACATTGTGTTACACTCCTGCACCAAGTACCTGGGCGGCCACAGCGATCTGCTGGCGGGCGCGCTGATCACGTCCTCGGCAAAACTGGATGAGGCCTTCTTCTTTGCGCAAAAGAGCATCGGTGCCGTTCCCGGGCCCTCCGATTGTGCACTGCTTCTTCGTTCCACCAAGACCCTGGGCGTGCGAATGGAACGTCACTACGACAACGCCCTGCGCATCGCTCACTGGCTGCAGGAGCATGATGCCGTGACACACGTCTACTATCCCGGCCTGCCTGAGCATCCGCAGTTTGAGTTGGCTCACCGCCAGATGCGAGGCTTCGGAGGCATGCTTTCCTGCGAGCTGCGTGATACAGATACCGCCCTGCGTTTCTGCTCTTCGCTGCACTTGTTCACCCTGGCTGAAAGCCTTGGCGGAGTGGAGAGCCTGGTGAATCACCCCACCACCATGACTCATGCTTCGTTGCCACCCGCCTATCGCGCCGAGATTGGTCTGGGCGACAACCTGGTGCGCTTGTCGGTGGGCATTGAAGATTTGGAGGATCTGTTGGAAGATCTTGCTGCTGCGCTTCAGTAGCAGTTGTGATACAGACCGCGAAGGCCTGCGTTTGGTAAGTTGCCGCGGTTGATTCATTCCAAGGGAGACCACATGAGCGAGAATACCTGGAGTACCAAAATCACCAAGACCGGCGCGGGCGAACTGCGCGTGCGCGGCTACGACATTACACAGATGATCGGCAAACTGAGTTTTGCCCAGATCGTATTCCTCATTCTTAAGGGCGAGCTGCCCACGGAAGCGGAGGCACGCATGATCGAAGGTATGCTGGTCAGCAGTATCGATCACGGCATCACACCGCCTTCCAACCTGGCGGCACGCACGGTAATGAGCGGTGGAAACAGCCTGAACACGGCTGTAGCAGCAGGCATCATGACCATTGGCGACAGCCACGGCGGCGCCATCGAGCAGTGCGCGCGCATACTGCAAGCAGCCGTCAGCGCCGGCAAGGATGCGCCTACTGTCGTTGAGGAAGCCAAGGCAGCCAAGCTGCGCATTCCCGGCTTCGGCCATCGCATTCACGCCCGCGATCCACGCACCGAGGCGCTCTTCGCGCTGGCGGACGAGTGTGGCTTCACCGGCCCGCACATCAAGCTGGCTCGCGGTATCATGGAAGAACTGGAGCGCGGCACGGACAAAAAGCTGCCCGTCAACGTCGACGGTGCCATTGCCGCCATCATCAGCGAGATGGGCTTCGATTGGCGCCTGGGCAAGGGCTTCTTCATCATCGCCCGTACGCCCGGCCTGGTGGCTCACGTCTTCGAGGAATGGACGACCCAGAAGCCGATGCGCAAGCTGGGTCCTCTTGGCGGTGTCTACGATGGAGCGCCGGATCGGGATCTGCCCTAGCAATCAGCTGGGCTGGGTAAGAATCACAAGCAAAGGGGCGCGCGAGCGCCCCTTGTTGTAGACGATGAGTTTGTAGGATATCCCGCCCACTAAGTTCAGGCAGAATCAGCGTTCTGCGATGCCGATGTGTATGGCTCTGGAATCAATTAATGTGTGATACATCTCCGCCATGTCCAATGGCAGAAAGCTTTGATCGATCCGATCGTGCCAGCGTGATACACAGCGGGCGAATCGTGAGAACAGGTTCTCGATAGCTCGCGCATCCAGCGTCACACCTTTCATCGCCTGCTCAAAGTCTGAACGCCGCAATTTGCGTCTCTTCCCATTCAGCGTGAGCGCCAACTCCTCTTTATCCCCCTCGACAACAAGCGTGGAGGCGATCAGATCATAGGCAGGGCTTAGAGCATATCCGCGATCCGGGTCCTTGAACAGCGAGAAATTCTTCATGTGCATGTCGTTGTTCCCAGTGAGGTAGCTGAACACAACCTGCTCATAGAAGACAATCGCGTCGAAGCCGGGATTAGTGGAGTTCTGCACAATGGCTCGGGCAATCTGTTCGTAGGAACCGCGGTACTTGGCCTCAGTAAGTCGACCGGTCAGCTGGCACATATCCTCCATGTGATACATCCGTTTGCCTTCCCGATCAATCCGCCTTGTCAGGTAACACAGCTCACCGGAGGCCAGGCGAATCAGCGTATGCGGCACTGTGCTTATTCCCGCGTCCTCAGCCAGATGCATGCTGAGGTCTTCCAACTCAGGAAGACTGCGATAGACCAAGCTGGGCGGCTTGAGAATATAGCCACCCAGAACACCTACCAGAGTAAGCTTCTGATGTTGCGTCTTTGTATCACCAGACCCCATTCCCAGTGAGAGCTTGGCCTGAACACCGGGAATGGTGACTTGAGTTTGTATCACCTGAGTGGCAAGCTCGTGCATCTGATCAAGTGAGTATTCCAGAACGGGCTGCACCTTCTTGCCAAAGAACGCCCTGCTGCATTTCGAATGGAAGTCGGTTTCGGTGACGTCCAAGTCCTGGTAACAGAACAAGCATTTCTTGTTACTCATCATCGCCACCTGGCATCGCTTCGATACTCACGGCGCCAATGCAGTCCCGGCAAGTCACCAGCAGAAGTCCCATGCGATCACGCACATCCAGCTTCCAGTTTCGCTCAGCGATATCCAGCAGCCAGCCTTCGGGAATCAATCCATCGAAGAAGGAAAAGAGCACATTGCTGTGATACACTTCTTCCTGCAAGGGAAGTGTCAAGCTGACTGCCTCGGCCCTGGGTGTAGCTAAATACTCACTCGCATATTTGAAGTGGTAACCATTTTCATCCTCTACCAGCTCACCCGCTGGCAGACCGTGCATGAGTACTCTAGCGTTTCTCATTGATCAGCTCATCTCTATCCACCGGCACCTGCCCAAGTTTGTGCCCAAACAGCAAAAGCACCTGGTTCACCTTATCCATCCGCAATGTGGCCTTCTCGCTCTCCAACTCGCGAAGAAATCGCAGACCAACACCTGCCTTGTCGGCCAAGCCCGGTTGTGTCAGGCCAAGCTCTTTGCGTCGTTCACGAACAAAACTGCCAAGTGATTGCATACTGATAATCCCCTTTCGGGTACGAATCTAGGGAATTACGACGAATTATACCTGCTCGGGTACGAAGTCACGACATATTGTAAGATATATCCCTATCGGGTACAATTTCTAGTTCGCTCGGGCTGTTCTGCGCCACAAGATCGGAAGGTCATTGCGGCTCAGTCTTTCGGGAGCTCGCATAGGTGCGTTGCAAAGTCTGTAGCTGGTTCGTTTTGATCCCGTTGAGTTCGCATAGGAAAGCACTACGCCGACGATCCCAGCTCCGAGATTCGGTTATAAATCTCTGAATAACAACAGGTACCTACTTCAACACCATCGCCCTCGTCACTGCCTGCGAGTTCGCGCCGCGCAAGCTGAAGATGTAGTGCCCGCTTGCAAGACCCGATCCATCGAAGCTATAGTGATGTATGCCTGCCGGCTGATAGCCCAGGTGGCTTCGTCGCAGCTCCTGACCAAGTAGATTGTACACCGATAGCGATACATGCTGGGCCGACGCGAGCGCGTAGCTGAGAGTGGTGGACGGATTGAAGGGGTTCGGATAGACGCTGTGCAGTATAATGCCCGACGGATGCTAAGCAGTATTGTCTGATCTCCGGCTTAGCACTACTTCGGGCTACGAAATCCATCAACAACCCAACACACAGACTTAAGGCCAATATAAACAACGAAGTTCACCAAACAACAACCACCAATAACAAAGCTAACAGAAAACAACGACGGCCACTTCAGCAGTCAATACCCCACTCCCGATTGTCGATCACGGAGTTCAGACTCGAAAGATTGTGGCGACTGTGAATGATATAACTCATCGGATCCTTCTATTTGCAGCGTCCAATACACGAACGGTGAATATGAGCAATACGGTGTAGAGGAAACCTTGTAAAAAACGAATGAGGCTGACACGAGAATCTATAAAGCAGAAAACACTACAGCGATTCGCTGCAATCCGTTCAGTTCTCTATTGACCCACATTACGTCCTCCCATAAATGAGCTGTTTGATTGTTCGGTCCAAGGGATTGTGTTCCATAGTGATGATATTTCAGCACTTAAAAATACTACTCTGCAAAATCTGGGCAGATATCTGCTAACCCACCAATTGAATCATGCTAGCAATCACTGCGAGCTTGGCGAGATGTACTCTTGCTCTTCGCTTCTTTGGCGACCTGCGTGGCCAATGCTATGCGCTGAGTCAAGCAGACCTTTGCCGGTCTTGCGCATTCTTCTCATCCTCCTCGTCCAGAGGAGCAGCTCTTGAGCGGATCGGCGTTTCTCCGATACCGATACCGATCCAACTCGCAGAGTCGGCAGCGATACCGATCAAGGTAGGATCAGTAGTTGTACTGCTCCAGCTGCTTCAGTTCCTCCAGGTAGAGCTGCTGCACATGGCCCGCCTGCTGCAGGATCTCCACCAGCCGCTCGGCTTGCTGCGGGTTCAAGCGCGGGTTGACCTTTTTGCTCGCACGCCGGTAGTCGGCCAGATCCAGCAGGAGTGCCGCCTGCTTGTTCTGCGAATTCACAAAGCCGAGGCGGATGCCCTGGAAGCCGTCGGTGGCTTCCACACGCCAATCGCCCAAAAGCTGGTCGGCAATCTCGTGGCCAGCCGCGACGCTGTCCAACAGCGCTACGCCCTTTTGCAACGCCTCCACCAGAAGCGGCAGATCGTAGGAAATGATGGCCGCCTGCACCTCGACACCAATCTCCGCGCCTTCGATCATCGCATTGCCCTCGGCATCCACAAAGGCGCGCAGGGTCACCTCAACAATGGACTCACGAATGGGCGAAAACCAATAGCCGCCGGTCTCGCCCGGAAGCTGTTTCATGCCCGCCAACACGGTGCTTGCCAAAAACAGAATCAGCGCAAGTGTGGTTCTCATCTCCAGCTCCTTGGTTGTGATAACAATATAGCGGCTCCCACACTCAAAGGAAGTGCGGAAGAGGGCGATGCGCAAACTCCGCCAACCGTGACACAAAAAGCAAGGTGGGAGATTCTCTCGGAAGCGGCTAAAACACTTGCCTCACAGGGTGGAGGATCGTTACTATCAGGGCACGCTCACAGCACCAGAGGATAGCAAGAGGAGGAAGCGATGCTACGCGGGTCAGTTTTGGCAGCACTCCTGCTACTGTGTGTCACAGTTTGCCAGGCTTTTACTGTGTCACACATCAGACTCAACCATGAACTTCAGGCCATCGCCATCGACAGTCTAGTCCAGCGTCTGGACCACAACCCCGTGCTACACTGCCATTGTCTGCGCGTTCAGCAAGAGCTGGAATTGCGTCACGAGCGCGGCGACTATCGCGAGCTGATGGATCCCGTGCTGTTTGCACAGCGCATTGGCAAAGACGTGACACATCTGCTGATGAGTCGTCCCGTGCTGGATCAGCCCCTGCTGCTCTTCCGCCAGGAATTCATGCGCTATCAGCAACGGGAGCGGCATCCCGATCCCAGGGAGCTGGAATCCATCCTGGTGTTCGAGACACCACCGGAATCCTGATCTGCATTTGTATCACAATTCAAGAGCAAAAAACCCGCCGGAAGGCGGGTTTCATTTTGTATCACAATCAATCGATCAATGCAGTCGATAGCGCAGTGCGAGCCCCCAGCGTAGCACATAAAAATCCTTCAGCTCCGCCAGGCCCTCGTAGGGGCCTTCTGTAACACGCCACTCACGTTCAATCATGGGAGTCACGCTTAGCTGATCCAACACGTCCCAGCGCGCCGAAAAGGCCAGCAGGTAACGGCGATCGTGACGACCAGAATGAAGGGGATCATCCAGCTCCGTCATCTCGCTCTGATACCAGCGGTCGCGCAGTGTGAAATCCAGACCCAGCGGCAGCTCGCGCTTCCACCAGGATAGTGGCAGGTCGTAGCCAAGCGACAAGTTGTAGCGATCTTCTTCGTTGCTGCCATCACCGCCCTCGTCGTCCTCGCCGGGAAGAATGGGCGTGATACGCGTTGGATCGTAACCCACGTTGTCATTCACCGTATAGCGGTACTCCACGGCCACATCCACGTCGGCCGGCATGCGCCAGGAGAATTCAGCGCCCAGCGACCAACTCTCGGTGTCGTACTCGGTGAACCACTCGTTGTACCAGGTGTCCTCCAGCATCCAGCTCAGCTCCAGTCCGGGACGCTGCAGCCAGGGGCCGAAGTCGTTAGCACGGGCACGGGCGCGAAGGCGGAACTGGTTGCTATCGAAAGTACAACCGCGTGTCTCGCCTGTATCACGGTCGTTGAACTGCCGCAGATAGAAATTGTCCAGATAGAGATAGCTGAAATCGACGCCCCAACCTGCACGCGGACGCCATCCTGCTATCAGCTGACTGCTACTGTAGCCGTTGGCCGAGCTGGACTCGTACTGCACGAGCTTGCCGTACCAGTCGAATTCCAGGCGGCCGCGGCCCGCACGGGAACCGGTGACCTTCTGCAACCAGGCGGCCAGGCCCTCTTTCGAGTGCAACGGCAGGTTGTAGCCAGCGTGCACGCGGTGCTCGAACTTGAGCGCGGCGGCGCCTTCCACGTCCGTCTGAAATCCGGGATCCGCATCCAGGCGATCCATCTCGCTGTCGGACAGACGCAGGACGTTGTCGTCGGCCAGTACCCGCTCCTCCAGATCCAGCGACCAGTCAATTCCGGCGGCCGTGAGTCGGGAAGCTAACAGGCTGAGGCACAGAAGCGGCAGCATCCTCTGCATGGGCATCACTCGCTGTTTTTGAGACTGCTCCGCGGAATCAGACAACGCATGTTGACTTCACGTCCGCTGTCCTTGAACTGCAGCGTGTACTCGTGGCGTCCCTCGGGCACTTCGATGTAGAAGACGTCGCCCTTGCCGGGCACGCTGTCCCGTTTCTCGTCATATTCGGCCACATCGCTGCGCTGGCTCTCGAGCACGTAGGTGTTCTTCAGCTTGCCGTCTTCAAAGGCCTTGATCATGTAGCGCTGACGGCCACTCATGGTGGTGTTCCAGTCGAGACGGGCAATGACCTTCATGAAGGTCGGGCCGATCACGTTCACCTTGATGTCTTCGCCGGTGCGCAGCGCGTAATACGGAACGCTTGACTCGTGAACGACCACATTGCGAATGCCTTTGTGGATATGCGGCACGATGTCAATGTTCTGACCACGCGGAATCGGGTTGACGTACTGTTTGCGCATGCGCAGATAGACGGTCTCGGCGGCGCCTTCGCCCAGTTCGATGCGAACACGATGAGTTCCGGGACCAATTTTGATCACGTCGTCGCGGCTGACCGAAAGCTTGGCGCCTTCGCCCTGCAGGCGCGCCGTGCGCGAACGCGCGATGCTGTGCCGCAGTGTCTTGGCGTTTTCGCCATCCACCGTGTAAGTGAAGCTGTAGCGCTTGCCCTTTACCCGGCGCTCATAGGGAACGCGGCTGTAGATTTTGATTTCCGCCGGGCCATTCAGTTCGAACTCGGCGGCGTGGGAAGCGTCCAGCTCATAGTAGCTGCGCACTTTGCCTTCCACCTCGACCTTCTGGCGACGGCTGTTCTGCGGGCGTAGGCTGGTCCAGGCCGCCAGCGCTTCTCCCGCCATCAACACCACGACCAGAGTCGCGACGAAAGCGGGGAGCAGGCGGCCAAAGCTTCGTGAGGTGGGATCAGAACTCGTTCTCTGCTTCATGGGAGAATCCATTCCTTAACTCAAATCATGTCGTCGGGATCGGCATTCGCTTCGCGCAGCTGTTGCAGCCGCAGATCAAAACGAATGACCACCAGTACAAGCACCGTCATGATCAGCACGGCAACGAGCACAACACGCAGATCGTAACGCTCTGTGACGAAAGTTGCACCATCGCCGGGCTCGGGAACCGCATTGAAGCGCAGGGGCAGACCATTGTCCTGCAGCAGCTTCTCAAAAAGGTGATTGCGGTACTTCAAGTTGATTACCGGCACGTTGTGGCGACTGAAGTAATGAATCACGCCCTCACGGGGATAATTCATCGGCTGAACGTGCTTGATGACACCCAGCGGAAGCAGCTGCCCATTCTCCACATGCCCCAAGCTGGCAACACCGCCGCCAATATTGAGGAAGGTGCCATAGCCGGCGGGCGAACCCTTGAGCTGCTCGGTGAACAAGTCAACGCGAATGCGAATGGCATCATCGACCGAAGGCGGGTTCAGATAGGGCACATCATTGCGCTCAACGGCCTGGCGCAAGAGCGCGCGGCCTTCGGGCGGCAGACTGCGACCGCGATCGTCCGCACCTCCGGCGCTGGCGGCGATGCTCTTGTAGTCGAAGAGCCCCGACTCACGCAGCGCGGCTTCCATGTCAAGCCAGGTGAAGAGCGGATCGGTGGCCCCGTACCAGGAGGAGCTGACCGAGGTAATGATCACCGGATCGATGCCCATTATCTTGCAGGCCGAGAATGCCGCCAGGTTCAGCGCGGGAAAGGAACCCGACACGCACATGGCCAACTTGTCGCCTCGCTCCAGGCCTGCATCGTAGAAGAGGTCGACCATCATCGCCGCTGTGTTGGGATTGACCGTCATCAGCTTAGCAGCATGGTTGCCCTCGAGGGTGGTGATCAGCGTGTTCTTCTGGCCCACAAGCATAGTGGCGAAGGGATCGTTGATCTCGTCGGCAATGGCGGCTTCGGGCGCGGAACTCTCGCGCAGCACGTCCATGCCCTGCAGCATCAATTCCGCAGCCGCCAACTTCTCATCATAATGCGGCTGACGGGCGTCAACGCGACTGTACTCGGCCCAATTGTAGAGGCCGTACGCAACAATGGCCAGGACCAGCAAGGTCCAGTTGGACTTCAGACTAGGCTTAAACATGGGCAATCAACTCCCCGCCGGTGACGAGCATCATCAGCAAGCGAACGCAAGAGGCCACCAGCAACAGGCACATCAGGGTTTTGAAGACGCCCTGCTTGTCCATCCAGTTGGCAATTAGGCCGGGGATAATGAATCCAACAGCCTGAAACTGCAGATCAACGCCAAAGGTGTCGTAGAAAATCGCCTGACGCGAAAAGTAACCCATTACAAATCCCAGCAGAATGCAGAGGATCAGGCGGCGGCGTCCGTAGATAAACATGAAGGAGCTCAGACCGCGCACGATACCGAAAGTGATAAAGCTGACCAGGAAGGTTCCCAGCAGGCGCGTGGGCTCATGCATCTGCAGGGCCACATAGCCGGGGACCACGAGTCCGCCCGCGCTGACACCCACAACCTCCTGGAACACCATACTCAGGATGACTCCCAGGCCCACAGAGATCTCAATCACGAACGGCTCCTTTCCTGGAAGTAATGTGCAACTTCATGTCCGCCTCCGTGGACGTTGCCGATGCCGTAGACGCCCATCTTGTGGAAGGGCAGCTGGGCAATAGTGTTGTAGACGACTTCGGGATAGACCAGACCGAGGCCGATGACCTTATCCGGCTTCATCCCCAGTTTCCAGCAGTAGGTCAGCAGGCGATCGGTACTTTCTCCGATGAGCACCAGCCGCTCGTACTGCGTATTCTCGTGCACCATTTCTACTAGCTGCAGACTGCGCTCGTAGCGATCCTGCCGCGTGTTGAGCATAAAGATGGTCGCACCCGGATTTTCCTCGTGGGCGATCACGCGTTCCCAGATGGCCAGCGTGCTCTCCGGGTCGTTTGCCGCCAGCGCATTGACGAATACCAGTTCCTTGCCCTCGTGATTCACGCGATGCAGCTGCAGAGCGCCGCAATCAGGCCGCGCCTTCAACATGCCACGCAGCGCCGTATCACGATCGATACCAAGCTCGGCGGCAACGGCCATGGCCAGGGCGACATTCTCCTTGTGCTCGATGTAACCGAACTGGCGCATGTCCTCGTCGGTCACGACCGCATCGGTCACTTCGTGCAGCATGGTGCCACGCTTGCCGGCGACTTTCTGCATCAGCCCGATCAGCTTGTGCTCGCAGGTGTAAGCCACCTTGTTGCTGGGCAGGCTGTTGCACAAACTGCGTGCGACATTCTGCACCGTCGGCCCCATTTCGCGCAGGTGGTCGGGACGCGCATTCGTAATGACGCCGATGGTCGAATGCACCATGCGATGCTCAGCAACCCACTGATACTCCGGCATTACCGCCATGCACTCAATCACCATTGCCTGCGGTTTGCGCTTTGCCGCGAAGGCAAACACACGCACCTGTTCAATGATGTTGGCGCCGCGCGCGCGATAGATGGGAATCTCTCGCCCGTCTTCCAGAAGCACCCGAGGAGCGCTACCGGTGGTTTTGGCGATGGTTCGGATTCCACCCTCGCACAATGCGCCGTGGATCAATCGCGTTACACTTGATTTCCCGCGGGTGCCATTGACGTGAATGCGATGAGGAATCGAGTGGATGACCGAGTAATGTCGGCGTAGTTCGTAGATGCCCAGCAGGATGAGCGCCAGGACAAGACAAACGATGATCAGCATAGTTGGTTGGACGATATCCCGTCGAACCCCTGCGGGTGCAGAAGGTCGACATTCACATTTCTTTTGACACCGCTACCGAAGGTTGGCGATGTAGTTTTCAATAGACAAGCAGCCGCTTCGCTTCTCATGCGAAAAACGAAAGCCGTTTTAATGCAGAAATTGCGCCAGAACACGAATTGCATCCTCGCCTTCGTCAAAGCTTCTATTCAAGCCCATCTCGGCCCATTGCGGCCTGGAAAAGGCAATTCGGACTGTCTGAAGAAACTCTCACAACTGATAAATCCCGCACACTGCGTATAGCGCGCTTTTCACACCGCACAGCGGGTGGGGTTCAACTCGCGAAGAGCTAATCCTCCAGGAAGTACTCAACGGTGTTCACGACGCGCACGACCTTCAGCTCGGGGCTATTACGATCGCGCTCGTCTATGGAGAAAAGGCCCTGGCTTGCACGGCGGATGCGCCCGACCTCGGATCCCGAATCGTGGGCGAACTGCTCGGCGGCGTCGCGTGCGTTCAGCGTTGCCTGGGCAATCATCTCAGGCTTGATGGCATTCAGGCCAGTAAAAAGGAACTCGGTAGGGTTCTCCCAAGACTGGTTGGTCAGTGCGATCCCTTGCCCCACAAGACTCGGCGTCTGCTCCATCGCCTGGCGCACCAGGTCCACTTTTTGTGTACGCGTTGTCACAACACCCTGGGCGCGATAGCGGAACTGGGGTGCATTATCTCGTGAGCCGTAGAACTCGGCGCGCGTATCCTGAATCTGCGGCGAGGGCATGCTGATGTCGGCGCGTTCGAAGCCCATTTTCGTGAGGAATCCCACAATCAGTTCGCGTTGATGGTCGATTTCTCGCTGCAAGCTTTGTAGGTCGTTATCTGTGACGACAAAGCTGATGGGCCAGATGGCCAGATCGGCTTGCACTTCGCGCTCCGCCAGCCCTTTGACGGTCACGAAGCGATCTCCGCTGCGACTTGCCTTGAAGCCCTGCCCCACCAACAATCCTGCTAGCGCGATTCCGACCGCGACAAGCAGAGCGGGCACGATCAGGGAACGATGCTCAGATAGCATGATATCCTCCGTTTCGGCATGCAAAACACCCGCACACAATGTAGCAAGAGCGTAGCGGCACAAGGACCCCGGACTACGGCCTTGCCGTGGCAATTGTACCTTACGGCAAACACGGGAGGAAGCATGAGCACAGAGCGCGGACGCGTGCTGGTTACCGGAGCGAGTGGTTTCATTGGCTCGCATCTGGCCGAAAGCCTTCTAGCAAGCGGAAAAGAGGTTCGCCTCTTTTTGCGCTACAGCTCCCTTCCCGTGGAACAGCTTCTTCCTGAAGCCTTGCGGGCCTGCGAGGCAGTGCGCGGCGATATTCGCGATAGCGCAGCGCTACTCCGGGCGATGGAGGGCATGGACACCGTGTATCACCTGGCAGCACTCGTGGGTATCCCATACAGCTACGAATGTCCGGCGGAGGTATTCTCGGTCAATGCTGCTGGAACTGCGGCTGTCCTGGATGCCGCGCTGAAGTGCGATGTGTCACGCCTTGTACTGACTTCCACCAGCGAAGTCTACGGCAGTGCTCAAACAGTGCCCATTCGCGAAGATCATCCGCTTAACGCGCAATCTCCCTACGCCGCAAGCAAGGTGGCCGCCGACCAGTTGGGGCTTTCCTACCATCGCAGCTTCGGGCTTCCCGTAGCCATACTGCGCCCCTTCAACACCTACGGACCGAGACAGAGTGCACGCGCTGTGATACCGACCGTGATACAACAGGCGTTGACCGGCAAGGAAATTCTGCTTGGTACGACAAGCAGTACGCGCGATTTTAGCTACGTGCAGGATACGGTGGATGCATTTATTGCAGCAGGTTCAAGTCCCGAAGCCGTAGGCTGTATCACGCAGACGGGAAGCGGCCGCGAAGTCAGCATCGGTGATTTGGTACAGATGGTAGGGCGAATTCTAGCGCGCGATCTAATGATTGTGTCACGCGATGAGCGACTTCGTCCACAGGCCAGCGAAGTGCAACGCCTCATCTGCGATGCTACGCTCGCAAAAGAGCGTCTTGGCTGGAGCAGCAGGGTCAGCCTGGAAGAAGGTCTGGCACGAACCATTGACTGGCTGCGTGATCATCCACAGCATCTGGGCAAGGGCTATCAACGGTAAGCTGATTGTGATACAAGCTGAAATCGACATCCAATCCATCCTGCAGGAGCTTGATCCGGGCCCCGGCTATGAGCTGGTTGGTGTCGGGATTGATGTGGAAGAATTGGAACGTTTGCAGGAAGTAATGGCGCGTCGGCCCCGATTCATTCAACGTTGGTTCAGTAAGCCCGAGCAAATGCAGGTTGAGTCAGCAATTGTTCCCGCCGCTGATGCACTGTTTCGCTTCTGCCTGAAAGAGGCTGTAATCAAGGCTTGTTGGCCTGAAGTTCAACTCACTCCCGCACAAGTCGATACTAGCGATTGCGGCATAGAGCAGGTCTGCGAACCACGTATCACAAAAAGCGCCAACTCGCTGTTTGTCTATGCCAAATGTCGATTTGATGTGGATCACGCCTTGGCGTGGGCTGTGTGTTACAACGGGGCGAAGCAAGTCTCCGCCCCGTCGCATGGTGTCTAACTGAAGTTCAACGTGGCGTTGTGTTTGGGTTTGTGTGATGCAAACCCTGGCCGTCCCATACCGCCGTAGGTCAGAACTTTACCCGCTTCCACACCAGGCTGATCAAAAGTATTGATGCCCATCAGCTCACCGTTGATAAAGGTCTCCAGCATAAAGAACTGGAAGAGCTGTCCCAGGTAGTAGGCGTCTACTTTGGGTAGTACCAGCGTGCGTGATCCACGACCGGCCTCCAAAAGCGCTTCCGCGGTGGATTCCTGCTCAACATTAATCAGGCGCCCCATTTCCTGTCCGCCCAGATAAGCAACGGCGTCGTGCTGGACGAACTCCTTGCCGATGGGGCAGGGTTTGCGGAACTCATTGACGCGAATGAAGCTCACCAGCTTGTCTGTCGGACCTTCCATGAAGAGCTGCAGCAGACTATGCTGATCTGCGGCCCCAAGGGCACCCAGCGGCGTTGAGCCACTGTACACGACTTCACCGGCGTTGTTGTACTTCTTACCCAGGCTTTCTCCCCAGAGCTGCACATACCAGTTGGCGACAAAGCGCAGTGCGCGCGCATAGGGCATGACCACATTCACACTGTGGTTGTTGCGGAACCAATCCCAAGCCATGACACTTGCGGTCATTACGCGGTTCTGTTCAAGCGAAGTCTCGGCTGTATCACGCGTGATATCCTCAGCACCGGATAAGAGCGCCCGGATATCGAGTCCCAGCATGGCTGCCGGAAACAGGCCAACCGCAGATAGCAACGAAAAGCGACCGCCCGTCTTGGGCGGAATGGGTAGCACGGCAATCTGCTCTTCGCGACCGATGCGCTGCAGAAGGCCGTCGCCGTCATCGGTAGTCAACACGAAGTGCTGGTTCCACGTATCACCAAGCGTCCTGCGAAAGTGATCGGCCACGCTCATAAAATTCGCCGCCGTCTCCGCCGTCGTGCCCGATTTACTGACAACGTTCACAAGAGTCTTGGCAGGGTCAAGCTGCTCCAGCACTTCCGTCAGCGCGTCGGGATCGCTGTTGTCAAGGAAGTGAAAACGCGGGCGACCGGCACGAACACCTTCCAGCTCGTTCCAGGCACTGTGACACAAGGCAGCCTGAATAGCGATGGTCCCCCAAGTGCTGCCGCCGATGCCAATCAGCAGGAAGTCCGAAAAACGTCCTTCCAGGCGAGCAACGAGCTCCTCAACGGTCTTCACTTCGGGACGTAAAAATGTATTCGCAAAGGTGCCGGTGTCACTGGCCACCATTTGCGACAATCTCTGCTGAATCTGCTGTAGAGCTTCACGCTGCTCGGCCACAAGTCCGGAGCGCACCCCGGTACCTTCCGGCAGGTTCTCCTTCAGCATTCGGGTCAAATCAATCTGGATCAGGTTCGGCATGGATCCTCCAACAAAGAAAAAGCCACCTGCTTCAGGTGGCGTTAACTGTCAACAACGCAGTCGAAGCTCTCACCGACAAAAGTATGAAAGGCTCCCTAGCACAAAACTGCACTGTGCAAACCCCCAGCGGCTTGCACGAATGACAAGCTAATCAAGCCTGCGACTGTGGGCGAAGATATTACTTCTTAGGCTGCTTGTTCTCGTTCGGCAGAATCTTGTACATGCCAGCGCCACAATTGGGGCAGACTCCACGTACAGCGTTACGGCCATTCTTCATGGACAGTTTTACAACGTCCTTCATCTCGCGGTGATCACGGCACCGCATGCAATATCCCTGATAGCTCATCTGACTCCTCCCGATGTTCACTACACGAATATGGAAAGCTGAATCCGCTTCGCGCAACAGAAAAGCAACGCGTTCAACAATCCTTCTTGCCTGTGTCCCTTCGCTTTGAAGCCGCTTGCATAGGTCGTTTGAAATAGAACACTATTATCAAACCTAACATTAGTAGAGCAAATCCAACGAATACAACATTCTGTCCCGGGTCGCGGCTGACTTGAAGCGTGCTGGATTCGCCTCCACCGCTCCGGTTGAAGCCGGACTGGAAAAAGCGAAATCCGCGGTGCTTCACAGGCCGATTCATCTCCACCAACTCATTGCGAGTCACACCGCCGCCGTCATCAAGAAGAAGGTGTGAGCTGTAAGCGGCTGCCATAGCTGATCCAGGATAAGTATCCTCAACAAAGTCCTCGAGTGTGACACGGAATCCCAAACCCACGCTACGCGGCAAGAGCGCCACCTGGCCTCCTACGGGTAGCGGCTGCCAACGCCCAACCTGCAGCCAGGTCGCCCATCCTTGATAATCACCGATCTTCACTGCCGGATTGTTCAGGTCGTGGCCAAGGCTTCGCATACTGATTCGCGCTTCCGCGTGCGGTAAAAACTCGTCGATTGCAAGTTCCAACCCCATCCAGGGTAACAGCAATCGTGAAACACCGGGCGCAACAGATTGCCACAGCAGACCATCCTCGCCCTGCCAGCAGGCACACAAATCCTCGTTGTGATACACGAACAGCACTTGATTCTGAGCAGTAGCAGCCCCACCCATGCCGCCTTGCCACTGGATCTCTGTGACACGACTATTCAAAGGTTCGCGGCCATTGAGGGGGTCGAATCCGGGGATGTTGACAAAACAGAGATAGCGGTCCTCACCAGCGCTTCCACGAACCCAGAATTGGACTGCTGGATTGCGAGCTTCTCCTCCGCGGTCCTGATACTGGCCGGACTCGTCAATAAAGAAGCTGCGGAATGTCCTGCCAAAGACCAGTTGAGTATTCGCATCAAGCTGAATCGTTTTCTCATCAACATTGGCCCGATGTGTCACACCGTTCCAGTTGTACGTCATTGCGAAGCCGTCCGGCTTGATGAATCGCTCGGCGACCGCAGTGCTGTCCAAGCCCTGTGCAAACTCTATCTGCAAAAGCTCACCGTACTGCGTCGTGCTGCGCATCGGATCATCCGCCAGCAACCACTGTGTATCACGAAAATCCGTTGTACTCAGCGTGTATTGAAGCGCGGCACCCCCCGCATTACTGGCGAGCACTTCTTCGCTGCGTTCCGCATCAGTAAACCAGGCTGTAGCGAGAAGCGTACTTCCCGATGGTGTATCACACTTAATCGACAGGTCGTCGGATGATGAACGATGCTCCAGCCCCGATAGAATGGCAACAGGCATTCCCCTGGCTGTGTCACGGTAGCATACATCGAACTCGCGCAGAGTTACGCTGTCTGCCGTTTCGCCTTCCTGCAGCTGCATGTATCCATCAACAGCCAGATGGCGCGTGAGCAACCCTCCCGCCAGAATCAGCAACAGCGACAAATGCGTCAGAATCATTCCCGCGTGATGCAAATGGAATGGACGTCTCTCAAGGGTAGCCAGCAAGATATTCAAGCCAAATAGCGCCAGCAATGCATCGAACCACCCAGACTCGTACACAAACACACGAACCAGATGGCTACTTGTACCCGCCTCAATACGAGTGGCAATAGCCAGCACCACGGCAATCAGTACAAGCAGAACAACACCCAGCTGAACCGAGGCAAGAACGTTGTAACACTTCAATAGCCAAGTTTTCATCGTACTTCTCCCGTCCAACTATCGGTGAAGACGTCGTGCACCGCGGTAGTGTGTGATCCAATAGGTTTCGCCCAATTCATCCCAGACTACCCCGCGACTTGAACTGGCATGGATAAAGCGTCCACGTCCATCCGTGATACCAACGTGATTCACGCTCTTGCCTGAAGTCGCAAAGAAAACCAGATCACCCCGTCGCTCCTGACCTGGGGCCACAGCGATTCCCGTTTGAAACAGCTGTCGACTGGTGCGAGGTATTTCATCTCCGCCCGCATCCATCCAGGCCCTCCAGACGAGTCCACTGCAGTCCATGCCCTTGCGATCCTCGCCACCATAGCGATACGTCACGCCCAAGTAGCGCTCTGCGGCATCCACCACGTCATCTCGTGATACATAATTAGGTGAAGCACGGCGCTGCGCTGGCCGCACGGTTTCATCGTTGGAAGGTTGAAAACGAGGGTTTGAGCGTACTCCGCACGACTGAGTGAATAGCGCGATCGTGATACACGTCAACAGCAGCCGAGTACAACGCTTCAGTGAGCTAGCGCGGGAGCAGCCCCTCGTCGCGGTACTCATCCAGGATCTCGACGTAATGCCTACCATTCTCCCGTATTCCCTCAACTTCTTCGTCTGTCAATTGGCGTTTGATCTTGGCGGGTGTTCCTGCCACCAGAGATCGCGGTGGAATGATCGCACCGCTGAGTACAACAGCACCGGCTGCAACGACCGATTCTCGTCCGATGATAGCACCGTCCAGAACAGTAGCAGACATGCCGATGAGCGCATCATCCTCAATCGTACACCCGTGCAGCATAGCCATGTGGCCAATTGTCACACCGCGCCCGATGCGAAGTGGCCCTGTTTGTGGTGTTACGTGTAGCACGGAACCATCCTGCACATTGCTGCCATCGCCAATTCGAATCAGCTCAATATCACCTCGCACGACAGCATTGAACCAGATGCCAACATCTTGGCCGATCTCAACATCGCCCATAACAACGGCACCCGACATGACAACACTACCACCGCCAAGTACGGGCGCTTTTCCCCGAAAGGGTAGAATCTGTCCGGTTTGTATCACTGTTTCTCCTTGCGCGCCAAGTAGCGCAGAATAATGCGAAAGGTAATTCCTGCACCGGGGCGCGTCTCCAACACGAAGATGCGGCCACCGTGATACTGTTGCACGATACGTCGCGCCAGTGAAAGACCAAGTCCCCATCCACGTTTCTTCGTTGTGAAGCCGGGTCTGAAGATGTCCTCTTTGAGACTTGGATCGATTCCCTTGCCCGTATCGGTCAGATCAATGTGAATTCGATCCGATTTGGGTGATCGCGCACAAATCAGGATCACTCCACCGGTGCTGGCCATCGAATCAAGACTGTTCTTCACCAGATTCTCAATGACCCACTCGAAGAGGAACTCATTGAGCATTACTTGCGGTAAATGCGGATCAATCTCGATCTGGAAATGCACATCTCTGCCTGCGCGCGGAATCCGTTGGCTGAAGTAGCCAACAACACGTTGTATCACAGTTTCAAGATCAGCTGGCGCTAGATCCACTTCGCTACCGATTTTGCTGAAGCGATAGGCTATTTTCTCAAGACGTCCCGCATCCAGTTTCATCTGCTCCAGCGCTTCAACCATCCCCGGATCTGACTCCAGTACTTCGATCCAGCCCATGATTGACGAAATTGGAGTGCCTAATTGATGCGCCGTCTCACGCGCCATTCCCACCCAGATACCGCTCTCTTCACTGCGCCGGATCTGTCGATATCCAAAGTAACCCAGCAAGCCAAATGCAATTGTCGCCAGTAATACAATTACCGGGAAGATCTGCACCTGACGTATCACATCGGAATCACCGTAATGAAAATAGTCGGTGAGCGTGTCGTATTGGAAAGGAATGGGTTCGTGTACCGCATCCATGCGCGCCATGATCTGGCGGATATGCGCCTGATTTTCTGCATTGCGCTCATCCAGATCAGCAGGCAGGTTCTTCCAGAACTTGGGCTGTCCTTCACTATCCGCATAGATCAATGGAAAATCAATCGTGCGTGTAAAGTCCAGGACTTCCTCTGGCGAATACGTGGCAAGCAGACTGTATTGATGAACGCGAATCTGCAGGTTCTGCGAGGCCTCTTCGCGGAGCTTGACGACCAAATAGCGGGCGTAAGACAGAATGCCGATCACGACCACCACGCCCAGCAAGAAAATGAGCCCTTTGATGGTTCCACGCATGTTCGCCCTGCGCAGAATCATGATTCGCCTTGCGATTTGTGGGCTTCCAGCAGCAAACAACCGCCGTAAGTCTTGGGGATGCGCGTTTCCAGCTCGTTCAGCAGACGCACCGGAATCAGCCAGAACAGCTCCCACAGGCCAACCAGGGGAAGAAGAGCGTGTGATACAGACAGCATTCTCATTGGCCAGCGCACACCAAGTCGCCAAGCCACACCACCTACAGCACCGTATGTGGAATGCACGTCTGCTGAATCAAAGCCGTTGCGTGTTACTCGACCTTGTATCACGCTGTGCTTGTACCCCTCACGGACGTGTTCGCCAACAGAAAACTCGCCGTGTTCCACTTCTTTTTCCGGCATCGATTCGGGCACCGCGGGAGTGTGTAACACAAGCCGACCGCCGGGTTTGAGCGCACGCGCGAAGCCTGCAAACACCGCCTCGTCGTCAAGAATGTGCTCCATCACGTCCACGTTCAGGATCAAATCGAACTCGGCCTCAAACTTCAGTTCGAGGAGATCTGCCTGCAGGTAATGGATGCCTTTGATTCCTCGTTGGCGGCAATACTCCTCTAACCCATCCAATGCTGCCTGTTTGATGTCAACGGCAACAATCTCAGCTTCTGGAAAAAGCCGCCGCAGAAAGAGCGTGTACTGTCCATAGCCCGTGCCGGCGTCCAGAATGCGTTGCGGTCTTAGACCCGCTCGCTGCAATTGACGCAAACGGCGACGAATCTCCAACTCCCGCAAGAAAACCTGCCGGGTCATCAGCATAACCAGGGTGCGAATCCACGGACGCCGGGCGAAGCCGCGGGCCAATCGGTCTTTAATGGGGTCGTAATCCATACTGGAAGGTAGCAGTTAGGCTAGCAGAACACCAATGGATAGTATTGTCAGAAATCCGTCAGATTTTGCACAGAGCACACAGAATCGTAGACAAGCTACTCGCGTTAAGCATTTAATAATTCATAACGGGGAAGGAGGTCCGCTTTTTGCGGGTGACAGCCTGTCCTAAACCTGACGAACTCACCACATCCGTGACCTGATTCCCCGAATACCGGGCGTGGTGCGCGTCTTCTGTTCAAAACTGAATCCATGTTCGCGACCCCCCAGTTTCGAACGCCGACAAAGGAGAACCTAATGAAGCTTCGTACCCTGCTTTTTGCTGGCGCTGTCATGGTTGGAATGGCCACAACAGCACAGGCGCAGATCTGGTGCAACATTCAGTGGCCGACGCCGGGCAACACAGTGGCCGGCAACGGTGACCTGACGGTCTACTCGCAGATCTGGCTGCAAGATTGCACCCCTGGCTGCGGCGATTTGGTTGGTGAGCTGTACTATCGCGCCGAGGGCGAAACTGCGTTTACCGGCATTACGATGGCGTACAACACCGCCGCGGGTAACAACGATGAGTACTCCGGAATCATTCCGCAGGCCGCGCTCGCAGGAAACACTGTCGATCTGTACGTGCGTTACATCCAGTTCAGCACTGGCGACGAATTCTATGCCAACGACGGTTACAATGACGACAATCCGGCCGTCTACTACATCGAGCACGCTGGTACCACGGTTGACTTCCAATATTTCGTTTGCGTGGACACTCATTGCATCGACGTCGATGCCGCTGGCATTGGTGTGACCGGAACCTTCAACGGCTGGGCCGACATTCTGCCGCTGTGCGAGACAACAACAGATCTGTGGTGTGGCTGCATTGAGATTCCCGCTGGTACAACACCGCCCAGCTTCAGCTTCAAATTCCGCAATGGCACGGAATGGGAAAACAGCATTGGCGACCGCACTTACACAATCGCCACTGGCCAGACTTGCGCAACTGGTGACTATCTGTGGGACGACTGGGATTGCGTAGTTGCCAGCGTTGACGAGACGCCGCTGGAGTACACCTTGTCGCAGAACTATCCGAACCCCTTCAACCCCAGCACGACCATCAATTTCACTCTGGCCGAGACCGCCAGTGTTGAATTGACAGTGTTCGATCTGATGGGACGCAAGGTCGCCACCTTGGCCCAGGGCTTGACCGAGGCGGGTGATCACAGTATTGAGTTCAACGCTGAGAACCTGAGCAGCGGCATCTACATCTACACGCTGAATGCGGGCGATGTCCAGATGAGCCGTCGCATGGTCCTCGTTAAGTAATTGAGTTGCGGCGGCGTGCCACCGCACTTTTTTGGATGACGGAGAGGTGATTGGTTGGGCTGTTCGTGAGACCCGCGTAACACACCCGCCCGGCCCCGACCGCCCGGGTGTATGCGAAACTTCGGGAATGATTCCCGGGGCGGGTCAAGCGGTTGTCGACCCGTGGAAGTCCGGAAAGACGTGATCAGCAACTCAGGTCTCACGCGACCATAAGTCTGAAGACAGCTACAACCTAAAGGCCCCAATCGCGGGGCCTTTTTATATTTGGCGCATGATGGAACATGACATTCGCCCCTGGGGCGCCTATTACGTCTTGGCCGATGAGGTCGATCACAAGGTGAAGCGCATCGTTGTCAAGCCCGGCTGCCGCCTCAGCCTGCAGCGACACCAGCAGCGCAGCGAGCATTGGCACGTGGTCAGCGGCAAAGCGCTTGTCACGCTTGACGAGCAGCAGATTCCTCTGACGGCGGGAGAATCCGTGGACATTCCGCTGCGCGCGTGGCACCGCGTAGCCTGTATCAGCGCTGAGGATCTGGTCTTCATTGAAGTGCAGCATGGCAGCTATTTCGGTGAGGACGATATCGAGCGCCGCGAGGACGATTTCGGCAGAAGCTGAGCCAAAGAGAAACGGCGCCAAAAGGCGCCGCGCTCCGGGATGTATCCCCTCGCGAATGCCACCGGTGGCCCGGCGCATCTCGCTTCCCGTCAGTAATCGACGGGGAAGATGCAAGCTTTGTGCCTGTTTCACACACATAGACAATCGGCTACAGCGCTTACAGTGCCACTCTTGGCGCACTGAGGAATGTTCAGAATCGGGCAAACAACGTTTGATTCTTGAACACAACCCTAATGCACAAAGGCAAGGATCGGTTGACTAGCTGAGTGAATAAATAAACTATAGGGCTACTTAGAAGTCCTGTCCGAAACACGACATACAGACTTGACGCGTGATGGGTTTTCGAAGAGCGATGTAACAGCTTCCACCAGGCGATCTAGCAACTCCTCGTGAGAACTACCGTACCAACCTGCAAACCAGTGCTCTTTGATGTACTTCCACAGACGCTCGATCGGATTCAGATCTGGCGAGTACGGCGGAAGATAAAGCGGCTTGATGTTGTGCCAATTCAAACACTTAGCGTGATGCCACGAAGCATTATCCAGCACCATAACCGTCGGTCGCCCATGGGTTTGATGGTCGAACTCATCCAGAAAGACCTGGAACACCTCTGCATTCGTTCTGCTGAAAACGAGCGTAGTGAATTCGCCAGTATCCGGTTGAATCGCACCAATCAAGCTTTGACGGATGTGCTTTCCAGTGACTGGACAGACCGGCTTCGTGCCTCTCTTCGCCCACTGGGCCTTCGGCCTTGGGTCCGCCAAGAAGCCAGCCTCGTCCATGAACCAGACCTGAACCTCGTGATTATTAAGGGCTTGATGCAGGCCGTCGACAAACACTTCGCGCTTTTCGTCGTCGCGTTCGGGGGATTCGGGCCGTGGCACTAAACGCCGATAGCCTGCATCGCGCACCAGACGAGTCAAAGTGGAATAGCCAATCTGATGCGCCAGGACCGGTTTGATCTGCTCGTGCAGCTTCAGAAGGGTCCAGTGAGATTCACCCACAAACTCAGGGTGATCCAGATTGTAGAGGATGATCTCCTCCTCAATCTCTGAGACGAGCGACGGTCGGCCAGCACGGCTTGCGCTGGCTAGGGAATCAATCCCGCCCTCGTTGAAAAGCTGGATGTAGCGTCGAACAGAACGTGTGCTAACCATTGCGATATCAGCTATTTGTTCTTCGCTGTGGCCCTTGATGGCCAGTCGGACAACCGCCAGTCGATTGGCCATATCTCTGTCGGCTGTGGCGCGAATGGTCAGTTCGATATTGGCAAGGCTATCGTTTTCGGGGTTGGGTGGTATGACTTGTCGCATGCATCAAGATGAGACTTTCAGCCGAGCAAAAACAGAGGGTCTTGGACAGAGCTTATGAGCACCCCTATAAGACAAGAACAACGAGTGAACTGCCCGTGATGCGGTTGGAGGATTCTCGTCTGAAGTATGCGAAAGGCCAATTGCCTGACTCGCGGTGTTTGATCGAGAAAGCTCCAGACGGACACCAGAACGTGCGGTAGCCAACCCGCGGATATCAGTCTGATTCACCGTCGATGAATCACGGGAGGCAAGAAGCCCCCGGTTCCCTTCCGGGACCGGGGGCCTTGAAAACAAACATTGGGAATCAAGTAAGCCCTTGACTTCGGTCGTTCCATATCACTTCACAAGTGTGATTTGAATGCACTCCGTGTGACCGCCGAGCTCGAGACTGCAGGTGTATACTCCCGATGCTAGACGGGACGCGTCAAAATTGAACGTGTGTGATCCTGCAACCAGATGTCCTTTGAACACCGAGGCCACTTCCTGCCCAAGGCTATTGAAAACCAAAAGGTTTGCATCACCTGGATTTGGTGTCTCAAGAGAAGTGGACCCCATTCGCTGGACAGTTTGGCGGCGTAGTTAAGGTGGACTCCCTGTGCATGGCTCATGCCGCCTTTTCTTCCGGCTCTTGAAGGTACGTTTCAAAAGGCGTTCTTCCGCCCTCGAGTGAAGAGTGCGGACGGTCGTGGTTGTAGTAGCGCATCCAATCGTCGATCAGCCTTCTGGCCCCCCCTCCCGTCTCCAGCTCGTGCAAGTAAATGCACTCGTACTTCAGCGAGCGCCAGAGTCGCTCAATGAAGCGGTTGTCCATCCAGCGGCCCCTGCCATCCATCGAAATGCGAATTCCTTCCTGCTTCAGCACTCCTGTGAAGTCCAGACTGGTGAATTGGCTACCCTGGTCCGTGTTGAAGACCTCCGGTCGTCCATACCTCCGTATTGCCTCTTCCAGCGCTTCCACGCAGAAGTGGCTGTCCATTGTGTTACTGAGGCGCCAGGACAGTACTGCGCGTGTTGCCCAGTCCATGATGGCCACCAAGTACAGGAAGCCACGGCGCATCGGGATGTAGGTGATGTCCGCGCACCAGACCTGGTTCGGACGATCAATCACCATGTGTCTGAGCAGATAAGGGTAGATCTTGTGTTGCGGGTGTGGCTCGCTGGTCTTTGGCGCGCAGTAGATCGCTGCCATGCCCATCTTGCGCATCAAGCGTTGCACGCGCTTTCGTCCCACGCAGTAGCCTTGGCGACGCAGGTAGCGCGCCATCTGTCTGGATCCCAGGAAGGGGTGCTGCATGAATTCTTCGTCGATCAAGCGCATCAGCTTCAGGTTGAGCGGCGATTCGCCCTTGCCCGTGTAGTAGAAGGACGAGCGGGCGATGGACACCAACTGACACTGCCTGTGGATGCTGAGCCTGGGGTGATTGGGATCCACCATCTCGACTCTCCGACCGTGGCTCATCGACCGAAGGCTTTGGCTAAAAAATCCCGTTCCATGGTCAGCTGGCCGACCTTGGCCTGCAGATCCTTGATTTCGGCTTCACGACCATCTGTAGCGAGCTCGCTTTTCTTGGCGAAGAGGGCAGGCAGATCCTCCTGCACCTTGCGTTTCCATTGGGCGATCATGTTGGGGTGCAGGTCGTGTTTTGCAGCCAGCTCAGCCAGCGTGTAGGCCCCGGACAGCGCTTCCAACGCAACACGGGCTTTGAATTCGGCAGGGAAAGTACGTCGTTTCTTCATGGCTCCAGTCCTCATGTCGATAGGATGGGAGACACCTTAACATACTGTCCGAAAAAGCGGCCCCACTTCTGTATTCCCAGGAATTCCCAAAATCTCGGCTATATAATATTTCATTACCATTCTTTCGTATAACCTGGTTTGGTGAGTATTGGTTTACATAAATTGATCCAATAGTCTGAAATATGACTTGTTGATAAGGATTCCAAGTCACCCCCTGGTCATTGGAATACGCATTATGTAGGTACAAATTGTTCGCATTCATAGGATCCACTGTGAGAATGGCAAGCTCACCACTACTAACCAACGAATCCGGAATACTCAATTCCCGAGTATTCCAACATGTTGCAAAGCTCTGGAGTGTCACAATCAATGGCACAATAGGAAATATCATCTCTCTCATTACTCTCCCTCCGCCACCAGTGAGACCCCTAGTAAAACGATCAGCAAGAAGAATCTCTTCATACCGCGTCCTCTCTTCCCTGAATACTGAAACCTGCAGGAGAGTACCACACGCCAACGAAAGCTCATGGCACCTGACTATAAGAACACTGAGCAACGCGCCAACCGCCTCCATGACAATAACACGCCAAGGAGTAGCTCGTAATCCGGCTCTGTCTATTTCTGAACACAAAATTGCTCCAGTCGCACCAATAGAGAACGAATCGGTGATGCTCAGGCCTCGCTGCACCGCTCGGATAAATCCATACAGAACAACAGGGGGACCTTCTCATCTTGGCAATGGCCCTATACACCACCCACACCGCATCCTGACACAACCGCCGCAGCTGCCACTCATCCCCATCACTCAATCGCTGCGACAACTTCACCCTTTCCCCCGACTTCACATCCGTCCGATACGCCGTTGCGTGCCACCGGCCCGTGGGCTGTTCCACGGCTTCGATGGTGACGTGGTAGACGGGCCTGGGCTTGCCCTGCTGTTCGAGTTTAAGTTCCATTCCAGATTCGCCGTCGCTGTTGCTGCTGTTATGTAACACTCCGCTATCCTTTATCCAACGAGAACTTCTCCCCCCGAGTAATTCTGTTACTCATCACCCCCTCTACTCAGTATCTTGTACCTACACCATACAGATTTAGCTTCACGCACTAAACGAACAGAACGCATCTGTCAGGAATATGCGCAAGCAATAATTAGCTCATGAGGGTGATGGCTATGAAACGATCAAAGCTACGCATATAGTCCACAAGAGTAGTGGCTGCTGCTGGCCTAGTGGGAGTGCTATAGGGCTACTTAGATGTCTTGTCCGAAACACGGCACACAGACCTAACGCGTAGTGTGTTCTCGAACAGCGACTTGACCGCCTCCACCAGACGCTCCAGCAATTTTTCGTGGGTCTTGCAGTACCAGCCCGTAAACCAGCTATCTTTTATGTACTTCCATAGACGCTCAGTTGGGTTCAAATCAGGCGTGTCAGTGTGGAGTAGCCAGTCTGATGGGCCAGGATCGGTTTGATCCGCACGTGCAGCTTCAGAAGAGTCCAGTGGGATTCTCCCACGAACTCAGGGTGATCCACATTGTAGAGGATTACCTCCACCCCAACATCTGAGACGAGCGGCGGTCGTCCAGCACGGCTTGCGCTGGCAAGGGAATCAATCCCGCCCTCGTTGAAAAGCTGGATATTGCGTCGAACAGAACGTGTGCTAACCATTTCGATTTCAGCAATTTGCTCTTCGCTGTGGCCCTAGATGGCCAGCCGGACAACCGCCAGTCGATTGGCCATATCTCTGTCGGCTGTGGCGCGTATGGTCAGTTCGATATTGGCAAGGCTATCGTTTTCGGGGTTGGGCGTTTCGATTTGAAGCATGCTTCAAAGTGCAGAAACTCGCTGAGCAGAAACAGGGAGTGGCCAGAAACTATGGGCCCCCCCATAAATGCCTTGCGCAGCGGTGGACTGGTTATTTCGAGGGAGTTCGCGGCCTGCTCTTCGGTAGAGGCTAGCTACTTGGGTAGCTTCTCCGTCAGTCGGAGCTCCACCGCACCAACAATGAGAAGTACACCCGCAGCCAAAGCGAAGTTATGCTGCTCCAGCAGGAAGTAAAATCCGCCTCCATACATCAGACCAGAAAGGATGCGTTGCCAAGTGATCTTCATCTGTTACTCCTGGTTGTGAGTTGTGTGCTTACCTGGAAAGCCAAATCCCGTGATTCTAGCGAAGGATTCGGCTGTCTGGCGTACTTCACGCGTGTCACCTATCTGCTCATTTCACTAAAGCCACCTTCATCGTCTCCTTCCTATATTGAAGGTCTGTATAGACACATACTACGAGTAATAAGAAGTACGCTTCTTAGCACCACTATCCAATTTTTCTGTGCATCACGAAGAAATTTCTCAGCTTCACCCATCGAAAACTACACACGAAAACGGGTGTTGCGGTTCGAAATAGAATAACTCGTGTGTAAGCTGTAAGTACCAGAGGAGGGACTCGAACCCTCACATCCCGAAGGACAACAGATTTTGAGTCTGTCGCGTCTACCAATTCCGCCACTCTGGCAAAGTGTCCCGTCTGCAAAGCTGCAGAGAAGACGAGGGCCCAATATAGCATGAAAGCCCAGTAGAGTCACGCGTCAGGTAGCGATATGCGCTGCATTTTCTTGAAATTTGAAGGATCGCTTTGTTACTGGGAACACACTGACTTGTATTCAACTAAGATGGGTTTTCGCAAAGGACGCATTTCGCGACAAATCCGATCACCGTCAGGAAAGCAGGTGAGGGATTAGCCAAATTCACGGGTCAATAAACAAGCGGACCGTGGTAGAAAGGACGAACCATGAAGAAGATGATGTGGACGCTGGCGCTGGTCATCAGTGTGGCCCTGGTAGGCAGCGTAGCCGCTGGTGTCGGCTGCAGCGGATGCAAGACCAAGACCCAGCAGACCAGTACAGCGGTCACGACAACTCCGGGATGCACCTCTCACGCGGAGGCCGCAACGCCCGCCCCATGCAGCGGCACCTGCTCCGGTCATCAGGATCAGGCCAAGAAGGGAGAGCACACCTGTAGCGGAACTTGCGCCCAGCATGCCAACGGTCAGCCCTGCAATCCTGCCACCTGTAGCGCTCACGCCAACGGCCAGCCCTGCAGCGGCAATTGTGCCACCACCTGTGCAGTGAAGGCCGCCGGCCAGCCCTGCCCCGGCAACTGCCAGACCATGCACGTGGGTCAGGCCTGCACACCCGAATCCTGCACCTACTGCAGCACCTTCAAAACCGTTCTTGAGGGCGGCGCGATGCCCGAGCATGAGTGCGTTGATCACGCCAACTGCCAGATTTGCGCGGCTGCTACAGCAGCTCTGCAAGTGCGCAATGCGCCCAAGCCCGCCGAAACGCCGACTCCCTGCGCTCCCGGTTGCACCGGCACCTGTGGCCCGAAGAAGGCTGGAGAGGCGCCGGCGAAGTCCTGACCTCTGCACCTGGCTGCCGGTCAAGCATCGGCAGTTTTCTTATTCGACGAGCAAAAACGGTCGGCTGCGGTCGACCGTTTTCTATCTGTGATTGCGTCACCGCGCCCTCGCACCGAAGCCCTCCCGCTGTCCGGGTTGGCCACGAAAAACAGCAACGGCCGGCAAACGCCGGCCGCTACCTGTATCTGCGGGAAAGCAAGACGCTGAATCATGAGGCGGTGGGCGCCTCTGGTTCAGGCAGAGGTTGATCACGTAGGGTCACGGTGAAGGTGGAGCCCACATCGGGCTCGCTTTCCACGGTGACTTCGCCCTCATAGAGGGAGCTAAGTTTGCGCAGGATCGAGAGGCCCAGTCCGGAGCCCATCACCTTTGCGGTCTTGGAATTCTTGATGCGCACAAACTCACCAAAGAGCCTGGCCACATCTTCTTTGCTCATGCCAATGCCGGTATCCTTGACCTCGATGCCGATCACATCCGCCTCGCGGCGAAGGCTCACATCCACCCGGCCATTCTCGCGGTTGTACTTGACCGCGTTGGAGATCATGTTGTTCAGAATGATCTCCAGCTCGCCGCCATCGGCCACCATGTTCAAGGACTCGGGCGCGTGCAGCTCGACACTGATGCCGTTCTCCTGCGCCATCGCCAGGGCCGCTTCAACACTATTGCGCGCGTGCGCAATGACATCCACCTGCTTCAGCTCGCGCACCTTCTGCCCCGACTCGATACGGGTCAGATCCAGCAGGTCCAGAATCATTTTGCGCATGCCGCCAATGCGCGTCAGGCAGCGATCGACAAAGCCGTCGTACTTTACCAGCTCGTCGCCCAGCGTGTGAGCGTGCATGATGTTCATGTAGTTCTCGAGCACGGCCAGCGGCGCCTTCAGCTCGTGAGCCAACACGGAAATAAACTGGAAGCGCACGCGGCGTTTTTCTTCAGCCAGCTTGCGCGCCTGCCGCGCCAGGAACACTTGATGCGCCGTCTTGCGAACGACGGTTTTCAGATCGTCCGGCGTAAAGGGCTTGGCCAGAAAATCAAAAGCACCATTCTTCGTGGTACTTACGGCCACATCCAGACTGGCGTAGGCGGTCACCATCACGGTCAGGCACTGTAGCTCCTGCTCGCGCATCCACTGCAGAATATCCAATCCCGTCATGTCGGGCAGTTTGTAGTCCAGCAGCACGATGTCATACTTGTTGGCCTGCAGCTGCGACAGCGTCTCGGCGCCATCCTCCGCAGTATCCACCTCGAAGCTGATCTCGTCGTCGTGCTCCGGCAGCGAGAAGCTGAAGCGTTTGAGTACGCGCGCGCTTCCCAGGCGCATGCCGGGTTCGTCGTCGACTACCAGAACATTCAGGACTTCCATGCTACCTCCCGTCAAAGAACCGCCGCTCGCGCCGGATTACATCAGGCGCTCGATCTCGCGCATGAGCTGTTCGTAGCGGATATCCTTGTCCAGCACAGCGTCGGCCTTGATCCAGGAGCGATCCTGGGTGGTCTCCGTGTGGAAGCTGATTCCGGTCTCGGCCGCAACCGCCGTTACCAGAATCACGGGCGTATTGGGATAAAGCTTCTTGGTTTTGTAGGCCAGCACAAAGCCACTGTCCTGGTTCTCCATCATCAAGTCGAAGACCGCCAGATCCGGCGCTGTCTCCTGCAAAAGCTGCTCGGCCTGTGCCTGGCTGTCAGCCGCGATCACCGTGAAGCCTGCCGTCTCGAGGAAGAGCTTCAGCTGCTCCAGCAAATCGATGTCGTCGTCGGCCACCAGCACCCGCTTGCCGGTGTAGTTCTTCTCGGACATATCTGTAACCTCCGCAATACCAGATCAGGCCCCGGTCAGTCACCGACCGCTGGGGTTGCTGTCCTTACTGTCCATCATGCTCCGGTCGGACGTCGGCCGATTGGGCTGCTGTCCGTGCCGCCCGGATTTCGCAGCGGCAATGTGATGATAAACGTCGTTCCCGTGGCACCCTTGGCTGGATCCGCATTGGATTTGACCTCGATGTTGCCGCGGTGCATTTTCACAATTCCGTAGGTCACGGCCAGACCGAGGCCGGTACCCTCACCCAATTTTTTCGTCGTAAACAGGGGTTCGAAAATCTTCTGCAGGTGTTGCTGCTCGATTCCCGTTCCCGAATCGCTGACCTGAATGCGAACCATTCCCTCGGCATTATCGGTCAGCAGCTTCAAGTTGCCACCATCGGGCATGGCCTCAATGGCATTTCGCACCAGGTTTGTCAGCACCTGCACAAGCTGGTCCGCATCCACCGGCGCCACCGACTCGGTCATCTGGTGTTCCACCGCCAGGGTCACGCTAGCTGGCACCTGGATCGCTTTCAAACTATGGTCGATGATTTCGCGAATGTCCGCTGGCGCCAGATTGACCTTGCTCTTGCGGGCAAAGTTGAGCAGACCCGAGACGATCTTCTTGCAGCGCTCGGCCTGCTCGACGATCATGCACAGATCCTCAATCTTCTCCTGATCGTCGCCGGCTTCTTCCTGCATCATCTTGGCATACAACAGGATCACGCCCAGCGGGTTGTTGATCTCGTGGGCAATACCAGCGGAGAGCTGCCCCATTGAGGCGAGCTTCTCCGCATTGATCAACGCTTGTCTGGCAGAAGCGAGCTTGGCGTTGCTGTCATGCAGCTCCACCAGCGAGTGGTTCAGGCGGTCGATGGTCCATGGAAGGCACATCTCGCTCTCGGCCAGACCTTTGTGAATAGCGACGGCGTGTTCGCGGCAAGTAGCATAGCCACAGGCGCCGCAATCCAGCTCGTCCTCGGGTTCTGTCTTTCCCATACGCGACAGGATCTCGCGCATTTCCTGCGGCGAAGGCATGCCCAGCCGCTGATCGTCAATGGTGTATTCCTGATGCAGATCCAGACCGGCAACATCTCCGACCCACTTCTGCCACTGGCCCGGCTCCTGCTCATGGATGCGCTCGCGCACAAACTGGCTCACGGCGACCCGGCGTTTGAACTCCGGTGTTCGCGAGTCGATGCCCGAACCGTTGATGCATCCGTTGCAGCAAAGGGTCTCCAGTAGGCGCACGTCCAGCGCGCCAGTGCCGAAAGCCTCGATGGCCTGGGTGAAATGGTTGGTGCCGTCGACGGCGACCACATCATTGGATAAAAGGTCCTCGCTGATTCCCGCGGCCTGCAACATGCCGTGGGAGATCGGAAAGAGAGCGCCGATGCCCGCGTGGGGAGGATCGAAATCCGTGGGCGCAACGCTCTCCGCCGTGATACCGTCCTCGGCAAACATCCGGTTGAGCTCGATGAAAGTCAGTACTCCATCCACTTCCGGATGCTCGGCATTCCAGCCAGCCTCAGACTTCTTCGCCAAACAGGGACCTATGAAGACAACGCGCAGATCACTACCTAAAAGTCGGCGTAATACACGCGCTTCGGCAATCATCGGTGATACAATGGGAGCAAGATTCGGCACCAGCTCGGGGTGATACTTCTCGACGTAGGTCACAACGGCCGGACAGGTCGTCGCAATGTGTCGCCGATCCGGATAGTTATCCAACAGCCGTCGGTAGGCGCGTGCTACAAGGTCTGCGCCAAAGGCTACTTCGTGCACACTGTGAAAGCCCAGCTTGCGCACCATGCCCACGACCTGATGCCAATCGGTGTCGTGATACTCCGCAGGAAAGGAAGGCGCCAGAATCGCAGCCACCTTGGCCTTGCCCGCCAGCAGTTCGCGTACATGGACGATTCCGTCCAGCACACTCTTGGCTTGCTGACGACAAACCCGGACACAGTTGCCACAACCGATACAGCGCTCGCCAATGACTTCGGCCTGTCCCCGCACGATGCGAATGGCCTTGGCCGGACAGTCACGGACGCAAGTGTAACACGTGCGACACCGCTCCTTGATGGTTGTGATCAACTGGGCTCCCGAGCGCAGCATTAGTGTATCACATCCCTTTTGGTGTAATGGGTGTGCAAGAGTTCGTGGCTCTTGTGCCCAAGCGGCTCACCCAGCCATTTCTCGTAGAGTTCGCGAATGGCCCAGTTGCGATGGGAAGCGCGCATGGGCTCCTGCTGATCAATGTTGTACAAGGCCTGCATTCGCGCACGAATATCGTCGACATCGGTTGCCTGCGGCTGTCCACCGCCTGCGATGCAACCGCCGGGGCAGGTCATCACTTCGATGAACTGCAGATCCGTCCGACCTTCCTTGCGAATCTGATGCAGCAGCTTCTGCGCATTGATCAAGCCATTGGCAACGGCCACACCAAGATCGAGCTCGCCCACCTTGACGTGCAGCTCCTTGATGCCCTCAAGTCCGCGTACTTCGCGTATCACGTAGTTTGGCAGTTCCTCGCCGGTAAGCATGTAATACGCCGTGCGCAGCGCGGCCTCCATTACACCACCTGAGCTTCCGAAGAGCTTGCCCGCCGTGGAGCGCACACCCAGAGGCAGATCGGCATTCTCCGGCTCCAGCTTGTCGAACTCGATGCCGTACATCTTGATGATGCGCGCCAGCTCACGTGTTGTCAGCACCGCATCGATGTCGGCTACGCCCTCACGGCCCATTTCCTTGCGGTTGGCCTCGAACTTCTTCGCAGTACAGGGCATGATGGCCACGCTGAAGATTTTCTTGGGGTCCAGCTCGTTCTTCTCGGCGTAATACGTTTTGATGAGCGCGCCCATCATCTGCTGCGGGCTCTTGCAGGTGGACACGTGATCCAAATAGTCCGGATGCGCCTGCTCGATGTATTTCACCCAACCGGGAGAACAGGAAGTGAACATGGGCAGCGGGCCCTTGTTCTTGATGCGGTCCACCAGCTCACTGGCCTCTTCCATAATGGTGAGATCGGCAGTGAAGCCGGTGTCAAAGACCTGCTCAAAACCGAGCTGACGCAGCGCGGCAACCATCAGGCCATTCACGTCGCGACCGGCGGGAAAACCGAATTCCTCAGCGACAGTAACGGAAACCGAGGGCGCGTGCTGCACGACGACGTGCAGATTCGGATTGTTCAGCGCCTCGAGCACCGTGCGAATATCGCTGTGCTCCCGCAGTGCGCCGGTGGGACACACCATGACACACTGGCCACAGGCAATGCAGGAGGAAACGTTGAGTCCCTGCACAAAGGCGGGCGCAATGATGGAATTGGAACCGCGTCCGACGAAGTCGATGGCACTGACGCCCATGATCTCTTCACAGACACGCACACACTTGCCGCACAGGATGCACTTGTCCTGGTCACGGTGAATGGCCGGGCTGGAAACATCCACGGGATGTGTCACGCGGCTACCGGTGTAGCGCCGCTCGCGAACGCCGTAGAGCTCAGACAGATCCTGCAGATGGCAGTCGCCATTGCGCACACAGTACAAGCAGTCATCGGGATGATTCGCCTGTAGCAACTCGATAATCGTCTTGCGCGCGGTAACGGCACGCTGACTATTGGTATGTATCACCATGCCGTTCTCGACAGGGTGAGAACAGCTAGGAATTAGGCCGCGGCCTTCGACATCGACAACGCAAATGCGGCAAGCGCCACTGGGCAAAAGGCCTTTCATGTGACACAGGGTCGGGATCTTGATCCCCGCACGGGTGCAGGCGTCAAGAATGGTCTCGCCGGCATTGGCCTCGATGGTTCGGTTATTGACAGTGATCTGCATGGGGACGACTCCTATTGTCACTTGATCAGGACTGCATCAAAGCGGCAGACATCCTTGCAGGTGCCACAGCCGATGCACTTCTCGGTGACGATGTGATGCGGATTCTTGCGCGTGCCGAGAATCGCGTCCGTTGGACACTTGCGTGCGCAGACGGTACAGCCCGTGCACTTCTCGGTGTCGATCTCGAAGACCAGCAGATCCTGACAGGTGTGTGCCGGACAGCGGCGCTCGTAGATGTGCGCTTCGTATTCGTCGCGGAACCAGCGCAAAGTGCTCAGAATCGGGTTGGGCGCACTCTGACCAAGTCCGCAAAGGCTTGTATCACGAATCACATTTGCCAGACGCTCGATGTACATCACGCCCTTGAAGCGCTCGAGGGTCTGGAAATCGGTTTCCTTGTTGCGTCCGCGGGTAATGGCCTGTAGCATTTCGAGCATCTGGCGAGTTCCCTCGCGGCAGGGAATGCACTTGCCGCAGCTCTCGCGCTGGATGAACTCCATGAAGAACTTTGCCACATCCACCATGCAAGTATTCTCGTCCATCACGACCATACCGCCAGAACCCATCATGGCGCCCACGGTCTTGAGGCTTTCGTAATCGATGGCGATGTCCAGGTGTGACTCGGGGATGCAGCCGCCGGAAGGACCGCCCATTTGCACGGCTTTGAACTTGCGACCGAATTCTACACCGCCGCCAATGTCGAAGATGATGCTGCGAATGGTGCAGCCCATCTCCACTTCCACTAGACCGGTCAGTGTGATCTTGCCGGAAAGCGCGAAGACCTTGGTTCCCTTGGAGCCTTCGGTTCCCAGTGCCGCATAGGACTCTGCACCTTCGGCGATGATGATCGGCACGTTGGCGAGCGTTTCCACATTGTTGATCACCGTGGGCTTGCCAAACAATCCGCTTGTAGTCGGGAAAGGCGGACGGGGACGCGGCATGCCGCGCTTGCCCTCGATGCTGTGAATCAGCGCTGTTTCTTCGCCGCAGACAAATGCCCCGGCACCCATCTTGATGATGATCTTGAAGCTGAAACCGGTGCCGAGGATGTTTTTACCCAGCAGGCCAACTTCTTCAAGCTTGGCAATGGCGATTTTCAGGCGCTGAATGGCCAAGGGATACTCGGCACGAATGTAGATGTAGCCGGTATTAGCGCCGATGGCGTAGGCGGCAATCGCCAGGCCCTCGAGCATGGCATATGTATCACCTTCAATGACGGCGCGGTCCATGAAGGCACCAGGGTCGCCCTCGTCGGCGTTGCAGATCATGTACTTCTGCTCGCTCTCCTCGGCCATGGCAAAGGACCACTTGCGACCGGTGGGAAAGCCACCGCCGCCGCGTCCACGCAGACCGCTGGCAAGCACTGTATCACATACCTGACGCTGAGTCATGGTTTGAATGGCCTTGGCGAATGCGCGATAGCCACCCTGTGCTACATATTCTTCCAGATTGACGGGATTGATCTTGCCGCAGTTGCGCAAAACAAGTCGCTTCTGCGGTTTGAAGAACGGATGCTCGTCGATGTGTATCACACCGTCCCAGTCTTTGTGATCCTCGTGGCGGAACTGGCCCAGAATCTCGACACCCTCTGGCAGACGCTCTTCCAGAATGGCGTCCAGCAGCGGCTCGACTTTGTCCTGTGTCACATGACTGAAGCTGATGCGACTGCGACCAGGAAGCTGCACATCCAGCAGCGGCTCTGCGGCACACAGGCCGATGCAGCCCACTTCAACGATCTCTGCATCAACACCGCGCGCGGCCAAACCAGCTCGCAAAACGGCTAGAGATTTGTCAGCACCAGCACTGAGTCCACAAGTGCCTGCGCCGATGAAAAAGACAGGTCGATCGATGACATCGCGGCGGACCTGGCGCACGTGGTCGCTCAGCTGAATCTCGCTGCTGTCCTTCCGGACGCTGATTTGCTCTTCAATCAGCATGGAGGCTAGGTTTTTATTCATGCTCATCCTCGGCGTGTTAGGCTTCCAGGGCGTTCTTGGTCGCCGCTTCCTTCTCGCGATACTGCTTCAGAATCGCAGCGACCTGACCGGGCTCGACCTTGGCGTGATACTCGTCGCCAATGGCAATCACAGGAGCCAAACCACAGGCGCCAATACAGGCCACCACTTCCAGACTGAAAAGGCCATCGCGAGTCGTTTCACCTGGTGCGATTTTCAATTCCTGCTCCAGAGCCTGTAACACATTGGCGCTGCCCTTCACGTGACACGCGGTTCCGCGGCACACCTGGATGTGATACTTGCCGATGGCAGAAAAGCGGAACTGATTATAGAAGGTGGCCACGCCATAAATCTTGCTCGCCGGCAGGTCCAGATGGGCGCCGATTCGTGTCACAGCCTCGCGGGAAAGGAATCCCAGCTCGCCCTGGACCTCCTGCAGGATGGGGATCAGCTTGTCCCGACCAGCGTCAGGGTGTCCCTGCAGAATTTCGTCGATCGTCTTCATGTATTGCTCCTGTAGCATCAGGTCGCCCGATTCGAGTTCCGGTCCACCCATGTCAGGCCGTGGCCCGGTTATCCGGTGGTATGTTAAACCCTTGACAGTTTAGAGTCAAGTCCTTAAGCAAGAAAAGCTCTCAATTCTCAGCTCTTTATCCCGAATTCTGGCCAGGTAAAAAGCTGCTCTGTTACACATCTCAGCTTCATCCTTGTTAATTCATGATATAGCCATGCACTTGGAAGCTTGTACTGAAGAATAGAGATTCTTTTGCATGTTAAATTTTTGACTATTTTGGTTTCGAAACATGGTATTGTTTCGCTTCCAATAATTCATACATGCATCTATGATCGGCACATAGCGTCGTTATCGGTTATAGACACCGCCAAGTAGAGCAAAAAGCGCTTTGGATCTGGAAAACTCACCTGAAGGAGAATCAGGGTCTTGCTATTGGATTGTCTCAAACACGGCGACCTGAGCCGGTTCGAAAACCTGGCCCCCTTCCCGGGCAGCGTCCCAGGGTCGCCAGCATCCGCAGAATGCCTTCGTGTGTCTCACGCTCCGGCGCGCTGACACAGGCTTTGGCCGGATAGATTTCGTAAAGCGTGCGGTACTTCATCGGCGTTAGGTTAGGCATAATCACGTTTGCACCGCGTCTTAGGCCCAGTTCTTTTCCGCCTTGAAGATTCAGAGTTGCCAGAGCCGTGGTCGATGGGATGTTAGCATCCGGACGGAGCAAGCGCGTCAGGGCTAATACTTTGAGTGCAGTCAACTCATTGGCCGGGACCTGCTCGTCTGG
This sequence comes from Candidatus Delongbacteria bacterium, assembly GCA_963663545.1. Lineage (GTDB taxonomy): Bacteria > CAIWAD01 > CAIWAD01 > CAIWAD01 > CAIWAD01. Next base: position 1,563,935 of record OY760505.1, read on the forward strand.
TGCAGCGAAGGGGAACTGTTGGCGGGCAGCCTCAGCTGCTTCTCCCGTAAGTTCGCCACGTGCCGCCAGGACTGCCCTCCCCAGGGGTGTATCGGGATGCGGAATAAAGGGGCCGGTGCCCAGCATGTCCATATCCACATCGCGAAACAGCAACAGGTCGTCTGTAAGGCTTTCCCAGGTTTGCCCGGGAAGGCCGATCATCACGCCACTGCCGATCTCGAAACCGATCTCACGCAGCTTCTGCAGACGCTCCATACGGCTGACCGCTGTATCACCAAGATGCGGGTGAATGCGCGTGAACAACTCCGGATTGGAGGTTTCGATACGTAAGAGATATCGGTGACCGCCAGCCTCGTGCCACATCCGATAGGTCTCGTCATCCCGCTCACCAAGACTTAGCGTTATAGCCCGACCTGTTTCCTTTTTTATACGACGAAGTACTCGTGCTACATCCTCTGCAGGCACTGCGTAATCCTCGCCCGCTTGCAGCACAACTGTTCCGTAACCGAAATCCGCGGCCAATGAAGCACATGCGAGAATTTCTTCTTCGCTCATGCGATATCGTGTCACAGCGTGATTAGGCTGCCGAATGCCGCAATAGGCGCAGCGGCGAGCGCAATAGTTGGAGATTTCAATCAGTCCGCGTAGATGAACGTCATCGCCTACGTAACGCCTTCGTGTTTCGTCCGCCAACTGCCAGAGCTTCTCCAGTCGCTGCGCATCCGTCTCCCGCAACCAACTCTGAACTTCGTCGCGACCAAGATCACTCACCCTGTGCCTCGCGTACTACTTCGTGATACACATCCAATGCGGCCGGGAAGGGGGCTAAGGCGCGCTCAAAGATGCCCAGTGTAAATGCTATTGCCAGACCATAGTTCGTCATGGGAACACCAGCACGACGGCACTGTAGCAGTCGATTGAGCACTTCGCGGCGATTCCACATGCATGCGCCGCAGTGTATCACGAGTTTCCATGGCGCCAGGTCCTCGGGAAAGTCATGACCCTGCTTGTGATCAAACTCGATGCGCGCACCCGTGTACTGGCGAATCCAGCGCGGGATTTTAACGCGACCAATATCGTCGGTTAGTGGATGATGGCTGCAGGCTTCTGCGATCAAAACACGATCGCCGCTGCGCAGGTTATCAATAGTAGCAGCACCGCGAACAAACTCCGGCAGATCTCCCTGACGACGGGCAAAGAGGATCGAGAAGCTGGTCATCGGCACCGTGGGCGGAGTATCAGCGGCTACTTTCAGAAAGGCCTGGGAGTCAGTAACCACCAACGCAGGCGGCACGGTAACACGCTCGATGGCACCCGCAAGCTCGCGTTCCTTCACCACCAGGCACCACGAGTCATTGTCCAACAGTTCGCGAATGGCCTGGACCTGTGGTTGAATCAAGCGCCCCTTTGGTGCTTCCTTGTCGATGGGGACGACCAGGATTGCCAGCTCACCGGGCGGCACTAGATCCGAAAGGATGCCCGTGCTCTGCAGCCAGTCATCGGGCGCAGCCTGAAGAAGCGCTTGACGCAGTTCAGGAAGGCCTTCACTGGTTGTTGCAGCCGTATGTACAGCTTGAATCTTCTTTGCTGCTAACTCAGCCAATGTCAATGGACCTGCAGGCTTTGTATCACGCTTGTTGAAAACCGCAATGACAGGCACTTCACGATCACGAAACTCGTCCAGCAGTCCTTTTTCGAAATCGCCCCACTCACCTCCGTCACAAACTACGATGCCAAGATCCACGCGATCCAAGGCCTTGCGTGTTCGTGATACACGCATCTCACCAAGAGCGCCTTCATCGTCTATTCCGGCGGTGTCGATAAACAACACAGGGCCCAGCGGAAGCAGCTCCATTGGCTTCTCCACAGGGTCCGTAGTCGTTCCGGCGAATTCAGAAACGATGCTGACATGCTGACGGGTCAACGCGTTTAGCAGACTGGACTTGCCCACATTACGACGGCCAAACAAGCCGATATGCAGACGAAAGCGCTTGATGGCTTTGTGAGCCATGCAGCCTCCGTGATTTTTGTCACACTACATCAACTACCTAATCGACACACAGCTTCCGGCGTAATCGCCTCTGCAAACTCCTGTGTCGTCATCAGACCGCTTTCAATCACAAGCTCTCTGACGCTACGACCTTCCGCATGCGCCTGTTTCACCAAAGCACTCACGCGATCGTAGCCCAGTGGCCCCACCAGTGCTGTTGCAGCCGCCGTGGAATTCTCCACGTGACGTCGACAACGCTCTTCGTTTGCCCGCAAGCCTTCAACACAATGCGCACGCAGTGTATCACAAGCGCGCGCGAGCAGGTCGATATTCTCCAACAGGCAGTCTGCGACAAGGGGCAGGAAGGGGTTAAGCTCCAGAGCTCCCGCACCAGCTGCCTGCGTGATTGCCAAGTCGTTTGCCTCTACCCGCCAGGCAACTTGTATCACGGCCTCCGGTATCACCGGATTCACTTTTCCCGGCATAATGGAACTTCCCGCCTGGCGAGCGGGCAAAATCAACTCTCCGAGACCAGCATCAGGACCACTGCTCAGCAGACGCAGGTCATTGCTGATCTTCTTCAAACTGCATGCCAACGCACGGGCAATTCCACTGACCTCGACAAACACGTCTGCATTCTGTGTGCCGTCCACCAGGTTCTCCGCACGAGCCAGATTGTACCCGGTAATTTCGCGTAACACATCCGTGACACGAAAGATGAACTGCCTCGGTGCTCCGAGACCGCTGCCAATGGCTGTACCGCCTAGATTAACTACACGCAGGCGCTCGTTGCATTTGTAAATGCGCCAACGGTCGCGTGACAAAGCGTCCGCGTAAGCACTCATTTCGCGCCCCAGGGTCGTCAATACTGCATCCTGCAGCTGGGTGCGTCCCACCTTGACGATGTGGGCGAACTCGTGCTCCTTGGCCTGAAACGCCTGCTGCAATTCTACCACAGCCTGTTCCAGTCGCTCGAAACCAGCCATGGAAGCGATTCGCAACGCAGTAGGATATGTATCGTTCGTAGATTGGTGCCGGTTCAAATCATCGTTCGGTGATACAAACCGAACCTCGCCGGGCTCCTTGCCCAGAAACTGCAACGACCGGTTTGCAAGGACCTCGTTGACATTCATGTTCGTGCTTGTTCCCGCTCCACCCTGCAGTGCGTCAACAACCACAACCTCATCCAACTCACCGTCGATCATTTCGCGGCAAGCACGCTCAATTGCGTCAGCTTTTTCCGGAGCAAGCTTCCAAACACCAAGATCCCGGTTCACTTGCGCACACGCGAGCTTTACCTGGCCATAGGCCTTGATCAGGGCAGAATGAACGGAGCGTCCGCTTAGTGGGAAATTCTCCCGCGCACGCTCCGTATGTACGCCCCACAAACAGTCTGATGGCAGCTCGCGCTGCCCCAGCAGGTCCTCGTCAAACCTTGTGGTCATGGTGTCCTTTACTGGCTAGCAGTAGACGTCCCTGCGTCCTTCGCGGACCTTCTCCATCAGGGCTTCAGCTGTACGACGCGGGCCAGGATCCATTCCCTCTAGCATTTCCGGTATCACGGCCAAGCCGTCAGCCTTGGTTTTCGGCGAGGCAAAGTCCATGAGATATTCCAGGAAGGAGCTCAGGCCATTAGGCGCGCAGTGCGCTTTGATTGCGCCGGGCTTGGCCAGATCCATGAAGTCCGCACCAGTACGACCTAGTCGGTAGCATCCTGTGCAGAAAGAGGGGATGTAGCGCATCTTGATCAGGTCATGTATCACTTCATCCAGCGAGCGGTGGTCGCCTAGCGAGAACTGGCTCTCAGCGGTCGCATCTTCGTCTTCCAGATTCGGCATGTTGGCATGCTCGCCCGTCAGGCCTTGCGTTTCATCCTCGTATCCACCTGGATTCGTTCGACTGCCAGCCGAAATTTGTGATACACCGAGTGCAAATGTCTCACGGCGCATTTCCGCCGTCTCACGCGTGCTCATGATGATACCGGTGTAGGGCACAGCTAGACGCAGGATGGCCACAAGCTTGCGGAAGTCGATGTCCGAAACCGGCTTGGGAGGATGCACGGCCACATCGGCTCCTGTAGCAGGCTCCAGACGAGGAACCGAGATAGTGTGTGGTCCGACACCAAAACGCCCCTCGAGGTGACGAATGTGCTGCATCAGGGCTAAGGTTTCCCAGCGCCAATCGAAGAGCCCAAAGAGCACACCAACACCTACATCATCGATGCCTGCTTCCATGGCACGATCCATCGCCGTGATACGAAAGTCGTAGTCCTTTTTGGGTCCACGCGTATGCATGCGCGCATATGTGTCACGGTGATACGTTTCCTGGAAGATTTGATACGTACCGATATTTGCGCCCTTCAGCGCTTTGAACTCTTCCAGATTGAGCGGTGCCACGTTGACATTGATACGGCGAATGCTGCCATGCTCGGTCTTGGTCTCGTAAACCGTGCGCACGCTATCCAGCACGTACTGAAAGCCCTGCTTGGGATAGCTCTCGCCCGCCACCAGCAGAACGCGCTTGTGTCCTTGCGCCAGCAGCAATTCCGTCTCATGCGTCAGCTCGGGTTGGGTCAGGGCGCGACGCTTAATCTTGCGATTTGTGATACGAAATGCGCAATAGGCACAGTCGTTCGCACACAGGTTTGAAATGTAGAGCGGCGCAAAGAGTACCAGTCGCCGTCCGTAGATCATGTCCTTCACGTCCCGCGCAGTATCAAACAACTCATGCAGCAAGTCGGGATCGCTGATTCCCATCAGCACTGCCATTTCAGCGTCGTCCAGGCCTTTGCCTTCGCGCGCGTGTGACAAAATTTCTCTTACCTGCGTGGCGTCCTGCTTTGCGGCCCGCGCCAATGTATCACTGATTCTTGCCTCATCAATCGGCACTGTGTTTGGGGATGTTGCCATATCAGCCTCCTTCCGCTGCCTCCCGGCAGCGCAACATGATAGGAATTCTAATTATGACCAATTTGGTACTGTATTACACAGCGAGCAAGCGAGAAATCTGTTTTCTGCAGTACCCAAGCGGGTTTATACAGTTCTCGTTGAAGAAGCATTTCGACTGCCGCTCTGTGACTTTTCGCAGTCCTGGAGACTCAAAGAGGTCAGAAAGAACACTTTTACCTGAAACCCGTTCGGATTGTTCCGTCTATGGGTGCCGGTTTCGGGAGCGCCGAGCAGTCGCTGCCGAAGACAGATGTAGGTACCTCAGTAAACTCCTGGAGGAGGTTATCATGAAAGGCAGTACGACATTCAGTGGTCTCAAGCTGGCGCTGGCTATCCTGACCCTGACAGCTTTTGCAGCCTATGCAGGGGCACGGGAAGTGCCGCGCGAAATGTTCATTGATGTGGGAGAGCTTCACTACATGGTCATTACCAATGGTGATGCTCCCTTCCCGATGTCGGGCAAGGTTCCGGTAATTGATTTTCCAATGCCGAACTATGCTGAGCGGGAGGCGCCCTTTGCTCTACCGATGGAGGACTACCCTCAACCTCCCTTCATCCAAGTAGACCCGCCATTTGCGACGCCAACCTGGGTCGGTCCCACGGACCCATTCCGCGAGATTCGTCCGCCATTTCACACAATGGATCGCTAAGTCTTCTCGCTGGAGACACAGCGTCTGCCTTGTAACCACATCTGTCAACCAAGCGGCCGCGCGTAAGCGTGGCCGTTTTATCTCCTAGGCACACGGACAATTCCGCCTCGCCTTGGTGGATAGCACTCACATGCCTCGACAAACGATTGTTTATCATAGTATTGCAACTGACTGTACGTAGATTCGCTGACGCGCTCAGCCTGCACAGGACCTTCTGCTCGGCAGCCAGCAAATCGATTTATCCCAATTATCCCCATATATTCCCAATTATTCTTAGTGCAAATATAAGTATGAATAAATTGGAATAATTGTCTATAATTATTCATGAACATCATCACCAATCCATTTGCTCCCGGCGCTGGCTCACCACCACCCGAACTTGCGGGTCGCTCTCCAATACTGGAGCAGGGCCGTGTTCTGTGCAGGAGAATCCTTGCCGGGCGCTCAGAAAAAAGCCTGCTGTTGACAGGATTGCGTGGTACGGGCAAAACCGTGCTTCTCAACATAATGCTGCAAGAGGCTGAAAATCTGAGTATTAGAACTGTCTTCGCCGAAGCGCATCTGGAGAAGCCGCTTTCCTTCCTGTTGGCGTCACAACTCCGCACCATTCTCTACGACTTAAACCGGCTGGCTGGCGCAGGAAATCTGGCTCGTCGCGGCCTGGCTGTACTAGGCAGCTTTGTCAATGGACTACGGCTGAGCATCGGTGAGGTCAATCTGGGTATTGATGTTCAACCCGAGGCGGGCACGGCAGATAGTGGGGACATCGAGACAGATCTCCCCCAACTGCTTCTTGGAGTCGCTCTGGCTGCACAAGAGCGAAAGACCGCCATCGCACTGCTCATCGACGAAATTCAATTCCTTAGTAAAAAAGAACTTAGCGCATTGATCATGTCCATGCACCTCATGCAGCAAAGACAGTTACCATTGATGCTGATTGGAGCTGGATTGCCTGTGCTACCGCAGCTTGCCGGTGAGGCAAAGACCTATGCTGAGCGCCTCTTCTCATTCCCCGAGGTCGGCCCACTCTCTCCAGCGGATAGTTCTCGCGCCCTGCAAGTTCCGGCAAATCAGCTTGATGTGCACTTCACCGACGAGGCACTTGACGAAGTCTTCAAGGCTACACAAGGTTATCCCTATTTCCTGCAGGAGTGGGGCTACCAGGCATGGAACCTGAGCGAGTCCCCGAAGATCGGGGCGGACCTGATTAGGCGTGCAAGCGAGAAAGTCACGCGGCAACTGGATCAGGATTTCTTTCGCGTACGCTTCGACCGCATGTCCCCGCGCGAGAGAGCTTTCCTGCTCGCCATGGCCAGAATCGGCACGGAGCTCTGCCGGACCGGAGATGTGGCCGAGTTGCTGCAGATCCCCTCCACGGCGACGGGTCCGCTTCGGGGAAGCCTGATCAGAAAGGGCATGATCTTCAGCCCGGGGCACGGGCTTCTCTCTTTCTCTGTCCCGCTGTTTGGCGAGTTCATGCTGCGAACTTCAAGCAGGGACATGCCACAGCCCTGACACACAAGCTCAATCGGATCCACCCGGTAGCAAAACGGGGACCCCAAAGGGTCCCCGTCGACTGGTCGGAGTTGGACCGGGCGCTATACCATGTAGCGGCCGCGGGCCAGATAGTGGGTGTGCAGCAAGTCGTGGGACTTGTGGCTGCAGGGGCCCTCGGGCAGGAAGTTGGTGTACAGCTCGAGGACAGCCGGGTTCTCGTGGCTCTTGCGTACCTCGTAGGCGGCGTCTTCCGCGTAGATCGCCTTGGCGCGGGCCTCGCGAATGGCCGGGGAGGTCGGGATAGGCTGACCGCCACCACCCAGGCAGCCGCCCGGGCAAGCCATGAACTCGATGAAATGGCACTCGCTGAACTTGCCACCGGCCTTGATATCGTCCAGCACCTTCTTGGCGTTGGCAGTACCATGGGCCACGGCCACCTTGACGGTGACGCCCTTCAGCCAGTTCCAGTCCTTGATACCCAGCGGAGCCAGGATCTCGGGCACGGGGCCGACATCCGGAATGGTCAGTTCCATGTAACGGACGCCGTCGAAGCCACGAACCGGAACGATGTCGGCGTGCTCGAAGAGATCTTCGACCTTGATGCCAACCACCAGCTCGATGACCGTACGCAGTGCGGATTCCATCACACCACCGGTGGCGCCGAAGATGACGCCGGAACCCGTCGCCGTTCCGAAGGGATCGTCGAAATCGGACTTGGGCACGTTGGGCAGATCGATGCCGGCTTCCTTGAACATCTGGGCCAGCTCGCGCACCGTCAGACCGTAGTCCACATCCTTGTAACCACTGTCGCGCATCTCGGGACGGTTGCACTCGAACTTCTTCGCCGAGCAGGGCATCAGCGCCACGGTGACCAGGTCAGCCGGGTCGATGTTGAACTTCTGGGCGTAGTAGGTCTTGATAACCGCACCGAACATCTGCTGCGGGCTCTTGGCCGACGACAGGTTCGGAATGAACTCGGGATAGAAATGCTCGCAGAACTTCACCCAGCCCGGGCTGCAGCTGGTGAACTGCGGCAGGGCAATTTCCGGCTCGCCGGTGACCAGCGCCTTGTAGAGGCGGATCAGCAGCTCGGTGCCTTCCTCAAGAATGGTGAGGTCAGCGGTGAAGTTGGTGTCGAAGACCTTGTCGAAACCGCACATGCGAGCGGCGGTGTTCATCTGGAAGGTCATCGGGGTACCCGGAACGCAGCCGAATTCCTCGCCGATGGCGGCACGCGGTGCCGGCGCGGTCTGGATGACGACGTGCTTCTTAGGATCGTCGATGGCGGACCACACCTCGTCGGTCGGGTCATTGGCACGCAGCGCGCCGGTCGGGCAACGATTGATGCACTGTCCGCAGTTGATGCAGACCACATCGGCCAGCGGCTTGTCCATAAAGGTGCCGATGGTAGTATCGCTGCCACGGCCCACAGCCTCCAGCACACCCACTTCCTGCAGGTCGATGCAGGTGCGGACGCAGCGGCGGCAGTTGACGCACTTGTCCATGTCACGAATGACGGAGAAGCTGCTGCGGTCAACCTGGAACTCGCGCTTCTCCTTCTTGCCGAAACGGAAGAAGTCGACGCCCATTTCCTTGGCCAGGCTCTGCAGTTCGCAATTGTTGTTGCGGAAGCAGGTATAGCACTCGCCATAGTGACGGGAAAGCAGCAGGTCCACGATGTGACGACGGGCGCGACGCACCTTGGGAGTGTGAGTCGAAATCTTCAGCGGGGAGGTGATGGGATAGGCGCAGGAAGCCTGCAGCGTCCTCATACCCTCGATCTCGACCACGCACACACGGCACAGTCCGGCGGAGCACAGATCTTCGTGCTCGCACAGGGTGGGAATGTGAATATTCAGCTTACGGGCGGCCTGAAGGATCGTGGTTCCCATCGGGACCTTGATCTCCTGGCCGTCGATCTCTACCCGCACCAGCGCGCCGACGCTCTTCTCATCGGCCTCGACCGTAATCGTCTGGGCCTTCTGGCTCACCGGCGCACGGCTGGTATCGGGATTCATTCGATTCGACGTTGTCATTTCTCCTCCAGAGAAATCTCAGCGTTCAAGACGCGGCATTACGCCTGCGCCCGCCCCAGCACCTCATCCTTGAAATGGGTGACGATGTTGATGAAGGCATTGGGGCTACTCTGACCCAGACCGCACTTGGAGGCCACCTGCATGGTCTCGCCCAGTGCAATCAGCTCGTTGAGGTAAGACAGGGAGCAAGTTCCCTTCTCGAGCATTTTCAGACCCTCGAGCAGACGCTTGTTACCCTCGCGGCAGGGCGTGCACTGGCCGCAGCTTTCCTCGTCGAAGAATTCCATGAAGTTGATGGCAACGCGGAGCATGTCGCGACCCTGGCCGAAGATCATCACGCTGCCGCCGGTGGCGACATCGTTGTAGCTGATCGTGCGGCCAAACTGGTCGGCCGGAACCGTGGTACCGCTGGCACCACCGATCTGCACGGCCTTGGCACCCATTCCGCCCACCAACTCGAGCATCTCGTTTACGGTGATGCCCATCGGGACTTCGTAGACTCCCGGCCTGGTGCAGTCGCCGGAAATGGACAGCAGCTTGGTCCCGGTGGAACCCTCGGGTCCGATCTTTCCGAACTGCTCGGGGCCCAGCACCATAATGCGGGCGGCCAAGGCAAACGTCTCAACGTTGTTCACCGAAGTGGGATGCCCCATGAAGCCGGTGTTGACCGGGAAGGGCGGGCGATTGCGCGGCTCACCGCGATGTCCCTCGAGGGACTCGATGAGGGCAGTCTCTTCACCACAGATATAGGCGCCAGCGCCCATGTGAATGTGGATATCGAATTCAAAGCCGTCGCGTCCGCACACGTTCTTGCCCAGCAGGCCCTGCTCGCGACGCTGATTGAGCACGCATTCCAGGTGCTTGCGCAGATACATGTACTCGCCGCGCAGGTAGAGGATACCCGTCTTGGCGCCGATGGCCAGACCGCAAATGGTCATGCCCTCGAAAACCAGATCGGCGTGATCGGACAGCAGGACGCGATCTTTAAAGGTGCCGGGCTCGCCTTCATCAGCGTTGCACACGACATACTTTTCGCTGTCCTGGGCCAGAGCGGCGAAGTTCCACTTCATACCGGTCGGGAAACCGGCACCGCCACGGCCACGCAGACCGGACTCACGCACCTGACTGATGATGTCCATGCGCTTCATCTCGATGGCCTTCTTCAGGCCCTCGTCGGCAACGCGCTCTGTGAAGAGGAGGGAATTCTTTTCGATGCTCATCAGGCATTTCCTCCAGCTTTGCAGCCGCAGCCACCGATCTTCATCGCGCCGGGCAGCTCGATGGTCTTGGCATCACCCAAGGTGGGGTACAGGGCCCACACGCGACGGCAGGCTTCCACGATGTCGTGGACCTTCTGCGCCGTGACCTTGGTGAAAACCTGATCGTTGACCATCAAAGCCGGACCCTGGTCGCACCAACCCATGCAGTTGGTGTACTCCAGCGAGAAGTGTCCGTCTTCGGTGGTCTCACCGAACTTGATTCCCAGCTCGTTCTCGAGCTGCCGAGCAATACGGTCCTTTCCGGCCATATCGCAGGAGATCGTACGGCAGAGGCGGAAAATGAAATGCCCCTTCTTCTCCGCATTCAAGAATGCGTAGAAGCTGATCACGCTGTACACTTCGACAGGGTGAATATCCAGCAAACGTGCGATTTCCTGCATGGCGAAATCAGAGATCCAACCCTCCCGATCCTGCAGATCCTGCAGAATGGGGATAAGGGCTGAGCGATCCCGCCCGTGCTGCTCGGCCAGCGCGGCGATCTCCGCGCACAGTTTTTCTTTCTCCGATACCAGCATGCTAGTCTCCCTTTACAGCAACCGGCCCCGGGCGTGGTGGGCCCGCGGGACGGAAACTCGCAGATACGGTTAAAAAATTAACAGTAAATGCTCGAAAAACAACCAACTTGCCGAGAAAATTGCTCCCGCAACACACAGCTCTAGCTATGGCTATCCCTAAGAGAATCAAGAGCTCAGCGTAGGTGGTAGTATGAAGCGCGTAAAAGAACACTGAGATTTTTAGGCATTCATAAAAACGAGGCGGCATGTTTTACCGACCAAACTTACTTGTGAGGTCAGAATTTACTGCTGGGCTTCGCCCTGTTCGGCCGACGTGATCCAGTGCAGCGCCAGCTCGTTCAGATCGTTCTGCAAAATGGTGCCTGCCCCATCATGCATGTCGTGTCCCAGGGCCACCAAGCGCATTGCATCCTGCCGCTGGGAGTCTACATCCTGTTGCGGAGGTGCGGGTAGGTTTTCAACAAGTGAACGTGTAATACTCAGCTGCCCTGTCATGCGCAAAGGTGCGTAGTGCGTGTCACACCAATCGTTGACGGGCGTTGAGTTCAACCAGGCGCACAGCGCAAACGCCTGCTCCCAATCGCTGCAAAAGATCTGCATCACGTTGACAACACCTAGCCAGAGTCCATCCAGTGGCAAGCAGGCTTCCAGTCTTGTGCTAAGGTTGGCCAGAAGTACTCGAGGTAGCTGTATCTGCTGCAAACGCGAGTCCTTCATGCTCTCCGACAACACGACCGGATGCAGAAGACGCTGTCCACGGAAACGTGTCACGCGTTCGCCCCAAAGAATCCGGAAGGGATCAATGCTTCCTGAACTGAGTAGGCGCGGACGAGTGTCGTCTTCGCCCTCTTCTTCCACCTGCAAGGAATAGAATTCGTCTGTCGACAACGAGGCTTGCACACGGTATGTATCACCGATTCGCCTCAACTCTTTGTGCGCAACTGCCCTCTGTCCCGGTGCGCGCAAGGCCCATCCCCACCCTGAAGTAGCGGAATCCGACAACTGTTCGTGTGACACATGATGCGAAGCACCGAACTGCAACTCGCCCTCTGTCGTCTTGTTGCATGTTCTTACCGAGACCAACTCGGACCTTCGTGCGACAGCTTTTCTCTTGCGTTGTGCAAGCAGCACCAACGCTTCCACATCGGCCCGTTCAAACCAGTCGCAGCGTGGTGCGTGCTCCAGGAATAGCAGCGAATACTCCTCGCCCGTCAGCAGGCGACGCAACTCCCGGCCATAGGGAGCAGCCAGCCACTTGTCCGGTACAACGGCCGCCAACTTCCCACCCGGCGCCAACCACTGCAGCCCGCGCTCCAGGAAGGGCACGAAAAGATCAAAGGCTCCGCGTGCCGTGCTAAAGTTCTCTTGCAGACGCCGCCGCTGTACCTGCCAGCAGCGATCTGCGGTCTCAATTGCATTTCGATATGGCGGATTCATGATGATCCGCTCGTAGCCTGACGCCGCTCCTGGAGGTGACAAACATTGAGCATCAAGTGTATCACCGTGACACAATTCCGCATTAGGGATAAGATCCCGCACCAGCGCCACGGCGCCAGCATCCATATCCATGCCACACACTTGTGCTTGTGGAAACTTGCGTCTCACGCCAAGCAGGAAGGCTCCCGATCCGCACGCTGGATCACACCACCGCATCCCTGGTTCGCCATCCAGAAGTTGCACCATGTGATCCACCAGCGTTCGCGGTGTATACACCATGCCATCAGTAGCAGTATCAGCGGGCAAAAGAGCCGATCTCAAGAGCAGATACAGCTCACCGATGTCAGCGGCAGAGAAGACGCCACGCCTCCACGGAAACTGTTTCAGATTGTCCGGTAGCGGTATGCTTGTAACACAAAACTGTTGCCGTAGAGAAGGCAACTCCCGTCCGCATGCGTGACACAAAGCTTCTACTAGCAGACATGCTGCCACCTCTGATTCCAATTGCAGAGTATTCAGCCAGTCGCGTGCATCACGCAATAGGCGGCTTAGTGTTGTATCACGTGTGTTCATGGCAAAAACGAAAGCACCCGGAGCACCTTGGCGCCCCGGGTGTAAATGCTCGCTGTTCGGGCGTCAGCCGACCAGGCCCTTGACCTTGGCCTGTAGCACGGCGGGATCCACCGGCTTCTGGATGAACTCGTTGACGGGGAGCAGTTCCTCGTCGATACCGAAGTCCATGCCCGTGACACGGCCCACAGAGGTCAGCATGATGATCGGAGTCTGGACGCCCTTGATGCGAAGGTCCTGCGCCAGGGCAAAACCATCGTCGGGCTCGTCCATCATCACGTCCAGAATCATCAGGTCGGGCTTCTCGTTCAGAGCGGCCTGCATGCCCTCAGCCTTGTTCATGGCGGAAATCACTTCGTGGCCGGCAGCCTCGAGGATCACCTTGTTGGCCTCGATGATATCAATATCGTCGTCGACGATCAGAATGCGCGCCATAATTCCTCCGCAATTGCCCTCACGGGCGATGGTTGCTCGCGTCACGCTTTACCGGTTTGCCGGATTGCTGCCGGTTCACCGAATGCAGAAATACCGCCACAAAGTAACAGTTGTTGAATTTTTCACAATGCCGGAATGCTCGAAGAATGAGTCAAAAAGCCACGATTCAGATTGATTTGCAGTTGTAACCGTCAAGCCTATTACACAAGAGCACGCGCGCCCAGAATCGGCAAGGGTTCCCATGAGTGCGGCCCACTCCAACTTTGCTAGTTTGGCGCCATGATGACAGAACACGACCCTGAAGCCTTGTCCAACGAGCACGGCACTCCGGACCAGACCGCTTCCACAACTACTGAACAAGCCGAACAGAAGCCCGCCCAGGCGGACACGGACAGCATCTTCTCTTTCCAGGATCTATCCTCGCCTTTAGCCGAGAATGTAGCGGCCCTGGGTTGGAAAGACGCCATGGATGTGCAGCAGCAAGCCATTCCGCTGGTGTTGCGCGGCATCGACGCCATTGTGCAGAGTCGCACGGGATCGGGCAAAACGGCCGCTTTTCTGCTGCCCTTGCTGATGCGCATCGATCTGAATCTTGATCAACCCCAGGCAATGGTGCTGGTGCCCACGCGCGAGCTCGCCATTCAGGTGCACCGGGCTTTCATCGAGCTCTCTGCCAACAGCGGCTGCCGCGGCGCTCTGCTCTACGGCGGAGTGGGTTACGGTCGCCAGCTTGATGATTTGAAAGCCGGCGCGCAGCTCATTATCGGGACGCCCGGACGCGTCATCGATCACATCGAGCGCGGCACGCTATCGCTGAGCAAACTGAAGCATCTGGTCATGGACGAAGCCGACGAAATGCTTTCGATGGGCTTCTATCCTGCCATGCGCCGCATACGTCGCTGGCTGCCGGAACGCCGCCAGAGTCTGATGTTCAGCGCCACCATGCCAAAGGCGGTGCGCAATCTCGCCGCAGAGTTTCTTCACAAGCCGCGCTGGCTGAGTCTTTCCGGCGACGATCAGGGCATTGAGACACTACTGCACAGCTTCTATCGCGTCGAGCCGATGGACAAGGATCGCGCGCTCAGTGCGCTGATTGAAATGGAAAACCCCAGTAGTGCGTTGGTCTTCTGCAATCGCAAGAGCGATGTCGAATATCTCTACCAGTACCTTAGCAACGCGGGCTACAACGTCGACCGCATCAGCGGCGACCTGAGTCAACGGGCGCGTGAGCGTGTAATGGAGACGATTCGCAAGCAGGAGCTTCGCTTTCTGATCGCCACCGATGTGGCCGCGCGCGGCATCGACATCAGCGACATCGAAATTGTCTTCCAATACGACGTGCCACAGGATCACGAGATCTACGTGCATCGCAGCGGGCGTACTGCCCGGGCGGGTAAAACGGGCCGTTGTATTACGCTGTCCACCTATATGGACGAGCATCAGCTGCGCGAGATACGACGCAAGTACTCCATCGTGATTGAAGAAAAACAGCTGCCCTCGCTGGACCAAGTCAGCGCTCGCGTACGCGAGCGCACAATGGTGCTGCTGGAAGAGCAAGTGCGTGACAGCGGCAGTATTGATCGCGAGCGTGCCGATCGTTTTGTGGCACTGGCCGAAGAGCTTTCGTCACACGAAGAAGGCCAGCGCATTTTCGCCCTGATGCTGGACGAGTTCTACCATCGCAGCCTTCACCTTCCGCAAGCTCTGCCCAAAGAGCGCGAGCGCTTTGAGGACATCAAAGACCATCCGCGGCGTGGCCGCTCGCGTGACCGTCAGGAATTCTCGCCCAGGCCTCGAGAGAAAGACGCCGAGGCTGCCGTGGCTACCAACGCTCCCGCAGCACCGGAAGCCACCGATGAGAAAGCGCCCGTCAAACGCCGTCCACGGCGTCGCAAAAAAACGAACAACCCGGAGCAGGCAGAATGAGACTCCTCCCTGGTCTTCTCATTTTCTTGTGTATCACAGTCCTCGCTTGGGCTGGATCAGGCCAGTTGAATGACCTGTATTCCTACGAGGCAGACCTCCGTCAGGCGCTTGCTGAGCTGGACGACGCCCCCAAAGTGCATCCCACGGAATGGACTCCGCTGGAATTGCCGCTTCCGCGAAAGGGAAAGCTCTTCGACCAGCAGGGCAGCCGCGTCAAGCTACCACGTGATACACAGGTCATGGTTAGTGGTGTGTCACACGATGGCAAGAACCGCTGGTGGACGGTAACGCCTGTGGATTCTTCCTTCGTCAACTTGCGCATGCGCGAGCACAAATCATTTGCCGCAGAGTTTGGTTCGGAATGGATCACCTGGCGGCGTCAGGTGGTCGACGACAGTCTGCAAGTGCTTCGCGAGTTGCGCACACGGGATCTTCGTCGCTGGATCCTGACTCGCGAACTCGGTGAGGTAAACGCGGTAGCAAAGACCTATCGCAAACCGGGGCGCCACACCATGATGGATCCGGTTGCTTATCTGCAGAGTCGCGTGATACCGGAATGGCGCCAGTCCGACATGGCCATTGTCTTTGCCTGGAACAGCGAACTCGAGCTATCGGATACGCCCTGGGGTTATCCCGTTGAGACCCATTCGCAACAACCGGAAGATGGGACTCCGTTGCTCGTCTTTGATGGCATGGAAAACGGGACCTATTGTCTGCGACCTGTTCGCTGCGCTAGTGTAGGGCTAGCCCGTGACGGATACTATTTCGCCACACCTGCTGCCTTTGAGCATGCGATGGGCAAGGACGCTGCCAGGCTCCTGTCGGCCTTTGCCGAAGACCTGCGCACTCGCTTGCGTGAAAACCGTCGCTACGATCTACTGGATCGCTGGGCACCGGACGTTGTATCACGCATTCTCGACGGCCTTGCCTGGAAAGGAATGTCCGAAGCCATGTTGAACGAAGCTCTCGGCACACCAGCCGAGGCAGTCGAGCAAGCCGACGGTACCGTTCGCCGCACCTACGCAACCGGTAATGTGGTGGTTCTGCGCGGTGATACGGTCATCGATATTCAGCAAAGCAAAGATTGATGGAACTGACGACGGAACAGGCTGCCGTCGTCGCTGCGGTCGTAGGGCCAACCCTGGTGCTGGCGCCGGTGGGCTCCGGAAAAACCACGGTACTGGCCCATCGAGCGCTCAACGCATTGCGCGAGGGCTTCACACCGCTACGCTGCCTTTGTATGACGTTCACGAACCGCGCAGCCAGAGAGCTTTCGGAGCGTTTGCTTGTATCACCGACTGACGAGCTGCCCGCGGGAACCGATCAACGCGACATTCAGGTCTTCACCTTCCACGGCTTCTGCTCCTACTTCCTGCGTGAAGAAGCCATAGCAGCCGATCTGCGCAGTGACTTCAGCATCTACGACGAAACCGACAGCATTGAGCTTTTGCAGCGTCAATTGCGCCTGCAAGAAGGAAGCGACACGGATCCGCTGACAGCAGACAAAAACGCCACGGAATTGTATCACCGCTGGGGACACGCCCTTTCCTCGCTGCGAGCCGGGGAGTTGCGTGTAGACGGCATTCCCGCCGCCGCCCTCAGGAAATTCGCTCCGGATCATCGAAAGGCACTGGGTGGATACCTTAAGGAGCTGAGCGAGCGCGGAGCCGTTGATTTTGCCCTACTGATCTATCGAACTCGCTCGCTGCTGCTATTGAACGAAGAGGTGGCCGCACGATGGCAATCCCGCTATGACTGGGTTCAAGTAGACGAAGTGCAGGACACGCACGCAAGCGAGTGGGATGTTGTATCACTGCTGGCAAAGCAACACGGAAACCTTGCCCTTTTCGGTGATCTGGATCAGACGATCTATGGCTGGCGCGGAAGCAAACCCAATCACATCCTGAGTGCGTTTCGCGAGAGCTATCCCGCAATCAGCGAATTCCATCTAAGCCTGAACCAGCGTGGCACACGCGCCATTTTGCAGGTTGCCGACCACATTGCGAGCGGGATGGAAGACCGTGTAACACGGGTGCGTGCCGCCGACCACCTCCCCGAAGGCGAACCTGTTGCGTGGATCACCGCCAACGGCCTCAAGGAAGAAGCCTCGCGTCTTGCGAGCGCACTGATCACAATCAAGCGCAAAGATCAAGGAAGTCTGGCGGTGCTTTGCCGATCAGCGTATTACGGACGTGTGATACGGGATGCGCTGATAGAGGCCGGTGCAAATGCCGTCACCGAAGAAGATCTACGTTTCACACGGCGTCCAGAGGTTCGCGCTTTGCTGGCACCGCTGCGGCTACTGGAAAACCCGGACAATTTGAGCGCTTTACGAACCTGGCTGGTCTTCACCGGCACCAAGACACCCGGAATGCACGAGTCGCTGATGGCCCTCTACCGCTACGGCAAGGAGTGCTATTTGCACCCCGGTGATCTGGTGAATCCAGCCTGCTCGCGTGAAAAGGAGCCCTGGGCGCCCTTGCTGCAGGCCTGGGAAGAGCGCTTCTATGTCGTGCTGGATTTCGAGACCACGGGTCTGAACACCGCGCATGACGAAATCGTTGAAATCGCGGCAAAGCGCTACTGCCGTGACATGGAAGTGGACAGTTTTCATCGTCTAATGCGTGTATCACAGTGGTCCAGCGCAGCCGAACGCGTACATCGCATTTCACGATCCAAGGTTGAGCGCGAAGGAGTAGATCCCGCCGAAGGCCTGCGTGATCTGTTGGCTTTTCTTGACGGCGATCTTGTCGTTGGGCACAACCTGGGATTCGATCTAGCCGTGTTACGCTCTCAATGTGCACGTTACAATCTGCCGTACCATGTATCACACAATGTTGATACGCTGCGAATGGCCAGACGAATTCTTGGAAGCGGCAGCATGAGATTAGGAGATCTTCGCGAGCGCCTGTCGCTGCCCACAATTCCTACTCACCGGGCCATGGACGACATTACAACCACCGCTGAGCTGTTGCACCACCTGATGCCTTTTCTTCTGGCAACGCGCGAAGACCGCGAGGATCTTGTGCGCCGCCACGGCGGTGTGTTTCACGCCTGGGCCGATCGTCTGCGTCGCTGGCGTGATACAGCAACAACGCTGGCACCCTGGGAGCTCGTTCGCCACATCAGCGAGGACAGCCTGTTTACCCAAGTGCTGCAGGAGGACGATCCACGATGGCAAAGCGTGCGTCTTCTCGTCCAGTGGTTCAGGGCGCTGGAAGAGAAGGGCGACATGCCTGTTGCCTACGACACAGCAACCCGCCTGCACAGTCTTGTGTCACGCTGCATGCTCTCACGCCCCATCGATTTACTGCAAGACGACACCATTCCCGTGCTCACCATCCACGCATCCAAAGGCATGGAGTTCGACACGGTCGCCGTCTTCCATTGCGCCCCCGGTTGCATGCCGAATTTCCGCAGTGAAAAAGGCGCCGCCCTCGAAGAAGAGCGGCGTGTGTGTTACGTGGCGGTGACACGGCCTCGCAAGCGATTGCTACTCAGCACCAGCCGTTTTGACCGCAAGGGACAGCACCTTGGCTGGAGTCCCTTTGTGGCAGACATCGCACCTGTAGAGAACTAATCCTCGAGCACCATCACCAGATTCGACATCGAGCTCTTATAATCAGGATAGAGCGCGACTGTGGCTGTCGCCGTTGTCCAGGTGGACTCCCCATCACTGAACTGCATGGCATACACACGGATCGGACCGGCTGCCGGCATGCTATCCAAGGCGAATGATCCATTCACACTTGTTTGTGTGCTCATCGTACGCGGTGAAATGGAATAGTCGCTGAAATCGGCCTGAACTGTGACGCCGTAGGCTGGAATCTCTTCGTCTTGCGCGGTACGCAGATAAACACTTCCCGTCAAACTCGAGCTGAGAGGAAGCATATCCATATCACGCGTCATGCTGATCGGGTAATCCTCACTGGTGTAGTCGTTGCCCACGCCAAAATCATCCAGGCTGGGAACATTGATCGTAGCGTAGTGCATCGCGTAGCCACTTCGGCTAAAAGTGAGTTCGTACTCGCCTGTGTTGAGGCCGCTGAACACATAGTAACCCGTAGCAATACTGCGGTTCGTGCGAACGCCGCCATTGACGACAGTTGTCACTAGTACGTCGTTCAGACGCGCCCCGCTGGCATTATCCGCCACAATGCCGTGCAATGCCGCGACTACTCGACCATTCATCAGCTGGGCTTCGTCGCCCGTGATATTCGTCGTATCCTCACATCCCATCACCACCAGAAGCATGGCCGTCAGACAAAGTGCTTTCTTCATGCTCTTTCCTTCCTTCTAGTTGAGTGTCACGCCAATAATCACCGGGTCGTGATCCGAACTGCGGTAAGGGTCGATGTGATACAACTCTGGGTTGCGGTACTCGAGGTTGTAATCCAGAATTCGCGGCTCATCAGCATTGATATGCCATAGCATCACACCACGTATCTGGCGACCCAGGGTTGGCGTGCAGAAGGCGTTATCCAGTGCGCAAGCCTGTCCGCGATAAACGTAGCTGTAGCGGTCAGCAGCATCGACGCGCTGGAGCAACTGCTCAAAGCCTGCATCTTCGATGGTCAGCACCGGATCTTCGCCGGCACAGGCGTTATAATCGCCCACAAGCAACACATCGTCATCACCGGAGCGCACGCGAACCTGCTCCGAGAAAACAACCAGTGCCTGCGCTTGTCTCACACGCAAGGGATTCCAACAGCCCTGCCCCAGATCCTCTTCTTCGGGGGGTGCGCCATGACAGCCTTTGGATTTCAGGTGATTCACAATCAGGCTGAACTTCTTTTCGGCGTTTTCTGCCAGCGCGAAGGTTGCCGCAAGAGGGGGCCGGGAAAACACATCGTCGGAACTACTGATGGCGTCGCCAATCTGACGCAAATGAGTATCACGGTAAATAAGCGCAACACGAATACGGTCGCCGCCCATGCCGTCGTGCGGAAGCCCGACACTTCGGTAGAGACGATCAGCGTCCTGTCCTGCGTTCAAGTGTGATACAAGATCTTCCACTACTGCATTGCCGTTGTTTTCGATCTCGATCAAGGCCACAATATCGGCGTCCATGGCCTGGATGGCCGACACGATCTTGGCTCGCTGACGTTCCAGTTCGGCCGGATTGTCGGCACCACGATCCCCCAGGCTGGTGAAATAGTTGAGCACGTTAAAGGAGGCCACCCGCAGCTCGCCGTCCAGAATTGGCGCAGGCGGACGGGGATTATCGCGCTCGATAAGGTAGCCCGGCAGCGGGTGGATCACGAAGGTGTCGCCATCACAATCCAGAATGCCGCGCAGGTTCACCACGCCGTCGCCCACGCGCGGCGGAACGCCATCGCTCAGCAGGTGCGGTAGCGGATCAGGATTCTCCACGCGCGAACCATCGTCCAGCCAGATCGACCAACGTGGTGCGGGCACGTGCTCCAGATCGTGCATCACCCAATTGGTGCCGTTGTACATCCGCGACTTCGGTGCCAGCATCAGCTGCCCGTAGCGGCCGTACTGGTAGCTGTCGCAGACCACCAGGGGGCAATCCACCTCCACCAGGGCACCGCAGGCCTTCTCGAACTGGGCCGTGCCGGTCAAGTCGGCTTTCAATACGCGGGGTGCGGGCAGCGCGTGCTCGCCCAGCACCTCTACCTGGCTGGCTTCCAAAGCGGGATGACCGTGCACGATTTGTGTCACGCCGCTGACCTGGACCTCGCTGCCAGCTGCGGGAGAATCGCTGCTGCGCACGAAAATGCCAAAGGCCTGTGCCAAACCGCTTTCTGCATCCTGCAGATAAAAGCCGCCCAGGCCGGGAAAGACTGCGGTTACCACGCCACGACACTGCACCTGACTGTCGGTGTCCGCCAGCCGTGCCTGCGTCGCGCTCAAAGATGCCACCTCGGCAGCGCACAGATTCGCACCGATCAGCAGCGCCAACAGACCAATTCTCACAGGGCTCATCTCTGCCTCGTTCTGGACTTCATTGCATTCATAATCAGTGTGCAATGTAGTGATCTACGGAGCAGACAGAGCCTTGGCGGGCCGCAAAGGAATGCGAAGCTTCTGCGCACACCGAGCGAAAGCTGCGCAAGCCTGTTACATTGGAAGCATGCCATCACGCCTGTATCCAGACTTGAGCTGGTGGATCCGCCTTCTGCGCGGCTGCCTGCTCGCCTTCGGTCTGCTGATTGCCCTCATTGCAATCGGCGAGCTGCTGCGCATTCACGAAGCCCTGTATCACATTCACGCTTGGGCGGGACACAGCTTCCTGATTCTGCTGGCCGTCTTTGCGGGTTGGGTACTGATGATGCTCGTACGCTTCTTCGTGAGCCGTCCCGTTGTGATGCCCGACCTGCCCTCCATTGAGCCGCTCGAAACGGCCAGCGCCGGGCAACTGAGCGAGTATCGCGAGCTGCTGCTCCTGCACGCAGAGCGTCTGCTCACAAGCAGCGCCTTGGATGATGTGTTACGCCAGCAAAGTGCCGAAAGCCTGGAAAAAGTATCCGTACGCCTGCGCGAGATTCCCATGACCGCCGGTCACGAGGAGCTGGCACACCGCCTGCAGGAGGCCGAGGCCTTGTTCATGCAACCGCTGTTGGCCAAGATCGATCAGAGCGTCGAGGAGGAGATTCGCCGTAGCACGGTAGAGGTGATGACCGCAGTAACTCTCTCGCCCTGGCATTCACTGGATCTTGGCGTAGCCCTCTACCGCGGCACGCGCATGGTGCTCAACATCTCCGCATTGTATGGAAGCCGCCCAACCTTCCGCGAAAACCTGATCATTTTCCGTGATGTGCTGGGCGCAGTTGCCACCGTCAGTTTGGTCAACGCAGGTCAAAAACTGATTGAAGGTCTAGCGCGTCAGCTTCCCGGTATTAGCCGCATCGTCGACGATATCATCCAAGGAATTGGCGCCGGCTATTTCATCAATCTGGCGGGTTGGGCCGCCCGCGATCGTTGCCGCAGTCTGCATCGCTGGGAACCGGCACGCGCTCGTCTGCGCCTGCACCAGAAACTGAGCCGCTACGTCAGCGATCTGCGCAGCTATCTGATTGGCGACCTGTGGAGTACATTGTGGAAACGCATGCGCGGCAGCGACGAGAACGAAAGCGACAAGTTGCGCGATGCCTTTGACCGTGCTCTGCGCGAACTCTCCGACAAAATGCGCGAGAGCGACCCTGAACCGGCAACGCCCCAGCCGCATGGCACCGTGCTGACTCCGCTGGGCCAATTTGCCATTCGCGCCCGCCGCGCTCCGGGCGACATCATTCGCAAGTTACGCGGAGAATAATCCACACCGCCGCGGCTTGCGCAGCGGGTTTGCCTGCCCTAACTTGGGCTCAATCATCGTCACAGACATGCGAGGTTCATTATGTGGAACAATACCGTGCGCGTCGCCAGCGCCTTACTGATGATCGTTCTGCTGGCCTGCACCAGCGCAATTGCCGAGGACAGCCGTCAGGTACCGGCAACCGGCATGGCCAACATCGAGGGCAACAACACCATGGCCGCTCGCGACGCAGCCATTCGCGACGCCATGCGCAAGGCGGTGGAAACCGGCCTGGGCACCATGATCGAGAGCCAGACCGTCGTCGAAAACTTTGCCCTGCTCAACGATAGAATCTACAGCCGCTCCCAGGGCTTCGTCAGCAGCTACGAGGTCATCTCCGAGAAGGAGGAGCACGGCAGCTATGTCGTCGCGATAAATGCTGTGGTCAACATGAATCAGCTCGGCAACGATCTGCGCAGTATCGGCATGCTGCAGGATATGGTGGGCAAGCCGCGCATGATGATCATGATCGACGAGTACTGGTGGGATCCCGGTCTTCCCGCCAGCCAGCAGCGCGCAGTGGAAGACCCCAGCAGCGCCGCCCGCATCGCGGAGAACTTCATCAACCGCGGTTTCTCGTTGGTCGATCGCGATATGGTGGCCAAGCTGCGCTCGCAGGAAATGATGATGATGCAGGATCTGATGGACAATCCCGACGCCATGGGCGATCTGGCCCGCAAGGCGGCAGAGGAGTATCAGGCTGAAGTGCTGATCATCGGCACTTGCAAAGTCGAACCCGTATCCGATACTGGTGGCCGCTACACGGCAAACGCCGTCTTCGACTGCAAGATGGTCAACACCTCCACGGGTGCGATGATCGGAGCCAAGCAGTACAACCAGTCCGGTGCCAGTGTATCACCGGAGGGTGCCCGTAGTCAGGCCGCCATGCGCGCAGGCGACGGTGTCAGCTCCACGCTCATTGACCAGGTGCTGCAGCATTGGCAGGCCAAGGCCAACAACGGCCAGGATTTCATTGTCAAACTTTATGGTGTCGAGAGCTACGTGCAGCAGGGAATGCGCTTCCTGAAGGCCCTGAAGGGCATCGCCGGTGTGACACAGGCTCAGAAGCGAACCTGGGATGAACCGTTACAGCGCATGGAAGTAGACGTCACCTACAAAGGCGGAGATGTGGACGACTTGACGATGGCCATTGTTGAAGCGGTGATGGATCAGCCGGGCTTCGAGAACATTGACCTGCGTGAGTCCAAGGGCAACAACATCAACCTCTACTTGAAGTAGCCCACTAGAGCACGATTCGCAGGGATCCTTCCGGTTCGCCGCGAAGGATCCTTTTCATAGGAGGCCAGGCAGTGACATCGGCACGGCGAGTATTCCCTCTTCTTCTGATCCTCGGTTTGCTGTTTCCCCTTCACCTTTACGCGGCTTCCCCCGAGTTGGCTGTGACGGGGCTGTACCTGGCCGCTGGGCGCGACGTTGACGCGGATTTTGTCCAGGCGCGCGGTGGTGAGCTGGTGCAGCAGGAAAGCGCAAAACTGGTGCAGCGTCTATCAGCGGTCGACGGCTGGCGTGTTGCACCGGATTTCATCAGCGATCCTGCAGCAAGCATTCATAGTTGGCAAGAGGCGGGTAGTCGCATTTATGTGCGCGCCATTGTGACACGCGCAGATGCACGTAGCACAACCTACTTCGGCGGTATCACCCTTTGGTTGCTGAATGTCGGCACGCGTCTGGAATTCTTCGATCTGCGCAGCGGCCAAGTGCACTATGGATGCAGCTTTACGGTGCGCGTACCTATCGAAGCGGGCGCAGAATTGGATCCGCAGCTTCGCAGCGAACAATATGCTCACGCGCTCACACGCAGCCTGGAGGAATGCTGTGCACGCGCTGCGCGCGAGTACAAACCGGGCACTCTCGAGTGTCACGTTGTGGATCGCGAAGGGAGCGACGTCATTCTGGATCACGGCCGCAAGAACGGTTTGCTGGCGGGTCAAGTGCTCGCGTGCAGTGATGGAAGCGGCGCCGGATGGATGCTGCGTATCACGCATGTCGAGGAGGCCTTCAGTCTGGCAAGTGTGCTCGCATCAACGGGCATCGCGCCCATGCCTCCGCGTGGATCACGCGCAAACTTGGATGGCATCAACCAGGGCAACACGCAGGGCTCGGCCATTGCCGTCGCTGGTGTGAATCCCGGTGCCAAAGAAGCGTTGGATCCCAGCTTTCTGGTTGAGTCCGCCACCATGGCGCAATGGCTGCATGACGCGCTTGTGGACAAGAGCGAGTTGCGCATGCTGCCGCCACTATCGGTGAGTGCTGCCGGTGACGCCGGATCGCTGGCGACAGCCTTCTTCCATGCTCAGGCTGATTTCAGCGCAGTAGGCGACATCGGCCAACAGGACATCATCGGCCATCGCGCACTGCCGGATCTGCTGATTCGTGGCACCATTACTCACGCCGTTAATCTGCGCAGCCAGCGCCTGGGCTACGAGGCGCAAACCCTGCGTCTGGGACTATTGCTCGAGCTCTATGATCGTCGCACGCGTGAAGTGCTAAGCGTTGTATCACATGAAGTGACACGACTGGAGAAGCAGAACGAGCGTTATCACCAGGTGGACTTGGAGACAGCTTGGCGTGAACTGGCCCAGCAACTCATGCGTGAAGGCGCAGCACTGCTGGCAAAGAAGCCCCTTGGCCAGAGCCGTGAGTTTGTGCTACAGACGAACAGCACTCCCGAACGCCTGTTGCTGAATCAGCCTGCCCCTGCGGGAAGTCGCGGAAGTCTGCTCCGGACATTGCGCGAGATTCGTGATACAAAGGGAGTCCTCCTTGGCAACCTGCGCAAGGAAATCGGTGTTGCCAGTGTGCGCTTCGACGGTACCGCCCAACTGCTTCTTGGCGATGGGACCAGCACGCCTCAACAAGGCGACATCTTACTCCTGTCACACGGAGTACAGGCGAGCAAACCCGTCGTCATGCTGGGCGACCTGAACATTGGTGGCCCCAAGGTGCGCGAAGACTGGGCTCCGACGCCAGCTCTAGTACTGACTTGGGCACATCGCGAACTAAGCCTTGCCGACTGCTTCCGATTGCTTCCGCCCGCGCGTTTGGCTGCAGAAGCCGGTGCGGCAGAAGTGGCAATGGCAATGGGGGAATTCACCGCCACCAATATGTCCGAGCTGATTATGCAGGATGAGCCTGCACCCGAGTTGCTACTCAATCTGCGCGTTGGCCTGGGACGCTGGGTAGTCGAAGAGGACAAGTTCCGCAATCGTGTTACCTTCACTACCGGTGTAGAAGCCACATTGGTACGCGCTGATAACGGCGAGGCCGTCGCCTGGTTCAGCACAAAGGACGGGCCTTCGGCGAGTGTAAAAAAGTCCTGGAACCTGGTCCGCGAGCAGGAGCTTTCGCAGGGCAAGGTGGTGCAGGGTGTCACGGAGACAGAGTTTCCCGAGCAATTGGATCAATGCCTGGAAGAGTGCCTACGTCAGCTTCTGGGAACGCTGGGCGATCAGCTCGTGATACAACCACTTGACTAAGCGGGAGTGAGACAATGAGTCTGCTTTCTACCTATACGACCGACAGCGTCGCACTTGTGTCCATCTCCCGCCCAGGAGCTCAGAACCGCTTGAACCGTGCCCTGGTGGACGAGTTACGGGCCTGCGTGCAGCGACTCAACGAGGACCACAGCGTTCGCGCAGTTGTGCTGAGCGCTTCCGGCTCCCATTTCTGCGGTGGTGTGGATCTGGAATCCCTTCCACCCAGCGACAACACAGATTCCCTGCTGCTGGCAAAGGATCTGCTGCACCTTATGCGCGAGATCCGCGAGAGCCCCTTGACCTGGATCGCCGCTGTGCAAGGCCCGGCCTTTGGAGCCGGTCTCGCCCTCGCTGTTGCCTGTGACCTGCTGATGGCCGATCGTGAACACGCAAGCTTCGCCTTTCCTGAAACTCAGCAGGGTTTGATTCCTGCGCTAGCCGCCGAGCATCTGATCTTGCGCATCGGCGAGCGGCACGCCCGGGACCTGTTGCTTAGCGGACGCACCATCAAGGCTCGCACGGCACAGCGCATTGGTCTGGTCAATGAGCTATCCGAGGGAGGCCAGGCTGTAGCGCTTGCGGGTGCACGAGGACGAGCGATTGCCACGCAGTGCAGTCGCGGCGCCGTGGCCGCCACCAAGCGTCTGTTGAATGATTTGTGGGGAATGGGCAAAGCGGCCGATGACCGCTGTCTGCAGGCGTTCAGTCAGCAACTTGGCAGCGGCACCTATCGAAGCGCCTGGCCCTCCCTGTTGGCGGGTAAAAGCCCCGACTGGCAAAACGAGTAGGCGATCAGCGTAACAACTCGTGGGCAAGATCCCTGTGTATCACGCGGTACGCGGGACGATAGAGCCTCCCATACTGCATCGTGTGGTGCATGCCGGGGAAGCCCAAGCTGGCCATCTTCAACCCCAGTTCCTTGGCCGTGTCCGCCGAAAAGGGCATCCGACCCTCTGCGGCCAGCAGCACAACCGTCTGCCAGTAGTCAAGGAACTCATCGCGATTTGCGCTTCGTGTGTCACAAGTTTTTACGAAGGCGCGCTGCAGCCATTCTGCCGTACCGCCTCTGTTCAGGTAGGGACGAAAATTCAGGCGTACAATCCCTCCCGTCGCACTGATCGTCTCCAGCAATTCCTCTTTCATGCCGGGAGACGTGGCAAGCATGTCCAGTTCGTTCTGAATCACGCGCAGAACGTAAGCAGGGTCCTGCGGGGGTGTGCAGCCTAGCGTGGCTTGGTGACACAGCTTGTACATGTCGTCGAGCTGCATTTGCGGACGGCGTTCAATGTGATACAGCAACAGCGCTCGTACAGTGGAAACTTCGTTCGGCATCTCAGGACCGCTGCACCTGGCTGAGCAGAGTTGACAAATCACCTTCCGCGCGCACTTGAACAGCCAAGCCGCCGCTAGTGAGATGCAAAGCCAGTTGGTGCACGAGCAGGCCTGGAGCTCGCAATTGAAGCAGTTTACGCCACGAGAACAACAAGCTGTCTCCACGCCGTGTCACAGGAACATGAGGCGTGATACGTTCGGCAAGCTGATCCAGTAGTTTGCCGCGCTGCGAATCAATAAGGCTCTTTGCCATGGCATTGAGCATGCCGTTCAACTGCAACTCCAACTCGAGCAGGCCAATTTCCAACTCGTCCTCACGCACAGCCAGCTGTAGTCGCGCGCGCACAGGAAGGACATCGGGCAACATGGGAATGCGCTGTGGCAGCCGCACGCTCGCGTGCAGGTCCAGGCCTTCCTTGCAGGCATCCACCCGAAGCGACTCCAACTCGGCGCGAGCCTCAACGGCGCGCTGGGCCAGTGCGTTCAACTCGGTGGCATCCAGCCAAAGGTTCAGTGGCTCAAGCTTCATTATCCATCCAGACTGTGTTTCAGCTCTATCAATAATTGCATTGCCTGCAGCGGAGTCATCTGCTCCACATCCGCCTCACGCAGCTTGCGACGCAGGTCCTGGTCAGGCGAGCTGAACAGAGTAAGCTGCTGCGCCGGAGCGGACTCGGCCACACGAGGTACCTGCTGTAGCGTCGGCGTTAGATCAGCCGAATACTCGTGGGCTTCCAATTGGCCAAGGACCTCGCGGGCACGTTGTATCACAGTTCCAGGTAGACCAGCCATGCGTGCTACATCAATACCGTAGCTGTGACTGCAACCCCCTGGCAACACACGCCGCGTAAACAACACGCGATCGCCGTACTGACGCACTTCGATGTTGTAGTTGCGCAGACGCACCAGGCTTCGCTCCAGATCCACGAGTTCGTGATAGTGCGTCGCAAACAGCGTTAAGGGACGGCACTCGCGGCTGTCGTGTAAATACTCGGTGATCGCCCAGGCGAGTGACAAGCCGTCGAAGGTGCTAGTACCGCGACCGATCTCGTCCAGTAGCACCAGACTGCGCGATGTGGCGTTGTTCAGGATGAAAGCCGCCTCGTTCATCTCCACAAGGAAGGTGGATTCACCGCGGGCCAGGTTATCACTGGCGCCAACACGTGTGAAAATCTGGTCGCGCAATGGAATGCGTGCTACAGCCGCCGGGACAAAGGAACCCATGTGCGCCAACAGAGTGATCAACCCCACCATGCGCAGATAAGTGCTCTTGCCCGCCATATTCGGCCCCGTCAGCAGCATCAGTTGCTCGCGCTCGCTTGAAAGCACCACATCGTTGGGAATGAAGCTTTCCCCTGCAGGCAACACCTGCTCGATAACAGGATGCCGGGCTTCCGTCAGGTGCAGCTCGCCGTCGTCCACGACCTGCGGTTCGCACCAGTTCTGCCTAACGGCCACAGTGGCCAGACAGAGCAGCAGATCCAACTCCGCCAACCTCGCTGCATTGCGTTGTAACACGGTGAAGTGCGGAATCATCTCCTGCACTAGCTCCCAGAAGAGCTCCTGCTCCAACTCACAAATGTGCTCTTCGGCGTGGAGGACCTTGTCCTCGTGCTCCTTCAGATCCTCTGTGATGAAGCGCTCAGCGTTGGCTAGTGTTTGTCTGCGGATGTAGCTCTCCGGCACACGATCCAGATTGGAGCGTGACACTTCGATGTGATACCCGAAGACACGGTTGTATTTGATTTTCAGACTGCTGATTCCGGTGCGCTCGCGTTCTCGCTCCTCGAAGCGTTTCAGCCAGTCCTTGCCCGTGGCGATGATTTCGCGCAGCTCGTCCAGGCGTGCGCTGACTCCATCGCGAATCAATCCACCCTGATTGATCGCGAGCGGAGGCTCGGCCACAATGGTCTGCTGAATGCGACAGAGCGTGTCCGGTAGCGGGTCCAACGCCTCTCGAAGCTCGATCAGGCGCCCACTCTCCTTGTCGGAAAGTGTATCACGGAGTCCAGGAATCTCGCTCAGCGCCGCTGCCAGAACCCGCAGGTCACGTCCGTTGGCCTTGCCGGCAGCGAGTCGAGCCACAATGCGCTCCAAATCGCCGATTCGGGTCAGCGGATCATGAAGGCGATTTCGTGTATCACCGTCGTCCACCAGCTCGCGCACAGCCTGCTGCCGTTCGTGAATTTCACTCAGGACCGAAGGGAGGGTCCACAGGCG
This sequence comes from Candidatus Delongbacteria bacterium, assembly GCA_963663545.1. Classification (GTDB taxonomy): domain Bacteria; phylum CAIWAD01; class CAIWAD01; order CAIWAD01; family CAIWAD01. The sequence goes on from OY760505.1 coordinate 1,593,586, forward strand.
AGCAATGAGCAGGCGTCTTCCCATGGGTGTCAGCGTGTGATCCAGCACACTGAGCAGCGTCGGGCCATCGCCGGAGAGACTGTGTACCAGCTCTAGATTGCGCCTGGTGCTGGGGTCCAACAGCAGGTTATTGCTCAGGTCGTGACGGCGAATACCCGCCATGTGCACAGGATCGCGGCGCAGATTCTCGCGCAAATACCCCAGCAGGGCTCCACAACTGGCAACGGCTCCCGGCTCATCTTCGATGCCGAATCCACGCAGTGAATGAACGCCGAAGTGCTCCAGTAAATCGCGCCGTGCTGTCCCCGCATCAAAAAACCAGTCTTCGATGCGTGTGACAACCGCCTTGGCACATATGGGTTTGAGCTGCTGTTGTTGGCTTCGTGATACAAGAATTTCGGCTGGCTCAAGCGAGGCGAGCATCAGGTTCAAATCTCGCGAACTGAACTCGCCCGTGTTGAACTCACCAGTGGTCACATCGGCCCAGGCCAGGCCGTAGCCCTTTTGTGTGACACAAAGCGCGGCCAGAAAATTATTGGCGCTGTTGGCCGTGACGGCTGCGGTGAAATTCGTTCCCGCGGTCACGACCTCAACTACATCGCGCTTCACCAGTCCTTTGGCTTTGCGCGGATCCTCCACTTGCTCGCAGATGGCTACCCGATAGCCGGCGCGTACCATCTTCTCAAGCTGCGGCTCCAACTGGTGATACGGGAAGCCAGCCAGAGGAACATCCTCACCGCCCTGCTGTCCGCGTGAGGTTATGACAATACCCAGCACCTTGTGCGCCGTGTGGGCATCCTCAAAAAACATCTCGTAGAAGTCGCCCATGCGATAGAAGAGCACGTGCCCCGGATAGCGATCCTTGATCTCGGCATACTGCTTCAGCATGGGTGTGCCGTTCTTGCGGGTAGCAGATGCGCTTTCGCTCATGGCACCAACTCCGCCGCTTCTTTGATACTGAAATCGTTAATCCAGCCACGTGAGCGCCAGAGGGTCGCTTCGTCTTTCGCGTCCGCTTTTGAAGAAAATCCACCTGCCAGCGCGTAATACAAACGGCCATCGTGTGATACACGAGTGGCAACGCCGTGCTCTTCCAGCCTTCTGAGCGCTCGTTCTGCATTCGCTTCGGTAGAAAATGCGCCCACCTGCACCAGCCAATCTGCGCGATCGGGCAACAAGTCGCAGCGATAGCTCTCTTCATGCTGACGCAAACGCTGCTCATACACGCGCAAACTGTCGTCCTGTCTGTGCAGACAGAACCAGTCGCACAGAACGCGATTGGCCTCTGTACGCACCCAGTCAGGGCTCGCCGGATGTGAGGAGATGCAGCGCATCATGTTGAGCACGGCGGCTGTATCACGAACCCCAAGGCTACGCACCAGCAAACGCTCGGGCTCACTGACGCCCGCCTCTACCTGCTTCTGCAGCGCTTGCATGTCATGGTTCAGATAGTCCGCGTGCTGTATTGCGGCGGTTGAAGTCCGCAGACAAAGCAGCAAAGAAGCGACAAGCAGGAACGCGCCTCCCATGGCTTCCCTTGTCAGGATGCGCTCTGACGTTGGTAGCTCTCCCAGCTTCCACACGTGGGGCAGCGGAAGGGTGCCTCGGCTGCGAGCGCTCCACAGGTCTCACACTTGTACTGCTGATGACGGTGGAACATGCGCTCGGTGAACTCCAGCGCACAGCGCGAGAGCTCGTTGAAGTTCTTGCGCTTGGCAAGCAGACGAATCTGCATGCGCACCAGATCCATGTCGGCTTCAACCTGCTCGCGTCCCAGATCCAGCACCTTGAAGGCCTCGTCAAAATTGCCCTTGCGCTCCTGGAACCCTGCCATGCGCAGGTAACCGTCTGAGTTCTGGGGATTGCTGTCGATGACCTTGCGGTAGAAACTCTCGATCTCGCCAAAACGGCCCTGCTCAAAGAGCACGCGTTCAAGTCGGTCAAACACCAAGGACGCGTAGCGCGGTGCAGCGAAGGGCAACTTGGTCCAGAATACAATGGCCTCGTCGATGCGACCTTCCTGCTCGTAGGTATCACCAATGAGCAGATAAGCAGGCGCACAGGCCGAGTAGAGCTTGATCGCATCCTTGCATTTCACGCGCGCAGCACGTCCCTTGCCGGAAGCGGCCACCTCACGGGCGGACTCGACCAGAATCAACGCCCGGCGCTGGCTCAGGTCCTTGCTTGTAACCGCCTCAAGGCGGCGCGCGCACTCGTGGGCCGCATCCCAGCGACCGAGTTGTTCCAGCAGCTTGAGACGCAGTTTGAAGGCCTCCGCCGAACGGCGATTGGACTCCAACGCCTTGTCCACAGCTTTCAGCGCAGGCTCAGGCTGTCCGGCCAGAATCAGATCCCGTGCGTACTCGCAATGGATACGGGCCATGGTCTCGGCTTGCAAACCGCCGCGAACGGTCAACTCGCGGTGAATCTTCAGCGCCCGTTGAATCTCGCCCAACTCGCGATACACCTGACCCAATTTGATGTAGGCGCGAACCTGCTCGCTGTCCTGCTGCACTACACGCTGCAAATGCGTTGCCGCTGTACGCCAGTCACGAACAAGCATCGCCTCGAGGCCTGAGGTGAACTCCTCTTCAGCGTTGTTGCGTTTCTTGCGCTTCAGTGCCACCAACAGAACAATGACCGCAATCGCAACGAAGGCGGCCAGGGTGAGGAAGAGGATCAGCTTGGTGATCATCGCGCGCGCTCTCCCTTGGCTGACGAGGCCGTGGAGCCCTCCTCGGGCAGCAGCTCCTCTTCCGGCAACAGGGGCAGATTACGGAGGCGGGTCAGCTCGGATTTCAAGTCAATATTTCGGCGTTCCATGCGATGCAGTTTGCGACGCAACTCCAGGGTACCGAAAAAGCTGACTACGCCCCAAAGCACGCATCCCAGAAAAATGGCGCAGAGCACGACAACGGCCAATGCCAGCCGCAAATGCAGATTCCAGAGCGGCAGCTGCAGCGAGACCTCGGTCATGTTGACGGCGGCAAAAAGCGAGGCGTAGATCAGAACAAGAATGGTCAGGAACCAACGGATCACCCACATGGGATACCTCGATATTGACAATGGTAGTCCAAGGACGCCCTGTGTCATACAGGCTTTGGCAGTTCTTCCAGGGGAGTGCCCTCAACATGAGTAACACAGCCGCGCAGAGTAAAAGCCGACACCTCATCCACTCGAACGTGCACCAGGGAACCGATACCAAAACGTGGATCACGGGGAAAGACCGCAACACGGTTGCACGAGGTGCGCCCCGTCAGCTCATTGTCGCTCTTTTTGCTGGTGGATTCAACCAGCACCTCGTAGCTGCGCCTCTTGCAGGCCGCGGCATTTTCGAGGGTGATCCGCCGTTGCAGATCAATCAACTGCTGCAGACGACGTCCTTTGACTTCAGGCGGAACGTCGTCCTCCCACCTGGCGGATTCGGCTCCTTCGCGGGGGCTGTAGGCAAAGGTGAAGGCGCTATCAAAGCGCACTTCTTCCACAACACGCAGCGTATCCTGAAAGTCCCTCTCGCTCTCGCCGGGAAAGCCTACAATAATATCGGTGCCCAGTCCCAGATCCGGCATCAGACGACGCGCCTCGCTCACGAGCTCCAGAAATCGCTCTGCCGTGTAGCCGCGACGCATGCGCTTGAGCACATCGTTGCCGCCCGCTTGCAGCGGGAGGTGCATATGATGGCAGACCTTGGGGTTGCCAGCCATCTCGTGCAGAACATCGGCACTGAAATCCTTGGGATGCGGGCTGGTAAAGCGAATGCGATCCACGCCCTCAACGGCAGAAACGGCACGCAACAGATGCGCGAAACCCGCGCCTTGCTCGCTGGCAACCAGGTGCTGCCGGTCACGGAAACTGTTGACGTTCTGCCCCAGCAGCGTGATTTCGCGAAAACCCTGTGCTGCAGCGTGACGCACTTCTTCGACCACAGCCTCGACGCGGCGGCTGCGCTCCCGTCCACGCGTATAGGGCACAATGCAGTAGGCGCACATATTGTTGCAGCCGCGCATGATGGTCACCCAGGCGTTAACGCCGCTGCCGCGTGTCGGATAGAGCTCCTCGTAGATCTCGCTGCTGTCCAGCTCCGCCAGCAGGCGTGGTGCGGCACCAGCTCGCAAATCGGCGATTACGCGAGGAAGCTGTCGGTACTGGTCCGGGCCCATGACCAGGTCCAGCGCCGAATTGCCTTCGAGCAACTTGCCCGCCAGGTGCGTGCTCATGCAGCCCAGAATGCCGATGATCGTGCCCGGTCGCTGATCCTTGTGCTGCTTGTAGCGTGCGATCTGCGCCAATACACGGTTCTCGGCGCCTTCGCGCACCGCGCATGTATTGGCCAAGACGATGTCTGCGTTGTCGATTGTCTGGGTTTGCGCGTATCCCGCTCCGCGCAGCAGCGTTGCTACCAGCTCGCTGTCATTGACATTCATCTGGCAGCCGTAGGTCTCAAGGTAGAAGGTCGGGGATTGGCTCATAGTGGCTTTCTATCGGTTCAGGCAGCTATTGAATGCACAAGGGAACGGTCTGCCCTTCTGCTTTCAGAAAAACGATGCCAGCAGCAGTAGCTGGCAATTGTATCACATGAACTCCATCGTGGCCTTCCAGCGGAAGTGTAGCCAGCGCCTGCCCCGCCAGGTTGAAGACGGACAGGTTTTCGACGGGACGCGAGAGTCGCAGAGAGCGCACTCGTGCACCAGGATTGGGCCAAAGGGCGACGATGGCCTCTGTCGAGAATACGATCTGCTCCCAGGCAAGCGACCAGCTTGCATACACGCTACTCGCATTGCAGAAGAGAATGTAGTCACGAGCGGCGAGCTGAAGTGTGTCACCGATCTGCAGTGTTTCCGGCTGATAGGAGCCGTAACGCATCAGACGGATACAGCCCGGCAAGGCCTGGATAGTGGCCTCAAGAGAATAGGTCCCAGCGGCAGGTAGTCTGCGTGCAACACAACTCAACTCCTGCAATGTGCCTTGACTTGCGCCTCCAGTAGCGGGAAGTAATGCGGGGATCAACTCGGTTCCCACCTCGGGAAATGCTGCGAGCTCTGTGATACACGGATCCGCGCCAGCAGGAATGGGAATTCCGCTCTGCAGGATCTCGCACATGGCGGCGGCATACGTGTCGGCGGCATCGCCCGATTGGTTCAGAAAAACGCTCCACGCACGATGCTCGCCATCCAGCTCGAGAAAGGTATTCAACAGCGGAGTCGTGTCTGCCCAACGACACAGCGCATGCTTGACCACCATTGCCGCGCCGTACTCGCGCGTGCCGTCTGTGCTACTCAGGGGACGGTCAAGATCTTCGAGGAACGCGGGCGCGTAACGCGTCACCCAGTCGTCTAGATCCGGATACGTGTAGTCTTCGGCCCAGACAGCGCTGGCTTCCAAAAAGGCACGATCGCGTTCGTCAATGCCATCGCTCAATGCAGCCAATTGGAAGGCGTGGAACAACTCGTGTGCTACGGTGACACGTGTCACGGATAGTGGATCACCACCGAAATCGGCCATATTGCTGGCCACATACATCTCGCTCAGGCCGTTGCCCAGAATCATTGTTCCACCGGGAAAGCCCTGACGCACCAGATATATGGGATAGCTTAGGCGTTCCCCGAGTGGGACCTGCCATGCACCGGGAAATGCCTCGTATGCGCTCCGGGCTGCTGTGGCGGCTTCCAGGACCGCCTGCACCTGCTCGCTGCTGCTGACGCTTTCACCACTGCCGTTCCAAAACACACAGAAGAAGCCGTCATCGCTGCAACTACTGAACTCGAACTCTTCTGCAACAGACAATGCGCCCGTTGGCGTGAGAAAGCAGCTTCGCGCCTGAGCAGAAAATGCTGCACCAAGCAGCACAATCAGAAAGAGGAGCCTCATCGCAAAAGCGTCACTTTGCGGATTTGCGTTGTCGCCGCACCGCCGTCGGCGGGTACGAGCTCAAAACGCAGGAAGTAAATGCCAGCCGCGTAGGCGTCCATGTTCAGGGTGAAATGGGTCTCGCCCGAACGCACGTAACGCTGCGGATCTTGTATCACAGTCTGTCCCAGCAGATTGTGGACCGACAGCTTCAAGGTTCCAGTTGTCGGTGCCAGGTAAGAAATCACCGTGGTTGGATTGAAGGGATTGGGATATACGCTGATCGCGATTTCTGGTGTACGTGGCACACTTGGCAGCGGAGTCGATTCACTTGGAAGCTCCTCATCGCCTTGCAGAAGCACAAGATCATCAATGGCAATACCGTAGGACCATTGTCCGTGATACACAATCGCCACTTGCACACTGTCTGTAGCCGAAAGCGCAGACAAAGTCGCGCTGCGGCATTCCCACTCTTCGGTCGGTTCAGGAAGATCCAGTAGCGTCCACGGGTTGTTGCTTCGCGCACGGCCCAATACGTCAACGCGGCTACCGTAGCCCTCGGCGTAATACAGGGAGTATCCCAGAAAAAGTGCGTTGTCAGCCTCTGCATTCACAAGCGCGGTCATGGGTGCAAAGAGGGTGTCACTCTGCTCAACAGCGCTCCTGTCATTATACAGGCTACCTTGTGCGTCGCTGTTGATGAAGAAGAACTGGCTGTGATACGGCACGGTAAAATTGATCGAACTGACGTACTCGCCAATACTCCATCCCGTCTGGCTAAGACTGTTTTGCTGCCAGCCAGCAAGGGCCTGTTCGCTTGTATCCGCTTCGCAGTTCTGGTACCACCGGTAGAAGTCCGATTCTTCTTCCCAGGGAAGGGCACTGAATGACAAGCGGTCGTAGCTGGATATCACCTTTAGCGTTTGTGTGGTATCTGTAGTACTCACGGTATCAACAATTCCGATCCAGTCGGGAACGAAGCTTGTATCACGTAGATCGATCGTCTTCTGCTCTACGATGGCGAAAACCAGCGAGTCGATCTGCACCCCCGTGTTACTATAGGTCACGTCATCCAAAGTAAACGAGGCCAACACGTTTACATCCAGTTCTACACTGCTGTTAGCAGAGATCTGGACAAACTCGTCTGTATCACCGTCAGGGCCAACCAACTGCGTACCACTGTGCTCAATCCAGAAGGCACCGGAAAAATCCGGTACGGCATCAATGCGAAGGTTCAAGGCCGTTTCGCCGACATTCCAGAGCTCTACGGTCTTGACGAGATAGCTGTCCGCGGGAATGGCACCGAACGCAGTCAGATCGTAGCGTGACTCACGGAAGTAGCTACCCGACGCCACGACTTCAAGATTCGTTCCCACGACCTGATCCACCAGCAGGATGTACCGATCCTCAGAGAGACACCGCACGGCGTAGTAATAGAAAGGTGGATTGTATTGCACGGGGATGTCCTCGGTCCAGGTCTCCCAGCTTGCCAACACGTGCACCATGCTTTCGCGAACCTCGAACTGACTGAGGCTGGCTCGCAACTCATCCTCGCTGAGAACTTCATCCGTTGTCAGCCGCAGGATCTCCGCTGATTCCAGATAGTCGACGTCCTGGCTGCAGAGCTTGATGCTGATGCGACAGGTTACCGTGCTGCCGTCCTCATTTGGCTCGTCGGGCAGCAAGGGCGGAGAAATCAGCCAATCATTGTTGGCGCGGCGATCTGCGTTGTAACGGCAACCCATCGCATGTGTACCCTCAGGCGTCGATGCGATGTAGTTCTCGCTCTCGGACATCTGCTGCCAACTGCTTCCCGAACTGTCAGCGTCCACGATGGTCCAGTTCAGTCGCCACTGATCGTCTTCAAAGCCCTCGCTCAGTACGGCATCTGTTAATACCTGACGGCCTCTTTTTTGTATCACACCAGCAACCGCACACAAGGCCAGTACTAAGAGCAGTCCATTCGCAATGGTAACACGCCGTATCACAGTTCCACCTCCTCAACAAGCAGCGACAGATCAAAAGCCGGTGCGGAGTGGGTAATCGCGCCCAGTGAAATAAAATCTACGCCAGCCTTGGCATATGAGATAAGTGTCGCTGCCGTGATACCACCGGACACTTCCAACTTGATGCGGCCCGCAGCCAGGGCAACGGCCTCCGGCACCAGGTCGGGCGTGAAGTTGTCCAGCATGGCGATCTCGGCTCCGGCGTCGACGGCAAGCTGCAGTTCATGAAGGCTTTCAACTTCGACCTCGATCTTCGCAGTCAGAGCCATTGTATCACGAAACTCGCGAGCTGCAACAATCGCCTGCGGTATTCCACCAGCTGCGCGAATGTGGTTCTCTTTGATCAGGAACATGTCGAACAGGCCGTGACGGTGGTTCGTTCCGCCACCGCAGCGAACCGCGTATTTCGCCAGCGCGCGCCATCCGGGGAGGGTCTTGCGCGTATCCAGAATGCGAAGACCTGCGGGCGCCAACTCAACGACCTTGTGCGTTGCCGTAGCAATGCCGGAAAGATGCTGCAGAAAGTTCAGCGCCGTCCTCTCGGCCGTAAGAATCACCTGCAGGGGCGCGTCAATCTCTACCAGTCGGTCCTGGGCGGCAACACTGTCGCCATCTTCCACCAAGATACGAAGCCGTGTATCACAGCCATCCGCTACTTCTTCGAATACGCACCGGACAAAGTCCATGCCGCAGATCACACCTGCCTGACGTGCTTCTATGCGCGCTCTGCCGCGGCGGTTTTGGGGAATGCAGGCCTGCGCAGTTATGTCTCCGCGAAGCCAGTCTGTATCACGGCCAAGATCTTCAGCCAGAGCCGCACGTACGCGGCAAAGGATTTCGTCTCGCGAGAGTTCCAGTCGCATTCTATTCTCCCAGACGCCCCTGGTAGCGCAAGCTGTTAATCCTGTCTTGGGCTGCTTTGCCGTAACTGGATCCAGGACCACGCTGCTGAATAATCTGCTGGTACAGATCAACGGCCTTCCGCGGTTCGCCTAGCTGCTCCCAGCACTGGCCCGCCTGATAGAGCGCGGTTACATCCCAATCCAGACGGGTCTCGCTACCAAGATAGGGCACCTTCATGTATTCAAGGATCGCCTGGCGGTACTCGCCCTTCAGCTGGGCGCACTCGCCCACGTAGAACTGGATAGCCGCCTCCTGCTCCACGTCGGCCTCTGGTAGTTGCGCGCGCAGTTGCTCACGCGCCTGATCGAGATTGCCCATTTCCTTTTGCAGCAGGCCAATATCGATGCGCTTGGCCACTGCATCATCGGATTGCGGAAACTCGTCCAAGTACTGCCGGATCGTCTGCAGTGCGCCGTCGTAGAAGCCAAGCTCTTTGTAACACACGATTAGATTGTTGTACGCGAAACGGCGTGAATCAGGATCGGCACACTCATCAATGGCCTTGCGGAATTCGATAATCGCCTTCTGCGTATCACCTTCGGCTCGATACAAATGACCTCGCATTACGGCGCCTCGTGAGGCCTGCTCGCTTCCTGGCCAGCGCTTTTGCAGCCGCTCCAGCTCCTCCATGGCTTCACTCTTGTTCCCCGCTCCCATCAGCACTTGCGCCAGCGTCAAAGAAGCCGTGGGAGCGAATCGCGTGTCGATGAAATGCTTGAGCACATGCCGCAAAGAAACGGCTGCCTCATCGTAGTCCTGATGTGCCGCCAGGTATTGGCCCTTGGCAAGATTGAATGCAGCCTTGACTGTATCACTATCAACCTGCGCATCGAAGTCATGGAGATAACTGCGCATTTCGTCGCGCCCCTGATCAAGACGGCCATGACGATAGAGGGCGGTGATCCATTCGTAGCGCAACTGCGGATCAGGGCTCCGAGCTGCGCCCAACCGCTCGAGCACAGTCAGGGCAGAACCAAATTGGTCGCTGTCGACATAGAGCCGTGCCAGCTCACGCATTGCCGCCTGTGTGCGCGGATCGTCAGGAAAGACCAGGATTTGATTCTTCAAGTAAAGGATCGCGCGATCCTTCTCGCCCTTTGCCGCGAGAATCAGGGCGGTTCGATAGAGAGCGTCAGCGGCTCGCGGATCACGTCCCGCCCCCGCCAAATACTGGCGAAAAGCCTCTATTGCGTGTTGGGATTCACCCATTTCGTGATACGCCACGCCAAGGTTGTAGGACAGTTCGCGACTGGGGTCCGGTACAATATCAATGCCGCTATCCATCTTCTGCGCCTGCTGTTGAAGCTCATTGTAGATGGCAAGCGCGTCCTGTGTGCGCCCTTCCCGCAAGTAAAGGCCGGCAATCAAACGCCGCGCCTCATCTGCCGCTGGATGATAGTAACTCCGCGAACGCAGACGCTCCAGCAGATCAAGTCGCTCCTGGTCCTGTGTTACATCAAGCGCGGCTAGACGCAGTTCCGCCTCAGCAATTGCAGCGGAATCTGTATCACGTGCGATCAGCCGTCGATACTCTCCGGCAGCCATGACAGCTTCGCCCATTAACTCGAAAGCGACTCCCAGGGCCAGCGACGCTTCTGGGCTAAGCGCATCACGCAGCCGCAGACTGTCTCCCCAAGCCAGAACAAACTCGATTGCATCACGGCGGCTAGCGCCTTCGGTACACTGCGCCTCGATTGCACTCAAGCGCAGTAGACGATTGGCTGCCCGCATGGCATTTGCACTTCCGGCCGTCTGGGAAGCATAAACCTGTTGCCAGTGTAACACGCGCTGCTCTACCGCAGAGCAATCCACCTCTTCTACACCGGAGAGCTTGAGCGGCGAGTAAGTCAACTCGTCCAGTTTCAGCTCAGCTTCCAGCGCGTGTGAGCTGCGCGGATAGTCCTGGAGAAAGCGACCTAAAGCCTGCACCGACGCGGCATCATCGACGGTTTCCTCTTCAAGCACACATCGAACCAGACCCCATTCGGCTTCGGTGCGCAAGGCGACATCGGAACCCTTCGCCGCAAGCTCATACTGCTGACGGGCCTGGGCTACATCGCGCAGATAGTCCAGATACAAACCGGCGAACTCCAGCGCGAGCTGTTGCGGATTCTCCTGCTGATTCTGTCGGACCAGCAATCCAAGTAAGCGTTCGTTAAGGCCCGCACTCTCTGCATGTCGACGAATCTGTGATACATACAACGCGTCGGCCTGTGGACGCAATGGCGAGAGCGGATACCTCTCGGTAAACTCGCGCCAGGCAGCTGCCGCCGCAGCATAGTCCTGCGTACGCACGCCCAAGCGTATACGACAAAGGGCCAAATCGTCTGAGAGCGGCCCGGGCCTGCTTCCATAGCGGTGAAGTAGTGTCGCGGCAACTGCCGTCTCACCTGCCGCAATCAGACCGTCAATCAGTTCCACGGGAACGCCGACATCCTCCGGTAAGGCGCAAAGCGGAGCGCCAACCTCCGGCCAGGGCAGTACAGCTCCAGGCAACACGCGGCTGATGCGCTGCAACTCGGACAGGACAACAGGTAGCAAACGTGCTTCCGTTTTCCCTGCCGTTGCTCGCTTCAGCAGATCGAGGTAGAGCGAAAACGCAGCAGAAAGATTGCCTTGTCTCGCCTCGCACCAGGCCAAGCGAAAATCGCTATCTGCATCTGGCTGTGATACACTGGCATAAGCTTCGACCGCACGATCCCAGGTACCAGCAAAAGCGTAGGCGTTACCAGCCAGCAAACGCAGACTATCCTGCAGCGCGGGATCATCTTGATTCGCGCCCTCTGACCGCAGCCACCCGGTGACACGTTCTGCCGTTGTGCTGTACTCACCGGCTTGAATGTGAAGGCTTGCGCTTGTAACACGCAGAAGAGCGCGCTGCGGCAATTGATTGTAATCCTGCAAAATGCCGTCAACACTTCGCTGCGCGTCAGCCAAACGACCGTCTTCGGCAAGCAGATTCGCCAGATCGATAGCAGCAGCAGCCTGAACCTGTCCTGCTGGTGCCAGGCGCAGCAAGCGTTCCAATTCGCGCAGTGCACGACTGTGCTGACCTGCGGCAAGATCCATAAGAGCCAATCGACGACGCGCCTCGAGCGATGCCTCGTGCCGATCATAGGCGCGTAGTAGCTGCTGCAAGATCTCGCGACGCTGTTCTATCTCCTCCCGCGGCCAAAGCTCTTCGCTGCGCAAAAGAGAAGAAGCGGCCTCCGGGCTATCTGCATAGTACTCCGCAACACGCCGGAGTGTGTGCGCCGCCTCATCACGACGGCCAAGCATAACCAAACAGTCGGCGGTGCGCCCAAAGGCTCCTGGAGCCAGACTGGACTGAGGATGATTGATCGCCAGGCGCTGCCAGGCCCTGCGCGCCTCTTCGTACTCGCCCAGGGCGAACCAGCACTCGCCTTCCATCTGTAGCACTTCGTCCAGGCGCTGGCTCTCTGGAAAGTCACGACGCAGGCTACGGCATTGCTCTGCCGCCAAGTCGTACACGCCGTCGGCGTATAATTTGCGAGCATACTCCAGCTCGCGTGCCTCTCCCTGGCCGGCAGCGGCCACGGATTGCAGCGGCAGCAAAAAGCTCAACAGCACCAAAAAGCTCAGGAGAATTGTGCGCATTCCGGCCTCGTCATGATTGCAGTCGAAGCTTGGCAAACTTGGCCACCATCTTCTTCACGCCCACGGAATCAAAACGGATCGTGAAGCGGGTTTCGGCCCCGAAGCCCGCCCGGTTGATCACCTTGCCCTGCCCGTATTTGCTGTGCAGGACCATCGAACCCACACCAATCTCATCGGGATCACTGATTTCAGGCTCCTGGGACAGACTCTCATAATCTACTGAGCCCGAAGCGCTCGAGCGAAAGGGGCTGTACTTGTTCAGCAACTCTTCCTGAGCTCTGCGCAAGGGGGAGTTGGTTGGTTTGGGTCCTACACGTAGCGGTGGAGGCGCCTGGGCAGCCGGCGTAACACGTTGCTTGCGCCCGTCACTAAACAAGCCGGAATCCTGATTTGAGGGCCGTCTCCGTGGCACTGTATCACGCGCATTTGGCTCGCGTGATCCACCGCCGAAGTTCTGTGTGCTGCGGTTGCCAGTAAAGAAGCCGCCTTGCAGACTCCCGCCATGCTCCAGCATATCGTCTGGAATCAGATCGACAAAACTAGACAACATGCCCGCTTGACCGCTGCCACCGAAGCGTCTCCGCCACGCAGCGTGACACAAATAGAGTTCCTTGCGCGCGCGCGTGCAGGCCACATAGAACAATCGCCGCTCTTCTTCCAGGCCGTCGGGATTCTCCCAGGAGTTCCCCAGCGGAAACAGGCCCTCTTCCAAACCAGTAACGAAAACCGTGTCGAATTCAAGACCCTTTGCTGCGTGTGCCGTCATCAGTGTTACATGGTCCCCGCTATCGTCCCAGCTGTCGATATCGCTGACGAGGGCCACCTCCTCAAGAAAACCAGGCAGGCCCAGGTCGCTGTTCTCACAATAGTCAGCCAGCGATGAGCGCAGTTCGCGCACGTTCTCCAGTCGGTCTTTGCCCTCGGGACCTTCAAGCAGAAGCGCGTCCTCGAGCTTGATCTGCTCCAGCAAGTCGTCGAAAACATCGATGACAGCGTCGCCGCCTGCAAGACGCTGCCGCAGTCCAGCCAGCAAGCCCGCGAAGGACTCCAGCGAGCGCGCCACCTTTGGGCCAACGCCCTCAATGCCATCAGCTCCAGAAAGCAGCTGTGTCACATTCATGCGATTCTGATATGCGTAATACAGCAGACGCTTGAAACTTGTATCACCGATTCCACGACGCGGATAGTTGATCACCCGCGTCAGACTGACGGTGTCGTCCGGGTTGGTCAGCAGGTGCAGATAAGCCAGCACATCTTTGACTTCGCGGCGTTCGTAAAAGCGCGTGCCACCTACGATTTGATAGCGCATCGCATTGCGACGAAAAGCCTCTTCGAGCGCGCGCGACTGCGCATTCGTCCTGTAGAGGACCGCATATTCGCTCAACTTACGCCCTTTCTCCAGTCCCTTTCGGACCTCCTGTAACACGAGCGCGGCTTCGCCCTTTTCATCATCACCCGCCAACAGAACGATGGGCGCGCCCTTACCATTCTCCGTCCAGAGCTTTTTGTCTTTGCGGCCCTCGTTTTGTGATACAACGGCATGGGCCGCATTAAGGATGGTTTCCGTGGAACGATAATTCTGCTCCAGCTTGAACACGCGCGCAGAAGGCCAATGCTCCTCGAAGCCAAGAATGTTGCCAATGTCAGCTCCACGCCAGCCATAGATGGACTGGTCGTCATCACCCACTACGCAGAGATTGTTGTGGGCGCTGGCTAGCAACCGCGTCGCCTCAAACTGTGCCGCGTTCGTATCCTGGTACTCGTCAATCAGGATGTAGCGAAAGCGCTCCTGGTAGAACTTCAGGCGATCGGGAAACTGACGGAACAAATCGATGGGCCGCAACAGCAGATCATCAAAATCCATTGCATTGGCCTGCTTCAGTCGACGAACGTACTCGCGATAAACGCTCACGAGTTGTTCGTGAACGAATCCGCTGTCCATCGCTTCAAAGGCGTCGGGATCGAGCATGGAATTCTTGGCGTCACTAATGCGCGCCCTCGTACCCTTGGGGTTCAAACGATTGGTGCTCAACTCCAGGTGTTCCATGCACTGCTTGATCAGTTTAAGCTGATCGTCGCTGTCGTAAATAGTGAATTGGCGATCGTAGCCCAGCAGCTCGGCTTCGCGCCGCAAAATGCGCGCAAACAGGCTATGGAAAGTCCCCACCCACATCTCACCAACGGCCTGTCCGACCAGGCTGGCAATACGTTCCTTCATCTCGCGGGCCGCTTTGTTGGTAAAGGTAAGCGCGAGCACTTGCCAAGGTCGACAAGTACCCTGGTCCAGTAACCAGGCGATGCGATGAGTAAGAACGCGAGTCTTTCCACTGCCCGCACCAGCAAGAATTAGTACGGGGCCATCAACCGACTGTACAGCCTCACGCTGCACAGGATTGAGAGTCGTCAGATCCAACTCTCCTGCTCCTTTCTGGGGTCAATGTCTGGAGGCTCAATCCCCCGCGGATTCAGACGTGAGCCCGGCTTCCTCCTGCGACAAGGCTTCCTCGTCACCGGTAAAGGGCTCAACAAGCTCGGCCGCGGTACTGTCGTCCACTTGTGCGAGTTCCGCATTCAGTGTGTCGACAAGGATATCCTCGACCTCGCTTGAGCGCTGTCGGCGATTCTCACGCCGCAGCTGATCCAGGGGTTTGCGGTTTTCCAGGTGCTGCGCGTATGTGCGCGCAAAACTATGCCTGCCATCGCCACGTGCAACAAAGTACAGGTAATTGCAGCGTGCCGGGCGTATCACAGCCTTCAAGGCCACACGGCCGGGACTGTTGATCGGCCCAGGCGGCAGGCCGGCATATCGGTAGGTGTTGTAGGGCGAGTCGATTTCCAAATCGCGATAGAGCAGACGCCTTGGCCCGTCGGTGAGCAGATACTGCACCGTCGGATCTGCCTGTAGCTTCATACCGCGCTTCAGGCGATTCAAATAGACGGCGGCAATGGTGTCGGCCTCAGAGGTCCACTGATACTCCGCCTGTACAATGGAAGCCAGCGTTACCAGCCGGTGTAGATCCAATGTATCACGCATATTCGATGAGAGCATTCCGGCAAGCACTTCGCGGAAACGTGTGCAGGTGCGTACAAGAATATCCTCTTCGCTATCCAGGGCACTGAACTCGTATGTATCCGGAAAGATCAAGCCCTCAAGCCCGGGAAAGCCCTCGAAGCCTTGTGCCTGTGCCAGGCTGCTGTCGTGAATCAATTCCAGGAAGCGCAACGAATCCAGGTCTGTGGCTTGAACCAGTTCGTGCACAATGCGCTTGGCATCCCACCCCTCCAGCAGTGTGACACGAATGCTGGGCACGCTGTATTCCTGCAGACGCAACAACATTTCGCGAATGGACATCTGACTGGAAAGCACGAAGGTTCCCTGCTGAATGCCGCGATCCAGACCACCGAAGCGCGCTGCCATCTGGAAGCGCCGCGGATCGTTGAGAATACCTTCAGCGTGCAGGCGGCTGGCAATCTGGGGCAAGGTCATTCCTTCGCGCACCCGCAGATTGAACACGCGCACAACATCCGGATTGGCTTTTCCGGAGAGTAGCCAGTGGTGAAAGCGCAGACCAGCCACTGCAACCAGAGCAATTAGCGAAAGCAAAAGCAGTAGCCAACGATAATGGTGCCACACCGATTTGCGCCAGCGCATGAGTATTGAGGCTGAGGCTTTCTTCTGTGTCACGACTTGGCCCACCCCCGCTTGCAATCCCTTGAAATTCTTGCGCTTAAGGAGTGAAAAGGTAAGGAACTCACGTCTGTCAGTCAATCGGCGAAACACGGAAAGCCACACCTACAATCATCTCGTCCAAATAGCCATACACTCCCGCACTTCGTTACAGATCGCCAGCGCAAGACGCCGTGATACACGCCCGTCACCTTCATACAAACAAAGAAAAGGCCCCGTCCGAAGAAGGGGCCTTGTAGAAAGCAATGTTTCCTGCCTATTCCAGCGAATCCTGAACCTTAGGCAGATAGAAACGATACAGCACATAGCTCCAGAGTCCGTTGGCTCCCGATCCCAGATCGTAGATGGGAAGCTGAGTCTCGGGATCAACCGTCATGCTGACAAACTCGCCCGGCTCCATGGCGTACAGCGGAACCGTACTGAAGCAGGTGCGGAAGTTGGTGTAGGTGGGAATGCCAAGCGTCCCTTCCTGGTTCTCGACGAATGAGATCACCGGCTTGCGATGCATTTCCAGGATCGGATTCCACCGCAGGTAGACGCTTACCGTATCACCAACGGCCCAGGGCTGGGTCGTGTACTGATACGTCAGATAAATGAAAGGAGGATAAGCACCGGACTCCCTCGTGGCATTGATCGTCTGTACCGGATCCGCCCAAGCATCATTGCGATTGTTGTTGTAGGCATCATAGGCAGACTGGATTTCCATGGACTCGTAATGAGTATCGAAAATTCGCAACCAACAACCTGTGCTGGTGGGGTTCGGATCACGATTCGTCAGCAGTGCAGCCTCATTGGCACCTGTCAGAGAATCCGGCAGCGACAATGAATCGGCCACCACAAAGAGGCGCAGGGTGTCCAGGGCGGGCAATCCAGAACTGTAGCTGTTGAAGGTGTAGAGGGCCTCAGCACCAGAATTGCTGTTCAAACCCAAGGCTTCCACGTAGGCTAAACTGCTATCAGGGATGGCAACGCCTCGGGCAGGTGTGTAAAGACGATCGTATCCTTCTTCACCACCGCGAAGCACGTCCACGATACCGTCAGCAATTCTCAAGTCCTCAAAGCCCTGCTGCTCATGCAACGCCCCGACAAAGGCTTCCAGACGACTCGAAAAATATTGCCTCTGCTCAGAAACGAAGGCCTTGGAAATTCCCATGTACGTGAAGAGAAAGTCGCCAGCCTTGTCATCAATATTGTCGAGGGCATTGGTGCTGGTCACTTCAAAACCGAAAGTACCTGTCAGGCTGGAATGCCCCGTCCAGAACAAGCTTCCGCCTTGATCCAGATAGTCCATCACCAAACCCTTGAAGGCGTTCGTAAAGCGACTATCATAGGGCTGGGTTGCGCTCTGGGCCCAGTTGTCATCCAACACAATGATGGAATGGTACTGCGCCATTACGCTATAGGGCAGGAGATAGGAATCTTCTGGTGCCCACCACCGGCAATTGTACTCTTCGGTGACACCATCATACCAGACCGGCACATAGTCCGCCGCACCATCAACCACTTGCTTGACAACTGTAATCGCAGATTCAAGCTGTTCCTTTGTCGTGGTCAGATAGGTGTTGTAATCCAACCCCAGTGTGGCAGCGTCAGATGTCAGATTGATGACCAGCAGGTCTCGTTCCATGGACATGTTGACAACGCGGAACCGCATGTATCCCGGCAGCGCGCAGGGCTCAAGACCATCATCACGGGAGAAGACGGTGAGCTGGTAAAAGCCATTGTCCAAGTTGTACAGGGTAATCTCGCCGTCATCCGACCAACCATCTTCGTCAATGGTGTTGTTCAGAACATTCGTATCGTCCAAGGCAATCTCTAGATCGGCATAGGCCTCATCGTTGATCCAGAGACCATTCTCCCACATGTCGTCATCGTCGTCCAGATTATCGTCGCTAGCATCCATCAAGGACTCCACCTGCGCCTCGGGCAAACGATGCAACCTGTACTCGAACTGCAACGGAATGGTAACCAGTGCTTGATCGTCCGGATCATCGCAGGTAACCAGGAAGCCCAGACCTCCCCAGTTGGGAAGTTCATTGCTGTTCATTGGAATTTCATAATAGGGAGTCACCCCGGACATGGCCTGGTAGATTTCCAGATCGCTCTCAATATCCTGCCAGTTGACCACGTGGCGTGTATACGAATCGGGCTGGGTCACCAAAGTATAACCAGACTTCTGGAAGGTAAGCTCGGGCGTGTTTGGTGCGCGGTTTGAGCGATTGAAAGTACGAACAGCGATCTCGCTGAGTGCGCCTTCGTCGTCCTGCGCCTGTAGGAAGACCTTGTGCTTCTGAATCTGACCAAGTTGAGTGGTCAGATAGATCTCGGCCTGCGTATTAACCGTGTACGTCCAATCAATGGTGGCATCGTCGTTTATCACGCGCTGCTCGAAGGCGGCCTGCTCTTCGTCCGTAGTATAGGCGAGATCGTAGTAGCGATAACGCTCTACAAATCCGTCAGCATCGCTGCCCGTCCAGAAAATCATGGGCGCGTACGAGAATACCGGACGATACTCAAACTCGCCATCAATGGTGTACACACAGCTTCCCTGAGTCCAGTGGAAGTTTTCTGTGTTGTGGATCCAAAGATAGCGCGGAATGTTTTCGTCGACGCGATAGTTCTCTACTGGAACGGTACCCGTTTCATAGCTAACGCCCGAAGTATCAGTGATTTCCAGCCGGTAGCTGATGGAACGGATGGTGTTCAGACGAAAGTACTGGAAGCGAATCAGCTCGTAGCGCACTTCGCTTTCCAAATCAGTGGTATCCGGCAACTGGCCCAGAACCTCGTCTTCCTCAAAGCCAGTATAGATGTCGGAAAAAAGGAAGCTGTAGTTATCAATGTCGTAGACTTGCGCCACGGAGTCGGCGTCGAGCTCATTGTTGATGAAGCGCACGCTGGGCGCTTCATTTGCGCGATAGTCACCGTCTACAGTACTGCAGCCAACGACAATCAGCATGGCAGCCAAAGCTACGACAGAGCTGAAAAGACTCTTTTTCATCGTCGGCTCCTCCTATCGCCACCAACTCAGGGTGATCATGTTGTTCCCCTCGAGATACTCGTGCGGAGCATACCCGAAATCCAGACGGAAATCGCCCATCGTCTCGGATGCAAATGCGAAGCCAGCCCCTAGGGTCAAGCCGTCCGTGGAAGTCAACGGATACTCCATGAAGGGATCCAGCTCGGTGTCATCGACATAGTCGGAGTACTCGTCTCGAGCCAAACCATTGATTTTCTTGCCTAATCGCAGATAAAAGCGCTGCTTGAAGGCATACTCGAAACCAAGATTGATGTACTCGATGTTGTCCGAAGGATGTCCGAACTCAAAGGCTCCTGTAAGGAAATGATCCTCCGTGGCCTTGCCGATGAGATCCATGCCAACGCCGAACTTGAACACGATCGGCAGCGGGTCTTCCTGCTCATAGAAGACCATGTCCGGACCGAAGTTCTGAATAACCATCGCCAGTCGCATGCTACGCCAGGCAGTGTCATAATACGTGCCAACATCGGCGGCCCAACCTGTAGCAGAGAAGTCCATGACATCCTGCTGCAGATACTTGAGGGTAACTCCGACGGTGAACTTGTTCGTAAGCTGGCGCGCTGCGCTTACACCCACAGCCATGGCGGTGTAGTTGAACTCACGGCCCGTGCCATCCGTTTTTGTAGGTGTCGTCTCGTCCATCATGCCCGAGTTGAAATAGCTCATGGACATGCCGACGGTGGTCATCTGCTCCGGGAAATCGTGTGTCACACCAACCCATTCCTGGTTGGTGTCAACGAAATAGTCGTTGTGGCTGAAGCTGACACGTGTTCCCTCAAGCAGACGAATGCCCGCCGGATTGTAATACAGGGCAGAAACATCGTCGGCGATCGGCAGCAGAGCATCTGCCATGGCAAGACCGCGCGCGCTGACGCCCAACTCCAGGAACGTGGCACCGGCGGTTCCCGCCTTCACCTGGCTATATCCTGGAGCGGCAAGCAGCAACGCCAGGGCCAGAACCAGGGTGTACTTGATTGTACGCATTTGTACTCCTCCCGGGCGTTACTTGATGATGACGAACTTGCCAGTGTAGATGTCGCCCTCGTTGCCCGGGGTCTTATCCTCCACACTGAAGAAGTACAAGCCGCTGGCTACCTGCTGGAAGTTGCGGGAATTCAGATCCCAAGCTTCCGAATAATCTGCGGCCCAGGACGTATTGCCATCACCATCTACGTTGTGCGGAAGAATCTGCACTAGATCACCGGACACCGTATAGATGCGAATCAGGCACTGCTGCGGCAGGTTGATGAACTCCATGCGACGATCCTGCTGTGGCCAGAAGGTGTCGCTTCCGTCATCCTGATTTTCCCAGCGGAGACTGTCGGCACTGTTTCCAGGCGCGTATCCGTAAAGGTGATAGTTCTGATCTGCACGATAGGGATTGGGCACGGCCTTCACCTCGCGCTCGGGGACTCCCGAAGGCGCCTGCCGCACAGCGTTACAACCCTGCGCGGTTTCCAGCGGCTCCGTACCGGTCTGGTAATCGCCAAAGTCGTAGGCGCTAACAGCGTAGTAGCGGGGGAAGAGGCTCTTTACATTTTCGATTCGCTTACGGAATTCGACGTTGTAATTGACGCCCTTTGTCCAGACGTAATCCGGTGTGCTATCATCCATGAAGCGATCACCAATCACCAGAATATCATCTGAACCGTTGTTGTAGGTCAGTCGACCGCTAGCGGGATTGTCAATGCTGCCACCGCTCCAGGTCAGCTCGGTTCCATCGGCAAGGAAGAAGCTATAGTTGCCACCTTCCAAACGAACAGCGACAGGGCCGACATAAGCATTGATCTGCTCGTTATAGCCGGGGCCGGAATCGATCCACAGGTTCGCGTTGGAATCGAAAACAATGGCTTCCAGCGGCTCGCCCTCTGCTGTAGCGATGTCGGCAAAGCCTGTGTTGTTGCCAACGGGCTGACGTTCCCAGCCATTGTTTGTATTCCGCATATCCAAAGCTTCTATGGGACCGGGATCCGGCATGGTGCGCAGAGCATTGTCAGAATCGAAGTAGGCGTAGTTTACGTTGTCGTAATCGTACAGCAGCGTGTACTCATTGTCCAGCTGGGTATTGCTGACCCAAATGCGGTACCCTTCGAAATCCTGAACATGGCTGAAAGGATCGGCATAGGTCTCGGACATGGAGTTGCGGGTCCAGATAAGATCTACATAATCGGTACCTGTCTCAACACGCATGTCAGGACAGGGTGGCGGCGGCGGTCCCTGGAAATCGGGAATACCATCGCCGCTATCCAGGAATTCATTGTTGTTGAAGTGTCCGATGTACCAATCGTCATCATCCACACCGCCCTGTGAGAACTTCGGACCTGCATAGATGAGGAATGAGTCTTCCCGCATCTCACGATTGCCAGCGATCTCGTAGAGGAACTCCCAAAGGAACTGATCCTCGCTGACCTCGGTGCCCCAGTATTCGCTGTAACCGGAATCCAAGAGACCATTGCTCTCAAGCGAGTCAGGTCCTGGATAAATCGCTACATCGCCATTGGGTGCATGCAGAATCTCACCGAAGTAGCGAACCGTGTCGCCAACAGCGGGAGCCCAAAGCATGTCAAGGCCGACGTCCTCACCAGGCCAGCCATCACCAGTATCCAGCACGCCATCGCCTTCGCCACTGTCATTCGTTCCAGCAATGCCGTCCTGACCGTAGTCATAGATGGGCGTATCAAACATTTCGTTGTCGTAGACGCGCTTGGCCCAAATCGCATTGAAGTCGAAGTCGGTCCAATCAAAAAGTGTGGAATCGATTCGTCCAGGGTCGTTCTGCGGATGTGAACGGTTATGCAGGTTCTCACCGGCAACATAGGCCAACGTCATCAGGAAGCTTTCGCCCGGGTTCAAACGATACACATTGACACCTTGGCCATCCACATAATCGAAGACGCCCATGGGTCCCCAGGAAATCAGATAACGCGTGTCGCCACCACCGCCTTGCACGCCACCGTCCGGGTTCTGCCATTCCATGGAATCGCCATTTACAACCTGCGGCGGAAGTACAGCATCATCGACGCACATGTACATCGGCGGATCAAACTCGCCATTGGACATCACGTAATACTTGTTGGCATCCGACCTTGGTGTGCCCAGAGTTGCAGTCCACAGACCATCTGGATCGTTCAGACAAGCCGTCCAAGCCGGGCCGTAATCGTCGCCAACATCGCCGTTTGAATTCCACCAGTTAAAAGTGGTCTCCAGCATCGGGTTAGGAGCGCGCAGCACTCGCGTACCCGTAACGTGCGCATTTGTCAGGTTTGACCCCGTGTCAACACCCACTGGACGCCCATCGTTATCCGCAATGTATGCGGCGTTGATTTCGATCTGTTGGTTGGTGACAGAGTCAACGGCCAGTTTGCGAAATCCGCAGAAATCGTCCGAAGAACACCCCGGCGGGTTTGGCTCCGTGCGTGGATTACCAACGTCCGAGTCCACATAAAGACCTACATATAGGTTTTTAAGGAACTTGGAGCCAGTGTTGGTAATCTTGTAGTCGATAATGATGAAGTCCTGGGCGTAGTTGTAGGACCAGGAGTGGGAAGTTTGCTCAATAGTGACACCCAGCGGGATATGATTACGGTCCTGTTCATCCCAACCGTAACCCGTCGGCAAGGCCATTAGCGTATCAGTGAAAATGGCGTAATAGTCCTGCTCGGATACTGCCAGACTATCATAGATCGGCTTGCCCGTCACGCGACTAATGGCATTCTCTCTAGTGGAAGTCTCCAAGATGGCATCGTCGTAGGTGCTACCCGGCCACAACTCGCAGCAGTTGCGCTCCCAGCCTTCTGAACCGAACGATACGCGGGGCGTCTCTTGGTTGAATTCATCAACGATGAGCGCGCCAATCCAAATGGAACCTTGGTACAAATACTGTACACCAGAACCGCCAGGAAATTCACACTGCGGGGCCCAAGTTCCAGGATACTCCGGATCCGAGAGCGCCTCGTCGGAGCCCGGCTCGCTATTTCCTATTGTTCCGCGATTGGACACGGTCATCCACATCTTGCCGTAGCGGTGAGTACGGTTATCCAGATAAGGAAAGGCGTCGGTTTGACGGCTTTCATCCGCTCCCTTGACCACGGCTCCCGGCTGCTCTTCCATCGTGGCAGCCTGTAGGCTGGAGACAAGGAGACCGCTGCACAGTCCAGCAAGCAGCAGCTTTGCAGACAGGCTCATATTAATTCTCCTCCGGGCTGACGGGGTTCGCAGGATCCCAGCCGACATTGGCTGTTGCGCAACCCTCTCCAAAATCAAACGCTGTGCCACCGGCTGGCAAGTATTCTGTGCCGGTCAATTCGGGGTCGACATCATAGCTGTTACACTCGCTGACAAAGGCCCAGTTCGCCGGGAAGTAATCGTCGGTTACTTCGCCATTGTCGTAGAAAACATTCAGGTTGACAACCGGGTTGTTGTAATCGTTTGACTCACCAACCGCTTGCCCATGAATGGCTGAAGCTACATCCGAATTGGGGTTGTCACAGGACGCAATGATGTTCCCCTGAATCAGCGGGTTGCAGTTATCGTTCAGCTTCATTCCACCGGCGGTCGCACCCGTGATGGTATTATTCAGCACAACCGACGCATCCGTCGCATTCGACCAGAGTTTCACGCCGTATGTGCCTGGATTCAAGAACAAGTTGTTCTCGATGCGCACGCCCTGATCTGTGTCGTACACCATTACGCCATACGCGCCAACGCTGCTGATGGTCGAATTGATGAGTTCCAGATCGGCACCATCGTAGGCATACACAGCGGCATAACCAATTTCTTCGAAGCTGCAATTGTCAACAACCAGTTTGCCCGTGGTGCCTTCAATGCTAACACCATGGTTATAGCCATGGGAGAAATCGCAATGGGTTACAGTAGCATTCATACCATCGCGGATTTCGAGCATACCGCCATTCAGGACGAAATTGTCGCCGGTGTTACTGGATTCCGAACCGCCATAGAAGCTGCAGTTTTCAAAGCTGGCATGCATCTCAAGGCTGTCATTGTAAAACACCACACTCTTCCATGCCGGCAGGCCGGTACGATCTGCGGTGGGCACAAACTCTACGTTGGTGACGCTCAGTTCATTATCAAACTCCAGGCCGAAATAGTCGGAGAACTCAACGGTCAAGTTTGACAGGGACACCGCTTCGTGGCTGAAAGCGTCGCAGGTAACCGTATACACTCCACCATCCAGGGTGGTTTGTTTGATCCGCTTGCGAAGCTCATTCGGGGCCGCTTCGTAGTAGACCATGGCCAAATCAGTTCGCTTGTCGCCATTATAATCAAAGCCCGCCTCGATGCAGGGACTGCAGGAATTGTAGATCTGCACGTCGGCATTGATTTCGTCAAAATAGGCGTCGGCAACAGTGTTGCTGAACTGATCACAAGGATCATTGCTCTCGTTACGACGATAGATCACATCGCCATCTTCGTCGTAACCAAGCCTGGTCGAGCCAAAAAGCAAGGTAGAATTGACCAGGACCGTGTCCTGAGTCGTTGAGTCAGGCAAAATGATGGTGGCCGTATAACCGAACTGCGTAGTCTGAAATCCCACCTCAGGCATGCGGAACTGCAGCGAGCTGTTCGACGAAACGTTGTTGTTGCTGATGTAGGGTTCGCCGTTGTTGCCCGTCAGCCAGTCGATCTCCACGGTGTTTCCAATGTGGTTGGCATCAAAAACAAGACCGGAACCATCATTGGCATGAATGATGTTGGAACGCAGCGTGGGACGGCTATCGCCCGTAAGCAGCACACCATTGTACTGCGAATAGTAAACCAGACAATGCTCAATGGTCGGGCTCGCACTATTTAGCACAATCTGCGCGCTGCGCTCAAAATCGTCACGATTGAACTTAGCGCCGTAACCGACGAAGCAGTACTGCATCACCGAGTTGTCTGCATTCCAGGATGCTTGCGAGAGGGAATCATCAGGATTGTAGGTGCGGAACACCAGGCTGCCCCACAAACCGTAATCCTCGTCCGCCTTTGAGCTAATGAAGCGGATCGGTGAATCAAGCGTGCCGACTGCGGTGAGGGTGCCCTCAACGTAAATATTAGCCCACTTGGCCATGTAAACATTCACACCCGCATCGATGATCAATTCCTGACCCGCAGGAATGGTCAGGACCGAATCGTCACTGACACTTACGTAATAGGGGCTTCCTTCGAGCGTCCAGTGTCCGCCGGAAGTCAGATCCGCGCTCACCTCTGTGGTGTAGCCACGATCCGGCCCCGAATCTTCTTCAGTTTTTACGCTGCTATCGTCGTCCTCGCAAGCGACCAAGGTGATCATGAGCAAGGCCAGCAGCCAGAGAAGGCTATTCTTCATCCTTCAGCTCCCTAGAATCGGTATCCAAGCTTCAGCAGCACCTGACGCCCCGGGCCGTAGTTGCGCGGATTGGCGTCGTAGGAATTCTTCGCGGGATAGTACAAGGCGTAATCGTCGCTCATACCATGCGTGAACAAATAGGTCGTGCCCGTTGCACTGTACACGTCGCGAACGTTGTGCTTGTTGAAGATGTTACGAACCTCAAAGCCCACCGTGAAACGATGCCGCTCGGTGGCGCCGACCGTGAAATACTTCTCGAACTTCAGGTCGGTGGTTTCTGTCCACTCCATCCGCTGAGAGTTGATATCCACTTCTGCGCTATTATCAACACCTTCGCTGTACTTGGAGGGCGTATAAGGCAGGCCGCTACCAAAGCTGTTGCTCAGATAAAGCATCCAATCATCGGGCAAATTGAAGCCAAAGAGCTCTGGATGCTCGCCCTTGTCATAATAGAGGGACCAACTTGCATTGATGCTGTGGGTCTGGTCCCAGGCAAGCGGGTGCTCTTCGCGGTTCTCCACCTGGCCGGCAATTCGACTTTCCGAAGCTTCCGTCGCCGAAGATGCCTTGCCATAGGCAAAGGAGAGCTCGTAGTTGAAGTTCAGAGAAGAGTGACGCGAGTAGCGCTCCAAAGAGAAGCTGACGCCGCGGCTGCGACCATAATCACCATTGGTGTACTTGTCGATGAAGTACCCCGCCTGCACCTCTACGGATGTAGTAGTGATCTGGTCGAAGATGTCGCGGTAGTAGCCCTGAACATTGACCGTGGTGTTCATCTCGGGCAGTTCCGCCTCAACACCAAACTGGTACTCGACCGTTTTCTGATACTTCAGATTGGGATTTCCAACCAGGGTATCATTGGCTCGCGAACCGGTTGCCTGCGCGTAATAGTACTGATAGTTCGGTGCCTGATAGAAGTGACCGTAGTTGAAGTATAGCTTGGCGGTATCGGTAATGGGATGGCTGATACCAAGGCGGGGACTGAAGCGACTCTGGCGACGCTCAGCCGTGACCGCGCCGGGATCGCCAGCGTTGGCGCTTTCTTCCGTCTCACTGACATAGCTGTCCTCGTGCAACAGGATATCCCAGCGCAGACCGATGAGCACATTCAAGCCCTCGAACTCCATGCGATCACGGAGATACAGTGCACCTTCCCAAGGCTTACGATGGTAGAAGTTGCGATAGCTACCGCGATCGGGATAGGGTGCATCGTCTTCCAACTCAACAGTACCGTCATACAGCAGCTGGGGCTCTTCGATGCTGTTCATTTCCATGTCGCGGTACATCAACTCAAAACCACCCAAGAGGTCATGGAAGCGGTTGGCCTGCACCTGATACTCGGTCTTCCACGAGTAGGTGATGGACTCACGCTCCTGCCAAAGCGCCTGAGCATCAAAGGCGTAAGGATTCAAGAACCAGTCGTAGTAGTCGGGCGTGTTGTACTGCGCGCCCCAAGCGGCAGAAACGGGGAAGTTACCCGAAGTGGCTCCATCCTGGACACCATTCTCGTTGTAATCCTCAAAGGGCTCCCACTCTTCCCAGGACTGGTTTGGAGGATCAAACATCTCGTCGCGGCCATCGCGGTTGGAGCGATCTCCCCATGTGGTAGCACTGCTGCCATCGGCACCCGCGCTAATGGCATACAGCGAGTTGCCTTCAGGCCAATCCGACCCATGCGCCTCAAGACTGAAGACCTGAGCACCACTGCCACCGACACCATACAGCACCGGGAAGCTTACGTCAACAACCGTACCTCGGAAATGCTGGTTGTTCAGCACTTCTTCAGGGACTGTTGCCACGTTACGAACGCCTGCATTGCTGTAATAATCCGAATAGGGTGAGGTAATGAAGGAGGCGTAACTGGTAAAGAGTTCGTACTCATCGAAGATGAAGTTCGGACCATCGTACACACCATTCAGCGTCGGCGAAGGCGGTGTTCCGACAGCACCATTGTCCAGCCAGACCGAATAAGCACCGGAAGTAGACGGCAGGTCGTAGAAAAGCTCGCCGGCATCCCAGACGCCATTGAAAACACCCGTGAAGGGGTCGGGCTGATCGACAAAGGGTTCGCCGGTATCCCAAAAGAAGTCGCCGTCCAGGAAGGGCTCACCAAGGTCCTCGTTGCTATCGCGGACATCCTGGAAATCGATGCGACCATCGCCGTCGATGTCGTCATAGCCCTCGGCCATATCCCAGGTGCCGTTGCCGTTAGCATCAACGAAGACTTCGTCTCCGTCGCAAACACCGTTGCCATTCTCATCGGTGAACTCTTCGCACCAACCGTCCCAGGTACCATTGCCGTTGGCATCCTGGAAACGCTCACCGTCCCAGACGCCGTTATGGTTGGTATCCTGCTCAGGCGTTTGCGGTTCAGCGTCATCCCACCGACCGTTTCCATTGAGGTCGGTGTAAACTTCGCCCTGATCCCAGGCACCGTTGTTGTTTAGATCAACCAGCGGCTCTGCTGCGTCGTACACGCCGTTGCCATTCAGGTCAACCCACTCTTCGCCCGGATCCCAAACGCCGTTGCGATTCAGATCCTCGTAGCCCTCGGAATAGACCGGGTTGCCGTCTTCGTCGTAATAGAAGCCGTCGTAGGTACCGTTGTTGTTGGCATCTACATAACCATCGAAGTATCCGTTGCCATCGTAATCCTGATATCCCAGGAACGCGGACTTGGCATCTTCCTGCGAACGCTCGTTGGAGGGATACTCAAGCGTGAAGTCATCCGGACTGTAATCCGCAGGGGTAATCTGTGTATAAGTACGCGAACGATACAGAATTGTCTCAAGCGAGCTATTCTCACTTAGAGCAGAGCTGTAGGTCAGTGAGAAAGCACTGCGCTCGTTCTTGGCACGCGGACGATAATCCGCATTGTATAAATACGGATAGCCGTAGTTACCGCTAACGGACTCGCCCTCCGGGTAGAGGTCCCATTTGCGGTAGAATTGCTCGCCGTACAGCTTGAGCTTGCTGCGCGTACCGATAGGAACCGCAAGATTCAAACTGACCTGGTACTCGTTCTTCTGGCGCTCAGGCAGTTCAATGCCAATGTCCAGATAATCCGAGGAGCCACGATCCACATCGTAAGGGATGTAGGTGTCGGTCAGGTAGCCGCGGCCGGAAAAGAAAAAGGTGACGCGCTCGTGTGCAGGCTTGTTGCCCTGGAAGGGGAGCGGACCACCAAAGGTCAGGCTGACACCGTCGGTGTTGAAAGAGTAGTCGTCCAACAAGTTGTCGGTCTGCCACTCGATCTTTCCGTGATAGGAGTCATTGTCGCCTTCCTTGGTGGACACCTTTACCACAGCCGCCTGCGCCTGTCCGTACTCGGGGCCGAAACCACCGGACAGCACATCGAGCTGCTCAATGTTGGCCACATCGAGGTTGACGAAAGTGGCAGCACCACCAACCAGCGGGTCATCCACAGAGACACCGTTGATCACGTATTTCGTCTCGTCGGAGCGACCACCACGAGCGTGAATCTTGCCCTCGGCGTCCACCTTGAAGCCAGGCATGCTGGCTACAATCTGGGTCGCATCGGAAGTCGCCATGCGCTCGATCTGCTTCGAGTCGACACCAATGCTGGCTGAAGCCGAGGATAGTACCACACCACCCGTCTTGGCGACAACCGTGACCTCCTCCAACTCAACGGAGTTGGGAGTTAAGGTAATCACTCCCAGATCCTGGGACTGGTCGCGGATCACCACGACATTCTCCACCATCAGCTCGTGATACCCAAGACAAGAAACCTTGAGGGTATAGTTGCCAATGGGGACCTGGGGAATTAGAACATTACCATCCAGGTCACTGGCGGCGCCTCGCGCAGGCTGACTATCCAGCACAACGACATTGGCATTCATAACAGGTTCGCCCGTCGTGTCCTTCAGTACCACGCGAATTCGGCCTGTATCTGCGGCAAACGCAGACTGCAGGGAACTCAGCAGCAACAGAACGACGACCAATAGAACGGGCGGGACAGCTCGTAGCTGGGCTACTCCCTTCATCACTCACTCCACGTGTTCGACTTTGGTGAGATGTGACTTGCAATCGTAAAAAAGTAGGTAATCAGGCAAGCTGAGTCAAGGACAACCGGTCCGCCTGCAGCGGGATATAAATACAAGTTATCCAATAACTTCCAGCCACCTCCCGGCGTGCACCAATAGCGCCGTACAGAAGCAATACAGCAGCTATATGACTGATTTTTTGCAACATAACAGTAGATCTTTCAGCAGCCGAACCTGGTCCACCGCATTTCTTCGCTACTCCAAAGGAAGGCCATCTCGCTGTTGAGCCGCCTGCGCGCGGTACCACTGGAAGAGGCTGCGCACAATTCGGTCTTGGTCTTTTGGATCCAGGTCACGGAAAACCATGTGCAATCGCTTGAGGTTATTGTGCAAGGGTACAACGTGCAGCACTTCCGCCTGCATGTTGGCCAATAACAGGTCTTGCAAAGGTAGCGCGAACTGGATACGTTGTCCCCGACGGGCAAGGTGGCGGGTAACCAACGCAGCACCCGAGCCCGAGAGATTGATCAGTTTCCCTGGAACGCGCTGTAGTGGCGGCATGCTCTGAGCATAACTCTCAGCTACAACCATGAAATGCACATCGATATCCACATCAACACGCCAGTACTCACGCAATTGACGCGTGTGAAATCGGTCACCACCCGCATGCGCCAGCACCAGTTGCTCACCATGGGATAGAACTCGACACTGTGCGGTATACATGGCCTCAGGCCTCGGGAAATACACCGACAACTCATCGCCAGCCTGAATGCTGCTAAGGCTTCCGCTGTGGGGCTTGAGTCGCATGGAGCTAAGATCGTTGTGCACCATCAGGCAAGTCGCCACCTGGCCCGCAACGCCCTGGCGCGCCAAGTTGATTGTAACACCGGGAGGCAGATCCCGCGTGGACTGCGGCGCGTGTACAAGGTGTGGATTCGGGTATAAGGCCTTACGCACGCGCTCCAAGCGGGAAAACAGCGCATCGTCGACGTTCTGGCTCCCTAATGTGTCGACGTAGTGGTTGAACAGGGCCACACTGGACAGCATGCGTGCTGGTCGTTCGCGATCAATCCTGTACGCTGTTTTAAGCGCCAAACGACAATCGTCCGCCGAAAGCCCTGTCGCGCGCAGCTCGCGTAAAAGCTCCCGACGAGCCCCTAATCGCTCGATGATTCGACGGATGATGAAGTAGATGTAAGGCGCCAGAAGCAGTGTGATTAGTACGACGTAAACCATGTGCGGCCCGCCATCAAAGACGGAGCGGAAGTTGATGCGGATGTAGTCCAGTTTATCCATTCAAGGCCACTCAGTTTTCTGCTCTATCGGCCATGTCATGACAAGCTTGACATCGTCCTCACCCAAAAGAATTAAAGGCCGCCTTCCTGGCGACTGGTGTGCACCTCGATTTGGCTCTCGGAACGGGAGCGAAACACACGATCCTGCTCCCAGATCGTAACTTTCAAATCTGTCCAGGAGTTGGTGCTTAGGTTGAAATGGTCCCTGGTGTGATACATGATCTCACCCTGTCCTCTTCCCTCTACACGCACGCGGTCTCGCTGCAGGCTATCCGGCTCCCAGATCACCTGGCGTATCACGGATAGTCGAGCCTTGTCCTCCTGCATTTCTTCCAGCGTCCACGTGCTGCGCTCGTCCCAGACCAGATTGTATTGTCCATACGTCTGGCAACGCGAAGTCAGCTCGCTGTAAAAGCTCTTGACCTGCATCACGCGCACGGAATCTGCCGCATCGCCAAGCAGTAACCTGAGACTGGTCAGCATATACTCTTCGGCTTCAGCCGGAGCGAGCTCCCGATCGATGACGAGCAGACTGTCTTCACTCCGATGTATCACGGTTGCGGAGTCACTGGCCAGAGCTTTCTCTTCCAATTCAGCTGTTCGCCACGCACTCACAGTGCCCGTGACGCCAATCCACTGCAGACTGTCCCGTTCCGGTAGCCAACGCGCCTCGGCCACGAGTCCTTCCAGGTGGGTGTGTAGGCGCTCGTCGGGCTGCTCAAAGTGGTAGGAATTGATCCGCAACTCGACCGGCATCCACCCATCGGCCTCTACTTTACCCGTGCGAAACTCCTGACTGGAGATGACGCGCTGATAAGTCAGCTGTTGGTCGATCGGATTTCCTTGTGTCTCACGAATGTCATAGCCCGAAGCCGTGTAAACGTTTGCATCCACCTGATAGGTGGAATTGGGCAGCCAACGTCGATCAATCTTTACCGCTGAATCTCGCGAACACGAAATCAGCAGGAAAGGGATCAGCGCGACAAGGAAAAAACTTCGCATGCTAGCTCCATCGAAAGCGAATGCTGTCCAAAATGTGTTGCCGAAGCTCCTGCCAGCGTCGCCGGAACTCATCGTTCTCTTCGATACGGTTCAACAGGATGATGAGCAGAGAGGCTACCACAAACGCAATCACACCCGACGCAAGCACCATAATTGTCCGCTTGGGTTTGATTCGCTTCTCTGCAACGCGCGGCGGGTCCAGCACCTGGAGGACTTCGGTATCGTTGACCTCTTCAATCTTCGCCTGCTCGAGCTGGGGGAGCATGAAGAGTAGCTTCTGATTTTCAATCTCCAGTTCTCGCTGGTAGCGGAGATAGTCAATTGCCGTGGAGGGCAGCTCACTAATGGCAAGGAAAAGGTCACTGTCACCCGTCTCGTAGGATTCATGCAGCTTTGTGCTCAAGGTACCTAGCTCAGCCGTCAGACGTTTGATCTCCGGATGATCCTCTGCATAATCCATGCGCGCCATGCGCAACTCCAGCTCCTTCAGCTCGACTTGCGCTTTTAACTCACTGTATTCGGTGAGTATTACGCGCGCCTGCTCGGTAGGCTCCAGCACGCGCTGAGTCTTCTGGAATTGGACAAGGGCCGTTTCCAGACTATCCAAGGTCGTACGAATTTTCCTTACCTCACCCTCGACAAAACTGCGGGTTTCCTTTGCACGCCGCACCTTGTATTCAAGATTCAAGGCCTCAAGTTCTGTCAGAACATACTCACAGATCCGGCAAGCGTATTCGGGGTCTTCATCTTGCACAATCAGCGAGATAAACCCGGTTTCGAAATCCAACTCGGCGTGGACGTTCTTGGCTATCTTGCGCAGGACTTCCTCAATCTTGCTGCTTTTCATGCGATAGTGCTGCCGAAGATCAAACTCCCGCAGTATTCGCTCCTTCATTACTCGACTTTGTATCACGGCAAGGAAGTATCCGCCATCGCCACCTGCGGAAAGCCCGACCATCCCACCCAGCATCTCGCCCATGGGAAGACCACCAATCAAACTTGCGATGTCACTGTTGCCGCCCTCAGGAGGAAGAATCAACGCGCTTGACATGAACGTCTTCGGCATCACCAAGCTGTAAATCGCCGTGCTGATCATGGTCAGCAACATGATGCCATAGAGAATACGCTTGCGTCCCAGGATCTGGAGCAGCAAATCGAGTATGGGGTGCTGGTTTGATTTCATTGGAGCAAACACAATCCTAAGTGGCTGATTTTCAAGATTAAACGCAGCAAGGTATTAATCAGACCAAGTATTCGCAAGCAAGCCAACATCGGGATCTTAGAATTCACCCTGGCGGCGCAGCTTGGCATACAAAGTGGCCACAGAAACTCCCAGCTGGCTTGCCGCACGGGACTTATCTCCGAAACAACGCTCCAGTGCACGCTGTATGACCTCGCGCTCTGTTTGCGCAAGGACAGTCTTCAAGGGCAAATCGAACCGCGCTTGGCTTTCCACCTTGGTCTCCTTCCCTCTCGCATGTAGAAAGCGGCGATGGAGCTCTGTAACCCTCGCCTCAAGCAGACTTTGTATACAACGTTCCAATTCGCGGAAATTACCAGGCCAGCGGTGCGACAGAAGTAAGTCTCGCGACGTCCACAAGAAGTGCTCATTGGGATCATGGCCTGCTTCCAGCAAACGATCAAGCACAACAAGTTCCAGGTCCTCGGGACGATCACGTAGCGGAGGAAGTTCAATTCGATGCCCGCTGACCCTGTAGATAAGATCCTGCCGGAAGCGCTCGCTAGCAAGGACGTCAGCCTCGCTGGTGGCTGCGATAACTCGCAGTCTCACATGACGCAGTCTCGTCTCGCCCACACGGTAGTATTCGCCGCTTTCCAGAACGCGCAACAGCTTGGCCTGAACACTTGACGGAAGCGCACCAAACTCATCCAGCAGCAAGGTTCCGTCGTCTGCGCGCGCAATCAGTCCCTCTTTTTCTACCGCTCCTGTGAACCCGCCACGAGCGCATCCGAAGAGCTCGCTTTCAAAGAGTTGCTCGGGTAACGCTGCGCAGTTGACACTTACCAGTTCCCCCTTGCATGCACTGTGACGATGCAGATATCGAGCGGCTAACTCCTTCCCCGTGCCCGTTTCGCCTAGCAGTAGCACTGGAACCGCACTAGCTGCCGCACTACGTAGCTTCTGCAGAAGGCGTTGAAACGCTGCGCTGCGTCCAAGCATTTCGTCATGGCGGTAACAGTCCAGTAGCGCTCGACGACATGCGAGGCGCTCACGAAGGTAGGCTCTGAGGCTTCTGGAGATTTCTCGAAACAGACTTGGCACCAGCTCAACTTGCTCACTATTTGTATCACATCGACGCATGTGCTCAACGGCATCATCCTTTCGTCCGATCTGTAGCAGAGCGACCAACTCACCCGTCTGTGCGAGCATGGTGAGATCCGGATAGGACTTCCATGCACGGCGGCAAGCCTCCAGCAAACGCAGCGCGGTTGAGAATCGTTTTCGCTCGATGTTCTCTGCCGCTTCCAAGAATGCAGGTAATTGACCACTGACGCGTCCCATCACAGCACTGTTAAGCAGCAGATCGCGCTGCTCACCAACTCGATCCGTACGACTACCATGCTGACGAAGGCCCCGGCAGCGTTCCGCCAAACGCCTGCCGATGCCTGCCACCTGCCCCTGCATTTCCGCGTGATACAACAGGCTTTGTGCAGCGTCAGCATTGCCTCGCTTGAACGCAACGACCGCCTGCAACAATAACCAGCCGCCTTGGCGCTCGCGCTCCGGCACATTCCACAAGCCGGTGACAGCTTCAGAAATCCTGCATTTCAACAACAGGCGCGATAGCGGTAGCAGGCCCTCGGCATCTAGCGGCGTATGCGCTTCTTCAAGAGCCAGGTTGCAAACCAATGGAATCCAGTCAGCGTCCGGAACAAACCTGAACTCACCGCTCTCTGCCCGAATGTCTGCGCCCGTTGACGGTACAATCATGCTCACTTCGCCCTCCTGACCACAGCGAGCAAAGGCTCTCGAGACCATACCTGTTCCCGGGTTTTCCCCTCACAAACACGAGAAGCATACACGTGTCACGGCTACTTGACGAAAGCGATCTTGGAATTGCTTCCTCGCCTGTCTATCTTCGGTCCTGAACATTGGAGGACTCTTTGAGCACTTGCCCACCTCATCTGTCACACTTGCCCAAACGCATTCACTTCGCGGGAATCGGGGGCGCCGGTATGAGCGGTTTGGCCCTTGCCTTGCACGAGGCCGGGTTCCTTGTCGGAGGAAGTGACAGAACAAGTACTCCGGTAACTCGGATGTTGCAACAGGCTGGCATTGATGTACGAATCGGCCAGGGTGACTTCATCGAGGCGACGGATCTTGTTGTGCGAACAGCAGCGATGCCGCTTTCGCACCCAGAGTTGGTGACCGTAGCCGCACGCGGTATCCCCATTGTTAAACGCGCCGAGTTGCTCGCCCAGTTGTGTCACACACCGTGCTCCATTGCTGTGGCAGGCACACACGGAAAGACGACTATCACCGCCATTCTTTCCTGGCTGTTGGAGGCGTGCATCCCGGGTGCGGGATGGTTCATTGGCGGCATTCCCCCCATCCAAAAACCAGCCTTTCTCGGAGATGGACGTATCACGGCCTGCGAAGCCGATGAATACGATCGATCCTTCCTGCACCTCTCGCCAACCCACCTCCTGCTCGGAAAAGTGGATTGGGATCACGTTGACACGTATCCAACGCGCGAATCCATGCATGCGAGTTTTAATCAGCTTGTTGACGGAATCCGCGGAAATGCGCCCTTGATTTTGCAGGATCCGCAGGAAAACGGCTGGCGGCCTCAGTCCGTGAGCCACGGAACACGACGAGCCATTCTCGTTGGCGAGGCCAATCATTGCGCAGCTCGTATCACGGGTATTGAGCAGGACAGCTTTCAGCTCGTTCTTCCTGATAGCAGGCCAATTCGTTGCAGCCTTAAGATGGCGGGCGCTCACAACCGACGGAACGCGGCGACGGCCATGACATGGTTGTTGTCAGGTGAGTGGGGTGGCTCTGTTGACCCACAATTGGCAATCGAAGCCCTGGCTACTTTCCCGGGAATCGACCGGCGGTGTCAAATTGTATCACGAAGCGGGTCACGTATTCTTGTTGACGACTACGCACACCACCCCAGTGAAATTCGTGCTTGTATTCAAGCGCTACGGGAACTGTGTGACGGCGAGATTATCGTGATACATCAACCCCACACCTATTCACGCGTTCGAGCCTTTGCACAAGAAACCGGAGAGGCGCTGAGCGGGGCAGATCGTGTGATCCTTTGGCCGATTTTTCCTGCACGCGAAGACCCCATGCCTGGCGTGTCACACGAGAGCATTCTTCCTTTCGTGTCACATAACAACGCACAAGCGGTTTCCTCTTTAGAGGAGCTACTTGACGCCTTGACGCCGTTGCCTGAAAGCGCACTCGTTGCTACAGTCGGCGCGGGCGATTTGTATCTGCAGCACCAATCACTCGCATCATTCCTGGAGCTTGATCGTGCCTGAGAATACTCTCCCCTTGGAGTTCACAAAGCTCTCCGCGTGCGGAAACGATTTCGTCGCCATTGATAACAGAAATGAACTTCTCAACGGTTCCGAGGCCGATCTGCTTCGCTATCTGTGTGACCGGCGACTGTGTGCTGGCGCTGATGGGGTTTTGTTTGTCGAGAAGCCACGCATCGCAGAAACACTGTTTCATATGCGCATTTTCAATCCCGACGGAAGCGAAGCCTGGATGTGCGGAAACGGTGCACGCGCGTGCGCTCAATTTGCTCACCAGCTGGGAATAGGTGGCAACACACTCCTCTTCGGAACACGAGCCGGACTGCAACGCGTCACGCTATCGGGCTCTAGCAGCTCGCTGTGGCTCCCTGATCCTACTCCTGCGGCACCTCCAATTCCCGATGCGCTTCAGTGTGACACATTGGTGATCTCACAACTGCAGGGTTCTCCACTTGGCTTCGTGCGAGTGGGCGTGCCGCATTTCGTTGTTCTCTGTGAAACAGATATCTGGCACTATCCTATTGAAAGCGAAGGCCCTCTCCTTCGGTATCACAACGCCTTCGCACCAGAGGGCAGCAATGTGATGTTCGTTCAACAGCTGGCAACTGACGAGTTGTTGCTGCGAGCATGGGAAAAAGGCGTCGAGGCGGAAACATGGGGGTGCGGTACAGGATCAGTGGCCGCCTGTCTATTGCTCCACTCTCATGGTAAGCTAGACGACACAGTTTGTGTGCACATGAAGGGGGGGGATCTTATTGTATCACGGAATGATAGTGGCTGGAGTTTCTCTGGTGAAATTCACACTTCGTATCACGCAAAGACCGAGGTGCCGATCTGAGCTGTAATTGGCCCGTCTAGTAGGCACCGCGTTGTTTGAACAGCACCACCACTGTCCGCAGAAGTATGCGCAAGTCCATCCAGATGGTCCAGTTGCGGATGTAGTACATATCCATTTTGACGCGCTCTTCATAGGAAACATCATTTCGTCCACTGATCTGCCACAAACCAGTGAGGCCTGGCCGCACAATCATGGCGTTCTCGAGCCAGACGCCAACCTTCTTCTGCTCTTCCCGGACTTTGGGACGCGGGCCAACCAGCGACATGTCACCGCGCAAAACATTGAACAACTGCGGAAGCTCATCAAGGGAGCTGCTTCGCAAGAACCGCCCCAATTGCGTGATACGGGGATCCTCGCGCAACTTGTGACTGGCTTCCCACTCTTTTTGCGCCGCAGGATTCTCCTGTAGAAGCTCCTCCAGTGCCTCTTGTGCTCCAACAATCATTGTACGCACCTTGTACTGGTTGAAAGTACGCCCCCCGCGCCCCCACCGTTTACCAGCGTACAGAACGGGTCCGGGCGAGTCCAGCTTCACCAGCACAGCAATTACCGCCAGTAGCGGCAGTGCGAAAAGAAGTCCAAACGAGGATATGGCTATATCCAAGCTGCGCTTCACCACCTGGTTAAATGGGCTTCGCAAACTCTGATTGAAACTAAAAACCGGATGCGGCCCCATGTGGTAGCTCTCGACTTCGGCAATGTCCATTGTCGCAAGGTCTGGTAACAGATAGAGCTGTTGCACCTTTCCCAGCACGCGCTTCAGCAAACGCATTAAATCATCGCGATGGGTTCCACTGGAAACAATCAGCACTTGTTGTACCTGGTGTTGCGAAAGCAGCTCCAGCAGACGGTCCTCGTTACCAAGTACGGGTAAACCGGCGAGTGTTGTATCACCGCAGTCTTTCCCGAGAAGCACTACCCCTTGAAGTCCAAAGTCCCGCAAAGGCCGCTGTTTCAATTCATCGGGAAGCAAAGTCGAGAGGCTTTGTTTCTCGCCAACGAGCAAGGTAGTCGCAGAAAGGCTCCGACGTGTGAGAAACACTTGTATCACAACGCGAACAAGCGGCAGCGCAAGGAGGACGATTAACGATCCTAGGATGACATGTATTACGTCGAGCTCAATTTCTGCTCTCGTTAGAAAGAGCATCACACCCAGCAAGACCAGGCTCTTGAATAGAGCCCGTAACACAGCGAAGTACAGATCCCATACATCCCGGGCCGAAGTACGAAACAGACTTTCCTGCCACGCCATTACTCCCCAGACAACAGGAAAAAGCAACAGCAGTCCCGGGTTGCCACTAGTAGCGCCCAGCAAGTGCTGCACCCCTATCACCAAGGCGGCAAGGATAATCAAGCCAAGGTCCAGACCGAATAGCAACAGCCCCAACAGGAAGCGCATGGTGCTGGTTCCCTAATCCAGATTCAAGTCGTGCTTCTTGATTCTATAGCGCATTGTCTCACGACTGAGCCCAAGCATACGCGCGGCACGTGACACATTGTAACGCGCCTTCTGCATGGCTCTGGCCAGAAGCACTTTCTCAAATTCCACGATCGAAAACCCATCCTCGGGTATTTCGAAATCATAGCCGATGCGTACGCGCGTCTCCTCGCCCTCGCTCTTGCGATCTGCGCTACGCCGCCGCCAAAGATGCAGATGCTCGGCCTCTACCCAGTCTTCGGCTTCGATCAGCACCGCTCGCTCGATTGTATTACGCAACTCACGCACGTTGCCGGGCCAATTGTAATTGCGCAACGCGTCATTGGCTGCGGGACTCAGGCCCTTGATGTTGCGATTGTACTCGCGGGCAAAGCGGTTGATGAAGAACTCCGCCAGCGTAAGCACATCCTCACCGCGCTCGCGCAATGATGGCAGCTCAAGCACGATCACACTCAGACGAAAATAGAGGTCCTCGCGGAACTGGTGTTCCACAAGCATCTGGTCCAAGTTTTTGTGTGTTGCAGCAATGAAGCGGATGTCGACGGGAATCTTGCGTGATCCACCGACTCTGCGAATGCAGCGTTCTTCCAGCACACGCAGGATTTTCGCCTGCAGTTGAAAATCCATGTCACCAATTTCGTCCAGAAAGAAAGTACCTCCGTCAGCACGTTCGATCAGGCCGATCTTGCGTTCCTTTGCATCGGTAAAGGCACCCTTCTCATGACCGAAGAGCTCCGACTCGAGCAGTGTGGAGGGAATAGCGGAGCAATTGACTTCTACGAATGGCTCATCACGACGATCACTGTTGAAGTGGATGGCGCGCGCAAAAAGCTCCTTACCAGTACCCGTCTCACCGCGAATCAACACGGTGTTTGCGGATGAAGAGGCTACCTTTTGCGTGGTCTGCTTGGCACGCATCATTGCCTGTGAATCACCAATGATCTCAGAAAAATCGTAGCTGCCTTCGCGACTGGCAACCAGTTCTCGCTGTAAACGATCACGAAGCTCTTTGCCTGCACGCTCAACCAGTAGACGCAGCTGCTCCAGATTGAGCGGCTTGATCAGAAAGTCGTCTGCCCCCTGCTTCATGGCCGTCACGACGCGATTGCTGTCGTACTCCCCGGTAATCATAATGCAGTGCAGATTTTCGTTTCCGCTGCGCAACCTTTCCAATACGGCCATTCCCGAGATATCAGGAAGATTCACGTCGATGATTGTGATATCCGGCGGCGATTGCTCGACGGCATCTACAATGTCACGACCACGCTGGAAGAGTTGAACATCGTGTCCCAGACCGCTCAAAAACTCCTGCAGGACTTTACGTGTCGTTGCATCATCGTCAACGATATAAATGCTGTGGCCCACCTTCTCCTCCTATCCCTATATCAGGGTCTCATAGATTTGCACGTAATTCATGTAACGCAGCTCGGCAATCCGTCCCTCCTCAACAGCCTGCTTCACCGCACAATCTGGCTCCGCCAGATGCCGGCAATTGCTGAATCGGCAATTGGGCGCCTGTAATACAAACTCCGGGAAAAGCTGTGGCAGCTCTTCGGGAGTGATTCCGTAAAGGGCGAACTCCTTAATTCCCGGTGTGTCAACAACGTGACCACCAAAGGCAAAAGGAATGAGTCTTGATGCTGTTGTCGTGTGACGACCCTTACGCGCTTGCTGCATCACGGTGGCAATGGGAAGCTGCAGCTCCGCGTCCAGGGCATTTAGCAACGAACTCTTTCCTACGCCGCTTTGCCCGCTAAGGACCGATGTTCGGCCACGCAGCGTATCACGTAGTTCGTCTAGGCCTTGACCCGACACAGCGCTCACTTCGAGCACGGGAATCCCCAATTCGCGCCAGATTTCGGCTGTATCACAGAACTCCCTCTCTGCATCCAGATCAATCTTGTTGAGGCAGATCACAGGAGGGATATCGTACTTGCCAGCGGTGACCAAGTAGCGGTCGATCAACCCCGGTTTCAAGTAAGGATCTCGAACCGATGCCACGATGACCAACTGATCGATATTGGCAACGATAACCTGCTCGATATCTGTGTGCAGCTTGGCTGCACGACATAGGCGATTGCTGCGCTGATAGACTTCGACAATCACACCACCGCCATCA
This sequence comes from Candidatus Delongbacteria bacterium, assembly GCA_963663545.1. Lineage (GTDB taxonomy): Bacteria > CAIWAD01 > CAIWAD01 > CAIWAD01 > CAIWAD01. The sequence goes on from OY760505.1 coordinate 1,634,224, forward strand.
CCAGCCTGTATCACGGCCACACGATCTCCGACAGCCACAAGCGTACTGTCCTCGTGTGGCGTTCGGGTCGTGGAACGGCTGCGACACTGTATCACGCCTTCGGCAGTTTCAACGGCAAAGGTGTTCCGCGTATACCCGATAACCAGGCCGTCCGTCGATTTCTCTGTGTCACGCTGTAACTGGGTATTCTTGGTTCTAACCGTGCGGAGAACGCGTAAATCAGCCACCTCTTCTGCCTGCTCGAGTCCCAACTCTGTGCCGCGCTGCATGGTTGTAGCACGTAATAGTTCGCGACGCTCTTCTTGGCGATCCTGCTCCACCTTCTGTCTGCGCTCGCGGCGCTTCTTTGTCCAAGTGCGTTGGGCCATAGGTCAGGATTCCTGATGCAAGAGGGCGTAGGCTTTCGCCTCGCTGTGTCCGCGGCTCTCCTTAAGCGTGAGCAGCAGAACAGTTCCGATAACAAAGAAGACCAGTAAAGACACAATGCCGATGCGTAATTCCCCCGTGATCCAGGTGATGACACCAAAAGTGCCCATCCCCAGAATATTGGCGCCATAGGACGACATGGTGAAAAAGCCGAAGAACTCGTTCTCCATTCCCTTTGGCAGTATCACCGACTGCAGAGCGCGTGATACGCCCTGGCTGCCTCCCATAGCAACTCCTGCCAGAATGCCGATCAGCCAGAATTCCATGCGGGCATCACCAAAAATACCCAGGTACCAGGCCCAGACGAGCACCAGCTCCCAGACACCTAGCGCAGCGATCAGAGTCCAGCGCTTACCCAGCAGGTCGGCGATATATCCAAAGAGCATAGCGCCTGCTAACGCCGTGAATTGTATCACAAGAAAGAACACGACAAGCTGTCCCTGATCCATGCCCAATTCCATCGCACCGAAAATCGCCGCAAGCCGTATCACAGTTTCTACGCCCGTTCCAAACACGAGATTGGCCAGCAAAAAGCGCTTGAGCGTTGGCAGCTCACGAAAATGGTGCAGTGTCGTGCGGACTCGCCTCCAGCCAATTTTCAAGTAACCGCCCATGCTTCCAGCCTGTTGCGGTGTCGGCGTATCACGCAAGAGAATCATTGTGGGCAGCCCGAACAGCAACCACCAAAAAGCTGTCATGCCAAAACTATAGCGGTACTCGAAGCCCGGCACATGCTGCGCCAGCAGCAAAATGATTACCAGCAGCAAGCCGCCTCCTAAATAGCCGGCAGCGTAGCCAATGCCGGAGAGGCGCCCCTCTTGACCCGGTGGAGCAATCTCCGGTAGAAATGCATCGTAGAATACGGTGCCCGCACCAAACCCTACTGACGCGAAGATGAACAGCAGCGAGGCGAGGAGGAGGTCACCGGCGCCCATGAAAGTCAGAAGTCCCGTGCAAACCAGGCCCAGAATCCACGCATAGCGCAGATAGCGTCGCTTTCGACCCGAGAAATCCGCCAGTGCACCAATGACAGGAGAAGCCAATGCAACAAGGCCAAGCGCCAGCACATTGATGAAACTGTAGAGGGTGACACCGGGAATACGCAGTTCATATCCAAGCAGTCGGAAGGTGCTTCCCTCCACACCGCCCGCAATCACACTCGTATAGTAGGTGTTGAAAATTACCGCCAGTACGACGACGGCAAAGGCGCTATTGGCAAAATCGTAGGCCACCCAGCCCACTGCCGCGCGCAGACGCAGTTTCGTCATATTCCCCAAAATCCATGTACGCAAATCGTGGTTTATACCAACCAAGATCGGATAGCATAGAGGGGAAAGCAAGATGATGAGCGGGGAAGCTGTCAGCGATCGAGCTGTTTATGCAACGTAGTTCGCAGCGCCTGTTCGTCAGACATTTTGAGCAGCACGCCATTTTGCACAACTGAGATGTTACCCGTTTCCTCGGATACAACGACCACAATGGCATCCGAGCTCTCCGAGATACCCAGAGCGGCACGATGTCGGGTGCCCAAACTAAGGTCTACATCCGGGTTTTCCGTCAGCGGTAGAATGCACGATGCCGCAACGAGACGGTTTCCCTCAATGAGTGCGGCGCCATCATGAAGCGGGGTTCGCGGAAAAAACAGGCTGACCAGAAGCTGGCTTGTTACTTCGGCATCCAGACGGATGCCCGTCTCGACTACACCCTTGATGCCCGTATTGCGAATGAGCACAATCAGACCACCATACTGGCGCGAAGAAAGATCCACCGCAGCACGTACGACTTCTTCGATCACACCCGTCGGACGCAATTGCAGAAAGCGATTGATCAACGGGCTGTTGCCGGTTTGAATGAGAAAACGTCTGAGCTCGGGCTGGAAGAGAATGACCACAGCGATGGCCCACACGGTCGCGAACTCGCGGAAGATGAGCGAGAGCAGCGCCAGTTCCATTACCTGCACGACGAAATAGAAGAAGAGAATCAGCAGCATGCCAAAGAACATGGGCACGGCACGGGTTCCCTTCATCAAGCGATAGCCCTGATACACCAGCACGCTGACGAGCAGAATATCCACCAGATCGCGCCAGCCGGGTTGCAAGATGTGCCAGGTTTGGGTCATACTCGCCTTCGTCCTCGTGTTGGACGGAATTCCTGTAGATACAAGGGCTCGAGCCCATCTAAATCAGCAGCGCCGTATTCCTGAAAACGACGACGCCCCAGTTCACAAAGCCACGCGAGCGAAAGCTCGCAATCGGCCGCATCAGCCAGTCGCAACCGACGCGGAAGAGGGGCAACATCCTGCTGCCGCAACTCCGCTACAGCTGGCCCCAGGACCAGCGCGTCTTCTTCAACAGCGCTCAAGAAGCTCTCGTGCGACAACCACTGAAACTCGCCAAGCCGTTTCACGCAACCGCATTCCGCCTGGTAAGGCGCAGTGTACACTTCGCCGCGACGGGCGGGCATGACGGGACGCACAATTCTATCGGAATTTGCCGACTGCCAGGCCAGCACGTCCAGCGTACAGACATCGACCAGGGGCACATTACCACCAGCCGCCAGCCCTTTTGCCGTCGCCAGGCCAACGCGCAACCCTGTAAAGGAGCCAGGCCCGTTTGCATGCACGATCAGCTCCAGATCCGTGACACGCAGTTGTTGACGTTTAAGCATCGTGTCAATGGCGGGCGCGAGCTCTTCTCCGGCTCGCAGTGGGGGCGCAAAAGAATGCTGCTCCAGCAATCCATCGCCAGCCAGCAAAATGCCGCAAAGGGAAGTAGAAGTGTTGATTGCCAGCGTGAGCAAATTTCCGACCCCGGGTGTATCACAGCCACCGCACTTGGGCTTAAGATAAGAAAGAGGTCCGATCAGTTCTGCAGCTTATGCCCAACAGCCAGCTCCAAATCAGCAAGTCGGTCGTGAAAAGCCAACACTCGTCGCAAATGGTCACTCTCGGCGCGGCGAAACACGGCCTCCGCCGATTGCACATTCAGCAAGGGAGCCAGGCCAAGCTGATAGCGTTCGCGCTCCAACTCCAAACTGCGTCGGGCCAATTCTCGGTTAAGACCGGTCAACTCACACTCGTCAAAGAGTGAATGCAGCTCGGCCAGCGCAGCGCGCACCTCCGTCTCCACTTCAAGCACAAATTGCTCTTCTTCCAGCTGACGTTTGCGCAACTCAACGCGACTGCGCTCAAATGTATCACGCGTCTGGAAGCCCTGGAACAAGGGCAAACTGAGTGTCACACCGATGCTGTTGGAATAATCCTCGGGAAGGTAATCGAAGTCAAACTCTCCTGATCGCGGTGTGTTACGCGAATGGCTGGCGTTCAAGTCCAGGCTTGGAAGAAAACCGGCACGTGCTACACGCACATCCTGTTGTGCAGACTCAACGCTGTTGCGCGTTTGTATCACATCCGGACGTCGCGCCGCCTGCTGCAACAACTCGTTCTCGCCCCAGTGCGGCTCAAAGGCTTCAAAACTCATCAGCAGTTTGACTGGGGCACCCGATTGCGCCCCCAAGAGCAAGGCCAGGTCATCCCAACTGGACTGATGCTCGCGACGGGCGGCCTCCACAGCCACTTTCTGTTGTCCGCGGTTGATCTCAGCCTGTAACACATCCAACTCAGTCGCCGTGCCTACCTCGTTCTTTGCAGCCGCCAAATTGTACTGTTCACCACTCTCCACCAGCAGTGCCTCTTCGCTGGAAAGCAGGGCTTCAGCCGCTAGCACGCGATGCGCGGCCTTTTTTAGCTGCATGCGGAATTCCTGACGTGCGTGGGTCTCCTCCTGCTGCAGGTTCTGGTCCAAAAGCAACGCCTTGCGCATCCGTGCCCAGTTGGCCATGCCCGCAAAGAGATTCTGGCTGAACGACGCACTCAGCCCCACCGTTGAAGATTTTGGATGTATCACAGTATTGTGGCCGACCGATCCATCAGCGTTCTCGAAGGACTCCGTGCGCTGCCAGGATTGCCCAAGGCCATAACTGAAGCTCAACGTCGGCAATAGCTCACCATAGGCGGCAAGGCGATCCCAGCCACGAACGCCAAGGTCCAGCGACACACTCTGCAGCTCCAGGTTGGAACTCTCGCCCAATTGCATCAGCTGATCAAATGTGTAACCATGTGAGTTATCCAGAGCAGGACGCCCGGCAGCGTGAAGTGGTGTAGCTGACAGGCCAAGAACAAGCAGACCACCAAGAAGGCGGCCTGCGCTGAATACTGTCTTCAAGGAATTCCTCCCCGGGGGCTAGAGAGCTTCTGCGGCTCGCTTCTTCCAAGGCCAAATGTGCGGAATGACAACGTCTCCCACTCTGTTCACGAGAGGCAGCCAGGTAGACGGCTCGATGGCTCGCGGCACCGAAGGTGGTTCGGGAACTGCGGGCACGGTCAACCATGTGGGAACTACCGGGGCGACTACCGGCGGTTTTAGCTCAGAGAAATCGCGATCTCCAAGCACGGCGGTCAGGCTTTTCTCCTTGCGCGCACGCACCACCAGAAGTTCAACTTCATCGCCGGGTTTGTAGCGTCGAATCAAGCGGCTCAGACGGCCTGAACTTTCAACATCGTGCCCCTCGATTTGCACCAACACATCGCCGACCATCAGTCCGGCTCGATCAGCGGGGGAATCCTCAACAACATTATCGATGAGGACGCCAACGCCCTGATCGACACCGAAGTACTCGAGCAGGTTGTCATTGATACCGGTCACGCTGATGCCAAGAAAAGCCCGACCAGAGGTGCTGACCACCGTGGGCGTCTGGCTGCTGGTCTCGATTTCGCGAGTTGGCGGTTCGGCAAGCGTGATTCTGTGTTTGCGCGTTTGGCCGTCGCGGCTGACGATGACGTCAATTTCGTCTCCGGGGTCGAAACGACGCAAGAAGAAGCTGAGATCGTCCAAGTCAGCGACGGGCTTCCCGTCCAGTTCAACCAGGACGTCGCCCGAGTGAATTCCGCCCTTCTCGGCGGGTCCGCCCTCGACGACGCGCTTGATGAGCAAGCCTTCGCCTTGGAATCCTGAAGCTTTCAGCGCCGCACCATCGCCCGGAATGATACCCAGAAAAACCTTGGGACCCGCAAACGCGGGTACCATCAGAACCAGGGTGAATAGGATGCGCAGCAAGGTCAACATGGTAGTTCTCCTACAGGAAAAGGCGGTCTGTGACGCCTCCTCCAGCTTCAGGTTTCAGGGAAAACAAGGCATCGGCTGCTTGTCGGGCGCTGCGGACGGCTGCTTCCATGGAAAGCGGGACGCCCACGTCACACCACGCCCCGGCCAGCAACAGGCCTTTAATATGGGAAAGCGATGGGGCGCGGGAAAGCTCGAAGTCAGCGTCCTGTCGCCAAGTTGCGTGGCGTCTAATGATAGTGTGCAAATGTCGCGGAGCCGGTAAAGCAAGGCGTCGCATGCACTCTGCCACGGCTGCCGACAAGCGCGGCAAGTCTTCATGGGATAGTGCGCTTCCGGCTAGAATCGCTCGGCCGGGACCCGCAGGAAAAATCCATTGCAGCGGAGAATTACGAAAGCCGGTCAACCTGTTCTGCGCCTGCCAGCCGGGAGGCCCACTGTCTGGGCCAGAATCGAACACAAAGGGCGTACCCAGCGGCTTGTCATTCCATTCCACCAGCACATTGGCGATGTGATAGCCCCGTGAACGACTACCGGCTGCGGGTAGGCGACCTTGGCTTTGCCAACATGCCATGCCGTGCAGCTCTTCAGGCGCGGCGGCCCAAACCACCAAATCGGCGCCTAGAAACTCATCCTGACAAACGACTCCGCGCACCTGACCGCTTTGCACCACTACCTCTTGCACGCGCCTTCGGGTATGCACGTGCGCTCCTGCAACTTCCAGGGAACGGAGGAGTGGAAGCGTGATGAGCTCCTCCAGCAAAGAAGTTGCCAGTATTGACCTTGGTGCCCCAGGCGACGCGAACATCTGGAACAGCGAGGAGCGCCACAGACCCGCGTGTACGTGCTTGGGAGGCGCATTGAAAACGCCCAGCGTCCATTCGGAAAGAAAGGCCACCGTATCCGCATGGATAGCTGCCCTGGCCAGATATTCAGCTGCAGATTCACGAGCTTCGGGTTTGCTCCTCAGCAGGGACCACAAATCCCGAAGGGCGCGCAGCTTGCCACCTCCGGTAGGAAGCGTGCCACGCGAAAATGACAACGCGCTCCCCATACAGCCGGAGACGCCAGTTGGCGGGAGATCCAGTCGCGCAACATCTGAAGTTCCAACTAGTTGATACGCTACAGGTAGCGTGTGCAAGAAGGCACCTTGCCCTAGCTGCTGTACCAGCTCGATTGTACTGGTACATGTGCCCAGTAGCAGGTGCAAACTATGATCCGCGCGACCAAGAGGGGTCTCCACCGCCAGCAAATCGCCACCAGCGACACGTCGTCGCTCGATGAGATGTACACAGTAACCCTTGCTGCTGAGCTCGCGTGCCACACAAAGACCCGCCAACCCAGCACCGACGACTACTACGCGGGCAGGCCTGCCGCCAATTGTGGATACGAGGTTCAGCTCTAGCGTCGACATCGCCAGAATCCGCGAATCATGAAAAACAGCTTCTGTAGGGACGAAAGGCTGGGGCGACTGCTGAAAACATCGTAGTCGCGGCGCTTGATTTCCGCCAACAAAGGGTAATAGACTTCGCCAATCAAACGTGCAAGTCGCAGTCGACGGCGATCTTCAGGGCCGAGAAGCTGGTCTGCACGACGATAATGGTCCTCGGCACGATTGGCCAGTTCGCGAAGAGCTGCGCGATGTGCCGCAGTGGCATGATCGGTGGCAAGATTGGCTCTGGTGAGCCCATGCATATCCAGCAATTGTTGCGGAAGATAGACTCGCCCCTCCAGGGCGTCCTCGCGAACATCCCGGAGAATATTGATCATCTGCAGCGCAAGTCCCAATTCACGTGCATACTTACGCGCCAATTTACCTTGGCAGCCCAGGATTTCAATCACCATCAAGCCCACTACGCCAGCCACATGCCAGCAGTAGTCGTCCAGCTCGGACCAGTCGCGATACCGGCGCTGGTTCAGGTCCATTTGCATGCCGCGCAGAAGATCATAGAAAGGGGTGGCATCCAGATGGAAACTCTCGATGGCATTGACCAAAGCCGCAGACCAAGGAGCAGCAGGATCGGGATTGGCACTCTCAATGATACGATCCAGGGTGGCACGCACGCGATCCAAATTGGCAGCGCGTTCTTTAACCGGACCCTCGTCTACCGCCTGATCTGCGACCTGACAGAAAGCATAAACCGCCTCCATCGCCTGTCGCTGCGGCCGAGGCATCAGAGAAAAGGCCAGCGAGAAATGCTTGGCGTGCTGCCGTGAGAATCGGTGGCACCACTCCTGCGACGAGGCAAGACCAAATGAAGTGTAGGTCTCGGCTTGCATCCTCAGGGTCTCCTGGAAACCGGCGCCAGCAGGCTACCCGCCGAGAAGAGCGCGATGCGCAGCTTCCGACCGCCTCCCACATGGGGACGCTGCTTCAACACCTTATGTCCAAGGCCCTCGACGGCGTCCAGAATGGCATCTCCTCCACCGATGAACAAGCTGACTTCAAAGCGTGCGCGTCTCGGTAGCAAGGGTAGCAGTCGATCGCCCGAGCGCAGCATCTGACGGCTCCAGGCGCAAAGCTCCTTTAGCAGCGGATCAAAGCGCTCGCCGGATTTGAGGATGTTGCGCGGTAGCGAAGAAAGCTGATGACGCTTCAGCCGGTTGCGCGGAATATAGCAGCGCCCTTCCGTCAGATCGCGGGAAAGATCCTGCCAGAAGTTGGCCAATTGCAACGCGCTGCAAACGTCGTCGGAATACATGGCGGCACGCGCCCAGCGATGATCGCCTGGCCGAATACCGAATAGCTGCAACATGATACGGCCAACAGGATCGGCACTGCGGCAACAATAGTCCAGCAGCTGCACATCGCTTTCGTAGCGCAACCGCCATTGATCCTGGCGAAAGGCTGAGATCAGATCCAGGAAGGGCTGCAATTCCAGGCTTTCGCGTTCCAGGGCCTCGTGCAGGGCGAGCAGTATTGGATGAGCATGCTTGTGCTGTGCCAAATCGGCACTAAGGGTGCGCCAATGATCCAGTCGTGCCACGCGCACTTGCGGAAGACTCCAGCCGTTGGGAATCAGCGGCGGCACCTCATCGCCCAGATCGTCGGCAAAGCGGGCGTAGGCGTACACGGCCTCCAACGAGGGGCGCTGTTGGCGAGGAAACAAGTGGCTGCCCACGGTGAAGTTCTCGTAGTGGCCACACAACGACTGGCAGAAGGCTTGCGCCTCCTCAGAGCTACCGCAGCCCGGTTCAAGATCCGCGAGTACCGCCCGTAGACCCGCTGGGTCCTGAGGTGGCTGGATGCTGATGGAATGTTCGGCCATGCCGCAAGATAAGGAATGGGGCCCCAAAGGGCCCCTGATGCTCAGAACATGTCGATGGGAGTGTTGACGTGCAAGTTACCCGTTGACTGGATGTTGTTTTCGAGGATCTGCGAGCCAATCCGGTTGGCTTCGCGGCATACCTTCACAAAACAGGTCCAGTGGTACTCGCCCTCCAATCCATGTTGCACGCTGTGGTACTTCGTGTCTTTGTCCTTGATCGGTTTTCCGCAATGCTTGCAGGTCATGCAATTGCCTCAATCTTTTTCACGATCTGCTGTCAAGTCCGTCAGAGACGCCTTAAAGCGTTCTGCCATCCGGGGCAGAGAGTTGATTGCCCCTTCAGAATTTGGAGGCTGAACGATACTACCTCGCGCCCAATGACGCAAGTCCTCACGGTCGATATCCACCACTTTTTCTTTGCCGTTATCTAACATAAAATCAACGACATCCACGATTCAACCCAAAATCGCTGCTTTAGAGCTTCAAGAAATTGTGCAATTATTTGTTAGCAACAAGTGTTGCACGCTAACAAATGTGCTCCCCATCACTCCAATCCGGTGCTCCGGCGCAAGATTCTGGGGAGCTCTGGGTACTATTCTATGCCTGCCATGCAACAGGGTTGCCGTGCACCTTGACATGGATTCCTCTGTCGTCCTCCGGGATGACATTTGGGGGCAGGGGCCCGGGGGGAGAACCTGCCCCCTTTTTTGTTTTTGGCCGAGACTACCTGTGCGATTTTTCCTCCCGCAGAGGGAAACTCCGGCATTGTATCACATAAGCCGAAGGAATCGTAGGCTTCAGCCCATCAGCCACCAGCACCAGCAGCGATACCGAGCGAGTACTCGTGCGGCTGAGGAAGGGTCAAAGGGGCTGGACCGCGTGATGCTGCTCACCTCTTTCCCTTGGCATACAGCACAAATGAAGCCTTGCGCCTTCGTCACTTTGTCTCCCGTCGAAGGCGCACGTGGTAAACAACGGTCGCGGCTTTTCCGTCACACGACCAGCGTTGGCCTTTCGCCTGAGGGATCCTTGACAGCGCGTGCTGACTGGGCCGAGGAAATGGAATGGCCGGCGAACTGTTCACGTGACTACGGCCCTGGGATCATGCCCGATTGGCTCCCATGTCCATCAGTTGGTGCGGATAGCTCTCGCGAGATATCCGGACGGGCTTCTCCCAATGGAGCCCGTGCGCGCTACTTTGACAGAAACGCAGACGCTGTCACGGCAAAGTGCCGTCGTCTGCTTTGAAATGGTCGCCGAATCGAGTGCGCAACATCACACGAGGCACGCGACCAGGCGCACCTTCGGGGGCGCAGAAGAGTGTTTCTTTTCTATCGAAAGGTGACACGACCCCACCGGGTCGCTGGCGCCAGGGCCACCAGCCCCTTTGCGGACACCTGCCTGGTCCGCACGCCGAAATAGCGGTTTTCGTGCGTAAAGGGATGAGAGTACTGCTGGCCAAGGTCTACCTCGCGTGCGGGGTGCGGTCAGGGGTTGACCGTGAGACAGGGAGGAGATCCCGATCACTCACACGGAACGGAGTTCCGTAAAGGGAACGGTGCTGGGGGAGGCCGTTCCCTTTTCTTTTCTCTCCATCAACGCGCATCCGATGATCCACCAAGACGAGTTGCGCCTCATTCCCAGCTTGCCAGTCCGTAACAGAAATGCAACACTCGGGAAGGCGCATTTGCCCTGTATGCGTCCTCCCCCTGCAATCGGTGCTCCGCACCACTCCCCGCGACGAAGGACAGGGGAAGTGTCCTGCGCAAAGTGATTTGTTCCGAGGTATACCAATGCGACAAGTGCTCCCGCTCCTCTTCGTCCTCGCCCTTGCGACCGGCGGCTTGGCTACTCTTAGGCCGCCAGCGCACCCGCTCTTCGACAGCGACACGGTTCACGTGATCCATCTGAGTTTCGACCAGCCCGACTGGTGGGAGCAGCTAACAGACAACTATGAAAGCTACGAGGATCCCCCCTACCTGGCCGCCACCTTCGCGTGGGAAAGCAGCGTGCTGGATTCCATCGGCGTGCGCTTCAAAGGAAACAGCAGCTATTCGGCGGAAATGGGGCTGAAAAAGTCCTTCAAGCTCGACTTGAACGAGTTCATCAGCGGGCAGGAGCTCTTCGGCATGGACAAGCTGAATCTGAACAACTGCTTCCTGGACCCGAGCTATGTGCGAGAGAAATGCGCCTACGAAATAGCAGGCACCATGGGCGTGCCCACCATGCGCACGAACTACGCCGCTCTTTACATCAATGACGAATACTGGGGACTCTATCTGCTTGTGGAACAATACGACCAGGAATTCATCGAAAGCCGCTTCGGTTCAGGCGAAGAGGGCAATCTGTGGAAAGGTGAACCCCACGGCAGCATGGAATACCTGGGCGACACGGCGGACTTGTACTACGAAAGCTACGAGCTGAAGACCAATGAGGAGGAGAATGATTGGTCGGCGCTCGTGGATCTCGTGGATGCCATCAACAACACACCGACGACCAGTCTGCGTGATACATTGCATGAGCGCGTCGACATCAATTCGGCAATGGCCATGCTCGCCTTCGACAATCTACTGGTCAACCTGGACAGTTACATCGGCCGCTGCGCCAACTACTATTTCTACCATCGCGATGTGGACAGTCGCATGGTCTTCAGCAAATGGGATCTGAACGAGGCCTGGGGCGTCTTCAATATGAACATGAGCCTGATTCAACTCATGCACTTGCCCCACCACTACGCCAACACGCAACCGCGCCCGTTGGCAACACAGTTGTGGCAGGTGGCCGGCTACGACAGCCTTTACATGGCGCACTTGCGGCGACTGATGGGAGGTGCTGCGCATCCCGACACCGTGCTGCCGCGCATGGAAGAGTTGCGCGAACTCATTCGGCCCTGGGCCATCAGCGATCCCAACTCGCCCTTCGGTGCCGACGATTTTGAGGCCGCGCTCGATTCCGACGTCGTTACCGGCGATCCGGGACATCCGGGCCGCGTGATCCCCGGCCTGCGCAACTTCATCACTGTGCGGCACAACTGGCTTTCTACGCTGATCGGCACATGGACGCCGCCACAGGGTCTTGTGCTGAACGAGCTGATGGCAGGTAACGCATCAAGCTTTGCCGACGAGGCTGGCGAGTATGACGACTGGATCGAGATTCTCAACGCCAGCGATAGCCCGATTTCCCTCTCCGGCTTGGGCCTGACGGATCATCTGGAAGGCTTTGACGACTACCTCTTTCCCGACACCGTGCTGGCTGCCGGTGCACGTCTGATTGTCTGGGCGGACGAGGATCCCGAACAGGGTGCGCTGCACGCGGACTTCAAGCTGGACGCCGATGGCGAAGAGGTGTATCTGGTGCAGGGCGCTGCGCTCGTCGACTACGCCTGTTTCCACTCGCTTGGCGACAATGTCGCCTGGGGACGCTGGCCCGACGGGGGTGGTGAGTGGCAGCAAATGACACAGGCCACGCCTGGTGCGGAGAACGACAGCAGTAGCGCACCGGCGAGCACCATTCTCTTCCTCAACGAATTCCTGGCCTCCAACAACAACGGACTCACCGACGAGACCGGCACCGCTGAGGACTGGGCGGAGATCTTCAATCCCGGTCCGGCTGCGGTACAGATGGGCGGCCTGTACCTGACGGACGATAACGATGAACCCACCCAGTGGATGTTTCCAGACACGCTGCTGGCCGCTGGCGGCTTTCTGCTGGTCTGGTGCGACGACGACACGGGCGACGGTCCGCTGCACACGACCTTCAAGCTGAGTGCCGATGGCGAGGCGATTGCCCTTTTCGGCCGACTTGAATCGGGCAATGAGCTCATTGATGGTCGCAGCTTTGGTCCTCAGCAGACTGATGTTTCGGAAGGTCGGCGTCTGGATGGCCTGGACGAATGGGTCAGCTTCGCAGAGCCCACGCCGGGAGCCAGCAACGGCGGCCTGCTGGTTGAGGATCTGTGTATTCAGGTGGAGAGCGCTGTAATACAACTCAGCTGGAACGAGTCGGCGTCCGGCTGCAGCTATCGTGTATACTGCAGCGATTCACCCTACGCCGCTTTTCCGCAAGGCTGGATACTGTGCGCCGACGGCCTAAGCGAGACAAGCTGGCAGACAACGGCAGTGGCAGACCTGCGCGTCTACGTTGTAACCGCGCTTCTACCCTGACGGAGGCCAGCGAGAGCGCCACGAAGGAGCACGCGCTCACCAAAGGAAGTCCTGGCGGTTTGGATATCACGCCAGCAACGGTCGCCCCGACGAGTGGGTGGCCTTTCTTCTGCGGACTCGCTCGCTCGTAATGGAAGGTCGGCTGTGATACAAAGGGAACAACTGGCTAGTGCATCTGTGTCACGGAGTGTGCGTGTGAGCTTCAGCTTGCTATATTGTGCGCCATCGGGCCCATAGCTCAGTTGGTTAGAGCAGGTGACTCATAATCACTTTGTCGGGGGTTCAAGTCCCTCTGGGCCTATTTGTTTTCACAGCACTTACCTAAGAATCAGCGCTCAAACTTTGGTGCATTTGATTGCATTTTGTGCCTGATTCGCTCAATTTTGTGTCCGATACGTGCCCAAATATGACGCCCCGCCGATGCCACTGACGGGGCGCCTGATGAGTTGCACGGTGACAGAACTGACTGCCACCGGAGACAGGATAGGCGGGGGGTGAGACATCATCCGCCAGAAACAGAAAACCCCGCCGAAGCGGGGCTCATGTTCAGGCTGAGGTGAACACTACTCGTCACTCACCTTTGTGTTGCCCTGGTCGACCTGGTCGTTGTCCTGGCGGACCTTGCCCTGGGTGCTTTCGGTCTGCACCTGGACATTCACTTCGGGATTGACGTTGACGATCACCTGCGGGACTTCATTGCGTTCCATGCTTCCTCCTTTGGTTATGGTAGACGTAGAATGGCGAAGGGTGCGCCCCTGTAGCGAATAGGCCGGATGCGCACGAAGGCGTTCTCGGCGATGGCCTCCTCCAGTGTGTCTGTACCCTGGCTTCCGCCACCGGCCTCGATGACAAAGCCCGGCGTGTGCAGCATGGCCACGTGGTAGACGCGACCTTCCTCGGCCCAGAAGACCAGGTCGCCGGGCACGGCCTCAGAAAGACTGACCGTGTTCTTTGCTTGGTGAAAGCGACTGAAGAGCCCGGCAGACGACAGCCGCTCGCGGGTTTTCAGGTGGCCACTGGCGCGCAGGGCTTCGCAGATGAAGCCGCTGCAGTCGGCGCCAGCGGGATCATCACCGCCCCAGTGATAGGGCGTGCCCAGCATGGACTCGGCGACCAAAAGGGCGATACGTGCGTGGGTGCGGTCCATCAGGCTGCCTCCCTTGTTTCGACGTGCCGACGGGCGTCCCGGAAGAGCTCGTCGGGGTCCGTGTTGTGGGCTTCCAGGCGCATGGCCCACTCAACCTTGGCCATCTGGAGGACCAGCACAGCCAGCTCGCTGCAGAACACACGATCTGCGCCCGGCTTGTTCCGGTTGATGGCCACGCGCGGCATTTTGCGCCAGTCCTCGTAGGGTGTGCCCTCGAAGTGGGTCAGCGCGGCCTTGATGGCCCAGCGCTCGCCGACAAGATCCAGCGGTAGAATGCGAACCTGGTGAGGCTCGTACTGCATCAGCACGCGGTCCAGGTGACGGCGTGACACACCGCCACGGGAAAGCGTGGAATCCACCAGCCAGCGGTAGCCAGCGTCGTGATCCACCAGGCCGACGTGGAAGGGAATGAAGAAGCGCTTGTCCTCGGGCAGCACATGATTGGCCGCCCGGCGCCAGAAGGCTGTTGACCAGGCAATGCCCTCCTCGAACAGGCCGGGCGCGTTGCCGAAGAAGACCAGGTCGCCGGTCTTCGAGGTATCCATGAGTGCGAGAGCTTGATCGCGTGTCACGTCAGCTCCTCCGATTCTTCAAGACCGCCAGCAGTTCATGTAGGACGGCCGTGTTGTTCTCAATGCTTGTCTGTAGCCCTGTCATGATGCGCGCGTGCTCTTCGCTTCGGGCTTCGGCCAGAAGGATAGCCTTGTCAATGGCGCGTACCAGGTCGCGGGTTTCGGTCGCGATCGCGCGTGTTTCACGCGTCGCCTGGTAGTGGGCGGTTTCCTTGTCGCTGCCCTCAGTTGCCAGCTTGGGTGTCCAGAAGATCCGGCGCAGAAGCAGCACGCCTTCACCCAGGAGAACCAGGCTAACAACGACGTAGAGCAGGATGCTGGGGTCCGGTGTCACACAGCCTCCTAGTTCTCGATCTCGACTTGAAGGACGGCCTTCACGGCAGCCGAGTCAGCGTAAGCGTCAAACCAGCGGCTGGCCGTGATCTGGTCGGCCCAGGTACGGACGTGCCACGGCAGTGTGATGCCAGAAAGCCCAAGCGAGCGGCAGTTGGCCAGCGCCTTCATGGGCGTCTCCCAGCCCTTGCGGTAGCGGCTGATGACCGGGTCCGCCTGAGCGCTTGTCTGCGGACCCATCGGATAGAAAGCGCCCGAAGGCTGTGAAGGCAGAATGCCTGGCATGGCAAGGCCGCCATGCATCACCTGCCAGTCTGTGCGCGAGAAGCAGGTCCTCGCTGAGAGTTCAAGGCTTCCTTCGTCCACATGGTCGTAGGCAAGGGCAAAGCAGTTGCTAGCCTCGCCGTAGCCCTGGGCGTCTCCAGAGGACGAATAGAACAAGTAGTCGACCGGATCGCCCGCCACAATGTTGTTGGCATAGACAATGCCCGTAGACTCAACACCGCCCCAAGCCCCGTCATCGAACACATAAGCGGTAGCGGCTCCCCGGTTGTGGATCTCAAGGAGGTTGTTGTACAGCGTGTTGTTTACTCCCGCAAGCATGACAGCACGGCAATTGGAGCCCTCTGCGTAATGCAGGCGCAACGTGTTGTTGTAGAAGGGGATCGACTGTCCCTTCAGCACAGCGCCCCACTGCACATGCCCATCAGTGCGCGCGTACTCCTCGAATGTGTTGTCGTGATACGCGTTGTGATACGCGCCCAGGGTATCGTCTACCCAGGCGTAGTAATAGGTAGCGCCCCCATAGGTACCACGCGTGTCGTCGTCCCCGTCTAGAATGAGGTGGTGTGCGGGTGTGCGAATGGTATTGTGGTGCACCTCTGACCACTTAGCGAGGAAGTGCAGTGCGTGATCGATAGCCATGTCTGCGGGATCGTGCAGAATCTCGTTGTAGGCAACCTCCCAGCCTGCGCCCACGTTCTTTGTGGAGTCATTGCCGGACACCGCCCAGATGCCGCCTGCCTCAATCCGATTGTGCGTAATCTGTACATCGTCGTAGTAGTTGCAGACATAGAGCGCACTCATGCTGGCAGTACCCGACTTAAACTCGCGTGATACAGTGCACTCTGTGATGTAAGCCCCAGCGAGCGTGCTGTCTTTTGTGAGCACACTCGGGCGGAGGTAGATGCCAGACAATGTACTCTCGCCCCTCTTCGTGGGGTAGATGCGCACATCAGACAGACCGAACCACTTCACGCCGGTACCATACACAGCCGTAGTACTGACGCTGTTGTAGTCGCGGAACTCTACATCCTCCATCCATAGACTATCCACAGAGTTGCCCTCGTAGCTGGAGCCCGCGATCAGCCTCCCGCCACTTATCAGGACATGACGCAAGGTGAGGCTACGCATTTTGCCCGAGAACTCGAGGGAACCCCCCAGTACGCGCGTGTTCTCGATCAGGTGCGCTACATGAGGAGTTCCGGCATTGGTCGCTAAAAATCCGCAGTTGATCAGAGTGCAGTCTTTCAGCGTGAGAGCAACATCTGCGGCCATGTAAGCGGCATAGATCAGGCTGGGGTTCGTTGATGTGAACGTGCAGTTTGTAAAGGTGCCGTGCCAGGAGCCATAGAAGCGGAGCATGGCCGTACTACTGGCTGTGACACCCCAGCGTGGCGAGCGAAACTCGCAATCCGTGAACAGCCAGTCCGTCGCGTTGTAGATCCAAGCCGACATCTCCAGCGTGCAGTTGTCCCAGACCCAACTGTCATTATCCACAAAGGTGAGCTTGTCGACCGTCGTTAAGTAGACGATGGGGTTTCCGTTACCCCGGATCACAACATTGTCAATATCACTGCACGTCACATCCGTTGTATCGGACTGGAACACCGGTCCGATCTGTATCACCTCATCGCCCGTGGCCAGAAGTGTATCCAGCAGATGTGTCACACGCGTAGTCCAGACCTCCTGGTGATAGCCGGTCGTATCGGCCTCACCAAACAGGATGACCTTGGCAGTGGATAGCTGCACAGCCAGGAGGATGCACAGCAACAGGATCACGGTCTTCGTCTTCATGGTTCACATCCTCCTTGTTAGCTGGGGGTTCCGCCCCAGGAATTGCCACAGACTTCTACCCAGCTGTAGCCCAGCTCCGTGCGCAGGCAGACGTAGAGCGTGCAGGCCTCGGAATTGAGGCGCACGAGCATGCGGCGGTAGTAGGAAGCGCTAGCCGTGGGCAGTGTTGAGACCTCGGGCAGAATGGGATAGCCGTTTGCATCGACGGGCAGGTAGCTGCCAGCGTGCGTGTGGTTGCCAGCGGCGACAGTGCCGGACCCGGTGCCGACATCCAGCGCGGCAGCACCGCCCAGCTCAAGCAGCGTGCTCAGGTAGCTCACATCCGAAAAGACGAAGTAGCCCTGGGCGTTCATGTAACACAGGCTGGCGCTTTCGCGGTCGTGGCCCCAGTTGTACCAGGCTTCGAAGAGGTCGCCAGCCAGGTCCGTACCCCCCGGGTTCACGTGCGCCTGGTTCTCCAGCTCAGGCAAAAGGACTCCCTCGACGTAGACATCGTAGCTGCCTGTGGCCAGGCTGCCGCTGGTGACATACGCACCGTAACTGCCGGTGGTGGTGTAGTTGCCATCGCCCAGATCTGCGACAGTGACCGTGCCGCCTGTATCACTTGCGCGCGTACTGGCCACGATCGTGGAAGCACCCGTCTGCTTTAGCTGCACGAGCTTGCCCGGTAAGGGGTTACCGGAATTGTCCTGCAGGAACACACTGAACTTGGACACAAAGGCCTCCTATAGAACCGCGACACGCGTCAGGCGCATGCCGAGTACACTTCGATTTGGAGTGGGAAGACTACCCAGTCGTGATACAGCCCGAAAGACTACGCGCGCGCCCGGCTGGGCACCGTCGACGGAAGGCGGCAGCTCTTCGTAGTCCATGACGCGGACGACGAACTGCCAGCTGGGCAAATCCAGGTGCGGGCGGAAAACACAGGTGTCAGCGGCGCGGTTGTTGTACAGGCGCACCAGTAGATCCAGCTGCTCGTCACGCAGGCTTCGCCCGTCACTTCCCGAGTGATACGTCAGTTCATAGACCAGGCGGTGGGCTGTATCACCGAAGATGTCGTTGCCCATCTGATTCACCCAGCACTCGTCTACCTCGCGCTCCCACTTGGGATCACGCCCTGCGGGCGTCGGCAGGGTCACGCTCTGGCCATAGGCGATCAGTTGGGGCTTTCCCTTGCCGTAATACACTAGCGGCCCTCCCGGATGGTGTGATACCGGAAGCGCTGCTCGTCTGTGCTGAAGTCCAGGTTGACCCATGTACCAGCGGGCGAAGCCGCAAGCAAACGAGCGTTTTCCGGCAGAAGCGAGATTGGGAATTCGGCATCGCGCACGGGCACAGGGCCACCGAAGCGGTCTACATACCACCAGTTCAAGGCCACCACATCACCGGCGCTGTAGTCAAGACGAAGCGGTCGTCTGCATCTGCGTCCGGGTCCTGTGTTTCCACACTGACCTCAGGCGGTGATACCGTCTCGACACTGTTCTCAACCGGCTTCAGTGCAAAGCGTGGATCTGGATCAGCGACGGAAATCTCGCCATCGGCGCGTGGCACAAAAACAACGGTCGAGCCCTCGAACTTCAGCATGTGGCCCGTCACCAGCGCAAAGACCTGCAGAAGGTCAGCCATGGACTTGTTCGCCCAGCGGCCCTTGATGATTTGAACCAGAGGGTCACTCCACCAGGTGGCAAAGACACTTGCCGCTAAGGGCGGAGTGCTGTTGGCTGCGGCCCTGAAGGAGCGCACAAAGGCCCATGTGCCTTGCGGTGCGTCATGGAACCCGATGATTTCATAGTCTGTGACCTCACCCCCCACTTGCCGCTTAACCCACCCAAGAGCGATCGAATCCGGAACACGCTCGCTTTCCATCGGAAGCTCTGTGCTACAGCCGATGTAGGAGTTCCATTGGCTATAGGCCTCAATACCTTCAAGCTCCTCCGTGAAGAGGGCCTCGGCAATGCCATTCTCAGGCAATCCGTTTTCCGGAAGCGCCCAGTACTGAACGAGCCAGCGGCTCGGAGTCTCGAAGCGTCTCTGAACGCTAATCACAAGCCGTCCGTCGTAGTAGCGGCGTGCAATGCAGAGAGCGTTGAGCCGCTCGTTGTACGGTGCGTAGTCCCACTCTGGGTACATC
This sequence comes from Candidatus Delongbacteria bacterium, assembly GCA_963663545.1. Lineage (GTDB taxonomy): Bacteria > CAIWAD01 > CAIWAD01 > CAIWAD01 > CAIWAD01. The sequence continues at coordinate 1,653,461 of OY760505.1, forward strand.
CTGGGGATCAGATCGCCGTGATACTTGAGCTGGGGTGCGTCTCTGTCATAATAGGGGATGGGCAAAGTAGAGGTTGCACCGTTCGACAGGTAGCCGAGAAGCCCCTCTTGTGGTGGTGTTAGCTCATGTGGACCTAGCCCTTGAACAGGATTCTCAGGGTCGCCAAGCACTTGCACCGACCACTCGAGTGCGGGGTAGTTGGTTGGACGTTCTTCGTTGTACGTCGACAGAAGGTGCATTGCAACAGTGCTTAGGGGTCCTCCAAAGCGGCCCAGGTCGAAGACCCAGCGCAGACGCCCGTCCTCGCCGAATTCCTGCGAACCCGCCATGACTTCCTTCAGCGCCAGTGCTGGAGGATCAACCGTGATACGCGGCACATGCGTGGAAACGTCTTCCAGCTTTCCGATCTGGCCTGAAAGCGTGAACCGCTTTGTCGACACCACGCAGGCCATGCCAACAACAGGTGTCACAGGCGCACTATCGTGCAGACGGAAGTCAAAGGACGAGACTCGCCACTCGAACCAGCCCGCGCCCTTGACGGAGGTTTCCAGCCACTCGGGCAGATCCTTGGTGACCACCCAGTAGGTAACATCGACGCCATCCAGCCAGACGCGGATCACGAGAGCCTCCCGCGGTTGGCGTGGGAGAGCGCGCGAGCGGTTTCTGCAGGTGCGCTGGCCATGATGGTCTCCAGCCGACTCAGGCGAGTGTCAACGCTCTTGAGTAGCGCGTGGCTTTGTGTATCACCGGCTCCATTCTGGAGGGCTGCCTGGATAGCTACCGGAATGATCTCGCTTTGGATCACGCTCTTGAAGTCGTGCATCGGTGCAACCAGCTCAGGGCCGGTCTTGTGGATGGCTTCGCCCATAAGCGCCATCATGGGGCGGTCAATCAGGCCGCCGGTCTCGAAAGCGGTGATCGCCCCTTTTGCAGCAGCAAACAGTCCTTCGATCAGGATGAACTTGGGCAGGTTCTTACCAATGGACGTCCAGTTCATGATCCCTTCGGCGGTCATCCAGGCCTCAGAGATCAGCATTTTGATGCGCAGCGCGTCGACGGCGGTCACCAGCACCGCCTTGAGCATGTTCTTCCAGCCTTCGTCCGCGCCTGCGGCTGCTGCACCAAAGGCATTACCGATGGTCACGGCGGCGTTCTGGTACAGGCCGACGCGGAACTGCAATCGCTGCTGCTCTTTCTGCATCAGCTGCTGCTGGAGCTTGGCGCGATTCTCTTCTGCAGCCTTCTCAGCAGCCAGGCGCTTGGCCTCTTCTGACTCGTAGAGCTGGGTCAGTTCGACGTAGTACTTGGCCCAGTCGTCCTTGCTGGTGTCCTGGCTGAAGAGCTGCTCTTCCAGCCACTCACGGCGCGCGTCGGTAGAAATGCGCGAGAGGATCTCGGCGTACTTGCCAGCGTCTTCCGCCTGCTGCTGGATCACATTCCCTACACTTGCATCCGGTGCCGGGAGCTTCGGCTGCGCCATGGTGCCTAGCTGTTCATTGTACTGCCCGAGCTTCCCTTGAAGCACTTCCATCTGGGCTCGCAGTTCGGCGTTTGTATCACGCAATCCCTGAGCACGCGTATCAAGATCGCCGATGGCCTGGGCGGCTGTGTTCTCGATGCTGCGCAGCGCCTGCTCACTTTGCGCAAGCTCGCTTGTGAACTCGCGCGCGCCATTGCGGAAAGGCATGGAGGGATCGAAGCCACCAAGCGCTGTGCCGGAAACACCCGAATTCGACAGCATGTCGTACCACGCAGAGAGATCTAGTCCCGTTTCCGCCATCCGCTCCTCGAACTGGAGCTTGATGGCTTCTACGGCTTCCTGCACGTCATCCGCCGACTGTCCTGGATCCAGTTTCAACTGAAGGAACTCTTCCAGGTTCACGCGCTGACTGGGCATCTCGGAGAGCGCCTCGTTGTTCTCGATGATCTGGCGCTGCAGCCGGGCCGCCTCTTCGAAAGTCTCCGTGTAGAGATCCTTCAGGGCGGCCTGGCGGATGTTCTCCTGAAGCGCCTGGGTAGCCTGGCGAATGGCCGAGGAGATATCGGTCCAGCTGCCCTTCTGGAGGTCAATGTCCGCAGTCAGCTCCGGGAACTCATCATGCAGCCGTGCTACAGCCGCGCGCAGCTGCTCCTGCTCGCCTTCGGTCAGATCCGACTCACCACGCAAGAGGCGCACCTGCTCAATCAGCGAAGAGAAGTTGTGCAAGCGCTCGCGTGCTACAAACTCCTCATCGCGCGCAAGACCGCCGAAGGCCTTGGTCATACCGGTGGCCAGGTCAGCCAGCGTGGGAAGCACAGCGTCGCCAGCTACGCGTGCCCAAGCCGACATGTGATTCTTGATGATCTCCCAGGCGTTGGCGCCGGTGCGCATCTTCTCATAGGCAGCCTCAGACGCGCCCACACTGTCGTTCAGTGCGTCCAGCTTCTTGGTGTACATGTCGAACTGTTCACCCGATAGCGCCATTGCGCCGGTCATGGCCTCGACTTCGGGCACCAGGCGGGCAATCTGTTCGCTGTTGCCGCCGGTCTTGTTCTTCATCTCCTGCAGAAGGCCGATGAGACCCTGTGCGCGTGCGCCCTCTGCGTTCCACTCAATCCCCAGCTCCTCAGCGGCTTCCTTGGCGTCCTTGCTGGGACGCACGAGGCTGACCAGCATGCCACGCAAGGCGGTGACGGCTTCCGGCGTGCGCAGGCCGCCCGCTGTCAGCGTGGCCACCGACGCCAGGACTTCCTCAAGGGACAGTCCCAGCTGTTTGGCCTGAGGCAGCACCTTACCGATGGAGGGAGCCAGCTCGCCAAAGGTCGTCTTGCCCTCGCGCACGGTCACAAAGAGCAGGTCGCTCATGTGTTCTGCGTACTCAGCGCCCAGGCTGTAGGCGTTGAGCATGTTGGTGATACCGTCCACCGCGGTAAAGGCATCTGTAACACCGCCGACAGCGGCCTTGGCACTGATTTCAAGCACGTCAAGCGATTGACCGGTCTGTGTCACGCCAGCGGAGATGGTCTGATAAAGACCTTTGCCCAGCTCGCTTGCCGCCTGCGGAAGTTCCAGGGACATTTCAACCACGCGGTCGGACAGCCGCCCGAACTGGCGCTCGGACATATCGGTCAGGGTGTAGACTTCAGATAGCGAGGTCTGCAGCTCCATCGAGGACTGCACACCGGCGCGCAGCGATGCCAGGCCGGACACGATGCCGGTGAGCGGCAGTAGCACGCTGTTGGCGGCACTGGCGGCCATGGTGAAGGGCGTAGGAAGCGTAGTGCCCAGCTTCTCGGACTCGCTGCCCAGGACGCTGAACTTGCCCATGACATCGCCGATGTCAGCAAAAACCCTGATGCCCAGATCGTTACGCACGCTTGCGCATTCCTCGCATGATGGTGAGCCATTTCAGCGCCTGCGTGTAGGGCAGGTCAGAAATGGCGTCTTCGCGTGTTACATCTTCCTGGCAAAGGAGGTAGACCAGTTCAGCCAGGCGCTTGCGAAGGCCTAAGGGCGTGTCATCGACAAACAGCTCTTCCAGTGCCCCCCGACGCTTCGCCAGGCGCTCCAGCTCCTTCAGGTACGGCGCTACGCGCTTCTCGGCGCAGCGCTGCTGGCGAAAAAAGCCTGAAGGGCTCCTTGCAGCTCGCTGAAAGGAATGGTGCCCTCGTCGATCTCATCGAAGGGACCCTCCAGCAGCAGCGCCAGGTAGCGCTTGAGCTTTCCTTCCTCGCGCGCAAGCTTCAGTGTATCACGCAGCGTGCCGCCCACGAGCTTCAGGCCGGTTTCCTCTTCCAGTTCAAGCAGCTGATCCATGCGGCGCACGGTCAGTTCGGGAAGGAGCTGAAAGAGCTTTTCCTGGATCACAACAGCGCTCATCAGGCAGTGGCCTCCACGGTCATGATGTCGGCCATGGTTGCGCCAGCACCAACAGAGCGGGTCCAGTGGATGACGTAGCCGAAAGACTCCATGGTCAGCCAGACCAGATCAACGAGAAGCGTGACCGTCTTGCCCTTGTTGAGGAAGTCCAGCTCAATGGTCTTGATCGTTGTCAGGGCGGCCTCAATGGCCTCGATGGTGGTCTGGTCCCACTCGTCAATCAGCAGCGTGCCGTCGCCCTCGATCCCAGACAGCCACTTGTCCGTGTTGCCATCGCTGAGCTTCTTGCTGCCCATTTTCTCGGTGGGCTTGTACTTGATGGCGTCGTAGTCAATGCCCGTGAACGTGGCCACGGCAGTGGTACCTGCCATCAACCGTGCATTGATCGGTCCGGTCAGAACTCCAGCAGTGTTAAAACTCATGTGTCACATCCTTTAGATTTCAGCTTTCCATACGATGTCGGCGACAGCGGAGGTCACGCCCTCCAGCTCCGGGCCGCAGTGCACCTCAAACTCCATTAGGCCACTTGTCCCGGCCAGGTAGTGCAGTGTCTCTTCCATTGTGGCCACGTAGCCGGTCAGCTCTTCCTCGCGTGCCAGGTAGGCTTCCTCGCTGCCGTCGTAGTGCACCGTGATACTCGCGCTCATGGTCACCGAATGCGTGGGCCGACCGCGAGCGTTTTCCTCACGCTGCCAGCCCAGGAGCATCAGCTCACAGGTGTGATCCAGTTCGCCAGACAGATTCAGCTGCGTCTTTCGCACAACCAGTTCGGGAAGTGCCTCGTCAAGTGCGGCTGCCGCTGTATCACGATACGCAAGCGCTGAATGCATCATTCCCTCCAGGCCTTGCCAACCTGCTCGGGCAGTGCCTTCACCAGCGCACGGTGCGCCCAGGTCTTGTGGTCCTCAAAGGACTGGTCGAAGAAGGGGCGCGGACGAATGCCACGGAGATAGATGGCCCACTGGATCTGGCGCGCCAGCTCGAAGTCCTCGAAGCGTTGCACGTACTTGTTACCCAACCGGCGGTGCGTCTTCACGCTGTAGCGGCCAGTCAATCGCTTCACATGCACCCAGTCCAGAATGGGCTTCATGGGCGGCATCTTTCCCGGCTTGCGTCCATCGTGGACCCACTCGGCATACTTGGTATTGGCCACAAGCGTGCCCTCTACCAGACGACCGCGCGCCCGTACTTGTGCACGGATCGAGCGGATCAGATCTCCGCGCGCGTAGAGCCCGGCCTTCTGCATGTCGCGCTGAGTACGCGCCGCCCAGCCCATCGAAACCTGTGTCACGCTGCGCACAAAGGCCGCCTGCACCGCTTTCCGCCGATGCGGAAGCGAGGAAGACAGACGGTTGTTGACGGTGATGTGATACATCAGGGCTCCGGCGCAAGCACACTCAGGGAGAAGGCTTCAAGAATCAGGTCGGGGTTCTCGTCTTCGTCTTCCTCAGGGCGCGGCAGGTAGGTGTCGATGATCTCATCCACTTGTTCACGCCACTGAGCGCGCAAAGCGGCCAGCTCGCCCTTGTCCAAAAGGCCCACATCGGTGTTGCCGCCCGTCCGGCCACCGGTGCGGTGAAGGCCCTTGGCGGTGGCCACGTGCGTCATGAAGGGCAGGAGATACCAGCCGGCCAAAATGGCCTCAGCCAGGATCAGCGCCTTTCTGTCGTCCTCGGTGTAGGTGAGGCGTTGTCAGACCGGAGATCTGTTCGTACACATCACCGGGCTCTGATGCAGTCAGCATCCGGCGCAGGTGGCGCTCGGCCTGGGCCAGATGCGGCTGAACCAGGCTGTCGTCCACCTGCGCGAAGTTGCAGTGCTTCTTGACGTCTTCCACCGTTGCCGTGGACATGGCCTATCCCTTGACCTTCACACGGCCCGCGAATTCGGTTTCGGGCACCAGGTAGCAAGAATGCGTAGGCTTGATGGAGGCGAACTCCGTAGCCGTCAGCTCCACGCGCGTGCCGTAGGTCAGGCTGACACGGCGCTTCTTCTCAATCAGGAAGCTGGCGCTGCCCAGGCCTGTCCAGACGTAGGGCTTCTTCGGCTGTGCCTTGGGCGCATCCTTGGTTTCGGTCTGTGTCACATTGCCCTCGCCCTGTGTCACATCGCCCTCAGGGGCCGGGTCTTTCTTCTTGGTCATGAAATCGCTCCCATTTAGGAAAGGCAGGGAGCAAAAGCCCCCTGCCCGTCCACACACCAGTGCCGATTAGGAGAAGTTCTCGGAGTACACGATCGCGTCAGCGTCGCGGAACTCGTAGTCGGTCTTGCCCTTCAGCGTGTGCTGAATCGTGTCCAGGCGCGGCTTGCGTTCTGTGTGGTAGCGCAGCTGGTACCACACACCCATCACGAAGTTGGAGTGCGGCGTCAGCAGGATCTTCTGCTGCGACAGCTCCTCGACGCCCTCGCACATCTTGGGCACGGGCATCACCTCGTAACCCAGACGGCGCGGCGTCGCACCATCGATGATGTAGGCATCACCGCGCGCAGTCGGACGCTCGCCCAGCTGCTCGACGTAGGCGTCGTAGACTTCCTGATGGCAGAAGAAGCGCAGCTTCAGGCCACGGTACTTGGGCGGCATCCGGCGGATCATGCCGGGGAACACCACGTTCAGGTAGTCGGTGGAGCCGTCATGATCGAACTTGTGCACGGCAGGATCGTTGGCCGCGATCTTCAGCCAGCCGTCGTTCATGCGCAGGAAGTTGTTGTCATGCGGTTCCGGCATCGCGGCCAGGGACACATTGCCGTTCATGCCCAGGTCCACGCCATCGAGCGACCAGACGCGCGTCAACTGAGTACGCAGCCACAGCTCGGCGCTGTCGCCCAAGACGTTGTGGTCGTACCAGTCTTCCTCGATGTCGTAGGGCGTGATCATCTTCGCGGGATTGAGCAGACGCTCAGTCATGCTCACTTCGCCGGTGATGTCCGGGTAGGTGTCCGGGATGACCACACGGCTACGGCGCGTGGCTGCGTCCAGGCGCGGAATGCGCTGGTTGGGCGAGCGCACGGAAGTGATGGTGATGCCCTTCAGGAAGGCATCCACATCCGCCACGGCGGCCAGCACAGCGTCAAAGACTTCGGGCGACATGGTGGATGCGGCGGTCGGGGAGATCAGACCCTTTTCCAGCGCGTCGATGTACTCGCCCACAGTCGGGGATTCGGTGCCCGTCCAGCCGGGAATGTTGGCGAAGGTACCCTTCCAGACCTTCACACTGCCGGGCGCCTTGGTGACTTCCAGACGATCGCTGGGGATGTAGGCTGGCGCACGCTTCTCGAGGGTCTCAAGACGCTGGTTCACGGGAGCCATTGCCTTGGCGACTGCGCCCTGCAAGGCGGCCACCACATCCTCGATGCTGGGCTCATCGTCCTCTTCGGGCGGCTGAGGCGCAGGGGCTGCGGCGGCCTTGTTCACAGGCACGGCCTCGGGCTCGGCAGGCGCCTGCGGGGTGGGTGCTTCCTCTTCGCCCACCTGCTTGGCCAATGCGGCCATGCCAGCGAAGAACTTCTTCAGCTTGGTAGACATGCTACCTGCCTCCTTGGTTTTCATGAGGCCCTGTGCCTCGTCTAGGACTTCTCGCAGAGCTGCTTTCTCTTCGTCGGAACTGGGCGGCGCCTGGTAGTAAGTCTCCCAGAGCGTGTTACAGATGGACTCCAGCAGCCGTAATACATGGCGCTTGTCCATGTCCTCGCTCACGCTGAGCTTGGCCAGGTCCACCGCCTGCTTGGCCAGCTTCTTCCGGTCGCTCTTGGTCACGGTCACCCCTTCCTTCACAAGGGAACTTCCGCTAAAACTGAAGGCCTTCAGCTCGCCCTTTTCCACGCGTTCCCAGGTCTTGTCCACAACGATCTGTCGTGTTACAGCCCAGGCGCCCACATCATTGGGAAACAGCGGATCGCCCTCGCGGATCTTCCAGACCTCGCAGAAGTAGTCCTCGGTGGGAACCTCGTCGTGCTCGATGTCGCCAGCGATGCCAGAAGCCACGCGCCCCTTGCGCATGAAGCCGTGCATGGTCCAGTCGAAATCGGCTTCGGTGCTGAAGTCGCCATGTGCGTCCAGTTCGCCAATGCCGTACACGACGCCGGTGACCTGACGCTTGGCTGCGTCCACCTTGCGGATCGGCACAGCCAGCTCGAAGTGGCCACCTGCCTTGGCAATGAAGTAGCGCCGGTTGGCGCCTTCCGGCACCAGGCTGATGAACTCCATATCGATCTTGGTCAGGCGACGACCGCGCGGCATAATCCAGCTCCGAATTCTGCGTTGACGGTCACACGATACGAGGGGCGGGCTGTGTGTCACAAGGAAAGCTTGTCTACATAGTGGGTATACCCGGTATGTAGAATGAAATTCGTGGTCCCTTGGGCCGCTTCCACCTTTCTTGGGCGGCAAAGGAGGCCCTCATGTCCGAATCCCTCGCCCTGTCCCTGTACGCTGGTGTCGATCCCGATGCACAGAACCCACTGGTCCACAAGCCTGCGCTACTCATCAAGGACGCCGAGTTCCGCAAAGAGCTCAAGAAGGCCAGCAGCCAGCTGAGCGCTGAGGCCATCCAGAGCCTGACCTGGGTGCCGCAGCCGGTGTCCTTTGAAAGCCTGGCCGCCTTTCATCATCCGGTGCATGACAGTTGCCTGGACGTGAAGACGAACATGACGGTAGGGCTTGGACTGACAGAGGGCGGTGGTGATACAGACGCAGACCTGCCCGGCAATATGACGGGCGAGACCTTTCTGGACGTGCAGGTGCAGGCGGGCAAGGATGCCGAGACCACGGGGAACGGCTACATCGAGGAAGTGGACGGCGGGAGGGAATACTACTGGCTGCCCGCGCACACGATGGAGATGTCGGTCGATCGAGAGCACCAGCTCTACCGGCAGGTTGTGGGCGGTCAGACGAAGCTCTTTCGCGCGTATCACAACGAACGTGACTCGCACCTGAACCGCGTGATCCACGTCCGCTATCCAAGTACCTGGTCCACGTATTACGGCGGCATCAGCTGGATGGGCGGCATTCGGCATCTGCTCTTGTCTGAGAACGCGCTACGCTGGAACCAGGCTTTCTTTGCCAATCACTGCATGCCAATGGGCGTCCTTTACCTGACAGGTATGGAGCTGGACAAGAAGATTGCCCAGGGCCGCTACAAGGGCCGTACACCGCGCGACCTGGTGAAGAGCTGGCTGCAGGAATCCTTCGGCGGCGCAGACAAGGCGCACCGGATCATGCTGCTCTCGTCCATGCTGGAGAACGCCAGTGTGAAGTTTGAGCGGCTGACGGAGCCGGTGAAGGATGGCGACTTCCTGAAGCTGATGGACCACTGTGATACACGCATCGCTATTGCCCATCAGACACCGCGCGAGTTGATCTCGATGCCGGTAGCAGGCAAGCTGGGCAACACCTCAGGCGCTGAGCAACTGGTGATCTTCTTCCTGACGACGATTGCCGCACGCCAGCGCATCTGGAACACCACACTGAACCGCACCATCGGCGCTACCCACGGCAAGAAGCTGACCCTGCGCTCCTTCGACTACCAGAGCCTGCTTCCCCAGCAGCCTCAGCCCTTAACCCCTGAGGACGCCCTGGAGCGCGAAGTGAAGCGGCTGGAAAAGGCCCTTGGACGGTTGGTCGCGTGAGACACCAGATCCAGCGCATTCACGCCCGTGGCGGCAGCGTCATCCTGAAGGCTGACGAGTACTACAAGCGCCAGTCGGACAAGCTGCGTGCAGCGGCGCTGTCGGAGCAGGGCAGGATCTTCGAAGAGCATGTTGAGGGCGTCCTACAGGCGGCAGAAGCTGGGCGTGATGCGCTGGACTTGTCGCTCGAAAACCTGGACCGTGACCTGGGCGACCGCCTGGGCGAGGCCATGCGCGAGGAAGGCGCACGGATCACTTCACGTGTCTACAGCCGGGGCATGATCGAAATCCTGGGCGGCAAAGAGTGGGAGTTCAATTCTACCGACCGGCTGGCCCTGCACTACCTGGAAGACACGGAAGTCTGCTACTGGGTGGGCAATCACTGGGGCGACAAGGTCTCGACTGCAGTGAAGGAAGCTGTAGCGCCAGCGTTTACCGAAGGCTGGACACGGCTGGAATTGATCGAGAAGCTGAAGACTACCTTCGCTGACCAGATCCGGCGCTCTGACAGCTACTGGTCCGGGCTGGCCGCCAACGCCGTGACACGCAGTCGGGGATTCGGAATCACCGAAGCCGCCACGCAGGCCGGGCTCACGCAGGGCACGATTCGTGCCTTCCTGGATGACGTGACCTCGGATGTGTGTCGCTACTTGAACGGGAAGACGATCCTGGTCTCGGATATGCGGCAGCTGAGGGACAGCATCCTGAGTGCCCAGGACCCGGAGGCGGTCAAGGCGCTGGCGCCGTGGTTGTCGCTGGAAGAGCTGAAGGCGCTGGTCACGCCGGAGGGGCAGATTCCCGTGTCACACAGTCTGCCGCCGTATCACTTTCACTGTAGGAGTTTTGTAGTCTTTCAACATGCTGTTTAGGGGAAATACCGGATCCATTTGACCACGCAAACCGATAGAACCGTTCAGTAGCATCAAGGATACTCCACGATCTAGTGTTCATTGTCTTCTTGTACTGCGAAAACTTCTCAACGAGATACTGACGTGGATCTTCTGGCTTCTGCAGTCCCGAGGGATCTAGCAAGTGGCCATGCTCAGTCTTTCCCTGGTAGTCTGTAGGGATGTTGTAGCTCAAAAGGAGCTGATGCCCGAGTTCCTGATTTGAAAAGAAATGGAGCGGGGACTTGCGGTGTGCTGCATCTATTTCGTTGTAAACACAACCATCATTGGCGGGTAATTCTGGAAGTACAACTCGGACTCCTGCAAGCTTCAGGCGCTCCTCAATCTTATGCGCAATGACTATCGAGCGTCCTGCAAACTGGTTTGTTCCTTTGAGTGCAATGAACTCTCCCTCTACGACACCGCCTCTAATTGGAAACCCATGGCTCAACATGGAATGAGCGAACTGAGTCAGATAGATGAAAAAACATGCAATACGCCCGGTTTGATCGGAAGCCCAGTTTCTTGCGTTCTGGGGTGTTACGATTTCGTATGGCATGAAGAACAACGTCGAATCGCTAACATCAATCCAGTCCAACTCTCGAATGGCGCGATCGAAGTAGCACTGTTTTTCGCTCTTTCCAGATTGCAACAAGCTTTGCTTGGTCGATGCCGAAAGTGTTGTTTTTAAAATCGATGCTGAATGCCTTGCGAGGTTAGCAATGTCAATACATCGCTGTGGATCATTGTTTTCTAGAAAACTTGAATATCCAAGCACATCGCAGAATGCTACCAGGCCTCTCATTTTCCCTCCAGCCATGTGAGGTTTATCATTCACGTCACACTTGAATCTACACAAAATCCACTTCCACTCCCGCCTGATCCCTCAGCACCGGCGCAATCACGCTGATCGCTGTCGCGTCACCCACGTCCGGCGAGGGTAGTCCACGCTTCTCCATCGAATCCTTGCTCTCCAGTACCAGCTGCTGGTTGCTGTTGTAGCTGACCTTGGGGCCGGTGAGGTCCATGTGCAGCTCGTCGCTGTCGGGAATGTCGGCGTCCATCAGCCAGATGCGCGTGAGATCCCACATCTCGGTACGCACCTTGTAGTAGCGCTCGGCGTCCATGGCACGGGCGCCAGCGTTCACACGTAACACGTCCCAGCCCATCTCTTCCAGTCGGTCGGCAATGGGCTTGCCCAAGCCGATGTTGTCAATGCCCACGAGCTTGACGCCCTTCGCGCGCATGGGGCGCAGGAAGCGGCCCAGTACGCTCATGGTGTTCTTCTCGTCTGAGGTCTCCATGTGCAGGATTTTCCGGCCCTGACGTATCACAAGGGCGCTTCTGTCCTCACCCTCGCCTGCCGGGTCGATACCGGCCACAACAAGACCACTGGGCTGTGATACAACGCGCAGACGTGCAGCCGTCACGATCTCGGAGTTGATCAGGACGCGGCTTGTGGATGCCTGGAAGGCCTCTGAGACGGTCGCCGGGTACTCCTGCTTGAACAGGGACAGGCTGCCCAGCTCGATCACCTTGAAGCGGCGCCAGGCCATCTGCTCAAGGCTCAGGCCGTGGGTCTCCTGGATCAGCGTCTCTTCCTCGTCCAGCTCGAAGTCTTCCGGCACGGCCATCTGGTACTCGAGCACGTCGAACCACGGGAAGAAGATCAGCTCGAAGTCACCGCGGCCCTTCACGGCGTCCATGCACTTCTGGTGGAACACGTTACCCAGGCCGTTGCCCGTGGACTCCAGAATCACTTCGGTGTCTGTAGTACGCGGCACAGCCTGTAACACACCAGCCAAGTGGTCGCGTGCGTTGGGCCAGAAGCCGACCTCGCTGCCGTGGAAGTACTGCACGGTTGACGAGCGGCCTGTGGACTTACTGCCAGCCGTGCCGACGCGGTATCCGCTGTCCAGCTTGTCGAAGAAGAGTTCCTTGGCGCTAGCGGCACCGGCGTGGGGCTGCAGGACTTTCGGGCAGTGCTCGTGATACCTGTGTGCCATCTCGAAGAGGTTGTCCGTAGCTGGCTGCTCGTGGGTCAGGATGTAGGCGCGCACACCGAAGCGGTGTGTCACGAGCCAGTAGAAGCGGCCCTCGACGTAGGTGGAACAGCCTGGCTGCCGGGGCTTGAGAATGAGGACCCGCACCATACCGGTGCGGGCCTTCTGGTTCTCAATCCTGCGGTGGATCATCTGCTGCGTCGGGTTCAGCCGGAAGGGAAGAATACCGCCTTCCTTGGGCCGGATCTTCAGGCAGCGCTCGGCGTAGTGCGGGAAGTCGTCCTTGAGCCGCTGCATGATGGCGCGGCTCTGGCTGCTTAAGCGCTTCATTCCAGTTCCTTCAGCGCGTCCTCGTGTGATACGTCCTCGGTCTCCGTGTCACGCGTTCCGGCCAGAATGCGGCCCATCGCTTCGGCCACCCGGGCGAAGTCGGCCTTCACCTGCTCGGCCTGCATCTTGGTGTGCAGGTGCTGGAGGCTGAGCAGCTGGATCTCCAGCGCCAGCGAGCGGACGTCGGACTGACGCTTGGCGGACTCCGTGGCCATGCGGGCTTCGACCTCGGACTGGACGCGGGCCTGCAGGCTGTCCCAGTCGTACTTCTTCGCCCAGCCGCGCACGGTGCCTTCAGGAACACCGATCGCACGGGCGGCCATGCGGTAGTTGCCCGTGTCGAGAAACTCCTTCAGGGCCTGATTGATGACGGTCTGCGAGTAGACTTCCTTTCTGGCCATAGGACGCGGCTTACCTCGTGTTACCGTGAAGGGCGGCCTGTGCGACGTAGTGCGCGCGGTCCTGTCTGCTGGGGCCCTGGATCAGCTCCGGCGTCTCTTCGCGATAGCCGCAGACGCTGCACTTCCTCAAACGATAGACCCGGTCCCTGGAAGACCGGGGGTCCGTGTGGATCACCTTGAAGGCGCCCTTGCCGCAGGCGGGGCACATGATCATTCGAGCTCCTTGAGCAGTTCTTCGTAGTCGTGTTCCAGATCCTCTTCCAGGTCCTTGGCGCGGAAGCCGGGCACACGGCGCGCCAGGTAGAAGCGCACCATACTGGCGTTGCCCTTGGCTACCAGGCGCATACCGTTCTCGGCGACGAAGGCGTAGCCCTTATGCTGCGCCTGGTCCACGAGGAATTCGAACTCCTTGTCGGTGCGTCGCCACCGGCGCATGGTGTCAGGATGCACGCCCGCGACGTAGGCGGCAGTGTCGAGAGTGAGACCGCGCTGCAGGCAGCGCAGAATGGTCTTCGTGACTTCTTCGGTGCGTTTGCCTGGGCGTCCGGGTCTGGGTTTACGGGCCAATTCTGCCCCCCTGTCTTCAATGGCATCACGAAATATCCTCCTGGTGCAACTCATCGCTTCCTGTTTCGATTGCCTGGGGGAAGGTGTCCCGGATCTGGCGCGGGTCCCCCTTGTAGAACACCAGCACGTTCTGGTGACAGCGGCCCAGCTTGCGTGATACGGCGAAGGTGCGCCCCGCGCGCATGGCCAGACTGGCAGCCTGATTCAACAGCACAGCCTCGTTGTAGTAAATCAGACCGGCGTCTTCAAAGGCCTCTATCGTGGCCGGGACAAGCCCACGATAGCGGCCCTGCTTGTCGCGGATCTCGGTGACAACCCAGACAGCGAAGCGGTTCTCCTTCAGGTGCTGGGCGGCCTCGCGGATGATATGGCGGTAGGTCTTCAGGAACTCCTCCCAGGACATGTTCGACAGGTCGGCGGAGTTGTCGCTGTAGACCTCGAGATCGCCGTAGGGCGGGCAGCTAAAAAGCAGGTCGAACTGTTCCTGGATCAGGCGAAGCTCGCAGCTTGAGTCTCCCTGATACCAGGTGACGTCTGCTTCGGGTAGAAGGGTTTCCTTCTGCGCCTTGTTGGCGGTGACCTGTTCCGGGCGCAGTTCGATTCCCGTGTAGGACAGGCCAAGCTTGCCGGCAACGATGCCGCGCACGCTTCCGCCGGCGAAGGGGTCCAGCACGCTGCCGCCTTCGGTGCAGAACCAGCGATAGGCCAGCTCGCAGAGGACGGGATCGAAGATGCTGGTGCCGTTCATGCGGATCGCTTCCGGGTGCGCCTTGGCGAAGTCGTCCCAGCTGACCTCGTGGCCGATGCGCTTCTCGTAGGCGGCCTTGGCCTCGTAGACTTCCGGCGGCTGGGCAGACAGCGAGAAGGTGAGGCCCTCCTGCGTGGTGTCGTCGCCGTTGCCGCGTCCGAGTTCCGACTGGATGCCCAGGGCCAGCCAGGCGCGGCGGCGCTCCTGCCAGAGTCCGGAGCGCGTGTCGAGGATCGAGAAAGGCGGAACCAGGAAACGCTCGGCCAGGCTTCCGGTGCGGCCCGTGGTGTCGGTGTCGAGGTCGTCGAGGGTAAGCCCAAATTCGTCCAGGTCGATGCCCAGCTCGGCCAGTCCCTGCAGTTCGAGGTCTAGTAGTTCTTCGTCCCATTCGGCGATCTCGCTGACGCGGTTGTCCACCAGGCGAAAGGCGCGCAGCTGGGCGTCGGTGAGGTCCTCGGCGATGTGACACGGCACTTCGGGCAGTTCGAGCAGGAGGGCGGCTTCGAGGCGCGTATGGCCACAAACGACGGTGCCTTCGGTGTCGATCACCAGCGGCACGCGGAAGCCGTACTCGCGGATGCTGGCGGCCACTTTCGGGACCGCCTGTGTGTTACGGCGCGGGTTGGCGGCGTAGGGAATCAGGGTGCGCGGATCGCGCATGGTTACAGGGAAGGTCACTTTGCGGTCTCCACTTGCTCTTGATGGTGCTTGCCCAGGTATCTCAGGATGCCAGCCACTCCACTTGTCCTCACACGCTTCTCGCCAGCCACCTGCCATTTGTGGTGCGTTGGCCAGAAGTTGATCCGCTTCCCATTCCCGGTTGTGATGATGACATGGAATCCGTTGTTCTTCAGCTCGTACGCGATTCCAGCCCTCTGCAAATCCTGGAGCGCGACGGCTTCGCGGGCTCTGCGCCGGATCCGCTGTGCTTCCCGGTACTCCTTCCAGAGCTCCTTAAGGTCTTCGTCAGCCACAGATTCCCTCCGGTGTGTTACTCATGGCCACTCTTCCTCGGTTTCAGTCCCCCGCCCACGTACAGCGCCTCGTTTGCTGTGATACGTTTCCGGCGGCTTGCTTCTCTGGCCAGCCGGAAGCGGATACGCAGGTGGAGGGTGAGTTCTTCCTCGAGCGCGATGATGGCTTCGCGCGGAACCTGGGTGTAGCCGGCACGACTGGCGATCTCGCGCAGGCGGCTGTGGTTGAGCAGGGATTTCACGCGGCCTCCTGGATCTCGATTCCGCTCGATGTTGTCCACGGCTTGCCGTCACGGTAATGCCAGGCCCAGTCAGCTGACACATAGCCAATTCTCTCAGGCTGATCAGGTGGGATGTAGTTCTGCATCAGCAGCTCACCGCAGATGCTGCAGGAAACCCCAGCAGGCACATAGGCATGCGTGAGATAAGCATGCTTGTGGCTACATGGCTCTGGCGGAAAGGCGAGCATCAACTGGTTCATGCTGCATCCCCCCTGATCTCCTCCCACCGGTACTCGCCACCGATGGCTCTGTGATACGTGCTCGGTCCGGCGATGTAGCGCGGGTCCTGCAGCCAATTGCGCAAGTCTTCCAGCGTCCTGGTGTAGAGCGGCAGGCTGCAGCCATAGTCGTCCACAGGCGCGCGGCCCAGGTCGATGCCGAGCTTCGCTTCGATGGCCCTGGCGAGGGTGTCGATGATCCACAGCGCGTCGGCAAAGACCCACTCCTGCAGCGTCTGGTTCTCGGCCCTGCGATCCATCCAGGCATCGTTCCACCAGCCAGGCAGGCCGCTCCTGCCAGCACAGCTGCAGGGCATGGCAATCCAGGTCAGGCGCCAGTAGCCGTAGGGGTTCTCGCGATCGGTGGGCGTCCAGCGAGGCAGGTGGAGCCAGTGGCTGTTGCCGCACAGGCTGCAAAGACCTTCGACGTTGCGGGCGGCGTTGCACTGCTCGCGGTAGTGGGCATCGGCGATGCGGGCGGCGGCGGTCATGCTGGCCAGCGGATCGGCCTTCTTCCACGCTCTGCGGCAGGTGTCGATGAAAGCCAGAATCCAGGTATCCGGCTTGCCATAGGCCATCTGGTGGGCCTCGCCAAGAATGCTCGCAATCATGTTTGCATCCCGCTCGTCGTGATAGTTCTTCAGCGCCAGTACCTGTCGCTGGAAGGCTTGTGTGAATTCGTCGCGTGTCACGGTGTCACCCCCATGAGTCGGGTTGTCATTTCGGCGAAGCTCTCTCCCGGCGGGAGGCTCTTCGCGGGTTTCATGGCCACACGGATCTGGTCGAAGTTGGCCACGACCCTGGCCAGCGGCATTTTCAGGCTGCCGTAGCCGGTGAAGCTGCCGGAACGGGACTGGTCCGAGAAAGCCCATTCGCAGGCCTCGACGATCTCGTCCGGCGGGATCTCGTCACGCAGAAGCAGCTGCGTTTCCTGCGCCCAGTGGGTCGGCATCATGCCGGTTCGTGCCAGTCGGCTGCCGGGTTGCAGGCGGGTGAAAATCTGCCAGCAGCGCTCGGCAAGTTCCCAGGCGGCGGGGTCCGGGTCGGTTCCGGTGCTGAGGGTGTGTCCCCCAAGGGGCGAGGACCGACCGCCTCGCGCGCACGCGCGGGGTTGGCTGGTTGGCTGGCTGGCTGGTAGGCTGGCTGGGAGGCTGGGAGGGCTATTGGCAAACGCATTAACAAAATCACCCTTTTCGGCGTTTGCCATCGGTTTGCCATGCCCGTTGCTATCCGGTGTGCTATCCGTTTGCCATTCGTTTGCTATCGCGGTGCTTTCCGTAAGCTCTAGTTCTTCCTGAGCTTGAGCCATGCTTTTGCTATCCGCTTTGCTACCGGCCTGCTTCGCGTCTGCTTCCTCGTTGCCAGATGGCAAATGACCCCACCTTTTCGCGGCACCGCGCTTACCGGCGTCGCTGCGGATCTTCGTCTTGTAGGCGTGCGGCTGATGATCGCGCCAGTCATGGACGGCGAAGCCCTCCGGCGTCTCGTCCAGATAGCCGACTTCCACCAGGCTGCGCACCAGTAGCTCGGGTGTACCGCCCCAGTCCACGAGCAGCTCGATGTCCTCGATGGTGTAGCCGGGCAGCTGTCCGTCCGGGTTGGTCTTGCGGACTTCGGTCCAGAGCTGGATGAAGCGGAAGGCCGCCTCGTAGCCAGCACGGCGTATCAACTTCTTGGTTTTCACGTGCGAGAAGAATCCGCTGTAGACTCGAACATCCACGTCTGTCAGGTCGGCCATGCCGGTGCTCCGCTCGTTAAGTGAGAGGGCGATGATCCGCAGGGATCACTATTCCCCCGTGTATTCAGGTGCCGGTTGGTTCAGGGGCGTTGCCGCCCCTGTTCGATAAGCTTCCTCGTCGATCGTGGAGACACGCGCCAGCTCGGACAGGCCGAAGCCTTCTGCATCACGGTTGAGCAGCTCAGCGGTCCTCGTAGCCTCTTCCAGCGTCATCTCCTCGCAGTGGCGCCCGCTGGCCCTCTCAGACCAGATCACAAAGGCGCGGTCAGTGGGTAGAATGGTCTTCATGCGTTCCTCTTGATCTCACCGACCAGATGGCCAGCGTGATCCTTGATGACGACCTTCTTCGCTTCGTGCCAAACCTTCAGGAGCGCACGGGCCTTCTCGCGCAGCTCCTGCGCGCTGTCTACCTGGACGACGCTCTGCACGCGCATGCTGCCGAAGTTCAGTTCGAGAGTGTGATACATCAGGCAGCTCCTTCCAGCTGTCGGCTTATTCCGATGACCTGGGTTGGTGCGATTCCCTTGGACATCAGCATCGCCTGGTAGTCTTCTCGTGTTGGTCGGGAGGGGTTCTCTTTTGCGTCCGCAGGAAAGATGTTGTTGGCCATGATGTAAGCCGTCACGGCACGCTCCATCGCCTTCTCCAAGGCAACGCGGTGCGCATCGAACAGGAACTTGATCTCCACGGCTTCAGCATCCGTACAGTCAACACCAGAAAGGGTGTGTCGTCCACGGCCAGCTGTGTGCGTCCAGGTTCCGCTGTAAGACTTCCCGAGAACAGCGTAGGCGAGCTGGTTAAGCAGCTTTCGCTCTGCACCGCCACGCTTGTGCGTAAACCAGTGAGTCGTCCGCTCTGCGGGCTTCTCCAGATCCGCCAGCGTCAGCCCCGCCTTGGCGAGCTCACGCTCCAGCAGCCGCTGCGCACTGTCCCGCTCCGCGCCTTCTCCCAGCTTGGCCATAGCCAGCAGCTTGTTCAGTCGGTCCAGGCTCATCAGGCTGCCTCCTGTCTGGCTAGCAGCTCGCCTGTGAGGAACTGTTCAGGACGATAGCCAAGGAAGGTGGCCAGCCGGTTCAGCACGCGGACGCTGGTGCAGTGCTCGGGGTCATCGAGAATGCTCTGCACGCTGCCGATGCCCACGTCAGCGCCTTCGGCCAGTCGGCCAATGCCGATGCCGGGCTTCTCGCCGTCGTGATACATTTGCATTGCCTTCCTGAGGCTGGCGCTAATGATGCCGTTCAGGCGGAGGGTCTCGTTATCCAGAATGCGCTTGCGCATGTCGTACTCCTTGAGAAATGGGGTAGCGGGCAGGGGCACCCGCCACCCCGCTGACGGGAAACTAGAAGGGTAAGTCGTCGCCGTAGCCGTAGCCATTGTGTGGCGGCGGCACATCGTCGGTATGCGGCGGCAGTGTATCACGCACCGGCTCTGCAGGGTTCTGCGGATAGGCAGGCTGCTGGCGCTGCTGCTGGGGCGGGTGATATGCCGGAGGCCGTGCATCCGGGCTCAGGTTCAGGCGCTGGTTGAAGTAGGTGTTCGTGAACACCTGCCCGTCGTCGCGCTTATTCTGCTTGATGGTGATCTCGACGGCCACGCCGATGAACTGGCCACGCCAGGCGTGGTCCGTGATGGCGTTGGGGTGCTGAAGCTGCACACCCAGCGCGTCCAGATCCCAGCCGAAGTATTTCCAGTGGTCGTCGGTAACAAGCAGACAGTGCTTCCAGGTCTTGCGGTTGGCGTGCTGGCCACTCAGGACGGTCAGCTCCCAGACGAACATCGGATCGCCCGTGCGCTTGGTGGCTTCCAGGCTCGCGCCCGTGATACGCACCTGGTAGGTGCCGGGAGGAAGCTCGCCCATCTGCGGTGCATCACCGCGGTTCTGGTATGCGTTCTGACGGTGGCTGAAATCCCAGCCGGATTGCTGTTGTTGATACATGCTTGTCTCCTACGCTGCCTGCTGAGGGGTCTGCGGGGCCTGCTGGGGCGCGGCTGTCTCGGTGGGCAGCTCCATGCCCAGGATGCGCGCCTGCTCGATTTTGGCGTCCCTCCACGCCTTCTCAAGCGCGGGCCAGTTGAAGGGGATCGTGGGCACCATCAGACCGGTACGCTCGCCAGCTTCCCAGCCCGAAGAGGCTTTCGTGCGTGCTACGCGGTCGCAGGAAATCTCGCCGGTCTCGGTGTTGGTGATCTCTTCGAAGTCGCCGTAGATGTAGACGTCCGCCAGTCCTGCCGCCACATCCAGCGCACCACCGGTCAGTGTCGGCACCATGCGCGGTACCGGACCCGTGGGCGTCTTCACTTCCTTGGTCTTGGCGTGGCTGGTCATGATGAGACCATACGGCAGGTTGGCGAGCTTGGTCAGCACGCGCAGGAACTCGGCCTTCACCATGCTCCAGCCCTTGCCGTAGCCAGCATCGCTGGGATGTGCGAAGCCGTACTTGCGGCAAGAGTAGTTCTCGCAGAACTGGTAGGCGTTGTCGATGGTGTCAATCACGATCGTGCGGAAGGGGTGGCCACCGGCTGCAATCAGCGCACAGGCTTCCAGCATTTCCTCCCAGCTGGAAATGGGTTGCTGATAGGAGGCCAGATGATTCAGGCCGGGCTCCGTGGCCAGAAAGAGCGCGTCGGGCGCCTGCGAAGCCCAGGTGGACTTGCCGAACTTGGGCGCGGCGTAGATGAGCACGGTCATGTCCCGCAGGCTCATCTTGGGCAGGGTCTTCTGGGTAGGTAAGGTAATCGGCATCGGTCTCTCTCCTAGAATGCGGCTTCTTCTTCCAGCTCGCAGTGAGCGGCGCGGACCTTGAAGCGGTTGTCCATGATGTGCCGGGCTTCGTTGGTGCGGCAGGCTTCCCAGTAGCTGCACGGGAAGGGCGAGAAGCAGTGGCCGGTGTTGCGCGGGAAGAAGCCCTTCAGCTGCAGGTCGCGAACGCGCCTGGCGTCGATCCAGACCTCGCGGGCCAGCTTCGGGTACTGGCTGCGGTCGAGAAGCACCTCCTCGCGGTGGAAGAGGTTCTGCTCGGCGTAAGCGGCGATCAGGCGGGCGCGGAAGTCCTCATCCGACTCGGCCACCTTGCGCTTGATCTTGCCCGTCTTGCTGGCGGCCTTGCGTGCTTCGTACTCAGCATCGGTCTCGCCCTTGCCCTGCTGCAGGCGCTTCTTCACGATGATGTTGTAGATGACGCCGACGATCTCCTCGCCCAGCTCCTGTTCCAGCAGCATCGCGTAGAGATTGATCTGCGTATCCATCGGCAGCCGCTCGATGTAGTCGCCGGTGAGTGCGGAGGTGGTCTTGTGCTCCAGCAGGTACAGGCGGCCCTTGAAGCGAATCAGGCCGTCCACCTTGCCTTGCAGGTCGAACAGGCGGCTGGCGCGGCCCGTTTTCGGGTTAATCAGGGGCAGCTGGAATTTCCGCTCGACGTCCACGATTTCGAAGTCTTCGCTCGGGTACTGCTTCAGGTAGGCGGGAAAGACCGCGTGCGCCAGATGCCAGTGATCGCGGGCTTTCTCATTCATCAGCCGGTCAGGAAACGAGCTGTCGATGATCTCGGCGACTTCCTCTTCGGGAAGCGGACCCTGACAGGTGGCCATGCGCAGGTAGTGCTTCTCGAGTAGGGTGTGGATCACGTGCCCGAAATGCAGGGTGATCTTCTCCTCGGCAGGGACAAGCTGCCTGAGGTAGCGCAACTCGTAGGCTTTCGGGCAGCCCCGAAACGCGGCGAGAGCGCTGTTGGTAAGGGTTTGCATGGGAATCTCCTATTGGCTTACTGGTTGTCCTTGGCGGTGGCCATGAGCTCTTCGCGCAGCCCTTGCAGTAGTTGCAGGGCTTCCCCGCAGGTCTGCAGGGCGGCAACGCGCTCGGTGTTGGTCATGTCGGCGACGCGGTGCGTGTGGGTGTTGTCCAGAAGCTCGGCCAGCTTGCGGATGGCACCGACGCCCTCCTCGGTGATGAGGCCGTTCAGTTGGCAGGGCTCGCCGGTGATGAGGGCATCGCGCAGCAGATTGGCAACACCCTGCATCTCGCTGTAGCCAAGCGCGACACCGGCGCGGATCAGGCCGAGTACCTCGTCCAGATGAAAGCGGTGGTTGTGCTGATCGCTGCAGCAGGTATAGATCCGGTCGCGGGAGATGCCAGCGGCCAGCGAAAGCTCGGTGGCACGGCCGTAGCGAGTGCGGATGGCCGAGATGAGCAGGCGCTCGATATTCGAGACGGCGGGGAAATCCACGTTCATTTCTGCGTTGTCCTTCCAGATCGGGGGTGCGAGGTTATGCGGCGCGAATACTTGGGATCAACACGGGGGTATACAGTGTCGGTCAGGCGCGGCAGATCAGCAGGACGGATTCCACGGGCGACCTTCTGTCCGCGGATCTTCACCAGCGGAATGCCTGCATTGCGGACGTTGCGGCGGACCGTGCCGACGGTGCAATCCAGCCGCTCGGCCAGCTCGGCCCACGGGATGAAGGGGCGGGGTTGGGTGGTCATGCGGCCCTCCGGCAGGTGCAGGCAGGTCGCAGAGCGTGTGCGCGATGTGCAGCGGTTTCCAAGGCGAAGCGTGCGGGCTTCACGGCCTTAGCGTGGGTGCGATGCGCTATGATCCGGTGACGTGCGAAGGCGCGGCGCGCAGAGCGCGGAGGCTTGGGGTCTGCCTCGAACTTCGCGCTGCCCAAAAGGGCGCAGAAGGCGGCGACGAGGGCCGCCGGAAGGATTAGATGCATTGTGTATCCTCGGGCTACTGGGTGTGTGGAATTGCGCTTCATTTCTTCAGCGCCTTGCTGGCTAGTTCCTGCTCGAAGTGGCCTTCGCTGATGGTGAGAAGCAGTGCCTGTTGAAGCGCTGCCTTGAGATCAGTAGCGGCAGCGTCTTCGAACTGGCCAGCGGCCTGCAGGAAGAAATCATGGAAGCGATCCGAGTGCGCGAGCACCAGCTCTGCGTCCTTTGGGTGTATCATGTCCGCGACGTACCGGACCGTTTCCAGAAGGGACTTGGGTTCACTCATGCTGCCTGCTCCCGCTTGGCGAGGGCCGTGCCCTGCTCAAGGCGATACATGAGTTCGTGTTCTGCGTAGGCCATGAAAAGAGCCGTGCTGATGACCTGGCGCGCCATGTATAGCTTGTCTGAGTCGGTCTCTGTGAGTTGACGCATGTACTGGCAGGCCCGATTCCGCAGCTCTTTGTTGTCCTTGAAGGCGAGGAGGATCTTGCTGGAAGCGCGATCCAGAATGCCATCGATAGTGTTGCTAATGGACTGAGGCTGCTTCACTTCCGGTGTGGCCGTAGAGGCGCTCTTGCTCATGCTGCCTGCTCCTTTCCCCCAGGCTCGACGCCTGCCAGGATCAGAGCGGCGCTGTTGAGAACGAGATTCGCGTCGGCATCGCTGCGGCCCTTGGCGATGGCGCAATTGATGGCGGATTGGATGATGGTGCGGACGTGTTCTCTGTGCTTACTGCCAATCAGGGTGTCGCCCTCAGGCAGCCAGGTACGCCAGCAGCGCGCGAAGTCGGTCTCAACGACCTGCCTGAAGACGCTGAATTGCTTCTCGAGCAGCTTGCGCTGTTCAGGGCTCAGGGCGCAGACAAGTTCGACCGTAACCTGCTGGGCTTCGGAAAGGAGATCCTTGCTCATGCTGCCTGCTCCTCGAGTTGATGGCTGTGGGTTTTGCGCTGGCGCTGGCGGTTCAGCTCTTCCAGCATCACGCGCTCGGCCAGCCGATGCAGCTTCTCTCCGCTGATGTCGGCTGCCAGCTCAGCAGCTTCCTTTCCTGCCGGGGTGATGCGAAGCATCTTGGAGTCGGGGCGTTGTTTCTTTCTCACGCTGCCACCTCTTCGATTTGGTGGTTACTAGCAATACTGCGCTGCCGCTGGAGTTCTTCTTTCACGAGCCGTCCAAGCAGCCTCACTTGGGGGATCTCAGTGATCTTGTTCAGCTCACGAAGCTCTTCCAGCGTCTCCGAGTAGATCTTCGTAGTGATAAGGTCTTTCATGTTGTACGATCCTACACCAGTGATTCGCTGAAAAATGCCGGTCGCACATGTGCCCGGCTTCTGGTGTACGAATATACACCACATATCGGAATTGTCAAGTACCGAGGCTATTTTTTACCCGGATAAGTGGAAAATACTACACCATCAAAGCTGACGGGCGACTTCCTTAGACAACAACGCAAACGCGCCGACATTTCTATTCGGACCGTTGCAAGGATTACCGGGAAGGACCATGCCTACATCAGCCGCATCGAGCGCGGCCTGATTTCCCCGTCTCTTGATGTGTTGGCCGAAATCTGTTCCGCTATAGGCATTGAGACATGGGAAGCCGTGGCATGTAAAACTCGTGAACAGATGCTTGAGGAGTTTCGTGGTCAGTTTTCCCTGAACTCCACCGAGCTCTCCGGCCTCCTTGCTGCGGCCCAGGGCCGCGAACTGATCCAGTTGCTCACACAGCTTGCACAGATCGCCAATGAGCACGGGATCGAACAGCTTAAGAGTGTCCTCTCTGCCTATGAGCTGATGCGTCAGGCAGTAGAGGCACAGCAGAAGTCCTGAAACAAACGAGCCCACCTGGCTACGTGCCGTGGGCCTCATGAACCCTTCTCTTGTGGTGCGCTACGGGCGTCCTGCATGCTTTGCAGGTAGTTGACCCAGCAGGCGGTTTGGTAGGGGCATGTGAGGCAGGTCTGTATTTGGATGCCCTGCGAGAGCAGGAGTTCGAGTACGGTTGTGGGTTCGGGAAGTGTGTTGGTCATAGGTAGTCAGTCCCTCCGATGTCCTGCGGAATGTAGGGTGGGGGTGGGACATGAATCTTGAGGTCGTCTTGGTACAGCCGTCGCATCCGGAAAGACACAGGTTCTCGGAGCTGAAAGCGAAGGTTTGTGCTAATCTGAAGCGAGATGTTGTCTTCTTTTTGCTGGGCGCACTTACGTCCTTGATTGTTTCACATTGCTACTACAGCAAGAGCCAGCACTGGGCTGAGCGACAGGCATACATCTCTGGTCAATTCAAGCTCCCAGAGGCCATGCGCTTAGGCGAACTACAAATCGGTGGTTTACTGATCAGCATGGGCTCTAGTGTGGTTAGTTTCAATACTTCTGATCTGAAGTATGGATGCGATCAGGGCATTAAACTCTGGGGCATAATACGAGATCAGGACAGACGGAGCCTACTGAACCTAGATGGAGATCTGTTCACAGTAACCCCAAGCTACGATTGTGATGTGAACCGCGATAGCGAGGCCATCGAGGTAGTGAATTCGGAATTCCGGCCTATACTTCAGCTTTGGAAATCGAAGAGTAACACGTGGATGCTATTCTTCGTTTCCTATACAAACGACACAGTTGCAACAGTTGTGAGCGATGGCTTCGCTGGAACAATGCATCCAGACGAGGCGACGAGGATACAGATGATGCGCAGGCGTATGTTTCAGTACCCTGGAGTAAAAAATCCAAGTATAAGAAGCGGCGAGAGTATTGATTACGATTTCGATTTCAAGCGATACTACGGAATTGAGTGACGCATGAAGAGCCTTTCTCCCGCGGTCGGGACGATCTGTGGTGGGTGGGCAGTAAAGAGAGGATCCGCAAATGACAACACGCATTACTGTCGGCAAAAACGTTTACATCAAGTGCACAGAAGAAGTCCGGCAAGTTCTTTCTGGGCTGGGCCTGTCAGGAATTTCGTGTAAACGCCTCTTACGCCGGCACCCTGCCCTCGAACTTGATTGCCAGGTAGTTCCTCGCCTGACCCCAGTTTCGAATGGGCATCGTCCACTTCTTCTCGATGTTTTGTATCACCATGAAAACCAGCTTCAGAGCCGATTCCACGGTAGGGAATGCTGATCTGGTCTTTGTCACACGCCGAATATTGTAGTTCAGCGACTCTATCGCATTGGTCGTATACATCACGCGCCTGATCTCGTCTGGATACTGGAGAAATGGCACCAGGTCCGTCCAGCGTTCCCGCCAACTTTTGCTGATTGTAGGATACTTCGCATCCCAGGTGGCACCAAACTCCTGCAGTGCCCCGAGAGCGGCTTCTTCTGTTGCGGCACTGTAGATCTGCTTCAAGTCGGTGGCGACAGCGCGGCGCTCTTTGTAGGACACGTACTTCAGCGAATTCCTGACCGCATGAACGATGCACAGCTGGACATCCGTCTTCGGAAAGACAGCACGGATGGCGTCGGGAAAGCCCGTCAAGCCGTCTACTGCGGCGATCAGGATGTCCCGAACCCCGCGGTTCCGCAGTTCCGTGATCACGCTAAGCCAGTATTGTGCACCCTCGTTCTCGCTTACCCAAAGACCCAGCAGCTCCTTTTGCCCATCGAGGTTGATGGCCAGCGCCAAGTGAATGGCGCACTTCTGCACACGCCTGTTTTCTCTGGCTTTGACGATGATAGCGTCGAAGAAAACAATGGGATACACTTCGTCCAGATCCCGGTTCTGCCAGGCTTCCAGATGCTCTACAACACCGTCGGTCACCGAGGTGATGAACTGCGGCGATACCTCGGTTCCGTAGATCTCCTTCAGGTGCTCCGTGATCTCCCGTGTCGACATGCCACGAGCATACATCGACAGAATCTTGTCGCTGAAGCCAGGAATCTCGCGTTGGTGCTTGCCGATCAGCATGGGCTCAAAGGTCGCGTCCCGGTCTCTGGGAACTTCGATTTCCATGTCGCCCTGATCGCTTCGTACGCGCTTTCTAGTGCTGCCGTTGCGCCTATTGTCGGTAGGCTTGGTTCCATTTTCATGCTTGGAATAGCCCAGATGATCTGTCAGCTCCGCACCAAGCGCGGCCTCGATGAGCTCCTTGCTCAGCTGCTTCAGGATGCCGTTTTCACCAAGCAGGTCTGCCGGTGTCTTGCACTCACGCAGAAGCTCCTGGATTAGGTCTTTCGAAATAGCCACTTGAATTCCTCCTCTAAGAGAATCTGGCTATTTACACAGAATTCCTGATACCCTCTCTGGGCTTGGCGAACGGGCTGGCGTCGTCTATTTGATCGAGAACCCGTCCTTTTCAGATGGATTTGCTCAGCAGACAGGAATAAACAGGTTTGCAGTGAGTGGATACTGGGAAGTGCCTGAAGGTCTTCGCGATGCGCTTGTTCCAATTGCCGAAGGATACACGCAACGAACTGACCCAAACAATCCTGAACTGATCAAGACCTATTACTTCGAGTTTGCGGTCTCTGGAACTGACATCTACTGGAATCCAAAGCTGCGAAAGCCTGAGTCACTTCACTACACGAACCGCGCTGATGGATACTCCTACGCTTACTTCTTCGGCAAGGTGAAGCCACAGAATCCAGAAGCCCTGGATATCCCAGACAAGAATCAACAGGAGCAATAGTGCTTACCCAACACCAGGCGGATCAACTCATTGCCACCTTGAAGACTGCGGTCCGTAAGGGCGCCCTATCTTGGGAACCCGATAAAGCAACCAATGAGCAGCTTGTTTCTGTTGAGCTTAATGGTATGCTCTTTATCTTGTCTATGAAGCGTGGCCCGTTCGAGATAAGGTTGAACATGAGGACAGCAGATAAAAATATCGGTTTGTGCAGAATCGATGGCGCGCCGTATCATACGAACGATGATGGAACAGAGTTACGGCAACCCCACATTCACATGTACGAGGAGGGGCATGGGTTGAAAAATGCCCAAGCGATTGATTGGTACGATCCGAGCAAACCTTATGATACATTGGTGCGGTTCCTGGATGAGGTTAATGCACGATTCCCAGATGGTTTCCAAGATGCCCTAGAATTGGCGGAATAGTATGCTTGAGCCAGTACTCAGCTTTGCAGATGAATACGCCAAGTGGTTATCTGCACGTGTGACGCAAGCTAAGCACGGCGACTTGGTCGAGGTCTCCACACCCATTCTGGACCCCTTCAACGATGGGATTCGCGTGTATGTCGAAGCCTCTCCAACTGGCTATGTACTTCATGACAATCATCTGACTCTGGAGACATTGGGTGATTGCGGGATTCAGATCAACAGCAATAGCAGGCGTGCCAAGATTGATGGTATCCTGAATTCTGCTGGGTTATTCCTGGTTGATGGTCGAGTCCAAACCAAAGCAACTCAAGCTAACCTGATGCAAAGGATGCACTTCCTGCTAATGGGAATTCACCGTACGTTTGATCTTCTATTGACACTTCGCCAAGAACCCTCGACGGATTTCCTTGAGCAAGTCTGTAGCCTACTTGATCAGAATGACGTCGGATACTCAAAGCAGCACATGATACACGGAGCCACGGTTGAACATCAGATCGATCTTACGATTCCCCTTGGGCGAGGACGAGACCGCTTGATCAAACTCATCGGGACACCCAGCAAGAATGCAGCTTCGGTGGTGGCATTCATGTGGGTGGATTTGGAGCGTGCGCAATTAGACGCTGAGCGCGTCGTACTACTAAACGACGAGGCACAGAACGACGAGGGCAACGCTCGGCGCATTAGTACAGAGACAGAGTCTATCCTGATGGGGTATTCGACGGGTATCTATAGATGGAGTGATCGAAAGGCTACGGAATTCGAACGTCTATGGCGCCGGGTCTCATAGTCCCAACTTACCTCACCAGCAGCACCTTTCGGGCCTCAGAGCAGCGGGGGCCGGATAGCCTGACGATGTAGAGTCCGCTGGCCAGATGGCTGGCGTCGAAGCGGGCGATGTGTTCGCCGGCGGGGAAGTCTGTGTCGGCCAGGGTCTGGACGAGCTGGCCGCGGAGGTTGTAGGCCTGCAGGGTGAAGTGGCCTGGCTGGGGTATGGTGAAGGGAATGGTGGTTATTGGGTTGAAGGGGTTGGGGTAGGCGTCGCCCAGAGTGGGGGAAGAGGGAAGTGTGCGCACAGCGGGTTCTAGGGGCAGGTAGTCCAGATCGCGAACATTAGGGCCACCTGTGTAGCCAATATCATTGCGTACAGTACCGTGTGAGGGCCAAAGGGCCATTCCAGGAGATTCCGGATCTTCCAGGTCGTTGAAAGCCGCGGCGGGGTTGCCTGCATCCACACCAACCGAGTTGGCCGATAAGTAGGGAACCCCATACTCAGCGTCCCAGGTAGGGTCATCGCCGATCAGGTTGTTTGAGCCGTTTACTGCCTCTTGCATCATGCAGTAGGAGAACTGTATGCGATCCCGGTTCTGACCAGGTATGATCGGGGCCACAAAGCAATCGTACGTATTTCCGGAGATCAGGCAATTCGAAAAAAGTGTCTCTGTGTTACCGTCCCACGGAGTGTTGAAAATGAAGGGAAGGTCATTGTCAATCACACTAAGGTTCGAAAGCTTGCAGTACTCGTGAATATATAGTGTCAAGGCTTGCTGTTCACTTGGCATGTAGCCAGTGAACTGACAGCTTTGAGGCCATTCCAGCGCAGTTACCTGCGTTCCCTGAATAAGGACGTTGTCGACAATGAGGCTATCAGTGAGACAGAAGAAGCCGCGACGATTGTTGTCAACAATCTCAACATTCTGCATATCAAAGAAACCCCGCATGAATACGCGAACCCCGCCATTATCATTTCCACTTATAAGGCAGTTTCTCATGGAGAAATGGGTCCAATAGTCACTGCCATTTTCAGAGCGAAAGGAAACCGATGAGCCAACAGACTCCTCTGCAAGCATGTAATCCCGAGGAGTTTCAGGTACAACGTTTTCCAAGCGATTGTTTAGAAAACGACACTCCTCAACCGAGATGTGTCCGTACTCTGTGTAATTGTAGCCCACATACAAGACACTCCCTTGATTCTCAGCTCGACCAACTCCTTCCAGAGAGTAGTCATCCGGATCAATGACTTCATTGCCGATGAAATCGCAGTTTCTGATATGTGAAGCTCCAGGAGTACCAAAGGCTACCAGTATAATGCCACCAATGTAATAAGGGCCATACTCACCTTCCGCATAGCCGGAAGCAATCGAGGTATTGTTCAGGAAACGGGTGTTTTCAACAGAAAGACCATTGAAATTCGCTATTGGCCCTCCGCCAAGACACATGCAATCCGACAGATTACCGGCTGTGTTGTTCATGATCAGGGAGTTCGTAAGTAGTCCAAAGGCGTCAGCATAGAAGCGCCCAACGGCATGTTGTGAAAACGAGTAATTGTCTGTGGCTATCAAGCTGTCAATCAACAAGGTGTCAGCAGAAAACCGCAGTATTCCACCCCCAGAGACTTCACCTTCTGCATAATCAATCGTGTTGCTGCAATGTGTCGCCGTCAGGTTTCGTAAACGCAGGACTCCATCCCAAGTCGAAACCCAAAACAAATAGTCGCCAGTCAGAATATGATCATCGATCCCACAGGAGTCAATTGCAACGTGGGACATTTCTTGGTATCGCAGTGCACTGAACAAGGTGGGTTGAGTTGATAACACACTGAATATGCGAAGGTTGGTGACAATAATTGTATCGGACGTTACCGTAAAAGCCCCTTCATGTAACTCCCTCGCGTTCCCTCTGTACTCCACATTCTCAAAAACAGCCCTTTTTGCATACTCAAAGCTGACTTGGGTTGTGGAGTAGCTGCAATCCCCTTCTTGAACATACCCACACAGTAGTGTATTGCGAATCTCTACGTTCACGGGAGAATCCATCCAGTAGCATCCAAGCATCGCACCATCACCACCCGTACTTCTGTTCTCTTTCAAGATTACATGATCCAGGGAAACACTGGCAGAATCACACAAACCAATTCCCCCACCCAAGACACGCCCCTCCGAGTTTCTCCACCTAAGTCCTCTTTGGATGGTTATTCCCCGCAGATGTAGGTAGTTGTCAGGAGAAGTGTTGACTTCAAGAACTCCACGCAGCCATCTTCCGTCGATTATTGTGTTCTGTATATCAAGGGTGTCGGCGGAGCGAATCCAATGTGAAGCCAGTACTAAGTTGCTCGTTGTCACGACGACATTCTCGTAGTAGGTGCCTCGATCGAGCAGGATTGTGTCTGCTACTTGAGCGGCGTCCACTGCTTGTTGGATAGTGAAGTATTCTGTAGGCACATGAAGCACATCTGCGCGAGTCAATGTTGCGCTCAGGACGAGGAGTAAAAGTGGAAGAAGGATTCTATTCATAGAAAGGACAGGGACCCCAAGGGGGCCCCTGTCTCCCTTATTGTCGCTACTTGATTAACAGAGCCTTGGTTGTGTGAACGGTACCCCCAGAGCTGGCGCGTATCATGTACACACCCGAGGCAAAACGCGCACCATCGAATTGGAAAGCATGAGTTCCTGCCTCAATCTCCCCGTTGTACAAGGAAGCAACTTCCTGCCCCAGCATATTGAACACACTAACGGCAAGTTGACACGAGACATTTACCCGCATCTCAATGGTTGTGACTGGATTGAATGGGTTCGGATATACGGAAGCAAGCTCAAACAAAGCTGGGGTTTCCAGATCTGAGCCTCGATCCCTTTGAATCGTGTTGCTTGCAACCGCAAACAAATCATCCACGAGGTGATCAACCCTACCCGGCGCAGTGTAGCTTGCCGAGCTCAAACCACCCTCAACGGGAAACAGTGCGATCTGTGCAAGAGCAAGTGCTGCGCAGTCCACATCAGAAGGATCACTACTCACAAGCATCTCATCAAGTTCATCTACCGCCTCTGTGCGATCTCCATACCTGGCTTCAACTGTTAAAGCTGAAGCAGTGGCCATAGAGGAAAGCCAATCGGCACCCTCTGCATCTGCAGAAGCTGCACCAGCTAGGAGAGCAGTTTCTGTTGCATCGGAGACATCAGGATCCTTCGTTCCGTAGCCTGTAAGGTACAGCAATGCTGAAGGTGCATACTTGGACTTCGGGTAAAGGCGAATCAACTCGCTGAAGAAGAAGATTGCACGATCCTTGTCACCTAATTCGTCAGCAATTACACCTTCAGTATAGAGCTCGAAAGGCTCATCATCCTGCGGGCAGAACTCGTAACTGACGTAAGGGTATTGCGTGAAGCAGCCGCTTGCATCAATGTCTTGGTTGTAGGGGTCGCCGTCGTACCAGCCATCGATGAAATCGTTTACGTCACTGCATGGAATGTTGTCCAACTCGCTTCTTCCCCAATAGTTTTTGTTCCACGTCGAAGTCGGGTGTGACCAGTTTCCATTGAAATAGAAGAAAGGATAGCTCATCGACACTCGGGGCGATATTGTACGATTGTATCCGCACTCCATATCAACATTCAATTTACCCGTCCAGAAAAGCTGCCCATACCAGTCTGAACTAGCCGTGAAATCATTGTATGCATAGTGGTCCATGTTGCAAGTGCCATACATCCCACTGATCATGTGCGCGGTAATGTTGGTGAAGTCATTGTCCTCAAGCGTAATATCCGACTGGTTTGTACTGACTACGTCCTCTTGATACTGGTCGAAAGTATTGTTGGTAAAAGTAACGTCCGCTGAAGAGACCACACTAACTGGTGTAGATGTCTCACCTGCACCTTTGAAGGTGCAATTCTCCACATCGGCCAGCGAGTTCGCAATCGACAGGGTTTTGAAATCAGAAAAATAACTACCGCTGTTTGCGCCAATCGAGAACCCGTCAATCAGAAGCTTGTAGCAGTCTATTGCATACACAGGACAAGCCTCTGAACCCTTCACCCAAACAGTGTTGTCTTTGATCAGCGTAGGATACTGAAGACCATACAAGTTTATTCGATCAGACGGCTGATTCACGATATGGAGACACTTGAAATCCACAGTAGTGGTGTTCATTAAATCGCCAATTGTCAGGGTCGCGTACTGGTTCGAAGCTGGAGTAGAAATCAGAACGCGCGGACAGTCTTCGCCGCCCATGTCTATGCTGCCGCCCGGGCTGCTCCGCAGTTTGAAGTTGCAGCCGTTTGATGCTTTCAGTGTTACACCAGGGCTCAACACCAGGTCCGGCCTTACGAGAGTCTCATCCTGAGTGATCTCATACACGCCTGCAGGAATCGTGCTACTTGAGGGCGCGCTGGACAAGGGCTGCACATCGTAGACCGGCATGTAGCCAATGTCGCGCGGTGTGCCATCGTTGTCCGAATACGCTACACCAGAGTAAAGCACTAGGCAGCCAGCATCATAATCCTCTGAATCATAGCGCAACTGACCCCAGTATGGACTACTACTTGAACATAGGCCCGACTCCTCAACAGGATCAGTCTGATAGTACTTAATGTCAGAAACCGAACTGGCACCTGTTGGTGCAGCCTGTAAATGGCAATGAGTGACAGTCGCTTCTCCGTTCTGCATAGAGAAGACGGCGGATCCATAACCCGCCGGGCCACTGGGATTGTGGATGATACTATTGTGCAACTTGACATCATGTCCGGTACCCTGAATTATCACATATGGATTTTGACTACTACCATCCGCGACAGTTAATCCGTCCAGGACCAGTCCCTGTTGCCCCGCTTGGTCATTGTAGGTGAAGATCTCTCCTAGAATAGCACAACTGCTAATGCCCCTAAACAAGCACTCCCTCACGAAATTCGATGTATTTCCAGGCATATAAAATTGAATACCAAGCAAAGCGGAATCAAACACGCATTCATCAACTTGCATAATACCATTAACATCATGATTATTCGGATCACCATACATCAAAGCGCATATGGCGGTGTTATTAGTGAAAGAGCAATTCTTCACTCCGACAGAAGATCGCAGCGACTGCATTCCGCCACTAATATACGACGTGTTATCCCTAAAAGTACACCTCAAAAAGCCATTAAGTGAACCATTTCTACACCAATGTGCCAAAACACCACCTGCGCTTCTAAAGTTGCTCACAGTCGAATTGCATATGTTTCCGTCAAATACACAATCATAAACACCGGTGTTTCTAATGTCATAGAGATGTAGTGCGCCTGCTGATGCGTCACCATCAGCTTGACACTGATTAAATTGCAAACCCATTAGATTGACTGTATCGCAATGACGAAAAACAAATCCTCCAGCACTATAGTTGTCAGAGGCACCAGATGTTCCAGAAATAACATCATCTAAACTCGAATTTTGTATTGTAACAGACATCACGTGATCGGAAGCGTATGAATCATAAAAATAACCGGCACCAGCCCCTG
This sequence comes from Candidatus Delongbacteria bacterium, assembly GCA_963663545.1. Lineage (GTDB taxonomy): Bacteria > CAIWAD01 > CAIWAD01 > CAIWAD01 > CAIWAD01. The sequence goes on from OY760505.1 coordinate 1,687,120, forward strand.
AGATAGCAGCTCCTCTTAGCGAAGTGTTCGTAATACTAACATCAAGCATATTGTTTAGTGTGTTTTTCACATACAAGGGGCCGGCTCTTCTTCCAATAGCCGATAAATTCGAGTTAGAGATCATAAGACCGTTGCTAATTGGCTCCTGATAAGTACGTAAGCCAACTGGAGAGTCAACGAAATTTATAAATCCAGAGGATTCACTATTAAGCTGAGTGATATCGCACCATATGTATTGCCAATCACAATCTTCAATATGAAGCATCGATCTTGATGCTTGAATCGGGACCTGTATTAGATCATCATTAACAAACATGCCGCTGCCATGAATACGTACTTTTGAGTCTGCAATGTTAAAAATGCTCTCTCCGGCATCTGTGTCACAGCCGAAGTAGCCGTACAAATCCACTGACACGCAATTGAATTGGCAGTCCACGAAATCGACTGATGGAATATAAAATGGATCAACGGCACCCAGATAATCGCGATCTGGATATACTGAGGCTACGACCTCAGTATTGTGTCCGCTAATATCCACCAGGCAGAAGCCTCCTCCGCTAGGGTTAGGGCTACTGCAATCCCAGCATTTGCATCTTTCTATCGTGACATTTGTGAATCTCACATATCCGCGGTCAACACTTAGTTTAGGGCCCCAAAACATGTCCATCTGAGGCAACGTCTCCCCAAGATGAACGTCGTTGATATGTAGGGGATAAACAATATCGGTGCTTTCAGGCCATGTTCCATGGATTTCAAGAGCCGATCCCAGTGAATAGAATTGCCCCGAATCACTCACAATGCAGAATGGTGAACTCAGTACTGGCACATAGAGAATAGTAGGGTAGTCACTACTTGGTACATCGCACAGAAGGACCAATCCATCATTTCCATTGTTCAGTGCGCTGTAAAATGCGTCTGAAAATGATCCCCCACTGTAGTAAGCGGGATTGACTTGTGCCAAAACACAGTGCGTTAACGCAATAGCTGCTAATCCACAGGCGCGTTTCAGCGCTGTTTCAACGGATGTTGCGTAATCAAACATCTTTGTCCCTCCTATGTGAGAACTGGTTTTACTAGGCGAACCAGCAACACCTATCTGCAAGGCCTTAATGGCCTCACACATTATTCGTTAATCATTATTGCCAGAGTAATACTTTCAGCTTGAAACTGTGCCACATGCAAACCTGATCGAAAGTACAGTCTCTAAACGCTAACCTCTATAAGGCGCCACAAAAGCGAGATCTAATACACAGACAAATCTATGCATCTTCACTGAGTATATTGACTGAGTGATAAACATAAAACTGTACTACAAGTATGCCATTGTTTTTAGCCATTGTCAACAACAGGGCAGTGACTGTTTTCTGTTGAATTCTGCGTTGACCCGCCCGTCCCAATGTCCCACCCTCTCGGTACACTGGTGTCGGAGGTACGATGGGCAAGCGTGGGCGAAAGCCGAGTAGCAGATACACGATTACGAAACGCGTCAGCAAAGGCGTCGTGACCCACTGGCGGGTACTCGTTCCCACCTTCGACAGATCCAAGCGGCCTGTTCCCGGTCAAAGAACCCGGCACCACTTCGACATCTCAATCCCAAGACGCGAAATCGAGCAGATTGCGCAGGCGCTATACTTGGATGCAATCCAGGGAATCACAAACACAGAATACAGCCCTCGAATGCTAATCAGCGCATGCCTTCAGTACTACAGAGAAGTATCGTGCGGCTCTTCTCCCAAAGCCCCTGCGACTATCCGACTGGACTGGTTTGCCATTCGCGATCTGGTCATGTTTCTGGCAGACAGACTGAACAACAGGCATGAGACTCCATCCTCGATCGAGCAGCTTCTCGGGAGCCATAACCGGCTGGAGCAGGAAGCAAACCTCGAGGCCCTGCAGTCTGCCGCAGATCTGCCACTTGAAGAAGTGGGCAATGAACTCATCCAGCAATACAGAGCATATCTGGCGCGGCGATTCAGCGCATCCGGCGCGAACATGCGCCTGCGCCACCTGAAGAGCATGTTCTCTTGGATGGTGGAAACTGACTCATTCGGTCTGGAGCGCAATCCCATTCGAGGAAAGGATCTGTTTCAGGCGAAACGAAAGACCGTAGGCGCACGGGTAGATCCGAATCGGAAGCGACACTATACAACCGCTGAGATCCGCACCATCGTCAACTCTCTCCAAGGAAACCAGGATTGCCTTTGCATGGTGAAACTGCTGTTTCTCACTGGTGCCAGGTTCGGGGAAATCTATCGACTTCAGCATTCAGATTACAATCCATCGGACGGCCTGCTCCACATCCCGCAGGGCAAAACCACTGATCACACCATCGTCCTCTTCCCCGCACTCACATGCGCTATTGAAGACTGGATCGAAAGCGGCAGCAAATGGCGATTCGGAGATACGTACTACAGCAAGGCCTTCAGGCGAACCGCTGACCAACTCGGCATCCAGATAGCACAGCCACTTCATGGATTCAGGCACAGTCTGGTCAGTGCTTTGACTCTGGCCGGGATAAGCCGAGATGATATCGGAAAGTGGATTGGACACAGCCAGGCTGGCGGACTGGGAGCTGGCGTTACCTCAATCTACGATCACACCCAACTGGAAGCACTGAGGCGCGTCGCGGCAGCAATTCCTGTCCCTTGGGAATGATATTCGTGTCCAATATCGAAGTACATTCGGCCTATGTGTCTGTTTATTTTCAACATGTTAGTGACTCATAGTCACTTTGTCGGGGGTTCAAGTCCCTCTGGGCCTATTTGTTTTCTTTACACTTACAGCTATCCCACTTCGCCCTCTTTGGTTCAAAAAAGCCCAAAATTGAGCCTTTTTGACGACTTAATCGTCCGATATGCGTCCAACATGCGAAATGACCGACCAATAGCCAGGCGCTCCCAGCCCCACTACATCCGCATTCCCCGCGCCCTCCCATAGAACTCCATTAGCATCGCCTGTGCCACAAGCTTCTGAATGGAGGGATTGGACATGTAGGCGTTCACGATCTCGCTATTACGGCTCAGCCTGTCAATGAAAGCCTTGTCCAGCTTCGGGAAGAAAACTTCTCTGAACTGCTCGACGGTATTCGCTTTGGCTTGATCCACCAACTCGGCATCGGAAATCATGTCCTCGGTGATCTGATCAAACAGCACAAGGTCTTCATTCTTCCAATCCGTGCCCAGCTGCTCATTCACCTGTTCAATGATCTTTGACAGCGGCGACTTGGCATCCTCTGACACTTGTCCCGTCCCCGTCTCGCCGATCGGATCCACAGGACAAGTGTCGCCCATAGTCAGGGCAGCACTTCCTGCAAAGGTCAGTTCATTGCGGTAAGCCGACAATGCCAGCTCGTCCTCGAGGTGAATCATCCCGCCCGTGCTGCGATAAGGAAGTTTGGTCAGCAAGTAACGGCTGTAGGCGTAGAGCTTTTCAAGCTCAGCATCCTGCCAGCAGATGATCTGGCTCAGAAAGCCATAAAAACGCAGGAAAGAACGCAGCAGTGATTTGAACTCCTCGCCTTCCTCGGTGTAGCGTTCCTCACCGCCGGAGGCACCGGGATCGCGATACTCCTGCTTGTAGCGCTCCACGGCGGGATCGATGAACTTGTTCAGCCTGCCGTGATCCTGCGCCTTCTGGGAGTAGTAAGGCTTGAAGTAGACCGCTGCGAAGTCGTCAATATCCTGAGCGCGGAGTACGGGGCTTTCCCGCAGTCGCTGCCCGAGGGTGTACACATGGTTGTGATCTGTAGGCTCGCTGAGCTCGGTCTGTTCGTAGTAGGGACGGAAGCCCTCCTTGATATCCTCTGCTGTGTTGGCAAAGTCCAGCACAAAAGTATCTGTCTTTCCTGCCGCGCAGCGATTCAGGCGCGAAAGCGTCTGCACAGCCCGCAAGCCTGCAAGGGGCTTATCCACGAACATCGTGTGCAGCAAGGGTTGATCGAAGCCCGTCTGGTATTTCTCGGCAACGATCAGAATGTGATACTCCTGCGACGCGAACCTGTCGGGCAGCTCCTTCTCGGAGAAGCCGTTTATCGCCGGTTCGCTGTAGCTGGTGCCCACATGCTTGGGATCATCCACCGTGCCCGAGAAAGCCACCAGGGTTTTCAGATCGGTGTAACCCTGTTCGCCGATGTACTTGTCAAAAGCCTGTTTGTAGCGCACAGCGTGCAAGCGCGATCGGGTCACCACCATGGCCTTGGCTCTGCCGTTGATCTTCTTGCAGGTGTGATGGCGAAAGTGCTCGACCATGATCTCGGTCTTCTGCGCCACGCTGTAGGGATGGAGGCTCAGAAAGCGTGCAATGGATCGCTTGGCCTTCTTCTCGTCCACATCGGGATCATCATCAATAGCCTTGGCCAGCTTGTAGTAGGTCTTGTAGGTGGTGTAGTGCAGCAGCACATCCTTTATGAAACTTTCCTCAATCGCCTGCCGCATGGAATACAGGTGGAAAGGATACGGCTTGCCATCAGCTCCGGTGACACCAAAGAGCTCGAGGGTTTTAGCCTTTGGCGTTGCAGTGAAAGCATAGAAAGACAGGTTTGGCTGCGGGCCACGACTACGGGCTTCCGCCAGCACCAGGTCTTCCAGTTCCGGCTCTGCGGGAAGCTGCGCCTCTTCCTCCTCAGCCAAAGCCAGCAGATCTTCCTCGCTCTTGCCAGCACCGGCGCTTCCTCCGAGCACGCCGCGTAGATTGCCCGCTGATCGCCCACTCTGGCTGGAATGCGCCTCGTCAACGATCACGGCAAAACGCCGGTTCGAGAAATCCTGCACCTTATCCAGCAGGAAGGAAAACTTCTGCAGGGTAGTGATGATGATCTTGGTGCCCTTGTTTAGCTCTTCTGCCAGATCGGAGGAATACTTGTGCTCATCGATCTTGGCCACAACGCCACGAGTGTGTTCCATCTGGTAGATGTTGTCCTGCAGCTGTCTGTCCAGGTTCCTTCTGTCGGACACCACAATTACCGAGTGGAAAAGCGGCTGGTCGTTCGCGTCATGCAGGTTGGCCAGCTGGTGCGCGGTCCACGAGATGGTGTTGGTTTTGCCTGAGCCCGCTGAGTGTTGCACCAGATAGTTCGCGCCAACGCCCTTTTCCAGTGTGGCATCAAGCAAACTGCGCGTGGCTGTGAGCTGGTGGTAGCGCGGGAAGATTAGCCTTTCGGATCGCTTCGTTTTGCCCGTTTCGAGATCCTGCTCTTCCTCTACTTGCAGATGCATGTAGCGCTGGAGGATGTTCAGCCAGCTGTCACGCTGCCAGACTTCCTCCCAGAGGTAGCCCGTCTTGTAGCCCGTCGCGTGCTTGTGCTCGCCGGGGTTCCCCTTGCCGCCATCGCAGCCTTTGTTGAAGGGCAGAAAAAAGGTGTGCCTACCCGAAAGGCGCGTGGTCATGTAGACTTCGTCGGTGTCCACAGCGAAATGAACCAGCGCGCGCTTCTTGAACTGCAGCAGCTTCGTTCTGGCGGTGGGCTGACGGTCTTTGATGTACTGCAGAATGGCGTTGATGGACTTCTGCCCCGTGAAGGCATTCTTCAACTCAACCGTAGCAATGGGCAGCCCGTTGAGGGAGAGCAACATGTCGATGGACTTCTTGCTGTCCAGGTCGAAGAACACCTGCCGCATCACCGTCAGACGATTCTGCTGGTACAGGGCCGCGGTTTCCGGATTCAAGGATGTGGGTGGGCGAAAGTACGCCAGACGTAGATGCTGCCCCCGATCCTTCACGCCATTGCGTATCACATCCAGCAGCCCGCGTCTGTCGCATTCGGCGGCGATGCGTGATACAAGCGTCTTGTTCAGGTCGGCCCCGTACAACACGGCAAGCTGCGCCAATTCATCCGGCTGCGTGGCCTGCAGAAAAGCGATCAATGTCTGCGGATCGAGGGCAAGCTCGGCATCGAACTGCCCGTGGTCTGCCCTCTCGTAGCCGGAATGCTCGACGAGCCATTGTTCAATGGCGGCTTCGAAGGTGCTCTCGCTGGTCGCTGTGTTCATCTCTTGCCCAGTCTATCTGTGAAGTTCTCGTGCGCCTGTGAATACACAGAATTTCAGTCTGCGAGGAAAGGGGAACCTCTTGGTGGAAAAAGTGCTTGAACACCGATTCCGACATTGGTAAATTTACAGGTATTGTAATTCCATTACTGGTGGTCGCCAAATGGAAATCCTTTTCGAGGATCCAAAACTGGAAAGAATCTACATGGATCCGACCTACACGGGTCGGTATCCTGACCACATTGTCTCGCTGATACGCAGACGAATTCAGGCGATCAGGATGGCACCAGATGAGCGTGTTCTGCGAGCAGCAAAGTCCCTCCATCTTGAAAAACTGAAAGGAGAGCGGAAACACCAACACTCATTGCGATTGAACAAGCAATGGAGACTGATCATCGAGTTTCGCAAATCAGAAAGCGGGAAGATCGTAGCGATCATTTCTGTTGAGGACTATCACTAGATGCTGACTTGCGAATGGTGATACAAGGGATGCAGATGCCATTCATCCTGCAGCTCTTGGTGATACAACTGAGGCGGATCATGGAACAGAGAATACCAGCAGAAGTCTTTCCTCCAGGTGATTTCCTGCGGGAAGAGCTTGAAGCGCGTGAGCTATCACAGGCTGATTTGGCAGAGATCATTGGAAAGTCCCCACGACTTGTTAATGAGATTATTGCCGCAAAGCGGAGTATCACGCCGGAAACGGCTACTCTTCTAGAAAGCGCGCTGGGACTTTCGGCTCAGTTCTGGTTGAATCTGGAAGCGCACTATCAGCTATTCAAAGTCAAGGTCGACGGCGAAGAAGTGCGCAAGCGCGCTGAGCTCTACGAGACCTATCCCGTCACGGAGCTTGTGCGGCGTGGATGGGTTGAGCCCTCTGCGAGCATCGAAGTCTTGAAAGCTCGCATCTTGAGCTTCTACCATCAGGAGGAGCTCGCCACACCCTGCTTCCACCCAATCGCTGCTCGCAAAGCCTCCACGGTAGCACCGGATGCACCCCACTCGCGGCTGCTGACAGCCTGGCTCTTTCGTTTACGACAGATCGCCGAGCCCGTTAAAGTCAAGCCCTTTGATCTGTCGGCAATGCCAAGGCTGATCGAGGAGCTACAATCCAGAATGCATGAGCCCACTGCGGTGGCTGACATTCCTGCTTTGCTCGCCGAGTACGGCATTCGCATTGTGTTCCTGGAGCCTTTCAAGGGAATGAAAGTGGACGGCGTCTGCACCTGGCTTGGCGAAAACGAGCCCTTGATTGGAATGAGCCTGCGCTATAATCGCATTGACAATTTCTGGTTTGTGCTGCTGCACGAGTTAGGGCACGTGCGCTATGGCGACGCCAAGACAAAGGTGATTGTGGACGAAGACCTAGGTGCTACACGCACGGAAACAAGCCAATGCGAATCGCGCGCCGACAGCTATGCGCAAAGAGCGATCATCCCCAAAGGCGTGGAAGCCGACTTCGCCGCCCTTGCCACTGCGCGCATTTCCGAAGGCCGGCTGATGCAGTTTGCTGCCGAGCACGCCTTGCATCCTGGCCTTGTGGTGGGCCAGCTGCACGGCAGAAAGGTGCTGCAGTACTCGCACTTCCGAAAGCATCTGGAACATGTGCGCGAGCACTTGGCGGAGTGTGCGTGTCTGGAGGGCTGGGGGAAGCGGTTGAACTGAGGCCCTCTACTTGCTGCGCAGAAACAGGGGAATAGCGACAAGAAGGCCGGCGAGGAGCAAGCCTTTTCGGATTTCCTTCCACTGGAACCTCTTGGCCAATCGTTCAAACTCAACACTGACTTCTTTGTCGGTCTTCCCGAATAGATTCAGGGCTTGATACTCACTTACCCATCCGGATAACTCGCCTGGCTCCATATCCCATACGATAGGAATCAGGTCTTTGCCGTCATGGACTGCAGCACCAACCTCCTGTTGAACATAGGCCGACTGGTTGGAGCGCTTGCTTGCAAGAAGCAAGACACAGTCTGCTTCATCCAATGCTGTGCGGATTTCTTTGGACCACTTATCACCTGACTTGAGTGACCTCTCGGCGAAGAAGACATCCAAGTCGCGCCGCTTAAGCTCATCATAAAGTCGCTGCGCAATCTGCTCATCTGCTTTGCAGTAACTAATGAAGATACTCACAAACTCCCTCGCTCCTGCTTGCATCCAGCCATTAACCTTCAACCAAGGACGTCATGCTTGATCAACGGCTGCTTTGATAGCATCAAAAGTGAAGGACATGACCCATTCAGCACCTACCCCGATGATTGCGGCAGGTGAAGTATTTGTGCTCTTGATCTTAACCGCAATTATATTCTTGCCTAGTTCGACAGCCTTCTCAATTTCCCATGCAACCCACTCGCTTTCATGTGTTTCCTCCCCGATGAGGCAAAGGAAGTAAGGGCACGCATTGATGCGCGCGGAGATAACGCGCTTTATAGCCGAAGCGTCTGTGCTATCTACAGCGACAGTGACTGACCCATCATAGAAGTTGAAATCGAAAAGATCGTTGGCATCCCAAGCAACCAGTAAGTTCTTGTGTTTCTTGTCATTCTCGTAATCGTAACTGATGAAAATCTTCTTAGCCATTGTGCTCCTCCGTTGGCTTCATCATGTACTGCGCCCAATTCGTATTCTCTTTCGAAACGAGCGTCTCGACCCGCTGAACGAGAAATGCAAATGCGCCTGCCTCGTCACCGTTATAGGGCTCCGTTTTGGTCAGAAACATGTACCTCTCTTTCCTCAGGGATTCACATGTCGTCCGATACTCGATCCAGTTCTCCTGGAACTGGCTTAGGCCAAGTGTTGCCGTAATAACTGCGATACAAACACCGAACATGCCAACGGCAACTTGAATCCAGCCAATACTATCCGCATAGCCAGCAAGAAAAGGAATCATCGCGGCCAGGCAAAACTCAGCGATTCGAAGTCGCTTGTACCATCGCTGATTAGCTTGGCTCTTTTTGTCATACCAGTTTATCTGGTCATCAAGCCTCTCCACCAGATACTCTTCAGCATTCATGTGCTCCTCCGCTCGGGTTTACACGCGAAAGGGAAAGCTCTGCACCCCTCTACACTTCCACATCCATATTAGCTGTATCCGGAAACGCGTTCTGCAGGTTCACAATGATCTGCTTACGACACCAGGCATCGTCGTCGCGTGACCAAACAACTGTGTTGCAGTGATTTGTGTCGAAGTGGGGCTTCCCCTTTTCATCGTCCCAGACGTCCTTCCTGCAGAAGTACAGCACAGGCCTACCCAGCCCCTCAGCGAACCCCGCCTCCCAATAGGCACCCCTGTTATGCGTGCTCAGATCGACAAACAGAATTCTGGCCCGACGAATAGACACGCGCAAATGGTTGTCAATCACGCCGGGCTTTGACAGCTCATCAAGCCTTCTAAGCTCAAAGCCAGCCTCCTTGGCAGCGGGCTTCCAAACATTCTCAACAGCGTCATCCAATTCAGCATTGCCAAACTGCATGGCCATGAAAACCAGATTAGATCCTGGATTGCTACGGAGCAGCTCAGCGCAGTGCTGCCAACCTGCTGGTGTTAAACGAAATGCCGTGTGATCAGGAAAAACTGCAGTGGCCGTGATGTAGCCAAGTTGTCTGAAGTGCTCAACCAAATACTCGACTGATGCATGGTCCACCAAACCACAACGCCATAAAATCTCTGGCTCGTGGACTCTGACGTACTGGCTCACATGCTTCGCCTTCTGGTGGAAGAGAAGAATGAAGTTGTCGATTTGCTCTTCGGGCGAAGGAAGGCTGATCTTCTCGGCGTACTCATCGTAGTATTCCCGATCAAGCACTGCGTCCCTATCTGTTCTGTGCCGGAGATGGTAGCTCCATACCGCAATCCGATAAGCACGCTCCTGCGCATCTTCAGGGAAAAGCTGTGACAAAGCTGGGATCGTTGATACAAATCTTCCGCAACGTGGGCAGCCGATCTCTAGAGCTTCGCCATAGTTGCTTTCCCTATGCCAGCATTCACCCTCGCAAACCGGGCACTGTTCAAGCTTATCCCACATGGCTAACCCTCTGATGGTGTAAAATCAACTGCTTATGAAAGGCAAAGATACAGGTTGTACCACTGGCAGAGCAAGAGAAACACACCATCGTCTCAGGATGGCTGTCCCGCGCTTGTGACGTCGATCTTGCCGGTGACGGCTGCCGAAATCAAGGCCCCCTTCCGTTCAGCAAGCAGTCCGACCTGTGCTCTAAGCAGCTTCAGAAGGTTGTCAATCCGGTTCTCTGCTGCAGTAAGATGCTCGACTATTGCTTGTTGTAGAGAAGCACTTGGTGTAAAAGCAATTCTCTCGGCGTGGACATCGTTCCTGTCTACTCCAGGAACGGCTGATTTCTGCGAATGAAGTAAAAACAAGTGCTTTGCTGAGATCAGCATATACTTTAAATACCGATAGTTATCAGTCGCTGCGACAGTGCTGTATAGCGTGGTATTCAGAAGTGGACCCCATTCGCTGGACAGTTTGGCGGCGTAGTTAAGGTGGACTCCCTGTGCATGGCTCATGCCGCCTTTTCTTCCGGCTCTTGAAGGTACGTTTCAAAAGGCGTTCTTCCGCCCTCGAGTGAAGAGTGCGGACGGTCGTGGTTGTAGTAGCGCATCCAATCGTCGATCAGCCTTCTGGCCCCCCCTCCCGTCTCCAGCTCGTGCAAGTAAATGCACTCGTACTTCAGCGAGCGCCAGAGTCGCTCAATGAAGCGGTTGTCCATCCAGCGGCCCCTGCCATCCATCGAAATGCGAATTCCTTCCTGCTTCAGCACTCCTGTGAAGTCCAGACTGGTGAATTGGCTACCCTGGTCCGTGTTGAAGACCTCCGGTCGTCCATACCTCCGTATTGCCTCTTCCAGCGCTTCCACGCAGAAGTGGCTGTCCATTGTGTTACTGAGGCGCCAGGACAGTACTGCGCGTGTTGCCCAGTCCATGATGGCCACCAAGTACAGGAAGCCACGGCGCATCGGGATGTAGGTGATGTCCGCGCACCAGACCTGGTTCGGACGATCAATCACCATGTGTCTGAGCAGATAAGGGTAGATCTTGTGTTGCGGGTGTGGCTCGCTGGTCTTTGGCGCGCAGTAGATCGCTGCCATGCCCATCTTGCGCATCAAGCGTTGCACGCGCTTTCGTCCCACGCAGTAGCCTTGGCGACGCAGGTAGCGCGCCATCTGTCTGGATCCCAGGAAGGGGTGCTGCATGAATTCTTCGTCGATCAAGCGCATCAGCTTCAGGTTGAGCGGCGATTCGCCCTTGCCCGTGTAGTAGAAGGACGAGCGGGCGATGGACACCAACTGACACTGCCTGTGGATGCTGAGCCTGGGGTGATTGGGATCCACCATCTCGACTCTCCGACCGTGGCTCATCGACCGAAGGCTTTGGCTAAAAAATCCCGTTCCATGGTCAGCTGGCCGACCTTGGCCTGCAGATCCTTGATTTCGGCTTCACGACCATCTGTAGCGAGCTCGCTTTTCTTGGCGAAGAGGGCAGGCAGATCCTCCTGCACCTTGCGTTTCCATTGGGCGATCATGTTGGGGTGCAGGTCGTGTTTTGCAGCCAGCTCAGCCAGCGTGTAGGCCCCGGACAGCGCTTCCAACGCAACACGGGCTTTGAATTCGGCAGGGAAAGTACGTCGTTTCTTCATGGCTCCAGTCCTCATGTCGATAGGATGGGAGACACCTTAACATACTGTCCGAAAAAGCGGCCCCACTTCTTTCAGAGGCCAGTAGTCCTCTTCAATGAGGTAAAATTCACCGATGGTTCCGTACCTACCTGTTACAATTCCAGGGCCTAGCACGACAGGCTTCGCGACCTTGTCAATAATTCCCGCTGAGGAGACAAGAGGAACGCTTCCGTCCTTACGCAATTGTGTCGGCAAATCATGACCACGCTGAAATGAGATGACCCACTTCAGCTTCTTCACCTCCCAACCCTCCGGCACCTCCCCTAGCCACGGCACACCGCTATCCTTCATCTTGGCGTTCGGATCCAGGCCCTTGGTGACGGCGTGGGAGATCACCGCCTGCCGCTTTTCTTCCAGCAGCTTGATCAGCTCCTCCTGCTTGGCAATCAGGGTGTCGATCTTGGCGGTTTCGCGATCGAGGAAGTCGGCGATGGCTTGCTGCTCGGTCTGGCTTGGCAACGGCACAAGGAAGTTCTTAATCGGGTATACACCTAACCCATAGCGAGTAAGCCCATTAGCCCGAGTTGAGAACTCGCTTCGTGCATATCTGGAATCCAACAGATAGCGCAGGAAAGAACCCAAGAATCCATTGGTGGGCCGTAACAAGGCAAGATGATAACCACAGAGCACGCCGGGAAGATCATCGGGAACATGAGCTGGAACAGCAATGTCATTTCGATCTTCCGAGTCCTTGGTGATTAGCACATCTCCTTTGCGCAGTTGGAATCTTTCTATCTGGTCAGTACTTGCTGTTGCGCCCATGAAATCAACAGCATTTGTTATATCGTTGTTATAGTAGACATCTGTGTAGTTGCACAAACGAACGCGAGTCTGTCCATCAACCGACAGCTTGTCAACATTGCTAGGTGTAACTGCTGCAATTGACTTCAGCCTGACGAAGTCCCAACTCGCCGGGATAGCATCCAGACACGGTTGTGACACCATAGTCATCTCGCTCTGTGATCGTACTCTCACCCCTGCACCTCCCGCAGCAGCTCCATGATCTCGGCGCTGACCTTGGCCAGATCGGCGTCGATCTCGGCCAACGGGCGGGGCGGCACATACTTGTAGAAGTGGCGGTTGAAGGGAATCTCGTAGCCCAGCTTGGTCTTGTCGAAATCGATCCAGGCATCGGGCACATGGGGCAGCACTTCGCGCTGGAAGTATTCCTCGACGTCTTCTTTCAGCGGCACGTTTTCATAATCGCGCAGCTCGCTGTCCGCCTCAGGCTGGCCCTTGCGGTCGAGGCAAAGGGGAGCCTCGGGATCGCGCTCGCTCAGCGCCTGACAGATGGTTTTGAACAGCGGCGCGCTCAGGTCAACACCCTGCGTTTTGAAAGTAGCCTTGAGCAGTTCCTGGAATTCCTCGCGCCCCAGCTTGAGCGGCTGCTGCTCCAGAACCGCCAGCGCCGCCAGAATCTCCTGCTGTTTCGCTTCGGCCAACGTGGCGAAAGCTTTGGCCTGCTTCAGCTGGTCCAGCCGCTCGGCATTTACACTAAAGCGTAGACGCAGGGGGCGCTCCACCGTGATACGGCGAAAGCCAAAATCCGTGTTGTCGAAGATCTTGGACTGCTCGTTCTGCGCGAAATCCCCAAACAGTTCCACGATGCGCTTGATCTGGCTGGATGAGATACGCTTGCGCTTGCTGCCCAGGCTTTTGCGCATGGGTTTGTGAAAGCTGGTGGCGTCAATCAGCTGAATCTTGCCTTTGCGCGCGGCGGATTTGCGGTTGCTGATGATCCAGATGTAAGTAGCGATGCCCGTGTTGTAGAACATGTCCGTGGGCAGAGCGATGATGGCTTCCAGCCAGTCGTTCTCGATAATCCAGCGCCGGATCTCGCTTTCGCCGCTACCCGCGCTGCCCGTAAACAGCGGCGAGCCGTTCAGCACCACCGCCAGGCGCGAAGCCTCGCCCTTGCGGTTGAACTTGGAAATCATGTGCTGCACAAAGAGCAGCGAACCGTCGCTGACCCGCGGCAGGCCGGCACCAAAGCGTCCGCGGTAACCCTGCTGCTCGTATTCCTTGACGATCTCCTCCTGCACCTTCTTCCACTCCACACCAAAGGGCGGGTTGGAAATCAGGTAATCGAAGGTCTCGTTGGGAAGGCCATCGTCGCTGAAGCTGTTGCCCACGTGAATGTTGGCGGCTTCCTGCCCTTTGATCATCATGTCGGATTTGCAGATAGCGTAGGATTCGTCGTTGAGCTCCTGCCCGTATGCGACCAAGGTAGCTTGCGGGTTTAGCTCGCGCAGGTAGTTCTCTGCCACGCTGAGCATGCCACCAGTGCCGCAGGCGGGGTCGTAAATGCGCCGAATGATGCCCGGCTTGCCGAGCACATCCTCGTCTTCGCAGAAGAGCAGATCCACCATCAGTCGAATCACCTCGCGCGGGGTGAAGTGCTCGCCAGCGGTCTCGTTGCTCTGCTCCGAAAAGCGCCGGATCAGCTCTTCGAAGATGTAGCCCATGTCGATGTTGCTCACCTTGTCAGGATGCAGATCGGTTTGGGCGAAACGCTGGACCACCATGTACAGCAGCTTGTCCTTGTGCAAGCGCTTGATCTGGTCGGCAAACTTGAAGTGCTCGGTGAAGATCTCGCGGGCGTCCTTGCTGAAGCCCTGAATCATGTTGTTCAGGTTGGCCGCAATGTTGTCAGGGTCGTTCAGCAGCGTGGCAAAGGAATAGCGACTGGTATTGTGAAAGCTGTGCCCGCTGGCCGCGTTCAGAATCTTCTCGCGCATGGCGTCGGCGTACTTCTGCCCCGCAATCTCGCCGGCTTTGGCCAGCACCGCCGCGCGAGTGGGTTCCAGCACGCAATCCAGACGCCGCAGCACCGTCAGCGGCAGAACCACTTTGCCATACTCGGACTGCTTGTAATTGCCGCGCAGAATTTCTGCGATGGACCAGATGAAACCGACGTGTTCTGAAAACTTGTGCATGATGGATCCATGTTGCTGATACTGATCGCCGTCACGGGCGTGTGCAGGTGACGAAGAAAGCCTCCATTTGCCTGGCCGGACTGCTGAATGAATGTAGGAATCGGGTGGGACAGCATGGCCAAAGGCGCTGCGCGTCTCCATTCCAGCGATTCTGAAGCTCACAGGTTGGCAACACCTGTCTCGGCAATGACATTGCGGACAAACCGAAACACGCATATCCACATTGATCAAGACACCTGAACTATGCAATGACAATGGTGGCGCACACGCACGGCAGTAGACAACGGAGAAAAGCAGGAACAATAATGAAGATCAACTGAAGTATTTTGAACAAACAGAACATTCAAACACAGCGCAAAGTATGTCACAGCGTTAACGATCAAGTGTTTATAACACCTATTCTTCTGGCGTGCAAATTGCTTCACTACGCAATCAAACATCAGTGATTCAGCATTTTCGTTCTAAATCCGTCACTCGAGGAGGCATGCCATGTCCCGCGCCCTATCCCCCCATTGCCTATTTCTATTCCTGTCAGTAACCAGCGCGGCACTGTGCCAGCAGCGCGTACAGTTTGAGGGCCATGAATACATGTTGGTTGAGCAGCGCATGACATGGCACAATGCGAAAGCCTACGCGGAATCCTTGGGTGGATATCTGGCGTGTGTTTCATCCGAAGAAGAGAACAGCTTTTTGTTTAGCACGGCCCCCTCTCATTGCTGGATCGGCGCAACGGACGAGGTCGTTGAAGGCGACTGGCACTGGATTGATGGGTCCCCGTGGTCCTACACGAACTGGGGAGTGGGCGAGCCAAACAACTCCGGCAATGAAGATTATGCAGCAATCACATACAGTTGCGGGGGATGCTGGAACGATGCCCCAAGCACATCTATTGCCTATTCGATTATTGAATGGGACGGGGGCTTGAGTGGCGAAGTCGTGCTTACCGATGTCGGTACCCAACTTGGGACACTGGATATTGACAATGCTCTTGACATCATTCCTCTCGACTGGAACGACGACGGATGGATCGACTTCCTGACCGAGAACGAGGCTTTCGCGACAATGAAGCTGTACCTGAACAATGCGGGCACATCCTTCACGGACGCATCCAGCATGGTCTCAGCTCTTCCCGATTTCTATCGAGAGATCAGCATAGGCGACATTAACAACGATGGTCAGCTTGAAATCGTGGGCACGGATGGTTGGCCAGGAGCATTGCGAATCTTCACCATTCTCAACGGTGCTGCTGTCGAGGTTTTCTCTGACGCAAGTCGCGACTACTACTACACTGTCTTGGCTGATTTTGACAATGATGGCGATCTGGAACTCGTAACCCGCGACAGCTACTACCCTTGCACCATGTACGTTGAGGATTTCAGTGCCGACCTTTCGACACGGACTGTGCTGCACATACAAGCTGGCGCAGGCTATGCGGCAGTTTCTGATTTCAACCTCGATGGATTCGCCGATATCTTGTTCACTGATTTCAATGGATCCGGTTACCAATTAAACCCGACACACATGATGTTGAATGACGCTGGCCAAGGATTCTATCAAGCGACAACTACACCGCCAAACCTGCCATGCAGCGAATCAGCTGTCTTCGATTTCGACAATGATGGCGATTTCGATTTCTGGTGCGGTACTTCAGACATGATCTCAAATGGCCCCGAGAAGGTGTGGCTGCTCGAGCACAACGGCACACTGGGCTTCACGGATGTGTCCCAATCATCGATGCTCTATGGCTCCCACTATTACGGCCAAGCTGCGCTCGTGGACATCGACAACAATGGCTGGCTGGATTACTTCCAGGAAATAGGCGCGTGGACAGGCAATCATTTGATGATGAATACGAATGGCACGTTTGCGGCAGATCCCAACTTCTATTTCTCGGGTGGCAACACCTGCGGCCATTGTGGCTTGTTTGATTATGATCTTGATGGTGACATGGATGCTCTGTTCACAGAATACTACTGGAATTCACCCCTGTCTCACCACACTTTCTATCGCAACGATACGCAGGGTGGTAAATATCTGACAGTCATCCCAACCTCTTCACTGGCAGAATTGAACACACACGGCATCCGTATCGAATGCTGGACACAGGGCAGGGTGAATCTGCATCCCCTACGCGAAAGTATGCGCTGGGACGCCACACGTCATTTCCATTTCGGCCTCGGCACTGCGACTCAAGCAGATTCCCTGATCCTTCATTGGCCAACGGGCAACGTGACAAGGCTGTATGACGTGCCGGCAAACCAGTTTCTGGAAGTGTACGAATCGGACACGCAGCAGGATGATTGCCTGGCCTCCGAATCCTTCGACCACCCGGGCTCCCTGCCAACAGCTTGGACCGTCGAATCACGCGGCGGATCACGCACCAGCGCATGGCTGCCTGTCCAGCAAAACAACGATGATTGGGCCATCGAAAGCCATCAGGATGAGTACAGCGCACCCTTCGACGAATGGCTGATTTCGCCTGTGATCGATCTTGGCTGGTACGAGGCGACAACCCTCGGCATCTGGCAGGACTATCAGCACGCAGCTTCCAGCGCAACGATCAAGCTCAGCACCAATGCAGGCTTCAGCTGGCAGACACTTCTGGAACAGACAGCCTCGGCAAACGGGCTGCTGGAACTGGACATCAGTAGCTACGCTGACGGCGAAGACCAGTGCCGCATTGCCTTTGTCTTCACGGGGGAATTCGCCACTGGAGGTGCAAGCTGGATGATCGACGAGCTCTGCCTGGGGGGACTCCCCGTACCGCCCATGATCACGAATCCGATTCCCGCACAGAGCCCGCCCACAGTCTGCACAACACTTGATCCCGTCATTGGCTGCACGATCTACCACGTCGTAAACATCGATGGCAGCAGCATCGAATACCGCTTCGACGAAAACGGCGATGGACAGTACGAAGCGGAGGGGCCGGAGGCCTGGCAGAGCATGCCTACAGTCGCGGACAACGACACGATCACCGTCAACCAAACCGTCGGAGTTGTCGCGAACGGCGTCTATCGCTTCGAGTTCAGGGCTAGAGCCGCCGAAAGCGACTACGCTTACTCGGGCACAAGCCACCAGGAAGGAATCGCCGACGACTGGCTGGTAATCGTCAACGCAGATGAAGATGGACCGAACTATTCACAGCCACTCCCCAGCAATCAGCCGGATCCGGAATGGACGCCTTCGCTGACGGCACAGGTGGGTGTCACAATTGGTGATACAAACAGTGGGGTGGATGCATCAAGCCTCGCCTACCGGATCAGAACCCTGTCGAAGCAAGCCGGTTCGCGCGACGACTGGCAGGCGCTGACGGGCTACACATCCGGTGCTGATATCGTTGTCCTGGAAAACATCAGCTTCCCCGCCGACGGCGAATACTTCGTGGAATTCACGGCCACGGATCTGGCGAGTAACCAGTCCTTCTCCATGAACGGCAGCGGCGATGACGGCATCGAAGACGACATTGTTGTGCGTGTCGATGTCACACCTCCACCGACCACCGTGATACACGCATCAGGCGCAGGCAGCAACTTCGCCATCGTCCAGTTCCAGCCGGTAGCCGATGTTAGTTTCGACCAGATGCACATCTACTACAGCACGGACCAAACCGTGGACGAGAGCGATCCCGTCTGGAATGCGACCTGCGACCCTGCCCTTACCGATCCCGCGACCTCCCAAACCACCATCACAGGCTTGAGCGCCGGTCTACAGTACTGGTTCGCCGCACGAGCAACGGACCTCGCCGGTCACGCGGCGGAATGGTCAAATGTTGTCACACGCGCCACCGAGGGGACCCAGCTCGCACCCGTGATGGATCTGACGGCAGCGGTCAACGAAGAAGGCGTTCTGCTTGACTGGACGCCCCCCAGTGTGGACATCTACGGTGTTGGCCCTGTGGCGATTCAAGGCTACGAAGTGCATTCTTCGGGCCATCCTCTTTTCGTCCCGTCCGAATCCACGCGATTGGAGACTGTAAGCGCCCCGCCATACCAGATCGCGCTTCCCGTAGGCATTGAAGTCGCGGCCTTCTATCGCGTCGTGGCCTTGGGATCGGGATTGACGCAGCCTCCTGCAGGCATGGTTTTCATTCCCGCAGGCAGCTTCCAGATGGGACCGGATCCCTTCGGCAATGGCAGTGAACACACTGTGACCCTGACCCACAACTACTGGCTGGACAAGACAGAGGTCACCAATGCGGCCTTCCTGTCCGCCCTGCAGTGGGCCTACGATGAGGGGCTGGTCAGCGCTGATTCTTCAACCGTGCAGGCCTACGGCGTGGAACTTGTGGATCTGGACGATGAAGACTGCGAGCTGATCTTTGCCAATGGCGTCTTCGCTATAGCCGAGCTGTCACACATCACGAGCTACGGCTGGGGTCCCGGACAGGCTTATCCTGAAGGCTACGATGTCGCACAGCATCCGGTGAAGGAAGTCAGCTGGTTTGGTGCCTGCTGCTACTGCGACTGGCGCAGTCAGTTTGAAGGCTTCACACCCTTCTATCAGGGCAACTGGGAAGTGGATGTGACACACGATCCTTACTCTGCTGAAGGTTACCGTCTGCCGATGGAAGCAGAATGGGAGTACGCCGCACGCTACAGCGACGGACGAGTCTTCCCGTGGGGTAACAACTATCCCATTGGCTGCGGACCGCTGGTGAATCACACACTTTGCGTTGGCTGGACGGCGGCAGTGGGAAGCTATCCCAGTGGGGCAAGTGCACTTGGTTTGCTGGATATGGCGGGCAACGTCGTCGAGTTTGTTCAGGACTGGTACGCTGGTGAATATGAAGCGGAGACCTTCAACCCGATTGGCCCTTCATCTGGAACCCTGAAGGTCTGCCGTGGCGCCGATTTTGGTGACGATTCTTCTGACGACAGCAAGTGTACAGCCAGGCAGGATTACTTCCGCACAAACTCTTATCCCTGGCTTGGATTCAGGGTAATGAGGATCGTGCAATAGTGGACCACGTGACACAACAAAGGCAACGACGCCGAAATCCTGATCCGGCCCTGTTTCATCAAAGCCTCAGGGAGAAGCGTCTATGTTGCCCATCAAAGCGTGTAAAGCAGGAGCGTCGATAGCAACAGAACTCCAGCCGCAATGCTGATCAATGAAAAGAAGCGCAGCGCCTCCAGCTTCTGCTCCTCCAGCCAAGCCTGCCCTTCCATCAGCAGACGACGGCTATGTGTCCTTCTGTCCGGACCTTTCAAGCGGACGGTACCCGAGCCATAGAAGCCGTTCATCACCTGCAACTCGAGCTGAAGATCGGGGACGCTGTATCCACGCTTACCAGCTCTATACTTCATGCCCGTGCGCCGCATCGCCGCGCGCAAGACCTCATCCCGCTGTTCGTTTTTGAGGCCATGGATGGAAAAACCAACCCACCCCGTCCAAGCCAGCAAGGTCAGTACAATGAATACAAGCGCGATTCCGAGCCCGATCCACCCCTTCACGCCGCCCTCATGAACTCGGGCAAGACCCAGCCCAATCATGCTCACACAGGCAGGAAGCGTACACAGTGTGGTGAACAGTGCACTCCGCTGCACGGTCCGCAATTGCGGGCGCCTGCTCAGAAACATCCGGGCGCCATCAAACACCAGCAGCCCACCTACCACAACAATCGCCACCACCAGCAACCATTGGCTCAGTCCACTCATGATCCTCTCCCGACTTGATTCTGTGAAACGCCCCACGAAATCCTGTGTGATACAAATCCGTGTGTATCACGAAGCCTGCCTGCCCGGCCAGGGGAACAACAGATTCACGCGGCGCTCGTACTCCAGATACTCCTCGCCGAACTGCTCGAGCAGGTACTCGCGCTCCTTGCCAATGGTCGTGTAGAAGATGACCCACGCCAGCACACAAGGCACCAGCATCAGCCACCATTGTGTCACAAGCACCAGGCCCGGCAGCAGACACACAAGCCAAGCGGCGTAAATGGGATTGCGCGTCCAGCCATAGACGCCCGTCGTCAGCAGACGGTGCTCGTGAAAGGCACAGCGAATGCTGCGTGCGCCCAGCGCGAGAATCAGGCCGCCGATGAAGAGCAACAGCCCCAGCCCAAGACTCAGCCCATCGGGCAGAAGGCGCTGCGCAAAGAGCTCAGGCCAGCGCACGCAGGCCCATACCGCTGGCATGGAACAGGCCAGCGTTGGAATCAGCATGTGCCCACCAATGCCCCAGAAGGTCATGGCTCCCTCCTAAAGACTTGGCAGCGTCCACCAGGAGAACACCAGCATCAACGCACCAATCGAGGCAAGTATCCAAAGAGGCCGCCTTTGCTGGAAAGGTAGCGTCGCAAGCTCGGCGCGCACATCCTGCACCAGCTCGCGGCGGATTGCGGAGGCATCGCTTCCTAGAACGGCAAATCCACCGCTTATCGATACGACCACACGTACATCGCACGTGCTTAGCAGAAAGCGGTTATGGTAGAAATTGAATACCAGTCCGCGCCTTTGTAACACGTCGGCAATTGCCTTCACCAGGGCCTCGCGGTCGATTCCGAATGCACTCCAGCTCTGAAGCGGAGAGCGCCACTGTCCATAACTCCTCCACGAGAGGAAGAATACAACCAGGCCTGTCGAGAAGAGCTGTGTTACAGCAAACACTGGACGCCAAAAGGCTTCCGCCAGAAGGAGAAATGCAGGTAGTATCAAAAGGACAGCCGAACTGACAAGAACGACTTTGCGCCGGATCAGGATCGCCAAGGAGAAAACAGTCACACAAAGGAAAATGCAGAGCATTGTCACATCGACGAAGAACGGAGTCATCTTGATCCCCTATCACTGTGTCACACTGAACTCAAGCCAAATGAATGGCCTTCCACGTCCTTGCGCAAGCATTCATGTTCCTGCTGCGAGTTCCCCACGAAGCTCATCTGCTGTGAACGCGGCAAGACGCAAACGCATCTCTTCTGAGTGACTTCACTCATTTGTATCACGCATCCTCGCAAACCAACTCGCGATCGATGTCACGACGCATGTCCAGCAAGCGTCTCACGAAACGCGCGCGTCGCTGATCCTCATCGCTCTCGGGCTCCCAGTGCGGGACCTCGGTGGGCACGCCGGCCTCGTCAACGGCGACGAACTGCATCACACAATGCGTGGAGCACGCCAGCTTTCCCTCGCGGGGATCACCTGCTCGCACGTCCACCAGAATGTGCATGCTGCTGTGGCCGGTCATGGCCAGCCGCGCCTCCACTTCGACCAGACTGCCGATGCGAATGGGTCTGGTAAAGCGAATGCCGCCGACGTAGGCGGTGACACAATAGCAACCGCTCCAGGCAACCGCGCAGGCGTAGCCCGCCTGGTCGATCCATTTCATCACGGCGCCACCGTGCACTTTGCCACCAAAGTTGACGTCGCCGGGCTCGGCCAGAAAACGCAGGGTCAGCTTGTGATTCGGCTTATTCATGCTTCCTCCTTGAGGTGCTGTGTCACAAGGAAGTGAGTTCATCCCACTTATTCCACGGGAAACGAATAGAGGCGCAAAGCACGTCGCTCCGCCATCACGGCCCATCACCATGCCGCTACATGATTATGTCTTAACATCTGGAACAACAACACTTCGTCGCGACTAAGATTGTGCGTTTTACAAGTATCGATCAACTGGAAAGACACGATGATGTTCCCTCAACTAGATCGTTATCGCGACCACGGATTACTGCTGCTTCGCGTCGGCATAGGAATCAGCTTCATGCTGCACGGCTTTCCCAAACTGCAGGGCGGCCCTGAACTCTGGACCGGCCTCGGCAGCGCGCTTGGTGCACTGGGTATTCATTTCGCCCCCACCTTCATGGGATTCATGGCCGCATCAGCCGAATTCTTCGGCGGCCTCTTTCTGGCTCTGGGTCTGTTTACGCGCCCCGCCGTCTTCTTCATGCTGAACACAATGATCGTGGCCATGGCCATGCACCTGAGCAAGGGCGACTCCTTCATGATGTATTCGCACGCACTGGAGGCCGGTATCCTCTTTCTCAGCATGATCCTCATTGGCCCGGGACGCTTTTCTCTGGATGCGTATTGCCCGCTACTGCGCAAGCGGAGACAGCGTGCGTCAAATCAGAAGCCGATTGATGTATCACACGACACAGCACTGTCATAGCAGGTAGAAAAGTAAAGGGTCTGAAGCCTCTGCCTCAGACCCTGTGTATGTTTGCTTCTAGTTGATTACTCGCCGGATTCAGCCGTCAAGGCCGTAATGGATCCCGTGCGTGCTACAATCCGGTAATAGCAGGCCGATGCCTCTGCGAGCACGTCATCAACAAAAACCGTGCTTCCGACTGAGGCCAGCAAAAGCGCTGTCTGTGGCGTGAACTGCGAATCACTGGACCGGTAGATATCGTAGACCAGGTTCTCCAGCGGATTCCCCGCCGTGTCCTCAGTGATGGCGGACCAGCTGAGCAGGACTTCATTCTCATCGATCGCCGTGATACAAAGATCCGTCACCGGCAGCGGGGGAAGGTCCGGCGCGTTCACCGTGATATAGGCTTCGCGTGTAATTGTATCACTGTCCTCGCCTCGTGTTACAAGCAAGGTAATTGAGTACTGGCCAGCTTCCTCGAAGACGAATTCCGGGTTCTGCAGACGAGAAACCACGCTGCCTTCGTCACCAATCATCCAGTACCAGTACTCCGGATTGCCGACGCTCTCATCGCTAAACTGCACAGTCAGCGGGGCTGTACCTGTCAGCGGAGTTCCGCTGAAGTCGGCCACCAGCGGCTCACTTCCCGACATGGTGTTCAGCCGCTCCCGTCCTTCGCTGCGCAACTCGGCAACTTGCTGTTCGATGGCATTCAATGACAGACTACGATCTTTGGCGTGATACACCCAGTCGATGTCGTAGCTGTGATCGCGATAGGTCGTGCTGCTCCCTAGGCCGCTTCCTGCTGTGTCGGTGGCAAACCAGTGATTGAAGCCGATGGTCATTGGTGTTTCAGGATAGACATTGTCACCTAGGGTACTGTTGGTGTGACTCGCCACCAGCTCGCCATCCACGTAGTAATTCACGGTAGTTCCGCCCATCACTTGTATCACGTATGTGTGCCAGGCGGCAAAGCTCTCCTCCACGACACTGTAGGCGCGATTGGACGTTTCCTCCTCCGGGTTGTAGGTTTCCCAGGTCGTCATGTAGAGGCTGCGATTGTGATCCAAGGGACCGCCCCACTGGTCGTAGGGCAGATACTCGAAATCGCACTCCGAGTAGGCCGGATCGTCGGGAAAATCCAGTCCGGTAATGGTGTAGAAGGTCTGCACATTGCCGTCTTCCCAGCTCACCGGACTGTCGCTGAAGCGAATGCGAGCGGCGTAGGTACCTTCCAGGAAGAGCGCGTCCCGTGTGCCAAGGTGTGCTTGTACCATGGATTCGAAGGTGCCGCTGTTGGATGCATGCAGAGTTACCACATCCTGCTCGTCCTGCTCACGGAACTCCACTTGATCCGCGTCGAAGTACGCGCCCCAGGGCGGACTGGCCGTTCCTTCCGTGATACGCCAGCCAAATGAGCTCAGCAGCGGATCGGTATTAGAGCTATAGCTGAAGTCGTCAAAGAAACAGGCCTCCACCGGCTGCATCTCGCCCACCTCAACATGCCACTGCACGAAACTGCTGCGATCATCCTCGTTGTAGGCGTAACACGAAATGACAAAATCGCCTTCTTCGCCAAACTCGTGGACAAATGAATCCTCGTCGTAGTAGCCGCTGAGACTGTGGTGCTCCAGGAAAGTGCTGCCAATGTACCACTCGCTGAAAGTCAGCCCGTAGCTATCGTCCATGCCCGCGCTGAAAGTGACACTTGCTCCCACCTCCGTTTGCAGCGAAGTGGCCGGATAGTAGGCGTAGACCTGCACCGGACGGCGAATCTCGATCTCCGTGTAGTGCATGTTGTTGCTCTCGTTGCTCTCACTGACCAAACCGGTCACGTCAGCAAAGGAGTTCAGGTAGTAGTCGCCGGGCTCCTGGTCCGTTGGCACTGTAGGCGAGCAAAAGAGATTGATGCTGCTCCCGCCGCTGATGGAGGGCGTGTAGAAGGTCTCCAACTCCCCATCGATCGAGTAGGGCGTCTGATTGAGGAAAAATCCTGTGCGACTGGCTGCCGCACTGCCTCCACCCAGATTTTGCATCTGCACCATCACATCGATGGCTTCACCGGGATAGGCGAAGTCGGGGCCAAGAGGCTCGCCGCAGTACAGGTCCGGCAGAGCGGCTCCCACGTTGACCGTCCACTGCACAAATTCCGCCCTCTCGGCCACATTGTAAGCGTAGAAGGAGACAGCATACGTGCCGCTTGAGCTGAAGGTGTAGCTCCAGGAATCCTCATCGTAGTAACCGCTGGCATCGTGATTTACTTGAAAACTGCTGCCCACATACCACTCAAAGAAGTCCAGGCCAAGCGCATCGGAAGCCGCACCATTGAAGGTCACGCTTTCTCCCGCGCTGACTGTAACCGGCGAAGCGGGCGAGAAGGCATAAACCTCCATTGGATCCGCCACCGTTACCGCACGGCTGGTCTTGTTATTGGATTCCGAGCTCTCATCCACGGCATCTTGGTAGTCGGCGAAGAAGGTGAAGTAGTGCGCACCCAGAGTCGTGGACGCAGGAATGGTGACGCTTTCGCTTTCGCTTGATGCCTCGCCCACATCCAGCGAGCCGACGCTGTCGTAATCCAGATAGGTTGTCGTGCCACCGGAAGAATTCGCCAGGTAATAGCCCACGCGGCAGCTCCCGGAGCTAGCGTAACCATAGTTGCTGACAGCGCATGATACGCTCACCGTCTGGCCAGGGTAAACGGTCGCGGGCGCATCGCTGGACGTCACGAGCAGATCCGGCTGACCGGTAATCTCGATTTCATGGTAGTGGATGTTGTTGTTTTCGTTGCTCTCGTCCACAGCATCCTGGTAGTCGGCGTAGAAATTGATGTACCACGTGCCCGGTGTGAGATCGCTTGGCAGCGTGATACTTTCGCTCTCGCTTGAGTACTCGTCCGGGTCCAATGAACTGACCGCATCGTAATCCAAATACTGCTGATGGCCGTAGGGAGTCGTAGAGATGTAGTAGCCCACACGGCAACTTCCCGCAGAACCGGTTCCCTGATTGCGCACTCGACAGGAAACACTGATGCTCTCGCCGGGCATCGCCGAATCCGGTCCATCGGGAATTTCGGGCACGAGATCCGGCAACCCGGCCTCAACGCTAATGGACCACCAGGTGAAATCGCTGCTGCCGCTCTCGTTGTAAACATAGGCATAGACATAGAAGTCGCCAGCAGAGCTGAAGGTGCGCGTCCAGCTATCTTCGTGGTAGTATCCGCTCAAGCTGTGGTGATCCATGTAAGTGGAGCCGAGGTACCACTCGGAAAACTCCACTCCGTAGGGATCACTGGCTCCAATACTGAATGTGATAGATTCGCCCGCATCAATCGTGACGCTGGAGGCTGGATAGAATCGCGAGACCTCAACCGCCAGCACAGATGTTGCCATGAACAATCCCGCTGCAGCCCAAAGCAAAGAGGCGCGGAACAGGAATTGCGATCGTGCAGAAATTCGACAGAACAGGTTCTTCATCGCGAGTGACTCCCAGCTTGTCTTCCAAAGCAGATCAAAGGTGTTCGGCATCATTGAAATGAAGTTGCCAAGGCTATGCGAGGGAATAATGAAGGGGAAGGAGATTCACGGAAATATTCTGTATGTCGTAGTCTGCCAGAAGTAGCTTATGATGAGGAGAACGCATCGCGCCCTTGATTCATGTTAGCTATTGCTGGAAAAAGATTGCCCCACAACCTAGTGGGGCACCCTAAGACGGTAGCAATATCTTCAGGCCTGCGCAGCAAGCCCGTCAATCGAGACAGATATGGCAACTCTCATGCCTGTTTTTGCTGCTTTGAAGTCAAATAAGAGTGCGGAAAAAACTGTCGGCAATGTCCAATATCCGTCCCCCCGAAAGCTGGTTCATTGTTCAACCTGTTATCTCTGCCAACACGCTCCAATACTAGGATTTCTATCAAACACGGGCCAAATGTTTTTCTTCAGACAGGTGACGGAGAGCACACATTAGTAGTTGCGATATGCCATATTTGGCACATGATAAATGCAGACGAAGCCAAAATCCTGGTTGTGCTGAAGTACATCAGCGACAGCGAAGTGAACGCCGAGATCGAAGCCATTGGCCGCGACGGCCAGCGTTACACCACGCCCTACAATCTGCGTGGCATTACGTTGGAGCAGTGGATCAAATTGTACGACATGCTGAAGCATGCTTACATCGACGCCAATGGCTTGCAGGTCGTACATCACTTCAGCTGAGTGGTTGTATCAGCACCGCTTCGCCCTGTCTGCGGCCTGCAAACAGGGTGAATTTCCATTCACAGATCAATAAATAAGGCTATTCAGAAGTTTGTTTGTAAAAAGGCCAAAAAGCGGCTAAACCACGGGCGGCTACTACCGATAAAGCGCTATACAGCAATCGTCTTCGGAGGACCCCGTGCCCATTCAATTCCGCTACAACGCCGACAGCAACGTTCTGCACGTACAAAGTGTTGGCCCCGTTTCACTGAAAGATCTTAGCTGGTATCGCGACGAAGTGAGCAAGCTTCCGCTCAAGCCGGGTCTACGCTGCCTGTCAGACCTCACTGCCAGCAAGCTGATGTTCAGCAAGGAAGACCTGGTTCAGTCAAACGAGCACTGCTGCTCCCCATTGGCAACTCTCGGCGGAAGTCGGATGGTTATGTGCGTTAGCGATGAAAACGATCGTCAAATCATCGAAGCTTACGTCAGCAGCAATTCAAATGAAGATTTCGATGCACGCGTCTGTTGCAGCATTAACGAAGCACGCGATATCCTGGGAATCGACTGAACACAGCAGTTGGAGACCATCATGCCTATTGTTTTCCGCTACAACGAAAGCGAGAACACCCTCTTTGTCGTTGCAGATGGTAATCTCAGCCTGCCGGATTTCACGCACTATTTTGAGCAGATTGGCAAGCTGAACTTACAACCCGGTGTCCGTTGCCTAAGTGATCTTGGGAACTCGCGCATCGATTTCAACATGCAGGACATGGTAGAAAGCGACACTCCGCCCGTCTCGCCCCTTTGCACGATCCCCGACGCCAAGGTCGCGCTGTGCATTGGCGCAGATTGCGACGGCGGCCTGATTCGCATCTATGCAGCCTTCAACAAGTGCAACAAACTGCAAGCCCAAGTCTTCAGCAGCGTTGCCGAAGGACGTCGCTGGCTCGAATTGTAGACACACTTTTCCTGCAGCACTTATTACGTTCATAGCATGAAGAAACAACCAAGCCGTGGTGAAAGCATGACACGACCCAACACCTGAGTCCCCCGGGCACGCGGCGCGTGCTCGATCAGCAAACCCGCCTGATTCGGGCCGCCATTGCCGGTCCAATCCGGCATATGGAGGCACCATGTCCGATTACCATTCCATGTGGGCCGATCTCGGCCTTGACCTCGAAGCACACGACGCTCTACTGGCCGTTCTGAGCAAAGCCTATCAGGACATCTTCCTGACGCAGAAGCAGCGTCCCAAAGGGATGGAGTACCTGGATTTTGTCATGAGCGAAGTCCACGGCCTGCGGATCAAGGAACTGGTCGACGCCAGAGCAGCCGGTCGAAAAGTGATTGGCTCCTACTGCGTCTTCGTTCCCGAAGAGTTGATTCTGGCTGTCGATGGCATTGCGGTGGGGTTGTGCGCTGGCGCGGAATTCGGCTTTGCGGAGGCCGAGAAGCTGCTGCCCCGAACTACTTGCGCGCTCATCAAATCGGCGCTGGGCTTCAAGCTCGGGCGCGTTTGCCCTTATGTCGAATCCGCCGACATGATTGTGGGTGAAAACACCTGCGACGGC
This sequence comes from Candidatus Delongbacteria bacterium, assembly GCA_963663545.1. Taxonomy (GTDB): domain Bacteria; phylum CAIWAD01; class CAIWAD01; order CAIWAD01; family CAIWAD01. Next base: position 1,715,582 of record OY760505.1, read on the forward strand.
AAGAAGAAAGCCTACGAGATCCTGGGACCGCTGGTGAATAGACTGCACGTCATGGATCTGCCACAACGCAAAACGCCGCAGGGGCGCGAGCTGCTGAAGGAAGAGTATCGCCGCTTCCTCATCGCCCTGGAAGAACTAAGTGGCAAGTCCATCACCGTGGAAGCCCTCAAAGCGGGCATTGCCACCGTCAACGCCAAACGTCAGGCCCTGCATCGACTGGCAACGCTGCGCAGTGCAGATCCCGCACCAATCTCCGGCCTCGACGCACTGCTGGTCAACCAAGTCAGCTTCTACGACGATCCTGTGCGCTTTACAGCCTCAATCAACGCCCTCTGCGATGAGTTGGAAATCCGTGTATCACGCGGCGAAGGCGTATTCGCCAAGGGAATGCCACGTGTGCTATTGAGCGGCTGTCCGATGGCCGTTCCCAATTGGAAGGTGCCAATGCTCATCGAACAGGCTGGTGCGGTTATCGTTGGTGAAGAGAGCTGTGTCGGCGAGCGTGGACTTCGTAACACGGTGGATGATTCCGGTGATACACTCGATGCACTGCTTGATGCTCTCGTCGACCGCTACCTGGATATCGACTGCGCCGTATTCACTCCCAATCCGGAGCGCCGCGATCACATTCTCAATATGTCCAGCGCGTATCACGCCGATGGCGTAATACACTACTGCCTGCAATTCTGTCAGCCCTATCAGATTGAGTCAACTTTAGTGGAACAGGATCTGAAGAATGCCGGCATCCCGCGGCTGCAACTTGATACTGATTACAGCAACGAGGATGCTGGTCAGCTGCAGACACGCATCGAGGCCTTTGTTGAGAGGATTCGCAAATGAGTGGAAGTTGCTGGGCCGGTCTGGACATCGGGTCCCGTACGGTCAAGCTCGTCCTCGTCAATGATCGTGGAGAGCCGGAGCATCATGCCCTGGCTCTCAACTCCTATGATCCACTGACGGTATGCAAAGAGTTGCTCGCAGGATTCTCTCCACGAAGTATCACGGTCACTGGATATGGCCGCCACTTGTTTGCTCGTAATACCGAAGCTCAGGTGATTACCGAGATCAAGGCTCATGCCATTGGCGTGATACACCAGCTACCGGACTGCCGCACTATCCTTGATATTGGCGGGCAGGACACAAAGGCCATTCGGCTCGACGAGTCAGGAGCAGTCGATGAATTCGCCCTTAATGACCGATGCGCGGCAGGTACCGGACGCTTTCTGGAAGTAATGGCTATGGCGCTGGGCTACGGCCTTGAGGAGTTCGGTCGGGCAGCCGCTCAATCGCATACATCAATCAAAGTATCGGCCATGTGCGCCGTTTTTGCAGAATCCGAAGTGGTCTCCCTATTGGGACGAGGCGCTTCAGCTAGCGAGGTGGCGCGCGGACTGCATGAAGCAATCATACAACGCGCAAGCGCATTGCTCAGTCGCGTGGGTCCAACAGCGGACCTGGCCTTTGTGGGTGGTGTATCACAAAACACCTGCCTAAGGCAGTTGCTGGCCGAGGCAACGAACATGAAAGTCTTTGTTCCGCCGCTATCCCAAGTCAATGGAGCACTGGGGGCAGCACTTGAAGGTCGTGCCCGCTTTCTGCAAGAAAGCGACGCTTTCTGCAAGAAAGCGCCGCAACTTGAGTTTTCCGGTTAATCTTCCTCCTTGAGGCTTGCACCATCTACCGGCGCTTGCCACAATGCGGACATGAGTTCACCATGGTCCTACATCCGCCAGTCAAGTTCGCACGGACAATTGCCAGCATTGGTACTGCTCCTGTCTCTTGTCCTTGCCGGAGCAGGTGTGCTGGACACCATTCGCGTCTATCGTATCACAGATAGACTGGCAGCTCGAGAAGCTCTGGGGCTGGTGCACCAGGTGGAAAGCTCGGTGCTGACGGCAACACTGGCTGAACAGGCGGTTCGAACAGCACTGACAGATCATCTGTTTGCCGTTGCGCATCTCGTCAGCGAGGAGATTCCTACTCGCTCAAAGCAGCAGGACACGGACCAGCTCGCCTCTCTCTCTGGTGTATCACGCATCGAATTCGAGAGCATCACGGACAGAAGTCGAATTACCACTCAAGCCTATGAGCTGGGCGAGCGCGAACTGGGCTTGTACGAACGGGATGGCGTGAAGTACTTCGGTGTTGAACTGGTCGACCACGATAGAATCATCCGAGTATCCATCTCAGGTGCGGAGTTAATCAATCTGCGTGACGCCATTGGCATCCCTGCTCTCCTGCGTGATCTGGGGCAGCATTTCGCTGTACGCTATGCAGTGTTGGACAGCCCACAGGGATTGCTGGCGGCTACACCGGATCCGCCCCCATGGCTGGATGGAAAGGAAGACCCCGCGCACGCATCTGCCATTGACGCTGACGATTTCTCTGCTTCATTCATCCAAACACCCGATGGCCCCGTTTACGAAGCCTGCGCGCCTTTTGGCGATAGCGGTTCCGCCGTGCTACGGCTGGGTCTGGATACCGCCGATCTGCTGGAAATACGTCACGGTAGCACAGTTTGGCTACTCATACGTACCCTGCTCCTGATCACCCTTGGCGGTGTCAGCGCATGGCTGCTTGTATCACGCCGCAACATCCGGTACCTCCAAGAAGAGCGTGCCGCCATTGAGCGACAAGTAAAACAACTGCAGGCTGATCGCGCATTAAGCGAGCGTCTGGCCGCCATGGGAGCGCTAGCTGGCGGTGTAGCACACGAGATCCGCAACCCTTTGAACACTGTGGCCATGGCTTGTCAGCGGCTCGTGCACGAATTCACTCCGAATGAGGACCTTGATGAGTATCGCGGACTGATTTCGGCAACGCGCAGCGAAGTGGAGCGCATCGGTCGCATTATCCAGGATTTTCTGCAGTTTGCTCGTCCACCACGGCCACAGTTACGGCTGGAGAATCTAAGCCACATCCTGCGTGAGATTGAGCAGGCCTTTCGTCCACTAGCAGAAGAGCGAGAGATTGGCCTCGAATGTGACACGGGCAAGGAGTTGCAGCTTGTACTCGATGCGGATCAGCTTCGTCAAGCCATTCACAATCTCCTGCGTAATGCGCTGGAAGCGACGCCACGCGGCGGCATGATTCGCCTCCTGACCAAAGAAGGCAGTGATACCATTTGCATAACCATTTGTGATACAGGCCACGGCATTCCACAAGCGATCCAGGATCGCATCTTTGATTTGTATTACACAACACGCTCGTCAGGCACGGGCATTGGCCTGGCTGTGGTTCATCGAGTGGCCGTGGAACACGGCGGACATATCACACTGGTTCGCAGCACTGAATCCGGAAGCGAGTTCCAGCTTACTCTTCATCGAGGACTACAAGCAACGGACAAGTCATGAGCAACTATCGCATCCTGATCGCCGACGACGAAGCACCCCAGCGAACAATGCTGGCTGGTTTTCTGCGTAAACGTGGCTACGATGTTCTTGAAGCTCCCGATGGCGAAGAGGCTCTGCGTATCACACGATCGGAGGCTGTGGACCTGGTGCTCTCTGACATGCGCATGCCTGGATTGGATGGGCTGGAGCTCCTACGCGCCGTGCGCGAGAGCAACCCAAGCCTCGAAGTCATCGTAATGACCGCCTTCGGGTCCGTTGAGTCAGCAGTGGAAGCCATGCGCACAGGAGCTTTTACTTTTATCAGCAAGCCCGTCGATCTGGACGCGTTACTGCAGCATATGGAGCGCGCCCTGGAACGCCGTCTGCTGCACCAGGAGGTCGGCGAGCTGCGCGCCCGACTTGGCGATAGTCCGGACTCGAACCTGCTAGGCGTAAGTGAGCCAATGCGTGAAGTCTTTGGACTTATTGCGCGGGTTGCCCCCTCACGGGCTTCCGTGCTGATTCAGGGCGAGTCCGGAACCGGAAAGGAACTTGTAGCACGCGCGATTCACCGCGTAAGTCCTCGAGCAAAACAGGCATTCATTCCCGTAAACGTGGCAGCCATTCCCGAATCGCTGCTGGAAAGTCAACTTTTCGGTCATCGCAAAGGAAGCTTCACGGGTGCCATCAGTGACCACCGGGGCTTCTTTCAACGCGCAGACGGCGGCACCCTCTTCATTGACGAGCTGGGTGACATGCCCGCTGGAGCACAGGTCAAGCTCTTACGCGTGTTACAAGAGGGATGCATCGAATCCATTGGCGCCGAACAGGTAACACCGGTCGATGTTCGCGTCATTGCGGCCACTCATCGCAATCTGGAGAAATGTGTGCGCGAGGGAAGATTTCGCGAAGACCTCTACTACAGGTTAAATGTGATACGCATTGATATTCCTCCTTTGCGCAACCGACGCTCGGATATTCCGGCACTGGTGGATCACTTTGTATCACGATTTTCAACTCAAAACGCTAAGTCCGTGTGTGGAGTAGATAGTCGAGCCCTTGATTTGTTGATGCGCCACGAATGGCCTGGTAATGTGCGGGAGCTGGAAAATGCCATTGAAAGCGCAATCGTCCTTTGTCGTGGAGATCTGATTGCGCCAGCGGATCTACCGACTCACATCAATCGCAACAGCTTGCGTGACACACGTCCTGAAGATGATGAGAGTCTGCCGCTGCCGGATCGCGCCGCACTTTTCGAACGCCGGGTGATCGAGCAAACCCTGGCAAGCTGTGGCGACAACCGCAGTGAGGCCGCACGACGGCTTGGCATGTCTGAAAAGAACATCCGCGATCGCCAACGCAAGTGGGACATGGACAACCAAAGCTGAGGAAGCGGCACGCTCTTTGCCCAGCAACGAGCACGGGAGATATCATGAAGAATCCGATTGGCATCCTATCCGCAGCCTTACTACTGATTATCGCTGCGGCCGTGCTTAGCAACCTTCCGCAACGCGGTGGCCGTCCAATGCCTCCGCCGAATGGCATGCGGCATCCGGGAGAGCCTCCACACTTCATTGACCGCAACCAGGACGGCTTCAACGATCTGGCTCCCGACCATGATGGCGATGGAATCCCCGATCCGCTGGACCCCGACGCCCGTATTGATCCCGGCTTTGACCGTTGGGCGCGCTATCGGGCAATGCCGGACAGCGTGCGCAGCGACAGCCTGCTCTTTGTCGCCTGGATTCGTCATCATCACCCGCGCCTGGACCCGGTGCGCGCCTGGGAACATTGGCAACACTTACAGCATGAAACTCCGCCCTGTTTCTGGCAACCGATGGGGCCCGATTGCCCGGCTTCACGTGCCACGAAGCGGATGCGGGATCGCCGTGATATGATGCCCCCAGACGAAGCTCTCGAAGAGGGCCAGAATCGACGTCCACGTCGCCGTATGCCATAGTGCGTTACCAGGAAACCCTTCCCTACAACCTCGGGATCGAATCATCACTCGGTTGAGGCCACCCTATCCCCTTCTTCCAGTCGCTCACTTCGTCCTATTCGTCGAAAGCCGTTGTGGATTTCGACCCTTTAGTCGAGATCCGCTTGTCACAAGCAGCGTGACACAAGTCTCCGACGCAGTGCCTTGGTGCAATTCCTGAAATCGGGCATTGATTTCGTGCTACTTAGCCGCCCCTTCCCGGTAATGGTTTGCAGAAGCAGGATTCTGGCATGGTTCCTGCCTAGTCCTGGATTGAAGACAGTTGAAACACAAAACAGGAGATATCCAATGAAAAACAAGTCGATTCTCACCCTCGCCGCGATTATGATGATGGCTTCCGCAGTGTTTGCGGGTCCGGGTTGTGGTAATGGGCACATGGGCGGTCCTCAGCAGGGCGATGGTCCCCAGATGGGCGCCAGTCAGTGCACGGGCAACTGCCACGGCAAGAATGCTGATCCAATGGAAGAGCTCGGTCTGACCAGCGAGCAGAAGCAGCAGATCGAAGAGATTCAGGATGCAACCCGCTTGGCCATGATCGATCTGGAAGCCGCCGCAGAGAAGGCCCAGTTGGCCATGCACACGGCGATCAAGGATGGTGAGAGCCTGAACGTGATTAACAAGAAGATTGACGCTTTGACTCAGACCCGCGGTGAGATTTTGAAGAAGCGCGTCGCGACTCATGCCGCAGTGCGCGAAGTCCTCACTCCTGAGCAGCGCGAGAAATTTGACGACCTGGCACCGATGTGGTTGGAAGGTGGCAAGGGCCGGGGGATGTCCGAGAGCAACGGCGGTGGCGAGCACCATCGCAACGAGCGCGGACAAGGTCGCTGCCGCTGACAGCCAGCTTCATCACTCTCTTCGAAAGGTCCGGCCCCTGGTCGGGCCTTTCATTTTGTAGCAGCGCGCGGCAGAAAGCGGTAATAGAGCATCAGGTCAAAGCCCACCAGACACGCGTTCAACGCGTACAGCGACACTACCCAATCCATGTTGTAGAACACCTTGTGCAGAATGCCCATGGTGTAGCCTAGAATCAGAATCACCATAAAGAGCGGACTCTTGCCCTCGACCTTGCGCGTGCGCAGCGCCTTCAGAATGGAGATCGGCCAGCTCAGGCCGAAGCAGATCAGCATAGCGGCTTCAAAGGGAGACATAGTTCCTCGCGTTTTGCGCAAAAACTAGCAGTCCGCCACCACATTGGATGACGGACTGCAAATAGAAACAAGCGGATTTTCTACTTAGTATCAGGAGGCCCTGGATTCTCCTGTTGTTCCTTCATTTGCTTCTCGACAGAAGGAGGTACACCACAGGTGCCGCCGGCACCCGGGTTGGCTCAAGTGGGCACTCCGAGCTTTGGAAAAATCACCCACTGCAAAAGGATCCAGAGAGCCAGGATTCCCAGCAATTCCAGCATCGAACGCGCTCCTTTCCTGAGGCTTCCGGTTTCTTTTTCAGATTTGGCCTGCATCAGGCTGCTCCAACTTAGAGTTCTACGGTAACATCCCAGTGCATCATTTTGATGCGTTCGGCGCACTCGCTGCAATAGCTGCGAACACGTGATACAACGCGCTCCAGGTCTTCCGGCTTCAGTAACGCCAACACTACCGCACTTGTATCCGGAGATGTAAGCGAACCAAGCCTCTCCCCGGAAGATCCCATGCCCCGCACGTGGGAGATTTCGGTCCAGCCCGTGACACCTTCATGCTTAAGCATTACCTCCAGCTCCTCCTTGTGAGAGCTGTCGATGATCGTCATCAGCATTTTCATTTTGTATCACCCCCGTGATGCGTGGGAAGCCCCAACTTCTTCAACAGACTAATGGCCGGACACCAACGAGTGAACGCCGACTGCAGCAGGTTGAGTCCTACAAAAGCAGTCAACCACAACCAGTTGGAAGACAGCTGCGCCAGTACAAGACTTAGCAGAATCATTGTGCCCGCCAAGGCCCGAAGGGCTTCATCGACCGTCATACGCATGGTCATCTCCTAGATCTTGTCCTGTTGTATCACACAATCTGTGCCGACCACTCGTAGATACATGTAGTACAGCAGCGGAATCAGAATCAAGGTCAACGCGGTGGAAACCAGCACACCGGCAATCAGTGATACAGCCAGACCTTGGAAAATCGGATCCAGATAGATCACAGCTGCACCCACAACTAGCGCCAGCGCCGTCAACAGAATGGGACGGAATCGCACCGCACCGGCCTTGCGTACTGCGTCCTCAAGCGTTTCGCCACCTCGCAGCTCCAGATTGATGAAGTCCACCAGCAGAATTGAATTGCGCACAATGACTCCTGCCAGTGCGATGAAACCAATCATCGACGTAGCAGTGAAGTACGTGCCTGTCAACGCGTGGCCTGGCAGAATGCCAATCAAGGTCAGCGGAATGGGCGCCATAATGATCAGCGGTGTGATGAAGGACTTGAACCAGCCCACCACTAACACGTAGATCAGCACCATCACGATGGCAAAAGCCAGCCCCATGTCACGGAATACCTCGTAGGTAATGTGCCACTCACCGTCCCACTTCAGCGCATACTCCTGGCTATTGGTAGGCATATGCGTGGTCATCACCTTCAGTTTACTGCCGTCCGGTGATACCAAGGATTCGATTTGCTCCTGCATATCAAGAATGGCGTACACAGGACTCTCAGCCTTTCCGCCAACCTCGCCCGTGACGTAGGTTACCGGCTGCAGATTCTTGTGATACAAATACGGCTCACGTTGGCTGTTCTCGACCCGAACCAGTTCTGCCAGCGGCACCATGCGGCCATCGCCGGCGTGTACCGTCAAGTTCAGCAGATCGTCCACACGGCTGCGCTGCGAGCGGTCAAGGCGTAACACAAGCGGCACCGGGGCACGCTCATGCTCGACATGCAGCAGACCGGGTTCGCCACCACTTAACGCAACATGAATAGTGCGTGATACCTGTTCCACGCTGACACCGGAGCGGATGGCCTTCTCGTGATCCACTACCAGCTCGGTACGCGGGCCTGGCTCCTCCACCATCCAGTCGGCGTCGACAATGGCAGGTGAGCTTTCAAACACATCCAGCACCTTGCGGGCAAGTGATACACGTCCCTCATCGCTGGGGCCGTAAATCTCGGCTACCATGGTGGAGATCACCGGCGGTCCGGGTGGCACTTCGGCGACCTTGATTCGTACCCCGTGTTTGCGCGCGATTGGATTCAGCAGCTCACGCACATGCTTGGCAAAGTCGTGACTCACTGTATCACGTAGGTGTTTGTCAACCAGGTTGATCTGGATGTCCGCCTGATTAGCCTGGTTGCGCAGGAAGTAATGACGGACGAGACCGTTGAAGTTGAAGGGGGCCGACGTACCTACGTACACCTGATAGTCTGTGACTTCAGGCAAATCGGCAAAGACCAGAGCCAGCTCGCGAGCGGCGGCATTTGTCTGCTCCAGAGTAAATCCCTCGGGAGCATCAATGACGACTTGCAGCTCACTCTTGTTGTCATGCGGCAGCATCTTGACAATGACCGCACGCATGGGTAATAGCATGGTGCTTAGGAGCAATAGACCGACCACGCCGGCGAGTGTCACATAACGCTTCACGGGAGAGGCTAACAGCGGATCCATGATGCGCGCATAACCTCTGTGGAGCTTGCCCTCTTCTGCTGTCTCGTCGTGGGGCGTTGTCCCGGCACTCTGCTGCTCTGCCTTCTTTTTGAAAAGCTTGTGAGTTAACCACGGTGATACAACAAAGGCGACCAGCAGTGAGAAGAACATGGCGGCCGAAGCATTAACCGGAATGGGTCGCATGTAGGGGCCCATCAAACCGGACACAAAGGCCAAGGGCAGCAGGGCGCCGATTACCGTGAAAGTGGCTAGAATCGTCGGATTTCCTACTTCATCCACACCAAATACCGTCGCACGCTTCGGTGGAGCCCACTTCAAGGTGTAGTGCCTGTGGATGTTCTCCACGACGACAATGGCGTCGTCCACCAGAATGCCGATGGAAAATATCAGCGCGAAGAGTGTCACACGATTCAGCGTATAGCCGAAGAAATAGCTGGCCGCCAAGGTCAGCGCCAGTGTCACGGGCACGGCCACCAGCACAACCACACCTTCGCGCCACCCGAGCATGAAGGCCATTAGTATTACAACCGATAAAGTGGCCAGCCAGACGTGGAAAATCAGCTCGTTGGATTTCTCCTCTGCTGTGAAGCCGTAATCTCTAGTCTTGGTGACGTGGATATCGCCGGGAATCACTGTCCCCGATAGCTCTGACAGGCGTGCATCCAGATCTGCCACCAGCTCTACCGCGTTCGTACCCGGCTTCTTGCTGATAGAGAGTGTTACAGCAGGAGCATCCATTCCCGCACGATCGATACCCACTTCGGGCGCCGCCGGGCCGGTCCCCATCCACACATACTGCGAGGGCTCTTCGGGTCCATCGGCGATTTGTGCTACGTCATTCAGATAGACGGGTCGCCCGTGATACACGCCAACTACTGTTCGCGCCACATCTTCCGAAGTACGCAGGAAGTCACCAACGTACACTTCCACTAGCTGATTGGAAGCATTGAAATCTCCAGCGGGAAGACGCCAGTTTGCCCCTTCTATCGCCTGCCATGCTTGTAATACGGACACATTGAAGGATGCCAGGCGGGTTTGGTCGAAGTCAACGCGCACTACACGCCGCTGACCGCCCAGCACGGAAGTTTGTGCTACACGCGGATGGCGCGTGAACTCTGCCTGCAATTCATCAGCAACACGGCGCAGCTCGGTCGGCGACTTTCCCTCACCCCAAACCGTGTACGCCACAGCGGGAACGTCATCAATGGTGCGCGGCACAATGAGCGGCTGCATCACGCCGGGCGGCATGCGATCCATCGCCGCCATCAGCTTTGTGTGTACACGTACAGCGGCCTGATCGGGATCAGTACCGACTTTGAACCGCACGATGATCATTCCGCCAGAGGGCATCGATGTGGAGTAGATGTAATCCACGTTTTCGATTTCATAGAGCAGCTTCTCGGCAGGAAGAATCATACGCTGCTCTACCTCCTTGGCATCTGCACCAGGGAAACCAAGCATCACGTCGATCATCGGCACCTTGATCTGGGGCTCTTCTTCGCGCGGTGTCACAAACACAGCAAATGCACCCAACAGAAGTGCCGCCAGCACCAGCAGTGGCGTCAGCTTGCTCTCAAGGAACATAGCCGCCAACTGACCAGAAATGCCCACGCGTCTGCGGTTCATCTTCTCCCGCAGAGCCTCGCGCCGAGTTTGCTCAAGGGTGGATTGAGTCTTTGTGTCACTCATTGGGAACCTCGACGATTGGCGTACCATCGGGAATCGAAGTGCTCAACGCAGCCACAATGCGCTCAGAGCCGGAAAGCCCGCTCAGTATCTCTACCATGCCATCGGTTACGCTACCGGTAGTCACGGCACGAGTGCGGGCAATGCCGCCCGCGTCTACGACCGTAACCAAACTGAGACCGCCAGCGCGTAATACGGCCCCCTCGGGCACCGCAAAATGCTGCACCGGATCGCCGGAAACGATTGCACGACCGGCCAACCCCGTCATCAAATCATAGCCGCCCAAGTCCACCTTGACGATGAAAGTGTGAGTTGCCATGTCGGCCGAAGGCACGATTTCGACTACGCGACCGGTTAGTGTTCCTAAGTCAGGACGCGAATCAACGGTCACAGGAAGCTGTGCTCCCATGCGCACATGTCCAATGTCAGCCTCGCGAACGTTCAGCCACAGGCGGCGACCTGTCAGCGACTGCAGGCGCACCAATGGACGCCCTGGAGCGGCCAGATCCCCCAGGTTCACCAATTTTTCCACTACAATGGCGTCAAAGGGTGAACGCACAAGACTTTCATCTGCCACGGAACTGGCCGCAGAAACCGCGCCCCCGGCTTGCTCAACAGCTCCCTTGGCCTGTTCGTACTGCATGCGCGCCATGTCCAACTCCATTTCAGAGCAGGAATTGCGCTCGAATAGCTGACGGTAGCGCTCGTAGTTGCGCTCAGCCATTGCCAGCGCTGCCTCGGCCTGGGAAGCGGCGCCCTGTGCCTGGGCCAATTGGCCGTGTGACAAATCCTGTTGGATCTCAAGCAACACCTGGTTTCGTGATACACGGTCCCCGGCTGCTGCATGCAATGCAACCACTGGACCCATTGCACGACTAGAGACAAAGGTCTCACGCTCGGGCTGAACCGTGCCCTGCACCTCGATACGACGTGCGTCATCTACGATTTGGACGTGTGTCACGGTAGCAGCAACAGGTTGACGCTCGGCATGCGCTTGCTCAGCTTTCTCGTGCCCGCAAGACACCAACAGAACCGTCAAGGGCAACAGGATATAGAAGAGACGCTTCATTCTTTATTCCTCCTCACTCGCAAACAAGGACAATCCAGCAGCATGACGCAGGGCAAAGGCCTCGCGATACGTATCGTGACGGGCTACCAGCTCGCGGACTTCCAGTTCGCGCAATGCTGTTTCCGCATCCAGTAGATCAATCATCTGTGATACACCCTGACGGAAGCGCTCTTCCACAACGCGCAGATTCTCGCGACCGGCTTCCAAGGCGGCTTGCGCTGCATCAAGACGAAGCTGCGCAGCATTGAAATTTGCGTGTGCCTGCTTCACTTGCAGCTGCACGCCCTCTTCAAAGCGTGATACATCCTCGGCATAGGATCGAGCCATCGCTCGTGCGTGTTGCATCTTGGCACGATCACTGCCACCTGAAAACAGATTGATGCTCACAACTCCCTTGACCGACCAGGATGTCGCCTCAAGGCCCAGGATCTGATCATCCCAGGCATCGTAGTTCCCTTGAACTCCAATGGTCGGCAGAAAGGCAGCAGCCGCCACATCTTCTTCACGCTCCCCAGCCTTTTGCATCAGGCGAGCACCAAGTAAATCGTGACGATTTTCAACTGCCATCAACAGGCAAGATTCCACGGAAGGATCTGCGACGGGCATCTCGGGCAGCATACCCAAATCGTGCTCGCGGTCTTGAGGCAATCCCAGATTGAAATTCAACGCAGCCAGGGCCAACTCAGCACCGCTACCGGCGCGTGTCACAAGCTCATCCATCTCGGCAAGGTAGACTTGCGCCCGTAACACTTCAGACGAAACGATAAAGCCTGTCTCGTGGTAGTCCTGCGCCAATTGAACATGGGCCCGCGTCGTCTCACGCGCACGCTGCAGGAGCTCGTGATACTCGCGCGCTTTGGCAAGATCGAGCCATGAAGTCGCGACATCGTAGCCCACCTGCTGTCGCGCACGCGCAGCACTGTGATCGGCAGCAGTGGCGGCGAGCTTGGCCTGAGCAATGCGACCGCTGATCATGCCTCCGGTGTACAGCGGCATTTCCGCCGATACGCGAGTCAGATAGGTGTTCATCGGGTCAGGATCGACCATCAGCCCATTATTCGGCATGCCAAATTCAACACCATTCTCGCCAGCGCTCATGCCAAAAGCCTGTGACATCAACCCTACCACATCTTCTTCGCGGTTCATGTTGAAGCCAAAGACCTCACCGGGCTGGTTGGTGCGAGCAGCCATCTCCATCAAGTCCACTCGCGGAAGCCGATATCCCCAGGCCTCTTTCACCTGACGATGCGCAGCTTCGGCACGCTGCTCAGCGGCTGCCACAACCTTGCTATGCTCAAGCCCTATGGAAACAGCATCTTGCAGCGCAAGCGTCTCCGCCAGAACCTGGCCTGCGAAGAGAAGAAGCAAAACGCCCCACTTCGTCTTTCGCATAGTTACCTCCTTCGGTCTCTATTTTGTTTTGATACTATCAATCATAAACGGCCATATTGTATTTCATGCTAGCAAATTTTGCAAGCGAAAGTTCCGAATACCTAGAATATTTTCGCGCGTGAATTATCTCGCTAGTGAAGATTACGGCTCCATGCTGATGTCATGACCTTGTTGTAGGGAGGGTGTATTACTCAAGGCGGGCAGTGCGGCTACAGAATTGTTGCAAGTGGCACATGAAGAAGCAACATCTCAAGGCACATAGTTTTTTTCGGCACAGGTGCCGTCATGCAAGTCCGGTCACGAACAAACTCGAACAGTCTGTTGAATCAAGGTGCTTGCCGAAACTCCCTGACCAGCCAACAGGGAATGCCGCACAGCGCAGCGGCAATGGCGATACCGGCGTAGATTCGGGGCATGCCGATCCAATCCGCCAGCAGACCTGTAAGCCCCAAGCTGAGTGCTGTAAGACCTGTGACACATAGATTGATCAGCGCAAACACGCGACCGTGATACTTTGGCTCCACAATCAGATGAACCAACGTAGGCCGGGGAATTGTGATCCACGGTATCACCAATGAGTGCACCAGTATCACAGCGTACATCATTGGCAGGCGATGCGTCCACAGCATGGGTAGAAACGTCAAACCGTCCAGAACGATACCCCAGGCAAGTAGCCGACTGTTGCGGAGCTTGCGCGCAAATGTGTTGAGGAGGAAGGTACCGATCAGCATACCAAGGGCGAAGGCCGTCATAATTAATGCGTATTGCTGAGCTCCGCCACCAAGTTCATCACGAATGAAGATGGGGATGCCCACCGTCGCCGGTCCCATGATGAACAGATTATCAGCAGCTGTGATCAACAGCAGCACGCGAAGCCGACGATCCTTGTGCATCAGACGAAGGCCCTCGAGCGCGCTACGGAGTGTGGATCGCAATGTGTCACGCATGTCGGGGCGCTTTTCAGGATGCACTTCCCGGTGTCGCATGCGCCACATAAACAGAAAGGAGGCCAGGTAGGAAACGGCATCCACAGTAAAGAGATGAATCACACCGACTAGACGAATCAACCAGGCACCCAGAGCTGGTCCAAAGAGCAGAGCCAGTTGCCAGCTGGTTTGAATCAGGCTGTTTGCCCTGCGCAACTGTGTGGTAGGAACCAGGGAAGGCAACAATGCATCACGCGCCGGATTGAAGAGTGTCGAACACATGGCGACACTAAAGGTTAGCGCACCCAGTCCGAGGACAGGAAGACTATCCATGTGATACAACAAAGGAATCAGCATCACCAGTGCTGCCCGGAGGACGTCTGTCGTCAGCATCAGTCGACGCCGATTTAATTGATCTACTAGACTGCCAGCGGGCAATGCAAAAAGTAGCGCCGGTAGATAGGCACTCATTGCCACGAGTCCTGTCAGCGTGGCCGATCCAGTGATTTCGAGCATTAGCCAGAGCAAGCCGATCTCGAAAACGGCATCGCCCATTTGCGAGATCGTCTGTCCAAGCCACAGCAGACGCAGATCACGATTCACGACGACTCCGTGTGATACAGCCGATTTCAGTCTGCAAGTTCGCAAATGCGCCCTGCCATAATGTTATCCTCTACCATCATCAGGAGCGTTCATGAAGCACCTCTTCGTTCTGGCCTGTGCGGGTGCACTGGGCACCCTTTCGCGATATGGTCTGTCAGGCCTCGCGCATCGACTATTCGGCGCCGGGTTCCCTTGGGGCACAGCTCTTGTCAATCTGCTTGGTTGCCTGCTGTTCGGCATGATCTGGACCTTGATCGAATCTCGCTCTCTGTTACCAGCCGCTCTGCGTCCATACCTGCTTACCGGCTTCATGGGAGCGCTCACCACTTTTTCCACCTGGATTTTTGAGTCATCGCAACTGCTCAACAGCGGCCGCTTTCTTTTACTGGCGGTCAATCTTGTAGCACAGGTTCTTCTTGGCCTATCGCTTTTCTATGCGGGTGTACTGCTGGCCCGTCTGCTTTGACATGTTCCTGTGAGGAGGACTCATGAAAGACTTTGAGGAAGCCGGACTGCTGCGCGTCTACATTGGCGAGCGCGACAGTGCGCACGGCGGTGAGCCTACGCATCTGCGGATCCTTCACATGGCGCGGGAATTGGGACTGGCTGGTGCTACGGTGTTACACGGGTCCCAGGGGTATCATCACGGAGGCAGATTGCACGACGCCGGGATTCTACGCCTTGCAGAAGAACTGCCGGTCATCGTCGAAGTGGTGGACAAGGAAGCGCGGCTATTGGAGTTCGTTGGTCAGATCAGGCCATTAATACGCAGTGGTTGTATCACAATGCAGAGTGTTTCGTGGTTGGAAGTCAAGCCAAATAACTCTCAGTCCTGATCCTCTTCGTGTTTTGTCTCATCGCCAATAGCCAGCTCCTGTACCTGGAGCGGTCGGACACCGCCTTCATGCGGCTCCAGCATCGGCATTTCCTTTGACATTTTAATACCCAACTCAGGAAGCCGTCGCGCTTTGGGAAGCACGTTGCGCTCAAGTGAACCCACGGCGCTGTTGTACGCCTTCAACGCGGCGCCAATTCCCTTGCCGACTTTCTCGATATGCTGAACCATGACGGCCATGCTCTCGTAGAGCACGCGCCCGTGTTCGCTGATGAGCTGCGCATTTTCAGCCAACTGCTCCTGACGCCAGCCCATAGCCACCGAACGCAATAGCGCGATCAGCGTTGTCGGGCCGGCTGGTATCACGCCCTGCTCCAGGCCATACTCGAAGAGCGACCAATCCTGTCGCAGAGCGCCCACAAAGATGGCCTCGGGCACAAACATCACGGTGAAGTCGGGACTCTCGGCCATGTTCCAATATTGCTTGGCGCCAAGCGCCTTGATGTGATTGCGCATGGTCTGAGCAATGGCCTTGAAAGCCTGTTCCCGATCGGCATCCTCTGCGGCTTCCAGGGCATCCGGACTGAGGCCCTGGGGCGTCTTTGCATCGACGAATAGGCAGCGATCACCAGCAAGATGTATCACAAGATCCGGTCGACGACTCTGTTCACTTGTTGATAGCGTTTCCTGCGTCTCGAAATCACAATGCTCTTCAAGACCCGCCAGCTCTACAATACGCCGTAGCTGAAACTCTCCCCAACGGCCGCGTGTTACAGGACTATGCAAGGCTTGCGCCAGCTTGCTTGTCTGTGAACCAAGATTCTGCTGTGTCTCACGAAGCTGTTTGAGTTGTTCGTCTAATCGTGTGCTGTGAGTCGCGCCCATGGTTTCCACTTGCCGCAACTGCTCATCAACCTTTCCCAGACCATCGCGCAAGGGCTTGACCAACTCAGCGATACGTGCTTCTCGCTTGTCAAAGTCTTCACCGCTGGTAGTGCGCATGTGTTCCAACTGCCGTTTGGCCTCTTCCAAAAACACATTGCGGCTTTGCTCCAGAGCTTCTCCCGAAAGGGCTTTAAATGTGTCACGAAGCTTCTCTTCGGCTTCGGTCAACAGTTTGCGCTGCTCCTGGAGATTCTTTCGCTCAGCGACCAACTCTGTCTGCAGTCTCCCTTGAGCTTCGCGCAGCTCATTTCGTTCACGCTGAACTTGCTCGTGGTTCTGTCGCAGAGCAGCCAGCTCAGAGCGCAACTCTTGCTCCCGCGATTCCATTGACTTCAGTGTTGATGCCTGTGCACTGCGCGTATCACGCAACTCCAACAGCTCCTGTTGGCTTTCTTTCTGGCTGCGTGTCACCTCAGCAATTCGCTGTTCAAGCGTAGCCATTTCGTCAGCTTTTACAGCTGCCTTTCCGCGTACAAAGAAGAACAAGGCCAAGGAACCTACGGCGGAGATGCCAAAGGTAATGGTCAACGCTAACAGCACGCCGTGCATAACCCCTCCCGGTTTCAGTCAGCGGCGGGAAAGAAAAGGTCTTTCGTCTCTTCAACAGCTCCGCAGTGACGCTGCAGGAGATCTGAGAGATGCTCGAGGTTCCGCATCATCTGTGACTCGGAGAAATCTGCAGTAGCGTACATGATCGCCAGCAGATCACGACTTGTGTCACGAATCATAGTACGCGGACTATCACTGGTCGGACAGCCAATGGGCCCCTTTGCATCAAAGACAGCTAAGCGCCCCGTCAAATGCACAGTATCCTTGCGGATTCCTGGGTACTCCTCGCCGTCGATGCCGAGACGAACGTCAAGCGGGCCCTCGACCTCGGCAAGATCAAAAACGCTGATGGGCAGCAGTGCATTTAGTGAGGCCATGTTTCCGGCGTCAACAACATTGTTGATGTGATACAGGCCTTTGTCCTTCACAACTCTTCGCAACAAGGCTTCAGAAGAAGGCCGTGTGCGTGTGGGATCCACACCCGTTGCACGATACAAGCGGCGTGCTACATGCAATTCACTAATTGATCCCGGTGTGACACCGCGATACTTCTCATGCAAAAGAGCACACAGTTCGTCCAACTCTGTTAACTGCTGCTGAGTAGAAGGGGCGACGGAAACACCTCGACAATGCAGTACACCCAGACCAACTGTTGTTTTCAAACTAGAATGCAGCCGCAGCTCAAGCATCACATCATTCCCAACTTCAAGCGCGCGGCCGGGGACATCAGATCCTTGTCCCAGGGCGGGTCGAAGACCAGGTCTACTCTGACCTCTGAAATGCCATCCACCTCACGCGCGGTCTGTTCGACCAAGCCGGGAAGCAGCTCAGCAGCAGGGCAATTGGGTGCCGTCAATGTCATGCGAATGGAAGCCTTGGCCTCCTCGTCCACATCCACCTGATAAATCAAACCAAGGTTGTACACATCCACCGGGATCTCTGGATCGTAGACGGTTTTCAACCCATCGATAATGCGTTCGCGCAGCGCGTCTCGGTCCATCTGCGCCTCCTAGGCAACAATTCCCAACATGCGAAGGGCCTTCTGCAACCCTTCCTTCAGCCGTATAACATCGCTTTCGTCATTATAGACGGCAAACGATGCGCGCGCGGTTCCTGTTATCCCGAAACGCTGCATCAGAGGCTCAGCGCAATGTGTACCACTGCGCACCGCGATCCCGGAAAGGTCCAGCAGCGTGGCGACATCAGAGAAGTGGGCGCCCTCAACCGCGAACGAAATCACTGCGGATCGATCAGCAGCCTGTCCGATGAACTGCAGCTGAGGTATCTCCGCCAGCTCAGTCAATGCCAGCTCAAGCAAATGGTGTTCATGAGCCGCGATTCTCTCGAGTCCCACATCACTCACCCAACGCAAGGCAGCGGCCAATCCGATGGCACCCTCCATGTGCGGAGTGCCCGCCTCAAACTTCCAGGGCAGATCATTCCAGGTGCTACGTTCGAAACTCACGGATCGAATCATCTCACCGCCGCCCTGCCAGGGCTCTAGTTCTTCAAGAAGCTCTCGTCGTCCATAAACAACGCCGATGCCGGTCGGTGCGTAGATCTTGTGACCGGAAAACACATAGAAATCTGCGCCAAGCTCCTGCACATCCACCTTAAGATGCGGAACCGCCTGTGCGCCATCCACCACCACCAGCGCACCAGCCTCATGGGCGGCACGAATGATTTCACGTACAGGGACAATGCTACCCAGCGCGTTGGAAACGTGTGTCACAGAGACGATGCGTGTACGCTCACTCAGCAGATCCGGCAAACTCTCCAGAATAAGCTCGCCTCTATCGTTCGCCGGTATCACGCGCAAATGGCAGCCGCGTCGCTTCGCAACCATTTGCCAAGGGACTATATTGGAATGGTGCTCCAGAGTACTGATCAGTATCTCATCGCCTTCACGCAGATATCGGTCTGCAAGCACATTGGCCAGCAAGTTCAGGCCTTCGCTAGTACCCCGGGTAAAGAGAATTTCTTCGCGCTCAGCAGCGTTGAGGAACTCGCGGACTGTATCACGCGCAGCCTCATAATGCTCCGTCGCCCTTGTTCCGAGCGTATGCACCGCCCTGTGCACATTTGCGTTATCGTGGCGATAGTAACTGACGATGGCATCGAGTACCGCTGTCGGCTTCTGTGTAGTAGCCGCATTGTCAAGATAGACCAGCGGCTTGCCATTGACTTCCTGCTGTAACACAGGAAACTGCTCACGAATGGCACGGACATCCAGGCCAGCAATCTGCATTATCAGAACCCCCGTGACACAGATAACTGCTGTCGGACCATGCGATCCAGAAGCGGCAGAAGTTCACGGATTTGTACACGCGAAAGAACTTCGCTGGCAAAAGCGTGCACCAGCAGGCGACGAGCACGCTCCAAACCTATGCCGCGAGATCGCAGATAGAAAAGCGAATCCTGATCGAGGCTACCAACGGTGGCACCATGCGAGCAGCGAACGTCGTCGGCGTAGATCTCCAGCTGGGGACGCGCCCAACTGCGAGCCTCGTCTGACAACAGCAGGCTTGCACTGGACTGCATTGCATCGGTATGCTGCGCGTCCTGGTGCACGTGGACTTTGCCGGTAAACACGCCTTGTGATTCACTCTGCAAAATACCCTTGAATAGCTGGTTACTGGTGCAGTCTGGCACCACGTGATCCACGAGCGTGTGGTTGTCAACGTGTGCTTTTCCGTCCAGCAGATACAAACCGTTGATTTCGCCGTGAGCATTTCCGCCCGTGAGACGCAGACTGCTTTCGTTGCGTACCAGTGCGCCACCGAAAGTCAGAGTATGCGAACGAAAAGTAGAACCGGCGGAAAGCTCTGCATAGACACCGGCAATGCGATGACCTTCGCCTGTATCACCCTGAACGCGAACGTGCTCGACATCGGCATCTTCGCCAATGACAAACTCGGTGACGCCATTGCTGTGATACGCTCCATCGCCCAAAGAGCACTGAATCTCAACAACGGTGGCCGAAGATCCTTTTGTTGCAAACACTAGTGTTCGCGGTGATCCAAGCACACCATTACCTGTTGAGATTTGCAGCAAAAAGAGTGGATACTTCATCTGCGTGTTGGCTGGCAGATACAAATAGCAGCCGTCCTGCAGCAGCGCCGCATTCATCGCCACAAACGAGCTGGTTTCAATACCAGCCAAGCTCCCAGGATGACTAAGCAGCCGGTTACGTAACTCTCGATAGCGCGGGCTACGCAGACCGCCCTCGCTCACAAGCTCCGCTAGACTACCTACCTGCACGCCCGGAGGACAATTTGGCTCAAGGGATAGCTCAGCGTGATACACGCCATCCACAAAAACGAGTGCGCCAGTCACCCCCGGAGGAAGCAGTCGTAACACATCCTCATTACTCAGGACCACTTTCGCCTCTGGCAAGTGAAAGCGCCCCTCGCGAAAGGGTGCAGCGTCGGTGTATTTCCAGGCCTCTTCCCCCCGCGCAGGAATACCAGCAGCTAGAAAGCGTTGCGCCGCCTTTTCACGGTCATGTTTATCATGTACGCCCTGCAAAGACTGCAGCACGCGCTCAGCGCCCTGTGTCTCGCTGACCAGCTCCTTGAGTGAAAGCAGATCGCCTTGTGTGTTCATGCTCATCTGCGCCCCTCACGATCACGTTCGATCCAACCGTAACCCTCTTCTTCAAGCTGATGCGCCAGCTCCTTGCCACCGGTTTTTACAATACGGCCATCGGCCAAAACGTGTACTACATCCGGCACGATGTGATTCAGCAGTCGCTGATAGTGTGTTACAACGATAGCGCTGAAGTTCGGCCCACGCAGTGCGTTTACGCCGTCGGAGACAATTTTGAGCGCATCGATATCCAAGCCGCTGTCGGTTTCATCCAGCAGGGCAAGGCTCGGCTCCAGTACGCCCATTTGAAAGATCTCGTTGCGCTTCTTCTCACCACCCGAGAATCCCTCATTGACAGAGCGCGACTGCAGGCCTTCATCAATATGCATCAGCTTCATCTTCTCACTGATCAGGCGCAGAAAGTCCTCGGCACTGACCTCATCTTGGCCGCGATACTTGCGAATTTCGTTTAGCGCGATGCGCAAGAAGTAAAGATTAGGCACACCGGGAATCTCAACCGGATACTGGAAAGCGAGAAAAATGCCCTCGCCAGCGCGCTCCTCCGGACTCAATTCGAGCAGGTTTCGCCCCTTGTAGATTACTTCGCCGCGTGTCACCTCATAGCCATCGCGCCCGGAAAGCACGTTGGCAAGTGTGCTTTTCCCCGAACCGTTCGGCCCCATAATCGCATGAATCTCGCCGGGCTTGATCTCAAGTGTGATGCCCTTCAGGATTTCCTTGCCTTCAACTCGGGCGTGCAGTTCACGAATACTAAGCATGTATCACCTCACAAGAACAGTCGTTATCCAACCGAGCCTTCCAGACTCACACCCAACAGCTTCTGCGCTTCAACGGCAAACTCCATCGGTAGCTCCGCAAGCACATCCTTACAGAAGCCGTTGACGATCATCGATACTGCGTCTTCAACGCGAATACCGCGCTGCTGGCAATAGAAGATTTGATCCTCACCGATGCGCGACGTGGTCGCCTCATGCTCTACCTGCGCTGATGAATTCTGCACATCCATGTAAGGGAAGGTGTGCGCTCCGCATCGATCACCCATCAAGAGGCTGTCGCACTGCGAGAAATTGCGCGCGTTCTTCGCTCCCCGTGCTACATGCACCAGGCCGCGATACGTGTTCTGACTGCGCCCGGCAGAGATTCCCTTGGAAACAATCGTTGATTTTGTATCACGACCCAGATGGATCATCTTTGTACCGGTGTCCGCCTGCTGGTAGTTATTGGTCATCGCCACAGAGTAAAACTCGCCGACGCTGCCATCGCCTTTCAGAATGCAAGAAGGATACTTCCACGTTATCGCCGAGCCCGTCTCCACCTGTGTCCAGCTGATCTTGGCCTTTGTCTCACACAGTCCGCGCTTGGTGACAAAGTTGTAGATGCCGCCTTTGCCTTCCTTGTTGCCCGGATACCAGTTCTGCACTGTGCTGTACTTGATGCGCGCATTGTCCATGGCAATCAACTCAACTACAGCAGCGTGCAGCTGATTCTCATCGCGCATGGGCGCTGTGCACCCCTCTAGATAGCTGACACTGGCTCCCTCATCAGCCACGATCAGCGTACGTTCAAACTGTCCAGTGTTGGTGGCATTGATGCGGAAGTATGTGGACAGCTCCATCGGGCAACGTACGCCCTTAGGAATGTAAACGAAGCTGCCATCGCTGAAGACGGCAGAGTTCAGTGCCGCGAAGTAATTATCCGTGCGTGATACAACTGAGCCCAGATACTTCTTCACCAGCTCCGGGTGCTCCTTCAGCGCCTCGGAAATGGAGCAAAAGACGATCCCGCGTTCTGCCAGTTCTTTCTTAAAAGTTGTCTTGACCGAGGTGGAATCGAAGACGGCATCAACGGCCACTCCAGCCAGCGCAGCGCGTTCTTCCAGCGGAATTCCCAGCTTCTCGAAGGTCTCCAAAAGCTCCGGATCCACATCATCCAAGGAGCCCGGCGCCTCTTTCTTTTTGGGCGCGGAGTAGTAGATGATGGACTGGTAGTCGATGGGCGGAATCTCCAGCTTGGCCCAATCGGGTTCCGGCATCTTCGTCCAGATCTGATAGGCTTTCAATCTCCACTCGGTCATCCATTCAGGCTCTTCTTTTCGAGCGGAGATTGCGCGTATCACGTCTTCGTTCAAACCGGGCGGCAACTGATCCGCATCGATTTGTGTCACGAAGCCATACTTGTATTCCTGCTCAGCTATCTGCTGCAGTTCGGGGTCTTTCATTCCAGCCTCACAATTCATGCCGCCGGTAGATCGTCCTCTTGCACGGCTGGTTGCACCAGGTCGGCAAGCGTCAAATCATCCAAGGCGTCATTCAGCACATTGTTAATTCTCATCCAGTTCGGACGGGCCGGGCAACTGGCCGCGCGCACACAGGCCTCGCCCTTTGTAGTACAGGAAGTCATCGCTATCGGCCCCTCCAGTGCGCGCACAATTGCGGCAATGGAAATTTCAGCGGGAAGGCGCGCCAACAGGTACCCCCCCTGCGCTCCGCGCCGTGACTCAAGGAGCCCGCCTTGCAGCAGAACTTTGAGCACCTTGCTAACCATTGGCTGAGGCAAGTGTGTATCACGAGCAAGATCCCGGGCGCTCCTCGCAAAGCCGGGTTCGTGCTGGGCGAAATAGCACATCAGCACGATGCCGTAATCCGTTAGTCGAGTTATGCGCAGCACATTGTCTCCTTAATCAGTACCAGAATAGTACTAATTAAAAAGCAAAAAGGAGCATAGCGTTCGCGCTCGATGTGGGCAAGTGCAAGAGGTGGAAATGGGGACGTGTTGGATCCGCCCCCGCACATTTTTAGGATTCAAAGCTGCCAAACCAGGCCCCCAGGGCTCTAGTGGCCTCATCGGCGTATCGGAACACAGGAATCCCAGCGTCTTCAACGGCCTGAGCCAAGGGGTCAAAGAGACGACCCGAATCGATACTCACCACAAAGGGTTTGCGGCATTCGCGATGCAGTTCTATGAATTGTCTGCACACAGCTCCGGGATTCAGCATGTCCTCACGGTGGTGACTAGCAGCAGGCAGCGTGTTCATGGCAGCGGTTAACGGCACCGGCGAAAGTATAGCCGCGTCCACGTTTTCGTCCTCAAGAATGGCCCTGCAGCACTCAGCCCAAACCTCGTCCGATCCCATCGGCGTCACGTCCAGAGGATTATGAACGTCAACCAAGCCGTCGACTCGTCCCTTCTGCAGAATGGCCTTCAATCTCGCTTGGGTTGATTCGGTGAACACCGCGAGGTCCAACCGCACTTCATCGTGATACACGCGGCGTTTGATGTTGTCGGCTATACCGACGCACTCAAAACCCGCATTGGAGATGACACCTATGCGTGGATTGCGCCCTTCAAGAACAGGGCGGGTGCCTGCTGTCGAATGCTCGATACGTACCGCATTTTGGAAGTCGGCGAACGAATCCAGCATCACGACACCCGCTGCCTTCAACAGCTGTCGACAGGTCTCAAAATCGCCAGCAATGGAAGCCGTGTGGCCGGCACTGGCACTCTTGCCTTCTACGGTTCGACCGGCCTTGTATAGCAGAATGCGTTTGCCGCGCTCTCGCAACTCACCGGCGAGGCTTGCCAGTTTGCAGCCATCCAGATCCTGAAATCCTTCAACGTAGCACGCCATCAGATCCACATCGTCGTCCTCTTTGAGGTACTCAACGAAGTCACCAATGGTCAGATGCATCTGGTTTCCCAGGCTTACCGAGTAGACCGGATCAATATTCGTGATACACGACATGCGACAAATCATGAATGCGCCGCTCTGCGAAAGATAGGCGATTCGACTACGTCCACCCGTCGGCTTGGGCAGTTTGTATTCCGGTATAAATATGTTGTTGACGCCTGCATCGCGTGCATAGATGCCAAGACAATTGGAACCAACGATCACAGGACCACCTTCAGGAAGCGTGCGCGCCTTGTCCATAATCTCGTCGATTTGGCGCTGTATCACATCGCCGCCTTCCTTCTCGGCAATACCACCAGGTATCACGACTACGCTACGCGCACAGTCGCTCTCACAGATTCCTGCCAATGCTTCGGGAACTTGCTCAGCAGCGATGGCAAGTACGAGTGTGTCGACCTGCTCCGGCAGGCTGGCGTAGTCCGGATAGCATCGAGCGCCAGCAATCATTTCCTCATTTGGTTTGACGATATGAATGCGTGATACGTCGAAATTTGCATCAAGCAAGTTCTGTAGAATGATGCGACCCGGATTCATCTTCTGTGATACACCGACCAGAGCGATACTCTCGGCTTTCAGCAGGTTTCCTATTCGTGATACATTTCGCGCAGGCTCACGCACGGGGAGCTCGGCAATCCGCATCAGACCGTCCAAGGGCAAAAGGCGCCCATCGGCGACAACAAGAGGATTGATTTCAAGCTCCTCAAGCAGGCAGGGAGCACGGTCCTCAAATGGCGTCAGCAGATTTGCCAGACGGGTAAAACCCTCGATGGCATCCAGCAGCACTTTGTCTTCAATCTGTTTGTGTGTTCCACGCGTGCTTCCGGAGAGCCGTTCATAGACCGCCGTTTGCTGCAGCATTTGCATCATGCTCTCGCGAGTAAGTAGCAGGGTCGAGCGTAATGCATGCGAGCGCCCAGGCAGCATGCGTGAGGCGAAATACTCGGCATCCGTACCACCGACTCCGAAGTTCAGCACAGGGCCAAACTCGCGCGACCAGCGCACTCCCAGAATCAGCTCATTTCCGAACTCATTCTTGTAGGGAATAAACTCAACCAGCAATACGCCGCTGATTCCTGCGCGAACCTCTTCTTCGCTGGGCGGCGCATTGTGTTTGCCATGAGAACCTACATACTCTACAAAGGCCGCTGGAATTGTTTCCGCCATCTGTCGCAGACCGCTGTTCACACTATTTGCATCACGCGACAGAACCTTGACTCCCCCGACATCGCTCTTATGCAAAATCTGCGGTGATACAATCTTGGCAACAATCTTCTCGCCAGCAAAGCCGTTCAGCATCTCTTCGTCCACTGTGGTACTAAGTGGAACAAACTTCCAGCGTGGCACGGGCAAGCCGGCAAGCTCCAGCACCTGATAGACCTCGTGCTCCAGCAAAACGCGACGACCGGACGCGAAGACGTCCGCCAATAATTTCCTGAGCTCGCTTACGTCAGACAATTCCTGATCCTCCCGTTCGAACGCCGTCTTTGCCGGCAATCGGTTCAGCGTCCAATTGTGGCCGTTCTCACCTCTATCCAGCACTCTTCCATTATATTAAGCCTTCGCGACTCTAACAGAAGGAAGGTTCTGCGATTCATGCAACAAGGCTCCTCATCTCCGACTCCGCGACGCCGCCGTCCGCCGCGCAAACCTCAGCAAACCCCGGCTTCGCAGAACGGACAGAGCCAGGAGCAAAGACGCCGCCCCTCCAACGAAGAACAGGGCGAAGCGAGAAATCAGGCGAGGCCCCAGCGCAGTCGCACGAACACAAACGCCAAGCCTCGAGCCGCACAGGGTTCCAGCAATAATCAACCACGCACGCGAAGCGACGCAAGTCGTACAAGCCCTGCGCCGCAACAGCAAACTGCAGCACGCGGGAAGGTGGCCCCTACCGGGCGCCGCCAGCGCGGACGAACAAAGCGCACCGATGGTCTTGAGGTAGCGCCGCAGATTCCGAACCTGAGGGATTGGTGCTTTGAGTTTCGGGGCTACGTTTTCTGGATGGCCTTTAATCAACTCTACCCACCCCTCAGCGACGGTCGAAATCACCGGGCCTATTTAGTGGACGTGCATGCGGGTGATGATGAGGTCAACCCGCAGTACCTGCCTGAAGTGGAAGAACTAAGACACATGTTTGTGCTAGCTGCCAGCGTGAAGGAAGCCCGCCGACTGCTGGAGGAAACGGTTTGCTCTCGTGTCGAGGCTATCTCGTTGATTCCGGTTGAGGAATACCTAGCGAGGCTTCCCATTGTGGCCGAGCCGGAAGCGGAACCTGTGCCCAATGAACCTCCTTCCGGTCTGATTCTTCCTTTGGAGCCCCCACCGGGCTTGGATGAACCCTCTGAGTAAGTCTCAAACCCGCTGCTGAAGCGGGTTTTTCTATTCCCATCCTCTGCTACGCAACGGGTAGAAGCGGGCAATTATCTCCCCAGACCAGCGAAGCACGCGGTTCCGCACGGCATCTAGCAGGCAACATCTGCCGCAATCTTCAGAACTCAGCACTTTTAGAACTTCTCAACTCGCGAACTCGCGAACTCGGGCCGATATGGAGACTCGACGCGGCACGGTTGCACCTATGCACTGCCGAGGGACCTAGTTAGTGACCGGAGGAAGTAATGGCTCTCGTGATTAATCATAACCTGCCTTCGCTGTCGGCCAAGCGCAGCCTCGATCGCAACTACAGCGACCTGGCCACGGCGACGCAAAGACTGTCATCCGGTCTTCGCATCAACTACGCCTGGGACGATCCCGCGGGACTCGCAGTCTCAGAGAAATTCAGAGCGCAGATTGATTCCATGGTGGAGGCTGAACGCAACGCCAATTACGGTATCAACATGTTGGCGACGGCGGAGGGTGGCCTTTCCGTGATCGACGAGAAGCTGACCCGCATGCGCGCGCTTGCCGTGGAAGCCTCTTCGGGTGTGTTGACGACCGAGGATCGCGCTTTTTTGAACGTTGAGTTTCAACAACTCAAAAGCGAGATCACCCGAATTGCGGAAGTAACCAACTACAACGGCTTGCAACTGCTGGATGGCACGTACTCCAGCGGTAGTGGCCAGGGAATCCTGATGCAGGTCGGCACCTATGCTACCGCCGACCAGGATTACTACTCCATTAATCTTGAAGACATGACAGCCTCAGGTCTTGGTCTGGGCTCTATCGATCTTACCACAACCGCCAATGCCCAGGCGGCCATTACCAGTGTGGATACCGCCATTAGCAACAAGGATACCGAGCGTACGCGCATCGGCTCCTATGTTGAACGACTGCAGTACACCATTTCCAATCTGCAGGTATCCTACGAAAACGCGGTCAGCTCCGAGTCAACGATCCGCGACGCAGATATTGCTACAGAAAGCAGCAACATGACGCGCGCCATGATCCTCGCCGAGAGCTCCGTCGCCATGCTTGCGCAGGTCAACGACCTGCCGCGATACGCGCTGGCACTACTCTAGTTATCCACCTTTTTGATTCGACCAGGAAAAGCCGGGCTCTCCCACCCGGCTTTTCTATTTCTACGCCCAGGCTATCCAGGCTTTCTGTCAGCTGCTAAAAGTTGAATTCGACTGCGGCTTCCACCATTACGTGATCTTCCAGACTTCCACTATCCATATCTAGGCTTTCGGCCTGCTCCCAATCCAAAACCAGCTTGGAGTGCGGTAGAAAGCGCCAACTAGCACCTAAAAGGCTAACTCGTTCAGCCCAGTCTTTCCGCCATGCTCCGGCAAGATCATTGTCCATGCAGTCGTGCCGACCAAAGAAGGCGAGGTTAACAGAACCTGGAATCATGATCTCAGCAAACAGTGACCATCCGGTCTGATCCATCGACTTTCCATCGCGCCCCAACGCATCGCCACTCAAATTCCCTTTACCTGCAAACATTGTCGCTGAAGCTCGCAACCAAGGAGATTGCCACGTGCTCGCTCCTGACAAGACATGAAAGTCAGGCTCTTCTGCGGAATTTCCCTTTCCGGATGC
Organism: Candidatus Delongbacteria bacterium; assembly: GCA_963663545.1. Lineage (GTDB taxonomy): Bacteria > CAIWAD01 > CAIWAD01 > CAIWAD01 > CAIWAD01. The sequence goes on from OY760505.1 coordinate 1,743,789, forward strand.
CCCGATGGCATGAAGCTGCAAGCCAGCCAGTTGCCGGAGTTGTCCAAGCGGTCGCAGGCTCAGGCGCCCCTCGAATAGCTTGTCGTTGTTTTCCTCGATAGCGTCATAACCGCCACCGTTGTAAATACCTATGGCAAAGCTGCCGTAGCGACCCGGATATTGATCGCTGACTGTGCTCTGGTAATGCTGATCCATGCTCCCGCCAAGCAGACACATGAAGCTCAGGCCGTAGTCGGCGGAACTGAGCATATCGAAGCGTTCCAGAAACATTTTGCCCTGAACGCGGTAGTCGTTCACCTTCTGCTCGAAATCCAACCATGGGCGATGTACCATTCCCCCTTCAATCGTAGGCTTCGTGAAAACAAACCAGCTTGGCAATTTCCATCGCAGATAGCCGTATTTCAGACGCAATTCCATGTTGCCACGGCCATCGCCTTCTTTGTCGACTGAGATATCCTGTGTAACACGCACATCGAAGTGCGGGCTGAGCTTCTTCTTGAAGGTCAGATAGCCGCGCTTTAGGCGAAACTCACGAAACTCGTCGGTCTCGCCGCAATTCTCGTCCATGTAAGCGAAGAACCACTGGCCTGTAATTGTGACTTCGGCAAGGGTCGTTCCGGCAACGTTGGTGGCACTAATGGATTCCTGAGCATAAAGGGTCGGAGTGCAACACAGCAGAAGGGCGGCACAAGCCGCCCCGAAAGGAAAGCGTCTGTTCATTTCACCTCCACAGTTCGCGACTCCGTGAAGGTGCTGTTCACGTGTTAAGGCGTGGTGAAGGCGTCAAGCCGACCTGGTAAAAAGCATGAAAACGCGCTGTCTCAAACCGCGCTATGGCTTGTTGATGCGCGCAGAATGGAACGGGCCTGTCCAGACCCATGTAGAACTCCGGGCTCACTTCAGATCTCAGTCTACCATCCCGGTTCTGAAGGCCGCCTCGACCTCGTCGTAGGTCCTGCCAAAGCTACATTGAAACTGGTCGCGCCAATTTCTGCTATAAAGCAGATCATGGATGAAGCCCAGAACTTCTGTTTTCCCAAACTCAGTGATTAGATACTCCACGAAACACGCGCATTCGGAATACATGAAAGCGATGGGATACTCCACGTCCAGTTCGATCTCCTTTTCATGGCGGGTCTTGAAGTAGGCTGGAGGCATGAAATTACCCGCGCGAATCATCTCACAGACTTCCAGGGAATCGGGATACCAGCTAGTGCCACGTTGCCCGCTTGTGTATACGGCCCACCCTTCCAACAGCCAATCCGGGAAGCAGAAGTACGAAAGGAGATCCATGTTTTGAAAAAGCAGGAGATGGGAAAGCTCATGTTCAATGTAGATGCGAAGAGAGATAACTCCCTGTTGATCTTCTTGCTGGGCTCGGGGAGAGACGACTAAGCAGCCGCTTGGAAATGCACAGAATCGAGCCCGGGTCGGTGATAGGCGCAAATAGCTCTCTTCGTCTCTAAAAACAGCAAGAACGGGCTTCTTCTTGAACTGTATTTGGTGCGAGGTCTCAATATGAGGAAGCATTTCATTTACCATCGTTGTATCGAGAAGAACAGCTCCCCGCTGCACGAGAAACGAAGCTCGGCTGCCTTCTATTCTCTCGAAGCCGACATGCCAAGGTGAATAGGGAAACAACTTGCCAGCAAGTAGCTGCTGCGTTAAAACGAAAAACACGACGAGAAGAAGAGCAAGTCCATATATCACAATACGCTTCGTCTTCATTTGCTTCCTCCTCGTGATTATCCTCAGCTCTGACAATTTGCCGTGCTTCATTGGCCATGTCTGTCCAGATTCGGTACTCATCCGTGTTCAGGAGCAAATTGTCGGCGGAGTTGCATCCGACTACTGGCACGACTGTGCTATACAACAATGGCAAAACCAAAATCGATAAAGTATACGTCTTCCTTTTGAAAACAGCACTGCTTCATGAGGCGATTACACTCTGTCATTTTCTCCACGTGAACCATCGCGCCACGTTGGGCTCGATAGACAAATAGTAACTGGGAACATCAGGAAGACCACACTGACTCATCTCGATCCAGTACTTCGCTTGTACGTAAACACTGCAAATCATCAGCGCAGAAGTTTGTGCATGTCTGTGCAAAAACGACAAAGGCCCGCCGAAGCGGGCCTTTGGAATTTTAAACAGGCGGCGACCTACTCTCCCACAGAGTTACCTCTGCAGTACCATCGGCGCTGGTGGGCTTAACTTCTCTGTTCGGGATGGGAAGAGGTGTATCCCCACCGCCATTGCCACCTGCATTTTCTGACACCTGGTATTGAGGCAAAGGCTGATTAGGCGATTGCATCGAAGGGTCTGTGAGACATCCCCGTCCCAGCGGGAGATGAAATTATAGATCAAGTCACACGGCCGATTAGTACGGCTCGGCTGAACATGTTACCATGCTTAGACCTACCGCCTATCAACGTTCTAGTCTCGAACGGGCCTGAAGTGAGAGCTAATCTTGAGGTTGGCTTCGCACTTAGATGCTTTCAGCGCTTATCCGTTCCGAACATAGCTACCCTGCCATGCCACTGGCGTGACAACAGGTGCACCAGAGGTTCGTCCACACCGGTCCTCTCGTACTTGATGCAGCTCCTCTCAACTCTCATACGCCCACGACGGATAGGGACCGAACTGTCTCACGACGTTCTGAACCCAGCTCACGTGCCACTTTAATTGGCGAACAGCCAAACCCTTGGGACCTTCTACAGCCCCAGGATGTGACGAGCCGACATCGAGGTGCCAAACCTCCCCGTCGATGTGAACTCTTGGGGGAGATCAGCCTGTTATCCCCGGGGTACCTTTTATCCTTTGAGCGACGGCAATTCCACACTCAACCGCCGGATCACTAAAGCCTGCTTTCGCACCTGCGCGACGTGTAAGTCTTGCAGTTAAGCTCTCTTGTGCTTTTACACTCTACGCACGATTGCCGACCGTGCTGAGAGAACCTTTGCGAGCCTCCGTTACTCTTTAGGAGGCGACCGCCCCAGTCAAACTACCCGCCTGAAACTGTCCCGGACAAGGCTTCACTTGTCGCGGTTAGAATTCCACCAGAGCAAGGGTGGTATTTCAAGGATGACTCCACGACCACTGGCGTGGCCGTCTCAACGTCTCCCACCTATCCTACACATGCTAAGATAGAACCCAATATCAGGTTATAGTAAAGGTCCACGGGGTCTTTCCGTCCGATCGCGGGTAGCCGGCATCTTCACCGACATTGCAATTTCACCGATTCCGTGGTCGAGACAGCGCCCAGATCGTTACACCATTCGTGCAGGTCGGAACTTACCCGACAAGGAATTTCGCTACCTTAGGACCGTTATAGTTACGGCCGCCGTTTACTGGGGCTTCGGTTCACAGCTGCCTCCTTACGGATTGACCGCTCCCCTTAACCTTCCAGCACCGGGCAGGTGTCACACCCTATACAGCGTCTTACGACTTCGCAGAGTGCTATGTTTTTGGTAAACAGTCGCCTGGGCCTGGTCACTGCGGCCTCCAGGAAAGCAGGACGCGAAGTCCATTTCCCCCGAAGGCACTCCTTTTCCCGAAGTTACGGAGCCAATTTGCCGAGTTCCTTAACCACGGTTCTATCGATCACCTGAGGATTCTCACCCCGTCTACCTGAGTCGGTTTACGGTACGGTCAGCACCCATCCTCGCTTAGAGGCTTTTCTTGGCAGCATACTTGGGGGCAGTTTATGGG